>NZ_FKBR01000011.1:153794-398893 GCF_900078335.1 Bordetella trematum
GACTGGCATTGCCGCCTGCGGCCGCCGTGTTGGTGCTGATGGCGCGCTCGAGCACCAACCGCTCCTGTGGCACCGCCTGCCCGGCTGCCACCGCAGTCACCGGCACAATGGTGCCGGGACGCGCCGCCAGCGCCTGCAGCAGGGCCAGCAAGCCGGCTTGCTCGCCTTGGTATAGGGCGGCCTCCAGCGGCGCGCGCAGGACATCCTGCGTGAGCGTCACACGGGCGCGCAGCGCCTCGGGCAAGGCCCGGTGCAAGGCGCCAGCCACGGCATCGCGTCCATCCCAGACCGCCCGCGACCCCACGGCCAGCACCGCCGCCAGCTGCGTCAGCAGGCCCGCCTCGCTGTCGGCGCGGCACAGCACCGCCGCGCGCGGCAGCACTTTGTAGACGTTGCTCTCGCCGGTCGGTCCGGCCAGCACATGCGAGCTGCGCGCAAAGAACGGCGCCGGCGCGACGAACGCCTGCCCACGCGCGTCGCACCATTGCTGCAGGAGCGGCAGGGCGACATCGGGCGCATCGGCCTCGGATGACTGCACGCCGAAGGGCTGCGCCAGCGCCGCATCCGGACGGCTGGCCAGCAGGCGATAGAGATAGAGCGGGCCGCCGGCCTTGGGCCCGGTGCCGGACAACCCTTCGCCACCAAAGGGCTGCACGCCCACCACCGCCCCCACCATATTTCGATTGACATACAGATTGCCCACGCAGGCCTGCGCCGCGACACGCTCGATGGTGTCATCGATGCGGGTATGCAGTCCCATGGTCAGGCCATAGCCGGTGGCCTGCACCTGCGCCAGCACCTCATCGAGCTGGTCGCGGCGGTAGCGCAGCAGATGCAGCACCGGGCCGAAGACTTCGCGGGTCAGTTCGCTCAGGGAGCCGATTTCTATCAGGGTGGGCGGCACATACGTGCCTTGCGCCAGCACCGGTTCGCGCGCCGCAGCGCCGCCCCAGGAAAGCTGATGCACTACGCGGCCCTTGGCCCGCATCGCCTCGATGTGGCGCTCGATGGTGTCGCGCGCACGCGCATCGATGACCGGCCCGACATCATTGTCCAGCTGCATGGGATTGCCCAGGCGCAACTGCGCCATGGCTCCCTTGAGCATGGTCGTCAGGCGATCGGCGACGTCCTCCTGCACACACAGCACGCGCAGGGCCGAGCAGCGCTGCCCGGCGCTGTCGAAGGCCGACATCACCACGTCCTGGACCACCTGCTCGGCCAGCGCCGACGAGTCCACGATCATGGCGTTCTGGCCGCCCGTCTCGGCCACCAGCGGCACCGGGCCGCCGTGCGCGGACAAGCGCTGGGCCAGCACGCCCTGCAGCTCGCGTGCAACCTCGGTAGAACCGGTGAACATGACGCCCTGGACGCGGGCATCGCCGGTCAAGAAGGGGCCCACCTCGCGCCCCCGCCCGGGGACCAGCTGCAAAGCTGCCCGCGGCACACCCGCCTGCCACAACAAGCCGACCGCCTGCGCGGCGACCAGACTGGTCTGCTCGGCCGGCTTGGCCAGCACGGTATTGCCAGCCGCCAGCGCCGCGGCCACCTGGCCGGTGAAGATCGCCAGCGGGAAGTTCCAGGGGCTGATGCAGGTCACCGGCCCCAGCGGTCGGTGGGTGGCGTTATCGAAGGTGGCGCTGACCTGGGCCGCGTAATAACGCAGGAAGTCCACGGCCTCGCGGATCTCGGCCACGGCGTTGGCGTAGGTCTTGCCCGCCTCACGCACCAGCAATCCGATGAGACGAGGCGTGTCGGCCTCCATCAGGTCGGCGCCGCGCTGCAAAGCCGCTGCGCGTGCGCCGGGCGCCACGGCCGCCCAGGTGGGCGCAAAGGTGCTGGCGGCCTCGATGGCCTGGTCCAGCTGCTCAGGCGTGATGCGCCCCAGGCTGCCCACGACATCGGCCGCATCGGCGGGGTTGAGCACCGGCTCGCGGCTGGCCGGCTCGGCCTCGAACGCCAGCATCGGCCCGGCCTGCGCGGCTTGGGCCCCGGCCTGCAATTGCTGCGCCAATTGCGCCAGCGCGGCGTCGCTGGCCAGATCCAGGCCCCGCGAATTGCTGCGCGCCGCGCCATAAAGCGCGGCCGGCAGCGGGATGCCCGGGTGCGAGCGGCCCAGCTCGCCTTCGCGGGCAGCCCACTCCTGCACCTGCTGCACCGGATCCTCCACCAGCGTCTCGAGCGAAATATCGTGATCGGCCACGCGATTCACGAACGAGGTGTTGGCGCCATTTTCGAGCAGGCGGCGCACCAGGTAGGCCAGCAAGGTTTCATGCGTGCCCACCGGCGCATAGATGCGGCACGGTCGCCCCAGCTTGTCCGGACCGCTGCCGACCACCTGCTCGTACAGGGCTTCGCCCATGCCGTGCAGGCACTGGAATTCGTACTGCCCGGGCTGATAGTCCGCGGGGCCGGCCAATTCGTAGAGGGTCGCCAGCGTCTGCGCATTGTGGGTGGCGAACTGCGGATAGATCTCCTTCGGGGCGGCCAGCAGTTTGCGGGCGCAGGCGATATAGGCAATGTCGGTATAAGGCTTGCGCGTGTAGACGGGATAGTCGTCCATGCCATCGAGCTGGGCACGCTTGATTTCGCTGTCCCAATAAGCCCCCTTGACCAGGCGGATCATCAGGCGACGCCCGCTGCGCTGTGCCAGGTCGATGAGGTAGTCGATCACCGCCGGGCAGCGCTTCTGATAACCCTGGATCACAAAGCCGATGCCCTGCCAGCCCGCCAGATCCGGCTCGAAGCACAGGCGCTCCAGCAGATCCAGCGACAGCTCCAGGCGGTCGGCCTCTTCGGCATCGATGTTCAGGCCGATGTCGTAGCGCCGCGCCAGACGCGCCAGCCCCAGCAGGATGGGGTACAGCTCGGCCTGCACCCGGTCCACCTGCGCGCGGCTGTAACGCGGGTGCAGGGCCGACAGTTTGATCGAGATGCCCGGCCCTTCGTAGACGCCACGGCCCGCCGCGGCCTGTCCTATGGCATGAATGGCGCTCTCGTAGTCGGCCAGATAACGTCGGGCATCGGCCTCGGTCAGGGCCGCCTCGCCCAGCATGTCATAAGAGTAGCGAAAACCGCGCTGCTCCAGCGCTGCGGCATGCGCCAGCGCCTTCTGGATGGTCTCGCCGGTGACGAACTGCTCGCCCATCATGCGCATGGCGACATCCACGCCCTTGCGGATCAACGGCTCGCCGCCGCGCGCCAGCAACCGGCCCAGGGCCGAACTCAGGCCGCGTTCGCTGTGCGTGGCGACCAGCTTGCCGGTCACCATCAGGCCCCAGGCCGCCGCGTTGACGAACATCGACGGACTCTGGCCGAGGTGGGCCTTCCAGTCGCCGTCGCGGATCTTGTCGCGGATCAGGGCATCGCGCGTGGCGGTATCCGGAATGCGCAGCAACGCCTCGGCCAGACACATGAGGGCCACGCCCTCCTGCGACGACAGCGAGAACTCCTGCAACAGGCCCTGCACCAGACCGGCCTTGCCGGCGGCGCCCTTGCGCTCGCGCAGGCCACGCACCACCTGCAGCGCCAGCCGGCGGCAGCGCTGCGCCATCTCCGGCGGCAAGGTCGCCGCCTGCACCAGCGCAGGCAGGATGGCCGGCTCGGGCAGACGCCAGGCACGGGTGATCGCCTCGCGCAAGGCCGTACGCGCCGGCAGGGGCGTGATGGCGGAAAAGGGCGGGCAGGCGGCAGACAAAGGCAGGCTGGACATGGCAGGAAGCGTCGGAAGGCACAGGTTATGGAATCAATGACAATGATCCCCAAATATCAGACGAATTATTTGCTATATTTCGTGACCCTGATGGAGGAAAGTTCACCATGGAAGACAGCGATCACGGCCTGGACCGCATCGACGTGCAGATTCTCGACCTGCTGCAACGCGATGGCCGCCTGCCCAACACCAAGCTCGCCGAAGCCGTCTCGCTGTCCCCGACTGCCGTACTGGCGCGCGTGCAGCGCCTGACGCGCGAGCAATACATCCTCGGCTACGAAGCCCGCCTGAACCCCCGCAAGCTGCGCGCCGGCCTGCTGGTCTTCGTCGAGGTGCTGCTGGACCGCACCACCCCCAACGTCTTCAACGAATTCAAGGCCGCCATCGCAGTGCGCCCGGAAATCATGGAATGCCACATGGTGGCCGGCGGCTTCGACTACCTGCTCAAGACGCGCCACCACGACATGGAAGCCTATCGCGAGTTTGCCGGCCGGGTGCTGTGGGAATTACCCGGCATCCGCGAGACCCGCACCTTCGCCGTCATGGAAGAAGTCAAAGACTCGATGCGCCTCGATATCCGCCCCGGTCGCGTGCTCGACTGAGCCAGAGCAGCGGTTGCGGGGAGACAGCGGCATCCGGCCGCCGCGCAAACCCAGGCCATGTTGTGTGTTCCCCACGAAATCGACCGAGCACACCGATTTGCCGGAGGGCGTCATTTGCGGCTTGGGGCAGGCAAGTCTGAGCCCCGCCCTGGTCGCCGGAATGCATTGCTACGGCGCGTCCTGCGGGCCTGAAGGCCTAGCTGCAGCGCCCCGTTCATTACGTCTGAAAATAGCGTTTCCAGACATCGCAAAGTGCCACTAATTGAAAACGCCGGGTACGCACCTGCTGCCACATTGCCTACACTGCGTGACGGGAACCCCCAACCGATGCGGCTGATTCGGATGCGTGGTTCCCTTTTGTTTTTCCGGCGCCCTCCGGCGCCGGGGCTTTCCCCAACTTTTCTCAGTACGGAGAATCCAGGATGAAAAAGACGTTGCTCGCAACGGCTCTGGGCTTGTCCCTGGCCGGCATTGCCCAGGCAGAAACGTCGGTCACGCTCTATGGTGTCATCGACACCGGCATCGGCTACAACAAGATCAAGGGTCCCGACTACAGCGGCAGCCGTGTCAGCATGATCAACGGCGTTCAGGCCGGCTCACGCTGGGGCCTGCGCGGCAGCGACGAACTGGGCGATGGCCTGCGCGCCATCTTCACGCTGGAAAGCGGCTTTGATTCGGGCAACGGCAACAGCGCACAGGGCGGACGCCTGTTCGGCCGCCAGGCCACCATCGGCGTGGCCAACGACGCCTGGGGTTCGCTGGAATTCGGCCGTCAGGCCACCGTCGGCTCCAACTACCTGGCCGACATCGACCCGTTCTACACCAGCTATGGCCAGGCCAACATGGGCACCGGCTTCAGCGCCGCCAACACCATGCGCTGGGACAACATGGTGATGTACCGTACGCCTTCGGTCAACGGCATCGAACTGGGCGTCGGCTACTCGTTCAATGTCGACAGCGAAGACGCCTCGCACTCGGGTTTCCGCACGGCTGACAACACGCGCGGCATCACCGCCGGCGTGCGTTACCTGAGCGGCCCCCTGAACGTGACGCTGACCTATGATCAGCTCAACGGCGCCAGCCGCTCCAGCGTGGACAAGGGTGCGACCCCGCGCCAGTACGCCATCGGCGCCACCTACGACTTCGAAGTCGTCAAGGTCGCCGCCGCCTACGGCCGCACTACCGACGGCTGGTTCGTCGGGCAGGATCTGGATAGCGGCACGCCCTACAGCAACGAGTTCGGCTCCTACCGCTTTGCCGACGGCTTCAAGGCCAACGCCTACATGGTCGGCGCCACCGTGCCGCTCAGCGGCGCATCGAGCCTGTTCGGCTCGTGGCAGCGTGTCGATCCGTCCAACAAGCGCCTGAACGGCAACGATGACACCATGAATGTCTTCAGCCTGGGCTATACCTACGATCTGTCCAAGCGCACCAACGTGTACGCCTACGGCTCCTACGCCAAGGACTATGCCTTCGTCGACGGTCTCAAGAGCACCGCGATGGGCGTCGGCTTGCGCCACCGCTTCTAAGCCGACCCGGCCGGTCTGCACGGGCGCCCAGCGCGCCCCCTTCATGCAGTTCCCCCGCCGCATCGTGTGGCCGGCCGCCACCGTCAACGCGCGCCGCTATTGGCGGCGTTGACGGCCCCGCCAATTGCGGGCAATCTGTTTGCGATAGTGAGCCGGACGCGCCAATGTCCGGCCAGATGCGTTTCCGAGTCCTGTCTTTGCTTCCAACCGCAAGTCTTGCCAACCGGAATTCATGTCATGACACCGCCGCTCTCCGAGTCATCGCCTGCCCGGCCCCTGCAGATCGCAGACATCACCGTCATCGACAACACCAAGCTGAAAAAAGCCGTCACGGCCGCTGCCCTGGGCAACGCCATGGAGTGGTTCGACTTCGGCGTCTATGGCTTTGTCGCCTATGCGTTGGGCAAGGTCTTCTTCCCCGACGCATCGCCCGCCGTCCAGACCATCGCCGCGCTGGGCACCTTCTCGGTGCCCTTCCTGGTCCGTCCGCTGGGAGGGCTTTTCTTCGGCGTCATGGGCGACCGCTTCGGACGCCAGAAGGTGCTGTCGCTGACCATCATCATCATGGCCATCAGCACCTTCTGCATCGGCCTGATCCCCTCCTATGCCGCCATCGGCCTGTGGGCGCCCATCCTGCTTCTGCTGTGCAAGCTGGCGCAGGGATTCTCGGTCGGCGGTGAATACACCGGCGCGGCCATCTTCGTGGCCGAGTATGCGCCGGACCGGCAGCGCGGCTTCCTGGGCAGCTGGCTGGACTTCGGCTCGATCGCCGGCTTCGTGCTGGGCGCCGGCCTGGTGGTGCTGCTGCAGACCATTCTCGGCGAACAGACCTTCCTGGACTGGGGCTGGCGCGTGCCATTCTTCGTGGCCGGCCCGCTGGGCCTGCTGGGCTTGTATCTGCGCCATGCTGCCGAGGAAACCCCGGCCTTCACCCAGCAGCTGGAGCGCATGGAAAAGGAAGACCGCGACGCCATCCAGGAACGGCCCAGCATCTCTTTTCGCGAAATCTTCTCCAAGTACCGCAAGCCGCTGATGATCTGCATCGGCATGGTGCTGGTGACCAACATCACCTACTACATGCTGCTGACCTACCTGCCGACCTATCTGTCGAGCAGCCTGGGCTACTCCGAAGAACACGGCGTGCTGATCATCGTGGTGGTGATGATAGGCATGCTCTTCGTGCAGCCTGTGGTGGGGTTCTTCAGCGACAAGATCGGGCGCAAGCCCTTCCTGCTGGTGGGCAGCGTGGGCCTGCTGGTCGCCGCCATTCCGGCCTTTCATTTCATCGGCAGCGACAACACCGGGCTGATCTTCCTTGGCCTGCTGATGCTGGCGGTGCTGCTGAACTGCCTGACTGGCGTCATGGCCTCCACGCTGCCGGCGCTGTTTCCCACGCGCATCCGTTACAGCGCGCTGGCGGGCTCGTTCAACGTCGCCATCATCATCGCCGGCCTGACCCCCACGGCGGCCGCCTGGCTGGTCGAAGACACCGGCAACCTGCTGATGCCGGCCTATTACCTCATGATCGCCGCCGTTGTCGGCCTGGTGACGTCTTTCTTCCTGCCCGAGACCGCCAACCGCCCGATGCGCGGCGACACGCCCAACGCCTCCAACCGCCAGGAGGCCCGCGCACTGCTGCAACAGGCCTACGAGCACATCGAGGAAAACCTCAATGACGTCGAGGCCGAGATCGCCGAACTGGAAAGCCAGCTCGAAGCCTTGCGCCAGCGCCGCCAGCGCCTGGCCGACCGGCACCCGCACATCAACTGAGAGACGCCTGCTGCCGGCCCGCGAGGGCCGGCGCTTACGGCACCGGGGTCACCGGGCCCCGCCCGGAGAAATAGCCGTCGAGGTTCTCCATGAAGATACGGAACTGCGCGGCCACCGATTCCGGTGACCAGCCCGCCACGTGGGGGCTGAGCAGCACATTGTCCAGCCCGATGAGCGCTGCCGGCGGCCGGGGTTCGCTTTCATAGACGTCGATGCCGGCGCCGGCGATCACGCCCTCGGCAAGCGCCTGGGCAAGCGCCTCGGTATCGACCACGCTGCCGCGTCCGACATTGATCAGGTAGCCCTGCGCACCCAGGGCGCGCAGCACCCGGGCGTCCACCAGGTGATGCGTGGCGGCGCCCCCGGGCGCCGCGCAGACCAGCACGTCGCTCCATTCGGCCAGCGCCAGCAGCGAGTCGAAGTAGCGCTGCGGCGCTGCGGCCTTGGGGCGCCGGTTGTGATAGCCGACCGGCATGCGGAAGGCCGCTGCGCGGGCGGCCAGCTTGTCACCGATCGCCCCCATGCCCAGGATGCCCAGACGCTTGCCCGAGACATGCGCCGGCAAGGAAATGTCCGTGCGCCAGATACCCTCTCGGGTGCACCGGTCGAGCTTGCGGAACTCGCGCAGGCAGGCGATCACCACGCCCATCGCGTGATCCGCCACGCACTCATCGTTGGCGCCGCGTCCGTGGGTGACGATCACGCCGCGCGCCCGCGCTGCCGCGACATCGATGCCTTCGTAACCCACCCCGAGCGAGGCCACCAGTTCCAGCGCCGGCAGCTGTGCGATCTCGTCGGCCGTCAGGCCCGAGCCGCCGTTGGTCAGCACGGCGCGGAACTGCCCACCCTGCGCCTCGATGGCCGCACGCCGGGTCTGCGGCGTGATCGCATACGCGACGGCATAGGCCGGCGACAGGGATTCGAGTTGGGCCTCGGCCAGCGGGCAGAGCACGAGCAAGGGAATGGGCATGGCAGACAAAACCGACATCGGTTCCGGATAAAGAAGGGAAACGCCGCCTGCCCGGGCAGGCAGCAAGGGCGCACGACTATAGGCTTTTCATCGGGGACTGTCATGCCGCGCCGCAACCGTCGGTGCCGCTGCCGTCCGGGCATCGGCATCACGCTGGCTCCTGTATGGAGGGCCGGGAAATTGCGCAGGCGCAGTGCGCCGGGCATAAAAAAAACCGCAAGGCGGCACCTTGCGGTTTTTTCAAGACCTTGCAGGCCAGGGGCCTGCCGCGCCTGTTACAGCGGGGTGATCTTGGTTGCCATCGGGCCCTTGGGACCTTGGCCGGGCACATAGCTCACGCGTTGCTGCTCGACCAGCGTCTTGCGGCCGCTGCCCTGGATCTCGGAGAAGTGGGCGAACAGATCGGGGCCGCCGTCTTCCGGCACGATGAAACCAAAACCCTTTTCGTCATTGAACCACTTCACAATACCTGTTTTCATTCGTCATTCCTTGGGTACGGGGACACCTCTCCCCGAGTAGAGAGGCTGATCAAGGAAAGGAATCTCGACACAGGCGTTGGGATACGCAAAACGGAACAATTATCACGATGCTTGATTAGCCGTGTGTACTGTGCTGCGGCAAGACCTTGCCAGTCAAGTATTTTTTCAATTCTGACGCCGGATTTCCCCCTGGGGATATCACCAGTTGGCAAGCGCGCGACACCCTTGCTATTGCCGCTTTCGCCGGCCATGAAAAACCCCCGGCAGCCAGGGCAGGCCGACGGGGGTGGCAAGCGGGGCGCGCGGCAAGGCGCGCGCCAGTCAGGCTGTGCGATCAGCCCTTGAGCTGAGCCAGCACCTGCTCGATCGAGCGCTGCTGGGCGTCGGCATAGAGCGCGATCTCGTCGTGCACCGAGGCGCCCAGGTCAGCCTCGAAGGCCTGCTGTGCGGCGTTGGCTTCGTATTGCTTCTGTTCCTGGCCGCCCAGGTTGGACTGGAAGATCCCGGCCGCGCTGACCGGCAGGAAGTCTTCGTAGATGATGGCGTCGGCGCGCACCAGACCCTGGGAGATCAGGGCATCCAGGTCGGCCTCGGCCGGCGCGCCCAACTGGCCGCGCTTGGCTTCGCCCTGCGGCGTCAGGCTATAGCGGTAGAAGGCCAGCCCTTCGCGGCGCAGCGCGTCGTGGGTATCGGGGAAGTCGCCGAAGGCGGCCGCCAGACGGGCTTCGTAGTCGGGCGCGGCGCTGCCGGCGCTATCCATGCTGCGCACCTTGGCCAGCAGGGTGTCATAGAGCGCACGGCCCTTGCGGGTGAGGGCCACGCCACGCTGTTCGATCTCGCCGAAACGGGCGGTGTGCGCCCCGGCGCCGGTGTCGTCGGCAAAGCGGATCTTCTCTTCCAGCGCCTTGAAGCTGGTCTGGCGCAGCAGGATGGGGCAGGCGCGACGCGGCGGGCCTTCGACCACGTCCTTGGCGGCGATGCCACGCTGCGGCATCGCCTGCTGGGCCGCGTCGATATCGAGGGTGCGCGGGGTGAGGTGGTTGATGTGCGGGCCACGGAAGCACACCACATCCGAGATCAGGCGATGGGCCTTGAGCAGCGCGGCATAGGTTTCGGCATCGACGGTGGCCTCGCTGTGCCAGCGGAAGGTCTCCAAGGCCTGGCGCACGAATTCGTCGGCCTGCTCGCTGGTCAGGCCACCGGCCGACTCAAACTGCGCGATCAGCGCGAGCGCGCCTTCCGTGAAGATATTGCGCTTGGCCAGGATGGCCTGCGCCTTGGCGCGCAGCTCCGGATCGGCGATCAGTTCCAGGCGCAGCAGCGACGTAAACACGCGGAAAGGATTGGCCAGCAGAGCCTCGTCGGACACCGGGCGGAACGCGGTCGAATGCACCGGCACCCCGGCCACCGACAGGTCGTAATAGCCCACCGGCTCCATGCCCATGACGGCAAACAGGCGGCGCATGGTCGACAACTCGGCAGCGGTGCCGACACGGATGGCGCCGTGGCGCTCCACGCCCAGGCGCTCGATCTCGCCGGCTTCCTGCATGGCGGCGCGCAGCGCCGCATCTTCCTGCAGCACCTGGGCGTTGATATCGGCCACCAGATCCACGAGCGTGCCGTACTGCGGTACCTCCAGGCGGTACATCTCGGACATGGCGCTGGAGAAGCGGTGACGGATCTCGTTGGTCGAAACAAAGGCGGAGGAGGAACAGGAGGACGACATATCAGTGGGCAAGGATAGGGAAACCGTAGCGGAAGCCCGGCTTGAACCGGGCGAAAAAGAAGCAGGTAATTCTGTCTCGGTATACTAATTACCCATGCCGACTCTGGGCAAGCGACGATTCGACCCCTAAGTCATTCCGATTCAGAATGACCAGGGGCGAGAACCAGGATCTCCCAACATGTCTTTGTCACGGCGTTTCCTGCCTCCGATGTCACTGTTGTGCGCCTTCGAAGCGGCCGCCCGCCACGCCAGCTTCAGCGCCGCCGCTGCCGAGCTGCACCTGACCCAGAGCGCCGTCAGCCGGCAGATCCGCGCACTGGAAGATCAGCTGGGCGCGGCGCTGTTCATCCGCGAACGCCAGACGGTACGCCTGAGTCCGGCCGGACAGGCCTATGTCCTGGAAATCCGCGAAGCGCTCACCCGCATCTCGTCGGCCACGCTGTCCTTCAGCACCAACCCGCAGGGTGGCGGCCTGACCCTGGCCATCCTGCCGACCTTCGGCACCCGCTGGCTGGCGCCACGCCTGCCCGAGTTTCTCGACAACCACCCTGGCATCACCATCAGCCTCACCACCCGGCTGGCCCAGTTCGACTTCAAACACGAGGCGGTCGATGCCGCCATCCACTTCGGCGCGCCGCAATGGCCCGGCGCCGATCTGAGCTTTCTGATGAGCGAGACGGTCGTGCCGGCCTGCAGTCCCGCCTTGCTGGCGCAGTTCGGTTTTCGCGAGCCGCGCGACCTGCTCAAGGCCCCCTTGCTGCACCTGGCTTCGCGTCCCGATGCCTGGCGCCAGTGGCTGGCTCAATCGGGCGTGCCGGCGCTGCGGGGTTCGGGCATGGTGTTCGACCAGTTTGCCGTCGCCGCCCAGGCCGCCGTGGCCGGGATCGGCGTAGCCCTGCTGCCGCGCTTTCTGATCGCACGCGAATTGCACCAGGGCGATCTGGTGTGCGCCTTTCCGGATCTGCCGGACATGGAAAGCGCCGAACGCTATTACCTGGCCTGGCCCAGCAGCCGGGCCGACTATCCGCCCCTGCAGGCCTTTCGCCGCTGGCTGGAAGGCGCGGCGCGCGACTTCACCGGAGCCGGGCCGGCCTGACCCTGGCGCTCAGAGCAGATGGCCGCGCAGGGCGCCGCGCTGGATCAGGCGCTCGATCTGGCTGCGCAGCAGATCCATGGTGGCGCGCGCCGGCACCGACAGGGCCGAGAACTCATGCCAGACAAAGGACAAGCTGCGTTCGATGCGCGGCTCTACGATGCGCGCTGCCTGCAGCAGACCGGCCTCGATCTCGACGCTGAAGGCCGAATACGGCACCACGGTGTAGACCGGGCCGGCCATCACGATGCTGCGAAACACCGATAGCGAATCCTGCTCGATGGCGACGTTGATGCGGTAACCCTCGCGGGCGGCGGTGTTTTCCAGATCGATGCGCAGCTGGTTTCTGCGCCCTCCGACGACCAGCGGAAACTTCGCCAGCTGGCTGAACGGCACATCCGGGCCGACGCCCGGCGGCAGTTCCCGGCCGACCAGATACAGCTCCTGAGCGATTACCGGCTCGCTGGCGGCACCGACCCAGGTGGCCACGTTGGGCAGCAGGCCGAAATCCACCTGGCGCGAGGTCACCAGCGTCTCGCTCTCGACCCGCAACAGATCGCGGATCACCAGCTTGATCCCGGGATGGGCCTCGCGCACGCCCCAGTACAGCTGCCCGGCCAGCAGCGGCGCCATCGAGGCGGCCAGCACCAGCCGCACTTCGCCGGCAATGTCGCGCCCCTCGCTGACCGTCTCGGCGCGCACCTGCTCGACGTGACGCAACAACGAGCGCGCGCCGTCGTGCAGGCGCTCTCCGGCCGGCGTGAGCGTCACGCCCTTGGTGCTGCGCTCGAACAAGCGGGCGCCCAGGCTTTCCTCAAGCGCCCGGATATGCGCCGAGAAGGCCGGCTGGGCCAGGTGGGATTTGCGCGCGGCCGCAGAAATGCTGCCTTCTTCGACGGCCCGCAAAAAAAGCCGCAACTGATCCAAGCGCATGACCCCTCCTTTTTAGCCATCGCAATCTACGATAGAGGCCATCTTAATATAATATTTTCCATATATCTGAACCTTATCTATCGTTCCAGCAATCCCGCTTCCATCAAGGTTCAGAACATGCACGTCACCTACCGCGCCGCCACGCAGAATGTCTTTGCCTCCCGCCTGAAGGGGCATCCGCTGTTCTCTTTCTGGACGCACTTTCCCGACCGGGACATGGACGCCGATTCGCTGGCCGAGGCTACCATCGCGCTGCAGCAGACCTTCGACCTGGATCTGGTCAAGACCGCGCCCAATGGCATGTACGCCATCGAGGACTATGGCGTGGAGGTCGATTACTCGCAGGTCAGCCAGGGCGGCACGGCCCGCCTGGTGAGCACCCCCTACCAAAGCGCCGCCGACTGGGATGCGCTGCCAGAACTGGACTGCCTGCAGGGCGCGCTGGCGCGCGAGCTGCGGTCGATGACGCAGGTACGCCGCGCGCTGCCGGACGTGCCGCTGGTGTTCACGCTGTTCAGCCCAATGACCATCGCCGCCAAGCTCAGCCACGGCCGCATCCACGGCCAGATCGCCGAAAAGCGCAACACCCAGGGCATCCACGCCGCGCTGCAACGCATTTCGCGCACGGTGGCGCGCTATGCCCAGAGCGCCATCGCCGCCGGCGCCGACGGCGTGTTCTTCGCCCATCAGGACACCGGCCGCCACCTCCTCAGCTACGACGACTTCAGCGAGTATGTCGCGCCCTACGACATCGAGGCGCTGGCCGGCGCACGCGACGGCCGCTTCAACGTGCTGCATATCCACGGCGAGAACATCCGCTTTCGCGAGCTGCAGGACTATCCGGTGGATGCCATCAACTGGCATGACTCGGAAACCTTCCCGAGCGCGCTCAGCGGCATGCTGACCTCCGGCAAATGCATCCTGGGCGGCATCGATCGCCGCTCCGTGACCGCCAACGACGTGCCGGCCATCCGCCAGCAGATCCGCAGCAACCACGCCGCCGTGGGTGGCCGCGGCGACATCATCTTCGCGCCCAGCTGCACCATCCGCGCCGGCTTCAAGCCGCAGACGCTGCACGCCATCCGCGACGAAATCAGGGCTTCCCATGGCACGCCGTCCGCGCATGACGCCGGGCAGCCCGCCGCACTGGCCGCCGCACTCTGAGCCCACACAACAAGAAAACTCGTCAGACCCCCAAGGGATAGAAAAGGACTTCGCAACATGCGTCGCTTCATTCGCAGCATCCGGGCCATTGCCTGCCTCGCCCTGGCCGGCGCCACCCTGAACGTGCAGGCGGCCGAGCCCATCACGCTGATCGTGCCGTTCCCGCCGGGCGGCTCGCAGGACGCGATGGGCCGCTTCTTCGCCAAGCACCTTGCCACCGAACTGGGCACGCCCGTGGTCGTCAAGAACGATGGCGGCGCCGGCGGAGTCATCGCCACCAGCGAGGTGGCCCGCGCCAAGGGCGACGGCCGCACCTTGCTGCTGGCCACCGGCGGCGCAATCACCATCGCGCCGCACATCCTGAAGAAGCTGCCCTACAACGTCGAACGCGACCTCGCCCCGGTGGCGCTGATCGCCGACACGCCGATGGCCATCGGCGTGAAGGCCGACAGCCCCATCCAGACTCTGCAGGACCTGCTCGATGCGGCCAGGCGCGAGCCGGGCACGCTGTCCTATGCCTCGACCGGCCACGGCACGGTATCCAATCTGGCGGCGGAGCTGCTGAGCCAGAAAACCGGCGCCCGTCTGCTGCATATCCCCTATCGCGGCGCCGGCCCCGCGCTGGTCGACCTGCTGGGCGATCAGGTCAACGCCATCTTCACCAGTACGGCCTCGCTGGCCCCGATGGTGCGCACCGGCAAGCTGCGGCTGTTGGCGACCTTCTCGAAAACGGCCGACGGCACGCTCACCGTCGCACAGACCACGGGCGACGCGGCGCTGGACGTGCCGATCTGGGTCGGGGTCATGGCCCCGCGCGCCACCTCGCCCGAACTGCTGGCGCAACTCGGCCAGGCCATTGCCAATATCTGCCGGACCGCCGACACCGGCCGCTTCCTGGCCGAGCTGGAAGCCACGGCCCGTTGCGGCGACCACGACACACTGGGCCAGACCATCGCTCGCGACGATGCCCGCTGGAAGGCGGTAGTGGCACGCGCCCCCGACCTCGGCGCCCAATGAATACCGGCCCGGGGCCGCCCCGGGCCGGGCACTTTCTCTTCACCTTATTGCTTTTCATCCCATGACTGCAGCCCCCTCCGGCCTGACGGCCATCGCGCCGCCCGGCGCGCCGTCCAAAGGCCCCTACTCGCACGCGATCCAGACCCCGGATCTGCTCTTCATTTCCGGGCAACTGCCCATCGACCCGGCCACGGGCCGCCTCGTCTCCCAAGACCCGGTCGAACAGTTGCAGCAGTGCCTGCGCAACCTCGCGACCCTGGCCCGGGCCGCCGGCAGCGATCTGAGCCGTACGGTCAAGACCACGGTGCTGCTGCGCGACCTGTCGCGCCTGGCCGAGCTCAACGCCGCCTATGCCGCCTTCTTCACGGCGCCCTATCCGGCGCGCACCACCTTCGCCGTCTCGGCCCTGCCCATGGACGCCCAGGTCGAAATCGACGCCACGCTGTATACCGGAGTCCCGGCATGATGAACTTTCCCGCGCTGCCCGCTGCCGCCTGCAAGGATCGCGCCTGGGTGCGCCAGGCCCTGGAGTTGCTGCAGGGCGATGCCCGCCGCTCGGCCGACACCCATCTGGTCAAGCCCATGCTGCCCGGCCTGAAAGGCATCAGCGTCTACCTCAAGGATGAAAGCACCCATCCCACCGGCAGCCTCAAGCATCGCCTGGCCCGCTCGCTGTTTCTGTACGGCATCTGCAATGGCCACATCGGCCCCGGCACGACCCTGGTCGAGGCCTCCTCGGGATCGACGGCGGTCTCCGAAGCCTACTTCGCACACCTGCTGCAACTGCCCTTCATCGCGGTCATGCCGCGCTCGACCAGCGGCCAGAAGATCGCTGCGATCGAGCGCTTCGGCGGGCGCTGCCATTTCGTGGACCATGCCGGCGAAGTCTATGCCGTGGCGCAGCGCCTGGCCGACGAGGCAGGCGGGCACTACCTGGATCAGTTCACCAACGCCGAACGCGCCACCGACTGGCGCGGCAACAACAACATCGCGCAGAGCATCTTCGAGCAGCTGCAGTATGAGGACCACCAGGTGCCTGCCTGGGTCGTGATGAGTGCCGGCACCGGCGGCACCTCGGCCACCATCGGCCGCTACATCCGCTACCGCAACCTCGCGACGCGCCTGTGCGTGGTCGACGTCGAGAATTCCGCGTTCTATGACGCCTGGGCGCAGGGCAACCGCAGCGTGACGGCAGCCGGCAGCCGCATCGAAGGCATTGGCCGCCCGCGCGTGGAGCCCTCTTTCATGCCCCATGTGATCGACCACATGCTGCGCATCCCGGACGCCGCGTCCATCGCCGCCGCCCATGTGCTGTCCGACCGCCTGTTCCGTCGTGTCGGCGGCTCCACGGGCACGAATTTCTTCGGCCTGCTCGTCATTGCCGACCAGATGATGCAGCAGGGCGAGGGCGGCGCGCTGGTGTCGGTCATCTGCGACAGCGGCGACCGCTACGAGTCGACCTATTACAACCCGGCCTGGATTGCAGCCCAGCGCCTGGATCTGGCGCCCTGGCGAGCACGCATCGAGGCCTTCCTGGATCACGGAACGCCTTTGTCCGGCCACGCCTGAGCGCTATCATTTTTCGCCCAATCCCGAGACAGACAAGGGGGAGACAACCATGAAAACCTTGATCCCGGCCGCCCTGGCGGCCCTGGCCCTGAGCGGCGGCAACGCCCTTGCGCAAACCGCCGACTACCCCAACCGCGCAATCCGCCTGGTCGTGCCCTACGCCCCGGGCGGCACGGCCGACATCGTGGCGCGCACCGTGGGCCAGAAACTGGCCCAGTCGCTCGGCCAGTCCGTCATCGTGGAAAACCGGCCCGGCGCCAGCGGCGTGATCGGCTGGAACTTCGTTGCCCGTTCGGCGCCCGACGGCTACACGCTGCTGGCCACCGAAACCGGTTTCTCGATGGCCGGCGCAGTCCTGCCCAAACTGCCCTTCGATCCGAAGAAGGATTTCACGCACCTGAGCATCGCGGCGAAATCGCCCTTCGTGATGGTCACCCCGGCCGACTCGCAATACACCTCGGTGGCGCAATTCGTCGCCGATACCCGCGCCAAGCCCGGCACCCTGAATTACGGCTCGGCCGGCAGCGGCTCCTCGACGCATCTGGCCGGCGAGTGGTTCCAGTCGCTGACCGGCACGCGGCTTATGCACATCCCCTACAAAGGCGGCAGCTCGGCCATCCAGGCGCTGATGGCCAATGAAGTGCAGATGGCCTTTCCCGCCATCGCCTCGACGCTGGAGTTCATCAAGACCGGCAAGCTCAAGGCGCTGATGGTCACCAGCGCACAGCGCAGCGCCGTGCTGCCCGACGTGCCCAGCGCCCCCGAGGCAGGCGTGCCCGACATGATCGGCTCGAACTGGTTCGCCTTCTCGGTGCCCAGCGGCACGCCGGCCGACATCACGCAAAAGCTCAGCCAGGCCATCAACGAGGCCATCGGTGACGACGCGGTCAAGACGCGCCTGAATGCCATCGGCATCGACACCGCAGGCACCTCGCCGGCCGATGCCCAGCGCTTCGTCGACCAGGAAATCCAGGACTGGCAAAACCTCCTCACCCGCGCCGGCATTTCCGTCCAGTGACGCCAGCCTCTCTTTACTCAGGACCCCGCCATGACATCTCTTTCGCCCTGCACCGTGCCGCCGCGCGTGCGTACCATCCAGGCCCGGCTCGCCCAGGCCGGCGTGGATGTGCTTATTTCCATGAAGCCGGAGAACAGCTTCTTTCTCTCCGGCTTCAACCCCATCATCTACAGCCACCCGGTGATCGCCGTGGTCCCCGCCGAGGGGGCCTCCTGCATCCTGGTGCACGCCCTGCGCGATGACCACGCGCGCGCCTCGGCCTGGGTCGAGGACATCCGCCTGTATGGCGCCTGGTCCACCAAGGTCACCATGGGCCCGAACTGGCTGGACGCGCTGCAGGAAATCCTCAAGGAAAAGGGGGTAGCCGAGGCCACCATCGGCTTTGAGGGCGACTGGCTGCCCGCCAACCTGCTGGCGACCTTCCAGGCACGGTTCCCCAACGCGCGCCTGAAGGATGTCAGCGACATCGTCCAGCATGCCCGACTCGTCAAGGATGCGCAGCAGATCCGCGACGCCCGCATCGCAGCCCACCTGGCCGACGCCGGCATGGACGCGGCCATCCGCGCCCTGGCCGGCGGGGCCAGCGAACGCGGTGTGGCCGTGGCGGCGCAAAACGAGATGAACCGCGTCTGGCTGGAGCAGTATCCGGACATCGAGGTGTGCGACTTCGGCAGTCTGGAAGGCGGCGTGCACAACGGTCTGTGGTGCTGGTGCCTGACCGGCGAGCGCGTGCTGATCAACACCGACAACCCGTCGCTGCGCGTGCCGCAACCCGGCGAGATCGCGATGATCCTCATCTGGGCCAACTGCAACGGCGTCCACGCCGAGAACGAGCGCTCGGTCGCCGTCGGCACGCTGCCGGCCGAACGGCAGGCCGCCTATGACGCCATCCTGGAGATCCGCGCCAAGGTGCAGCCGCATATCAGCCCGGGCGTGACCGGCGCGCAACTCTACCAACTGGCCCGACAGGAATACATCCGTCTCGGGCTGGAGCGGTACGTGCCCGGACGCATCGGGCATGGCCTGGGCCTGGGCGCGCACGAACATCCGTCGCTGGATTCCCGTTCGACCGAAGTGCTGGAGCCCGGCATGCTGATCACCTTCGAACCCAACATCCGGGTGCCGGAGTGGGGCGGTTTGCAGCACTCGGATACGCTGCTCATCACCGAAGACGGCTTCGAGTTCCTCACCACCACGCCGCGCGACTTCCTCGCCGTACCGCGCTAGGCGCCCCGGGGTCCGCACGGCGGCAGCAGGGCCGCCGTGTCATCGGGCTGCGCTACACTGGTGCGCCATTTTTTCCCTGGTTCGCCATGACTGCCTGCGGCATCGACTTCGGCACCTCCAACTCCACCGTGGGCTGGATGCGCCCGGGACAGGACGTCCTGCTCACCCTGGAAGACGGCAAGCCGACCCTGCCGTCGGCCATCTTCTTTCACGACGAAGACAACGAAGTCAGCTTTGGCCGCGCCGCCATCGCCGACTATGTGGCGGGCTATGACGGACGCCTGATGCGCTCCATGAAAAGCCTGCTGGGCAGCTCGCTCATGGAAGGCCACACCGAGGTGGCCGGCCGCGCCTTGCCCTTCAAGACGCTGCTCACGCGCTTCATCGGCGAACTCAAGGCGCGCGCCGAACACGCCGCCGGATGCGGATTCGAGGCGGCGGTGCTGGGCCGCCCGGTATTTTTTGTCGACGATGACCCCAAGGCCGACCAGCTGGCCCAGGATACCCTGGGCGAGATTGCGCGCGCCGTCGGCCTGCGCGAGATCGACTTCCAGTACGAGCCGATGGCGGCGGCCTTTGACTACGAGTCGCAGATCGAGCGCGAGGAACTGGTGCTGGTGATCGATATCGGCGGCGGCACTTCCGACTTCTCGCTGATCCGGCTGGGGCCGCAACGCGCCCTGCGGGACGACCGCCGCGACGACATTCTGGCGCACGGCGGCGTGCACATCGGCGGCACCGACTTCGACAAGCAACTGAGCCTGGCGCACGTGATGCCGCTGTTCGGTCTGGGCGGCCAATTGAAGACCGGCAAGGACGTGCCCTCCACGCAATACACCAACCTGGCATGCTGGCACACCATCAACCAGGCCTACACGCGCAAGGCGGCCGAGACCTTCGCCTTCATCCAGGCCCAGGCGCTGGAGCGCGACAAGATCGGCCACCTGATGAAACTGATCAAGAACCGCGAGGGCCACTGGGTCGCCATCCAGGTCGAGCAGGCCAAGATCGCCCTGTCCGAAGCGCCGGCGACCTGTATCGACCTGTCGCGCATCGCCCCCGGCCTGGCGGCCGGCATAGAACGACCCGCCTTCGACCTCGCCATGGACGGCCTGATCGAACGCATCCAGGCCACCGTGGCCAAGCTGCTTCAACAGGCCGGCGTCAGCCGCGTCGATACCCTGTTCTTTACCGGCGGCTCCAGCCGCGTACCCTGTCTGCGCGAGCGGATCTCGGCGCTGCTGCCCGAGGCGCGCAGCGTCGAGGGCGACCTGTTCGGCAGCATCGGCACCGGCCTGGCGCTGGACGCCCGGCGCAAATTCGGCTGAGGCGCACCGCGCCTAGCCCTCGCGCGAAGCCGCCGCGCGCGCTTGCCCGGCCAGCAGCCAATCCCGGAACAAGGCCGCCGGCGGCGACAACGGCTCATCCTGGCGATAGACCAGATAATCGCTGCGACCCGAGACCAGCTTGAAATCAGCCGCCTTGCGTATCAGGCCGTTGCGCAAGAGATCGCCCAGCATGAACTCCCACCCCAGGGCGATACCCTGCTTGTTGAGCGCGGCCGCAATGGCGAGCGTGGCCTGGTTATAGGAAATCAGTTCTTCGCCGGGCTGGTAGGCGACCCCGAAATGGCTCAGCCAATCCTTCCAGGTCGCCCACTTCCAGATCTCCGGATTGAGCTGGATGAGCCGGTGGCGCAACAGATCGGCCGGCGTGTGGATCTCGTCGACCGGATAATCGACATGGCAGACCGGATAGACCACTTCGGCGAACAGTTCATGGCTGTACAGCTGCGGCCACCGCCCGTCGCCATACAGAATGCCGAAATCATAGTCGTCCATGTCGAGGAGATCGATGTCATTGGTCGTGAAGACATTGACCTTCAGGCCGGGCTGAAACGCCGCCAGCTGCGACAGACGCGGCGCGAGCCAGTAATGCGCCACCGCCTCGGTGCAGACGATGCGCACCACCGCATCTCGCCCCAGGCTGCGGGCTTGCTGGATGGTGTGCTGCAGATCTTCGAGCACCCGTTCGGCGCTGGCCACCAGCAGCTCTCCCTGTGCGGTCAGGGCCACGCCCCGGCTCTTGCGGCGAAACAGCGCCATGCCCAGCTGCTCTTCGAGGCTGCGGATCTGCTTGCTGACGGCGCTCTGGGTCACGTGCAGCTGTTGCGCGGCCAGGGTGAAGCTGCCCAGGCGGGCCACCGCGTGAAAGACGGCCAGCGCATGAATGGGAGGCAAACGATTGAACAGCTTCACAGTATCCGGAACCGAAGACGCGGCGGGGGGCACGATGCCCCCGCGCGCGGGAATCACGTTCCGACTTTAGCAGCTTCGCCCAGGTCCATGGCGCCGGTTTCCGGGGCCAGCCGCCAGGAGGCCAGCGCACCGACCAGGGTGATCGCCGCCGCGATATACATGGTGTTGGCGATCCCCAGGCTGTCGAGCGAGATCGGCACCAGATACGTGCCAACGGCCGCGCCGATACGGCTGAGCGACGAGGCCAGGCCGACGGCCGAGGCGCGGATCTCGGTGGGAAACAACTCGTTGGGGTAGACGAACTGCAGGATCTGCGTACCGCCGATGAACAAGGCATAGGCGCTGAAGAACACGAACGTCACGGTCGAGGACGCCTGCGGGAACAGGCCCAGCAGCAACAGGGCCACGCCCGACCACAGAAAACTGTGGATCAGCAGATTTCGCCGGCCCATCGGGTTGACCAGCCACATCGCAACCACGCAACCCACGAAGAACAGCACCGTGATGGCGGCCGAGCCGAAGTTCTCCAGCGGGCCGGTGAGTTTCAAGGCTTCCAGGATCTTGGGCGCGAACGCATAGACCGCAAACAAGGGCACGATCGAGCAGGTCCAGAAGATGGTGATGAACCACATGCGCCTGCCGTAACCGGAATGAAACAGCTGGCCGACCGACACCGAGCGCTCGGCCTGCTGTTCGGGCAGGTCCTTGAGCGAATACTGCGGCCCGTAAACCCGTTTGATGACCGCATCGGCCTCGGCCTTGCGGCCCTTGCTGAGCAGCCAGCGCGGCGACTCGGGCGAACCATAGCGCAGGAACAGGAACAGCACCCCCGGCACCACCGCACTGGCCAGCATCCAGCGCCAGGCGTGCGGACCGGTGCCGATCAGCAGCTCGCCCACGATGTAGGCGGCCGCCGCGCCGACGAACCACATCATGATCAGACCGCCGACCAGCGGGCCCCGGTACTTGCGCGGCAGGAACTCGGTCAGCAGGGACGTGGCTATCGGATAGTCCGCCCCCACCGCCACGCCGATCAACAGACGCCACACGAACAGCATCCAGGCCGAGTCCACCCAGAATTGCGCGGCCGAGAACCCGATGATGGCCACCAGGTCCAGGGTGTAGAGCACCTTGCGGCCATACAGATCGGTGAACCAGCCGCCCAGAAAGCCGCCGAAGAAAATGCCGATCAGCGCCGAGGCCGCGATCAGGCCCTGCCACAGACTGGACAGCTGCAAGGCCGGCGTGGCCTGAATGAGCGCGATGCCGATGATGGACAGCACATAGCCATCCAGGAAGGGGCCGCCGGCCGAGTACAGGGCCAGCCGCTTATGAAAGCCGTTGAGGGGCGCTTCTTCGAGAGAACTGCTGCGTTGTGTCATGGTTGCCTCCTTTTTTGTTTTGACGATGCGCCGGCCAGGCGCCTAGATGTCGCCGCCGGCCTGGGCCGACTCGCGGCGCAGACGCCAGCGCGCTGCCAGGGCGCGCAGGGGGTCGGGCGGGATCCAGGCCGCCTGGTTGTGCTGCCGGATGAACTGCAGGGTCTCGCTGTCGTGGCCCGCCATCAGGTCGGCCAGGTAATAGCCCAGGTAACTGCCCTTGGCCACGCCCACGCCATTGCAGCCGCTCACCACATAGGTGCGCGCATCCACGCGCTGGAACACCGACTCGTGGTTGCGCGTCATGCACAACATGCCGCCCCAGGTATGCCGGAACGCTACCGAAGCCAGGCTCGGGAAACGCGCCTCGAACGAACGGCGATGCTGGCGCCAGGCCTCGGCGCGCTGGCTGGCGTGGCTGCCCAGAGACGGATTGAAATCCAGGGTGTTGCGTATCAGGATGCGCCGGTCCGGCGTCAGGCGCACGGTGGTTCCCGCAGGGTGCGCCGAGGTCAACCCCCAGGGCCGCACCCCGGAAAAACAGGACTCATACTGGGCTTCCGTCAAAGGATCGGTCAGGCTGCCATAGGTAAATACCGGCGCCAGCCGCTGCCTGACCACCCCGAACTCCTCGGCAAACGAATTGGTCGCGTGCACCAGCCGCTCGGCATGCAGCTCGCCGCCCACCGTCCGGATCCGATGCCCGCGCGACGACGACTCCACCGCCACCACCGGGCTGTCCTCGAACAGCGTCGCCTTGCCCGACAGACCTGCCGCCACGCCGCGCACCAGCGCCGACGGGTTCATCAGCACATTGCCCGGCGTATACACCGCCTGCTGGTAATAGGCGGTGCCCAGACGCCGCGCCAGCGCCTCGCCGGCCAGGGACTCATAGGCGAAGCCGCAGGCATCCAGGATGGCGGTGAACGCCGTCAGGCCACCCAGGTTGGCAGTTTCATGGGCGGTCATGTACTTGCCCGCGTCATGCCACAGGCAATCGATGGCGAACTGATCGCGCATGTGCCGCAGCCGTTCGATGGCAAAGCAGTTGAGCCGGTAGAGCGCCTGGTTGTAGGCCACATCGGGCGCGCCCGCATCCAGGTTGTGCGGCAGGTCGATGATGAATCCGGCATTGCGCCCCGACGTGCCCTGGCCGACCTTCAAGGCGTCGACCACCGCGATCGTCACGCCGGGCTCCAGCTCGGCCAGACGGTGCGCCACCGCCAGGCCAGTGAAACCGGCGCCGATGATGACGACATCAAAGCGCTGCGAAGACTTCAGCGGCGCGCCCAGCACCCGGTCTCGGTTGGGCGCGGTCTCGAACCAACCCAGCTCACCGTCGAGCTGGGGCAGGTGACGAATCGATTGCATGGGGTACCCCGTGTTGGATGGGGCGTACTCTAGTGAAGCGATCGCGCGGGAACCAGCGAATTAATGGCATGGCGAAATGCCAAAATGGCATATCACGCCGGCAGCGGCCTGGCTGCTGTCCGGCGCCATGCCTCCACCTCGAACAGGAACCGTCCCAAGCCATGAAGATCGAACGATGCAGCATCGCGCACGCCCAGGCCCTCACCAGCCTGTTCGTTGAAATGGAGGAATACTATTTCGGCGCGGGCTGCGTCAGCCCCCGGGAGATGCTGCTCTATCTGCGCGAACGCGTGCTGTCGCCGGACTCCGGCATGCGCATCATCGCCGCACGCCAAGCGGACACCCTGGTGGGGTTCGCCAGCTTCACCTTGATGCATCCCGGCCCCCGGCGCACCGGCCAGGCCTACATGAAGGAACTGTTCGTCTCGCACCGGGCGCGCGGCCTGGGCGCCGGCCGGGCCCTGATGCGCTTCATCGCCGAGGCGGCCCTGGCGCAAGGATGCTCACGGCTGGACTGGACGGCCGAACGATCCAATCCGCGGGCCGGGACGTTCTATCAGTCGTTGGGAGCAGCGCTCATCGAGGACAAGCAATACTTCCGTTTCGAAGGCGACGCGCTGCAACGCTTCGCCGCACAGACCCAGGCCCTGAAGGCCTGAGCCCGCCGCACCCGGCATCCCGATCGAGGTCCGACATGCGCCAGATCCTGCTGATCATTGATGTGCAACCCACCTTCTCGCCGCCACACTGGCTATTGCGCGGCATCGAAACCCTGGCCAGCCGGATCCCCGCCGTGGCCACCGTCGAGCAACACGATGAACGCGTCACGCCCTTTGCCCGCCAGCTGGGCTGGACGCCGGCGACCGACGACCACAGCCTGGTCCAGGCTGCACGCGTGTTCATCAAGCATGGCTACGCGCCGCCCCCGTCCCTGATCGAGTACCTCAAGGACCAGGCTCCCCAGCGCGTGCTGGTATGCGGCATCCAGGCCGACACCTGTGTTCTGGCTGCCGGCTTTGCGCTGTTCGATGCCGGCCTCATGCCCACGCTGCTGCGCGACCTCACCGTCGGCTCTTCGCTGGACCGCTCGGGCCAGCTGGGCGTGCGCCTGTGGCAGCATCACTTCGGCCACACCACCACCTCAATCGAGGTGCTTCAGGCCCTGGACGGCCCGCCTGCCTCCTACGCTCAGTAGGCAGCCTGATAGATCGCCAGGGCCTGGACCTCGTCGATCGGCAAGGGGTTGTTCATCAGCAGGCGTTGCTGCTGCATGGCCGAGCGCGCCAAGGCCGGCAGATCTTCCTGGCCGATGCCCACCGCCCGCAGGCCTTGCGGCAGCTGCGCCTGGCGGATCAAGTCCTCCAGAAACGCGATGAAGGCGGCCGCGCCGCTGTCGGCATCGGCGCTGGCCGGCAGACCCACGGCCTGGCCCAGTTCGGCATACAGCGGCGCGGCGGCCTGGGCGTTAAAGCGCAGCACGGCAGGCAGCACCAGGGCATTGGACAGGCCATGCGGCACATGGAAGATGCCGCCCACCGGATAGGCCAGCGCATGCACGCCGCCCACCGGGGCATTGGCAAAGGCCTGGCCAGCCAGCATGGCGCCCAGCAACATGTCCGAACGCGCCTGCAGATTCGCGCCGTCACGGCAGGCGGTCAGCAGATTCGCGCTGAGCAGCCGCAGAGCCAGCACCGCCAGATGATCCGACAGCGGATTCTTCAGGCGCTTGCTGGTATAGGCCTCGATGGCATGGACCATGGCGTCGATCCCGGTGGCAGCCGTCGCCGCCGCAGGCAGTCCGACCGTCAGCTCCGCATCCAGATAGGCGGCATCGGCATAGAGCTGGGGCGCGACCACGCCGCTCTTGGTGGTTGCGCCCGTGGTCACGATGGAGATCGGCGTGACCTCCGATCCGGTGCCCGCCGTGGTCGGCACCTGGATCAGCGGCAGACGCGCCACGCGCACCTGATTGACGCCGTACATGGCCGACAGCGCCTGCTCGTCCTGGCACAGCACCGCCACCAGCTTGGCCACGTCCATGGACGAACCGCCGCCGAAGCCGATCACCAGGTCGGCGGCAAAGGCACGGGCACGCTGCGCGGCCGCCTCGACTACGGCCTCGGGCGGATCGGCCACCACATCATCGATGACCAGCGTCTGCCAGCCATGCGCGGCCAGGCTGTCCAGCGCCGGCTGGAGCACACCGCTGCGGTGCAGAAAACCATCGGTGACCAGCACGGCGCGGCGACCGGCATGGCGCTCGCGCAGCAGCTCGCCGAGGCGGCGGGCCAGCCCGGGTTCGACAACGAGATGGGGAACGGTCTGGAAAGCAAAAGAAGACATGGGATCAGGAGAGTTCGTTGATGATGGTTTGCGCCGTGTCCTCAAGCGAGGAACGCGTCGTCATGGCACGGCCCTGGATCTGGCGATGCGCCTCGTGTTCGGTGATGCCCTCGCGGGCAATCAGCAGGGCCTTGGCGGTGGCCACTTTGCTGACCGCGGCATAGCGGCCCTCCAGCTTGCGCACCTGGGCCAGCGAGGCCGCCTGCTGGCGCCAGGCCGTACGGGTGAGCAGCAACTGGGTCAACAGGCCGAAGGGCCGTACCGGACGCTCGATCACGCCGGTGCAGCCGCTTTGCAGCACCAGCTGCAGGGTGGCGGGGTTTTCGTACTCGACGATGCCGATGAGCGGCGGGCTCAGTTCGGTCAGGCTGTCGGCCAGGCGCAGGATGGCGTCGCGCTGATCTTCCTCGATCGGGAGCACCACCACGTCGGCTTCGGTATCCAGCCGTGCAGGCAGGGGCCATTGCTGGGTCGGCGCGCAGCCGATGCGCCGCAGGTGCGACATCAGCAGGCGCGACTCGGCATCCTGCGGATGCAACAACAACACCCGCAGGCTGTTGAGCTCGCGCAGGGCGGTCGTGCTGCGGGCGGGCCGCCGTTGGCCGGGCGCAGTCACGGCAACACCAGCGCCTGGGGATCCAGCGCGTGATCCACCAGATACGGCACGGGCCGCACGGCGGCGCCGGCGGCGTAGATCACCTCGAACTCGCGGCGCGCATTGATGCGCGCGATGCGCGGCCAGAGCGAGGTGTGCTGCGTGCTGCCATCGACCGTCACCAGGCCCTGCGGCGCTTCGAAACTGGCGCCGGCCAGCGCGCCGACCAGCTCCGGCAGGCCCAGTGTGCCGGCACGCCGGGCGGCCTCGGCCACCAGATGCACCTGGAAATAGGCGGCCTCCGCGCCGGCAGTGATCGGGCTGTCCTCGCCGAAGCGGGCATGATAGGCGCGGGAAAAACGTCGGCTGGTGCCGCTGTCCAGGCTGGCGAAATAAGGCGCGGCCGTGATATGGCCTTCGGCCTGCTCGGCGCTCAGCGCCGCCACGTCGGTTTCGTTGGTCGCCAGACTGACGATGGGCATGCGCGCCGGGTCCAGACCCAGCTCGCGATAGGCGCGATAGAGCTTGACGATGTCGCGCCCCACCATGGTCGAGTAGATGGCATCCGGGCGCAGCGCCACGGCGCGCGCGAGCACGTCCCGCAGATCCTGCTGCGGCGCATTGAGCGGCAGATAGACCTCGTCGACCACCTCGCCGCCGGCCTGCTCGTAGAGCTCGCGCATGATGCGGTTGGATTCGCGCGGATAGACATACTGGCCACCGATGAACAGCACCCGGTTGCCGAAATGACGGATCACATAGCTGGCCAGCTGCACCGAGTTCTGGTTGGGCACCGAGCCGGCATAAAAGCAGTTGGGCGAGTACTCGAACCCTTCGTAGAGGGTCGCATAGCACAACAGGGCGCGACGGCTCTCGACCACCGGCAGCACGGCCTTGCGGGTGCTGGACATATGGGTGCCAAAGATCAGCGGCACCCGCTGGCTGTCGCACAGCCACTCGGCCGCCTGACGGTAGTCGGGCGGTTGGGCACCCAGGCGCGCGCTCACCGGCACCAGCGGGACCCCGTCGATGCCGCCGGCGTCATTGACCTCGTCAATCGCCATCAGCGTGGCGTTTTCCTGGGTGATCTCGGTGGCGGCGGTGAGGCTCTCATGCGAGAACAGCAGGCCGACCCGATAACCGTCGCGCGTCATCACAGGGCCGTCCAGTCGAACGATTGTTCAAAGGCGTGGGCCGCGCGATAGATGGTGGACTCGTCGAAGTAACGGCCCACCAGCATCATGCCGACCGGCAGGCCGTCACGCAGCGCGCAAGGCACCGACATGGCCGGATGGCCGGTGACGTCAAAGGGCGCGGTATTGGCATTCATCTCGAGCGCACGGGTCACGAACACACCCGGCTCGGCAGCGCCGCCGATCAGGCGCGGGGCGCGCATGGGGACCGTCGGCATCAGCAGCAGATCCACCCCGGCCAGCGCCTGGTCATAGGCCTGGCGCAGACGGCGCGCAAGGTTCTGGGCCTTGCCGTAGTACTGCCCGCCGTAACGCGCATGGAAATACTCGCCGGCCAGCAGGCAGGTCTTGACGTCATGCGGGAACTCGTCGGCGTGGTCGCGCCAATGGCGCTGCGCCTGCATCAGGCCGGTCACATATAGCCCCTTCCAGTTCGTTCCGTAGTTATACCCCTTCATCTGCTGCGTGGTGCCTTCCACAGCGATCGGCGTCCAGATAGCATGGCCCTGGCGATGCAGCGCGATGGACAGTTCCACCACCTCGGTGCCCAGCCCGGCCAGGCGGCGCGCGGCCTCGCGCACCGCCTCATCGACCACCGGATCGCTGTTGTGCCAGCCAAAGCCCTCGCTGACGACCCCGATGCGCAGGCCCTTGGCCGGCAGGCCCAGCGCGGCCTGGTAGGAGGGCCGTGCCGGCGGCAGCTGCTGCTGGCGCGGGTCCAGCCCGTCGCTGCCTGCGATCACGTCGAGCAGCAGGGCGTTGTCGGCCACGTTGGCCGTCATGGGGCCGGCGTGATCGAGCGTCATTTCAATCGGCATGATGCCGGAGTAGGGCACCAGGCCATGCGTGGGCTTCATGCCATAGATGCCGGAGTAGGCGGCGGGAATGCGCACCGAACCGCCCTGATCGGTGCCGATGGCCATATCGGCCTCGCCCGCGCCCACCAGCGCAGCCACGCCCGACGAGGAGCCGCCGGCCGAGTGATCGGGATTGCGCGGGTTGCGCACCACGCCGGCGGCGCTGGTATGGCTGCTGCCGGAGACGCAGAAATACTCGCAATGGGCCTTGCCCACGATGCGGCCACCGGCATCCAGGATGCGTGTGACCACGGTGGCATCCTGGTCGGGCACGTAGCCGCGCAGCGTGGCCGCCCCGTTCATCATGGGCACGCCGGCCAGGCAGATGTTGTCCTTGAGGACCACGCGCTTACCGGCCAGCGGCCCGTCCGGGCGGCCGTCGATCTCGCTGCGCACATACCAGGCGCCAAGCGGGTTGTCTTCCGGCTGCACGCCCGGGGTGCGCGGGTAGCGCACCACCGGCGGCTGGTCGATCAGGGCATCGACCTGGTCGTAGTCGGCGAAAGTCGCCTGCAGGATCTGGTCATAGGCGCGCAGCGTGGCGTCATCCAGGTTCAGGCCGATGCGGCGAGCCGCCTGCTCCAACGCTTGCAGGGTGGGACGGGGAAGGGACATCTGGAATTCCGTATCAGGATTGCAGACCGCCGTAACGCCGGGCGATCTCTTGCGGGGTGGTGGACGCAGTCGGGACATCGGCGATCAGCGCGCCTTTCTCCAGCACCAGAATCCGGTCGGACAGCGCACACAGAAAATCAATGTCCTGCTCGACCAGCAGGATGGCGATGCCATGGGCGGCTCGCAGATGCTGCAGGGCCTCGACGATCTCATCGCAGATGGAAGGCTGGATGCCTTCGGTCGGCTCATCAAGCAGCATCAGCTTGGGGTCGCCGCAGAGGCAGCGCGCCAGCGCCAGCAACTGTTGCTCGCCACCGGACAGGCTGCCGCCCGGTCGATCCAGCAGGCGCTGCAGCCGCGGAAACACGGTCAGCACCGAAGCGATCTTGGCCTCGGCCTGACCCAGGTTCTTGACGCAGCCCATGCGCAGGTTCTCGGCCACGCTCAGGGCCGGGAAAATCTGCCGGCCCTGCGGCACGAAGCCCAGGCCACGACGGGCGCGCGCATGCGGCGCCAGCGTGCCGACCGGGCAGCCGTCCATCGTCAAGGTGCCGCCGGTCAGCGGCACTTCGCCCATGATGGCGCGCAGCAAGGTGGTCTTGCCCATGCCATTGCGGCCCAGCACGCCGGTGAACTCGCCTGCGCCGATCTCGAAGCCCAGGCCGTGCAACACGGGGATGCGGCCGTAGCCGGCCTTCAGCTCATGCGCCTTGAACATGCGCCTCTCCTTGCTTGCCCAGATAGGCCGCGCGCACTTCGGCATGGGCCATGATGTCATCGAAACTGCCTTCGGCCAGCACCTCGCCCTGATTGAAGACGGTGATGCGCCCGGCGATCAGGCGTATAAAGGCCATGTCATGCTCGACCACCACCACCGTGCTGTGACGGTTGATGGCGCCGATCAGTTCAGCGGTCTTGCGCACTTCGTGGTGCGTCATGCCGGCCGCCGGCTCATCAAGCAGCACCAGCTCCGGGCGCGAGGCCAGGATCATGCCCAGCTCGACCCACTGCCGCTGCCCGTGGGCCAACGCATTGGCGGGCGTCTGCGCCACGTGCTGCAGGCCGATTTCTTCCAGCACCTGCGCGGCGACCGCCGCCGGCTCGCCCCCGGCACGCCGGGCGGCGGCCAGCAGCAGATTCTCCTGCACGCTCAGGCCTTCAAAAACGCTCGGCACCTGGGTCTTGATACCGATCCCCAGTCGCGCCACCTCGTGCGTCGCCAGGCCACGCAGGGCCCGCCCTTTATAAAGGATCTCGCCCCGGCTGGGCCGAAGCTGGCCGGACAGCATCTTGAAGAACGTGCTCTTGCCGGCGCCATTGGGGCCGATCAGGCAGCGCACCTCGCCGCGCAGCAGGCGGAAGTCCACCTCACGCACCGCATGCACGCCGCCAAAGCTGACCCCCAGGCCACGGGTCTCCAACAACATCTCGCTCATGCCTGCTCCTTGGGGGTGCGGCCTGCGCCGCGCGTCAGGCGCCGCGCCAGGCCCATGAAGGTGGGTGCCAGGCCGCGCGGGATCAACAGCACGAACAGAATCAGAATCGCACCCAGCACTACGCCGGTGTCGATGCTTTGCTGCGCACCCAGCTCGGTCACCATGGCCTGCAGGGCCACGCAGGCGATGATGGGCCCGATCAAGGTACCGCGTCCGCCTACGATGACCCAGATGATGATCTGGGCCGACTGCGCCAGGCCGAACACGCCCGGGCTGACAAAGGCGCCCCAGTTGGCGTACAGCATGCCGGCCAGCCCCGCCAGGGCACCGCCCAGCGTGAAGGTGGCCAGCTTGTACGCGCTGGCGTTGTAGCCCAGCAGCAGCGCCCGCTGCTCGTTTTCGCGCACGGCAGCCACCACGCGTCCGAAGCGCGAAGCCATCACCAGGCGCAAACCGAAATAGGCCGCCACCAGCAACAGCGCCACCAGCGTGAACGATCCTTCCGGCATAAGCGGCTCGTCGGCCCCCGGCAGCGTCAGCGGCGGGATCGACGGAATGCCATTGAAGCCACCCAGCAGCGCCGCGCCGATACGGTAGCTGTCGCCCGAGGTCGAGTTCATGAGGTTGAACAGGATCAGCGTAACCGCCAGCGTGATCACGCCCAGATAGACGTCGCTGATCTTGCCGTAGAACATGAAATAGCCCAGCAAGGCCGCGAACACCGCCGGCACCAGCACGGCAAGGGCCAGCGCCAGCAGCCCCGGGCCGAAGTTGAACGCGCCCACGGCCCAGGCATAGGCGCCCAGCCCGAAGAAGGCCGCCTGGCCAAAGCACAGGATGCCGCCATGACCCCATACAAAGGCCAGACTCAGGGCCAGCAAGGCCATGATCAGGTAGACCGTCATGGACAGCAGACTGAACATGTCGACCATGGCCGGCAAGGCAAACGCGGCCCCCACTGCCAGCGCACCGAGCGCCAGGGAAAATACAGGTACTCGCATCAGATGGCTCGCTTGAAGAATCGACCGGTAATGCCTTGCGGCAAGAGGCGGATCAGCATGATGGCTGCCAGCAGCAGGGCCACCTGTCCATAGACCGGTGTGGCCAGGAAGGTCACGCCCTGGCTGATGACGCCGAACACGCTGGAGGCGCTGACCGTGCCGGCAATGACGGCGCTGCCGCCGCTGATCACCGTAATGAAGGCCTTGGCGATATAGGCCGAACCGATGGTGGGGATGACTCCGGTCAAGGGCGCCAGCACCGCACCGGCCAACCCCGACAGCGCCGCCCCCAGGCCGAAGGTCAGCTTGTAGACGCCGTTGGGATTCATGCCCAGGGCATTGGCCATGGCGGCGTTCTGCATGCAGGCGCGCGCCCGCAGGCCGAAGTCGGTAAAACGCAGCAGACACCAGAGCGCCAGCATCACCACCACCGCCAGCCCGATCAGAAACAGCGCATAGCCGCTGACCTGACGCGCGCCGATCGACAGCCCGCCCAGCGGCGCGGAGATGCCGACCGTGGTATTGCCGAACACCATGGTGGCCAGGCCGATGACCGCCAGCGACAGGCCCCAGGTGGCCAGCATGGTGTCTATCATGCGGCCATACAGATGGCGCACCAGCAAATGCTCGACCAGCACGCCGAACACGCCGACCGCCAGGGGCGCCAGCACCAGCATGGACAGCCAGATCGGCACGCCCCACTGGTTGGTGGCCAGAATGGCCACATAGCCGCCCAGCATCATGAATTCGCCATGGGCCAGGTTGATGATCTTCATCATCCCGAAAACCACCGCCAGCCCCACGCTCAAGAGCGCCAGAATGGCGATCGCCCCCAGGATGTCGATGGCATAGATAACAGCAAGATCCATGATGCGCTCAGAATTTGATGGCGTACTGCCGGTTGTCGGCCGGATTCTGGATCAGATCGCACACCGCAGCAGTATCGCTGGGACGCTGCTGGGGAAAGCTCTCGACCAGATTGAGTTTGCGGTCGCGCACCTCGGCGATGTGCACATCCAGCGTGCAATGGTGGGTGGCGGGATCAAGCGTCACGCGCCCGCTGGGCGCATCGATGGCCACGCCCGACTCCAGCGCCTCGATCACCTTCATGCGATCGACCGACCCGGCCTTGCGCACTCCCTCGACCCACAGCATGAAGCCCTGATAGGCGCCCATCGCCAGCTCGGTGATATAGGGATAGTCCGCGCCATAGCGGGCGTGAAAGCGTTGGACGAAATCCACATTGGCCTGGCCTGGCAGTTCCTGCAGATAGTTCTGGCACACCAGGAAACCATTGCACTCCTCGGGCGAGAGCACGATGTGCTCATTGCCACCGGCGAACGTGGTCGAAGCCAGGGGGATCTGCCCGGTCATGCCGGTGGCCTTCCACTGGCGGTAGAACGACATATGCGCACCACCCACCAGGGCCGACCAGATGAAGTCCGGCGACGCCGCCTGGATCTTCGAGATGGCCGCGCCGAAGTCGGTCACATCCATCGGGAAGAATTCGACCGCCACCGTCTGGCCGCCCGCATCGGCGGCATACTTGCGCACCCAGTTCGACACGATCTGACCGTAGTTGTAATCGGCCGCCACGATATAGACCTTCTTGCCCCACTTCTTGACCGCATATGGCGCCAGCTTCTGCACTGTCTGCGCCGGCGTCACGCCGGCAGCGAAATAATTGCGGTCGCACACGCCGCCTTCATACTGGTTGTCGTAGAAGTACAGCGTGCGATAGCGATTGAGCACCGGCCGCACGACCTCTCGCGAAGCCGACGTGATGCCTGCGTGCACCACGGCCGCCTTGTCGCGCAGGGCCGCCTGCTGCGCAAACTGCGCATAGAGCTGCATGTTCGACTGGGCGTCGTAGGCAATGAAATTCAGCGGCCGGCCCAGCAGCCCGCCCTGCGCGTTGACCTCCTCGGCCGCAAAGCGCAAGGCATCCATGACCGGTTTGCCATAGATATCCAGGCCGCCCGACAGGTCATAGATGGCGGCGACATTGATTTTGTCCTCGCCCGCCGCAAAAGCGCGCGTGCCCGTCAGCCCCATCAGGGTCGAGGAAGCCACGGTGGCAGCGGTGTACGAGAGGAACTGACGGCGGTTCATGCTCATGTTGGTAGACCCCTTGCGCGCCAGCGGCGTGCAGGGCTCTACGCCGCGCACGAAGTACACGGACGAGCAGAGGCCCACGCCGTAAGTCGCGTAGACGTTGATTGGTATTGGGAGGTGCCGAGAGACCGGCAGAATGTCGACGCCGTTGTCGACCAATGGACCTTGCTGAATGACCCTGACGGCAGTTGCGCCTTTGCAATTTGCCGGGCCGGTCTTCCTGAATAGAAGATGGACCGTATTCTAGAAGGCGGGCCGACGCCGGCATAACCCCGGGGTTTCCCTAGGGTCATGCCTTGCGCTTGGGTCAGGCCTGCCGTATCGCTCAGGTGGCCGGAGCCGCGATCTAATCCCCGGCCGACAGATACGGATTCTCGAAAACATCCTCTACCGCCAGCTGGAACACGGCGCTGATCCGGAAGGCCAGGTCCAGCGAGGGCGCGTGCTTGCCGGTTTCCAGGGCGTTGACCGCCTGGCGCGAGACGCCCAGGTACTCAGCCAGATCGGCCTGCGTCCAGTTGGCCTCGGCGCGCAAGACTCGCAAACGGTTCTTCATCAGCGGCTCATACGCATCAACGGCGTCATCAGCCCGAACAAGGCCATGAAGCAGGGGTAGATGAGCCAGCCCGGCGCATGCGCGGCCGCCGCATAGGTTTCGCCAAAGCCCCAGGCCGTCCACAGGGCCAGGGTCGTGCCGGCGGCCAGGATGAAGCCTCTGGCGATGAGGGCGCGCACATACTCGTCGCAACCGGCCATCAGGCGCAGCGTCGCCCAGACCTGGGCGGCCACGGGCGCAGCCACCGCCACGGCCAGCGCCCAACCCGCAGGCCGGCCCACGACGCCATCGAATATCCCCAGGATGGCAGCCAGGTTGAGCAGGACATAGATTCCCATGAAAGCGCAGGTACGCAGGAGATAGCTGCGGCCCGCCTGGGCAGCCTGCACACGTTGTGCGGTGAAAGCCATGATGACATCCAGATGTAAAGACAACCTTACTTTATAGATGACATGAAAACATGTCAATAAGTCATGTTGGCTTTACATACAGTCCGTTCTGTTCGTGGCACCGCAGGCAGCGCCGGAAGCCATCAACCCAGATAGACGATCCACCCCACAGCCAGCGCCAGGCACAGCAAAGCCACCGGCAGACCGGCTCGCATGAACTCCATGAAACCGATCGTCACGCCCTGGGCCTGCCCCTGCTCGGCCACGATGATGCCAGCCAGGCTGCCGAAGATGACCATGTTCGAGGAAAAGCCCGTGCCCAGCGCGATCGCCGCACCCAGCGCTTCAGGGTCGGCCGCGCCATGGATGAAGGGTGCCACCAGCATCACGGCAGGGTTATTGCCCACCACATTGCTCAGCACCGACATCACGGCCAGCATCGACAGCGGGTCCGTCAGATGCAGGCCGACGCCACTGAGCGCCGTCAGCAGATGCTCGGGCAGATGCGTGGCGGCTACCGCCTGGTTGACGATGAACAGGCCGATCAACAACAGCAACAAATCGCCATCGACACGGTTGAGCATGTTCTTCGAAGAAATGCCCCGGTTGACCAGCAACACGGCTGCGCCGCCCAGGGCGATCAGCATATGCGGCCAGCTGCTGAAGACGAACGCCCCCACCATGATCAGCGTCACCACGGCCGCCTTGAATGTCTCGACCCGGTCGAACGCCATCGGCGCTTCCACCACCGCGCCGGCCCTGGCCGGCGGCGCCGCGCGCAGCCACTTGCCCCGATAGAGCAGGGCGACCGTCGCCCAGATGACCGGCAGGCCCAGCAGCGCCGGCAATGCCGACACCTTCATGAAGCCGTTGAACGACAGCCCCAGCGCCTCGGCCGCGATCATGTTCTGCGGACTGCCGATGATCGTCGCCGCCGAACCCACATTGGCGGCGAAACAGAAGGCCAGCAGAAAAGGCACCGGGTTCAGGCCTCGCGTGAGCGTGATGGACACCAGCACCGGCGTCATGGCCACGACCACCACGTCATTGGTCAGGATGGCCGACAACCCTCCGCCCACGGCGATCAGGATGGCCAGCAAGCGGGGCGGCGAAACCTCCAGCTCTCCCACCCATCGGGCCACCTTGTCATAGAAGCCGGACACCACGAAAGCGGAAGACACCACCATCAAACCGAAAAGCAGGCCGATGGTCCGGTAGTCGATCGCATTCCAGGCTGCCTGCGGCGAGATATAGCCGAGCGCCAGCAGCACCATCGCCCCGACCGCCGCCGCCCCCGTCCTATCCAGTTTGAACCCCGGCAGGTGGCCCACCCCCATGGCCACATAGACCAGCACAAACACCGCAAGCGTGACGTCCATCCAATACCCTTTACTAATTCAGCTTTCCGTTGACCCTCGTTTTTAACCGTTTCCGTCTTTCCGGGCCGGCTGCATCCCCGCCATGCCATCGACCGCCCGGCGCTTGCCCTTCATTTGGCGAGTGCAAAGACCGCAAGCAACAGACAAAGGCGACCATGGGTGCGGGGACGACCCTTGCCAGACGGCAGGCAGTGATGAACCATCAGACAGCCTGCGCCATGGAGGCTTGGCTCCCCGGGCTGTCCGGGATTTCTTCAGGCAAAGACTGTCTGAGCAACTCGCCAAACAAACTTTATGTATGGTTTTTTTGGGGAGAAATTACGCTACAAAATACATACAAAAACAAGCATTCAGGAACTTGCAGGGATCTAAGCGCTAAAATCAGATTGCTTGCAGGGAGCATGGCTCCACTCTCCCCACTCCCTGCCTCATTCACGTTGCGATGCGTTGGCTACCACGCAGTGAGTACGTGGGAGAAAGCCTCCGGGCTCTCTCTGCCGCTACTGCCGACCGCGCTGGTCGTGCCGTGTTTGTCTGGACGCGGAGAGTCGGTGTTCTTCAACCCCGGAGCGCAAGAAGGGATCGAGCAGCATGATCCCGGACTCGCCGGACTCGGGCTGATGCTTTTCGTGGGGCGCACGGCGATCGTTCGTTTTGTCCTGCCTGGCCCACGAGTAGTCAATGAAGCTGCTGAAGCAGCGTTTTGAGGAAATGATGAATTTTTGGGTCCCTGTAATCTTCGGTACGTTCAAGCTCGTCGTCTTGGCTACGTTCATGTTTCTCGCCATCAAGTCCCACTACGATGGAGAGAAAGAAGAGAAGAAAAAGAAGGAAATGCAAGCGCAGTAACGCAGCCGCCCGTTGCCATCGGAAACCTCCTGATCGAGGAGTTCGATGCCATGGCGTGAGGGGCGGCACAGGCCATTTTGCCCGGGGCGCGGCCATCACGCCGGCTCCGTGCTGAACTATCCGCCCGACCTGGCAAGCATGTGGGATCGGCGGGGTAACCGGAAAGCGTCACCCCGCTGTCCACATGGCTTTATTGCTCGTTAGGGAGAACGACGTCGTTGCTCGCCGATTGCTGCCATTTCAGCATCTCGGGCGTGACGAACTTCTTGCGGATCGACGCCACTTCCTCCTGTGTGACGGGCCTCGCGCTGTTGCCCCAGCTGTTGCGCACGAAATTGACGAGGTCGGTCGCCTCCTTGTCATCCAGACGCCAGGCGAAGCCGAGCATCGCATACCGGGTAGGCGCGCCCGCGGTGCCGGGCATCTGGCTGCCACGCAGAATCATGCTGATCACGGAATCGGCATTGCTGTTCATGATGGAGGCATTGCCCGCCAGCGCCGGGAAGGTCTGGGCATAGCCCTTGCCGTCGGTACGATGGCAGCCCGCGCAGTTGTTCAGGAAGGTAAGCGCTCCCGGCACATCCACTCGGCCCTGCGACAGCGCTTCTTGCGTGGCGGGGTTGTATTTGTATACCGCCCCGTCAGGCGTGCTGGGCGCCAGCGACTTCAGATAAGTGGCAATGGCAGCAATATCCCGGTCGGTGAGATGCTGAAGGCTGTCCTCAACCACTTCCGCCATCGGGCCAAACACGGCGGACTGGTTGTTCCGGCCGGTCTTAAGCAGCTGTACCAGGTCTTCCTGGCTCACCCGGCCGAGGCCGTCCATATTGTTGCCACGCAGGTTGACGGCATTCCAACCCTCCAGCGATCCGCCTCCCGACAGAAAGCGCCCCTCCTTGTCGTTCGCAAACGCGACCTGGATCATGGCGTCATTCCGGGGGGTGTGGCAGGTGCCGCAGTGCCCCAGACCTTCCACCAGATAGGCGCCGCGCAGAAGCTGATCCGCATCCTCCTTGAACGCCACCATTGAAGTGACATCCGGCGCGAACAGCAGCCGCCAGGCATTGATGGGCCAGTTCATGGTGAATGGCCAGGACCCCGATGGGCCGGGAACGACATTGTTGACCGGCTTCACGTCATGCATGAAGTAGGCATAGAGGGCCTCAACGTCCTCACTCGATACCGAAGCGAAAGAGGGGTAAGGCATGGCGGGATAGAGGCTTGCGCCGGATTTCCTGATCCCATACCTGAACGCATTGTCGAAATCCTGCAGGCTGTAATTCCCGATGCCGGTCTCTTTGTCAGGGGTGATGTTGCTCGGATAGATAAGCCCCACCGGCGTGCCTGAGTCCAGACCGACACCGCCGGCAAAGTTGCCCTTGTCACTGGTGTGACAGGCCATACAGTCACCGACCCTCGCCAGGTATTTTCCTTTCAGAATCAGCTCGTCCTTGGACAGCTTGGAGGTGGGCTGAATAGTGGATTCGTTTCCTTTGTAGAAGTAGAAAAACCCGACAACCAAGATGGCCGCCAAAATAACGAATAAGACCAGATTCCTGATGATCCTCATGACGTTTTCCTTGTAGCCATCAAACCATCATGCCCGGTTTGGGAAGATATTTTTCGACGATGTTGGAGACAGAAAAATATGCCAAAGCCCCTACCAGCGCCGTCGGGTTGTAGCCCACGTTTTGCGGGAAAGCGCTTGCGCCGGACACAAACAGGTTATGCACATCCCAGTGTTGCAGGTATTTGTTCACCACACTGGTGCTGGGATCGTCGCCCATGATCGCGCCGCCCGTGTTGTGCGTGCTCTGGTACTTTCTGGTGTCGTACGGCGCATCCAGCGCGAAGTCTTCGTACTCCACCTTGCCGCCCAGGGCGCGCCCGACGAACGCCATCTTGTTCATCAGGTAGTTGGCGACCTTGTTCTCATTGGCGTGCCAGTTGAAGGTCATGCGCAACAGAGGCAGGCCAAGATTGTCGGTATAGGTCGGGTCCAGATCGAGATAGGCGTTTCGATAGGACATCACGGAACCAGAAATTCCGATCGAGAATATTCTCTGATAGCCCTCCTGGGTGGCCTTTTTCCAGCCACTGCCCCATTTTGCCGAACCGGCTTCCGTCGGCGTCTGCTGGATGGGCCGCCCACCATGAATGCTGGTACGGATGCTCGCCCCGCCCAGGAAACCCAGACCGGAATGGTCGAAGGTCGTTTCATTGAAGTTATCCATCGCCACGCCACCGGCCCCGGTGCCGATGAAGGTATTCAGCTTGGTCCCGGCAGGCATGACCACCTTGATGCTCACGTCGCGCTGATAGGCGTAGCTGCGCCCCAGAGTGCCGGTCTGCGAAACAGGATCGTAAGGCTGGCCGATCTTCGACAAAAGCAGCAGCCGCACGTTATGGATGGCAAACGCGTTCAGGATGACGATATCTGCCGGCTGAAATACCTCACGCCCCTGACCATCCACGTAGGTGACGCCGGTAGCGATTTTCTTTTCGCTATCGGTGTTGATCTTCACCACGTTCGCATTGGTTCTCAGCTCGAAATTCTGCCTTTGCAGCAGCACCGGCAGAATGGTGGTCTGAGGAGACGCCTTGGAATAGTTATAACAGGCGAATTTTTCGCAGAACCCGCAGTAGTTACAGGGGCCGAGACGGACCCCGTACTGGTTGGTGTAGGGCGCCGAGGCATTGGCCGCCGGGGCCGGGTAGGGCGAATACCCCAGTTCCTCGCAACCCTTGCGAAACAGCTCGGAGGCATAGCTGTTGATCAGCGGCTTGTTGGGAAACTCGGTGGAGCGCCAGCCCTCGAAGGGATTGCCGCCCTTGAGCTTGACGCCTTTCAGATTGCCGGCCTGGCCGGACACACCACAGACCTCTTCGAACTTGGCGAAATAGGGTTCGAGCTCTTCATAGCTTACCGGGTAGTCCTGCAGATACATCCCTTCCGGGACGATGCCTTTGCCGTACTTTTCTTCATAGAAACTCTTCAGGCGGAGCTGATTGGGCAGGTAGCGATAAAACATGCCGTTCCAATGCAGTCCGGCACCCCCTACGCTGTTGCCCAGCAGAAAAGAGCCGTACTGCCTGTAGGGCACTGCGGTATGGCCCACATCATGACGTATCGTCAGGCTGTCTTTGGCCAGCGGCTGGAACAGCTTGCCCCGCACTCCATAGTTGAGCTCGTCTGCCACCTGTGGAAACTTGGCGTCTGTCGAGGTCTGCTGCATATGACCGCGCTCCAATGCAACGACAGTCTGCCCCGCAGCAGTCAGCTGCTCGCCAAAGATCGCACCCGTCCAGCCAAAGCCGACCAGCACGACGTTGACCCTTTCTTTCTGAATGGCCATTTCGTTTCCTTAGCAGTTAGATTTTCTTGGGAATGATGGAGACGGGCCCGAGCGGATATTCGACGTTGTACTTGTCCGCCCAATCCAGGTAGCTGGCTCTCGCCCCGGGGAATCCCACCATCTTCCAACCGGCCATATCCCGGTTGCCGCCGTACATCGGGTCCGCGAAGAAGCCTTCTTTTGTGTTTTCCCAGAGCTGCGAGAAAAAGACGCCGGCCGGGACATCGTCCTCGCCAAACTCAAGCTTTTCATCGCTCAGAAGGGTCAGCACCTCGGTGCGCTTGCCGGGATCCAGCTCCGCGAAGGATTTCCCATGGTTCTTGCTGCACCACTTGTTCAGTGCGGCGATGCCAGAGCGGTAGATATCGCGGGGTGTCATGTTGAGCTGATAGCCCAGTGTCGGCGTGCTCTTCATGATCTCCGGATGGAAAGGCCCTTTCATGTACCACAGCTGGCCGTGGCCATAAGGCGTCTCCATCTGACGATCGATGAATACCGGCACGCCTGCCGCGATCGCCCCGGGCCCCAGATCATCCTCGGGAATAAGCAGATCCACCGCACTTTTTATGAAGGCATATTCCTGATCATTGAAGAAAACCGGCAGATAGTCGCTGGTTTCGCGTGGCAGATCGGCCAACGCATCGACCGATCCGGGTGCGCCAGGCAGCGCGTGAGCCGCCGTCGAGGCGCCGACGGCAGTCACCGCCGCCGCCGGTATGATCTTCAGAAAACCCCTCCGCTGAGGGCTTGTGGCTTGCTTCTCTTTCATTTCCCTACCCCTGTTGAAATTGCGTCAGACAGCACGTGGCGATCAACACAGATTGAAATGCTCCGGATTTCCCAAACAGCCAGCCGCCAGGCACCCGCAGTACGCCTGACCCAAAAAAAAGCCGCCTTCCCGGGCTGCACCAGCAACCCGGGAATCCGGAGAATTGAACTAAGCGGTATTCAAGACAAGGCGGACGCACCCTCCAGGCCAGGAGGGAGGCCGCCGCGATAGAGGAACCATTCTGGATGCCAGAAGGAAACTATTCATTCCTGGCGCAATGATCTGGAATGGCCCGGAAAATGATGGTGTGGAATTTATATTGATTCATGATCATCCAGCTCATCCCTTTTGATATCAGTTCAAGTCCCCGCTGACTTGCTGAATAGATGCCCCAATGCAATGGGACAGCGCCCCAGAACAGAGCAGGGGGCACCGAACCACAAACGCGAGAATAACCATGGCGGAATCCGCCAAGCCGCGCCGGGTGGCGACACACGATATACGAAACCATATCAAGGTTCGTGGGCGCAGAGCTTGAGGAAACGCATAGCCTGACACCCGTACCGCTTCTTGTGCTGCCTTTCCGGTTTTACCTGAGTGGAACCATATGGGCAATCTGACCTACCGGTTTTATTCAGAAATCCGGGCTTCTGTTTTGTTATTGCTGCAGAAATATCGGCGCAAGGATAAACCCTGCTTTTTTTGAACCGATGTGCCGCGAAGATATGCGTTCCCGGAAAAACCGGGAATCATCCGGGCCTGCATTCAGGCCCGCCCTCCCTGCTCGGAGCGAAACCGCCGTGCCAATGGAAAAGGGCCGCTTTAAAGCGGCCCTTTTCCGTTCAAGGAAGCAATCGGTGTTTCAAGGCGGGATCACCAGCATGGCATGCCTTCCCCCGCCCTCCGCCCTGCCTCACTCCACGGTCACGCTCTTGGCCAGGTTGCGGGGCTTGTCCACATCGGTGCCGCGGGCGCAGGCGGTGTGGTAGGCCAGCAGCTGCAACGGAATGGTGTGCAGGATGGGCGAGAGCATGCCGTAGTGCTCGGGCATGCGGATGACATGCATGCCGTCTTCGGTGGCGATCTTGCTGTCGGCATCGGCAAAGACATACATTTCGCCGCCGCGCGCGCGCACTTCCTGGATGTTGGACTTGAGCTTCTCCAGCAAGGCATCCTTGGGCGCGATGGTCACGACCGGCATGTGCTCGGTCACCAGGGCCAGGGGGCCGTGCTTGAGTTCGCCGGCCGGATAGGCCTCGGCGTGGATGTAGCTGATTTCCTTGAGCTTGAGCGCGCCTTCAAGGGCAATCGGATAGTGCATGCCGCGGCCCAGGAAAAGGGCGTTTTCCTTGCTGGCGAAGCGGTCGGCCCAGGCCATGATCTGCGGTTCCAGGGCGAGCACGGCGCTGATGGCCACCGGCAGGTGGCGCAGCGCCTTGAGGGCTTCGGCCTGGGCCTCATCGTCGAGCTGGCCGCGCACTTGCGCCAAGGTCAGCGTCAGCAGGTAGAGCGCGGTCAGCTGCGTCGTGAAGGCCTTGGTCGAGGCCACGCCGATCTCCACCCCGGCGCGCGTGATGTAGTTCAGCTTGCACTCGCGCACCATGGCGCTGGTGGACACGTTGCAGATGGTCAGCGTGTGCTCCATGCCGAGCGAGCGGGCATGCTTGAGCGCGGCCAGGGTGTCGGCCGTCTCGCCCGACTGCGAAATGGTGACGACCAGGGTCTTGGGGTTGGGCACGCTGTCGCGATAGCGGTACTCGCTGGCGATTTCCACCGACACCGGGATGCGGGCCAGCGATTCGATCCAGTACTTGGCGGTCAGCCCGGCGTAGTAGCTGGTGCCGCAGGCCAGGATGAGCAGGCGGTCGATGTCCTTGAAGACGGCATAGGCGCCATCGCCGAAGAGCTCGGGCGTCACGCTTTCGATGTCCTGCAGGGTGTCGCCCACGGCGCGCGGCTGCTCGAAGATTTCCTTCTGCATATAGTGGCGGTAGGGGCCGAGTTCGGCCGCGCCCGTGTGCACCTGCACGGTGTGCACGGTGCGCTCGACAGGCTTGCCCTGCTGGTCGGTGATCCACACGCGGGCCAGTTGCAGGTCGACCACGTCGCCGTCTTCCAGATAGATGATCTGGTCGGTCGTGCCGGCCAGGGCCAGCGCATCCGAAGCCAGGAAATTCTCGCCCTTGCCCAGGCCCACCACCAGCGGCGAACCCTGGCGCGCACCCACCACACGGTGCGGCTCGTCGCGGCAGAACACGGCGATCGCGTAGGCGCCATGCAGGCGCTTGACCGCCTGCTGCACGGCCTCGAACAGGTCGCCGTTGTAGAGATGGTTGACCAGATGGGCGATCACTTCCGTGTCGGTCTGGCTCTCGAAGGTGAAGCCGGCTTCCTGCAGCTCGGCGCGCAGCTCGATGTAGTTCTCGATGATGCCGTTGTGCACCAGGGCAATGCGCGGCTCGTCCTGGCCGATGGCCGAGAAGTGCGGGTGGGCATTGAAGGTGGCCGGCACGCCATGCGTGGCCCAGCGGGTGTGCGCGATGCCGGTGAAACCGGCCAGGCCGTCGGCGGCCACCTGCTCACCCAGTTCGGAGACGCGCTGCGTGCTGCGCGTGCGGCGCAGATGACCATCCATGTAGACGGCCACGCCGCAGGAGTCGTAACCCCGGTATTCCAGCCGACGCAGGCCTTCCACCAGCACCGGAGTGATGTCGCGCTGGGCGACTGCGCCAACAATACCGCACATGAGTCTTGCTCCTTAAGAATGGAACCCGCATTGTGCGTCGTATGGCATGAAATTTGATTTCTATATATCGACCAATATGAAAGTTGATTTTCTAACATAAATGTATTGAAATCTTCTTTCATTAACACGGATTTATTTTTCTTTAATGGACGAAAACAGCGTTTCTCCAGTGCATTCGCTGCTTCTGGATGACCTCGACCGTCGCATCCTGGAACAATTGCAGCGCGACAGCGCGCTCACCAACCAGGATCTGGCTGCCAAAGTGCACGCGTCGCCCCCGACCTGCCTGCGGCGGGTACGGCGCCTGACCGAGGAAGGCGTGATCGCTCGACAGGTGGCGCTGCTGGACCCCGACCGCCTGGGCAGCACGCTGACGGCCATCGTCGAAATCACCCTGGATGTGCAGGCCGCCGAGAGGCTGGCCGAGTTCGAACAGCACATGCAGGAGGAAGCGGCGGTGCGTCAGTGCTATCGGGTGTCGCCCGGCCCGGATTTCGTGGTCATCGTGCAGGTGCCGGACATGCCGGCGTATCACGCGCTGGCGCACCGCGCCTTCACGGCGCACGCGAACGTGCGCAACGTGCGGACCTTCTTCTCGGTCCATCGCGCCAAATTCGAAACCCGCGTGGATCTGCCGGCGGCGTGATCAGCGCCGCAACAGGCGCTCGAACTGCAGCAGGTAGCGCCGCCCCATTTCGGTGACGTCGTGTTCGGTGCGCACGTAGTCATAGGCGCGCTGGGTGATCTCGGCGCGGAAGGCGGCATCGTCGAGGCAGCGTGCCATGCCCTGGGCCATGGCATGGTGATCGCCCACCGCCACCAGCACGCCGCGCCCGTCGGCCAGGCTTTCCTTCAGGCCGCCGGCGTCGGTCGACACCACCGGGACCTTCTGCAGGAAGGCATCCAGCACGCTGCTGCCCAGCGCCTCCTCGTTGGAGGCCATCACGAACACATCCATGATGCTGTAAAAGTCTTCGACGCCCTTGCGAAAGCCGGCAAAAACATAAACGTCCCCGATGCCCAGGCGCTGCACTTCAGCGCGCGCCTCGGCCTCGCGGTCGCCGCCGGCGCCGAAATGCAGGAACACGAAGTCGCGTCGCTGGCGCGCCAGTTCGCCAACGGCGCGCACCAGCGTGACCGGATCCTTGTCGCGGATCAGCGCGGCCGAGGTGGCCAGCAGCCTCTTGCCGCGCAAGCCGAACTCCTCGACCAGGTTTTGTACGTTGCTCTGGTCGATCAGGTGGGGTTCGACCGCGCTGCGGATGATGACCGGCTCCACGCCCAGGCGGCGCGGCTCGCTGGCTGCCATCTCGCTGATGGCCACCAGCAGATCGACGTGGCGCCACTTGAAGCCGGTTTTCCATGCATCACCAGGCTGCACCACAAAGGACGTGCGCCGCGAGAACACCACAGGGCGGCGATGCAGGGGTTTGGTCAGCACGGCCCAGGTGTTGGTGTTGGCGGTCTGCGAATGCAGGATGTCGTAGCGGCGGCCCCGGCCGGCCAGAAAGGCCAGCTGGCCCGGAACATTGCGCACGCCATGCGTGACAAAACCCTCGGCGCCGGCGCGCGCCTGCAAGGGAGCCCCCTCGCGGCACAGCAGCTCGACCTCGTGGCCGGCCTTGCGAAAGGCGCGCATGCAATACAGCGTCTGCCGCTCGCCGCCACGCCAGCCTTTCTCGAAATTGAGCTGCAGTATCTTCATGCGCGGCCGATTCCCTGATATTCAAAGCCCTGCTCATGCATCTCGGCCGGCACCCACAGGTTGCGGCCATCGATGATCAAGGGGCGCTTGAGCAACTGTTTGACCCGGGCGAGGTCCGGTGCGCGAAACACCTTCCATTCGGTGGCGATCAGCAGCGCGTCGGCGCCTTCCAGCGCGGCGTACATGTCGCCCGTCATGGTGACGGCGGGATTGTCGTCCAGCATGCCGCGGGCCTGCTCCATGGCCACCGGATCGAAGGCGTGCACGGTCGCGCCACGGCGCGTCAGTTCGGCGATCGTCACCAGGCTGGGTGCCTCGCGCATGTCATCGGTGTTGGGTTTGAATGCCAGCCCCCAGAGCGCGAAGCGGCGCCCGCTCAGGTCTTCCCCGTAGGTGTCGATGACCTTCTCGGCCAGGCGCAGCTTCTGGCGTGCATTGGCCGCTTCGACCGCCTCGATGACCTGCATGGTCTGGCCATGTTCGCCGGCGCTGCGGATCAGGGCCTGCACGTCCTTGGGAAAGCACGAGCCGCCATAGCCCACGCCAGGATAGAGAAAGTGGTAGCCGATGCGCGGGTCCGCGCCGATGCCGCGGCGCACCTGCTCGATGTCCGCGCCCAGCTTCTCGGCCAGGTTGGCCATTTCGTTCATGAAGGAGATGCGGGTGGCCAGCATGGCATTGGCGGCGTACTTGGTGAGCTCTGCCGAACGCACATCCATCACCATCAGGCGCTCGTGGGTGCGCTGGAAGGGCGCATAAATGCGCCGCATGACATCCACGGTATGAGCGTCGTCGGCGCCCACGATGATACGGTCCGGGCTCATGAAGTCGGCGATCGCCGCCCCTTCCTTGAGAAACTCGGGGTTGGACGCCACCGAGAAATCCAGCGTCACACCGCGCTCGGCCAGCACCTCGGCCATGGCCGTACGCACCCGGTCGGCGGTGCCCACCGGCACGGTGGACTTGTCCACCACCACCTTGGCTTCGGTCATGTGCTGCGCCACGTTGCGGGCGGCGGCCAGCACATACTGCAGGTCGGCCGAGCCGTCTTCGCCCGGCGGCGTGCCCACCGCGATGAACTGCACCGCACCGAAGGCCACGCTCTCGGGGATGTCGTCCGTGAAGTGCAGCCGCCCGCCGGCAACGTTGCGCTGCACCAGTTCTTCGAGCCCCGGCTCGTAGATGGGGATACGCCCCAGACGCAGCTGGGCGATTTTGCGGGAGTCGGTATCCAGGCACATGACGTCGTTGCCCATGTCCGCCAGGCAGGCGCCCGACACCAAGCCCACATAACCGGTTCCGATGACCGTGATTTTCATGCCCGCATGCCTCGTATTCCACGCGTCGCTGGGTCGCGACGCCTTGCCTGCATTATAGAAGCGGGCCCGCCTCGCGGCCGGCCCGCGCACGCTCAGACCGCCGGCTGGCCGACCCGTTTGGCGATACGCACCGAGTTCACGGCAATGGCCAGGCCGGCGCACAGTGCCGCAGCCACCAGCCCCAGCGTGGGCCCATGGCTCAGGCTCATGCCGAAGGCGATCGCCACCAGGGCCGTGCCGAAACTCTGGCCGAATACCCGCGTGGTGGCCTGCAAGCCTCCGACTGCGCCCGAACGATGACGCGGCGCCGACGACAGCAGCACGCGGTTATTGGGCGTCTGGAAAAAGCCGAAACCCAGGCCTGCCACCAGCATGCCCGCCATGATGCGCGCATTGGACGCGTCAGCCGGCGACAGAACCAGCCACAGCAGCCCCGCCATCATCGCGCCAGCGCCGACGGCGGACAGCACCGCGGCCGAATAACGATCCGACAGAAAGCCGGCAGCCGGCGCGATCAGGCCCGTGCCCAGCGGCCACGCCGCCATCAGCAGGCCGACCTCCAGATGCGGTCGCCCCAGCACCTCATGAAAATAGAACGGCAGCGTCACATAGGCCGCCATCTGTGCGCTGAAGGTCGACACTGAAGCCATCACGGCGAAGGCCAGCGGCCGGATACGCAGCAGGTCCACCGGCACCAGCGGCGCCGGCTGCGTCCAGCTGCGCCGCACCAGCAACAGCCCGGCCACCCCGCCCACGGCCAGCAAGCCCAGGCCCCGCAGCACGTCCGACCCCAGCGAGTCGATGCCCGAGATCACACAGCCCAGCGCCACCATGCTCAACAGCGCCGACAGATAATCCATCGGCAGGCGGTTGCGCGGCACCTCGGGCAGAAAGCGCAGCCCCAGCATCAGCAGCAGGCCGACCGGCAGGTTCACCGCGAAGATCCAGCGCCAATGGGCCACGCTGAGAATCAGCGAGCCAAGGGTAGGGCCCAGCACCGACATCAGGGCCACCGTGGTGGCGTTGATGCTGATGCCGCGCCCCAGCATGTGGGTCGGGTAGATGTTGCGCACCAGCCCGCCGAACATGCACATCAGGGTGGCTGCGCCCACGCCCTGGACCATGCGTGCGAGGCTCAGCTGTTCCAGCGAAGTGGCGAAGGCACAGGCCAGCGAGGCCAGCATGAAGAGCACCAGCCCGACGGAGAACATGCGGCGAAAGCCCACCCGCTCGGCAACCGCCGACATCGGCAGCAACATGGTCACCACCGCCAGGTTGTAGGCGTTGATGACCCACACCGCCGCCGAAGGCGGCGCGTTCAGATCGGCGGCGATGGTGGGCAGCGCCACGTTGGCAATGGTGGCGTCCAGCACCGACAGGCTCATGCCCGTCAGGACGGTCGCGGCGGCGTAGTACCGCCGGGGAGTGGGCAGGCCATCCGGCGCGCCCTGACCGGATGCGCCGGTTGCTGGCTCTGCCGCCATCACGATTTCTTGACCGGGCGCTTCCAGCCTGCCAGCGTGCTCTGGCGCACACGCGACAGGGTCAGGCTGTCGGCCGGCGCATCCCGCGTCAGCGTGGTGCCCGCGCCCAGCGTGGCGCCACGCTCCACACGCACCGGCGCGACCAGTTGGGTATCCGAGCCGATGAACACGTCGTCCTCGATGATGGTGCGATGCTTGTTCACGCCATCGTAGTTGCAGGTGATGGCGCCTGCGCCCACGTTCACGCGCGCGCCGATGTCGGCGTCACCGATATAGGCCAGATGATTGGCCTTGCTGTCTTCGCCCAGCACCGCGTTCTTGATTTCCACGAAGTTGCCGACATGGCTACGCTCGCCCAGGCGGGCGCCGGGACGCAGCCGCGCATAAGGGCCGATACGGGCATCCGCCCCCACCTGGGCCTGCTGCAGATGGCTGTAGGCCTCGATCTGAGTGCCTGCGGCCACGCTGACGTCACGCAGCACGCAATGCGGGCCCACGCGCACGCCGTCGCCCAGCGTCACCTCGCCTTCGAAAACACAGCCCACGTCGATGAATACGTCGCGGCCGCAGTGCAGCGTGCCACGCTGATCGAACCGGGCCGGATCGGCCAGCGTCACGCCGGCTTCCAGCTGGCGACGAGCCAGCTCGCCCTGCCAGCGACGCTCGAGTTCCGCCTGCTGGATGCGGCTGTTCACACCCAGCGTTTCCCAGCCTGCGGCCGGGTGCGCCGCATGGACCGGCACGCCGTCGGCCACCGCCAGCGCGATGATGTCGGTCAGGTAGTACTCGCCCTGGGCATTGTTGTTGTCGATACGGCCCAGCCAGTCTTTCAGCCTGGCAGTGGGCGCCACCAGGATGCCGGTGTTGACTTCCTTGATGGCGCGCTGGGCTTCGCTGGCATCCTTGTGCTCGACGATGCTCACGACCTGGCCCTGCGCATCGCGCACGATGCGGCCATAGCCGGTGGCGTCATCCAGCACTTCGGTCAGGACCGCAACGCCTTCGCCACGCGCGGCCAGCAGGCGGCGCAGGGTCTCGGGCTGCACCAGCGGCACATCGCCATACAGCACCAGCGTGGCGTCATCGGCCTGATCGCCGCCCAGCAACTGAGGCACGGCCTGCTGCACGGCATGGCCGGTGCCATGCTGCGGACGCTGCAGGGCAAAGGCCAGCTCGGGTTGCTCCGCGTAAGCGGCCTGCACCTGTTCGGCGCCATGGCCGACCACCACGGTCACGCGACCCGGCTCCAGTTGGCGTGCGCTGTCGAGCACATGGCTCAGCATGGAGCGACCGGCGATACGGTGCAACACCTTGGGCAGGTCAGACTGCATGCGCTTGCCCAGACCGGCAGCGAGAATTACGACATTCAGCATAGAACTCAACTCAAAAATGACACGGGCGCCTCTGCGCCCGTGCGTGGACAGCGACGGAGCTCAACTCGCGCGCGAAGACTTCGACGCGCGGGCCGTGCTGGTTTTCTTGGCCGCCCGCGGCGCGCTGGCGCGTTTGGCGGCCGGCTTGGCGGCGGGTTTGGCAGACGCGGCCGGCGCAGGCTCGCTGGCCGGCGCGCCCGCCTGCATGCTCTGCTCGGCCGCCTTGGCCATGGCTTCCATGGTGGGCAGGCTGGCGGCCGTGGCGGCGGCCAGATTGCTGAACTGCTGGTTCAACATGTCCCACCAGGCCTGCGAGGCCGATTGGGCCGCGGCGTTGACCGTCTCGGCCGGGCTTTCCGACGGCTCGGCCGGCGCCGTGGCCGCCTGGGCCGGCGCGGGCTTGAGGCCCAGCGCCACCTCGAGCGGTGACGGCGCGCCATCGGCGGCCTGCGGCATGCCCGGCACCGAGCTCACGAAGGATCGCAGGGTGGCGATGGTGGCGCGCTGCACTTCCAGGCCCTGGATGGTGCTGCTGAGCATCTGCAGATTCATGCGCAGCCAACCCTCGACTGTGCGCAACTCCGCGATGCGGCGTTCCAGGTCTTCGGGATTGAGCGGCGGCGTCAGCGGCAGGCTCTGGCCCAGGCCGCCCGATCCGGCCAGGCCACTCCAGGCCTGGCGCATCATTTCCATGCTGGCCAGCAGGGGGTTGCCGGACAGGTCGGCATCCTGCCCCAGGCCGGGTAGAACGAAGGGGTTGGAATGGGTCATGCGGTCTCCTGTGGCATCCTGTGGGGCAGGCGCCCTGGCATCTCTGAAACTGCCTCGCCGCCTCGGACGCCAAAGCCGCGAGGGCCGCCGCGCCGCGAAGCAGGATGGCTTGCGGCCTAATATTACGCCCGACTTCGCAGACTGCCAAAACGTCGCCCGCCAAGGGCGTCAGCAACATTCTGGGACAATTTAGACATGAACGATGTCATCACGCTGACCGACCTGGAACAGGCCATCAACTACTGGCGCCAGCGCAAGCCCTCGCAGGGCGAGGAGGCCCGCCTGTGCGCCGAAGCGGCGGCACTGGCCACGCCCTACGCCACGCTGATCATGGCGCGCCGGCAGACCTTGCGTCTGGATGAGCTGGGCGAGAATGCGCGCCGGGCCTATCAGGCCTGGCGCGACCCGCAAGCGGCTGCCGGGGCCTGAGCCCAGGCCTCAGTTAGGTTTCTGGTCCAGCAACAGCTTGATGTCGTGGGCCAGCCCCTCGGCGCCCAGGTTGCTGTTGGCCAGCACGCGGGACTCGCCCTTGCCGTCGATCAGATAGAAGGCAGCCGTATGGTCCATGGTGTAACCGCCATCTTTGGTCGGCACCTTGGCGTAGTAGGCCTTGAAAGCGCCGGCCGCCTGCTTGATCTGCTCGGGCGTGCCGGTCAGCGCCAGAAAGCGCGGATCGAAGCTCGTGACGTACTCTTTCAGTACCTCGGGCGAATCGCGCTCCGGATCCACCGTCACCAGCAGCACCTGCACACGGTCGGCATCGGGTCCCAGCATCTGCATGACCTGGGTCAGTTCGGCCAGTGCCGTCGGGCACACGTCAGGGCATTGCGTGAAACCGAAAAAGACCACCGCCACCTTGCCGGCAAAGTCATTGAGCGTGCGCGGCTGGCCGTTCATGTCGGTCAGGGCGAGGGTCTTGCCCAGCTTGGTGCCGGTGATATCGCTGCCCTTGAACGGCGGCGGAGTGTCGCCGCAGGCCGCCAGCGCACCCGCCAACGAAATCGCAGCCGCCGCTTGCAGCATGCGGCGCCGGGCAACAGAAAACACAGACATCAAAACCCCCGTCAAATCGGTCAGGCCAGCAAAACACCGACCCAATGGTCCACCAGCAGGGCCGCAAACAGCAGCGCCAGGTAGAGAATGGAGAAGCGGAACATACGGCGCGCGCGGGCATCGCTGTACTGGCGATACAGGCCCACGGCATGCCCCACGAACATACCGCCCAGCACCACGGCGGCCAGCAGGTAGAGCGGGCCGTTCATGCGCATGGCGTAGGGCAGCAGCGTCACGGCGAACAAGGCGAAACTATAGAGCACCATCTGCTGGCGCGTGTACTTGCTGCCATGGGTGACCGGCAGCATGGGCAGGCCGGACTTGATGTAGTCCTGGGTGCGATACAGCGCCAGCGCCCAGAAGTGCGGCGGCGTCCAGATGAAGATGATCAGCACCAGCACCCAGGCCTCGGCCGGCACAGCGTTGGCCACGGTCGCCCAGCCCAGCGCCGGCGGCATGGCGCCGGCCAGCCCGCCGATCACGATGTTCTGCGGCGTGCTCGGCTTGAGAAAGACGGTGTAGATGATGGCGTAGCCCACGAAAGTGGCGAACGTCAGCCACATCGTCAGGGGGTTCACCAGGTGATACAGCACCAGCATGCCGGCGCCGCCGAGCAGGCCCGACATGCCCAGCACCTGGGCCGGTGAGATGGTGCCGCGGGCCGTGCCACGTCGTGCCGTGCGCGCCATGCGGGCGTCGATTTCCTGTTCGATCAGGCAGTTGATCGCGAAAGCGGCAGCGGCCAGCAGCCAGATGCCAAGCGTGCCGAACAGCACGCGGGACAGATCGGGCACGCCCGGCACGGCCAGGAACATGCCGATCACGGCACAGAAGACGGCAAGCTGCGTGACTCTCGGCTTGGTCAGCACGAAATACTGCCGCAGCAATCCGGGTTGGGAAGCAGCGAGGGTAGACATATTGGCCATTTTAGCGCTCCTGTCGCTCACAATTTGCGCAAGGGCGGGCCGCCCGCCGTCGACAGCCGCACCAGGGCCACCACGCAGGCCAGCACCAGGCCGGCAGCGCCCCCGTTATGCAGCACCGCGATCAGCAGCGGCCACTGGAAAAAGATAGTGGTCAGGCCGGTCAGCAATTGCGCCAGCAACAAGGCCAGCATCAGCCAGGCCGGACCGCTCACCCCCGGCACCCGGCGCATTCGCCAGGCCAGCACGCCCAGGTAGAGAAAGACGACGAAGGCAAAATTGCGGTGCAGCCAGTGGATCGCCGTCAGCGCGCTCTGCGAGATCATTTCCCCTGACGGCAGCTCGCCCAGCGCACGAATGAGCGAGAAACCACCGTGGAAATCCATTTCCGGCACCCACTCCCCGTGACAGGTGGGGAAATCCATGCAGGCGAGCGCCGCGTAGTTGGTGCTGACCCAGCCCCCAAGGGTCACCTGCGCGGCCAGCAGGCCCAGGCCGCCGGCCAGCCAGGGCAAGAGCCGGGCGGCGTAGGCCGGCACGGCCAGATGGGGACGCTCGCGCGCGGCCAGCCAGGTCATCAGGGCCAGCAGCGACAGGCCCAGCACCAGATGCGCGGTCACCACCACCGGCATCAGCCGGTGCGTTACGGTCCAGGCGCCGAACGCCCCCTGCACACAGACGGCCACCAGGGCCACGGTGGCCAGAACCGGCGAGCGGCCCAGTTGACGGCGATAGCGCCAGGCCATGTAGGTGATGGCGATGATCAGCAAGCCCAGCAGGGCGCCCACATAGCGGTGGATCATTTCGATCCAGGCCTTGGACAGGGTCACCGGGCCGAACGGCATGTCGGTGGCGGCCTGGTGGATATCGGCCAGCGCGCCCAGCGGCGAAGCCTTGCCGTAGCAGCCGGGCCAGTCCGGGCAACCCAGACCCGAGTCGGTCAGGCGCACGAAGGCGCCGAACATGATCAGGTCCAGGGTGAGAAACCAGGTGAAGAAAACCAGCTTGCGATAACGCTCAATGATGCGGTCCATGGACTCAGCCAATACGCGGGTTGCACAACGGCCTGCCCGCCACCGGACCGGCAGGGCCGGCAGGGAGACGGTGGCATCAGGCCAGGAACCGGATGGATCGGCGCAGACTGCCGTCCCGCGCCACGATGGCGCAGGCAAACGGATCCATGGGTCGGCGCGCGCGGCACGAGCCCGCCCGGGAGGCTTCTTGCTCTTGGGGAGTACCGGGCAGAGGTCGGCAAAGGTGCCTTACGCGAGCGGCGAGAGACGCTCTGGCCCTGATCGGCGTATGCATGGCGCGCAGCGGCTAGTGTAAGCGCAGCCGTCAGGCCGCCCAATGCGACCAATAGACGCAGGGGGCGCTGCCTGCCCCCTGGCGTGCTCCTAGGGCGGGGTCCGCCGCTGGCTGGCCGCCCAGGCGGAAAAAGCCTCTTCGGACAAGGCGTGCACCTCGACCCAGGCAGGCGCGCCCGGACACAGATCGCCGCTCGGGATGCGATAACGGCCCGGCGCCTCGGCGCGGAACCAGACCTGGCGCTGACAGGCCGGCGCCGTACGCCAGCTCAGGCGCAGCACGGTGTCGGCCGGCGCCGTCAACGGCCCCGGGCGGGCCGCGGCCGTCGGCAGGCCCGCGGCCACGCCATCGTCGTAGCGATAACGCCACTGGCCCGCCTCGCTCTGAACCTCCAGGTGAAGCGCCGGCCCGCCGGCCCCCGCCATGGCCAGCGCTGCGCTGGCCGCCGGCCAGGCCATCGCCACCGCGATCACGAAGGGCAGCAGGCACCAGATGAACTCCACGCCCAGCGACTGGCGAAACGGCACCTCGCCGCGCTCGCCCGAACGACGATGCGACAACACCGAATAGAACATGATGGCGAAAACCGCCAGGAACATGACGGCGCCGACAGCCAGCACGGCCTCATGCCAGCCCAGCCCGCTGTCGTCATGCAGCGTCAGCGCCTGCAAGGCGCGCGACACAGGCTCATCCCTTTCCTGGGCAAGCGCAAGATTGCCGGTGCCCAGCGCCATGACGCCGATCCCCGGCAAACCCTTCCAGATTTTCATGCTGACCTCGAAACAGGGCGCGGATCGCGCCATGCCGGCCCAAAGCGCCATGCCGGCGTCACGGTGACGCCAGGCGCGGCCGCGCGCCGGGAAACAGGGAAATTATAGCGACAGGGCCCAACCCTTCGCCGTGGCGGCTGGGCGCGACCCGGGCGCCTGCACTAAAATCCGCGCCATGTCCTCGATGCCCTCCGATTCCCTCGCCGCGCGCCTGTCCCTTCTGGAAGCAGACCTGCGCGCCCAGGCGGTGCAAGCGCCCCCTGATCACGCCCGTCCCGTGCACCTGGCCGGCCAGCGCTGCGGCTGGGCCACTCTGGCCGCCTGCGACGCCCTGCGCGACACCGGCCTGGTACGCCTCGAAGACCAGGCCCTGCAATTGCTGCCCGGCCTGATGCCGGGCCCGGCGCTCGATGCGGGCCTGGCGCGCATCGCCGACACCCTGCGCCAGGCGCGCTGCCTGCGCGGCTGGCGCGACGAACTGCTGGACATCACCGTTCCCGGGGCCTGCCTGGGCGCCATCGAGCGTGCCGCCATGCGGCCGCTGGGCCTGCTGACCTTTGCCGTGCACCTGAACGCCTGGACACCGGACGGCCGGCTCTGGGTGGCGCGCCGTTCCCTGTCCAAATCCACCGACCCCGGGATGTGGGACACCCTGGTCGGCGGCCTGGTCGGCAGCGGCGAAGCCCTGGACCGGGCGCTGGTGCGCGAGTGTGACGAAGAGGCCGGCCTGGATCCCCACCAGATCGCCGCGCGCGGGCCGCTGCGCACGGTGCTGCGCATGCAGCGCCGCCTGCCCGAGGGCTATCAGGTCGAAGACCTGCTGACCAGCCGCTGCGTACTGGCGCCCGGCGTGCAGCCGGCCAACCGGGATGGCGAAGTCATGGAAATCGCCACCCTGAGCGTGGCCGAGGTCATCGCGCGCATCGAGGCCGGCGAATTCACGCTCGAAGCCGCGCTGGTCATCCTGGAAGACATCCGCCAGCACCACCTCTGACGAACAGGCGCGCTCAGGCCTCGGGCTGCGGCGCGACCGGCGGCGGCGTGGCGGGCACGGGCGCCGGCCCCCCGGGCGGATGTACCTGGCCGGTCGTCGAGAACTGCCGCCACACCTCGATGGCCCGCAGACGTTGCTTGACCACCTTGTCCAGCCGCTCGCGCAGATCCGGATCGCGCGCCAGCAGCGCACGCAGGTCCCGCGCCGACAGCATCAGGAGCTTGCTGTAGCCCAGCGAACGCACATCGGCGTTGATGTGCTCATCGCCCAGCAACGCCAGTTCGCCGAAGAATTCGCCGCTGCCCAGTTCGGCCATGGTGCCATCGGGCAAGTGGACCTCCACCGCCCCCGATGCCACGAAGCACATTTCCTGGCCATGCCGGCCGTGCGCCAGGATGCGTTGCTTGGGCAGCGCCAGCCTGGGGCGCAGCAGCTTGCAGATGGCGCGCAGCGAGTCTGCGCTCAGGCCCTCGAAGATCGGCACCCGCTTGATCAGTTCGGCCGCGCTCAGTTCGATGTCCAGCGGCGGGCGCTGATCGATGTGTTCCCAGCGTGTCTGCAACTGGCCCATGAGGTCGGCATACACCTCGCCGCTGATGAGCGACTGCTCCAGCATGGTGTGGTAACGGATACGCTCCAGCTCGCGCGCCACCCGGCCCAGATAGTTTTCCTGCAGCCACAGAGCGTAGCTGGGATACTGCAGATTCAGCGCCTGCAAAGCGTTGTCGATCAGGTCCAGGCGGCGCTGATGGGCGGCCACGATGCGCAAGGCCGCATCCTCGCCCAGCAACGGCGTGATCTGCTCGCGGGCGAACTGGATGAGCCGCTGCGCTACCGAGCGCTTGGATTGCAGATTGGCGAAACGCTGGCCCAGTTCGCGCCCCAGCCAGCCCTGAAAGCCGAACACATAATGCATGCGCAACGCCAGCCGGAAGGCCTGCGAATAACGCACGTCGCTCACGATGGCGGCCTCGAATCCCTGCTCGCCACCGGTACGCACCGCGTCACCCAGGCGCTCGGCGCGCGCCAGCAGGCCTTCGGCCATGCGCCAGTCGACGATCTGGGCCTTGAGGATATCGAAGAACATTTCCTCTTCGCGCCGCGCCACGATGGCCAGCCCCACGGCCGTGCGCTGCTCCAGGCTCATGCGCGAGACCTGGCTGTCGTGCACCGCGGTCATGCTGGCATCGAACACCGCCCGGATGTGGGCGCGCGCCTCGGGCGCGATGTGATCCTCGCTGGCGATTTCATCGGTCTTGCCCTGCAGATCTTCCAGCACCACCGACAAGGCCTGATTGCGGATGGTGCGTTCGACCGGCGAAAGCTGATTCAGGCCCAGCATGCGGATGAGCGGCCGCAGGCTGATGCCATTGATGAACAAGGTGGCCAGCACGAAACCGGTGGTGGCCACCGCCACGAACTGGCGCGCCTCGGCCGGCACCGAGGTCTGCTCGGTCACGGCCAGCGCCAGGGCCAGCGACACCGCGCCGCGCAGTCCGCCCCAGAGCATCACCGTCTTGTAGGGGTTGCTGACCTCGGCGCCGATCTTGAAAACCCGCAGCAAGGGCAACAGCCCGAAAACCACGATGGCACGCGCCACCAGCGTGGCCACGAATACCACACCCACCAGCAGCAGCTCGACCCAATCGGCCTGCGCCATGAGTTTGGGGATCAGCATGGCGGCGAACAGGAAGATGAGCGAATTGGCCCAGAACCCGAACTGCCCCCAGAAATTGGACAGGTACTCAAAGGTGGTCGGCGACATCCGGGTACGCCCGGCGGATCCCACCACCAGCCCGGCCACCACGGTGGCCACCACGCCCGAGACCCCCAGATAGTGCTCGGAAATGAAGAAAGACAGATAGGCCAGCGTCAACGTCAGGGTGATCTCGGCCGCCGGAAACCCCCGCAGCCAGGCAAACAACGCGCAGGCCGCGCGCCCCATCAGCCACCCCGCGAGCCCGCCGCCCAGGAAGTGGAAGATGAAATCATTGAAGACCGCCAGCGTCGAGATTTCGCCCGAGCCGCCCAGAGCGGCCAGCAGCACCGAGTACAGCGCGATCGAAGCGGCGTCATTGAACAGGCTTTCGCCTTCGACCAGCGTGGTCAGGCGCTTGGGTGCGCCGACCTCGCGGAAAATGCCGACCACGGCGGCCGGGTCAGTGGTCGCCACGATCGCGCCCAGCAGCAAGCACACCAGCAGGCTGTATGACGACACCGCACTCACGGCCACCCCCACCACCAGGGTGCACACGACGACGGCCACGATGGCCATCATCAGGATGGGGCCGATGTCGTTCATCAGGCGTCGCACATTCATCGACAGCGCGGTCTCGAACAAGAGCACCGGTAAAAACACCATCAGAAAGGTCTCAGAAGAAATCTCGAAACGCTCGATGGTATCCAGCAGATCTCCCAACACCGGCGGCGCCCAGCCATGCAAGTGGAAGCCAATACCCAGCAAACAACCGACAATGGCCAGCAGCACGGAATAAGGCAGGCCCAGGCGGCCAGCCAGGGGCGGCATGAAACAGACCAGGGTCAGAAGCCCGGCCAGGCCGAAAACAATGAATCCGATATCCATGCGAAAGCGCGCCAGCGCAGGAAGAGAAGCACAAAGAATAGCGTTTTTTCTCTGATTTACTTCTATGTTTCCCACAGTTAGTTACGCCTGTGTCTGCAATCTCCTTCGATATCAAGACCGATATTGGCTATGGTGTGATCTTTCCATCCCCCGTGGAGCCGCCTTTGTTCCCGACCGCTTCCCACATGGCCCGACGTGATCAGCCTGCCCTGCTGCTTCAGCTGACCGACCCGCATCTCATGGCCGACCCACAGGCCCGGTTGCGCGACGTCTGCACCGACGCCAGCCTGCAGGCCGTGCTCGCGCTCATCCGCCAGCAGGAAGCCCGGCCCGACCTGATGCTGCTGACCGGCGACCTCTCGCAGGATGGCAGCGTGGCGTCCTATCAGCGGCTGCGCGCCCTGCTGGGCGAGGCGGACTACCCGGTGCGCTGCCTGCCCGGCAACCATGACGATGCGGCTGTGCTGCGCCAGACACTGGCCGGCTGGGTCAGCCCGGTATTCGACCTGCCCGGCTGGCGGGTCGTGATGCTGGACTCCACCGTGGCCGGCGAAGACCTCGGCCACGTCAGCGCCGGGCAGCTCGACATGCTGGACGAAGCCTTGCGCGGCGCCGGATCGCGCCACGTGCTGGTGGCGCTGCACCACAATCTGGCGCGGGTCGATGGCAACTGGCATGACCCGATGATGGTGACCAACGCCGCCGAGGTCTTTGCCCGCCTGCGCGCGCACCCGCTCGCCCGCGTGGCGCTGTGGGGCCACATTCACCAGGAATTCGATTGCCGGCACTACCATCTGCGGCTGCTTGGCACGCCTTCGACCTGCTTTCAATTCCGGCTGGAAAACGGCCGCCACGCGATCGATCCGGCCACCCCCGGCTATCGCTGGATCAAGCTCTATGCGGATGGCTCGATCGCCACCGGCGTGCGTCGCCTGGCCGACTGGGCCCGCCTGCAACCCGGCGCCGTGCCGGCGCTGGACGTCGCGTAACGGCCAGGCCGGCCGGCACGCAGGCAAAAAAAAAGGGCACCCATATGCGTGGGGGCCCTTTGAAGCGTCCGTCCCATAGGGGAGGGGAAAGAGGAGAAGCCGGAACGGACGTCAAGACTGCAGGCTCGGGAAGCCAAACGCTGCGGTCTATGTAAGTTAGTCAGTGCCGGCGCGCAGAAGTTTCGGGATATCCCACTTTCAGCGCAATTAGTTTGTATCTATTTGAATCTCTGGCCTGGGCGGGCGCCTGCTCACCGGGCAGGGCGCCTGCGTCCCGGGCTCGCGTCAGGCCGACAGGGCGCTGCGCATCTTTTTCAGCGCCGCCGCCTCGATCTGGCGGATGCGCTCGGCCGACACGCCGAACTCGGCGGCCAGTTCATGCAGGGTGCTGCCGCCGTCGTCTTGCAGCCAACGGGCTTCGACGATGCGGCGCGAACGGGGATCGAGGCCCTGGATGGCATCGGTCAGGCCCTCGCTTTGCAGGGTTTCACGTGCTTTGCGTTCAAGCACACGGGTGGGTTCTTCCCGGCACTCGTCGGACAGATAGGCGATCGGCGCATAGCCGTCATCGTCATCGTCCTGGTTCTCCAGCGACAGGTCGCGTCCGGACATCCGGACTTCCATTTCGCTGACGTCTTCGGTGCGCACATTGAGTTCGCGGGCGATGTGGTCCACCTGTTCGGTGTCCAGGGTCTGCCCGTCCGGACGCATGCTGCGCAGATTGAAAAACAGCTTGCGCTGGGCCTTGGTGGTCGCCACCTTGACCAGACGCCAGTTGCGGATGATGTACTCGTGGATCTCGGCCTTGATCCAATGCACGGCGAACGACACCAGGCGCACACCACGCTCCGGGTCAAATCGCTTGACGGCTTTCATGAGACCGACGTTGCCTTCCTGGATCAGGTCGGCATGCGGCAGGCCATAGCCCAGGTACTGGCGCGCCACGGAAACCACCAGCCGCAGGTGCGACAGCACCATTTCGCGAGCGGCTTCCAGATCGCCTTCATCGCGCAAACGGCGCGCCAACGTGGATTCCTGCTCGGGCGACAGCATCGGCAGGCGGTTGACCGTCGAGATGTAGGCGTCGATCGTGCCCAGCGCACCCGGATTGGCAACCGCCAGGGCCAGGGTGTTGCCCGAAGGGATCAACGAAGAGCTGGCAGGATTCATAGTTGCGGCCTCCATGGGACGAGGGGAAACAGGTATCAGGTTGATGTTAGCACTCCGGTTGGTTGAGTGCTAATTCGACTCTTGCCTTGCAGCAGAGTTCCCCGGAATCCCGGGCGACCGCAACTAATTTGTCCCCAATTATTTCAGGGCTGCGCCACCCGCTTGCCCACCAGCTCGATGGCCGGGGCCAGACGGTTGCTCAGGTCATGCGGCAGCGCCAGGTTGCCGACCGGGTGCATCAGCACCTCCACCCGCCCGTCGCGCTCGCGCACCAGGGCGCGCAGGGGCAGGTCCAGCGCCACATCGGGAGCCGCCAGCATCAGGGGCGTGCCGACCTTGGGGTTGCCGAAGATCAGCACCGTGGTGGGCGGCATCTTCAGGCCGACCTGGGCGGCCGCAGCCGCGTGATCGACCTCGCCGAAGATCGTCATGCCCTGCGCCGTCAGGCCCTGGCGCAGCGAGGCCACGGTATCGTCGAAATTGCGGGCGCTGTTGAACTTGACCAGGGCCTCGTGGGCCTGGGCCAGCCCGGCACCCAGGGCCAGAGTGAGGGCGGCCGCGGCCAGGCCCAGGCGGGTCACGGTTTTACGAACAGGCAGGGAGGGGGTCGAGACAGGCATGGAACAACTCCGGTAGAAGCAAACCACGGGAAAGGGATGCGAACCCAGAGGGTAGGAAAACAGCCGCGTCCTGCCTCGCTGCGGGTCGCCAAAGTAGACCAATCCCGCCGGCTACCAGCCCAGCCGTCTCAACGCCTGGGTCGTGGCCGGATCGGCAGGGCGGATGAAAAGCGCGCCACGCGGATCGAACATCACTTCGTAGCGGGCGCCGTCAATCAAGGGCATGTAGGCGGCGCTGCCGAAAGTGACATCCACGAAGGGCAGCCAATCGGGAAACCAGCGCTTGACCGCGCCGATATCCGGCGCCGGCCAGTCGTCCATGGCGTGCACGGAGCGCAGATCGCGCTGTTCACGCTGGACATCCTGATAGCGGCCGGACAAGCGCTCCAGGCGGTAGAGCGGCGGCGCGCCGGCAGCCAGGGCCGGCAGTCGCCAGCGCACCACCTTGGCATCGATCTGCCACTGGTCCCCGTACAGGGTATAGGTGCGTTCCGGCTGCCCCTCGCTGTCGGCCGTCAGCACGAATTGGTCCGGGCCTTGCTGACGCACCTGCACGGTGGCCACGGGAAGATCGCTGGTCAGCCGGTGGAACTGCACCAGCGACAGCGTCAGCAGTCCGCTGACGCAGGCCAGCGCCGCCAGCAGCAGGCCACAGAGGCGGCGCAACGGACGCAGGCGGAAGGTCTTGCGCCCGGCTTCATTGCGCGGCCCGCCGCGTCCCAGCAACATGGCCAGCCCAAGCAGCAGGGCCACCAGGGCCGCCAGGGCGATCCACACAAAAGGCGTCAGCAAGTCGGTCAAGGCGCGGGCTCCGTCGGGTCAGGGGGCAAGGCTGCGCCCAGTATAGGGCCGCCTTGCCCGTCTGCCTTAACGTAAACGCTCGGCGTGAAACCGGATGTGATCCGCCATGAAGGTGGAGATGAAGTAATAGCCGTGGTCGTAACCTTCGTGACGCCGCAGGGTCAGGGGCTGACCGGCTTCGCCGCAGGCCTGCTCGAAGGCTTCCGGGTGCAGTTGCTCGGCCAGGAATTGGTCTGACAATCCCTGGTCGATCAGGATGCCCGCCGGATACGGCTGCTTCGCCTGGCGCATCAGTTCGCTGGCGTCATGGGCGGCCCAGGCGCTGCGATCCTGGCCCAGATAGCCCGTGAAGGCTTTCTCGCCCCAGGGGCAGCGCAGCGGCGCGGCAATCGGCGCAAAGGCCGAGACGCTGGCCCAGCGGCCCGGGTGGCGCAATGCCAGGGTCAGCGCGCCATGCCCGCCCATCGAGTGCCCGAAAATGCCCGCACGCCGGGCATCGCCCGGCAGCGCCGTGGTCGCCAGTTCGAACAGTTCGCGGGCCACGTAACTTTCCATGCGGTAATGCTGGCGAAAGCCTTCGGTCTGCGCGTCCAGGTAGAAACCCGCCCCCACGCCGAAATCCCAATGTTCGCTTTCGCCCGGCGCACCGGCGCCGCGCGGGCTGGTGTCGCAGCTCACCAGCATCAGCCCATGCTCGGCGGCCAGGCGCTGGGCGCCGGCCTTGATCATGAAGGTTTCCTCGGTGCAGGTCAGGCCGGCCAGGTAGAACAGCACCGGCACCCGTTCCCGCCCGGCCTGCTCGGGCAAGAAAACAGAAAACCGCATCGGCAGGCCGATCTCGCGCGAGTCATGGCGGTAGAACCGCTGCGACCCGCCGAAAGCGCGATGTTGGGACAGGAGTTCCATCAGTACAGCACCACCGAACGGATCGACTCGCCCCGCTTCATCAGGTCAAAGCCTTCGTTGATGCGTTCCAGCGGCAGCGTGTGGGTGATCAGGTCATCGATGTTGATCTTGCCCTCCATGTACCAGTCAACGATCTTGGGCACGTCGGTGCGCCCGCGCGCGCCGCCGAAGGCCGAGCCCTTCCATTCGCGCCCGGTCACCAGCTGGAACGGGCGGGTGCTGATCTCGGCGCCGGCCTCGGCTACGCCAATGATGATCGACTGGCCCCAGCCCTTGTGGCAGCACTCCAGCGCCTGGCGCATCACCTTGGTGTTGCCGATGCACTCGAACGAATAGTCGGCGCCGCCGTCGGTCAGCTGGATGATGTGGTCGACCACATCCTCGACCTCATTCGGATTGACGAAATGCGTCATGCCGAACTTGCGCGCCATCGCCTCGCGTTCCGGGTTCAGGTCAACGCCGATGATCTTGTCGGCGCCCACCATGCGTGCGCCCTGGATCACGTTCAGGCCAATGCCGCCCAGGCCGAACACCACCACGTTGGCCCCGGCCTCGACCTTGGCGGTATAGACCACCGCGCCGATGCCAGTGGTCACGCCGCAGCCGATGTAGCAGATCTTGTCAAAGGGCGCGTCCTCGCGCACCTTCGCCACGGCGATCTCCGGCACCACGATGTGATTGGCGAAGGTCGAGGTCCCCATGTAGTGGAAAATGGGCTTGCCATCGATCGAGAAACGCGAGCTGCCATCGGGCATCAGGCCCTTGCCCTGGGTGCTGCGGATCGCCTGGCACAGGTTGGTTTTGCGCGACAGGCAGAACTTGCACTGGCGGCACTCGGGCGTATAGAGCGGAATGACGTGGTCGCCCTTGCGCAGCGACGTCACGCCCGGGCCGACATCGACCACCACACCCGCGCCCTCGTGGCCCAGGATGGCCGGGAAGATCCCTTCGGGATCGGCGCCCGACAACGTGTAGTAATCCGTATGGCAGATCCCGGTAGCCTTGACCTCGATCAACACTTCGCCGGCGCGCGGGCCTTCCAGGTCAACGTCTTCGATCGTCAGCGGGGCGCCGGCCTTCCAGGCGATAGCGGCTTTGGTCTTCATCTCTCGGGCTCCTAGGGAAATCTGCTGCTACAGGAAAACAGTCGCTGATGTTAACCTGCCCTATCAGAAGTGTCCGCCGGGGTGAAATCGCGGGCTTGACCGCAGGCGACGGTGGCACTATTTATATGGCATGTGACTCCCAACCCGTGCCAGCGCCACCGCGAGACTTGACACTATGGCCCGTCTGCCCCGCCTGTATGCCCCAGGGCTGCCCCAATTGGTGCAGGCCAATTTTGTCCAGACGCTGGCATCGCCATCACAGCCGGCCCCCTCGGACATCCTCAATCAGCTGGCCACCTGGCTGGGTGAATCCGCGCAACGCCACAAAGTATCCATCCACGGCTGGATGCTGGCCAACGATCGCATCCTGCTGCTGGCCACCCCCGCCGACGAAGAAGGCCTGCCCCGGCTGATGCAGACCCTGGGCCGCAACCTGGCCGCCAGGCTGCGTGGCGGGCGCGTCTTCGCCGGGCGCTACCGCTCGGCGCTGCTGGAGCCCGGCGCCTGGGTGCTGCCCTCGCTGATCTGGCTGGAAACCCACCCCGTGCGCAACGGCGCCTCCCTGGATGCCGACACCTGGCCGTGGTCATCCGCCGCCAGCCACACCGGCAACACCCAGCTCCCGGCCGCCCAGTGGCAGTCCGATCACGCCGACTACTGGGCTTGCGGCAACACCCCTTTCGACCGGCAGGCCAACTACCGCCGCAAGCTGCTGGAAGGGCTCTCGCGCGACCAGACCCAGCGCATCGAACAGGCCGTCTCGGGCCAGTGGGCCCTGGGCAGCGCGGAATTCATCGCCAGCCTGGCCCATACCGCCAGCCGTCGTGTCGCCCCCGGCCAACGCGGACGGCCGCGTAAAAAACCCCTGCCGCCCGCCGACGGCGGCACGCCGCCTGCGACGCCATCCAGCGGCTTCTGAGCCTCTCCTGCCATCCCGGGCCCGGTCTTCGCCGGGCCTTTTGTTTGCCCGGACACCGGAAATTTCGCACAGATGCACCACATTTTAATGGTGACACATCATGGCATTTTTCCCGCCTCCAGACCGGCTCCACGGAAGCATGAAAAACCGCGCGATTTCAAAACACTGATTTTCCTGGATTTTTTCAGTGTCACTATTTTTTATCCAAGAGAATCACTCAACATATATATAGGGACATATAGAAACATTTTTGTTGCACGCACTCGGTCTGAGCAGTAATGTCTATTTGCACTGCAACATTCTGGACGCAGGCCGGAGCGAGTTATGTCCCACACCCCCCCCAAAGCCCCCTGTCCCCCCGCGGTGGCCATCGATGCCCGGCGCATCGGCCTGCCTGCCGCACAGGGCCTGTACACCCCGCAGAACGAACATGACGCCTGTGGCGTGGGCTTCGTGGCCCACATCAAGGGCCGCAAAAGCCACGCCATCATCCTGCAGGGTTTGAAGATCCTCGAAAACCTGGATCACCGGGGTGCCGTAGGGGCTGACAAACTCATGGGCGACGGGGCCGGCATCCTGATCCAGATCCCGGATGCGCTGTACCGCGACGAAATGGCCCAGCAAGGGGTGACCCTGCCCGCGCCGGGCGAGTACGGCGTGGCCATGGTGTTCCTGCCCAAGGAAACCGCCTCGCGCCTGGCCTGTGAACAGGAGCTGGAGCGTTCGGTACGCGCCGAAGGCCAGATCGTGCTGGGCTGGCGCGACGTGCCGGTCGACCGCGACATCCCGATGTCGCCCGCCGTGCAGGATTGCGAGCCGGTCATCCGCCAGCTCTTCATCGGACGCGGACCCGACGTGATGGTGCCCGACGCCCTGGAACGCAAGCTCTACGTCATCCGCAAGACCGCCAGCCATGCCATCCAGAACATGCGCCTGGCACATGGCAAGGAGTATTTCGTCCCCTCGGCCTCGGTGCGCACCGTGGTCTACAAAGGGCTGCTGCTGGCCGATCAGGTCGGCCGCTACTACCGCGATCTGGCCGACCCGCGCACGGTCTCGGCGCTCGCGCTGGTGCACCAGCGTTTCTCGACCAACACCTTCCCGGCCTGGCCGCTGGCCCACCCCTATCGCATGATCGCGCACAACGGCGAGATCAACACCGTCAAGGGCAACTTCAACTGGCTGCGCGCGCGCGAAGGCATGATGCAGTCGGCCGTGCTGGGCGAGGACCTGAAGAAGCTCTATCCGATCGTCTATGAAGGCCAGTCGGACACGGCAACTTTCGACAACTGCCTCGAACTCCTGGTCAATTCCGGCTATTCCCTGGCTCACGCCATGATGATGATGATCCCCGAAGCCTGGGAACAGCATTCCCAGATGGATCAGAGCCGGCGCGCCTTCTACGAGTACCACGCCGCCATGATGGAGCCCTGGGATGGGCCGGCGGCAGTGGCGTTCACCGATGGACGCCAGATCGGCGCCACCCTGGACCGCAACGGCCTGCGTCCGGCGCGCTATCTCATCACCGACGACGATATGGTGCTGCTGGCCTCCGAGGCCGGCACCTTGGCCATCCCGGAGAGCCGCATCGTCAAGAAGTGGCGCCTGCAGCCGGGCAAGATGTTCCTGATCGACCTGGAGCAGGGCCGCATCATCGACGACAGCGAAATCAAGTCGCAGCTGGCCAACCACCGGCCCTACCGGCAATGGATCGAACGCCTGCAGATCAAGCTGGAGTCGCTGCCCGCGCCGCGCTCGACCTCGCCGGCCGTGCAGACCTCCGTGCCGCTGCTGGACCGCCAGCAGGCCTTCGGCTGGACCCAGGAAGACTTCAAGTTCATCCTCGAACCCATGGCTGCGACTGGCGAGGAAGTCATCGGCTCGATGGGCAATGACGCCCCGCTGGCCGTCCTGTCCAGCCGCGCCAAGCCCTTCTTCAACTACTTCCGCCAGCTGTTTGCACAGGTGACCAACCCGCCGATCGATCCGATCCGCGAACAGATGGTCATGTCACTGGTGTCCTTCATCGGGCCCAAACCCAACCTGCTGGACATCAACAACGTCAACCCGCCGCTGCGCCTGGAGGTCTCCCAGCCGGTGCTGGATTTCGCCGCCATGGCACAGATCCGCGACATCGACCAGGTCACCAGCAAGAAATTCCGCAGCTATGAACTGGACATCACCTATCCGGCCGCCTGGGGCCCGGAAGGCATCGAAGCCCGGGTGGCGGCGCTGTGCGCGCGCGCCGTGGATGCGGTGCAAAGCGGCTACAACATCCTGATCGTCTCGGACCGGCTGGTCGACGCCGAACGCGTGGCCATCCCGGCCCTGCTGGCAACCTCGGCGGTGCACCAGCACCTGATCCGCGCCGGGTTGCGCACCAACACCGGCCTGGTGGTCGAAACCGGTTCGGCGCGCGAAGTGCACCATTTCGCGCTGCTGGGCGGCTACGGCGCCGAAGCCATCCACCCTTATCTGGCGCTGGAGTCGCTGGGCCGCATGCGCGACCCCGAGAAGGCCGTCAAGAACTACATCAAGGCAATCGACAAGGGCTTGAACAAGGTCATGTCCAAGATGGGCATCTCCACTTTCATGTCCTACTGCGGGGCGCAGATCTTCGAAGCCGTGGGCCTGCAGCGCGAGCTGGTGGACAAGTACTTCACCGGCACGGCCTCCAACATCGAAGGCATCGGCATCTTCCAGGTCGCCGAGGAAGCGCTGCGCATGCACCGCGCGGCCTTCGGCGCCGACCCGGTGCTCGAGAACGCGCTGGATGCGGGCGGCGAATACGCCTTCCGTATCCGCGGCGAAGAGCACATGTGGACGCCCGACTCCATCGCCAAGCTGCAGCATGCGACCCGCGCCAACAACTACCGCACCTACAAGGAATACGCGCAGATCATCAATGACCAGAGCCGGCGCCACATGACGTTGCGCGGCCTGTTCGAGTTCCGCGTCGACCCGGGCCGCGCCATCGCCCTCGAAGAGGTCGAACCGGCCAAGGATATCGTGCGCCGTTTCGCCACCGGCGCCATGTCGCTGGGTTCGATCTCCACCGAGGCCCACTCGGTGCTGGCCGTGGCCATGAACCGTATCGGCGGCAAGTCCAACACCGGCGAAGGCGGCGAAGACGAACTGCGCTACCGCGCCGAAATGCGCAAAGGCAAGAGCGGCATCAAGGAAGGCGACACGCTGGCCTCGGTGCTGGGCGCCGAGCGTATCGAAGCCGACGTGCAACTGCAAAAGGGCGACTCGCTGCGCTCGCGCATCAAACAAGTGGCTTCGGGACGCTTTGGCGTATCGGCCGAATACCTGTCCAGCGCCGACCAGATCCAGATCAAGATGGCGCAGGGCGCCAAGCCAGGCGAGGGAGGGCAGTTGCCGGGCCACAAGGTCTCCGAGTACATCGCCAAGCTGCGTTACTCGGTGCCGGGGGTGGGCCTGATTTCTCCGCCCCCGCACCATGACATCTATTCGATCGAAGATCTGGCCCAGCTCATCCACGACCTGAAGAACGTCAACGCGCGCGCCTCCATCTCGGTCAAGCTGGTCTCGGAAGTCGGCATCGGCACGGTGGCCACCGGCGTGGCCAAGGCCAAGGCCGACCATGTGGTGGTGGCCGGCCATGACGGCGGCACCGGCGCCTCGCCGGTGTCCTCCATCAAGCATGCCGGCACCCCCTGGGAACTGGGCCTGGCCGAAACCCAGCAGACCCTGGTGCTCAACCAGCTGCGCAGCCGCATCCGCGTGCAGGCCGACGGCCAGATGAAGACCGGTCGCGACGTGATCATCGGTGCGCTGCTCGGCGCCGATGAGTTCGGTTTCGCCACCGCGCCGCTGGTGGTCGAAGGCTGCATCATGATGCGAAAGTGCCACCTGAACACCTGCCCGGTAGGCGTGGCCACGCAGGATCCCGAGCTACGCAAGAAATTCCAGGGCAAGCCCGAACACGTGGTGAACTACTTCTTCTTCGTAGCCGAGGAAGTGCGCGAGATCATGGCGCAACTGGGCATCCGCCGCTTCGACGAACTGATCGGGCGCACCGACCTGCTGGACATGCGTGCCGGCATCGACCACTGGAAGGCCCACGGCCTGGACTTCCAGCGCGTGTTCCACCGCATTCCCGGCGATCATCTGCTGCGCCACACCGAAACCCAGGATCACGGCCTGTCGGGCGCACTCGACCATCAATTGATCGAACGCGCCCGGCCGGCCATAGAGCGCGGCGAGAAGGTGTCCTTCATCGTGCCGGTGCGCAACCGCAACCGCACCATCGGCGCCATGCTCTCGGGCGCGGTGGCGCAGCGCTATGGCCATGAAGGCTTGCCGGACGACACCATCCACATCCAGTGCAACGGCACGGCCGGCCAGAGCTTTGCCGCCTTCCTGGCGCATGGCATCACCATGGATCTGGTGGGCGAGGCCAATGACTACGTCGGCAAGGGCCTGTCCGGCGGACGCATCATCGTGCGCTCGCCGAACGACTTCCGTGGCTTCGGTCCGGATCACATCATCGCCGGCAACACGGTGCTTTACGGTGCGCTGGCGGGCGAGGCCTTCTTCAACGGCGTGGCCGGCGAACGTTTCGCGGTGCGCAACTCGGGCGCGGCAACCGTGGTCGAAGGCACCGGCGACCACGGGTGCGAATACATGACAGGCGGCACCGTGGTGGTGCTGGGGTCGACCGGCCGCAATTTCGCGGCCGGCATGTCCGGCGGCGTGGCCTACGTCTGGGATCCCGAGCAGACCCTGGCGCAGCGCTGCAACACCGCCATGGTGGAATTCGAACCGGTGCTGCCGCATGCCGAGCAGCACGAAGCCGGCGACATCCAGGCCTGGCACAGCGCTCAGCGCGGCGGCCCGCGCGAAACCGACGAAACCATTCTGCGACGTCTGGTGGAAGAACACTTCCGTTATACCGGCAGCTTCCGCGCGCGGGAAATCCTGGGCGACTGGGACAACGCGCGCGGCAAGTTCGTCAAAGTCATGCCGACGGAATACCGCCGGGCTCTGGGTGAATTGTGGCGCGCCGCCAACCCGCAACAACTGGCCGCCTGAGGACTGACATGGGAAAGATCACCGGTTTCATGGAGTACCAACGCCTGCAAGAGGCGTGCGAAGCTCCCCAGAAGCGCCTGAAGACCTGGCGCGAGTTCGTGCTGCACCTGGACGACGACCAGGCCAGGCAACAGGCCGCGCGCTGCATGGACTGCGGCATCCCGTTCTGCAGCAGCGGCTGCCCGGTCAACAACATCATCCCCGACTGGAATGACCTGGTCTATCGCCAGCAATGGCGCGCGGCGCTGGACGTGCTGCACTCGACCAACAATTTCCCCGAGTTCACCGGCCGCATCTGCCCGGCGCCGTGCGAGGCTGCCTGTACGCTGAACATCAACAGCGATGCGGTCGGCATCAAGTCGATCGAGCACGCCATCATCGACAAGGGCTGGGAAGAAGGCTGGGTCACGCCCAGGCTGGCGTTGCGCAAGACCGGCAAGCGGGTCGCCGTGGTCGGCTCCGGGCCGGCCGGGCTGGCCTGCGCCCAGCAACTGGCGCGCGCCGGCCACGCCGTGACCGTGTTCGAGAAAAGCGACCGCATCGGCGGGCTGCTGCGCTACGGCATTCCCGACTTCAAACTGGAGAAGGCCCAGATCGACCGACGCATCGTGCAGATGGAAGCCGAAGGCGTGGAGTTCGCGCCCTCGACCTTCGTGGGCAACGCCGGCGACCCGGCCGCCGACGGCCTGAGCGTACGCAGCCCGGCTTCGCTCATCGAGGAGTTCGATGCCGTGGTCATGGCCGGCGGCGCGGAGACACCGCGTGACCTGCCGGTCCCCGGGCGCGAGCTGCAGGGCGTGCACTTCGCCATGGACTTCCTGCGTCAGCAGAACAAGGCCGTGGCCGGCGACCGCCTGGCCGGCCAGACGCTCGCCAAGGGCAAGCATGTGGTGGTCATCGGCGGCGGCGACACCGGCTCGGATTGCGTGGGCACCAGCAACCGCCACGGGGCGCTGTCGGTCACACAGTTCGAGGTCATGCCACGCCCGCCCGAGGAAGAAGACAAGCCCATGGTGTGGCCGTACTGGCCGTTGCGCCTGCGTACTTCGTCTTCGCACGAAGAAGGCTGCCAACGCGAATGGTCGGTGGCCACCAAGGCCTTTGCCGGCGAGGACGGCCAGGTGCGCAAGCTCATCGGCGTGCGCGTCGAGTGGGCCAAGGATCCGGCCACCGGACAGCCGAAGATGCGCGAAATCGAAGGCTCGGAATTCGAGATCCAGGCCGACCTGGTGCTGCTGGCGATGGGATTCACCTCGCCGGCCCAGAACGTGCTGGAAGCCTTCGGCGTGGACCTCGACGCCCGCGGCAACGCGCGCGCCAACACCGAGGACTACCGTACCAGCGTCGCCAAGGTGTTTGCCGCCGGCGACATGCGGCGCGGCCAATCGCTGGTGGTCTGGGCCATTCGCGAAGGTCGTCAATGCGCGCAATCGGTCGACGCTTTTCTGATGGGAAGCTCAGACTTGCCGCGCAACTGATACCTGCCACTCACCGTTCAAGACCGCCCGGCGTGCAACGCGCCGGGCTTTTTTTTTGCGGCTCTCTCGCCGGTTTTATTGGGTCTGAATTTCCGTGCTGCGGCACCGTAACGCGACATATCAGTTAGATATGTCGCTCACGCGCTGTCCAAGGCGTTGTCCACAGAGGAAATTTCATGCGCCGATCCAACCCCGCGCCCCGCACACCCGCCCCTCGATCGGCCCGATCGCGGCGTCTCTCATGGATAGGCATCGGCCTGGCGCTGGGTGGTCCCATCTGGGGCCAGGCTTTCGCCCAGAACACACCCTCAACAGGCATCCATCCCGTCAGCCTGCCACTGTCTTTCATCAATGTCGCCACCCGGGCCGCGCTCGGCTATGACAAGCCGCTGAAATATCTGCCGGCGTACCACGCGCTACGGGCCATGCCGCTGAGCAACATCACACAGGAGGACAGCCCGACGTTCACCTGGGAGTTTGCCAATGCCAGCGCCCCCAACACATCGCTGATCGCCAGCTCGCCATCACAGGCTGCTTGCCTGTCACATATCAAGGACGTCGTGCCGCTCGCGCACTTTCCGTGCAACCCGGGCGATCCCGGCAACTACATGCACGTCAAGCCTTATTACGACGGCTCCACCGTGACGATCTCGCCGGCCGACAACCCCGACCTCTGCCTGGCACCCGACACCCCGCTTGCACCCGGGGCAACCCAATACCAGGTCGATTGGGAATACTGCATCCCCGCTGGCGAAGCCTCGCCGCGACCCACGTCGCTTTGGGTCGTGGCGCCGGTGTTGAACAACAACGCCAAACCCCTCCTGATCGACCCTGTTGAATGACCCGCTCGTCAATCGTCCCGCCTTCGGAGTCTCACGATGAACCGTCACGTCTACGCGCTCGGCCTGTTCTGCGCCGCATGGCTCGGCGCCCCGGCCCACGCCGACATCAACGCATACACCGTCACGACCTGGAATATGCAGGCCGATGATCAAAACACCGGTGTGAAATGGCCGTTTTACGGCACCTACCTGATGCTTCCCCCCGGCGGGGCCGACATACTGCTGGTCCAAAACGCAGGCGACCTGCTGCGCAACACCACACCGACCAGGCGACTGATCCCCAAACTGGGCAAAACCAGCTTCACGGAATCGCGCTGGAATATTCCGGCCGTTTCAAAAAACCCGCTGTGGCTATACAAGGCCGACGTGAACGCGGCCAACCTGCAAGGCAACCTGAGCATCGTGAGCCTGAAACGTGCCGATACAGTGATCACCTTGCCAGGGGTCACCCCGGAATCCAGCCCCATCTTTGGCATCCTTCTGGAGAACACCGCTTTTTTCAACGTACTGGCCAGGCGCGACGGCAAGGATGCGGCCTCCATCGTCAACCGCATCTACTCCTACTTCTTGCATGAAGCCCCCGTCTGGCAGCAACGCGCGGACTGGTGGATAGGCGGCACCTTCGACCTGGCCCCGGCCGAACTCTCACGCCAGCTCGACCTGGACCCCACGCTGCGCTCGCTCGTCAAAATCGTTCACCCCGATAACTCCACCACGCTCTCCGACCGGGAGTCGGATTACCTCATTGTGGGCAACGCCCGCAGCATCCCGCCGGAAGTCACCTCGGTTCCCTCGGTACTGGTCAACCGGATGCGCGGTCAGCAGGGCTCCAACCACATGCCCGTGGGCTTGCTGCGCCAGTAGTTTCGCCCCTCGCCCCCTTGGAGAAGCACCATGAAGAAGACGACTTCCGCTTATGTTGTGCAAATGGGCGTGGCGCTGGCGCTTGGCCTGAGCGCGGCCGGTCATGCAACGCCTCTGCCCCCTTTCCCGCCTCTCATGCTGTTCAACATGCAGACGGGCTACATCCTGCAAGATCCGGCGCTGCCTCCCGGCTCGCTGGCAACGCTTTATCTGACATCCTCCAAATCCTTGCTCGATTGGGTGGGGTTGCAAGACATCGATCGCACCAACACCTGCCTGTCGCTGTACGACCGCAGAACCGCCGAAGCAGCGGTCTCTTTCGCCTCTTGCACCGCAGCCTTTGCCGAGCCCACGCTGCGGCTCATCGCGCTCGACAATGGCGCATTCGCCATCAAGTCCACCAACGCATTCAGCGGATGCCTGGAAGTGCAAGACGGCCGTGCGCAGGTAGGGGCCGATTGCACCGGCATGGTGACGGTGCCGCGCAGCATGCAATGGGCCTTGTTGCCACCGCATTTCCCTGACCCGCGCCAGCCGGCTTTCGATTCGGCCGACCCACCGGTTTCGCTCTACAACATGTTCCTGGGCAAGCGGCTGATCAAAAGTGAACGCGTGCCGCAGGACACGGGGCAATTTGTGATTGAGTACCAGCCCGATTCGATGATCAAGCTGCGCTATCTCGCCAGCCAGCAATGCCTGGTAGCGTCAACCCAGACGCCTGCGACCCCCGTGCTGGCAAGCTGCGACGACAATCCGCGCGCCCTCTTTACCTTGATCCCCGCCAGCAATGGCGCAGTGCAATTGCGCAATGCCAGCACCGGGCTGTGCGCCATGGCGGGCGGCGCGCTGTACATCATGGGTCAATGCGCCAACCAGGACGGTCAGATCATCCGGCCGCAAGCGCTCTGGGCCCTGCTCACCGCCACCTTTCCACCCATCGTCACCGGCGACACCGTTCGCATGCCACGCGCCACCGGCCCTGCCGAAGCAAGCGCCGACGCGCGCATCATGAATCAGTAATGGTTGGCCAGCGGCCAACTGCCGCTGGCCCCCGAATCATGCGCCATCCCCAGGAGAACCGCCATGCCATTGACCCATGCCGCCCACCGGCCACGACGCGACGCGGGCAACCGCTATTTCTGCGCTGCTCTGCTGCTATCCGTATGGCACATCGCCGCCGCACAAAACGCGCTCTATGGCAGCGGCCCCCAAGCCTTCATCAGCTACGAATTTGATTACGCCTTGGCCGTGGAGGGCGAACAGCCGCTGATGAAGCTCATCCCCTCGCTCACCACCGAGAGCGCCATGCAGACCGCCAACTGGTCGCTGAACAACATTGCGAACAACGTCTGGCAGTTTGTAAACAGCGCCACCGGGCAATGCCTGGCCGTCGAACGACGCGGAACACTGACCGTCAACAACTGCAATGCGCAGCAGACCAACCAACAGTTCGAACTCGTCGCTGGCAGCGGAACGACGCAATTCAAGATACGGGCCCGCAGCACCGGCGAATGCCTGTATTCCGATGCGCCGAAGGTCACGCCCAAAATCTGCAGTCTGCGTCCCGAAATCACCCTGCTCTGGACCGCCATTCCCATGCTGACCACACAAGCCAAAGCACGCGTGTCGCCGCCCCCGCGCTGAAACCTCCCCGCCCGTCTTGAAAGCCCCTTTCCGCCGTAGGAACCGCCTTATGAGAATTTTCCTGTACGCCCGCCTTGTCGGGCTGTTGATTCTTAGCTCGCTTTGCTTATCTCCGCTGCGGGCGGACACGCTGGACGACTTCACCGTCGCCACCTGGAATATGCAAGGGTCCTCGGCCTCATCCGAATTGAAGTGGGATACCCACGTGCGTACCTTGATTTCCGGCACCGGTCGGATCGGCGTGCTGCTGCTGCAGGAGGCTGGCCTGCCGCCGCGTTCGGCCCGGATGACCTCCCGGGTCATCCACAGCCCCGGCATTCCCATCGACGAGTACGAATGGGATCTGGGCACCAGCACACGTCCCAACCCCCTGTGGATCTACCATTCGCGTGTGGACGTCGGTGCCAATCGCGTCAACCTCGCCATCGTCACGCAACGCCGCGCCGACGACGTCATCGTATTGCGTCCGCCGACCTATATTTCCCGTCCCATCATCGGGGTGAGTTTTAACGGCGCGGCATTTTTCACCACGCATGCGCTGGCCAATGGCGGCAGCGACGCTCTGGCCGTCGTGCGCCGCGTTTTCGATTATTTCGCCAGCCAGCCGCCACCCATACGGTCGACCCAATGGCTGATCGGCGGGGACTTCAACCGCTCCCCGGATAGCCTGCAACAGGCCATCAGCCCCATTCCAATTCTGCGCACTCGCGTGGGCATCGTCAGCCAGAATTCACCGACCCAGCGCTCGGGCGGGATTCTGGACTACTTCCTGGTGGGTTCGGTCGACCGACTGCCCTTGATCACCTCGCTCGCCTCCTTGCTGTATTCCCGCCTGCTCGGACAATTGGCTTCGGATCATTACCCTGTCGGTTTGCTGCGCCGCTCCAACTGACCGCCTGCGAGACAGGTCCGAAATGCCCTGCGGATCAAATTTTCTTGCGCGCTGGTACAAGCCAGCGCGCACCAGCCTGGATAACGTTGCAGCCTCGACCGTTTCAACGGCGCTGATTCAAGGGGACACCATGTCTGCATCCGCCTCCACTCCCACGGTAGATCCCATCACCCTGGCCGTCGTTCGCGGGGCGCTCGAAACCGCGCAGCGCGAAATGACCCTCACCCTGGAGAAAACCGGCCGCTCCAGCGTCTTCAACCTCGCGCACGACTACAGCAACGCCCTGTTCGACCACCTGCCCGAAATGATTCTGCAGGGGCAGGACATCCCCATCCACCTGGGGTCGCTCATCCCCGCCATGAAAGCCGTGGCCGAATACTTCGGCGACGACATCCACGAAGGCGACATCATCTATCACAACGACCCGGTGTACCAGGGCAGCCACATCCTGGATTGCTGCATGTACAAGCCGGTGTTCCATGACGGCGAGCTGGTGTTCTGGACGGTCTGCAAGGGCCATCTCACCGACATCGGCGGGCCGGTGCCGGCCGGCTACAACCCCGATGCGCGCGAGCTCTACGCCGAGGGCCTGCGCATCCCGCCCGTCAAACTGTGGGACCGCGGCCAACGGCGCGAAGACGTCATCAACCTGCTGCTGTGCAACATGCGTGCGCGGCGCGACCAGGAAGGCGACCTGAACGCCCAGTACGGCGCCTGCCGGGTCGGGGAGCGCCATCTGATGAGCCTGCTCGCACGCTACGGCCTGGCCACCGTGCAGGCCGCGATCGCCGAACTCAAGAACATGGCCGATCGCCACATGCGCTCGCTGATCGCCTCGATCCCCGACGGCACCTACCACGGCCGCGCCTGTCTCGAAGACGCCGGCCACGGCTATGGCGACCTGACCATTTCCGCCGCCATCGACATCCGCGGCGACAGCGCCCACATCCGCATCGACAGCCCACCGCAGGTGCCGTACTTCATCAACTCCTACGCAGGCAACTCGCTGTCGGGCATCTACCTGGGTCTGATGATGTTCGCCCAGGTGCCGCCGCCCTACAACGCCGGGCTGTATCGCTGCATCACGGTGGACCTCGGCCCGCAAGGCACGCTGTGCAACGCGCGCGAGCCCGCCCCCCACGTGAACTGCACCACCACGCCGATGGAAACGCTCACCGATGCGGTGCGCCAGGCCTTCGAGGTCGCCGCTCCCGAGCGCGTCACCGCCTCCTGGGGGCACGCCAGCGGCGTGAACATCGCCGGCGTCGATCCGCGCACCGGCGAGCAATACGTCACGATGGTGCTCGCGTCCATCATCTCGGGCGCCGGGGCCACCCGGCAGATGGACGGCTGGCATGCCTGCGGGCCGCTGTGCTGCTTCGGCGCGCTCAGCTCGGGCGACGTCGAACTGCTCGAACACGCCTATCCCATCATCATCCACCGCTACGGCCTGCAACAGGACAGCGGCGGCGCCGGCCAGCAGCGCGGCGGCAGCGGCACGGTCTGGGAAGTCGAGCCCATCGGCCACGACATGACCGTAATCGCGTTCGGCGAGGGCAGGCAGATCCCCACCGGCGGCGCCGCCGGCGCCTACAACGTGCTCACCGAGCGCAAGCTGGGCCGGCTGGAACACCACCACGCTGACGGCACCACGACCGTACATCGCAAGAACACCATCCTGAACGTGGGCCCGGGCGAGCGCGCGCGCAACATCAATCCTGGCGGCGGCGGCTATGGCGACCCCTGCAGCCGCGACCCCGGGCAGGTCGCCCTCGACGTGCGCAACGGCCTGGTATCTCACGAAGCGGCCCAGGCCGAGTACGGCGTCGCCCTCGACAGCCATGGCCAGCCCGACCTGGCCGCCACCCGCGCGCTGCGCACCCGTGACCCCCGCTAAGGAGACCCACATGCAAGGACAATATCGCCTGGGCGTGGACGCCGGCGGCACCTTCACCGACTTCGTGCTGGCGGAACGCCAGGGCCGGGTCCATCTGTTCAAAAGCCCCTCCACCCCCGACGACGGCACCCGCGCCATCGCCGACGGGCTGGCGCAGATCTCGGCCGCGCTGGGCCGCCCCGTGGCCGAGATCATCCGCGACTGCGACCTGTGCATCAACGGCACCACGGTTGCGCTCAACGCCCTGATCGAACTCAAGGGCGTGAAGGTCGGCCTGCTGTGTACGGCCGGCCATGAAGACAGCATCGAAATCCGCCTGGGCCACAAAGAGGAAGGCTATCGCTACGACGCCGCCTACCCACCGGCGCCGCAACTGGTACCGCGCCACCTGCGCCTGCCGGTGCGCGGGCGCATCCTGTCCGACGGCACCGAACACGAACCGCTCAACGAAGACGACATCCGACGCGCCATCGAGGTCTTCCGCCAGGAGGGCGTGCAGGCCGTGGCCATCTCATTCGTGTGGGCACCCTCGAACACGGCCCACGAGCAGCGCGCCCTGGAAATGGTGCGCGCCGCCATGCCGCAGGCCTTCGTGTGCGCCGGCCACGAGATCTACCCCCAGGTGCGCGAATACACGCGCACCTCGACCACCGTGGTCAACGCCTACCTGAGCCCGGTCATGGCGCGCTATGTGCAGCGCATCGATGCCTATTTCCGCGAACTGGGCGCCCGTGGCGCGGTGCGCTACTTCCAGTCCAACGGCGGCCTGGCCGTGGGCGAAATCATGCGCGAGCGGGCCGTCAACGCCATCAATTCGGGGCCGGCCTCGGCGCCGCAGGCCGGCCTGTTCATCGCCGCGCCCTTCGGCATCGACAACATCATCACCGTCGACATGGGCGGCACGTCCTTCGACATCACGCTCGCCCATGCGGGGCAGACCAACCTGAACCGCAATATCGATTTCCTGCGCCATCGCATCGGCGTTCCCATGATCCACGTCGAAACGCTGGGCGCGGGCGGCGGCTCCATCGCACACCTGAACACCTTCGGCATGCTGGAGGTCGGCCCGCGCAGCGCCGGCGCCGTGCCGGGGCCGGCCTGCTACGGCAAGGGCGGCGAGGCGCCTACCGTCACCGATGCCAACATGGTGCTGGGCTATCTGCAACCCGACGCCGTGCTGGGCGGCAGCATCCGGCTGGATCCCGAACGCGCCCGCCAGGCCATCTTGCGCCACGTCGCCGAGCCTCTGGGCCTGCCCCTGGAGCGCGCCGCCTACGGCATCAGCACGCTGGTCAATCTGAACATGGCCAACGGCATTCGCCGCATCTCCATCGAGAATGGGCATGATCCGCGAGACTTCGCCCTGGTGTGCGCCGGTGGCGCGGCCGGCATGCACATCACCGCCCTGGCCGAAGAAATCGGCAGCTGCACGGTGCTGGTGCCCAAGCTCGCCTCCTGCCTGTGCGCCTTCGGACAGGTCATCTCCGATGTGAAGTACCACTTCCTGGCCAGCGCCGTCATGCGATTGGATGCGCAGGCCGATCTTGCCCGCCTGGACGCCATGCTGCGCGACATGGAAGCCCGTGGCCGCCAGCTGCTGGCCGACGACGGCTTCGCGCCCGCGCGCATCCACGTCACGCGCAAGGTCGAGATGCGCTATCAGGGCCAGATCCATGAATGTCAGGTGGACGTACCTGACGGTCCGCTCACGGCCGCCAGCCTCGCTCAGCTGCTGCACGACTTCCATCAGCGCCACGAGCAGCTCTACACCTACAGCGAACCCCATAACCTGGTGGAACTGGTCAACCTGGAAGTGCTGGCCACCGGCGAGGTCGACAAACCCGCGCTGCCCGAACTGGCCGAAACCGGCGGCGATCCCTCGGCCGCGCGTCTTGGCGAGCGTGACATGCTGTTCGACGACAGCGGCCGTTACCATCGCACCCCGGTCTTCGATGGCGAACGCCTGCAGGCCGGCGTCACCATCGACGGGCCGGCCGTCATCCAGGAGCCCACCACCACCCTGGTGATACGTCCCGGCTGGCATGCCCGCCTGCACCGCTCGGGTACTTACTTATTGACCCGCCACAGCGGCTGATTCAGGCTAGCATCATCCCTGAGCCACGCCGACGACCATGGAGCAAGCCTATTACGACACCGCCGGCCTGCCCATGGCGGAACGCTCCCGCCATTGGGAATCCGCCGTCGGCGCCACCTACTTCAGCCTGCAGCTCCAGTTCCGCGACAGCAACCGTTTTCAAGGCGCGCTGCGCGCCTGGACGCTGGGCGAACTGGGCCTGTCTCAGCTGATGTCTTCGCCGCTGTGCTATCGCCGGCTCAAGCAGCATCTGCCCGACCAGCAGGAAAACTACCTGGTCACCGTGCCGCGCCGCAGCGCCATCCGTTTCAGCCAGGCCGGGCGCGACACCCTGTGCCAGCCCGGCGCCTTTCTGCTTGAGCACGGCCAAAGCCCCTACGAGTTCTCCTACAGCAGCGACAACACGCTCTGGGTGCTCAAGGTTCCCGGCGATCTGCTGCGTGCCCGGCTGCGTACCCCGGACCGCTATTGCGCCCTGGCCTTTGATGCGGCACAGGGGGCAGGCTGGCTGTTCGCCTCCTATGTAGACCTGATCGGCGGGCAGCTGCTGCGCGAAGACCACGGCGCGCGCCAGGTGCTGGGCCCGCATCTGGTGGAACTGCTGGCCTGTGCCCTGGAGGGCGACGCACGCGTGCTGGCGTCGCAGCAATCGGCCGTACGCCATGCCCACCTCGGGCGCATCGAACGCTATGTCCGCCTGCACCTGGGCGAGGCCTCGCTCAATCCCGAACAGGTCGCCCAGGCCTGCGGCATTTCGGTGCGGTATCTGCACAGCCTGTACCGCGAACAAGATCAGACCTTCAGCGAATGGCTGCGCAGCCAACGTCTGCAACAGGCCCACCACATGCTGCGGACCAGCGGTACGTCACACAGCATCGCGCGCATCGCCCAGCAATGGGGCTTTGCGGACCAGGCCCATTTCTCGCGGCTGTATAAACGCCGCTACGGCTGCCCCCCGAGTCAGGCGCGCAACTGAAAGCGAGCGCGGCCCGGGAAATTGCCCGGGCCGCGCTCGTGCCGCTGGCGCTAAGGCATGCGGGCTGCAGAGCCCCGGCTCAGCCACGACAGCAAGGCATATACCAACGCCGCCACCACGAAACTGGCGGGCGCGGCCAGCGTGGCTGCCCACCCTGTGACATGCATCAGCACCAGGCCGCTGACAGCGCCTGCCAGCCAGGCCCCCAGACCGACCCGGTTGTAGGCATGGGCGCTGGCCGGCACGGCATCGGGGCCGCTCAGCATGTGCACCAGCGCCACCGCCACCCAGGCCACCACGAAGATGCCCTGATAAGCCAGGGCCTGCAGCAGATAGGAGAAAACGTCGAACAACATCAAGCCATAGGCCACCACCCCGACCAATACCGCCCATACCGTCTTGGGCCAATGCGCCACGCGCGCAAAGAACGCCTGCATATTGATCGTGGCAAGGTAATAGTTGGCCGTGTTGATGCGGGTCTGCGTGATCCACACGAACAGCAGGCCGCCCAGGCCCATGAGCTTGAACAACGCCAGCACCACCGACACTTCCGACAGCGGCCCGTCACCGGGAATGATGCTCACCAGATAGATGCCTGCCAGCCCATTGAGCAGAAACGTGACGAGATAGAACGGAATGCCGAAGTTGTAGCGGCTGTGATAGGCCGCATCAGCCGGGCGTCCGAAGCGGGCGTAATCGAAGGTGAACATCATGAGGATCCACACCCCCATGTAATACACAAAGACATCCCACCAGCCGCCCGGCTTGGCGCCCTGCGCCGGCCCCAGGGACAGCCAGGCATTGCTGTAGCCGTACTCGCGGGTGGCCAGCACGACGGCAAGCACCAGCCCCAGCAGATAGAAGGGCAGCAGTACGCCGTTGAGCTTGTCCAGCCAGCGCTGCACGCTGCCGAAGATCAGCAACACGCTGTAGATCACCACCACCAGCGCCCAGGCAGCATACGGCACCGAAGGAAAGGCATGGTGCGCCATCACGGCCATCACCGAGCCTTCGAAAACGGCATAGTAGATCGCCGTGGCGAAGAAAATCAGGGTAGCCAGCGCCGCCCCCGAGGTGCCGAACACCTGGCGCGAGAAGAGCGCCACCGACTGGCCCGTGCGGATGGCATAGCGGCTGATCACGCCGTTGATCAGGCCATAGCTGATCACCGACAGCACCATGCCGATGATGGCGTTGCGTGCGCCGTAAGTCTGCGCCAGCGTGGCACCGACCACGATGTAGAACACCGCGCTGCAGACAGCCCACCATGCCATGGTGAGCGGGCCTCGCCCCATGCGATCGGCCTCGGCAATGGTATGCAATGAAGTGTCCGAATCGGACGAGTTGCTGCGGGTAAGGTTGGCCATGATGGCTCTCCTGACGAGCGTGGGACAACGGGGTAAAAGCAGCGTGATAACGGAAAACTCAGGCGCCAGAAGCGCCGGCGGTCATATCGAAGACCAACACCAAACTCCCGCGGCAGGCGCACGGCCCTCCCTGGCCTGACGGCCACAAGGAATTTCTCGGTATCGGGAAGAACGCGGCAGGGTGGCAACCCTGCCGTCAGACGGGGCGCTAGCTGCGCAAGGCCTCACGCAGGCGCTGCAGGCGCTCGCGGTAAGCCTGCCGGGCATCCAGCGCCTCCTGCAGGGTGACGCGCTGGAAACGCGCAGTCTGGTTGGGCTGCATCTGCCCGACCTTGTCCATGTCGGCGCTGATGACGGTGCCGATCATGGCGTAGCCCCCGCCGGAGACGGCATCCCGATGCAGGATGATGGGCTCCACCCCGGCCGGCACCTGGATGGAGCCGATCGGATAGCAGGCATCGACGATATTGGAGGGATCAGCACCGGAGCCGAAGGGCTGCTCGCGCTCGCGAAAGCGCAGGGCGCGGCCCTGCTTGAAGCGATAGCCGATGCGGTCGGCCTCTGATGTGACCACCCAGCCATCTTCGTAGAACGAGGTTGCCGATTCCGGCTCCAGCCGATGGTCATAAAGCCCAGGCACCACGCGCAGCGTCTGCGACTTGGGGCAATCGACCGCCAGCGCTTGCGGCAAGCTTCGTCCTTCGCGCGCACCCGGCCCCGGCTCGCCCAGCTGCAAGGTGTCTCCGGCCGCCAGGCGCCGCCCCTGCAAGCCGCCGATCGCGCCCAAGGTATAGGTCGAACGGCTGCCCAGCACCACCGGCACGTCAATCCCGCCAGCCACCGCCAGGCAGGCCCGCGCACCGGCCTGCACGAAATCGAACGCCAGCGTCGCACCCGCAGGCACGGCCAGCGCCACATTGCAGGCCTGGGTCACGCCGTCGATCCGGGGCACCATCGCCGCTCCCGTGACCGCAATCAGGGCGGCACGGTGAAAGCGCAGGGTCGGCCCCAGCAGCGTGCACTCCAGCACCGCGGCGTCCTCCGGGTTGCCGACCAGCAGATTGGCCGCCGCCAGCGCGTATTGATCCAGCGCCCCGGAGGGCGGGATGCCCAGGTGGTAATGACCTTGCCGGCCACGATCCTGGATGGACGTCGCCAGGCCGGGTTTGAGGACTTCGATATGGGCTTCAAGCGGCATGGGTGGCCTCCAGCAAGCGCGCGTTGTAGGCCGCCGGCGCGGCCAGGAACTCGGACAGGGAAAACGTCACCGGGTGCACCTTCAGGCGGAAACGACCCGCTTCCACTTCGGCGACGGCGCGGTCGTACTCAGCCCGGTCGATCGGCTGGAACTTGACGATGTCGCCGGGCCGGAAGAACACCATGGACTCGCGCAGATGCGCCTGGCGCTGCGCCGGCTCGAAGATGGGGGCGGGCGTCACGCCGAACATCTGGTAGCCGCCCGCCCCCCGCACCGAATAGATGCAGGCAAAGCAGCCGCCATGCCCTACGGTGTGCTTGGGCGTATCGGTGCGCGGGCGCAGGTATTTGGGGACCTGCAACTGCTGCTCGCGCTCGACCATCTGGTACATGAACGGCAGGCCGGCCACGAAGCCCACCATGGACACGAACCACGGCGAACCGGCATGGGCATCGATAAAGCCCTGCACCGAATCGTAGCCATTGATGCGCGCGGCGTATTCCAGGTCGGTAGCCTGGGGATCCTGGTGCCGTTCGCGAAAACGCATGAGTGTCTCGTGCGTCCAGGGGTCGTTGTAAAGCACCGGCACCTCGATCAGGCGCGTCTGCAGACTCAGCGCATCCCTCGCGGTCTGCTGCTCGATCTCCTGCAACACCTGCAGCAGTTGCTGTGGCGCGATCATGTCCGGATCGTAGCGAACCTGATAGGACGCGTTCGCCGGGCAGATCTCCTGCACGCCGGGCAGCCGCCGCTCGCGCAGAGCGCGCGTGATGGCCATGCCCTTGAAGAAGGCCTCCAGCGACATGGCCTCGTCGATCTCGACGAACAGAAACTCGTCGCCTCCAAAGCTGTAGCGCACGCTCATGACTTGCCCTCCTGCCAGTCTCGCATCCAGGTTTCCAGGGAATTGGTATCGAACTCGCCCGCCGCCAGCATGGGCGAGGCAATCAGGGCGCGATGCAGCGCCAGGGTGCTGGGCACGCCCTCCAGTTCAAGTTCGTCGAGCGCCCGGGCCATGCGGGCCAGGGCCTGCGGGCGGTCTTCGTCCCAGACGATCAGCTTGGCCAACAACGAGTCGTAATAGGGCGGCACCACGCATCCCGGGTAGACCATGGAATCCACGCGCACACCTGGCCCGCCCGGCCAGCGCACCTGGCTGACCACGCCCGGGCCAGGCGCGAAGTTGCGCTGCGGGTCCTCGGCATTCAGGCGGCACTCGAGGGCCGCCCCGCGCATCGCGATGTCCTCCTGGCGCAGCCTCAGCGGTTCGCCATCGGCAATGCGCAACATTTCGCGCACCAGATCCACGCCGGTAATGACCTCGGTGATGGGGTGCTCGACCTGAATGCGGGTGTTCATCTCGATGAAGTAGAACTCGCCGCGCGTCTCGTCATAGAGGTATTCGAGCGTGCCTGCACCGCAATAGCCCACCGCCTCGGCCAGGCGTACTGCCGACGCGCACAGGCGCGCACGCAGCTGCGGCGACAACGCAGGCGAGGGCGCCTCTTCGAGTATTTTCTGGCGCCGCCGCTGCAGCGAGCACTCGCGCTCGAACAGATGCACGGCGCGTTGCCCGTCGCCCAGTATCTGCACCTCGATATGGCGTGCACGCGGCAGATAACGCTCCAGGTAGACGCCGCCATCGCCGAAGGCGGCCGCGGCCTCGGCCTGCGCCAGTGGCATCTGCTCGCGCAGCGCCGCCTCATCGTCGACCACCCGGATGCCGCGCCCACCGCCGCCGGCGGCAGCCTTGATCATCAGGGGATAGCCGATGGCCCTGGCGGCCTCGACGGCTTCGTCTACCGACTGCAGTACGCCCTCGGTGCCCGGTACGGTCGGCACGCCGGCCGTGTGCGCGGCGCGACGCGCCGCCGCCTTGTCCCCCATGCGCCGGATGATTCCCGCCGAGGGCCCCACAAAGACCAGGCCGGCCGCCTGCACCGCCTCGGCAAAAGCGGCATTCTCGGCCAGGAACCCGTAGCCGGGATGGATGCCCTGGGCACCGCTCTGGCTCGCCGCCTGCAGCAACGCTTCCGTGTTCAGGTAACTGCGCGTGGCATGGGCCGCACCGATATGCACCGCCTCGTCAGCCAGACGGACTGCCAGGGCGTCGCGGTCGGCATCGCTGTAGACGGCCACGCTGCGCATACCCAGCTCGCGCGCGGCCCGGATCACGCGCAGCGCGATCTCGCCCCGATTGGCCACCAGCAGCTTGCGGATGCGCTGCGGACGATAGGAAGCGACGCACATGCCTCAGCCCTCGAAACGAAGCAAGACCTGGCCTGCCTCGACCGGATCGCCATCGCTGACCAGGATCTCGCGGACCACGCCGGCGGCCTCGGCCTCGATCTGGTTGAACTGCTTCATGACTTCGACGATGCCGACGATGTCACCGACGGCCACGCGCGCCCCGACTTCGACGAAGGGCGCAGCGCCCGGGCTGGGGCTGCGATAGAAGGTGCCAGGCAAAGGGGAGGTCAGTTCATGATGCGACATGGGGGTTTCTCCTGGAGTCGGGTTGCCGGTGTTCAGCGGATGCATGAACCGGCGCTCAGGCCGCGCTGGGCGGCATGATGCGGATGCCCGCTGCCTGCAGCGCGGCCCGCGTGGCCTGCACCAGCGCCAGCGCGCCGGGCGTGTCGCTGTGGATGCAGACCGAATCGAAATCAATCGGGATGTCCTGCCCTTCGACCGTGCGCACGCGGCCCTCGGTGCAGGCGCGCAGCACCTTGGCGGCGACCTGCCGGGGATCCAGCGCCTTGGTATAGCGCGTGAACACGATGGAGCCGCTGGCGTCGTAGTCGCGGTCGGCGTAGAACTCGCGCACCACGGGCTGGCCCATCTCCCGGGCAACCTGGCAGGTCACGGAGTTCTCCATGCAGTAGAGATAGAGCGTGGGCTCAAGCGCCTGCAGCGTCTGCACCAGACGGCGCGACAACGTTTCATCGCTGGCCGCCAGCATGTAAAGCGCCCCATGCGGCTTGAAATGCTGCAGGCGCATGCCGTGCAGACGCGCAAACTCGCGCAGCGCCCCCAACTGGTAAACCATGTCGTTGACCAGGGCCTCCGCGCTTTCCTTCATGTAGCGCCGTCCGAAACCCACCAGGTCGCGAAAGCCCGGATGCGCGCCGATACCCACGCCATGCTCGCGCGCCATGAGCACGGTGCGATTCATGATGTTGGGGTCGCCGGCGTGAAAGCCCGTGGCGATGTTGGCCGAACTGATCAGCGCGATGATGTCCTCATCGACGCCATCGCCGATTTTCCAAGGCCCGAAACCTTCGCCCATGTCGGAGTTCAGGTCGATGCTCGCCTTGCTCATGAGTCATGGTCTCCTGTGAGGGCCGCACCCGGGTGGTACGACCACGGCAACCACCTTATCCAAGCGTCCGGAGAACAAAAAGATCTTTTTTTGGATCACTGAATATCTGAAAAACAGATATTCAGTGATCCCGTCGAATTCGCACGTTTTTGCCTATCTGCCTGAATATTAGGGATATCCCTGGCTTTCTCCGGCATGACAGCCGACTGTTTAAAAGATATTTTGAGGTCTGAATATCTATTTTTCAGATACGGACGCCATGTCGCTGACCCTCAGACAGCTCAAATACTTCGTCGCTGCAGCCGAGCTCGGGCAGATTTCCCAGGCGGCCATCCAGCTCAACATTTCCCAGTCGGCCGTGACCGCAGCGATCCGCGAGCTGGAGCAGACCGTGGGCTCGGCGCTGTTCGAGCGCGGCGCCGCCGGCGTTACGCTGACGCCCACCGGCCGGGGCTTTCTCAACCACGCCTACACCATCCTGGCCTCGGTGGACGAAGCCCTGCGCATGCCCGGCGCGGCCGAAGGCGCGCAGGGCCGGCTGCTGCTGGCGGCCTCCTATACCGTGATCGGCTACTTTCTGCCGTATCACCTGCATCGTCTGGCGCAGCTGCAACCGCAGCTGGACATCCAGCTGCACGAGCTCAACCGCAACGCCATCGAAGAAGGCCTGATTGCCCACCGCTACGACATGGCGGTGCTGCTGACCTCCAATGTGGTCAACCCGGATCTGGCCGTGGAGCACTTCTTCGGTTCGCCCCGGCGCCTGTGGGTGGCTGCCGGCCATCGCCTGTTGTCGCGCGACACGGTGACACTGGAGGACGTATCGCATGAACCGTTCATCATGCTGACGGTCGACGAAGCCGCCCACACGGCGCTGCGCTACTGGAGCGACACGCCGTTCCGCCCGGACGTGCGCCTGCGCACCTCGTCGGTGGAGGCGGTGCGCAGCATGGTGGCCAATGGCAGCGGCGTGGCCGTGCTTTCTGACATGGTCTACCGCCCCTGGTCGCTGGAAGGCCGCCGCATCGAAACCATCCAGCTGAAGGATCCGATCCCGCCGATGCACATCGGACTGGCCTGGCGCAAGGGCGCCGAAATCACACCGGCCATGCAGGCCATGCGCGACTATTTCCGCCATGCCTATGCCCTGCCGCGCTAACCGCCCCGGGTCCGTCCCCCCTCCCTCTGGCGGGCTGATTTCCTTGCTTTGTTGTCGTACTTGTTCCACATCATGGGGGGCACCTCCGGGGCGTCTTGACCCAGGTCAAGCGCTCGGAGATAAAGCTCTGAGAACCTGTGAGACTGAAGCCCAACGGAGAAAACCATGATTTCGGCATACAAGCACGGCCGCGCTTTGGCTCTTGCAACCCTGCTCGGCACGACGCTGTCCGCCCCCGCCCTGGCGCACGAAGCCGGCGACTGGCTGTTCAAGGTCGGCGCCACGCAGGTGCGCCCCAAATCCAACAACGGCAGCGTACTCAACGGCTCGGTCAAGCTGGACGTCAACAACAACGTGCGCCCCTCGTTCACCGTGACCTACATGGCCACACGCAATGTCGGCATCGAGCTGCTGGGCGCCTGGCCCTTCGAGCATGACATCCGCGGCAGCGGCCTGGGCAAGATCGCCACCACCAAGCACCTGCCCCCGACGCTGAGCCTGCAGTGGCACTTTTTGCCGGACAGCACGGTCCAGCCCTATGTCGGCATCGGCCTGAACTACACGCACTTCTTCGACACCAAAACCAAGGGCCCGCTCAGCGCATCGAGCATGAAACTCAAGGATTCCTGGGGCCTGGCCGGGCAGGTCGGCGTGGACGTCAAGCTCAACGAGCGCTGGTTCATGAACGCCGATCTGCGCTACATCGACATTTCCTCCAAGGTCAAGCTCGATGGCCAGTACATCGGCAAGGCCCGGATTGACCCGTGGGTCGCCACCATCGGCGTCGGCTACCGCTTCTGAAGTTTGCACGCCACGCCTGCCCGGGCGGCCAGACCGGCTCGGGCATAATGCGTGACTCTTTCCCCGCCTCCACAGGAGTCACGCACATGCGCCTTTTCCGCCCCCTGCTGGCCGCCGGCCTGATCGCCGCAGCCGTCACTGGAAACCTCGCCCGCGCCCAGGACACCGGCGACTGGCCGTCCAAGCCCATCACCCTGATCGTGCCCTACGCCGCCGGTGGTTTTGCGGACACGCGTGTACGCCTGCTGGCGCGCAAGCTGGGCGACGCCCTGCAGCAGCCCGTGGTGGTCGAGAACAAGGCCGGCGCCGGCGGCGTGATCGGTACGGCCATGGTGGCCAAGGCTGCCCCCGATGGCTATACCCTCGGCACCGGCAACCTGGCGCCGCTGTCGGTCAACCCGACCCTGATGCCCAAGCTTTCCTATCAGGTCGACAAGGACCTGGCGCCGGTCATTCTGATCGAGAACAGCCCGCTGGTGCTCAGCGTGAACAACGACGTGCCGGTGTCCAATCTCCAGGAGCTGATCGCCCTGGCCAAACAGAAACCCGGCACGCTGACCTTCGGATCCTCGGGCGTGGGCGGCGCGCACCACCTGTCCGGCGAGATGTTCCGCGAACAGGCCGGCATCGACATCTCCCACGTGCCTTACAAGGGAGGCAGCCTGGCGGCCACCGACCTGATGGGTGGCCACATCACCATGATGTTCGAGATGGGTTATTCGGCACTGCCGGCCATCCAGGGCAAGAAGATCCATCCCATCGCGGTCACCTCGGCCAAGCGCCTGGACGTCCTGCCCGATGTGCCGACCCTGGCCGAGGCGGGTCTGCCCGGCTTCGAATCGTACAACTGGCAGGGCATCATCGCGCCGGCCGGCACGCCCAAGCCCATCATCGAACGCCTGAACACCGAGTTCAATCGCATCCTGCAGGACCCCGAAGTCCAACAGGCCATCGCCCAGACGGGCAGCCAGGCCGGCGGCGGATCACCGGAGGATTTCGGGGCATTCATCAAGTCTGAAACCGCCAAATGGGCGGAGGTCATCAAGGCCGGCGATATCAAGTTGCAGTAAGGTCGCCACGGAAAACTCTGTTCCAGCCCCGGGCCCGGGTCGCGATGCGACCGGGCTCCGGGCTACAATGCCCCCTTCCTTACCTTCCCCTGGCCGAGCCACTTACGGGCGCTCACGCTCCGACCATCCTGCCTATGCCCTCATCTCCTAGCAACAGCCCGGATCTCGTACTGTCCTGCCAGGATGTCTCCCTGGGCTACGGGGATTTCACGGTGCTGGCCGGCATCAGCCTGGAGGTGCACGCCGGCCAGGTCGTCGCCATCATGGGCGGCTCGGGCTCGGGCAAGACCACGCTGTTGCGGGCGGCAACCGGGCAGATCACCGCCCAGAAGGGCGTGGTCCAGGCCTTCGGCCAGGACGTGGCCACCGCCAGCGCCACCGAATTGCAGGCCCTGCGCCAGCGCATGGGCGTGCTGTTCCAGCAGGGCGCGCTGTTTACCGACCTCAACGTCTTCGAGAACGTCGCATTCCCGCTGCGCGAACACACCCGCGCCAGCGATGCCGAGATCCTCGAAAAGGTGCTCGACAAGCTCGACGCCGTGGGCCTGCGGGCCGCGGCCCACCTGCGTGTGGCCGAGATATCCGGCGGCATGGCGCGCCGGGTGGCCCTGGCGCGGGCCGTGGTCCTGGAACCCGAACTCATCCTGTATGACGAGCCGTTCGCCGGGCTGGACCCCATCTCCATGGGGATCACCGCCCGCCTGATCCGCCACCTGTCCGACCGTCTGAAGTGCGCTTCGGTGCTCATCACCCACGATATCCAGGAATCCTTCGCCATCGCCGACCAGGTGTATCTGGTCGGGCAGGGACTGCTCAAGGCTGCCGGCACACCGCAGACGCTGGCCGCCTCGCAGGATCCCTACGTGCGGCAGTTCCTCGATGGCGCCCCCGACGGTCCGGTGGCCTTCCGCTATCCGCAGACCCCGGCCTTCGAGGCCTGGCTGGGCCGCCAACAAGGACGCAAATCATGACCGCGCTGGGCCGCTTCATCTCTGCCATCGGCGCATCCGTCAACAACGTCATCTACGGGGTTGGCTACTTCACGCGCTTTTTCGGCGCCATCCTGGCCCGCTCGGGGATCGCCCTGCAGCGCCCGCGCCTGGTGTCGCAGCAAGTGCACTTCATCGGCAACTATTCGCTGCTGATCATCGCCGTTTCGGGCCTGTTCGTCGGTTTCGTGCTGGGTCTGCAGGGTTATTACACCCTGAACCGCTACGGGTCCGAAGAGGCCCTGGGCCTGCTGGTGGCCCTGTCCCTGGTGCGCGAGCTGGGGCCGGTGGTCACGGCCCTGCTTTTTGCCGGTCGGGCCGGCACCTCGCTGACCGCCGAGATCGGCCTCATGAAGGCCGGCGAACAACTGGCCGCCATGGAAGTCATGGCGGTCGACCCGATGCGGCGCGTACTGGCGCCGCGCTTCTGGGGCGGCGTCATCGCCATGCCCATCCTGGCTGCGGTGTTCTCCATGGTCGGGATCATGGGCGGCTGGGTGGTCGGCGTCGTACTGATCGGCGTGGATACCGGTGCGTTCTGGTCACAGATGCAGGATGGCGTCGATGTCTGGTCGGATGTGGCCAACGGCGTCATCAAGAGCCTGGTCTTCGGCGTCACCGTCACCCTGGTGGCGCTCTATGAGGGCTGGCAGGCGCGGCCCACGCCCGAAGGCGTGGCGCGCGCCACCACCCGCACCGTGGTCGTGGGTTCGCTGGCGGTGCTCGGCCTGGACTTCCTGCTCACCGCCCTGATGTTTGGCAACTGATACGGATTCATCATCATGTCACGCGAAAAAACCGATTTCTGGGTTGGCCTGTTCGTGCTGCTGGGCGCAGCCGCCCTGGTCTTTCTGGCGCTGCGCGCCGGCAACCTGAGCAGCTTCTCGTTTGCGCCCACCTATTCCCTGACGGCCGACTTCGACAATATCGGCGGGCTGAAGGTCCGCGCACCGATCAAGAGCGCCGGCGTCGTGGTGGGCCGCGTCACGGATATCCGCTTCGATGACCAGACCTTCCAGGCCGTGGTCTCGATGGACCTGGAGGCGCCCTACCAGTTTCCGCTGGACTCCTCGGCCAGCATCCTGACCTCGGGCCTGCTGGGCGAGCAATACATCGGCCTGACGCCGGGCAGCGAAGAAAAGGATTTTGCCGATGGCGGGAAAATCCGTTATACACAAAGCGCCGTCGTACTGGAGCAGCTGATCAGCAAGTTCCTCTACGGCACCGCCGAGAAGCAAGGCACCGCCGGCGACGCGCCCTGATCCCGCCGCCCGATCCAGACACCCCCTTATTCGAACACCTCGCCAAAGGTGCCTGACACCATGAAGATGCAAGCCATCACCCGCCTGACCACCCTGGCTGCCGCCGGCGCCATCCTGGCCGGCTGCGCGGCGTCCCAGAACCCGGATCCGCGCGATCCCTGGGAGGGATTCAACCGCGGTGTTTACAAGTTCAACGATACGGTCGACCGTGCGCTGTTCAAGCCGATCGCCCAGGGGTACACCTACGTGGTGCCCTCGCCCGTGCGCACTTGCATCCACAACATGTTCAGCAACGTCGGCGACATCTGGGCCGGCACCAACAGCATGTTGCAGGGTCGCGGCCATGACTTCATCAATACCCTGGGCCGCTTCCTGTTCAACACCACCATGGGGCTGGGCGGCTGTATCGACGTCGCCTCCATGAATGGCGCGCGCAAGATCCCCAACGACTTCGGCACCACCCTGGGCGTCTGGGGCTTCAGCCAGGGTCCCTATCTGGTGCTGCCGTTCTGGGGCGCCAGCAGCGTGCGCGACGGCGTCGGCCTGATCGGCGACTTCAAGGGCAACCAGATGGCCACCGTGGGCCGCATCGAGAACATCCCGCTGCGCAACTCGCTGTGGGGCCTGGAGATCGTCGACGCGCGCGCCAACCTGCTCGACGCCACCGACACCGTGGACCGCGTGGCGCTGGACCCCTACAGCTTCATCCGCGACGCCTATCTGCAGCGCCGGGCCGCCATGGTGCGCGGCAACCTGGCCGCCGATGACGCGCCGCTGCCCAACTACGAAGACGAAGATGACGCGCCCGAGACCAGCTCGGCCGCGCCCGCTGCCCCGGCCAAACCCTGAACCGGATCGAGGAAGGAGTTTTCATGCGTTTTTCTTTCATTGCCTATGCCCGCCATGCGCTGCTCGCCTGCACCCTGGCGATCAGCGGCGTCGCTGCGGCCCAGGCCCCCAACCCCATGGGCCCGCCCGATCAGTTCGTGCTTGAAGCCGCCAACCAGGCCATCGACCACCTGAAGGCCGACCGCGGCGTGAAGGCCGGCGACCTGACCCGCATCAACCACGTGGTCGACGAGTACATCCTGCCCTACGTGGATTTCGAGAAGACCACGCGCCTGGCTGCCGGCCGCTACTGGCGCCAGGCCACGCCCGAGCAGAAGACCCGCCTGGCCGAGGCCTTCCGCGGCACGCTGGTGCGCACCTACAGCGGTGCGCTGGTCAAGGTCGACAACGGCACCAGCATCAAGCTGTTGCCGATGCGCGGCAAGCCCGACGCCGACGACCTGGTGGTGCGCTCCCTCATCAGCCAGACCAACACGCAGCCGGTGCAGGTGGACTACCGCCTGGAGAAGACGCCGCAAGGCTGGCGCATCTATGATCTGAACGTCGAAGGCATCTGGCTGATCGAGAACTATCGCAACCAGTTCGCGCAGCAGATCAACCAAAGCGGTATCGACGGGCTCATCGACGCCCTCAACAGTCGCAACCAGTAACCCTGCGGCCAGCCCGGGCTTGACGGGCATTGGATCGAACGCCAGACGGCCCCCTCTATAATGGGGGCCTCTTTCCTTCCGGGTCCGGCCAGGGCCGGCCCGGGATTTGCGTCGTGTCTATGTCAGCCGTCAGCCTCGAACACATCTCGAAAATCTATCCGCCTCGCAGGCAGGGATGGAAAAGCCTGTTTGGCGCCGCCGCCGAACCGGGCTTCCAGGCCCTGAACGATGTCAGCCTGCAGATCGAACATGGCGAGTTCTTCGGCCTGCTTGGCCCCAATGGGGCGGGCAAGACCACGCTGATCTCGATCCTGGCCGGGCTGGCGCATGCCAGCCAGGGCCGCGCCAGCGTCTGTGGCTACGATGTGGTGAGCCAGTACAAGGAGGCCCGCCGTGCGCTGGGCGTGGTGCCCCAGGAACTGGTCTACGACCCGTTCTTCACGGTGCGCGAGACCCTGCGGCTGCAGTCGGGCTACTTCGGCCTGCGCAACAACGACGACTGGATCGACGAGATCCTCTTCAATCTGGGCCTGGCCGACAAGGCCAATGCCAACATGCGCGCGCTGTCCGGCGGCATGAAGCGGCGCGTGCTGGTGGCCCAGGCCCTGGTGCATCGCCCGCCGGTGATCGTGCTGGACGAACCGACCGCCGGCGTGGACGTGGATCTGCGCCGCACGCTCTGGGAATTCATTTCGCGCCTGAACCGCGCCGGGCACACCATCATGCTGACCACCCACTATCTCGAAGAGGCCGAAGCCCTGTGCGGGCGCATCGCCATGCTCAAGGCCGGCCGCATCGTCGCGCTGGACACCACCCAGGCGCTGCTGGCAAGGGTGGGCGGCGCCGACCTGGAAGATGCCTTCGTGCGCATCATGCAACAGGAGACGCAGGCATGAGCGCCGTTCCCACCCCTCCCATGGTGCAGCCCCGCCTGGACGGCGGCTCGGGCTTTCCGACCCTGCTGCGCAAAGAATTGCTGCGCTTCTGGAAGGTTGCCTTCCAGACCATCGCCGCGCCGGTCATCACCGCCTTGCTGTATCTGCTGGTGTTCGCCCATGTGCTCGAAGGACGGCTGATGGTCTACGGCTCGGTGCCGTACACGGCCTTCCTGATCCCGGGGCTCATGATGATGAGCATGCTGCAGAACGCCTTTGCCAACCCGTCGTCCTCGCTCATCCAGAGCCGCATCACGGGCAACCTGGTGTTCGTGCTGCTGCCGCCGCTGTCGCATCGCGAGTTCTTCGCCGCCTACGTGATCGCGGCCGTCGCGCGGGGCCTGGCCGTCGGTTTGTGCGTCTGGCTGGTGGCGCTGTTCTTCGTGCCGCTGGTGCCCACGCACCCGCTGTGGGTCCTGGGCTTCGCCATCCTGGCCTGCGGCATCATGGCCGTGCTGGGCGTGGTGGCAGGGCTATGCTCGGAGAAATTCGACCAGCTGGCGGCTTTCCAGAATTTCCTGGTGATGCCGGCCACCTTCCTGTCGGGCGTGTTCTACTCCATTCATACGCTGCCGCCATTCTGGCAGGCCGTCTCGCACTGGAACCCCATTTTCTACACCATCGACGGCTTCCGTCATGGCTTCTTCGGGGTCTCGGACGTCTCGCCCTGGCACAGCCTGGCTGTCGTGGCGGGCGTATTCGTTGTACTTTCCCTCTTTGCGCTACGCCTGCTGGCGCGCGGCTATAAGCTCAGGAACTGATTTTCATGCTACCCACCCCCGAGCAGGTCCGCCAATACATCCTGGACGGACTGCCCTGTGACCATATCGAAGTTCAAGGCGACGGCTCGCACTTCGAGGCCGTGATCGTCAGTCCGGCCTTTGAAGGCAAGCGCCTGATCGCGCGCCATCAGCTGGTGTACGGCGCCCTGGGCGACCGCATGAAGGCCGAGATCCATGCGCTGTCGATGCGCACCCTCACCCCCGCCGAATACTCCCAGGCAGATCGTTGATGGATAAACTCCGCATTACCGGCGGCGCCCAACTGCGCGGCGAAGTCGAGATTTCCGGCGCCAAGAACTCGGCTCTGCCGATCCTGTGCGCCAGCCTGCTGACCGCCGATGCGCTGCACCTGAGCAATGTGCCGCAGCTCAACGACACCCGCACCATGCTGCGCCTGCTGGGCCAGCTGGGCGTCAAGGGCCAGAGCGAGGGCAGCAGCTTCACCCTGCAGGCCGATCAGGTCGACAGCGTCGAGGCGCCCTACGAACTGGTCAAGACCATGCGCGCCTCGATCCTGGTGCTCGGCCCGCTGGTGGCGCGCTTTGGCGAGGCCCGCGTGAGCCTGCCCGGCGGCTGCACCATCGGCCAGCGGCCGGTGGATCAGCACATCAAGGGCCTGGAGGCGCTGGGCGCCGAGATCACCATGGAGCACGGCTTCGTGGTGGCGCGCGCCAAGCGCCTGAAGGGCGCTTCCGTGCGCACCGACATGGTCACGGTCACCGGCACCGAGAACCTGCTCATGGCGGCCGTGCTGGCCGAAGGCCAGACCGTGCTCGAGAACGCCGCGCGCGAGCCCGAAGTGGTGGATCTGGCCGAACTGCTCATCAAGATGGGCGCGCGCATCCAGGGCCACGGCACCGACCGCATCGTCATCGATGGCGTGGACCGCCTGCACGGCGCCGAGCACAAGGTGATCTCAGACCGCATCGAGGCCGGCACCTTCCTGTGCGCGGTGGGTGCGGCCGGCGGCGACATCACGCTGCGCAACACCGATCCGTCGATCATGGGCGCCACGCTGGACAAGCTGGCCGAGGCGGGCCTGACGCTGGAGACCGGCCCGGACTGGATCCGCGGCGCCATGCATCAACGCCCCAAGGCCGTGAGCATCCGCACCCACGAGTACCCCGGCTTCGCCACCGATATGCAGGCCCAGGTGATGGCCCTGAACACCGTGGCCGAAGGCACGGCGGTGGTGGTCGAGAACATCTTTGAAAACCGCTTCATGCACGTGCAGGAACTGTGCCGCCTGGGCGCCGAGATCGACATCGATGGCCATACGGCCGTGGTGCGCGGCGTGGCGCGCCTGTCAGGCGCCAAAGTGATGGCGACCGACCTGCGCGCCTCGGCCAGCCTGGTGATCGCCGGCCTGGCCGCCGAAGGCGTCACGCTGGTCGATCGCATCTACCACCTGGACCGCGGCTACGACCGCATGGAAGTGAAACTGCGCAGCCTCGGCGCGCGCATCGAACGCGTCACCGGCAAGGAAGAGCAATGAGCATCGCCCCCGCGCCCCTGACCCTGGCTTTGTCCAAGGGCAGGATCTTCGAAGAAACGCTGCCCTTGCTCGCCGAGGCCGGCATCGAGGTTGGCGAGAACCCCGAGAAATCGCGCAAGCTGATCCTGCCGACCAGCGACCCCGGCCTGCGCCTGATCATCGTGCGCGCCTCCGACGTGCCCACCTATGTGCAATACGGTGCGGCCGACTTCGGCATCGCCGGCAAGGACGTGCTGATCGAGCACGCGGCCGGCCAGCCGGGGCGGCTGTACCAGCCGATCGACCTGGACATCGCCAAGTGCCGCCTGAGCGTGGCGGTACGCGAAGACTTCGATTACGCGGCCGCCGTGCACCAGGGCGCACGCCTGCGCGTGGCCACCAAGTATGTCCAATCGGCCCGCGAGCACTTCGCCAGCAAAGGCGTATACGTCGACATCATCAAGCTCTACGGCTCGATGGAACTGGCGCCCCTGGTCGGCCTGGCCGATGCCATCGTCGACCTGGTCTCCACCGGCGGCACGCTGCGCGCCAACGGTCTGCGCGAGGTCGAGGCCATCATGCCGATTTCCTCGCGCCTGATCGTCAACCAGGCCTCGCTCAAGACTCGCGGCGAGCGGCTGCAACCGCTGCTGGACACCTTCCAGCGCGCCGCCGCCCGCCAGGACTGAGCCTTACCCCCGACCACGCTGCTAGACGCCATGGCCCTGATCAATCGTCTCGACTCCCGCGCTGCGGGCTTCTCTTCCGCCTTGTCCCGCCTGCTGGCTTTCGAAGCCGCCCAGGACGAGTCCATCGACCGCGCCGCGGCCGACATCCTGGCCGATGTCCGCACCCGGGGCGATGACGCCCTGCTGGAATACACCCGCCGCTTCGACCGCATGCAGGCAGCCGATGCCGCGGCACTGGAAGTGCCGCGCGCCGAATGGCAGGCGGCCCTGGAAGGGCTGCCGGCCGCGCAACGCGCCGCCCTGGAAGCGGCCACCGAGCGCGTGCGCGCCTACCACCGCCACCAGCGCAGCGAAACCTGGACCTACACCGAGCCCGACGGCACGATGCTGGGCCAGCAGGTCACGCCGCTGGACCGGGTCGGTCTGTATGTACCGGGAGGCAAGGCCGCCTACCCCTCATCGGTGCTGATGAACGCCATTCCGGCCAAGGTCGCCGGCGTGCCCGAGCTCATCATGGTCACGCCCACGCCCGACGGCCAGCGCAACCCCATCGTGCTGGCGGCTGCGGCCATCAGCGGCGTGGATCGCGTCTTCGCCATTGGCGGCGCCCAGGCGGTCGGCGCACTGGCCTACGGCACGGCCACCGTGCCGGCGGTCGACAAGATCGTCGGCCCTGGCAACGCCTATGTGGCCGCCGCCAAGCGGCGCGTCTTTGGCGTGGTGGGCATCGACATGATCGCCGGCCCCAGCGAGATCCTCGTCATCTGCGACGGCAAGACGCCGGCCGACTGGATCGCCATGGATCTGTTCTCGCAGGCCGAGCACGACGAACTGGCCCAGTCCATCCTGCTGTGCCCGGATGCCGCCTACCTGGACGAGGTGCAGGCAGCCATCGAACGTTTGCTGCCGACCATGCCGCGCGCCGACATCCTGCGCGTGAGCCTGGCCAACCGCGGCGCCCTGATCCAGGTGCGCGACCTCGACGAGGCCTGTGACATCGCCAACACGATCGCCCCGGAGCACCTGGAGATCTCCACCGAACAGCCCGAGCGCTGGAGCGCCAAGATCCGCCACGCCGGCGCCATCTTCATGGGCCGCTACAGTTCCGAAGCGCTGGGCGACTACTGCGCCGGTCCCAACCACGTGCTGCCCACCTCGCGCACGGCGCGCTTCTCCTCGCCGCTGGGCGTCTACGACTTCCAGAAACGCTCCAGCCTGATCCAGGTGTCGCACCAGGGCGCCCAGACGCTGGGACGCATTGCCGCCGAGCTGGCCCTGGGAGAGGGGCTGCAGGCCCATGCCGCCAGCGCCCAATACCGCCTGGACGACGCGCAGTCCGGCCCGTCCTCATGACGCCGGCAGACCGCATCGCGCGTACGGTGCGCGCAGACGTGCTGGCCCAGACTGCCTATCCGGTCGCGCCCGCCGCGCCGGACGTCATCAAGCTGGATGCCATGGAATGCCCGTATCCACTGCCTGATCGCCTGCGCCAGGAGATCGCCCAGGCCGTGGCCGGCACGGCGCTGAACCGCTATCCGGGCGCCGACGATCCGGAACTCAAAGCCCAGGTCGCGCACGCCTTCGGCGTGCCATCCGGGGCGGCACTGCTGTTCGGCAACGGTTCGGACGAACTGATCCACCTGCTGGTGCAGGCCTGTTGCGCGCCGGGCGACACGGTGCTCTCGCCCTGGCCCTCGTTCGTCTATTTCGACATGGCGGCGCGTTTCGACCACGCGCGCTTTGTGGGCGTGCCGCTGACCGCCGCGCTCGAACTGGACCTGCCGGCCATGCTGGCGGCCATTGCCGCACACCGGCCCAAGCTGGTGTTCCTGGCGCTGCCCAACAACCCCACCGGCGGGCTTTGGCCCGATGAGGCCATCCAGGCCATCGTGGACGCCGCCCCCGGCCTGGTGGTCATCGACGAGGCCTACCAGCCCTTCGCCGGCCACAGCTGGATGCCGCGCCTGCTCGACCACCCCAACGTGGTGGTCATGCGCACGGTCTCCAAGATCGGCCTGGCGGGCCTGCGATTCGGTTACCTGGCAGGCCACCCCGACTGGATAGCCCAGATCGACAAAGTGCGCCCGCCCTACAACATCAACGTGCTGACCCAGGCGGCGCTGCGCGTGGTGCTGCGCGAAAAGGCGCTGCTCGATGCCCAGGCGGCACGCCTGCGCGCCGACCGCGAACCGCTGGCGCAGGCACTGGCTGCGCTGCCGGGCGTCACGGTATACCCCAGCGCAGGCAATTTCGTGCTGGCGCGCTTTGAGGGCAAGCTTGACGGCAACGCCGTGCATCTTGCACTGAAAACGCGCAAAATACTGGTTAAAAACCTGTCTTCGGCCCACCCGTTGCTGGCCAACTGCCTGCGGATCTCCGTAGGCGCCCCCGACGAGAACACGGCCTTGCTGGCCGCCCTGAAAGAACTTTCGAGCCCCTGACATGCGTACCGCAGAAATCACCCGCAATACCAACGAGACGCGCATCCGCGTGGCCATCAACCTGGACGGCACCGGCAAGCAGAACATCGACACCGGCGTGCCCTTCCTGGACCACATGCTGGACCAGATCGCCCGTCACGGCCTGATCGACATGGACATCAAGGCCGATGGCGATCTGCACATCGATGCCCACCACACCGTCGAGGACGTCGGCATCTCGCTGGGCATGGCCATCGCCAAGGCGCTGGGCAGCAAGGCCGGCATGCGCCGCTACGGGCACGCCTATGTGCCGCTGGACGAAGCGCTCTCGCGCGTGGTGATCGATTTCTCGGGCCGCCCGGGCCTGGAGTACCACATCGATTTCACGCGCGCGCGCATCGGCGACTTCGACGTCGATCTCACGCGTGAATTCTTCCAGGGCCTGGTCAACCACGCCCTCATGACGCTGCACATCGACAACCTGCGCGGCTTCAATGCCCACCACCAGGCCGAGACCGTCTTCAAGGCCTTCGGCCGCGCCCTGCGCATGGCGCTGGAAACCGACCCGCGCATGGGCGACGTCATCCCCTCCACCAAGGGCGTGCTGTAACTCTAGGCAGACACTAATTGAGCACTATCGCCATCGTCGATTACGGAATGGGCAACTTCCATTCCGTGGCCCGCGCGCTGCACGCCGCAGCGCCCCAGGCTGACATCCGCATCTGCAACCGCGCCGAAGATATCGACGCGGCCGACCGGGTCGTGTTTCCCGGCCAGGGAGCCATGGGCGACTGCATGCGCAACCTGAACGCCTCGGGCCTGCGCGAGGCGGTGCTGCGCGCGGCACGCAGCAAGCCGCTGCTGGGCGTATGCGTGGGAGAACAGATGTTGTTCTCCACCAGCGAGGAAGGCGACAGCGCCTGCCTGGATATCTTCCCCGGGAAGGTACGCCGCTTTGCCGGCGCCGCCTTTGCCGATGGCGCTGCCGACCCGCAAGGCCCCGAACGCCTGAAAGTCCCGCACATGGGCTGGAACCGGGTCCATCAGACCCGTGCTCATGCCCTGTGGCAAGGGATTCCGGACGGGGCCCATTTCTATTTTGTCCACAGCTATTACGTCGCACCCGCCGACCCCGCCCTGACGGTGGGGGAAAGCGAGTATGGCCATCGCTTTACCTGTGCCGTGGCCGCCAGTAACATTTTTGCGGTTCAGTTCCACCCCGAGAAGAGCGCCGAGCACGGTTTGCGCCTCTATCGCAATTTTGTAGACTGGCAGCCATAGCCGCCCGCGGACGAGCTCCGGCCGGCCCTTTTTTAACCGTTTCATTTCTTTCGCTCGATATCCACCATGCTGCTGATCCCCGCCATCGACCTCAAAGACGGGCGCTGCGTGCGCTTGCGCCAGGGTGACCTGGACGATGCTACGGTGTTCTCCGAAGACCCCGCCGCCATGGCTGCCCGCTGGCTTGAACAGGGCGCCCGCCGGCTGCATCTGGTCGACCTGAACGGCGCTGTTGCCGGAAAGCCCAAGAACGAAGCCCCCATCAAGGCCATTCTCGATACCGTGGGCGACGACATCCCGGTCCAGATCGGCGGTGGCATCCGTGACCTGGACACCATCGAGCGCTATCTCGATGCCGGCATCTCCTACGTGATCATCGGCACGGCCGCGGTCAAGAACCCGGGCTTCCTGCAAGACGCCTGCGGCGCCTTCCCCGGCCAGATCATCGTCGGGCTGGACGCGCGCGACGGCAAGATCGCCACCGACGGCTGGAGCAAGCTCACGCGCCACGATGTGCTCGATCTGGCCAAGAAATTCGAAGACTACGGCTGCGAGGCCATCATCTACACCGACATCGGCCGCGACGGCATGCTCTCGGGCGTGAACGTCGAAGCCACGGTGCGCCTGGCGCAACATGTGCGCATTCCCGTGTACGCCTCCGGCGGCATCGCCGGCATGGCCGACATCGAGGCGCTGTGCGCCGTGGAAAGCGACGGCGTCGAAGGCGCCATCCTGGGCCGCAGCATCTACGAGGGCACGCTGGACTTTCAGGCCGCCCAATTGCGCGCCGACGAGCTGACGGCATGAGCGGCGAACAGACCGCCGACTCCGGCCTGACCCGCCGCATCATCCCCTGCCTGGACGTCACCGCCGGGCGGGTGGTCAAGGGCGTGAACTTCGTCAACCTGACCGACGCCGGCGACCCCGTGGAAATCGCGCGTCGCTACGATGAGCAGGGCGCCGACGAACTGACCTTTCTGGACATCACCGCCACCAGCGACGACCGCGATCTGATCCTGCCCATCATCGAACAGGTCGCCTCGCAGGTCTTCATCCCCCTGACGGTGGGCGGTGGCGTGCGCCAGGTTGCGGATATCCAGCGCCTGCTGAACGCGGGCGCCGACAAGGTCAGCATCAACAGCGCGGCGGTCAGCCGCCCCGAACTGGTGCGCGAAGCGGCCGACTACCATGGCTCGCAATGCATCGTCGTGGCCATCGACGCGCGCCGCGTAAGCGCCGCGCACGAGCCGGCCCGCTGGGAAGTCTTCACCCACGGCGGGCGCAAGGCCACCGGTCTGGACGCCATCGAATGGGCACGCCGCATGGCCGCCTATGGGGCCGGTGAGATCCTGCTCACCAGCATGGACCGCGACGGCACCAAGTCCGGCTTCGATCTCGAGCTCACACGGGCCGTCTCCGATGCCGTGCCGGTCCCCGTGATCGCCTCTGGCGGCGTGGGCAGCCTGGAGCACCTGGCCGAGGGCGTGACCACCGGCCGCGCCAATGCAGTGCTGGCAGCGAGCATCTTCCACTTCGGCCAGCACACCGTGCGCGAGTGCAAGGAATACATGGCCCGCCGCGGCATCCCCGTCAGACTGGATTAATCATGACTATCGAACCGGATTGGATGGCCGAGGTCGTCTTCGACGACAACGGCCTGATTCCCGCCATCGCCCAGGACGCCGAGAACGGCCAGATCCTGATGGTGGCCTGGATGAACCGCGAATCCCTGGCAGAAACCGCGGCCACCGGGCGCGCGGTGTACTGGTCGCGCTCACGCCAGAAGCTCTGGCGCAAGGGCGAGGAGTCCGGTCATGGTCAAGAGGTCCATGAACTGCGCCTGGATTGCGACGGCGACGTCGTGCTGCTGAAAGTGCGCCAGCACGGCGGCATCGCCTGCCATACCGGCCGTGCCAGTTGCTTCTACCGCCGCCTGGACGACGGCGCCTGGACCACCGTCGACCCGGTTCTGAAAGACCCCGAACTGATCTACAAATGAGCGAAACCACCCCCTATGGCCAGGACGTGCTCGCGCGCGTGGCCGACACCCTGCACAGCCGCCGCCCCGACCAGGGCGGCGACCCGCAAGCCTCCTATGTCGCCAAGCTGCTGGCCAAGGGACCGGACGCCTTTTTGAAGAAGATCGGCGAAGAAGCCACCGAATTGGTCATGGCGGCCAAGGACGGCCAACCCGATCGCATCGTCAGCGAAACCGCCGATCTCTGGTTCCATTGCCTGGTCGCGCTGACTCATTACAATCTGCGGCCCGAAGCGGTGCTGGCCGAACTGGCCCGCCGCGAAGGGCTGTCCGGGCTGGAAGAAAAAGCCCGTCGTCCCGCCGAATGAGGACCACATGAGCGAAAACTGTATCTTCTGCAAAATCGCCCGCGGCGAGATCCCGGCCAAGAAAGTCTACGAAGACGATGACTTCGTGGTGTTTCACGACATCAACCCGGCCGCGCCGGTGCATCTGCTGCTGATCCCGCGCCGCCATGTTGTATCGATGCAGGACGTCACGGCCGAGGATGCGGGCTGGTTGGGTAGAATGATGACGCTGGTTCCGCGTCTGGCGGCCGAAAACGGCTGCAACCCGGGACCTGACGGGGGCTTTCGCCTGATGGCCAACTCCGGCGTCGAAGGCGGTCAGGAAGTTCCGCACCTGCATTTCCACATTCTTGGTGGTTCGCGTCCCTGGAAAGGCCGCGTCGCTCCCAACGCGTAAATACGGAGAGTTGTCATGGGTAGCTTCAGCATTTGGCACTGGCTGATCGTTCTGGTCATCGTCGCCCTGGTTTTTGGTACCAAGAAACTGCGCAACATCGGCTCGGATCTGGGCGGCGCGGTAAAGGGCTTCAAGGAAGGCATGAAAGACGCCAATGCCGAGAAAACCGAGCAGGTCACGCAGCAACGCGCCGACGACACCATCGACGTGCAGGCCAAAGAGAAACAGAACTCCTGATCCCGGGCTCGCCCCGCTCCCTTGAATTGGCGGCACATGCATGTTTGATGTCAGTTTCACGGAATTGATCGTGATCGGCGTCGTGGCGCTGGTTATCCTCGGCCCCGAACGCCTGCCCAAGGTCGCGCGCACGGTCGGCCACCTGCTTGGCCGCGCGCAACGCTATGTCAACGATGTGAAATCCGACATCCAGCGTGAAATCGAGCTCGACGAGCTGCGCAAGTTCAAGCAGCAGATGGATGACGCAGCCCAGGATGTCAACCAATCGCTGCGACAGGCAGGCGATTCGGTGCGCGGCGACCTGGAGGCCGCCCAGCGCACGTTGGACGAAACCGCCGCCGAGGCCAAGCGCAGCATCGCGCCCCCGCCCCCGGACAGCGAGCCTCCTCCGACAGGCACAAGGGCTGCGGCGCTGCCCGAAGACACGGCGCTCAAGCCCGCGTCCGATCCGGCAGCGCACGCCGCCCCGCAAGCCGCGCCCGCTGCAGGCAACGCGCCCGCCACCGAGTCCAGAACGCCGCCCAGCGGCAATGCAGGTAACGCAACGTGAGCCAGGAAGCCCCCAAGCCAGAAGAAGAGATGCCGCAGGAAAGCTTCATGTCGCATCTGGTGGAGCTGCGCTCGCGGCTGCTGAAGGCGGCTGGCGCCGTGCTGGCGGTCTTCCTGGTGCTGTTCGCCTATCCGGGCGCCTCCGCCATCTATGACGTGCTGGCCCAGCCCATGCTGGCCTCGCTGCCGCAAGGCACGCGCATGATCGCCACTGGCGTCATCACGCCCTTCATGGTGCCGGTCAAGGTCACCATGCTGGCGGCCTTCGTGATCTCCCTGCCGGTGGTGCTCTACCAGGCCTGGGCCTTTGTCGCGCCCGGCCTGTACCGCCACGAAAAGCGCCTGGCGCTGCCGCTCATCACGTCCAGCACGCTGCTGTTCCTGCTGGGCATGGCATTTTGCTATTTCTTCGTCTTTCGCACGGTGTTCCACTTCATTGCCGGTTTTGCCCCGCAATCGATCACGCCGGCGCCGGACATCGAGGCCTATCTCAGCTTCGTGATGACCATGTTCCTGGCCTTCGGCATCACCTTCGAGGTGCCGGTGGCGGTGGTGCTGCTGGTCAAGACCGGGCTGGTGGACGTGGTCAAGCTGCGCCAGGCGCGCGGCTACGTGGTGGTGGGCGCCTTCGTGATCGCCGCCATCGTGACGCCTCCCGACGTGGTCAGCCAGTTCATGCTGGCCGTGCCGCTGTGCCTGCTCTATGAGGTTGGCCTGCTGTGCGCCCGCCTGGTGCGCCCGCGCCGGCGCGACGAAAGCGATGAAGAGGGCGCCCTGACCGAGCGGCCCTGAGCGCTGCGCCGACGACACCACGCCAGGCATTGCCTGGCGTTGTCGTCAGGGCCGGCGCATCAGCGCGGCCGGGTGGGGCGCAGCCCCATGGTGACCGGGATTTCGCGCTGGGCGCCGGCGCGCAGCACCTGCAGGGTCACGACCTGCCCCGGCGTGGCCGCCGCGATCCAGCGCAGCAGCAGCATCGTGTCACGCACCGGACGACCATCGAAACGCTGCACGATATCCCCGATCCGCAGGCCGGACTTGTCGGCCGGCCCGCCACGCAGCACACCGGCGACGATCACGCCATCGGCATGGGGCGCCAGGCGAAACGCGCGCGCCAGCTCCGGGGTGAGATCCTGGGGCTCGATGCCCAACCAGCCACGGCGCACCGCGCCATGCTCGATGATGTCCTGCATCACGCGGCGCGCGCTATCGATGGGGATGGCGAAGCCGATGCCCAGCGATCCCCCGGTACGCGAGTAAATGGCCGTATTGATGCCCACCAGGCGACCCTGGGTATCGATCAGCGCCCCCCCGGAATTGCCGGGATTGATGGCGGCATCGGTCTGGATGAAATTCTCGTAGGCGTTGATCCCCAGCCCGTTGCGGCCCAGGGCCGACACGATGCCCTGGGTGGTGGTCTGGCCCACGCCGAACGGATTGCCGATGGCCAGCACCACATCGCCCACCCGCAGGGGCGGCACCGTGCTGGCCTGGGCCACAGGCAGCTGCGTCATGTCGTCGGGCAGCTTCAGCACGGCCAGATCGGTTTCCGGATCATCGCCCACCACCTTGGCGCTGACCTGCCGACCATCGGACAGCGCCACTTCGATGGCGTCGGCTGCCTCGATCACGTGATAGTTGGTCAGTACATAACCGCGCGCATCGGCGATCACGCCCGAGCCCAGGTTGGTGCTGGCCTGGCGTCGCGAGAAGCCCGGAATCTGGCCCAGGAACTGCCTCAGAGCCGGATCGTCGGGCAGGGGCAGCAGGGGCACATTGATATGCTTGGTGGTATAGACGTTGACCACCGAAGGCGCGGCCTGGGCCACCGCCTGGGCATAGCTGACCACGCCCACAGCCGGCGCAGGCGGCGGCCCGCCCAGCCTGACCCAATCGGGGCGCAGCGTGGTTACGATGAATAAAATGGCCAGGCAAACCGTGACAGCCTGGGCAAAGATCAGCCAAAGGCGACGCATTTTCTTTACGGGATAAACATGAATACTGTCGACGTCCGCAGGCTAACAGCCTGGCTGGATACCACGCTGCAGGCACCGCGCTTTCGGGACTACGCACCCAACGGCCTGCAGGTCGAGGGCAAACCCGAAATCCGCCACATTATCACCGGAGTGACGGCTTCCGAAGCCTTGCTGCGCGCTGCCATCGAACGTGGCGCGGATGCGGTACTGGTGCATCACGGCTGGTTCTGGCGCAACGAGGATCCGCGCGTGCTGGGCCCGCGCCGCCGGCGCCTGGCGCTCACCCTGGCCCATGACCTGAACCTGATCGGCTATCACCTGCCGCTGGACGCGCATCCGACGCTGGGCAATAACGCGCAACTGGCGCGCGTGCTGGGCCTGCAGCCGCTGCGCGACGTCGAAGGCGCGCCGCTGACCTGCGGACGGGACGGCCTGATCTGGCTGGGCGAAGCGCCCGAGGCCGCCACGCTGGGCCAGTTCGCCGAACAGATCTCGCAACGGTTGCAGCGCCAGGCCCTGTGGGTCGGCGACGCGCAGGCCCCGGTGGGCAGGGTGGCCTGGTGCACGGGCGGCGCCCAGAGCATGATGCAGGAGGCTGTCGAAGCCGGCGCCACCGTGTACATCACGGGCGAGGCCTCGGAACCCAATGCGCATCTGGCGCGTGAAACCGGCGTGGGTTTCATTGCCGCCGGCCATCACGCCACCGAACGCTATGGCGTGCAGGCCCTGGGCGAAGCGGTGGCCGCCGAGTTCGGCATCAAGGTCGAATTCATCGACATCGACAATCCGATCTGAGGCCACCGCCCTGCGCGGCTCGCTTATTTCTTGAGCGAGTCGCGGATCTCGCGCAGCAGCACGATGTCTTCCGGCGTGGGAGCCGGCTCGGCCGGCGCGACTTGCGGCTCAGGTTGCTGACGGGCCTTGTTGACCAGCTTCACCATCCAGAAAATGATCAGGGCCAGCAGCACGAAGTTGATCAGGATGGTGACGAAGTTCCCCCAGGCCAGCAGCACGGCACCGGCCTGATTCAGGTCGGCATAGGTCTGCGGGCCGGTGTAGCCCTCCGGCATGGACAGCACGATGAACTTGTTGGTGAAATCCACCGAACCGCCCAGGATGAAGTTCACCACGGGCATGACCAGGTCTTTGACGATCGAATCGACGATCTTGCCGAACGCCGCGCCGATGATGACGCCCACAGCGAGATCGACGGCGTTGCCCTTGACCGCAAAGTCGCGGAACTCTTGCAGAAAACCCTTGCCATTGCTCATGTGTATTCCCTTCCCGAGTGACGGTGCAGTAGTAAAGTGAGGCAGGACTATAATACGCAGCGACGACGCGACGACCTTTTCCCCGCTGCCCGCCATCGCAAGATCGATCCTAAAACAAGCTCAGCGGACCCACAAGGACAGGAAATGAGCCAGGACACCCCGATGCTCGATGACGACGGCGCCGTGGATCCCAAGCTCCCTCCCGATCCTTCACGGCGCTTCTGGATAGCCACGGCCTGCGCCCTGGGCGGCATTGCCGGAGCGGCGGTAACCGTGCCGCTGGTCCGCTCGCTTGGCCCCTCGGCACGAGCCCGTGCGGCCGCGGAACCCGTCGAGGTCGACATCACCGACCTGGCTCCAGGCCAGATGCGCACCGTCGAGTGGCGTGGCAAACCGGTATGGATCCTGCGCCGCAGCGAAGCCCAGCTGGCCGGCCTGTCTTCCCAGAACGCCCTGCTGGCCGACCCGGGATCCCGACGCCCCGGCTACACCCCCGCCTATGCCCGCAACGAATATCGCTCGCGCGAGCCCGATCTCTTCGTATGCGTGGGCATCTGCACGCATCTGGGGTGCGTGCCCCGGCCGCAATTCGAGCCCGGCGATGCCGCCGGCATGCCCGACAGCTGGGCAGGCGGCTTTCTCTGCCCCTGCCATGGTTCGACCTTCGATCTGGCCGGGCGGGTCTACAAAGACAAGCCCGCGCCCGACAACCTGGAAATCCCGCCGTACCGCTATCTCAGCGACTCCCGCATCATCGTGGGTGTCGACGACGACAGCCAGGCCTGAGCCCGCTGGCGCGCGTCGCCCGGCATCAAGAAGGAGCCCCGTGAATGGCTGGTGAAAAACCCGAGGAATCCGCTGCTGGCCTGCTGGCCTGGCTGGACCGGCGTTTCCCCGTGACGTCCACCTGGAAGGCGCATTTCACGGAATATTACGTCCCCAAGAACTTCAATCTTTGGTACTTGTTCGGCTCGCTGGCGTTGCTGATTTTCGTAATTCAGATCGTGAGCGGCATTTTCCTGGTGATGCACTACAAGCCGGACGCCGCGCAAGCCTTCGCCTCGATCGAGTACATCATGCGCGAAGTTCCCTGGGGCTGGCTGATGCGCTACATGCACTCCACCGGCGCTTCCTTGTTCTTCGTGGTGATCTATCTGCACATGCTGCGCGGTCTGTTCTACGGGTCCTATCGCCAACCCCGGGAACTGGTCTGGATCCTGGGAATGGCCCTTTTCCTGTGCCTGATGGCCGAAGCCTTTTTCGGCTACCTGCTGCCGTGGGGCCAGATGTCGTACTGGGGCGCGCAGGCCATCGTGAACCTGTTCTCCGCCATTCCCTACATCGGCCCCGATCTGGCGCTCTGGATACGCGGCGGATATGTCGTTTCGGATGCGACCCTGACGCGCTTCTTTGCCTTTCACGTCATCGCGATCCCGCTGGTGCTCATCGCGCTGGTGGCCGCCCACCTGGTGGCCTTGCGCCAGGTCGGTTCAGGCAACCCCGACGGCATCGAAGTGCGCGAGGGCCCGCGTGACCGCCACGGGCGGCCGCTGGATACCGTGCCATTCCATCCTTTCTACACCGTGCATGACCTGCTGGGTGTCGCGATCTTCCTGCTGGTGTTCGCGGCCATTGTGTTCTTTGCGCCCGAGATGGGCGGCTATTTCCTGGAATACAACAACTTCGTGCCGGCCGACCCGCTGCAGACACCCGAGCACATTGCCCCGGTGTGGTACTTCACGCCGTTCTACGCCATGCTGCGCGCGGCCACCGACGGTTTTACCTGGGTGCTGGCCGCCGCCGCGCTGCTGACCGCCCTCAGCTGGCTGCTGACGCGGCGACGCAGCCTGCGGGCCCGGCTTGTCGGCGCCGTCCTCTTCCTGCTCCTGGCTGTCCTGCTGCGCACCGAAGACGCCAAGTTCTGGGGCGTCATGACCATGGGCGGCGCCGTCGGCATCCTGTTCTTTCTGCCATGGCTGGACCGCTCACCCGTGAAATCCATCCGTTACCGGCCCGGGTGGCACAAGGCGGTCTATGCGCTGTTCATCGTGGATTTCCTGATGCTGGGCTACCTGGGGACCCGTGCGCCGACTCCGGCCACGCACCTGGCCGCCCAGGCCGGCACGTTGATCTATCTGGCCTTTTTCCTGCTGATGCCGGTCTGGAGCCGGCTGGGCCGCTGCAAGCCGGTGCCCGAGCGCCTGACCTTCCGGCGCCCTTGAGCGCCCCGGACGCCCGAAAGGACCCTGCATGATCAAGACACTGATGGCCGCGCTGACCCTGCTGCTTGCCTGTGCCGGCGCACAGGCGGCTACCCCCGCCATGACGCCGGAGCGCGCGCCGCGCTCATCGCACGACCTGGCTTCGCTGCAGAACGGCGCCAGACTGTTCATCAACTACTGCCTGACCTGCCACAGCGCCCAGGCGGTGCGTTACAACACGCTGCAGGAGCTGGGCCTGAGCGAACAACAGATCCGTGACAACCTGCTGTTCACCGGCGAAAGCACCAGCGACCCCATGCGCATCGCCATGACGCCCGAAGAGGCCCGCAAATGGTTCGGCATCACGCCGCCGGATCTGTCCGTCATCGCACGCGCCAAATCCACCACCGGCGGCGCCAGCGGCAGCGACTATCTGTACACCTATCTGCGCTCCTTCTATCGCGACAGCAGCACGCTCACCGGCTGGAACAACCTGCTGGCGCCCGGCACCGCCATGCCCCACGCGCTCTGGGAAAGGCAGGGCCCGCGCGAGCTCAAGCGGGTTTTCGTACGCGAAACTCCAGGACCGGGTGGGGACAATCGCTGGGAAAAGGTGACAACGTTGTATGATGTACAGGGTTATGCCATGTCTACGGCCAGGCCCGTCACGCCCGAAGAGGGCCAGGCGGCCATGCCCGAGGCAGTGTTCAAGGCCCTGGATCCCGCGCGCGCAGCCGCCTACGACCGCGATATCGCGGATCTGACCGCCTTCATGACCTGGATGGCCGAGCCGGTTCGCCACTTCCGTATCCAACTGGGGATCGGGGTGATGATCTTTCTGGGCCTTTTCCTGTTGGTGGCCTGGCGCCTGAACGCAGCCTACTGGAAACATGTACGCTAACTTATGAGGCCCCGCCGAACCGGCCAGCGTGCAAGCGCCGGTCGGTCTTGCACAGAGAGGACCACTCCCTGTCGTTGCCTGGCATTCGGGGCCAGCGCCCGCCCGCATGGCGGAGCTGGCCTTTCGCTTTTCAATACAAGGACTTACCGCCATGATGGTGCTCTACTCCGGAACCACTTGCCCGTTTTCGCAACGTTGCCGTTTCGTGCTGTTCGAAAAAGGGATGGATTTCGAGATCCGCGACATCGACCTCTATAACAAGCCGGAAGACATCTCCGTCATGAACCCCTACGGCCAGGTCCCCATCCTGGTCGAGCGCGACCTCATCCTGTACGAGTCGAACATCATCAACGAGTACATCGACGAGCGCTTCCCGCACCCGCAACTCATGCCGGCCGACCCCGTCATGCGCGCGCGCACCCGCCTGTTCCTGTTCAACTTCGAGAAAGAGCTGTTCAGCCACGTCTCCGTCCTCGAAGACCGCAGCGCCAAGCCCGACGACAAGCGCCTCGTCCAGGCCCGCCAGTCGATCCGCGACCGCCTGGCCCAGCTCGCGCCGCTGCTGCTCAAGAACAAGTTCATGCTGGGCGAAGAGTTCTCCATGCTGGACGTCGCCGTGGCCCCGCTGCTGTGGCGCCTGGATCACTACGGCATCGAACTGCCCAAGAACGCTGCGCCGCTGCAGAAGTACGCCGAGCGCATCTTCTCGCGCCCGGCCTACATCGAGGCACTGACGCCGTCCGAAAAAGTCATGCGTCGCTAAGAGGCAGGTCATGGGCGAAACCTCGACCAAACCGTATCTGATCCGCGCCCTGCACGAATGGTGTACCGACAACGGCTACACGCCGTACCTGACCGTGCAGGTCGACGAACACACGCTGGTCCCCATGGGCCACGTGCGTGACGGGCAGATCACCCTGAACGTCGGCACCCTGGCTACCAACAAGCTGCTGCTGGGCAATGAATTCATCGAATTCCAGGCCCGGTTCGGCGGCGTGACGGAAAACGTCCTGGTGCCGGTGGGTGCAGTCAGCGCCATCTATGCGCGCGAGACCGGCGCCGGCATGGGCTTCGAGGTGCAACCCTACGAGCCGCCGGTGCACGACGACGATCAGGCGGCGGCCACCGCCGCCGCGCCCGTCGACAGCCCCGAGAGCGACACGCTGCCCGACGGCCCCCCCGACGGCGACGACGAACCCAAGCGCCCGCGCCTGACGATCGTCAAATAAACGCCCGGCCTGCCGCGCAGTTTGTTTACAATGCGATCCCGCCATCATGGCGGGATCGTCTGGCCGGTGTAGCTCAGTTGGTAGAGCAGCTCACTTGTAATGAGAAGGTCGAGGGTTCGATTCCTTTCACCGGCACCAAATACCCGTCTACCGTCGTCTCAGGTAGTACACAAAACCCGCAGGAATCAACGCTCTGCGGGTTTTTTTGTGCCCGCAGCATGCCGACAGCCGGCGCCCGTGGTTCATCGCGGCGTGACGTTGGATGAGGCAGGGTGCAGCACACGACAGGCAACCATCCGGAAATTGTGGGCCGCAACGCTTTCGCGGTCGGGGCGATACAGCAGCGACAGACCGATCTGCGCGGTCTCGGGCGGATCGGCCAGGTGGCGGTAGACGATTCTGGGGCTCTGGAAACGCTCCATCACCGACGGCACCAGCGCGACTCCAAGGCCGCTTTCAACCAGCGACAAAAGCGTCTGGATCTGCACCGCCTCCTGGGTGATGCGAGGCACGAAGCCGGCGCGCTGGCAGGCCAGCATCGCGGCTGCGCGCAGCCCCATGGCCTGGCCGGAGGCGTACATCACGAAACGCTCCTCGCTTAACGAAGCGAGCGTCACGCTGGACTGTTTGGCCAAGGCATTGGAGCAGGGGATGGCTAGGACGAAGCGATCCTCTTCAAGCGGCACCAGGCATCCCAGCGTGTCCTGCAGCAACGGCATCCGGATGATGCCGATATCCAGTTCACCGCCATCGACCGACTCCACAATGCGCGTGGAGGTCATCTCCCGCAAGCCGAGCTCCACCCCGGGGTAGCGGGCCCGGAACACCGGAATCAAACGCTGCAACAAGCCGTAGCTGGCCGACCCCACGAAGCCGATCGACAACGTGCCGCCCGTGCCTTCGGAAGCGCTGCGGGCCACCTCGACGAGTTGCGCACCGTGGAACAACAGCTTGCGCGCCTCGCCCAGCGCCGCATGGCCGGACGGGGTCAGGGCAATGCCGCCCGGGCCGCGATTGAAAAGCTTGACGCCCAGCTCGGCTTCGAACTTCTGGATCGACACTGTCAGGGGCGGCTGCGCCATGTGCAGCCTTTCCGCCGCCCGGCGAAAGTTCAATGTTTCAGCGACGACGACAAAGTGGCGAATACGCCGAAGGTCCATGCCTGTGGCCCCTGGTTGCCCGCATCAATCGATATGCGCCCGCGTGAAAACCGGTTTGCGGCGTTCAATGAATGCGGTCACAGCCTCGCGATGATCGGCCGTTTGATGTGAAAGAGCCTGAAACGCCGCCGACATCTCCAGCAGCGTATCAAGCCGCGTATGCAGACCTTCGCGCAGCAGGCGTTTGGTCAACCTGACGGCATACGGCGGATTGGCAACGATTTTCGCCGCAATATCCATGGCCGTGCCGAGCAGATTCTCCGGCTCCACCACCCGCGAGACCAGCCCCCACTGCAGCGCTGTCTCCGCGTCCAGGGTCATCCCGGTGAACGACATTTCGCTGGCTCGCGAAAGCCCGACGATACGCGGCAACAACCAGGCTCCGCCATCGCCGGGAATGATCCCGAGTTTGACGAAACTCTCCGCAAACGTGGCGCTGGAGGCCGCAATGCGAATATCGCACATGCAGGCCAGGTCCAGCCCCGCACCTATCGCCGGCCCATTGATGGCGGCGATCAGTGGCACCTCCAGGTTGAACAGCGCCAGGGGTAGTTTCTGAATCCCGCTGCGGTAATCCTGACGGATCTGCAGGCCCTCGCGCTCGCCACTGGCCTGCTGCAGCATCGCTTTGACATCGCCACCGGCGCAGAATGCCGGCCCCGCGCCGGTAATGACCACGGCGCGCACGCTAGGATCGGCTTCGATCCGGGCGACGGCCTCCAGAAACTCGGGCACCGCGCTGTTGCCCGTCAAGGGATTGCGCCGCTGCGGCTCATTCATGGTTAGCGTGACGACATGCTCATGCTGCTCATACTTGAGGAATGCTGACATCGGTCCCCCCGAAAGTGAAGTCACACCGAGCGTAGCGTCAGCCCGAAAGCGCCGTCCAATATCAAACTCAATAAAAATGATACCGATCGGATATCACCATGGAGAACTCGATTCCAGCACTCCATCTAGGGGAAAACGTTTAGCCGGAATACGACTTTAGTATCGGTAATGGACAAAACGATATTGGACTGCATTCAGGCGATCGCCTTAGCCTTAGGCCTCCTGTCAGATCCGGTGTCTCTCATGCCAACCATCCCTGTTGCGCAGGCCGCAAACCGCAAGGAGGCAGCAGTATGAGCAGTCTGCTCGCCTCGCTCTCGATCGCCACCATCCCCGCCGAGGCCGAACACTTCAGGTCGGAGGTCCGCGCATTTCTCGACCGCCATCTTCCGGCACGTGGCGCAGATGCGCGAGCACGCTCCTGGATGGGATTCGACAGCGCATTCAGCAGGCAACTTGCCGCACGCGGTTGGGTCGGCACCACGCTGCCCCGGCGCTATGGCGGCGCCGATCTGAGCGTGTTCCATCGTTTCGTGCTGGTGGAGGAGCTGCTCGCCTCGGGCGCACCGGTATCGGCGCACTGGATCGCCGACCGACAAAGCGGGCCGCTGATTCTGAGGTACGGTACCGAGGCGCAAAAGGCGTTCTTCCTGCCCCGCATCTGCTCAGCCCGCGCTTTCTTCTGCATCGGCATGAGCGAGCCCAATGCCGGTTCGGATCTGGCCAGCGTGACAACCCGCGCAACCCGGGAAGAAGGCGGCGGGTGGCGCGTGAATGGCAGAAAGATCTGGACAACCCACGCCCAGCATTGCGACTACATGATCGCCTTGCTGCGCACCTCCGGCTCGACAGACGACAGGCACAAGGGTCTGTCGCAGTTCATCATCGACTTGCGCCTGCCCGGCGTAACGGTGCGGCCCATCGTCGACCTGACGGGCGACGCGCATTTTTCGGAAGTCTTCTTCGATGATGTCGTGCTGACCAGCGGAGCCCTGATCGGCAGCGAGGGCGCCGGCTGGGAGCAGGTGACCGCTGAGCTGGCCTTCGAGCGCAGCGGACCCGAACGCATCTATTCAAGCATTGTCCTGCTGGATCGATGGATGGCATCGCTAGCCGGCCGCCCCGACCGTGCGCGATACGAGGCAGTCGTGGGGCGATTCCTGACCCAGCTTTTCGCCCTGCGCCAGCTGTCGATCGCCGTCGCCGCGCAACTTGCCAACGGCGCCAGCCCGGTGGTCGAGGCGGCCCTGGTGAAGGACATCGGCACCGAATTCGAACAAGCCATTCCCGCCGCCATCGAAGGGCTGCTTGCCGACGATCCCACGAACGATGTCGATATGGATTTGCTGCGGGCCGCTGCCTATGTAAGCCAGGTCGCGCCCACCTTTTCCCTGCGGGGCGGAACACGCGAAATCCTGCGCGGCATGATCGCACGCGGCCTGGGCCTGCGTTAACGACGAAAGGAATGCCTGATATGTTTGCTGACGCACTTGAAGCGATGCTTCGAGATCATGCCACGCCCGCCGATGTGCGGGCGATCGAGGCCGGCGGGGATTTCCTGCCTTTGTGGCATCGCATCGTCGAGGCCGGGTTTCTGCAGTTGTTGACGCCCGAGGAGCGGGGCGGAGCCGCGGCTTGCCCACAGGACCTGTTCCCGGTGTTCGAACTGCTCGGGCGCTACGCCGTTCCATTGCCGGTCGGCCAGTCGATCGCTGCGCAGGCCTTCCTGCCCGACGGTGCCGCCCCTGCGGGCCTGATCACGCTGGCACCCGCGTTGCGCATCGCACCCGACGGACGTCTGAGCTGTCCGGCGGTTCCCTTCGGGACGATCGCCGACTTCGTCCTCGCCGAACACGACGATAGCCTGTGGCTGCTTCCTTGTGCATCGGCGCTGCGACTGAGCGTCGCGCAAGGACGCAGCCAGTGCGCCACCCTGCGCTGGGACAAGCAGCCGGCCTTCGCCCGCTTTGCACGACCCGGCGCCTGCTTCGCGGCCTTTGCGGCGGCGCTGCATGCCGCCTTGCTGGCGGGCGCAATGGAGCGGGTTTTCCAGATGACGCTCGCCTATGGCAATGACCGCGTCCAGTTTGGCCGATCGATCGGCAAGTTCCAGGCCATCCAGCATCAGCTGGCCGTCATGGCCGAGCAACTGGCCTCGGCCCGAATGGCAGCCCAATCCGCATGGGCGACAGCGCATGCGCCCACGCTATTGCAGGGAGCCATCGCCAAGGCGCGCAGCAGCGAGGCCGTGCCGGTCATCAGCGCGATCGCCCATTCGATCCATGGCGCCATCGGCATTACCGAGGAATACGATCTGCAGCTATTCACCCGACGCCTGCATGAGTGGCGCATGGCGCACGGCTCCGAGGACTACTGGCACCAGGTGGTGGGACGCGAGGCACTGCGCGGCTCAATGCCTGCGGCGGCCTTCGTGCGCACGGCTGCGCAAGGAGAGCGCTGAGATGGCCGGTCCGCTGCAAGGCTTGCGCATTGTCGACCTGACCAATGTCCTGATGGGGCCGTTCGCCACCCAGATTCTCGGCGACCTGGGAGCCGACGTCATCAAGGTCGAATCGCCTGAAGGCGACACCGTTCGTCACCTCGGCCCGATGAAGAACCCCGGTATGAGCGCGGGCTTCCTGCACACGAACCGGAACAAGCGCAGCGTCGTGCTGGACCTCAAGACCGACAAGGATCGCGCGGTCTTCCATGCCCTGATCCGCAGCGCCGACGTGTTCGTGAGCAACGTAAGGCCCGCAGCACTGCGCAGACTGGGCTTATCTGCTGAAGCGCTCACCCGGCTCAAGCCGGATCTCATTTATCTGTCCCTGGTCGGCTACGGCAGCGACGGCCCCTACGCCAATCGCGCCGCCTACGACGACATGATCCAGGCGGCCTGCGCCATTCCGACGCTCATTGCACAGGTCGGCGACGGCGTGCCGCGCTACATCCCGCTGGCCATCGTGGACCGCATCGTCGGCCAGGCTGCCGCCACCGCCATCACCGCCGCCCTGGTCCACCGCTTGCGCACCGGCCAAGGACAGTGCATCGAAGTGCCCATGTTCGAGACCATGGTGCCCTATGTACTGAGCGAACACATGTCGGGCCTGACCTACGAACCCGCCATCGCACCGGCGGGCTACCCGAGGCTGCTGGCCGCTTCGCGCCAGGCCTACCCGACCAGCGACGGTTTCGTCTGCGCACTGGTCTACACCGATCGCCACTGGAAGTCCTTTTTCACGCTCATCGGCCAGCCCGAACGCGTTCAGAACGATCCCCGCCTGGCCTCGATCGCCTCGCGCACGCAGCATATTGCAGCGCTGTACGCCGAGGTCAGCGATGCGCTCAAACGCCACCCGACCGCCTACTGGTTGCAAGCGCTGGATGCGGCAGACATTCCCGTCATGCCACTCCATACGCTGGAATCCCTGATGGACGATCCGCACCTGAAGGCAACCGGCTTCTTTCGCACCCTGCATCATCCGACCGAAGGCCCCATCCGCGACATGGCCCCTCTGGGCCGCTGGTCGGCAACACCCACAGCGACCCGGCGACCCGCGCCGACGCTTGGCGAGCATACCGAGGAGATTCTTTCCGAGCTGCACAACAACGACCATAAATAGGAGACAACCATGCCGAACTTTCGTGCACTCGCTCGTGCCCTGACAGCCGTGGCCGCGATGACGATATTCACATCCCTGCCCGTGGCACATGCCTCAGAAAAATACCCCAACAGACCGATCCGCATGATTCTCGGTTTTCCCGCAGGCGGCCCCACCGATGTCAACGCGCGTCTTTTCGCTCAAGGCATGGCGGACCAGCTGGGACAACCGATCATCGTCGAGAACCGCCCCGGGGCCGGCAGCATCATCGCCTCGAACGCCGTCCTGGCGGCTGCGCCGGACGGCTACACGATTCTGTACAACACCTCTTCGCTGGTGCTTGCGGCCATGCTCTACACCTCCGCGAAATATGACCCCCTCAAGGACTTCCAGCCCGTCATACGAACGGCAGGAGTGCCTCTGGTGGTAGCAGTGAATCCAAGCATCGGCGCGACAACCTTCGAGGCGTTCATCGACCAGGCGCGTGCCAAGCCCAAAAAACTCAACTACGCCTCATCGGGGGCCGGCACCATCGACCACCTCGCCAGCGCACTGCTGGCCACCCAGCTGGACATCGATCTGGAGCATGTTCCGTACAAGGGCACCGCCCCCGCCCTGGTGGACCTGGTCTCCGGCGCCACGCAGATGTTCTTCACGACGCAGAACACGCTCTTGCCCTTCATCCACGACAAACGACTGCTGCCGCTGGCGATCGCGTCACTGCAACGCTCGCCGCTGATGCCCGATGTGCCCACCATCAGCGAAGTCGCCGAGCTGCCCGGATTCGAGATCACTGCCTGGAACGGCATCATGGTCCCGGCGGGTACCTCGCCGGTCATCGTGGAAAGGCTCAACGCAGCCGCCAACGCCTTGCTCAAGCAGGAGGATTTCGTGGCCAAGCTGCGCGCCACGGGTGCAGAGCCGTATGGCGGCACGCCTCAGGCCTACCGCGCCTATCTGGAAGCCGAAATTGCCAAATGGCGTGCTGTGATCGAACAGGCCGGGGTGCAGCCCCAGTAAACCGGGGACACCCTGCGCTCTGGCCGGCCAGAGCGCAGGGCTGCGCTGGCCGCGCCGCGTCGAACCGGCGTGCTAGCCCGGCGTCAGGCGCTGCGCGATAGCCGTGAGCGCGGGCAGGGCGGCCAGGGGCAGGGAGACGTCGCGTGCCGGGTCGGGCACCTGGGGTTCGGCGGGATTGATGCGGATGATGGCAGCGCCGAATTCGGCGGCGGTGCGATGCGAGAAGGCGCGTGCGGTGGGAATGGCGGTGCCGGCGCCGATATCCAGGATCACCAGGCCTTCGACAAAGCGCAGCCAGCGCCGCAGGTGCTCGTACTGCTGGCGCGTGGGTTGTTCCTGCCAGTCGTGATCGTTGAACATGTAGACGTTGGGCCGCGCCAGCCCGCCGCAGTAGGGGCAGTGCGGCGGCTCGTTCAGCAGCACGCCTTGCGCTTCGTCCACCTGGGGCACGAAGCCATCGGCCGGCCAGGTTTCGTTGCAGCAAGCCTCCAGACATTGCAGGCGGTGCAGCGATCCATGGCATTCGACCAGTTGCTGGGCATCGAAGCCTGCCTGCTGGAAATGGCCGTCGACGTTGCTGGTGAAAACCGCGCCGCCCATCGGCCGGGCCTGCATCCAGCCATGCAGCATCCCGAAGCCGGCATGCGCACGGGTGGCCCGGTAGAGCGCCAGCCTGTGGCCGTAAAAGCCCCAGGCCAGCTGCGGATCGCGCCGGAAGGCCGCGGGCGAAGCAATCTCGGCAAAGCTCAGGTTCTGCCGTCCCAGGGCCGGATAGGCGCGCCAGAACCCCTGGGCGCTGCGGAAATCCGGCAACCCGGAATCGATGCCCATGCCGGCGCCAGCCACGACCAGCAGGCTGGAGGCGGCCTCGATCAGCTGCGCGGCACGAAGCAATGCCTCGCCGGGGAGTTCAACAGGGGGATGGGTCATGCGGTGCGCCTGCGGTACGGAATCGATATGACCGGTCTGGCGCCAGGCGGCTGCCTGGTCCCGGCGCAGCAGGTCTGGGCAGCCTGGGCGCGATCGGTCCGCCGGGACGCCTGACGTTCGCGTGGGCGGCAACGTCCGGTGCACAGACCGCCATGCACGGCATGGGCGGCGTCCGGTCAGCGCAGAGCATAGAGGAAGCGCGCCCGAGGACCCAGATTTTTTTATTTCCCAGGCACGCAAAGTTGCGGCCTGACGACATTCAGGGGCTCAGGCGCAGGACAGTATCAACTGCGGCCGCAGACGCTCGGGTTGCCCGGGCAGGGGCGCCGCGATGGCGCCGGCACGGCGCGCGCCCTGCGAAAGATAGAAAGGTTCGGCGTGCGGATCGGCATCGATACGCAGCAGCCCGATGCCCCGTGAACGGGCCAGCGCCTTCGCATCGGCCAGCAAAAGACGACCCAGCCCCCGGCCGATGCCATCCGGCGCCACCCACAGGTTGTCCAGGGCCCACCCCTCCTCGTCACCCGCAAGCGGCTGCAGGGAATAGAAGCCCAGGCAGCGGCCTGCGCTCTCGGCAAGCACGAAGGGGCGTTGCGCGAGGCAGCCGGCCCGAGGGGTGAGCTCGGCACGCCAGGAGGCCAGCATGGCCGCGTCATAGCCCCACACGGCCTTGGACGCCAGGGCCAGGTCGGCCAGCATCTGGCGATCCGCCAGGGTGGCCGGCCTCAGGCTGACGCCGGGCAGATCCGCGCTCATGCCGCCAGCGCCGCCTCCACGGCCAGGCCAATGGCCAGCATGCGACGATCGCTGCCGTTGGCGCCGGCCAGCATCAGGCCCACCGGCGCGCTGCCTGGCGCATGGCAGGGCAGCGACAGGGCGCAACCATCGAGGAAATTGATGAAGGTGCAGTTGCGCAGCATGCGCATGTTGGTCGCGGCGAACAGCGCGTCGTCGGCCGCCAGAGGCGCGATCGGCGGCGCGATCCCTGCGGTGGTCGGCATCGCCAGGGCATCAAAGGGCGCGATACGCGCCTGCACAGCCGCGATCCAGTCGCGGCGACGTTGCAGCAGATCGAGGTAGTCGGCCGCCGAGATCGCCTGCCCGCGCAGGATGCGCGTGCGCACGCGCGGATCGTAGCGTTCGCCCTGGCGCTGCAGCAGCTCGCGGTGCCAGGCATAGGCCTCGGCGGCGGTGAAGCCGCCCTGGGCATTGATATCGGCCAGCTCGGCGAACTCGGGGATGGCCAGCGATTCGATGCGCACGCCGGCGCGCGACAGGCGCGCCAGCGCCGCCTCGAAAGCCTGCGACACCTCGGCATCGAGGTCATCGAGCGCGACGGTGGCGGGCACCGCCAGGCGCAGGCCGGCCAGCGGCAGCGGCTGGACGGCATCGCTGGGCTCGCCCGACAGAATGGCATCCAGCGTGATGCAGCAGCGCACGCTGGCGGCCAGCGGGCCAATGGAATCCAGGCTGGCCGACAGCGGCAGCACGCCCTGCATGGAGACGCGCTGCGCGCTGGGCTTGAAACCGGTCAGCCCGCACAGGGCTGACGGAATACGCACCGATCCCCCGGTGTCCGAGCCGATCGCCGCCACCGCCATGCCGTCGCTGACCGACACCGCCGCGCCCGACGAGGACCCGCCCGGGATGCGGCCGCTGGCGCGATCCCAGGGGTTGGCCGGCGTGCCATAGTGCGGGTTCAGGCCCAGGCCCGAGTAGGCGAACTCGGACATATTGGTTTTGCCCACGATGACGGCGCCCGCGGCGCGCAGGCGCCGCACAACCTCGGCATCGGCACTGGCCGGCGCTTCGGCCCGACGCGCGATCGATCCCGAGAGCGTCGGCTCGCCACGCACATCGAACAGGTCCTTGATGCTGATCGGCAAGCCGTCGATGGCCGAGCGCTCGATGCCGGCCGCGCGCAGCAGATCGGCGGCACGCGCCTCGGCCAACGCTGCCGCGGCATACAGTCGGGTAAAGACACGGGCGCCTTCGCCCGCCTCATCCTGGGCACGCGCCAGCGCGGCCTCGGTCAGCGAAAGCGAGGTCACGCGCTTCTCGCGCAGCGCATCCCTTTGTTGATGCAAGGTCGGCAACATGATCCTGAGGTCTCCATAGCAGCGTGGCCGTCCATCATAGCGGCGCGGCCCGCCATTTGCAGGCCGGATTGTTTTGATGCATAATTGCGCCCCTCTACCTTTTCCCCGATAGCTCAGTCGGTAGAGCGACGGACTGTTAATCCGCAGGTCGCTGGTTCGAGCCCAGCTCGGGGAGCCAAATTCGAGAAGCCCGCGCATTGCGCGGGCTTTTCTTTTTGCAGGCCGCTCTGGCCGTTTACCGTTTCATGCCGGACGCACGCGCCGGCGTGCGAACACCAGCACATTGCCCGCCATGACCAGCGCCAGACCGCCGATGCTGGCCCAGGTCCATTGGTAGCCTTCGGCGTAGGTCGAGATCGACAGCGCCACCACCGGGAACAATACCGTGCAGTAGGCTGCGCGCGCCGGCCCCATGCGTCCGACCAGGGTCAGATAGGCCGTGAATCCCACCACCGAACCGATGATGGACAGGTACAGCAAGGCGCCGGTATAGGCCCAGGACGGGTCGAAATCGAACGGCTGCCCGCTCGCCACGCAACCCGCCAGCAGGATAAGCGCTCCGTACAGCATGCTGTAGGCATTGCCGCTGCCCGGGCCGATGCCCGCCCGCTGTTGGGCCGAAGAAAGCATGTTGCCGGTGGAAAAACACAGCGTGCCCACCAGCGCCAGCCCCAGGCCGAGCAGGGTTTCGTGGCTGGCTTCGCGCCCGGCCAGCTCGGGCCAGAACAGCAGCACCAGCCCAGCCAGCCCGAGGGCGCCGCCCCCCAGCACCCGCGGCGAAATCGGCGTGCCGAACCAGAGCCGTGCATTGAGCGCGTTCCAGATGGTCGCGGCCGAAAACACCACCGACACCAGGCCGCTCGGAATCCAGCGGGTGGCGGCGTAGAAGCACAGAAAGTTCAGGCAGAACAGACATAGCCCCTGGCCCAGGCACAACAGATGCCCACGCCGGTCCAGGCGTTGCAGCCGGCCGCTGAGCCACATGGCGGCAAAAAGCAGCAGCCCGGCGAGGGCGAAACGATAGAAGATGGACACCGGAATGGCCACCACGCCGAGCTGCAGCTTGATGGCAATCCAGGTGCTGCCCCAGATCAGAACAGTCAACAGGTAAAGAAAGGCGGTCACGACATCGGCCCGGTCAAGCCCGCAGAAGCGGGCGGCAGGCCGCAGTGTGGCCCCGGGCGGCGTGCCGAAGTTGCCGGATCTTGCGTTTTTGCCACGCGCGGATTGCGCCCGGCTCGCCACTGCCAGCGGGATGGCTTAGCATCGGTACTCTCATGACTGCGCCCGATCTTTCCGCCTTCTCGGTCTTTCGCACCCTGGCGTCCACCACAGCGACCCTGCATCGCGCCACGCTCCTGGGCGACGGCCTGGCAGTCGCCCAATGGGAGCGCGAGCAACGCGAGGTGATCGGATACGAGGCGCCGGGCCACCATACCGTGTCGCTGTATCTGCAAGGCGGCGAGCAGTCCTTTCGCATCGGCTGCGACGGCTTCGGCGGCGCGGGCAAATTCTGCGTGCTGCCTGACGAGCACCGCTCAAGCTGGAGCATGACCGGTCGCGTACGCTTCATGCATCTGTACATCGCGCCCGAACGGCTGGCGCGAGAAACCGTGCTGCGACTGGATCGGGAACCGCGCAGCCTGCAGGTGCGCGACCAGACCTACGTCCAGGCCCCCGAACTGACGCGCGCCAGCCGCCAGTTGCTGGCCCTGGACTGGCACGAGCCGGCCCAACGACTGGCCGCCAGCAGCGCGGCCGAACTGATGCTGCACCACCTGCTGAGCAACGGCACCGAAACGCGCCGCGCCGCCCGGCCGCGCGGCGGGCTCGCTCCGGCGGTGCGCCGGCGCGTACGCGACTACATCGACAGCCATCTGCACGCGGCGCTCAGCCTGGATGAACTGGCCGGCGTGGCAGCGCTGTCGACCTATCACTTCGCGCACATGTTCCCCGTCTCCTTCGGGCTGACGCCGCACGCCTGGGTGCAGCAACGGCGCATCGACCATGCGCGCGGGCTGCTGGCATCGGGCGATCTGGATCTCGCCGCGATCGCGCAACGCACCGGCTTTGGCAACGCCAGCCACCTGAGCCGCCGCTTTCGCCAGGCGACCGGCGTGACGCCAGGCGCCTACCGGCGCTGGCTGCGACACGGCTGATCCGGCGCTGCCGACGGCGTCCGGCGGTCTACAATGGCGCAGCCCCGAAGACTGCACCAGGGCGGGGATCACCGCCCCGCCGGGAGACGATATGGCCCTCGCATTCCGCCCCTCATCCCGCCGCTGCGGCAAGGCCCGCGCATGAGCACGCCGACCTACGGTTTGACGGCCCACTGGCTGGCCGAAACGCTGCGCCTGCGCGAAGAACACTGGGGTCCGTTGCAGGATCAGAACGAAGTCCGGCGCCTGCGTCAGGCTGAAGGCAGCTTCGCAGACCGCGTGCTGCAGCGCGCCGGCCTGATCGCGCAACGCGAGGGCCTGGACCGCCTGCTGGCCAGCTGGCGCCAGGGCGCCGTGCTGGCGCTGCTCATCATGATGGCCGTGGTGCTGCTGGCCGGCGCGGCCACCGCCTACGGCGCGCTGGGCGACGGCAGCCGGCCCGTCAATGTGCTGTGGGCGCTGGGCGCGCTGCTGGGCCTGCACGGCCTGATGTTCCTGCTCTGGCTGGCCAGCTTTCTGCTGCCCGCGACTCGTGCCACCGGCCTGGGCCGGATGTGGCTGTGGACTACGCGCAAACTCGCGCGCGGGCCGCACGCCGCGCTCATCCCCCAGGCCCTGCTGAATCTGCTGGCACGCGCCGGGGCCCTGCGCTGGCTGCTGGGCGCGATCAGCCATCTGTTGTGGCTGGCCGCCCTGTGCGCAGCACTCACGACGCTGCTGGTCATGCTCTCGACCGCCAGCTACCAGTTCATCTGGGCCACTACGCTACTGCCGCCGGAGACTTTCGTGCGCCTGACCGCCTGGGCCGGCTGGTTGCCGGCGCAGTTCGGCTTCACACTGCCCGACCCGGCCATGGTGCGCGCCAGCGACGGCCTGCAGGCCTTGCCGGCCGCAGCCCAGGTGCAATGGTCGGTCTGGCTGCTGGGCATGCTGGTGTGCTGGGGCATCGTGCCGCGCCTGCTGGCCGCGCTCGGCTGTCTCATCATGAGCGCACGCGCGCTGGCCCGCCTGGATATCGATCCCGACCTGCCCGGCTACGCCGTGCTGCGCGAGCGCCTCACGCCGGCCGCGCAGGCTGGCGGCGTGGATCGGCCCGCCGAACCCTTGCGCCATCCCATGATCGACGCACGCGGCACGCCCGGCGGACGGCCCGTCTATGCCAGCCTGGAACTCGCTCCCGATCATGCGCGCCCGACCGTGCCGCCGGACAGCATCTTTGACGCCGGCAACCTGGACAGCCGCGCAGAGCGCAATGCCCTGCTTGATGCGTTGGCCGCCGAGCCGGCCTCGCGCCTGCTGCTGGTGTGCGACGCCGGCCAGACACCGGACCGCGGTTCGCTCTCGCTGATCGCCGCCCTGGCCGCGCACGCCGGTCAGATGCGCATCTGGCTCAGCGGCCCGGGGCAGCGACGTCCGCAATGGCGTGAACGGCTGCAGGCCGCCGGCTTGCCGGCGCAGGCCATCGATGAAAGCGCGCACCCCCCGCTTGACTGGCTGCAGCGGGGCAACCATGACTGAACGCCTGCGCATCGCCGTCGTCGGCCACAGCAATACCGGCAAGACTTCGCTCCTGCGCACGCTCACGCGTGATCCCTATTTCGGCCAGGTGGCCGACGAAGCCGGCACCACCCGCCACGTGCAGGGAGCCCTGTTGCGTCTGCCCGGCGAAGGCGAAATCGAATGGTTCGATACTCCCGGCATGGAAGACAGCGTGGCCCTGCTGGAATATCTCGACCTGGTGGCGCCGGCCAGCGAAAGGCTGGACGGGCCGGCACGCATCCAGCGCCTGCTCGATACGCCGGAGGCGCGCGGCCGCTACGAACAGGAAGCGCGCGTATTGGACAAGCTGCTGGCCTGCGACGCCGGCCTGTATGTCATCGACGCCCGCGACCCGGTGCTCAGCAAGCACCGCGACGAGCTGGCCTTGCTGGCCGCCTGCGGCCGCCCCCTCCTGCCGGTGCTGAATTTCGTGCACGCGCCCGGCCACCGGGCGCACGAGTGGCGCGCCGCGATGGCGCGCCTGGGCCTGCATGCGGTGCTCGAATACGACACCGTGGCTCCGCCCCTGGACGGCGAGCAGCAACTCTATGCCCGCCTGGCCGTGCTGCTGGACGCGCACGCGCTCATGCTCACCCGGATGGCCGCCGCGCTGGCGCAGGCCCGCGTGGCGCGCCGCCAGACCGCCTGCCGGCTGGCCGCCGAACTGCTGATCGACGTGGCGGCGCTGCGCCTGCCCTGCGCCAACGATGCGCAGGCCCTGGAGCAGACCGGAGCGGCTCTGCAGGAGCGCGTACGCCAACGCGAACAGGCCTGCGTGCAGGCCCTGCTGGCGCTCTACAACTTCCATCCTGGCGATTACCGCCCCGACGCGCTGCCACTGAGCGGCGAACGCTACGGCATGGATCTTTTCCATCCCCAGGCGCTGAAAGACATGGGGGTGCAGATGGGAGTGGGAGCGGCCGCCGGGGCCATGGCGGGCGCGGCGGTCGATCTGCTGTCGGCCGGCCTGACGCTGGGCACCGGCACATTGATCGGCGCGGCCGCCGGCGGGCTGTGGCAAGGCGTCGAGCGCTGGGGCAAGCGGGTGGCCGACAGGCTGCGCGGCCATCGCGAGCTCAGCGTCGACGACCCGGTATTGCGTTTGCTGGCCTTGCGCCAGCAGCAGCTGATCGAAGCGCTTGAGCGCCGCGGCCATGCCGCCAGCGCCCCCATCGCCTTGCCCCGGGCCGAACAGTGGCGCAGCGGCGCCCTGCCTGCCGCCCTGCAGGAAGCGCGCAGCCGGCCGCAATGGTCGGCCCTTGCGCCAGGCTTCGAGGACGACGCAAGGCGCAAGCAGCAGATCGCTGCACTCACGCAGGTACTGGCTGCGCCAGAGGCCGGACAGCCGTCGCGCGAGGCCGCGCAAACCGAGTGATAACCCCAACCCAAAACGATTGACGCTTAAACAAACGGCTCTATAAGATGCTCTTGCACACGGGCGCGGCCATCATCGCGCTCCACCTGACAAGGAGCCGGTCATCACAGAGTTCTCCGCCAGGATTCACCTCGCGCCGCGCGGCAACGCCGCGGACGTCCCTTCTGTCGATCTTCCCGCTTTCTGAGTTGTACGCCTGACCCGGCCGCCATGTGCGCGGCCGGCCCTGTCACTGTCGCGCTTGACGCATCACACGGAGTACGAGGGCTATGCGTATCACATCTGCATTGAAGTATTCGGCCATGGCGCTGGCACTGAGCGCCGCCGCCCTGAGCGGCACCGTCCAGGCCAAAACGCTGCGCTGGTCATACCAGGGCGACGCCACCACGATGGACCCGATGGCGCTGAACGAAACCTTCACGCTGGGTTTCCAGGGCAATATCTACGAAACGCTGGCCGGCTATGACGGCGACCTGAAACTGGTGCCGCTGCTGGCCGAAAGCTGGACCAACCCCGAGCCCAACAAATGGGTATTCAAGCTGCGCGAGGGCGTGAAGTTCCATGACGGCTCGCCCTTCACGGCCGATGATGTGATCTTCTCCTGGAAGCGCGCGCTCACGCCCGGCTCCGACATGAAGGCCTATGCCTCCAAGGCCGCAGACATCAAGAAAGTGGATGACTACACCATCGAAGTCACCACACCCACGCCCAACCCGATTCTTCCGCGCGAGTGGACCTTTCTCTACATCATGAGCAAGGACTGGTCGGAGAAGAACAAGACCACCGAAGCCACCAACGTCAAGGGCGACAACCAGGGCAACTACGCCAACCTGCACGCCAACGGCACCGGCCCCTTCATGCTGGTCGAGCGCCAGCCCGATGTGAAGACCGTCCTCAAGCGCTACGACGGCTACTGGAACAAGGACATCCCGACCAACGTCGACGAGGTCGTCTTCCAGCCGATCTCGCAGGAAGCCACCCGCGTGGCGGCGCTGATCTCCGGCGAGATGGACATCGTGCAACCGGTGCCGGTTCAGGACTGGAAGCGCCTGGAGGACGCCAAGGGCGTCAAGCCCCTGTCCGCCCCGGAAGCGCGCGCCATCTTCATCGGCATGGACCAGCACCGCGACGAACTGCTGTTCTCCGACGTCAAGGGAAAGAACCCGTTCAAGGATGCGCGCGTGCGCGAAGCCGTGGTCCTGGCGGTCGACACCAAGGCCATCAACGACAAGATCATGCGCGGCGCGGCGCAGCCGCTGGGCTCGCTGGTGGCCACTTCCGTCAACGGCTACAACGACTCCTATGGCGCACCCACCAAGACGGATATCGAACGGGCCAAGAAACTGCTGGCCGAGGCCGGCTATCCCAAGGGCTTTTCCGTGACGCTGGACTGCCCCAACGATCGCTACGTCAACGACGAGAAGATCTGCCAGGCGGTGGCGGGCATGCTGGCGCGCGTGGGCATCAAGATCAATCTGCTGGCGCAGAACAAGTCCAAGTACTTCGGCAAGATCCTGCTGCAGGCCGGCAACGACACCAGCATGTACATGCTGGGCTGGACGCCCAGCTCGACCGATGCGCACAACGTGCTGCTTAACCTGGCCAGCTGCCGCGACGCCAAAACGGCCGCCGGCCAGTTCAACCTGGGCGGCTACTGCAACCCCAAGGTCGACGAACTGCAGCGTCAGATCGGCGTGGAAACCGATCAGGACAAGCGCAACGCCATGATCAAGGAAGCCTTCGAGATCGTGCGCAACGACTACGGATATCTGCCGCTGCATCAGCAGCCGATCTCCTGGGGAGTGAAGGACGATATCAAGGTGGTGCAGCGCGCCGATGACGTGCTCGATCTGCGCAACGTCGTGATGCCTTGACTGCAGCGTCGGGCGGACCGGTGACGCAGATCACCGGCTGCCCAAAGTGGCCGCCCCTGGCCGCCACCTTTTCACAGGGGTCCGGAATATGCTTGGTTTCATCGCGCGACGTCTTTTTCAGTCGCTGATCGTGATGCTGGCGGTCGCCCTGATCGCCTTTGCAATGTTCCGCTACGTGGGCGACCCGGTCGCCAGCCTGGTGGGGCAGGACACCACCCAGGAGCAGCGCGCCCAGCTGCGCGCCGAGCTCGGCCTGGATGATCCGTTCGCCTTGCAGTTCGGGCGCTTCGTGGGCAATGCCGTGCAGGGTGATTTCGGCATGTCGTACCGCCACCGCCGCCCGGTCTCGGAGTTGCTCGAAGAGCGCTTTCCGGCCACCCTGGAACTCGCCTTCATCTCGGCGCTGATGGCGTTGGTCTTCGGCATCCCGCTGGGCATCTACACCGCGCTGCGGCGCGATGGCCTGATCTCCAAGACCTTCATGGCGCTGTCGCTGGCTGGCATCTCGCTGCCGACCTTCCTGATCGGCATTCTTCTGATCCTGGTGTTCGGCGTGCAACTACGCTGGCTGCCCAGCTTCGGGCGGGGCGAAGTGCTCAACCTGGGCTGGTGGACCACCGGCCTGCTCACGCCCTCCGGGCTCGCAGCGCTCATCATGCCCGCCATCACGCTGGCGCTGTTTCAGATGACGCTGATCATGCGGCTGGTGCGCGCCGAGATGCTGGAGGTGCTGCGCACCGACTTCATCAAGTTCGCACGGGCGCGCGGGTTGCCCGAACGCATGATCAACTTCCGTCATGCGCTCAAGAACACCATGGTGCCGGTGATCACCGTCACCGGCCTGCAACTGGGTTCCATCATTGCCTTCGCCATCATCACCGAAACGGTGTTCCAGTGGCCGGGCATGGGGCTGCTCTTCATCCAGGCCATCAGCACCGTGGACATCCCCGTCATGGCGGCCTACCTGATCCTGATCGCCTTCATCTTCGTGATCATCAATCTGGTCGTGGACATGCTGTATTTCGCCGTCGATCCACGCCTGCGCGTGCAAAGCAAATAGGGAGGGCCGCTGCACATGATCGCCCGCATCGCACCGCTTTTCGCCCGCGCCGCCGACAGCGACCTGTGGCACAGTTTCAAACACTCGCCATCTGCCATCGTTTCGGCCGCCGTCACACTGCTGATCGTGCTGGGCGCGGTGTGCGCGCCCCTGGTCGCGCCGCACAACCCCTTCGACCTGGCGTCGCTGAACATCATGGACGCCAACACACCGCCGGCCTGGGCGGAGGAGGGCTCGCCCGACTTCCTGCTGGGCACGGACGACCAGGGGCGCGACATCCTGTCGGCCGTACTCTACGGCGCACGCGTGTCGCTGCTGGTCGGCGTGGCTTCCGTGCTGTTCTCGATGGTGCTGGGGGTCTCGCTCGGCCTGATCAGCGGCTACATGGGCGGCCGGGTGGACAGCATCATCATGCGTATCGCCGATATCCAGCTGTCGTTCCCGACCATCCTGGTGGCGCTGCTGATCGACGGCGTGGCGCGTGGTCTGCTGCCGCGCGACCTGCATGACCAGCTCGCGGTCTATGTGCTGATCTTCGCCATCGGCATCTCCGGCTGGGTGCAGTATGCCCGCACGGTGCGCGGCTCCACGCTGGTCGAACGCAACAAGGAGTACGTGCAGGCGGCCCGCCTGATCGGCATCGGTCCCTTCGCCATCCTGCGGCGCCACATTCTGCCCAACGTGATGGGCCCGGTGCTGGTGATCGCCACCATCCATCTGGCCGTGGCCATCATCACCGAAGCCACGCTGTCGTTCCTGGGCGTGGGCGTACCGCCCACCGCTCCGTCTCTGGGCACGCTCATCCGCATCGGCAACAGCTATCTGTTCTCGGGCATGTGGTGGATCTCGGTCTTCCCGGGCGTGGCCCTGGTGGCCCTGGTGCTGTCCGTCAATCTGCTGGGGGACTGGCTGCGCGATGCGCTCAATCCCCGGCTGCGCTGAGGTTGCTGAATGGCCTTGCTGAACATCGACAACATCCGCATTGAATTCCCCAGCCGGCGGGGCACCCTGGTAGCCATCGACGACGTCTCGCTGCACGTGGAGAAAGGAGAAATCCTCGGCGTGGTGGGAGAATCCGGCGCCGGCAAGTCCACCATCGGCAATGCCGTGATCGGCCTGCTCCAGGCGCCCGGACGCCTGGCTGGCGGTCAGGTGCGCCTGCAGGGCGAGCGCATCGACGACCTGCCGCCGGCGCAGCAGCGCAAACTGCGCGGCAAGCGCATCGGCATGATCTTCCAGGATCCGCTGACCTCTCTGGACCCCTTGCAGACCGTGGAAAGCCAGCTGGTCGAAACCATGCAGGTGCACATGGGCGTGTCGGCGGCCGAAGGCCGGCGACGCGCCATCGAGCTGCTGGATCAGGTAGGAATCGATCAGCCCGAGCTGCGGGTCAGCCAGTATCCGCACCAGTTCTCCGGCGGCATGCGGCAGCGGGTGGTGATCGCCCTGGCCCTGTGCTGCGAACCCGAGGTGCTGATCGCCGACGAACCCACCACCGCCCTGGACGTCTCCATCCAGGCCCAGATCCTGGATCTGCTGCGCAAGCTGTGCAAGGAACGCCAGGTCGGCATGATCCTGATCACCCACGACATGGGCGTGATCGCCGAGATCACCGACCGGGTGGCGGTGCTCTATCGCGGCAAGCTGATGGAGGAGGGCACCACCGCCAAAATCCTGGGCGACCCCGACCATCCCTATACCCGCAGTCTCATCTCGGCCGTGCCGCGTCCGGACATCAAGCTGCAACGCTTTCCGCTGGTGACGTATATCGAGGATGTGCGCCAGCCGACCCAGCCCATGGATCTGGCCACCCACTGGCTGGGGCAGCGGCGCGACTTCGGCGCCGGCAGCCAAGAAGACCTGGTGCAGGTGCGCGACCTGGGCATGCGCTTCATGCTCAAGCCAGCGCTGCTCAAGCGCAACCAGCGGATGCTGGATGCCGTGAAAGGCGTCAATCTGAGCATCCGCGAAGGCGAGGTGTTCGGCCTGGTGGGGGAGTCCGGCTCCGGAAAATCGACCGTGGCGCGCCTGATCTCCAACCTCTACGAGCCGACCTCGGGATCGGTGTGGTTCGACGGCACCGAGCTGACTGCGCTCAGGAACGAAAAGGCACGCAATCCGTTCCGGCGCCAGATCCAGATGGTGTTCCAGGACCCCTATTCATCGCTCAACCCGCGCATGCGGGTGCTGGATATCGTGGCCGAACCGATCCGCTTTCACCGGCTGGCCGACAGCGAGGCGCAAACGCACAGCATCGTCGCCGACCTGCTGGACGTCGTGGGGCTGGGTCCGCAGGCCGCGCAGCGCTTTCCGCACGAATTCTCGGGCGGGCAGCGCCAGCGCATCTGCATCGCGCGCGCCCTGGCCACGCGGCCGCGCTTTCTGATCTGCGATGAACCGACCTCGGCGCTGGATGTCTCCATCCAGGCCCAGATCCTCAATCTGCTCAAAGATCTGCAGGAGCAGCTCAAGCTGACCATGCTGTTCATCAGCCATGACCTGCCGGTGATCCGCCAGATGTGCGACCGGGTCGGTGTCATGCGGCACGGCCAGTTGCTGGAGGTGGCCGACACCGAAACCCTGTTCACCCGGCCCGAGCACGACTACAGCCGCCACTTGTTGAGCCTCATGCCCCAGTTGCAGGGGATGTCGCGCGCCGGCCTGGACGAACTGACGGCGGTGGCCTGATACCTGCCGCGGCCGCCGCCACGGGCCTGCTACCAGCGGCCCGAGGCGCCGCCTCCGCCACTGCGCCCGCCGCCGCCGCTGAATCCGCCGCCGCCGCCACTGCTGCGCCCGCCGCCGAATCCCCCGCCAAAGCCGCCACCGCCACGCCCACCGCCGCCACCGCCGCGGCGGTTGCGCAGGGCACGCTTGAGGCCGGTCAAGCCCAGTATCCAGCTCAATGCCGCCACGCCCACTCCCGCGCCCAGGCCCACCAGCAGGCTGCCGCTCACGAAGGCGCTCGCCACGCCGGCGAACAGGCCGCCGACCAGCGGCGGTGCCGCCACCAGCACCACCAGCAGGAACAAGCCGACGTCCAGCAGGTTTTCCCACAGCGATCCGCCGGAGGAGGCCTGGCTCTCCTGCGGGGGTGGCGGCGGAAGCGATTCTCCATCGATCAGGGCGATCAGGGCCTGCACGCCCGCCTGGATCCCGGCGGCGTAGTCATCCTGCCGGAAATGGGGGATCACCTGCTCGCGAATGATGCGTCCGGCCAGCACATCGGAAATGGCGCCCTCCAGGCCATAGCCGACCTCGATGCGCATGGCGCGGTCATCCTTGGCCACCACGAACAGCACGCCGTCATCGATCTTGCCGCGGCCCAGGCGCCATTGCTCAAAGACCCGCGTGGCGAACTGCTCGATGCTCTCGGCGCCCGTGGTCGGCACGATCAGGACCGCCAGCTGCGCCCCTTTGCGCGCCTGCAGCGCGGCCAGCTCCTCGTCCAGGGCCTGTCGCTGCGCCGGCGCCAGGGTGCCGGTCAGGTCGGTGACCCGCTGGGTCAGGGCCGGCACCGGCGTCTCGACGGCCGCGCCGGCCGGCCCGCCCGCCATCAGCAGGCAGGCCAGCAGCCCGAACAGCATCCCCAGGAGAGATCTGCGTGCGACGAGGATCATTGGTTGCTGAACTTCACTTCGGGCGGACGCGAAATGGCCGCCTCATTCTCGACGCCGAAATTAGCCTTGGGCGCGTAGCCGAAAATCTTGGCGGTGATCACCCCCGGGAACTGACGCACCAGCACGTTGTAATCACGCACATCCTGCACGTAACGCCCGCGCGCCACGGCGATGCGGTTCTCGGTGCCTTCGAGCTGTACCTGCAGGTCGCGGAACAGGCCATCGGCCTTGAGCTGGGGATAGTTCTCCGACACGGCGATCAGGCGCGAAAGCGACGAGCTCAGACCCGCCTGCGCCTGCTGGAAACGCTCCACGGCCGCGGGGTCTTCCAGCTGATCGGCGGTGATCTGCACGCTGCCCACCTTGGCGCGCGCTTCGGTCACCTGCGTGAGCACCTCACGTTCATGGGTCATGTAGGCATCCGCCACCTTGACCAGCTGCGGCACCAGATCGGCCCGGCGCTGATACTGGTTAAGCACCTCCGACCACGCCGCCTTGACCTGTTCATCGGCGGCCTGCATCGCGTTATAGCCGCAACCCGACAACAGCATCGTCAGGGACAGCATCCAGGACCAGGCCAGCACACGCATCGTTCGCATAAGATTCCCCAGGGTGAAAACTCTCGCATTACAGCACCAAAGGCAGCGACAAGTGTATCGCTGCCTGTTACAGCTTCGTCCATCGATAACGGGCGCTTCGGTTACAATCCACAGCCGTGTGCATTGCCAATCAGCACACGTCTCAAGGCGCCAAGCCGCCGTGCCGGATTCCAAGCCGGCATATCCTGTTCTCCTCGTTCGTCCGCCTGGATTGGAGTCTCTCAACTTGAGCGACGGGCTGCCGCTGGAGTTGTTGTTGTCTACCTATTCTTCTTTCGCCGACCTCGAGCTGGCTGACACCCTTTTGCGTGCCATCGCCGAAACCGGCTATACCGCCCCGACGCCCATTCAGGCGCAGGCCATTCCCCAGGTACTCAAGGGCGGCGACCTGCTTGCCGCCGCCCAGACGGGCACCGGCAAGACCGCCGGCTTCACCCTGCCCATCCTGCATCGCCTGATGCAGAACAAACCCGCCAAGCGCACGCCCGGCCGGCCGCGCTGCCTGATCCTGACCCCGACCCGCGAACTGACCGCCCAGGTGGCCGAGTCGGTGCAGGTCTATGGCAAATACACCGGCCTGAGCTCCATGGTCATGTTCGGCGGTGTGAACATCAACCCGCAGATCAGCGCGCTGCGCAAGCCCCTGGACATCCTGGTGGCCACCCCGGGCCGCCTGCTGGACCACGCCGGCCAGAAAACCATCGACCTCTCGGGCGTGGAAATCCTGGTGCTCGACGAAGCCGACCGCATGCTGGATATGGGCTTCATCCGCGATATCCGCAAGGTGCTGGCGCTGTTGCCCAAGTCGCGTCAGAACCTGCTGTTCTCGGCCACCTTCTCCGACGAGATCCGCGAGCTGGCCCGCGGCGTGCTGAACAATCCGGGCGAAGTGTCCGTGACCCCGCGCAACACCGCCACCGAACTGGTCACCCAGACGGTTCACCTGGTCGATCAGGCGCACAAGCGCGACCTGGTCAGCCACCTGATCCGCGAAAGCGGCTGGCATCAGGTGCTGGTGTTCACCCGCACCAAGCATGGCGCCAACCGCCTGGCCGAAAAGCTGGTCAAGGACGGTCTGTCGGCGGCCGCCATCCACGGCAACAAGAGCCAATCGGCCCGCACCCGCGCGCTCGCCGGCTTCAAGGACGGCAGCGTCGCCGTGCTGGTCGCCACCGATATCGCCGCACGCGGGCTGGACATCGACCAGCTGCCGCAGGTGGTGAACTTCGAGCTGCCCAACGTGCCCGAAGACTACGTGCACCGCATCGGCCGCACCGGTCGCGCCGGCGCCACGGGCGCAGCGGTCTCGCTGGTCGACGACAGCGAGATCAAGCTGCTCAAGGCCATCGAGCGCCTGATCAAGAAACCCATCGAACGCCGCACCGTGGCCGACTGGACCCCGCCGGTCGGCGGCGCCGAACGCGACGACGACGACCGTGATCGTGAACGCGGCCCGCGCGGACGCGGCAATGGCGGCGCACGCGGCAACGGTGGGCGCGGCGGCAACGCTGCGGGCGCCCGCAGCGGTGGTGGTGGTGGCAATGGCCGCGCGCCGCGCAATGAAGGCCGCAGTGCTGCGCCGCGCAGCGCCAACAGCAGCGCCGCCCGTGCCCCGGCCCCGGGCGCTTCCCGCGAAGCCCGCCCGGCCGCCAAGCCGGCAGCGTCCCGCAATCCCCGCAACGCTCCCGGCCGGGGCGTGCTGCTGGGCAAGTAAACCGCCAACCCTGCGCTAGGAACGCGCCATGAGCCTCTCGACCTGGTTGACCTTTTTCGTGGCTGCCTGGGCCATCTCGTTCTCTCCCGGAGCGGGGGCCATCTCAGCCATGTCATCCGGGCTCAAATATGGCTTTGCGCGCGGCTACTGGAACACGGCCGGGCTCATCCTGGGCATCCTGTTCCAGTTCCTGGTGGTAGCCGTCGGGCTGGGCGCGGTGCTGGCCACCTCGGAGATGGCCTTCTCGGTCGTCAAGTATCTTGGGGTGGCCTACCTGATCTACCTGGGTGTGCGCCAGATCCGCACCGATGCCGCGCCGGTCGCGGTCGACACCGGCAACCCCCGGCAGTTCTCCATCCGCGAGCTGGTGCTGCGCGGGTTTCTCATCAACACGATGAACCCCAAGGGCACCGTGTTCCTGCTGGCCGTCGTGCCGCAATTCGTCGATCCGCTGCGCCCCCTGACCGCGCAGTACGCGGCGCTGGCCGGCACGCTGGTCTTCACCGATCTGGTCGCCATGGGTTGCTATACCCTGCTGGCGGCCAAAGTGCTGCGCCTGCTGCGCAGCGCCCACCATATCCGCTGGATGAACCGTATCTTCGGCTCGCTGTTCATCCTGGCCGGGGTGTTCCTGGCGACTTTCCGCCGTCACACCTGATTGCGAGCGCTTCTATAACCGCTATGAACCTCACTCAAGAAGTCGCGCGGCGACGCACTTTCGCCATCATTTCCCACCCCGACGCGGGCAAGACCACGCTGACGGAAAAACTGCTGCTGTTCGCAGGCGCCATCCAGATCGCCGGCAGCGTGAAGGCTCGCAAGGCCTCGCGCCACGCCTCCTCCGACTGGATGGAGATCGAAAAGCAACGCGGCATCTCGGTGGCCTCCTCGGTCATGCAGATGGAGTACCGCGACTGCATCATCAACCTGCTGGACACCCCGGGCCACCAGGACTTCTCCGAAGACACCTATCGGGTGCTGACGGCGGTCGACGCCGCGCTCATGGTGATCGACGCCGGCAACGGCGTGGAGCCGCAGACCAAGCGTCTGCTGCAGGTCTGCCGCGCACGCAACACCCCCATCATCACCTTCATCAACAAGCTCGACCGCGAAGTGCGCGAGCCGCTGGAACTGCTGTCCGAGATCGAAAGCCACCTTGGCATGGACACGGTGCCATTCTCCTGGCCGGTGGGCATGGGCAAGTCCTTCGGCGGTGTGTTCGATATCCGCCGCGACCGCATGCGCCTGTTCCGCCCGGGCCAGGAGCGCCGCGACGATGACGACGCCTTCATCCAGGGCCTGAACAACCCGGAGATCAGCCAACGCTTCGGCCAGGCCTTCGAGCAGGCCAGCGGCGAGATCGAGCTCATCACCGAGGCCTCGCCGCCGTTTGACCATGCGGCCTTCCTGGCCGGCAAACAGACGCCCGTATTCTTCGGTTCGGCCATCAACAACTTCGGCGTGCAGGAAGTGCTGGACGCGCTGGTGGAACTGGCGCCGGCGCCCGGGCCGCGCCACGCCATGGAGCGCGAGGTCCAGCCCGAGGAGCCCAAGTTCTCCGGCGTCGTGTTCAAGGTGCAGGCCAACATGGACCCGGCCCACCGCGACCGCGTGGCGTTCGTGCGCGTGAGCTCGGGCCGCTTCGAGCGCGGCATGCGCCTGAAGGTGGCGCGCACCAACAAGGAGATGCGCCCCAATAACGTGGTGTCCTTCCTTTCGCAACGCCGCGAACTGCTGGACGAAGCCTATGCCGGCGACGTGATCGGCATTCCCAACCATGGCGTGCTGCAACTGGGCGACGTGCTGACCGAAGGCGAAACCCTGCACTTCACCGGGCTGCCTTTCTTCGCACCGGAACTGTTCCAGGCCGTCGAAGTGAAGGATCCGCTGCGCACCAAGCAACTGCGCGTGGGCCTGACGCAGCTGGGCGAAGAGGGCGCCATCCAGGTGTTCCGCCCCGAAGTCGCCGGCGGCGCGCTGCTGCTGGGCGCGGTCGGCCAGTTGCAGTTCGAAGTGGTCGCTCACCGCCTGAAAACCGAGTATGGCGTGGACGCCCGATTGATGCCTTCACGCTACACCATGGCGCGCTGGATCACCTCCGAAAACCCCAAAGCCTTGCGCAAGTTCATGGATGCCAATGCTGCCCATATCGCCTATGATGTGGTCGACGCTGCGGCGTTTCTCATCGGCTCGCCCGCGCAATTGCGCGTGGCAGAAGAACTGTATCCGGAAGTGAAATTCCACGCGATGCGCGAGCATAGCGGTAAGGTTTTCGGAGAGCAGGCCTGAGCCGATCAGCGCCGCAACACAAACGAGGGTAGCAATGTCTTGGCGTCTATTGTTCGCAACGCTTCTGATTGCCCTGGGCATCGCGGCCTGGGGAGGTCTGCAACTCGGAGACTGGCTGGTGGCCCATGCGCCGGCCGCCAGTGCCGCGCCTGGCCAGGATCCGCTGGGCAGCGAGCAGGTCATTCTCGACGCCAACGGGCGTCCTTATGTCGCGCAACCGCCACAACCCCGGGTCGACGGCACCCTCGGGGTGCCGCATCAGCCGGCAGCCCACGAATGGGCGGTGAACACCGTCTCGCTGTTCGACAGCAACACCGATCCTTCCGTGAACATCTCGCGCGGCAGCATCTCCATGGATCGCGCCCGCCAGCTGGCCGCCGGCTCGGACCTGCCGACCGGCCCCTCTGACGTCTCGACGCTGGATCTGGCCCAGCCGCCCGGCATCGCCCCCCCGGCAAACGCGCCGATCCAGCAGGGTGTGGCGCGCATCAACCCGCCGGTGGCCCTGGATACGCCCCGGAATGCCCCCCGCGCGGCCGGCAACTGGCAGGATCAGCTGCGCCAGGAACTCAACCACTGCGCCACGATGGGCTTTTTCGAGCGCCCCAGTTGTGCCTGGGCCGCCCGCAACAAGTACTGTGCCCCCAACAACGCCTGGGGCACGATCTCGGAATGCCCGCGCCGGCACGAGTGAAGCGATCACGCCAGAAAAAAGCCCGTTTCATATGAAACGGGCTTTTTTCTTCTTGCCGGCGGGTTTTAGTCGTCGGCTTCCATCTGGGTCTGCAGGTAGTTCTGCAAGCCGACCTGGTCCACCAGGCCGATCTGGGTTTCCAGATAGTCGATGTGCTCTTCGGTGTCATCGAGGATGTCCTGCATCAGGTCGCGCGAAACGTAGTCACGCACCGACTCGCAGTGGGCAATGCCTTCCTTCAGGGTGGCCTGCGCGGTCAGTTCGACCTTCAGGTCACAGGCCAGCACCTCGGGCACGTTCTCGCCGATCAGCAGCTTGTGCAGATCCTGCAGGTTGGGCAGACCGTCCAGCATGAAGATGCGCTCGATCAGGCGATCGGCGTGCTTCATTTCCTCGATCGACTCTTCGTATTCATGCTTGCCCAGCTTCTTGAAACCCCAATGGTTCAACATGCGGGCATGCAGGAAGTATTGGTTGATCGCGGTCAACTCGTTGGTCAGCTGTTTGTTGAGAAACTGGATAACCGTTTTATCGCCCTTCATGATGTACTCCTAATCTGGCGGATCGGCGCGCTCCTGGCGCGTGCAACCCCGGCAGACTACCATCGCGGGCAGCCCATCGCCTAGCGTTCGGCCCTATTTGGTAAATGGCTGTGCGAGCGCGATCCGAAAGCGGTTGGCGAATAAGAATGAATAGCGGTATTTGATGCAATGGCGCACGCTTTGCGCATCCATGCGGCCTGGAGGAGGCCGGATGAACCCTTGCCGACTTCTTTTGCCCGCCATGACGGGGGATTTCAGGCGCCAGCCCGGGGAATTTCAGGGCGTTTGGCGGGGTGAAAATAAACAACGCCTGCCGACCGTGCGTCGGACGGCAGGCAGACCAATGCGGCGGACAGCGATCAGCCGACGGCGGCGCGGGCCAGCGACGCGGTATTGGCGGCAGGCTGCTCGGCGTCGATGACGGCCGTGGGCTGGCTGACGGGCACCGCAATCGAGCGCACATCGCAAACGCTGGAGGCGCGTCCGCCGGGCAGGTATTCGCAGGCCGTGGGGCCGCAGCGGCCGCAGCAGGAAGCCACGCCCAGCTCGAATTGGAGATCGCCCAGCGACGTCGCACCTGCGTCCACGCAAGCGCGGACTTGGCGTTCAGTGACGGCGTTGCAGATACAAATATACATGAGAACAATTATCACCAATAACTGTGGCGTGTGCAAGTACTGGAGATGAATTCTGATGCTGCGCCGCCGCATGTAAGCGGCTGATAAATAGGGACAATCTTGATGCCGATCAACGCCCCGCCTGCGCGCGCCGTACCGTCGCCGGCGCGATGCGCAGCAGTTCACGGTACTTCGCCACGGTGCGTCGGGCGATCACGATGCCTTTGTCGGCCAACTGCTGGACAAGCTGGCTATCCGAGAGCGGCCGGCCCGGCTCCTCCTCGGCCACCATCTGCCGGATATGCGCCTGCACGGCCGTGGCCGACGTCGTCTCGCCGCTCTCGGTCGCCACGCCGCTGCCGAAAAAACGCTTGAGCTCCATGGTCCCGTACGGCGTGAGCATGAATTTCTGGGCGGTGGCGCGCGAAATGGTCGACTCGTGCAAGCCCAGTTCGCCGGCAATGTCCTTGAGGATGAGAGGACGCATCGCGGCAGGCCCTTCGCTGAAGAAGGCCGCCTGATGCGCCACGATGGCCTGCGATACCCGCAGGATCGTATCGAACCGCTGCTCGACGTTGCGTATCATCCAGCGCGCCTGCTGCAACTGGCCTTGCAGGCTGGCATAGGCGCTCTCGCGCCGGTTCGCCAGCAGGTTGGCGTAATGCTGATTGATATGCAGGCGCGGCATGACCGCCGGATTGAGCACCGCCTGCCATCCTGCGGCGCGGCGATGCACCAGGACATCGGGCACGGCAAAATCGGCCGCCGGGGCCGTCCAGGCCCGCCCCGGACGCGGGTCCAGGCGCACGATCAGGGCGCGCGCAGCCCGCAGGGTAGCGTCATCCACCGCCAGAGCCTCGCGCAGCCGCTGCGGGTTGCCGGCAGCCAGCAGCGGCAAATGGCCGGCGCACAGTCGCCTGGCGCACTCCAGCACCTGGACGTCGGCCGCCTCGGGCAGGCATGCGGTATCCGGCTGGCGCAATTGCAGCGACAGGCACTCGGCCAGATCGCGCGCGCCGACGCCCGGCGGCTCGAAAGACTGCAACAGTCGCAATGCGGCACGCAGCTCGTCGTCGTCGATGTCCAGTTCGACCGGCAACCACTGCCGGATTTCCTCCAGCGGCGAGGCCAGATAACCGTTGTCGTCCAGTTCGTCGATCAGCAGGGCGGTCAGGGCGGCATCGCGCGGCGCAGCGCGAGTAAGCGCCAGCTGACCCAGCAAATGCTCGCGCAACGTCGTCTCGCGCGCCGCCTGGGGCAGATCGTCATCGCCGCCGCCCGCCTCGTCCAGACGCCGCTGCGACGCCTCCCAGGCATCTTCCAGCTCGGCGGCTGCGGACTCGCCCGAAGCCGCCTCGGCATCCTGCGGCGCGGCCACATCGTCCTCGGCGCGCTCCAGCATGGGATTGTCGGCCAGGGCCTGCGCAATCTCGGCCTCCAGCTCCAGCGCCGAAAGCTGCAACAATCGAATGGACTGTTGCAGCTGTGGCGTCAATGCCAAATGCTGTGAAGCGCGAAGTTCTAACGCAGGACGAGTCATAGGTACAATATTTTGCATGATGACTCAGACCTCGCCCGAACGCATCCGCCAGGACGGCCGCCAGATCGGCCAGACCCTGTTCAAACTGGCTCTGCCGCGACTGGTGCTGCGCGCCATCGTGCTGGTGATTGCCGCCGTCATCTGGCTGCTGGTCAGCTCGTGGCTGCTGTCTTTCGGCAAAACCATGAGCTTTGACAATCTGCAGAGCCTGGGCCAGCAGACCGTAGAGTTGCTGACCCGCATCAATCCCTATGTCTGGTGGGGCGTGGTGGTCCTCTGGTCCCTTATCGTCTTCTTCAGCGCCCGCGGCTGGCTCTACGCCAGTCTGGCGCGCGGTCGCATGCGGGTCGTGCCGGCGACTGAACTGGCCGCCCTGCGTGCCCGCCTGAGTCCCGAGGTAGTCGATGTGCTGCGCTGGGTGTGGGGCGAACGCGACGAACCGTTCACGATCGGCGACCTGCAGCGCAGCCACCAGGAAGTGCGCCGCAACCGCATCGGCAAAATCGCCCTGGTCCGCGAACAATCCGCCATCCTGGATCAGGCTGGCATCCCCGCCGAAGCCGTGACGCCGGCTGTCGCAGGCAGCGGCCGCAGCGAACCGGGCATGGCCCGCAGCCGGCCGGCCGGCGAGGCCACCGAGCCGCATCTCAGCCCCTACCGCTGAACATGGCGGCGCGATGCGGATTTGCGCATCGCGCCAAAATGTGTTTGACTTACGCCTATGGTCATCGCACGCAAGCCCACCCTCATCGCCGCCGGAGCCCTCAGCGCCCCGGGCTCGGCCGTGGCTGCGTCGCCCCTCTTCGCCTCGTCCATTCTGGACGCGCGCGCCATCCTAGCGCTATCGCTACACCTACCGATCGGTTGCCGGGCCTAGTGCCCAGTGGTAGCTCGGCAGCCACGCTCGCCACGCGTTTTTTTCCGCTGATTAGAATCTGAATTCGGCCGCCACCCTGGCCGACGCCGGTCTGGAACCGCCACCCCTGGTTCGCCGCGCCCGCACTGTCCCGGGATTCAACAGAAACCGTCAAAGGTGTATCGATGCTCGCCAACCCCGCTTCCAAATACGTACCCTTCCAGCCCTTCGCCCGTGACTTCTCCGAGCGTACCTGGCCCAGCCGCCGCATCACCGCTGCCCCGATCTGGATGAGCACCGATCTGCGTGACGGCAACCAGGCGCTGATCGAGCCGATGAGCGTGGAGCGCAAGGTGCGCTTCTTCGAGCAACTGATCAAGATCGGCTTCAAGGAAATCGAGGTGGGCTTCCCCTCGGCGTCGCAGACCGACTTCGACTTCGTGCGCAAGCTCATCGACGAGAAGCGCATCCCCGAGGACGTCACCATCATCGTCCTGACCCAGTCGCGCCAGGACCTGATCGACCGCACCATCGAGGCCGCCGCCGGTGCCAAGCGCGCCATCGTTCACCTCTACAACGCCTGCGCTCCGGCCTTTCGCAAGATCGTGTTCAACATGAGCAAGGACGAGATCAAGAACATCGCCCTGACCGGCACGCGCATGGTCAAGGAAGCGATGGCGCGCCATCCGGAAACCGACTGGCACTATCAGTACTCGCCCGAAGTGTTCAGCACCACCGAGCCGGAGTTCGCGCTCGAGGTGTCCAACGCCGTCGCCGAAGTCTGGGGCGCTACGCCCGAGCGCAAGATGGTGCTCAACCTGCCGGCCACCGTGGAGGCGACCACGCCCAACCTGTACGCCGACCAGATCGAGTGGATGCACAAGAACCTGGCGCGCCGCGACAGCATCATCCTGAGCGTGCACCCGCACAATGACCGCGGCACCGCCGTGGCCGCCGCCGAATTCGCCGTGATGGCCGGCGCCGACCGCATTGAAGGCTGCCTGTTCGGCAGCGGCGAGCGTACCGGCAACGTGGACCTCGTCACGCTGGCGCTGAATCTCTACACGCAGGGCGTGCATCCGGGCCTGGACTTCTCCGACATCGACGAAGTGCGCCGCTGCGCCGAATACTGCAACCAATTGCCGGTCCATCCGCGCCATCCCTATGCCGGCGACCTGGTCTTCACCGCGTTCTCCGGATCGCACCAGGATGCCATCAAGAAGGGCCTGGCGCAGCAGAAGGCCGATGCCGTCTGGGAAGTGCCGTACCTGCCGATCGATCCGGCCGACCTGGGCCGCAGCTACGATGCCGTCATCCGCGTCAACAGCCAGTCGGGCAAGGGTGGCGTGTCCTACCTGCTCGAACAGGAGCACGGCCTGGTCTTGCCGCGCCGCCTGCAGATCGAATTCAGCCGCGCCATCCAGCGCGTCACCGACGAAACCGGCCGCGAGGTCAACAGCCAGGACGTCTACACCATCTTCGCCCAGGAATACCTGGAGCAGGCCAGCCCCTGGAAGCTGATCCGCCACCGCATCGACGGCAACCCGTCGGCCGGCGAAGGCAAGCAGTTCACCATCGAAGCCGAGCTCGAGTACAACGGCGAACGCCGTGTCGTGCACGGCAGCGGCGATGGCGCCATCTCGGCCTTCGTGGCGGCGCTGGACATCCCGGTGCGCATCATGGACTACCATGAGCACGCCATCGGCACCGGCACCGACACCCGCGCGGCCAGCTATGTCGAAATGCGCGTGGGCGATTCGCCCACCGGCTTTGGCGTCGGCATCGATCGCGATATCGTGACGGCCTCGTTCCGTGCGGTGCTGGGCGCGGTGAACCGCCACCTGGCCGCACAGGCCACGCAGGCGTCCGAAGAAACGGTTGCCGCCTGAAGCGCCTGAGCCCATGAAAAAGCCGGTTCCCTGGAACCGGCTTTTTTTCGTCTAGTCGCGCTGGCTCAGAACGCGATGCATCCAGCGCGCGATGCCGAGCAGTCGATGATCGGCCTGTGGCGGCCCCACCGCCTGCAGCCCCACCGGCAGGCCCTGCGGGCCGCTGGCAAACGGCAGATGCACGGTCGGGAATCCGAACAGCGTCCAGACGCGGCAGAAGAGGGGGTCGCCCGTGCCCTGATCAAGAAAAGGCGCCTCGCCCGTGGTGCTGGGCCCCAGCACCACGTCATAGCGCTCGAACCACTGCAAGGAGCGCTGGCGCGTCAGTTGGGCGCGCGCCTGATGAACCTGGTTTTCCTCGGCCGTAATGGCTGCGCCCGCCTCGACGATGGCCATGAGCCGGGGACTCAATTGCCCCCCGTACTCGGCCCGCTCGAATGCCAGCGACCGCGCCGTCTCGAACGCCATGATGTCGGCGTGCAGTTGCACCAGGCCGCAATCCTGCGCCGGCAGTTCGATTTCCTCGACCTGAGCGCCCGCCCGGGCCAGAACGCTTGCGGCCTGCTCGAAGGCCTCGCGGGTTTCCGGCAACGCATGGCGCCACTGGAAGGTACGCAGCATGCCCACGCGAGGCTGCGGCACATCCTGAAGATCGAGCAGACGCGCATCTCCCAGCAACACCGAGGCAAGCAGGGCGGCGTCATCCACATTGCGCGCAAACCCGCCCAGGGTGTCGAGGCTGTCGCACAGGAGTTTCGAGCCGGCACGGGGCACGCGCCCGAAGGTGGGCTTGAAGCCCACGATGCCGCAATAGGCAGCCGGGCGCACGATGGATCCGGCCGTCTGCGAGCCCAGCGCCAGCGGCACCATGTCGTCGGCCACGGCCGCAGCCGAACCGCTGGATGAACCGCCCGGAGTGCAGGACAGGTTATGCGGGTTGCGCGTGGGCCCCGGCTGATAGGAGGCCAGCTCCGTGGTGACGGTCTTGCCCATCACCAGTGCCCCGGCGCTGCGGCACAGCGCCAGCGCGGCCGCATCGGCGGCCGGCTGATGCTGGGCATAGATGCTGGAGCCGTAGCGCGTGGGCAGGTCGTGCGTATCGAGCATGTCTTTCACGCCCAGGGGCAACCCATGCAGGATCCCTCGCAACGAGCCGGCATCCAGCGCCCGGGCCTGTGCCAGCACCTGATCGGGCACGAGTTCGGCCCAGGCACGCACATCGGGCTCGCGTTGTTCGATACGCGCCAGGCAGGCGCGCGCCATCTGCTCCGCGCTGAGTTCGCGCCGCTGCAGACGCTGCACGGCCTCCAGCGCACCCAATTGATTCAAAGCCTTCGCCATCTCTCCTGCATCCCCTTTCGAACGCCTTGCCCGTCATGTCCTGATCATTGGCGCAGCAGCAATTAGTGTAGGAGCAAGCCGGCGTGCTGAGCAAAAGGGAAAACCCCTTCACAGGCCGGTTTCTCCCGCAAAACCCGGCACTATCCTCGAATCTGATTTCAGTCCTGCGTCTGGAAAGCGCGCAAATGCCGTGACATATCGTTGTCACCTCATACATGCATTATTTCCCTCGGTGCTTATGCCGTGAAGTCGAAGGTCGATCATCCCATCCGTTTATCCATTGTCGAAATCGCACGCAAGGCCGGCGTCTCCAGCGCCACGGTGTCACGTGCATTCAACCGCCCCGAATTACTCAAAACCAGCACGCTTGCCCATGTCGAGAAAATCGCAGGCGAGCATGGCTTTCGACCCAATCGCGTCGGACGCAGTCTGCGCCAGGGTTCGACCCGTACCCTCGGGCTGCTGCTGCCCACGCTGAAGAATCCCGTGTTTGCCGATTGTTTTGAAGGCGCCTGCCGCCAGGCCCAGCATGCCGGCTACAGCGTCATGGTCGCCACCAGCAACTATTCCCCGCGTGATGAGATGTCGGGCCTGAAGGCCCTGATCGACCATCAGGTCGACGGTCTCATCCTGACCCTGGGCGCGGCCATCACCGGCACCCTGCAACGCTTGCTGCAGGATAGCGGCGTGCCCTACATCCTGGTCTACAGCGCCATCGAGGGCGTGCCCTCGGTCGGCATCGACGATCATCGCGCCGGCCAGGATCTCATCGATCTGCTGGTCGGCCTGGGCCACCGCCGCATCGCCTTCGCCTCGGGGCCGCTGCGCAGCTCGGACCGCGCCGTGCGCCGTCTGCTGGGCGCGCGCCAGGCCGCGCAACGCCACGGCCTGCCCGAACTCGGTCACCTGCTGATGCGGGAGCATACCCACGCGGACGCCCGTGTCGTGAAACAGGCCCTGCAGGCGGGCTCGCCGCCCAGCGCCCTGATCTGCTCCAACGACATGCTGGCGCTCTCGCTGATCGCGCGTTGCCGCCAGCTGGGCCTGCGCGTGCCACGCGATGTCTCGGTCTGCGGGGTCGATGGCATCACCTTCGGCACCATGTCCGACCCACCGCTGACCACCGTCGTACAGCCCAGCGAGGAGATCGGCCGCAGCGCCTGTCAGTCCCTGCTGATGCATCTACGCGATCAGCGCGGCATGCACTCCACGCGGGTCGCGCACCACATTTCCCCAGGCGGCACCGTCCGCCCGCTCTCTCCCCCTGACTCCGGAGGATTCCCATGAAACGCATGCTGACCGCGGCACTGGCCGCCCTGGCTTTCGCCAACGTCCAGGCCCAGACGGCCAACGCCATCTGCTACAACTGCCCGCCCGAATGGGCCGACTGGGGCACCGCCCTGAAGGCCATCAAGGCCCGGACCGGCGTGACCGTGCCGGCAGACAACAAGAACTCCGGCCAGGCGCTTGCCTCGCTGGCCGCCGAGCGCAAGAACCCCGTGGCCGACGTGGTGTACTACGGCGTGAGCTTCGGCATCCAGGCCGCCAAGGACGGCCTGGTGCAGCCCTACAAGCCCGCGCTCTGGAACGACATCCCCGACGGCATGAAGGATCCGGACGGCAAGTGGTTCGCCATCCACTCCGGCACGCTGGGCTTCATGGTCAACGTCGATGCGCTCAACGGCAAGCCGGTGCCCGCCTCCTGGGCCGACCTGCTCAAGCCGGAATACCGCGGCATGGTGGGCTATCTGGATCCGGCCTCGGCTTTCGTGGGCTATGTCGGCGCAGTCGCCGTCAACCAGGCCATGGGCGGCACGCTGGACGACTTCACGCCCGGGCTGGAGTGGTTCAGGAAAATGCAGCAGAACAAACCCATCGTGCCCAAGCAGACTTCCTATGCGCGGGTGCTGTCGGGCGAGATCCCCATCCTCATCGACTACGACTTCAACGCCTATCGCGCCAAGTACAAGGATCAGGCCAACGTCGCCTTCGTGATCCCGGCCGAAGGCACCATCGCGGTACCTTACGTGATGAGCCTGGTGGCCGATGCGCCGCACGCCGACAACGGCCGCAAGGTGCTGGATTTCACGCTCTCCGATGAAGGGCAGACCATCTGGGCAGAGGCCTTCCTGCGCCCGGTGCGCCCCGGCGTGGTGTCGCCGCAGACGCAGGCCAAGTTCCTGCCTGCCAGCGAATACGCACGCGCCAAGACGGTCGACTACGCCCAGATGGCCAACGCCCAGCGCGGTTTCTCCGAGCGTTACGCCAAAGAGGTGCAGTGATGCGTCGCCGCGGTTGGTGGTGGTTCGCGGCGCCGGCCGCGGCGGTCTTTCTCGCGTTCTGGCTGCTGCCCATGGTGGCGCTCGCGTGGCTGGGCACGGAAACCCGGGATGGCCGCTCGGCCTACCTTACCGTGCTCACCAGCTACATCTATTGGCGCAGCCTGGTCAACACAGTGCTGCTGTCGCTGGCGGCAACCGTCTTCACGCTGCTGCTGGCGCTGCCGGTCGGGCGTTTCCTGGCCTGGCACCGCAGCTTCGCCGGACGCAGCACCCTGGTGGCGCTGCTGACCTTCCCGCTGGCCTTTCCCGGCGTGGTGGTGGGCTTTTTCATCATCCTGCTGGCGGGCCGCCAGGGCATCATCGGCAGCCTCACCAAATGGATCAGCGGCGAGCCGGTGGTGTTTGCCTACGGCATGGCGGGCCTGTTCCTGGGGTATCTCTATTTCTCGCTGCCGCGCGCCATCGGCATGATCTCGGCGGCAGCCGAAGGCCTGGACAACAGTCTGCTGGAGGCCGGCCGCAGCCTGGGCGCCTCGGCCTGGCGGCGCTTCGTGGACATTGAACTGCCGGCGCTCACCCCGGCCCTGATCGGCGCCGGCGCCATGAGCTTTGCCACCAGCATGGGCGCCTTCGGCACGGCCTTCACGCTGGCCGCCCAGATCGACGTGCTGCCCCTGACCATCTACAACGAGTTCACCAACTACGCCAACATTCCCGTGGCCGCCGCACTGTCGGTGCTGCTGGGCGTGGCGTCGTGGGCGGTGATGTATGCCGCCCACGCCTATGCCGGCCAGCGCAGCGGCGCGGCGGCCTGAGTCCCATGAGCATTCTGCATTCCCGTTTCGATACACGCCTGGGCCTGGCGGTGACGCTGGCCGTGGCTTCCTTTCTCATTGGCCCGGTGGTGCTGTCGATCGTGGCCGGCCTGACGCGCAACTACTTCGTCGGACTGTCCAGCGGCCTGACGCTGCGCTGGATCGGCGAGGTGTGGGCGCTGTATGCCGACACCATCTGGCGCTCGATGCTGGTCGCCGCACTGACGCTGGTGATCTGCACCGTGCTGGGCGTGCCGTTGGCCTGGGTATTGGCGCTCTATCCGGGCCGCCGCGCGCGCGCCTTCGAGGAGCTGCTGACGCTGCCGGTGGCAGTGCCCGGCCTGGCCTCGGCCCTGGCGCTGATCATTTCGTGGGGCACCGTCAGCGGGCTGCGCAGCAGCGTCTGGTTCATCGTCATCGGCCACGTGCTGTTCACCCTGCCTTTCATGCTGCGCGCCGCACGCGCAAGCATGGGCGCCGAGCTGGCCGTGCTGGATCAGGCCGCCGCCACGCTGGGCGCAGGACGCCTGCGCCGCTTCGCGACCATCGTGGTGCCCAACGCCATGCCCGGCATCCTGACCGGCGCGCTCAGCGTGCTGACGCTGTCCATCGGCGAGTTCAACCTCACCTGGCTGTTGCATACCCCGCTGACCAAGACGCTGCCCGTCGGGCTGGCCGACAGCTATGCCTCGATGCGGCTGGAGATCGCCTCGGCCTACACCCTCGTTTTCCTGCTCATGCTGCTGCCCCTCATGGTGGGCCTGCAGTGGCTGGGCAACCGCCATTCCCGTACCTGACCGACATGACCTCCCTTCCCATCACTTTGAAGCATTGCGCCAAGACCTGGCCCGACGGCACGCGCGCCCTGCACCCGCTGGACCTGGAGATCGCCGGCGGCGAGATCCTCGCGCTGCTGGGGCCTTCCGGCTGCGGCAAGACGACGCTGTTGCGCATCATCTGCGGCCTGGAGCAGGGGGATGTGGGCAGCCAGGTGCACTACGGCAACGAAGACGTCACGGCCTTGCCGCCCGAAGCGCGCGGCGTGGGGGTGGTGTTCCAGAACTATGCGCTGTTCCCCAACATGAGCGTGGCGCAGAACGTGGCCTACGGGCTGCGCGTGCGTGGAGCGAGCCCGGCCGAACAGGCGCGCCGCGTCCAGGCCATGCTGGCCCTGGTGCGGCTGCAGGGCATGGGCGAGCGCCGGGTCTCGCAACTGTCGGGCGGCCAGCGTCAGCGGGTGGCCCTGGCGCGCGCGCTGGCCATCGAACCGCGCGTGCTGCTGCTGGATGAACCACTGACGGCACTGGACGCCAAGCTGCGCGAACAGTTGCGGGTGGAGCTGGCGCAGATGTTGCGCGAACTGGGCATTACCACCATCATCGTGACACACGATCAGGATGAGGCCATGGTGCTGGGCCATCGCATCGCCGTGATGTCGGCGGGCCGGCTCGAACAGATAGGGGACGCCCAGACCTTGTTTACCCAACCCGCCACCGATTTCGTAGCCGATTTCTTCGGCACGCTGTGTCAGGTGCACGCCGACCTGCGCGACGCCCGGCTGGTGCCGGGCGCAAGGCCGCTGCGCTTCCGGCCGCATCATGTCCGGTTGCTGCCGCCGGCCGCCGATGCGCTTGCCGCCCGCATCGACGCGCGCTTCTACATGGGCGCATCCATCCGCTTCGAACTCTCCCTGCCCGACGGCCAGCGCCTGAGCGCGCTGGCCCCGGCCGACTCGCCGCTGCAGGCCGGCCAGCACGTCAGCATCGCGCTCGACGCCCAACTTTGAGGACTCCCATGCTCATTGCACAAATCAGCGACCTGCATATCCGCATGCCTGGCCAGAAGGCCTACCGCCGCGTGGCCACCGACCGCTACCTGCCGCCGGCGGTGGCGGCGCTCAATGCGCAGCAGCCCGCCCCTGACCTGGTCATGATCACGGGCGACCTGACCGATTTCGGCCGCCCCGCCGAGTACCGCTATCTGCGCGACATGCTCGATCCGCTGCGCGCGCCGTACTATCTGCTGCCGGGCAACCACGACGAGCGCGAGGCTTTGCGCAACGCCTTCCCGGACCATGGCTATCTGCAGCAGCCCGGGCCATTCCTGCAGTACACCATCGAAGACCAGCCGCTGCGCATCATCGTGCTGGATACGGTGGTGCCGATGCAAAGCCACGGCATGCTGTGCGAGCAGCGTCTGGCCTGGCTGGATGCGCGCCTGCGCGAGGCCCCCGAGCGCCCGACGGTCATCGCCATGCACCATCCCCCGTTCAAGACCGGCATCGCCCACATGGACGCCATCGGCCTGCTCGAGGGCGCCGATGCGCTCGAATCGTTGGTAAAGCACTACAGCCACATCGAACGCATCATGGCCGGCCATTTGCACCGCACCATATTCCGCCGTTTCGGCAATACGGTGGTTTCAACCTGTCCGGCGCCGGCCCATCAGGTGGTGCTCGATCTTCGCCCGCAAGGCCCGTCAGCCTTCAATCTGGAGCCGCCTGGCTACCATCTGCACCACTGGAACGAGGGCCATCTGGTGACCCACCATGCCCATATCGGGGAATACCCGGGGCCCTACCCATTTCACGAGAACGGCGAGCTGATTGACGACTGAAATCGGCCCGTCATCTTTGCGCTGCACAATGAAAAGGATTTCAATTGCGTCCAGAATGGGAGTCCATCGTGATGGTCGTAGCGTCGATCCCTGACGCGCGGCCGGCGGCGAACCATGGCGCAGCAGTATGAGGCAGCATCCGCGCCTTTATTCGAAGAGACCATGTCGACCTTAGTTCTGGAGCGCCTGACCAAGCAGTACGCCGATACGGCGGCAGTACAGGAAGTGGGGTTTGAAGCGGCAGCGGGCAGTTTCACCGTGCTGCTGGGCCCATCGGGTTGCGGCAAGTCCACCACGCTGCGCATGATTGCCGGCCTGGACATGCCCACCTCCGGACGCATCCTGATCGGCGGCCAGGACGTCACCCAGCTGCCGCCCTCGAAGCGCCGCATTTCGATGGTGTTCCAGTCGTATGCGCTGTTCCCGCATCTGTCGGTGCGCGAGAACATCCTGTTCGGGCTGCGTGTGCGCAAGGAGCCGGCGCGCGACTTCGATCGCCGCCTGGCGCGGGTGGCCGATCTGCTGGGCCTGTCGAAGCTGCTCGATCGCAAACCCTCGCAACTGTCCGGCGGACAGCAACAGCGCGTGGCCCTGGGGCGTGCCGTGATTTCCGAAGCGCCGGTCTGCCTCATGGACGAACCGCTCTCCAACCTGGACGCGCAGCTGCGCCAGGAGATGCGCCGCGAAATCCGCGCCTTGCAGCAAGAGCTCAACATCACCATGGTGTACGTCACGCACGACCAGACCGAGGCCATGAGCATGGCCGATCAGGTGGTGCTGCTGCGCGGCGGGCGCATCGAACAACTGGCCACGCCCGATGTGCTCTATGCGCAACCGGCCAGCGAATTCGCCGCGCGCTTCATCGGCACGCCCCCGATGAATCTGCTCAAGCTCGACTCTCTGCATGGCCAGCTGGTGCTGGCCGGCACGCACGGCCCGGCCATCGCTGGCGCGCCGCCCCAGGCCAGCACGCTGGGGCTGCGGCCTGAACACATGCGGCTGGACCCGGATGGCCTGCCGGCCACGCTGGACAGCGTCGAGTACTTCGGCGCCGACTCGATCGCGGTATGCCGCATCGGCGCCAACACCGGCGTGGCCGTGCGCGTGGGCGGCCATCTGCGGGCGAACCCCGGCAGCGCCGTTGGCCTTGCCTGGGACGCCACGCAGCAGCACTTCTTCGATGCGCAAGCCCGTGCAGTAACCCCGCCGCGCGCCTGAGCGCCTGCGGCACGAGTCTGGCTCGCGCCAGTTCCTCCTCTCGAATAGGACAGTCATCATGCGACGTTTCGTTCTCAAGACCCTGGCAGCCGGACTGACCGGCCTGATCCTCGGCGCGCCCGCCATGGCCGATGGCAAGCCGGTGGAAGTCGAGTTCTACTACCCCGTCGCGGTGGGCGGGCCCATCACCAAGATCGTGGACGACATGGTGACGGACTTCCAGAAAGAAAATCCGGACATCCGCATCAAGCCCATCTATGCCGGCACTTACCAGGACTCCATCGCCAAGGCGCTGACCGCCTTCAAGGGCGGCAACCCGCCGCAACTGGCGGTGCTGCTGTCGACCGACATGTTCACGCTGATCGACGAAGACGCCATCGTGCCGATCGATGGCCTGGCCACCAGCGAGGACGACAAGAAGTGGCTGTCGGGCTTCTACGATGCCTTCATGCAGAACAGCCGCACGGGCGGGCACGTATGGGGCGTGCCGTTCCAGCGTTCGACCATCGTGATGTACTACAACAAGGACCTGTTCAAGGAAGCCGGCCTGGACCCCGAGCGCGCACCGGGCACCTGGGACGAACTGGTCGAGATGGGCAAGAAACTGACCAAGAAGGATGCCTCCGGCAACGTCACGCAATGGGGCGTCGAGATCCCGTCGGCAGGCGCCTTCGCCTACTGGCTGTTCCAGGCCCTGACCACGCCCAACGACGCGATTCTCATGAACGAGGCGGGCAACGAGGTCTATCTGGACAAGCCCGGCGCGGTCCAGGCGGCCAAGTTCTGGCACGACCTGTCGAACAAGCACGGCATCATGCCCAAGGGCACCATCGACTGGGGCACCACGCCCAAGGACTTCCTGGAAAAGAAAGCCGCCATCATCTGGACCACCACCGGCAACCTGACCAACATCCGCAAGAACGCCGACTTCCCGTTCGGCGTGGCGATGATGCCCAAGGAAAAGCGCGGCGGCAGCCCCACGGGCGGCGGCAACTTCTACATCTTCAAGGGCGCCAGCCAGGCACAGCAGGACGCCGCGCTGAAGTTCGCCAAATGGGCCACCGCGCCCGAGCGCGCCGCCGACTGGAGCATCGCCACCGGCTACGTCGCGGTCACCCCGGCAGCCTGGGAAACCGACAAGATGAAGCGCTATGTCCAGGAGGTGCCCGCAGCTGCCGTGGCGCGCGATCAGCTGGCCGTGAGCGTGGCCGAGTTCTCCACGCACGAGAACCAGCGCGTGACCAAGACGCTGAACGACGCGCTGCAGGCGGCCTTGACCAATGCCAAGACGCCGGAGCAGGCGCTGGCCGATGCCCAGCGCGAGGCCGAACGCATCCTGCGTCCGTACCGCTGACCGTCGCAGCACGATGAGCCGCTCCTTACAGGCGATCTACGGCTGGCTGCTGTTGCTGCCAGCCGTCGTGCTGCTCGCCGCGTTCACTCACTACCCGGCGCTGTCCACGCTGTGGCACAGCTTTTTCTCCACCCCGCGCGGCAAGCGGGCAGCCGTGTTCGTGGGCTGGGAAAACTATGCCGTCATGCGCGACGACCCGGTGTTCTGGAAAGCCCTCTGGAACAACCTCTGGTTCGCGCTGGGCACGATCCCGACCTCGATCGCGATCGCGCTGGCCATGGCCCTGTGGGTGAACCGCAAGCTCGCCGGACGCGGCTTTCTGCGCATGGCCTATTTCACGCCCACCGTCCTGCCGATGGTGGCCGTGGCCAATATCTGGCTCTTCTTCTATACCCCGCAGTACGGCCTGATCGCCCAGGTCATGCAGTGGTTCGGCCTGCCGGGCTACAACTGGCTCGGCAGCCGCGATACCGCGCTGCCGGCGCTGATGGTCGTGACGGTCTGGAAGGAGTCGGGCTTTTTCATGATCTTCTACCTGGCGGCGCTGCAGACCATCTCGCCGTCGCTGCGCGAGGCCGCGCTGCTGGAGGGCGCCTCGCGCTGGCAGTACTTCCGCCGCGTGCTGTGGCCGCTGCTGATGCCGACCACGCTGTTCGTGCTGGTCAATGCGCTGATCAATGCCTTCCGGCTGGTCGACCACGTCGTGGTGATGACCCGTGGCGGGCCCGACAACGCCAGCACGCTGCTGCTGTTCTACATCTACCAGGTGGGGTTCAGTTTCTGGGATACCGCCTACGCCGCCACGCTGACCGTCGTGCTGCTGGTGCTGCTGGCCGTCACCGCGCTGGTGAAATTCCGTTGGCTGGATCGCAGGACACACTACCAATGAATGCCAAGTCCGATCTCCTCGACACGCTGGGCGCCTGGATTCTGGGGCTGTTGTGGATCCTGCCGCTGGCCTATGCCATGTGGGCGGCGTTTCACCCGCCTGCCTACGCCACACGCTTTGACCTGACCGCGCCGCTGACGCTGGACAACTTCGTGCAGGCCTGGAATGCGGCGCCGTTCCCGCGTTACTTCCTCAACACCTTCCTGCTGGTGACCATGGTGCTGGCCGCGCAGCTGGTGCTCTCTACGCTGGCCGGCTACGCCTTTGCGCGGCTGGAGTTTCCGGGCCGCGATCTGGTGTTCATGCTGGTGCTGCTGCAGCTGATGATCATGCCCGACGTGCTGCTGGTGGAGAACTACCGCAGCATGAGCTGGCTGGGGCTGCGCGATACGGTGGTCGCCATCGGGCTGCCGTATTTCGCGTCGGCCTTCGGCATCTTCCTGCTGCGCCAGACCTTCAAGACCGTGCCGCGCGAACTGGAAGAAGCCGCCCGGGTGGAGGGCGCCTCGCCCATGCAGATCCTGCTCAAGGTCTACGTGCCGCTGGCCAAGCCGGTGTACATCGCCTACGGCCTGGTGTCGATCAGCCACCACTGGAACAACTTCCTGTGGCCGCTGATCATCACCAACTCGGTGGAGTCGCGCCCACTGACGGTGGGTCTGCAGGTGTTCGCCTCGACCGATCAGGGGATCGACTGGTCGATCATCACGGCGGCCACCTTGCTGTCGGCCGCACCGCTGCTGGTGGCCTTTCTGCTGTTCCAGCGCCAGTTCGTGCAGTCGTTCATGCGCGCCGGCATCCGCTAGGGCCGGCACGCCCCGGCGCAGGTCAATAACCGACGGTCAGGCCGGGCAGATCGACCGTGATGCGCGGCCGATCCAGTGCCAGCGCGGCATTCTCGGCGAATTCCCGGCCCCGGCGCTCGTCGGAAGACAGCGTGTCGTGGCCCAGCGCATCGGCCACGCCCATGATCTTGTCCAGCAACAACACCTTGCCGCTCGGACGCAGGGGTTCGCAGCCGAGCATTTCCCAGGTGCTGTCGAACCAGTCGCGCGCGGCCATGCCAGCTTGCTGGGACGGTTCGACGTGCACGCTGAAGTCAAGCGAGCGGCGGGCATCGAAAATGATGGTGACTTCGCTGCGCATGGAGGTCTCCTGGAGTTCGGATAAAGGGGGTCGGACGGATGCCGACCCGACGATGACAGACGCAGTATGCAGAAGTTGCCGGCCCGGGTTTGTCAGCCCGGCGACATTGCGTCACCAGCCCCGGCTGACCTCCCAGGTCAGGTCGGCACGCGCGGCCAGCGACTGGCGCATCATGTCCAGCAGCGGATAGGCGCGCTGCTGCAGGCTGACGGCGCGGTCCACCGGGTGCACCGGCTCGTCGGCCTCGTCATCTTCGGGCGGCGGGGTCTGGCCGGCCACGGCGGCCTCCAGCCCGGCGATGGCCGCCGGCAATTGCTCGGCCGTGAACACGCCGCGCTCGGGAATCTCGCCGCCCGGGATCTTGCCCGCTGCCTTGAGCAGGGGCGCGGCGTCCTCGGTGCGCATCAGGACCTCGGCCGTCGCCTTGGAATGAAAAGTGATCAGCATTGCTACTCTCCGGAGAGGGGAATTTTCATACACTACCCCATCAGTCCCCCTCTGCCAACTGCGCGCGGCAGCGGCTGACAGCCGGGTTCGCGCTATCATTTAGGCACTTCCCGCGGGCGCGCCGGACTTCCGGCGCCGCGTTCCCGCCCCCTGACTTTTTCCACAGATCGCCCATGCTCCCCGAGCAACAACATCAACTCATTTCCCTGCTACAGGAAGCCGTCGCCGGCCTGCTGCCAGACGCTGCCCCGACCATCCTGCTGGAGCGCCCCAAGGCCGCCGCCCATGGCGACGTGGCCACCAACGTGGCAATGCAGCTGGCCAAGCCCGCCAAGCGCAATCCGCGCGAGCTGGCCCAGGGCATCGTGGAGGCACTGCTGGCCCACCCCCAGGCCCGTGGCCTGATCGACAGCGCCGAGATCGCCGGCCCCGGCTTCATCAACCTGCGCCTGACCGCGCAGGCCCGCCAGGCCGTGATCGCCGCCGTGGCCGCGCAGGGCGAGGCCTTCGGCCGCGCCGCCAAGACCGGCGAGAAAGTGCTGGTGGAGTTCGTCTCGGCCAACCCGACCGGCCCGCTGCACGTCGGCCACGCCCGCCAGGCTGCGCTGGGCGATGCCATCTGCCGCCTGTTCGACGCCAGCGGCTGGGACGTGACGCGCGAGTTCTACTACAACGACTCGGGCAACCAGATCCACAACCTGGCCGTCAGCGTGCAGGCGCGCGCCCGCGGCGTGCAGCCCGATGCCCCGCAATGGCCCGCCGATGGCTACAAGGGCGACTACATCCTGGACATCGCCCGCGACTTCGCAGCCCGCGCCTCGGTGCAGGCCGCCGACGGCGAGCCGGTGCAGGCCAGCGGCGACCTCGACAACCTGGACGACATCCGCGCCTTTGCCGTCGCCTACCTGCGCCGCGAACAGGACCTGGACCTGCAGGCCTTCGGCCTGAAGTTCGACAATTTCTTCCTGGAAAGCTCGCTCTACACCTCCGGGCGCGTCGAGCGCGCCGTGCAGACGCTGATCGCCAACGGCCATACCTATGAAGACGGCGGCGCGCTGTGGCTGCGCACCACTGAACTGGGCACCGGCGACGACAAAGACCGTGTCATGCGTAAAAGCGAGGGCGGCTACACCTATTTCGTCCCCGATGTGGCCTACCACCAGGCCAAGTGGGAGCGCGGCTTCCATCACGCGATCAACATCCAGGGCAGCGACCACCACGGCACCGTGGCGCGCGTGCGCGCCGGGCTGCAGGGCCTGGACGAGGGCATCCCCAAGGACTTCCCGGCCTATGTGCTGCACAAGATGGTCAAGGTCATGCGCGGCGGCGAAGAGGTCAAGATCTCCAAGCGCGCCGGCAGCTACGTCACGATGCGCGACCTGATCGACTGGGTTGGCCGCGACGCGGTGCGCTACTTCCTGATCCAGCGCCGCGCCGACACCGAGTTCGTGTTCGACATCGACCTGGCGCTCTCCAAGAGCGACGAAAACCCGGTGTACTACATCCAGTACGCCCATGCCCGCATCTGCACCATGATCAACGGCTCGGGCGAGCAGGATGACGCCATCGCCGCCGCCCCGGTCGATGCGCTGGTCGCACCCACCGAATTCGCGCTGATGCAGCGGCTGTCCGAGTTCCCGGCCATCGTGCGTCTGGCCGCCCAGGAACTGGCGCCGCACCACATTGCCTTCTGGCTGCGCGACTGCGCCTCGGACTTCCACGCCTGGTACAACGCCGAGCGCGTGCTGGTCGATGACGCGGCGCTCAAGCTGGCGCGCCTGCGTCTGGCGGCCACCACCCGCCAGGTGCTGGCCAACGGACTGACTCTGCTGGGCCTGTCCGCCCCGCAACGCATGTAGGTGTCCATGGCGACGAAACGCAAATCCGGAGGTTCCCAAGGCGGCAGCACGCTTTACGGCGTGCTGGCAGGCCTGCTGATCGGTCTGGTGCTGGCTGCCGCTGTGGCCTTCTATGTCACCAAGGCGCCTGTCCCCTTCGTGGACCGCGCCACCCGCCAGGGCAGCGCCACCGAACGGCCCATGGATCCGCGTACTGCGCCCGATCCCAACCTCGGTCTGTACGGCCGCGACGGCCCCGCCGGCCTGCCTCCCACCGGGCCGACCGCCACCACCCCGGTGCCGCTGCCCAGCAACCCCAAGCAACCGGTCGATGACCTGGGCGCCCTGATCGCCACGCTGCCCAGCCAGAGCCGCGAGGCGCCCGCCCCCTCCGGCACGCAGGCAGCCACGCCAGCCGCCGCGCCCAAGGCTGCCGCCAAACCTGCCCCTGAAAAACTGGCCAGCGCAGCGCCTTCCCCGGCTGCGGCAAGCGGCAGCTATTATCTGCAGGCGGGCGCCTTCCGCACGTCGGGCGACGCCGAATCGGTGCGCGCACGCATCCTGCTGCTGGGGCTGCCTGCCAATGTGCAGCGCGCCACGGTCAGCGGCACCGAATGGAACCGGGTGCGCGTCGGCCCCTTTGCCAAGCTGGACGAAATGAATCGGGCACGCAGCCGCCTGGCGGCCGAGAAAATCGAGTCCACCGTGGTCAAACAGCAATAGATCAGACTGCTCAAATGAACTTCCAGGCCTGCTTCCCGGTCTGAACCGCTTTCTCAAGAGGAATCCGCATGTCGTCTCTCTCGCTTCCCCGTGTGCTGGCCGCTGCCGCCCTGGCCGCGACGACCTTCTTCGCTGGCCCCAGCATGGCCCAGGACGCCGGCTATGTCCCGGTAACGCCGGCCCAGCCGTCAGACACCCCGGGCAAGATCGAGGTGCTGGAATTCTTTGCCTATACCTGCCCGCACTGCGCCGCCATCGAGCCCATGGTCGAAGACTGGGTCAAGACCAAGCCGGCCGATGTCGAATTCAAGCGGGTGCCGCTGGCCTTCAATGCCGGCATGAAGCCGCTGCAGCAGTTCTACTACACGCTCATGGCCCTGGACCGCCCGGACCTGCACAACAAGGCCTTCAACGCCATCCACGGCGAGCGCAAGCGCCTGTTCGACAAGAAAGCCATGGGCGAGTGGGCCGCCGAGCAGGGCGTGGACCGCGCCAAGTTCGACGCCGTGTTCGACTCCTTCAGCGTGCAGACCCAGGTCGAGCGCGCCAACCAGCTGGCCCAGGCCTATCACGTCGAAGGCACCCCCTCCTTTGCGGTGGGCGGCAAGTACATGACCTCCCCCGTGCTGGCCGGCAACAGCTATGACGGCGCCATCCAGCAGATCAACAAGCTGATCCCCATGGCGCGCGGCCAGTAATGCCGCGCGCATGAGAAACCCCCCAGCCCCGGCATCCGGGACTGGGGGGTTTTTTCATTGCACCCGCCAGGGATGCCCTGACGTTCAGGCTGCCGCCGCGCGCTCCAGCGCCTGGGTCAGATCGGCGATCACATCGGCAGGAGACTCCAGGCCGATGTGCAGGCGCACCACCGGGGCGTCGCCACCCTGCCAGTACGCATGGCGGGCGAGGTCCTTGGGGCTGACCAGTTGCACCAGGCTTTCGAAGCCTCCCCACGAAAAACCGATGCCGAACAGCGTGAGCGCGTCCACGAAGGTACGCGCGGCCTGCGGCGAGAGGTTCAGCTGCACGGCCAGCATGCCATTGGAGCCGCTGCAATCGCGCTTCCAGAGCGCATGGCCCGGATCGGAAGGCAACGCGGGGTGGAAGACGCGCGCGACTTCCGGACGGCCCTGCAGGAACTCGCTGACCTCCAGCGCATGGCGGGCATGCTGGTTCATGCGCACCGGCAGGGTGCGCACGCCGCGCAGGGCCAGCCAGGCGTCATCGGCGCTGACCGAGTAGCCCATGGCGTACTGGGTGCGGTTCAGGCGTTTGGCAATCTCGGCGTCATTGGTGACCACCGCCCCAAGCATCAGGTCGGAGTGGCCGCCGATGTACTTGGTGCCGGCGATCACCGAGACCTGCGCGCCCAACGTCAGCGGACGATAGATGTAGCCCGAGCCCCAGGTATTGTCGGTGCCCAGGATCAGCTTGTGGCGCTGGGCGAACTCGGCCAGCGCGGGCAGGTCCAGCATTTCGAACAGCAATGAACCGGGCGCCTCGACATAGAGCAGCTTGGTATTGGGCCGGACCAGCTTTTCGAGATCGTCGCCGGCCCCGTAATAGGTCAGTTCGATGCCCATGCGCGAGAGCACCGCCGCGTCCAGTTCGCGCACCGGACCATAGACGCAATCGGCCACCAGCGCATGATCGCCGGCCGACAGCAACGACATGAAGGCCAGGGTGACGCCGGCCAGGCCCGAGGGCGCCAGGTAGCAATGCGTGCCGCCTTCGAGCTGGCAGAACACGTCTTCCAGCGCCGCATGCGTATCCATGCCGATGCGGCCATAGGTCAGCGCGCGATCGCCGCTGCCCTTGCGGCTCTGCGCGCGCTCCAGCATGTCCAGGTTCTTGAAGCGCACGGTGCTCGCGCGCATGGAGGGCAGATTGACCGGCGCAGTGCCGGTCTGGGGATCGAAGGGCGCAGTGCCCAGGTGCTGAAGCAGCGTATCGATATGCGCAGAGGAGGTGTCGGACATGGCAAAAGGCTGGGACGAAGGGGAAAGCGTGCAAGGGTAGCAGGATAGCCCGCCGGCGAAAGCTTATCGATATTACCCAGAGTCAGGGCGGCAACGATGCCTTATCATGCGCCCACCCCTTCTCACGCGCGGCCACGGGCCGCGCCTGCCGCATGTTGCCCCTGGACACCCTAACCGCCTTCTTCGGCATCGCCGTGCTGCTGGCTCTGACGCCCGGTCCGGACAACCTCTTCGTGCTGATGCAATCTGCGCTATGGGGACGACGGGCCGGCTTTCTGGTGGTGCTGGGCCTGTGCACCGGTCTGCTGGGGCATACCGCCGCCGTGGCGGTCGGCCTGGCCGCCGTGTTCGCCGCCTCGCCGCTGGCCTTCCATGCCCTCAAGATCGCCGGCGCGGCCTACCTGCTCTATCTGGCCTGGCAGGTGCTGCGCGCCCCGGTAGGCGAGGGCGGCGCGAATCGCGTCCCTGCCCTCAGCAGTGCGGCGCTGTACCGGCGCGGCATCATCATGAACCTCACCAATCCGAAGGTGCTGCTGTTCTTTTTTGCCTTCCTGCCGCAATTCACCCAGCCTTCGGCCGGCCCGCTGGCCGGGCAGATCATCGAACTGGGCGCTGTCTTCATGCTGGCCACGCTGCTGATCTTCGGCGCGATCGCATTTTTCTCGGGCGCCTTTGGCCAGATGCTGCAACGCTCGGCCCGCGCGCAGCGCTGGCTGAACCGGCTGGCCGGCGTGGTCTTCATCGGCCTGGCCCTGCGGCTGGTCAGCACCAGCCGCTAGGCGCCGGTTCCCAATCGCCTGTTCGCCTCCGGGATCCGCGTGATTGGACCGCCTGCGTGGCGATGCCGTCACCAAACCGCCGGTCGGCCGTCGGAAGCATGCCTACTGCAGGGCCTTGAAGCCTGAGGCCTGGACCACGGGCTGCCACGTCTGGCGCTGCGCCTGGATCAAGGCGGCCAGCTCAGCGCCCGGCTTGCCGGTCGGGACCAGCCCCAGCTGGGCGATACGGGCCGAGAACGCCGGATCCTGCACGATCCTGATCAGGGCTGCCTCCAGTTTTTCCGTCACCGCCCCGGGGGTGCCGGCCGGCACGAACGCCGCATACCAACCGGAGGACTGCTCGAACCCCGGGGCGCCGCTTTCGCCCAGCGTGGGCACGTCGGGCAGCAAGGCGGAACGCTCGGTGCCGGTCACGCCCAGGTACTTGATCTTGCCAGCACGGGCCAGTTCGCTGCTGGCCGCCACGGTGTCCATGCCGATGGGCAGCACGCCGCCGATTTGGTCGGTCAGCATCGCTGGCGCGCCCTTGTAGGCGATGGGCATGAGGTTCAGGCCGCTGTGCCGGCTCCATTGCAGCAGGCCGAAATGCAGCGTGCCGCCTAGCGAGACCATGCCCACGCCGACGCTGTCGGGGTGCTTCCGAACCCAGGCCAGGTATTCCTGCATGGAGGAATAGGGACTGTTGCTCGCAGTCGACGCGACCAGTGGCGTATCGGCCAGATGCGCTACCGGGACCAGATCTTTGTCGGCGTCATACTGCAGCCTGTCGTAGGTCAGGGGAAACAGCACGAAGGGGGGCGCCGGGGAAATCAGGATGGTGTTGCCGTCCGGCGGCGAACGCTTGACCGTCTGCAAAGCGATCTGAGTCCCTGCGCCCGGCTTGTTCTCGACGATCACCGATTGCCCCAGCTCGGACTTCAGTGCTTCGGCGAGGGCGCGCGACATGTTGTCCAGCGCGCCGCCGGCCGAAAACCCGATCACGATCCGGACCGGGGCATTGTCTTGCGCGTGCGCGGTCCAGGCGCCGCCGGCAAGCGCGATCGCCAGCGCGATCGGCGCATATCTGGATAGGTTCAGCTTGAACATGGTCTCCTCGCTAATCGGGTTTTCTCGTGGGGGCTGCTGCGTCATCGTGAATACCGTGCGGACCAGCGTCTTGCCGGCGGGGCTAGCCTGGCTGCAGGGTATGCACGACCAGGGTCAGCCCGCTGACCACCAGCAGGCCGCAAATAAGTTTGCGCAGGGCCGCCGGCGATACATGGCGAGCCCAGCGATGGCCCAGCAGGACACCGCCGACCGCCACCCCGGCCAGCGCCAGCCAGCGCGTCCACAGCTCGGGCTGCGACAAACGACCTGCCCAACCCATGGCCAGCAGCACCGAACAGGCACTGACCGTAATGACCAGCGGCGTGCTGGCGCGCAATGCGTGTACATCGGACAAGCGTCGGCTCAGCCAGGCAACCACCAACGGCCCGGCAGTGCCGAACAGCATCTCGACCACGCCGATGGCGCCGCCCGCGGCCAGGGCCCACGGCGCGGCGGCTGGCGGCCGTGGCCGCGCCGGGCGCGGCCGCAGCGCCCGGGCGCCCACCGCCGCCACGTACAGACCCAGCACCAGCACGGGCCAGCGGGCATCCAGCGAGCGCGACAGCCACAGGCCGGCCAGCGCGCCGGCCACCATGCCCGGCAGCAGGCGCCGCAGTTCGGCGAAATCGACCTGCCGCAGGTTCAGGCCGCCCAGCAACAAGGAGGCCATCACGTCCAGCAGCAGGGTCAGCGCCACCACCTCGGGCAGCGGCCAGCGCCAGGCAAGCAACGGCACGACGACCAGCGCCGAACCGAAGCCGGTAATGCCCAGCACTACGTAGCCGAGCAGCACCGCGCACGCGGGGAAAAGCAGCTCACTCATGGCCAGGACCGGAGTCAGGCATTGCCGGCCAGCCAGCTTTGCGCGTGCTCCAGCGTGGCATCGGCGTCAAGCGGATAGATGGGGCGGCTCAGGTGCTTGAACGGGAAGATCCCGTAGTCCGAGCTGCATACGCCAGGACCGCCGACCAGGACGATATGTCTGGCGAACGGTTCGAAGCCGGCGCGAAAGTGCTGGCGCGACTTGAGCAATACATAGCGGGACTGCGCGGGATCCACGCCGGCATGGGTGAAGACGCCCGTGTCGTATGGCTCTTGCGGGCGTTCGGAGATGAAGACGCGTACGGTGCCCACGCGCAGCACCGCGGTGCGGCCCAGACTCAGGCGCACGCCCGTGAACATCGGGCCGGTCACGGTGTAATCGCCGTCCGTCAGGCGTTCGACCACGCCGCTCAGGCGCAGCGGCCGACCGGCCAGGCCCAGGGCGGGCATGTCCGTCTTGCCGCCAACCTCAAGCGTGACATCGGCGCCCACGCCCTGCTCGAACAGGGCGGCGACCGCGGCCGGATCGCAGAAGGGGCCCGCCACCACGTCCTGCAGCCCCTGGCGCAAGACCTCCTCCAGCACGTCCATCACATCGGTGGTGCCGCCGGCGCCGCAGTTGTCGCCGTGATCCACCAGAATGACCGGACCCTGTTCCAGCGTCCTGGCGTGGGCGATCGAGTCCGCCACGGGTTCGGACGGGAAGACGAAGTCGGCCCGGCGCGACCAGGCCAGGTCGCACAATTCGTCGAGCAGGCGCCGCGCCGCGTCAACGCGCGCGCGCTCGGCGACGATGACCACGGACAGACCGGCGCAGGCGATGTCGGCCAACGGAAAGCCGCCGAAGACCGAGGCGTTGCAGACCTCCCCGTCGCGCTCGGCCTGCATGGCCCGCTCCATGATGTCCTTCATCGGTTGCATGGCGGGAGTCTGGCGCAGCATATGCGTGAGCATCGGCAGGCGACGCCACAGCACGACGGGCTGGCTGCGGCCTTCCAGAAGCGCGCGGATGCTGCGACCGACGCGCGCGCCGGTTTCGTACACGTCCACGTGCGGATAGGTGCAGTAGCCGGCGATGGCGGTGGCGTTGCACACGAGCTCGCTGCTGAAGTTCGCATGAAAGTCGAGCGCCACGCCGATGGGCAGGCCCGCCGGCGTGCAGGCGCGCAGGCGGCGCAGCAGTTCGCCTTCCGCGTCGGGATAGCCGTCGACCACCATGGCACCGTGCAGGTCCAATAGGATGGCGTCGCACCCTTGCCGGGCACTGTCGAGCACCGCCTCGCACAGGGCCTCGAAGGCCGCGCGGCTGACCAGGCCGCTGGGCACCGCGCTGGCATAGATCGAGAAATCGACCTCGGCGCCCATCTCGCGCGCCAGGTCCAGATACGCGGCCGCGGCATTATTGGTGCCTTCGCAGGCAAGACGCGCGGCCTCTCCATAGGCCGGGCCGCTGCCGCTGGTGCCGCGCCGGAAGTCGCTCAGCTCGGTGCCGACGGGCGAGAAGGTGTTGGTTTCGTGGCGAATCAGCGCAATGACAAACTTCATGAACAGGCTTCCTTATTGCTTTTCCAGGCCGGATTGCTCGATCAGCGCGCCGTAGCGCTGGGTTTCCTGCGTCAGGAAGGTTTTGGCTTGGGCAGGCGGCAGCAGCACGGTATCCAGGCTCAGCATGTCCAGCGTCCTGGCAAAATCCTCGTCCTTGACGCCCGCCTGCAGGGCGGCAAACATCCGCTCAAGCACAGCAGGCGGCGTGCCGGCGCGCACGACCACCGACAGGTTGGATCGCACCGCCAGGGCCTTGGGGTCCTTGCTTTCCTGTGCGACCGCCTGGGGAAACTCCGCAAGCGGCCTGTCCTGCAGGACGGCCACAGGCAGCACGCGGGCGGCGCGCGCCTGGCCGATCGAAGAGCCCACCACATCCACGTGGGCGTCGGTATGGCCACCGATCAGATCGGCCACCGCCGGGGGCGAGCCGCGATACGGAACGATCTCGAACTGCAGGCCATTGCGCCGGCGCCAGTTGTCCAGGGCCAGATAGGCGGCGCCGCCTACGGTATTGACGCTGATGGATATCTTGCCGGGATGGGCGCGAATCGCCTGAACCAGCGCGTCGAAGCTACGGTACGGCCCCTGCGGATTGACGATCAGCCAGTGCGGATAGGTATTGAGTACCGTTACCGGCGTGAAGTCCCGATCGGCGTCGTAGGGGGCGTCCTTGAGCAGCCACTGATTGATATTGAGCGTGTTGTCGCTGGCCATGAACAGGGTGTGGCCGTCGGCCGGATCGCGCAGGACCGCCATGGCGCCGGGCACGGTGGCGCCCCCCGAGATGTTCTCCACGATGACGGTGGTCTGGGGGAAGGCCTTGGTCAGCTTGCTGGCCACCATGCGGCCCATGACGTCGGCAGTACCGCCCGCCGGGTAGGGAACCACGACCTTCATTGTGCGGGTCGGCCAGTCGGTTTGCGCCAGGGCCGGGTTCAGGCCCAGCAGAGGGGCCAGGCAGGATGCGATTGCCAGGCCCATGACCCGGCGACGGATACGATGCATTTCATGTCTCCTGTGGCAGCTGGATTGCTGCTCGCTAGTTCTATGCGTAGGAGTCTAGAAAGCCAGTTGATTAATGTCTAATATATATAGAATCTATTTCTATATAGTTTTGATATGGACGAGCACCGTCTCAAATGCTTTGTCGCGGTCTACGAGGAAGGCAGCGTGTCAGCCGCGGCGGTGCGCCTGCACATGACCCAGCCGCCGCTGAGCATCCTGCTGCGCAAGCTGGAAGATGAGCTGCAGGTCGGGCTGTTCGATCGCGGCGGACGCCGACTGGTGCCCACGGCGACCGGCGAGCTGTTCTACCTGCGTGCCAAGTCGATGTTGGCCAATCTGCAAACCATCCGCCGCGAGCTGCGCGAGGTCGAGCAGGGCGCACGCGGGCTGGTGCACATAGGCTGCTCCACCGCGGCCAGCTTGTTCATCGTCCCGTGCATCATGGAAGATCTGGCCGCCCAGGGCCTGGAGATCATGCTCCATGTGCACGAAGGCGAACTCGGCTACATGCTGCAGCAGCTGCGCGAGCGCAGCCTGGATCTGACCATCTGCCGCAGCCAGCACGTGGCCCCGGACCTGGAGAGCCAGGTCATCATGGAAGAGCCTTTGTTCGTGGCCCTGCCGCCGGGCCACCCGCTGGCGGGCCGCGAACGACTGCGGCTGGCCGATCTGCGCGACGAGCGCTTCCTGCTGCACCGCTCGCCGCTGGGCACGGGCATTTCCGATATGGTCCTGCGGGCGTGCAGGAACGCGGGCTTCGCGCCCAACGTGGTGTATTGGGGCGGCGAGACGCTACCCATGTTGCTGATGGCGCAGCGTGGCCTGGGCATCGCGTTCGCGCCGCAAAGCTTCGCGCAACTGGGCGTGCAGGGGCTGCCCGCCCTGGTGCCGGTGGCCGATGCGGAATTCAGTACCCACCTGAACATGATCTGGCCGCGCCAGCAGGCGCTCTCGCCCATCGCCAGCCGGGTCAAGGAACTGATCGTGAAACGTTTCGGCCCGGGCGGCGACGCGGCTCGCGCCGCGCCCTAGGCGCCCGCCTCAACAGGCGCGAAAGCGCAGCACGCCGTCGGGATCGGCCTGGCGCGCCAGGCGGCCTTCGAAATACAGCGCGTGCAGATGCGCCAGCGCTTCGCCCATGGCGAAGGTCAGCTGATGCAGGTCGAGCTTGCGACGAAACAGCACCGGCACGATGTCAGCCGCCGAGCAGGGCGCCTCGCGACAGGCCTGCATCACCTCATCGAGGCGATCGGCATGATGGCTGTGCTGCTGCGCGATACGTTCATGCAGACCACGGAACGGCCGGCCATGGGCCGGCAGCACCAGGGTGTCCTGCGGCAGATCGCCATAGGCATTGAGCGAGCGGAGATACAGCGGCAGGGGGTTGGCCTCGGGCTCGTAATCGAACACGCTGACGTTGGTAGAGATGCGCGGCAGCACCATGTCGCCGGAGATCAGCACGTTGAGGTCCGCACAGAAAAACGCCATGTGCTCGGGCGCATGGCCATAGCCGGCAATGGCGCGCCAGACGTGGGCGCCGATGCGGATCATGTCGCCGTCCATCACACGGCGGTAACTGGCCGGTACGCTGGGCACGAGATTGGGGTAATAGCCCGAGCGCTGGCGGATCTGCTCCTGGGCCTCGAGGTCGACCAGGCCGTGGCGGGCGAAGTGCGCCACCGCGCCTTCGCCGCCGGCGGCGCTGTTGCCCCGGCCGGACCAGAGCGACGCCACCATGAAATCCGTCATGCTTATCCACAAGGGGGCCTGCCAGCGCTGGCACAGCCAGTCGGCCAGCCCCATGTGGTCAGGGTGCATGTGGGTGACCAGCACCCGCAGCACCGGCAAGCCGTCGAGTTCGCGCTCGAACACCTGTTGCCACAGTTCCTTGACCTCGTTGCGCGAAATGCCGCAATCAACGATAGTCCAGCCCTGGCGGCCATCCTGCTCATCGCGCAGCAACCAGAGGTTGATGTGATCCAGCGCGAACGGCAAGGGCATGCGTATCCACTTTACGCCGGGCGCCACCTCCAGCGCATGACCGGGTTCGGGCTGTTGATCGCCCCAGGGATACTGCAATTTCTGCTCATTCGGATTCATGGTCTGTCTCCCGCGCTTGACCTTGGGGTCAAGTCATCATAATTTACGTTTACGTAAACTGCCACACGCCGCATGCCCACGTCAACCTGGACCATCTCTGAACTCGCACGCGAGTTCGACATCACGCCCCGCACGATCCGCTTCTACGAGGATCAGGGCATCGTGAGCCCGCAGCGCGAAGGCCGCAACCGCATCTACGGCACGCGCGACCGCACGCGCCTGAAGCTGGCCCTGCGGGGCAAGCGGCTCGGGCTGCAGCTCTCGGAGATCTGCAGCCTGATCGATATGTACGATGGTCCCGGCGACAACGTGCCGCAGTTGCGCCAGTATCTTGCCGTGCTGAGCCAGCATCGCGCCACGCTGGAGCAGCAGCGGCGCGACATCGACGACACCCTGGCCGAAATCGCCGTCCAGGAGCGTCAATGCCAGGACCTGCTGGCCCGCAAGTCCTGAATCCAGGCGTCATTCGGCCTTGATGCCATTGTCCTCGATGATCTGGCGGTTGGCCTCGAACTCCTGCTCGACCTGCTTGGCGAAGGCTTCGCCTGCGCCGGTGCCGGGCTGCAGATACGATTTGCTCAACAACTCCTGAAAGTCCGGATGCGCGGCGGCGCGCTGCAGCGCAGCCTCGATGCTGCGCTGCGTGCCCACCGGCAAGCCGGCCGGCGCGAACACCCCGAAATTGGAGAAGTACTGCGCCTGCGGCAGGCCCAGCTCGGTCAGGGTCGGCACCGACGGCCAGACCTCCAGGCGCTGCGGCGCCATCACTGCCAGGGGCGTGAGCGCGCCGCTGGCTACGTGCGGCAGGGCCACGTCGCTATTGATGGCCAGCAGCTCGATCGTCCCGCCCAGGCCGTCGGTCAGGGCCTGGCTGTTGCCCCGGTAGGGCACGTGCGTCATGAAGGTCTTGGTCGCAGCGGTCAGGGAGGCCATGCCCACATGGGCCACCGACCCCGAACCGGGCGTGCCGAAACGCACCGCTTCCGGATGGTTGCGGGCATAGTCGATCAGGCCGGCGAAATCCTTGGCTTGCAGCGCCTTGGTGCCCAGCACCGCCACAGGGGCGACCGCGACACTGGCCAGCGGCTCCAGATCCTTGAGCGGGTCATAGTTGGTTTTGCGCAGATGCGGCAGGATGGTGAGCGGGCTGGTCGAGGCCAGCAACAGGGTATGCCCGTCAGCCGGCGAGCGCGCCACGAAATCCGTGCCCAATCCGGCGCCGGCGCCGGGACGGTTTTCGACGATCACGGTCGCGCCGGTTTCCTTGCGCAACACATCGCTCAGGCGCCGGCCGACGGCGTCGGCCGTGCCGCCTGCGGTATAGGGAACGACCAGGGTAACGGGCTTGGCGCCGGGCCAGTCCTGCGCCTGGGCCGCACCGGCGACCATCACCGCGCCCAGGGCTGCCAGGGTGAACCACGATTTGAACTGCATGCTTGCTCCTCTTGCCCGGCCGCCTGAAAGCGGCGGCCGGCACTTGCTCTCAGAAAGACTCAGGCCAGGTAACGCTGTACCAGGCGGACCCAATAGGAAGCGCCCGGGGCGATCAGGGCGTCATTGAAGTCGTAGCTGCCGTTGTGCAGATTGCACGGGCCCAGGCCATGCCCGCCCATGCGGTGCTCGCCATCGCCGTTGCCGATGAAGACATAGCAGCCCGGCTTTTCCTGCAGCATGAAGGCGAAGTCTTCCGAGGCCATCACCGGCTCGATCACACCGGCATGCCCGGGGCCGGCCACTTCACGCATGACATCCAGACAGAAGGCCGTCTCGGCCTCGGTATTGACGAGGGCCGGATAGCGCCGCTCGAAGTGCACCTCGGCCCGACAGCCATGGGCTGCGGCAATGTTGCTGGCGATCTCGTGCATGCGGCGCTCGATCAGGTCCACCACTTCGGCGCGGTAGGCCCGCACCGAGCCACCCAGCCAGGCGCTGTCGGGAATCACGTTGATGACCGGACCGCCCCCCTGGATCTGTGTGATGGAAAGCACTGCCGCATCCAGCGGGCGCTTGCTGCGCGTGAGGATGGTCTGCAGGCTCTGGCCGATGGCCAGCAGCGCGGGCACCGGATCGGCGCAATCCTGCGGCGCGGCCGCATGGCCGCCCTTGCCGGTGACGGTGATGCGAAAGCCATTGGCCGCGGCCATCATCGGGCCGGCGCACACGCCAAAGGCGCCGGCCTCGATGCCGGGCCAGTTGTGCATGCCGAACACCGCTTCACAGGGAAAACGGTCGAAAAGGCCATCCTGGATCATCGCGCGCGCACCTGCGCCGCCTTCTTCGGCCGGCTGGAAGGTGAAGTACACCGTGCCGTCGAAACCGCCATGCTGCTTCAGGTGGCGTGCTGCCGCCAGCAGCATGGCCGTATGGCCGTCATGGCCGCAGCCATGCATCTTGCCGTCATGCCGCGAGCGGTGGGCAAACTGGTTCTCTTCCTGCATGGGCAGGCCGTCCATGTCGGCGCGCAGCATGATGGCGCGGTCCGACTCACCCAGCTTGAGCACCCCGACCACGCCCGTCTTGGCGATGCCGGTATGCGCTTCGATGCCCCAGTTGCGCAGCGTATCGGCCACCAGGGCCGCCGTGCGGTGCTCCTCGTAGCAAAGTTCCGGATGCGCGTGAATATCGCGACGCAATGCGACGATTGCATCGAGATCGCTTAGCTCGACCATGATTGGCTTTCCCTCAACGAATAGGACTACAGATAGCGATTGATCTTACACGCGCCAAAATCAGCCAGGGCGGGCATCGACTAGGGAAAACCCGACTGATCTTTACGTTTACGTAAACGTAATATCACCGCTGCACCTTTGCCTGCCGCAGGCAGGCGTGGGCGACCGCCCCAGGCGGCCCAACCAGCGAGCACTTACTCACACGGAGATGGCGATGAATCTTCCCGGCCTGAATTTCGATCTGGGCGAAGACCTGGATATGCTGCGCGACGCCGTGCGCAGTTTCGCCCTGAGCGAAATTGCCCCACGCGCCGCCGAAGTCGATCGCGACGATCAATTCCCCATGGACCTGTGGCGCAAGTTTGGCGAGCTGGGCGTGCTGGGCATGACCGTCAGCGAGGAATATGGCGGCACCAACATGGGCTATCTGGCTCACATGCTGGTGATGGAAGAAATCTCGCGGGCCAGCGCCTCTATCGGCCTGTCCTATGGCGCTCACTCCAACCTGTGCGTCAACCAGATCTTCCGCAATGGCACCGAGGCGCAGAAAGCCAAGTACCTGCCCAAACTGATCTCCGGCGAACACGTCGGCGCGCTGGCCATGAGCGAGCCGGGCGCCGGCTCCGATGTGGTGAGCATGCGCCTGCGGGCCGAGAAGAAGGGCGACCGCTACGTGCTCAACGGCAGCAAGATGTGGATCACCAACGGCCCGGATGCCGATACCCTGGTGGTCTACGCCAAGACCGACCCCGAGGCGCACCAGCGCGGCATCACCGCCTTTCTGGTCGAGAAGGGTTTCCATGGTTTCTCGGTGGCGCAGAAGCTGGACAAGCTCGGCATGCGCGGCAGCCATACCGGCGAACTGGTCTTCGAAGACTGCGAAGTGCCCGAGGAGAACGTGCTGGGCCAGGTCAACGGCGGCGTGCGCGTGCTGATGAGCGGCCTGGACTACGAACGCGCCGTCCTGTCGGGCGGCCCGCTGGGCATCATGCAGGCCGTCATGGACGTGGCCGTGCCCTATGTGCACGATCGCAAGCAGTTTGGCCAGGCGATCGGCGAATTCCAGCTCATCCAGGGCAAGATGGCCGATCTGTACACCACGCTGCAGGCCAGCCGCGCCTTCTGCTACACGGTCGGCAAGAACCTGGACCGCCTGGGCCGCGAACACGTGCGCCAGGTGCGCAAGGACTGCGCCGCGCTGATTCTGTACACCGCCGAACGCGCCACCTGGATGGCCGGCGAAGGCATCCAGCTGCTGGGCGGCAATGGCTACATCAACGAATATCCGGTGGGCCGCCTCTGGCGCGACGCCAAACTGTATGAAATCGGCGCTGGCACCAGCGAGATCCGCCGCATGCTGATCGGTCGCGAGTTGTTCAACGAAACCGCCTGAGGCCCGCCGCCGGCATACGGGGACAGGCCGCTTTTCTTTTACGATACCGTCAGGACCCGGCCGTTCCGGGTCAACTCGCCCTGTCCCGACATCAAGGAGCTACTCATGTCCGATCCTATCGTCATCGTTTCCGTTGCCCGCACGCCCATGGGTGGCATGCTGGGCAGCCTGTCCGGCCTGGCCGCCCACGAGCTGGGCGCCATCGCCATCAAGGCTGCCGTCGAGCGCGCCGGCATCAAGCCCGAGCAGGTCAATGAAGTCATCATGGGCAACGTGCTGCAGGCTGGCCAGGGCCAGGCCCCGGCGCGCCAGGCAGCGCTGGGCGCCGGCCTGCCGCTGGGCGTGAGCTGCACGACCATCCACAAGGTCTGCGGCTCGGGCCTGAAGGCCGCCATGTTCGGCCACGACATGCTCGCCGCCGGCACCACCGACGTGGTTGTCGCCGGGGGCCAGGAAAGCATGAGCAACGCCCCCTACCTGCTGCTCAAGGGTCGCCAGGGCTATCGCTACGGCCACAACACCGTTTATGACCACATGGCCCTGGACGGCCTGGAAGACGCGTATGCCCGCGGCACGGCCATGGGCGTGTTCGCCGAAGACTGCGCCGAGAAATACGCCTTCAGCCGCGAAGACCAGGACGCCTATGCGCTGGAGTCGCTGCGCCGCGCCCGCGCCGCCATCGAAGACGGCAGCTTCAAGTGGGAAATCACCCCCGTGACGGTCGCCGGGCGCAAGGGCGACACCGTGATCGACACTGACGAAGCCCCCCTCAAGGCCATGCCGGAGAAGATCCCCACGCTCAAGCCCGCCTTCAAGAAGGATGGCACCGTCACCGCCGCCAACGCCTCGTCGATCTCCGACGGCGCGGCCGCCATGGTGATGATGCGCGCCTCCACCGCCGAGAAGCTCGGCCTCAAGCCGCTGGCCCGCATCGTGGCCCATGCCCAGCATTCGCAAGAGCCGGCATGGTTCACCACCGCACCGGTCGGCGCGCTCAAGAACCTGTTCGCCAAGACGGGCTGGAAGGCCAGCGACGTGGACCTGTACGAAATCAACGAAGCCTTTGCCGTGGTCACCATGGCCGCCATGAAGGACTTCGATCTGCCGCGCGACAAGGTCAACGTGCATGGCGGCGCCACCGCCCTGGGCCACCCCATCGGCGCCTCGGGCGCCCGGCTGGTCACCACCCTGATCGGCGCGCTGCGCCAGCAGGGCGGCAAGAAGGGCGTCGCCACGCTGTGCATCGGCGGCGGCGAAGCCGTGGCCATGGCCATCGAAATGCTGTAAGCGGCAGCGCCCCGGGCCTGGCGGCCCGGGGCTGCCATCCGGGCCGCCAGGCCCGCCCCATTCCCGGCGCCCGCGCCTGCGGCGCGCCAGTCATTGCAAACCTGCCAGGACGGCCATGCCCATCATCGAATCCCGCATCGATACGCGCGGCGCCGATTTCGCCGAGAACGCCCGCGCCATGCAGACGGTGCTCGACGACCTCGACCGCCAACTGACCGAAACCGCCCAGGGCGGCAACGAGGCCGCCCGCGCCAAGCATGTGGCGCGCGGCAAATTGCTGCCGCGCGAGCGCGTCGAACAGCTCATCGATCCGGGCAGCCCCTTCCTGGAACTGTCGCCGATGGCGGCCCATGGCATGTACGATGGCGAAGCGCCGGCGGCCGGCATCATCACCGGCATCGGCCGCGTGGCCGGCACCGAATGCGTCATCGTCTGCAATGACGCCACCGTCAAGGGCGGCACCTACTATCCGCTGACGGTCAAGAAACACCTGCGCGCCCAGGAAATCGCCGAGCAGAACCATCTGCCCTGCATTTATCTGGTCGACTCCGGCGGCGCCAACCTGCCGCGCCAGGACGAGGTCTTCCCCGATCGCGATCACTTCGGCCGCATCTTCTACAACCAGGCGGTGATGTCCTCGCGCGGCATCGCGCAGATCGCCGTGGTGATGGGTTCCTGCACGGCCGGCGGCGCCTATGTGCCAGCCATGAGCGACGAGTCCATCATCGTCAAGAACCAGGGCACCATCTTCCTGGGCGGCCCGCCACTGGTGAAGGCCGCCACCGGCGAAGAGGTCAGCGCCGAAGACCTCGGCGGCGGCGATGTGCACACACGGCTGTCGGGCGTGGCCGACCATCTGGCTGCCGACGACCGGCATGCGCTGCAGCTGGCGCGCAATGCCGTGGCGCGCCTGAACCGCAAGAAACCCCAGCCGCTGGCGCTGGCCGAGCCGCGCGAGCCGCGCTACGACCCGGCCGAGCTCAACGGCATCATCCCGGCCGACACGCGCAAGCCCTTCGACGTGCGCGAGGTCATCGCGCGCATCGTCGACGGCTCGGAGTTCGACGAATTCAAGGCCCGCTACGGCACCACGCTGGTCACCGGCTTTGCTCACATCCACGGCATGCCGGTGGGCATCGTGGCCAATAACGGCATCCTGTTTTCCGAGTCCGCCCAGAAGGGCGCGCACTTCATCGAGCTGTGCGCCCAGCGCAAGATCCCGCTGGTGTTCCTGCAGAACATCACCGGCTTCATGGTGGGCCGCAAGTACGAGAACGAAGGCATCGCGCGCCACGGCGCCAAGATGGTGACGGCCGTGGCCACAGCCAATGTGCCCAAGTTCACCGTGCTGATCGGCGGCTCGTTCGGCGCCGGCAACTACGGCATGTGCGGGCGCGCCTACTCGCCGCGCCTGATGTTCATGTGGCCCAACGCCCGCATCTCCGTGATGGGCGGCGAGCAGGCCGCCAGCGTGCTGGCCACGGTCAAGCGCGACGGCCTGCAGGCCCGCGGCCAACCCTGGAGCGCCGACGAGGAAGAAGCCTTCAAGGCCCCCATCCGCGACCAGTACGAGCGCGAAGGTCATCCCTATTACGCCACCGCGCGTCTGTGGGACGACGGCATCATCGCGCCGGCCGATACACGCCGCGTCCTCGGGCTGGCCCTGTCGGCCGCCCTGAACGCCCCCATCGAGGACACGCGTTTCGGCGTGTTCCGCATGTAAGCCCAGCCGCGCCCAAGGAGCCGTCCGTGTTCACCACGCTTCTGATTGCCAACCGCGGCGAGATCGCCTGCCGCGTCGCCGCCACCGCCCGCCGTCTCGGCATGCGCACGGTCGCGGTGTATTCCGACGCCGACGCCGACGCCCGCCATGTCGCTGCCTGCGACACGGCGGTGCATATCGGCGGGCCCGAGCCGCGCGCCAGCTACCTGCGCGCCGATGCCATCCTGCAGGCCGCCCGCGCCACCGGCGCGCAAGCCATCCATCCCGGCTACGGCTTCCTGTCGGAAAACGAAGGGTTTGCCCAGGCGGCTGCCCAGGCCGGCATCGTCTTTGTCGGCCCGCCGGCCTCTGCGATCGCCGCCATGGGCAGCAAATCGGCCGCCAAGGCCCTCATGGAGCAGGCCGGCGTGCCGCTGGTGCCGGGCTATCACGGCGAGCGCCAGGAGCCGGCCTTCCTGCATGCCGAGGCCGACAAGATCGGCTATCCGGTGCTGATCAAGGCCAGCGCCGGCGGCGGCGGCAAGGGCATGCGCGTGGTGGCCTCCAGCGCCGAGTTCCTGGATGCGCTGGCCTCCTGCCAGCGCGAGGCCAGCGCCAGCTTCGGCGATGACCGCGTACTGATCGAGCGCTATCTGCAGAAACCGCGCCACATCGAGATCCAGGTCTTCGCCGACAGCCACGGTCAGTGCGTCTACCTGTTCGAACGCGACTGCTCGGTGCAGCGCCGCCACCAGAAGGTCATCGAGGAAGCCCCCGCGCCCGGCATGACGCCCGAGCGCCGCCAGGCCATGGGCGAGGCGGCGGTGGCCGCCGCCCGCGCCGTCGGCTATGTCGGCGCCGGCACGGTCGAGTTCATTGCCGAACCCGACGGCCGCTTCTACTTCATGGAAATGAACACCCGGCTGCAGGTCGAGCATCCGGTCACCGAAATGATCACCGGCCTGGATCTGGTCGAGTGGCAGTTGCGCGTGGCCGCCGGCGAGCGCCTGCCGCTGACACAGGAGGCACTGCGCCTCGATGGCCATGCCATCGAAGCACGCATCTATGCCGAGAACCCCGACAAGGGCTTTCTGCCTTCCATCGGCACGCTGGCCTACCTGGCGCTGCCGCCGCACACGGCCTTCGCCAACGGCGACATCCGGGTCGACGGCGGCGTGCGCATGGGCGACACCATCACGCCGTTCTATGACCCGATGATCGCCAAGCTCATCGTGCGCGGCGCCGATCGCGAACAGGCGCGCGCGCGCATGGTGCAGGCGCTGGCCCAGACCCAGGCCGTGGGCGTGCAGACCAACGTCGCCTTCCTCACCCGGCTGATGAATGACACGGCCTTCGCCAGCGCCGACCTGGACACCGGCCTGATCGAACGCCAGCGTGCCACGCTGCTGCCGCCGCCGCCTGCCGCCAGCCTGCAGACGCTGGCCTTGGCCAGCGTGGCGGTGCTCGCGCAACAAGGGCTCACGCGCGACACCCAGCGCGGCGCCGGCCATCAGGCCGATCCCTGGTCAGCCTGCGATGGCTGGCGACTGGGCGGACGTTATCACCGCATGCTGCCCTGGCAAGACCAGGAAACACGTCGCGAAGTCACGCTAGCACGCGATGCGCAAGGCTGGGCCTTGCAGCTCGATGACACCCGCGTCACGCTGGCCTGGCAGGCCGGTCCCGGCGCGGCCGGCGCCCAGGCCTGGGAGCTGCGCCTGGTGATCGACGGACGCGATGTGCGCGGCACCGTGGTGCTGCAGGGTGATCGCGCCCATGTGCTGCAGGACGGCGCAGCCACCGTGCTGGAGCGCCTGGACACCCATGCCGGGGAAAGCCACGAAGGCCATGGCGGCGGGCTGACCGCCCCCATGCCAGGCAAGATCATCTCGATCGCTGTGGCCGTGGGCCAGGCCGTCGAGAAAGGCCAGGCCCTGCTGGTCATGGAAGCCATGAAGATGGAACACACCATCACCGCCCCGTCGGCTGGCGTGGTCGCCGAACTGCGCTACGCCGTGGGCGATCAGGTCGCCGAGGGCGTGGCGCTGATCGCGCTCGGTGAGAACGAGTCGGCCTGATCCGGTCCACGGCCCGGCACATGCCGGGCCGCCCGGTCAGGCCGCCGGGCTGGCCGGCCCCACATAGGCGAAGCGGGGCTGCGGTCCGTGCGGCGTCTGTACCGTCTCATTCCAGATCCGCAGCAAGCGGGTATTCATGGGCAGGCCGTCGCGCGGATACAGCCGCACATAGACCACCACCACCTCATCGGTTTCATCGGCGCGGGCCAGGCCCAGCGCGAGATAGTGCTGGCCTTTGTAATGGCGGTAGACCCCGGGACGAAAGGCTTCGGGCGTGGACATGCAATCTCCGTTAAACAGTGGCAGAAAAGACAACAGCCGCCAGCAGGCGGCTGTTGTGCATCAGGGCAGCGGCGAAAGGGTTCAGTCGCGCACTTGCTGGATCAGCGCATCGAGCTGCTCCAGCATGGTCTGCGTATCGGCTTCGCTCACGTTCAGCGCCGGCATGAAACGCAGCAGGTTGGGACGCGGCGCGTTCAGCAGCAGGCCGTTGGGCTCCTGGACACGGGCGGCCTCGACCAGCGCGGGACCATAGTCGCCATCCAGGCACAGCGCACGCAGCAGCCCCATGCCGCGCTCGCCCGGCAGACCGTATTTGTCGGCCAGCATCTGCAGGCCTTCGGACAGTTGCTGGGCGCGCTGGTTCACCGAGGCCATGAAGCCATCGCCGGCCAGCACATCGAACACCGCCACGCCGACCGCCGTGCACAGCGGGTTGCCGTTGTAGGTGCCGCCTTGCTCGCCATGCGAGAAGACGCTGGCGGACTCGCGCGCCATCAGGGCCGCCAGCGGCACGCCACCGCCGATCCCCTTGCCCAGCGTCATGATGTCGGGTTCGACACCGAACTGCTGGTAGGCGAACATGGTGCCGGTGCGGCCCATGCCGGTCTGCACCTCATCGACGATTAGCAGCAGGCCATGTTCGTCGGCCAGCGCGCGCAGACCCTGCATGAATTCCTGCGTGGCCGGCAGCACGCCGCCCTCGCCCTGGACCGGCTCCAGCATGATGGCCACGGTCTGGGCGTCGATCAGGGCACGCACCGATTCCAGGTCGTTCAGGGTCGCCTTGGGGAAACCATCGACCTGGGGCGCGAACATGGTGTCCCAGCCCGCCTTGCCCGATGCCGACATGGTCGCCAGCGTGCGGCCATGGAAGCTGTGGTTCATGGTGATGATCTTGTAGGCGCCGTTGCGATGCACGCGGCCCCACTTGCGCGCCAGCTTGATGGCGCCTTCGTTGGCCTCGGCGCCGCTGTTGGCAAAGAACACGCGATCGAAGATCGACGCCTGCGTCAGGCGCTTGGCCAGCTGCAGCGAGGGCACGTTGTAGAAGGCCGGCGACGGATTCATCAGCTGCGAGGACTGCTCGATGATGGCGCGCTGCATTTCCGGAGCGCTGTGGCCCAGCGCATTGACCGCCCAGCCCTGGATGAAATCCAGGTATCGCTTACCCGCGTGATCCTCCAGCCAGGATCCCTGGCCGCGCACGAACACGAGGTCCGGACGGGAGGTGATCTCCATGAGGGTGTTGACACTGAACTGGCTGAATTCCATGGCGGTTCCGCAAAAATAAACAGGTGGGAAAAAAAGAAGGGATTAGGAAACAATGAATTTAGCACCTCCCCACCCGGAATCCGCAGCTTGCGCGGCCGAACGTGGCGCAGACGCCGCAGCGGCAGCCGCTGCGGCCTCCAGGGGGCAGGGCAATCAGCGGCTCAGGCCGCGCGCGGCGATGGGCCAGAGCTCGGCGACCACGCCATCGCGGTAGGTCACCAGCGTGTCATGCAGGTTGAAGGTGGGATCCACGTGCGAGACCACCAGCGCCAGGACCTCGCCCAGAGCAGGCGCCTCGGCCTGCGCTTCGACCGAGACAATGCCGTGCTCGTCGTTGGCGGCCAGGTAGGTCAGGCCGGGGCGGCCATGCAGCCGCGGCGGGCCGCATTCGACCGTGGTGGACTTCAGGCCCGCATCCAGCACCGCACGCCCGGGGGCCGGGCAGCTCATGACGGTCGAGAGCAGGAACAGGCTGTTGCCGAACACCTGCTGGCCCGACCACTCATTGGCGCCGTAATCCCCATCCATGAAGGCATACGAGCCGGGCTGCAACTCGGTGTAGACGCCGCTGGGGGCGTCGAATTCGGCGCTGCCGGTGCCACTGCCGGTGATGCGCTCGCAGGTGATGCCATGGGCGCGCAGCAGGGAAGCATAGCCGGCCGCGCGTGCCGCCGCCTGGGCGCTGCGCGCCGCGCGTTCGGCATGATCGCGGATATGCTGCACGGTGCCGTGATAGGCCTGCAGCCCACCGAAGCGCAGGCCCTGCGCGGCCTCGGCCGCGCGCGCCAGGGCCAGCACGTCATGGTCGTCGGTCACGCCGCAACGACCCTGGCCGACGTCCACCTCGACCAGCACCGTGATGCGCGCGCCGGCCTGCGCCATGGCAGCGGCCAGCGCCTGCAGGTTGTCCATGTTGTCGACGCACACGCTGACATCGGCCTGGGCGGCGATCTGCGCCAGCAAGGCCAGCTTGGCCGGCCCGACCACCTCGTTGCTGATGTGGATGTCGCGGATGCCCGCCTCCAGGAAGGGCAGCGCCTCGCTGACCTTCTGGCAGCAGATGCCACGAGCCCCCAGCGCGATCTGGCGACGCGCCACTTCGGGACATTTGTGGGCCTTGGCATGCGGGCGCAGGGCCACGCCATGACGATCGGCCCAGTGCTGCATGGCGGCCAGATTGGCCTCGAAGACATCCAGATCCAGCACCAGGCTGGGCGTGTCGACCTGCGCCAGCGGCTGCCCGGGCTGAGCAGGCTCGGGCAGGGTCAGGCTGTTCGAAAGGTGGGATTGACGTGTGGTCACCAGCGTAGGCTCCGAGGATCGGCCCGATCCATAACCAAAACAAGGGCAGTCATAACCTTGGGGCAGCATGCCCCCCAGGTAAACCATACCCCCGGGGAGATTGGCGAAGCAATCCCCGCATGACACACTTTATATTCTAAGAGGTCGTCCTACCGAACGCCCTTTCTGACACGGAGAAGCAGTCATGTCCCTCAAAACCTGGATCAAGACCCTCACCCTGGCGGTTGCCGTGGCCGGCGCCGCCACCTCGGCCAACGCCCAGCAATTCTTCCGCATCGGCACCGGCGGCACCGCTGGCACCTACTACCCCATCGGCGGCATGATCGCCAACAACGTCTCGCAGCCGGGCAAGCTGATCGCCACGGCCGCCGCCTCCAATGGTTCGGTGGCGAACATCAATGGCATCAAGGGCGGCTCGTTCGAAGCCGGTTTCACGCAATCCGACGTGGCCTACTGGGCCCACAACGGCACGGGCACCTTCGAAGGCAAGCCCAAGATCGAAGACCTGCGCCTGATCGCCACGCTCTATCCGGAAAGCATCCACCTGGTGGCGCGCAAGGGCGCCGGCATCAAATCGGTGGCCGATCTGCGCGGCAAGCGCGTGTCCATGGACGAACCCGGCTCGGGCACCCTGGTCGACGTGCGCATGATCCTGGGCGCCTATGGCATGACCGACAAGGACATCAAGGCCGAATACCTCAAGCCCAACCAGGCCGGCGAAAAGATCAAGGACGGCGGCCTGGACGCTTTCTTCTTCGTGGGCGGCGCGCCGGCTGGCGCCATTGCCGAGCTGGCCTCCAGCGGCGCAGGCATCGAGATCGTGCCGCTGGTCGGCCCCGAGATCGACAAGCTGCGCGGCGAACAGCAGTTCTTCACCACCGACCTGATCCCGGCCAACACCTACCAGGGCGTGGGCGAAGTGCCGACCATCTCGGTCAACGCCCAACTGGTGACCTCGGCCAAACTGCCCGATGAAGTCATCTACGAAGTCGTCAAGGGCATGTACAGCGAACCCACCCAGAAGGCATTGGCCGCCGGCCACACCAAGGGCAAGCTGATCACCAAGGAAAACGCCGTTAAGGGCGCCGGCATCCCATTCCACCCGGGCGCCGAGAAGTACTACAAAGAAAACGGTCTGCTGAAGTAAACGCCTGCAAAACAGGGCGCCAAGGAAAGGCCACGGCATGCCCACAGCGTGCCGTGGCCCTGTATTTATCCGGCGGGCGACCCCCGCCTTCGAGTACCGGCGATGCAAATAGACCACGATAAAACCCAGCAATTGGCTGAGCGTTACGATGCCGAGATCCGCTTCCGACCGCTGGACAGAACCGCCACTGCGGTGGTGTCTTTCCTGCTGGTGACGCTGTCGATCTTCCATTACTACACCGCCGGCTTCGGCCTGCTGCGAGAGTCGACCCATCGGGGCGTGCACCTGGCTTTCGTGCTGAGCCTGATTTTCCTGGTGTTCGGTTTCAGCAAGGCGCACTACCGCCGCGAACCGAAGTCCACCTGGCTCTCTCCGGGCGGCGTGCCGCTGTACGACTGGCTCATTGCCATCGTGCTGGCCGTCAGCGTGCTGTACATCCCCTATATTTTCGACGACCTGGCCTACCGGGTCGGCGACCCCATGCCGATGGACGTGGCCATGGGCACCATCCTCATCGTCGGCCTGCTGGAAGGCACGCGCCGGGCGATGGGCTGGCCGCTGCCGGTGATCGCGCTGGTATTCCTCGCCTATGCGGCCTTCGGGCAGTACTTCCCGGGCCTGCTCAAGCACGCCGGCAGTTCGTGGTCGCAGATCGTCAACCACATGTACCTGACCAGCCAGGGCGTCTACGGCGTGGCGGTGGGCGTGGTGGCGACCTATGTGTTCCACTTCGTGCTGTTCGGCGTGCTGGCCACCCGCATCGGCCTGGGCCAGTTGTTCCTGGACGTGGCCTCGAGCATCGCCGGACGCTATGCCGGCGGTCCGGCCAAGGTGTCGGTGTTCGGGTCGGCCATGTTCGGCATGCTGTCCGGCTCGTCGGTCGCCAACGCCGTCACGGTGGGCTCGCTCACGATTCCGGCCATGATCCGTGTCGGCTACCCGAGGCACTTCGCGGCCGGCGTGGAGGCCGCCTCCAGCACCGGTGGTCAGATCACCCCTCCCATCATGGGCGCGGCGGCCTTCCTGATGATCGAGTTCCTCGGCATCCCCTACCAGCAGATCGCCATTGCCGGCATCGCTCCGGCCCTGCTGTATTTCTTCGGCATGTTCATGCAGGTGCACTTCGAGGCCAAGCGCGAAGGCCTGCGCGGGCTGACCGAGGAGGAAATGCCCAAGCTCAAGGCCTCGTTCAAGAAACGCTGGCCCACGCTGATCCCGCTGGTGATGCTGATCGCCGTGCTGGCCAGCGGCCGCACGCCCTACCTGGCGGCCTTCGCCGGCATCACGGGCTGCATCGTGGTGGGCCTGCTCAACCCCTTCCAGCGCCTGCATTGGCGCGATCTGTACGATGCCTTCGAAACTGGCGCCAAGTACGCCCTGGCAGTGGGCGCGGCAGCCGGCACCGTGGGCCTGGTGATCGGCGTGGTGACGCTGACCGGCGTCGGCTTCAAGATCTCGTACATCGTGATCTCGGCCGCCCAGTCGGTCGCCGGCAGCGTGAGCAGCCTGCTGCCCGACATGCTGGCCAACCCGCAGGCGCTGACCCTGGTCGCAGCGCTCATCATGACCGGCCTGGTGTGCGTGCTGATGGGCTGCGGCGTCCCCACCACCGCCAACTACCTGATCATGGTGGCCGTGGCCGCACCGACCCTGGTGCAGCTGGGCGTGGAGCCGATCGCGGCGCACTTCTTCGTGTTCTATTTCGGCATCCTGGCCGACATCACGCCACCGGTGGCGCTGGCCGCCTATGCGGCTGCCGGCATGGCCGGCAGCGATCCGCTCAAGACCAGCCTGACGGCCTTCCGGCTGGGCATCACCAAGCTGATCGTGCCGTTCGTGTTCGTCTTCTCGCCGGCGCTGCTGATTTCGGTGCAGGGCTTCACCTGGCAGGACTTCTGGGTGACGATGATCGGCTGCATGGTGGGCCTGGTGCTGCTGTCGGCCGCATTCTCGCGCTATTTCCTGACCAACATGCAGGGCTGGGAACGCTGGCTGTTCCTGATCGGCGCGCTGCTGGCCATCGTGCCCGGGGCCACCAGCGGCCTGATCGGCCTGGCCATCTGCATTCCGGCCTTCATCCATCAGTGGCAGAAACGGGGCGGCCCCGTCGCGCCACGCGCGGCCTGATCACCCGCGTTGCCGTATCCGCCCCCGCGCCCTGCGCGGGGGCTTTTTCTTGCCTAAGGCCCCACGATGTCCAAGGTTGCTCAAAGGCACTGTTCCGCGTACAGTAAAATCAGGTTTGCTGGGCTGCCGATTTACGGGCAGACTGGGCTCACTGGCAACTATTGCGCCATATGTTCGATATCCTGGTTTATCTGTTCGAAAACTACTACACGCCGCAAGCCTGTCCCGCTGCCGATGTCCTGGCCAAGCGGCTTGCCGCTGCGGGATTCGAAAACGAAGACATCGACGATGCACTGGGTTGGTTGTACGGCCTGGCCGAAACCACCGAGCGCTGCGTCGAGCTTGCCCAATCCCCCGCCTCCGGGTTCCGCGCCTATACCGACGCCGAATACCAGCAACTGGGCACCGAATCCATCGGCTTCATCACCTTTCTCGAATCCGCCGGCGTGCTGCCTGCGCCGTTGCGCGAGATCGTGATCGATCGCGCCCTGGCCTCGCCCGAAGCGCCGGTATCGCTGTCCAAGATCAAGATCGTCGCCCTCATGGTGCTCTGGAGCCAGGAGGCCGAGATCGACAATCTGGTTCTCGAAGAACTGCTCGACGACGAAGAATCCCGCCGTCTGCACTGATCCCAAGCGGCCAACGGCCCCCGCGAGGCGGCCGTTGGCCGCGCTCCGCCTCCCGTGAATTACATCGGTCGATTCGCTCCCAGCCCCAGCGGGCCGCTGCATGCCGGCTCGCTGGTGGCGGCATTGGCCAGCTGGCTGGATGCGCGCGCGCACGGCGGGCGCTGGCTGCTGCGCATCGAAGACGTGGACAAGCCGCGCGCCGTACCGGGCGCCGATCGCGTGATCATGCAGCAGCTCCAGTCACTGGGCTTGCACTGGGAAGGCGAGGTGCTGTGGCAGTCACAGCGCGATGCTGCCTATCTGCAGGCACTCCACACCCTGCAGGCCGCCGGCCTGGTCTACGGCTGCGGCTGCACCCGGCGTGAAATCACCGACTCGGCTCTGCGCGGGCCGGCCGGCCCGGACGGCGAGCGCCCCTATCCGGGCACTTGCCGCCATGGCCTGGCGCCGGGGCGCACGGCGCGCGCCTGGCGCTTGCGCGTGCCAGCCGGCATCGAAACCTTCGAAGATCGCTGGCTGGGCCCGCAAAGCCAGGATGTCGCCCAGGCGGTGGGGGATTTCGTGCTGCGCCGGGCCGATGGCCTGTGGGCCTATCAGCTGGCCGTGGTGGTCGATGACGCCGCCCAGGGCGTCACCGACATCGTACGCGGCGCCGATCTGCTGGGCTCGACCGCCCGGCAACATGTGCTGGCGCGCTGCCTGGGGCTGCCCCTGCCGCGCGTGATGCACGTGCCGCTGGTCACAGACCCCCGTACGGGCCTGAAACTGTCCAAGCAGAACCATGCCCCACCCCTGGACACCCAGCGGCCGCTGGCGGCCTTGCAGGCCGCCTGGCGGGCATTGGGGTTTGCCGACCTGCCGCAGACGCAGGTCGACGCCTTCCTGACGGCCGCCACCGGGATATGGGCACGGGCCCATCCGCTATAGCGGCTGGCGCTGCGCATCCAGCATGCGGGCCAGCAGGCCGGTGCCCTGACCATCCAGCCGGATTTCGCCGTAACGGGCGCGGGCGAAATGCTCCCCCTGGCCCTCCGGGAAGAAATAGGCATTGGTAATCAGGCGCACGCCGTCCTGGCGCACCCGGTAGCGCAGGGCCTGCTCGCCGGGAGCCAGCGGCGTCGGCTCGGCCTGCAGGCGCAGGGGGCGCGCCACGCCCTCGGCATCCTTGGCGAGCACCAGATAACCATCGAGCGCGGCGTCGCCGCGTTGCGAGTCGCGCTGCTCGGCCACGAAATTGGCCGCACCGAACCGCAGGGCCATGTAGTCGCCCTGCATCAGCGAGCGCGGATCGACCGGCGCCAGCTCCAGGATCATCACCTCGCCTTGCGCCAGCACCTGCTCGCGCTGATAGATCGTGACGTTGCACACGCCCAGCACCAGCACCAGCCCGCCCAGCACCACCGCCATGCGCTGACGCACCACGGGCGCGGCCGGCGCGCGCGGCCCGGCCGGCTGGCCGGCCGTGTGCGTCAGGTGGGGCAGCAGCCACACCAGGATGCGCAGGGCGAACACCAGCGCCGCCGCCGTCAGCAACCAGAAGGCCTTCTGCAACAGCGGCACTTCCAGCTGGTAGTAATACTGCACCAGGTAGATCAGCCCGGCCGCAATGCCGAAGATGACCAGACGTGGCTTGTCCAGACCGAAGCCCAGCAGCAACCAGGCCAGGGCGAAGGCGATGCCGGGGCTGGGCAGCCAGAAGATCGCCAGGCCCAGCAATGCCAGCGGCGTGACCCAGACCACGGCCGGCGTCAGCACGGCACGCCGGGGCCACAGCAGGCAGAACGCCACCACGGCCGGCAGGGCGGCGCCGGCCACGTGCAATACGGCGGTCAGGGAATGCAACCGCCAGAGCTGCGGCAACTGGGCCGCCTCCACGCCCCCGGCCAGCCACACCATGCCCTGGACCGAAAACAGAAACGCCCAGGCCAACGGCTGCGCCACAGGCGCGCGCTGCGCCGGCAGGCGCCGTTCGGCAAAGAAAGCCAGCGCCGTCGCCCAGGCCCCCAGCACCGCCACCGGCAGCCACAGAAAGGTCGAGTCCAGGAGATCATGCATCAGCCACGAATCGAACATCTCGCGCTGGGCCGGCATCAGGAAGTACGAAGCCAGCCCGGTCAGCCCGAAGGCGATCAGCCCGGCGCTCAGAAAGCGCAGCAACCAGTCGGGCGCGCCGACATAGACAACGGTCGCCATCAGCACCACGCAGGCACTCGCCGTCAGTACCGAGGTGTCGTTCAGAAAGCTGAACAGCATCAGCAGCTGGCCGGCAAACCCCATGGCTACGCCGCACTGGCGCCAGAAAGCCACGTCGCTGGCCCGCAACAGGATCACACCGCCGGCGGCCACGAAAATCCCGGTCACCAGGGCCGAGGACTCGCTGCGCACGATGCCCGAGGCCACCAGAAAGACCAGCAAGAGAATCGTCGCCAGCCAGGCGCTCAAGCCCAGCAAGCCCTGCACATACCAGGGGGCGGCTGCCAGCGACTGCCCCGCCGGCAGCGGCTGCGCGTCGCCGGCCTGCCTCGGCGAGACGCTGGCCGACGCCTCCGGATGCGCCTCAGAGTGAGTGCTTGCTTCGCTGCCGGCATGTGCCATACGGTGCAACCAGCGTGCAGCCCAGACGGCTTCAGCCATCAGCAACGCCGCCAGGGGCAGGGCAGCCCAGGCCCCCGGCTCCAATTCGAGCAGCCACTGGCCCACCAGCCGCATCGAGACGCAGATCACCCCGGCGGCAAGCATGGCCAGGATGACGAGATCACGCCGGGCGCGCTGATAGAACAGCCCCATGCCCACAGTGACGGCGACCCAGGCCAGCAGCAGGGTCTGGTCCAGGCCGCCCGAGAACAGATCGCCGAAAGCCAGGGGCGTGATCAGGCACCCCAGCGCCATCAGCGCCAGCAGGCGGGGACCGGCCCGGGTCGCACCGTGGCCAATCCGCAACACCGCTTCCCAGACACCCAGCAGCACCAGATTGGCGAAAGCCATCACCAACGCCGGATACGCCATGCTGTAGCCTGTCATCCACCATGATAGTAAGTGCTCACCCACCCACAGACCCAAGGCCAGGTTGAAGACCAGGCACCACAATATCCACAAGGGCTGGCTGGCGGCCATCAAGGCCCAGGGCAGCATCAGCACCGCCCACCAGGCGAACAGCTGCCAGGTATCGGCCCCTGTCTGATAGGTCTGGCCCAGCAGAGCCAGCAGCGCTCCCAGGAGCCCGCCGGCCAGCGTCAGGACGGCGCCGCTGGCCTGCAAACGCTGTGCCGGCGCGGCGCGCAGGCGCAATGCCAGCCAGATGCCGACCAGTACCGTGACGGCCAGCACCCCTTGGGCCAGGGCGAAACGAGAGGAAACCGCCAGGCCGGGCCAGTTGGCCGCCACCCAGCAGACCACCCCGCTGCCCAGCAGCAAAACGGCCAGCCAAAGGGTGGCGCGACCCAGAAAAAGCCGCCATGAGTGGAGTTCCGAACCCACCTGTCGAGTACTGCCGACTTGCATGTCGCGAATCTCCCCTCTTATCATCCGCGCTAGTTAAGGGCGGGTCGACCGCCACTGGATACTCATGAACAAAACGCTGATCATTGCCGAGAAGCCCTCGGTAGCCCTGGATATATCACGCGCCTTGGGAGGCTTTGCGCGCGAGGGCGACTATTTTGAAAGCGAACGTTACGTGCTGGCCTCCAGTATCGGACATTTGCTCAGCCTGGTAGCGCCGAACGATCCGGTCAAGGGCAAATGGAGCTTCACCCATCTGCCCGTGATCCCACCCGCCTTCGAACTCGGTCCGACCGACAAGAAATCAGCCGAGCGCCTGAAGCTGCTGGTGCGGCTGGCCAAACGCAAGGACGTCGATTCCATCATCAACGCCTGTGACGCGGGGCGCGAAGGCGAACTGATCTTCCGTTACATCATTCAGTACGCCGGGGTCAAAAAGCCCATCCAGCGTCTGTGGCTGCAGTCCATGACCCAGGCCGCCATCCGCGAAGCCTTCGGCAACCTGCGCGACGACAGCCTGCTCAAGCCCCTGGAGGCCGCGGCCCGCTCGCGCGCCGAAGCCGACTGGCTGGTGGGCATCAACGGCACGCGCGCCATGACGGCCTTCAACAGCAAGGACGGCGGCTTCTTCAAGACCCCGGTGGGGCGGGTGCAGACGCCGACGCTGGCCATCGTGGCCGAGCGCGAGAACCGCATCCGCGCCTTCGTGCCGCGCGACTACTGGGAAGTGCACGCCACCTTCGTCGCCGCTGCCGGCCTGTACGAAGGACGCTGGATCGACCCGGAGTTCAAGAAAGACGAACGCGATCCCGAGAAGCGCGAGTCCCGCCTCTGGTCGCAGGCAGCCGCCCAGAGCGTGGTGGCTGCCTGCCGTGGCCAGAGCGGCAGCGTGACCGAGGAATCCAAGCCCTCGACCCAGCTCTCGCCGGCGCTCTACGACCTGACCTCGCTGCAACGCGAGGCCAACGGTCGCTTCGGCTTCTCAGCCAAGACGACCCTGGCGCTGGCGCAGACCCTGTACGAACGCCACAAGGCCCTGACCTACCCGCGTACCGACTCGCGCTATCTGCCCGAGGATTACATCAACACGGTGCGCCAGACGATGCGCGCGCTGGCCGAAGGCGGCTCCAATGCCGTGGGCGGCCTGGCGCAGCACGCCGGCACCGTGGTCGGCAACGACTGGGTCAAGCCCAACCGCCGCATCTTCGACAACAAGAAGGTGTCCGATCACTTTGCCATCATCCCGACGCTGCAGATCCCGCACGACCTGAGCGAAGCCGAAGGCAAGATCTACGACCTGGTGCTCAAGCGTTTCCTGGCGGTCTTCTTCCCGGCCGCCGAATACCGTGTCACCACGCGCCTGACCGAAGTGCAGGGCCACCGTTTCAAGACCGAGGGCAAGGTGCTGGTCGCAGCGGGCTGGCTGGCCGTCTACGGCAAAGCCGCGCAGGGCGAGGACGCCAACCTGGTGGCCGTGGCCGATGGCGAAACGGTGCGCACCGAAGACGTACGCGCCGAAGGCCTGACCACCAAGCCGCCCGCGCGCTACAACGAAGCGACCCTGCTGTCGGCCATGGAAGGCGCGGGCAAGCTGGTCGACGACGAAGAACTGCGTGAAGCCATGTCCGAACGCGGTCTGGGCACGCCGGCGACCCGGGCTGCCATCATCGAAGGCCTGCTCAACGAGGCCTACCTGCGTCGCGAAGGCCGCGATCTGGTGCCCACCGCCAAGGCGCGCCAGTTGATGACGCTGCTCGCGGGGCTGAATGTCAGCGAACTGACCTCGCCCGAACTGACCGGCGGCTGGGAGCACAAGCTCAAACAGATCGAGCAGGGCGCGCTGGACCGCGACGCCTTCATGCGCGAGATCGCGCAGATGACCCAGGTGATCGTCAAACGGGCCAAGGAATACGAACGCGATACGGTGCCGGGCGACTACGCCACCCTGACCACGCCCTGCCCGAAGTGCGGCGCCGTGGTGAAGGAAAACTACCGCCGTTTTGCCTGCACGCAGTGCGACTTCTCCATCGGCAAGCACCCTGGCGGGCGCACCTTCGAACTGCCGGAAGTCGAGGATCTGCTCAGCAAGCGCGAAATCGGGCCGCTGCAGGGCTTCATCAGCAAGATGGGCCGCCCCTTTGCCGCCATCCTGCGCATCAGCGACGAGTTCAAACTCGAGTTCGACTTCGGCCAGAATGACGAAGAAGACAACGAGCCGGTGGACTTCAGCGGCCACACGCCGGTGGGCCCCTGCCCGAAGTGCAGTGCCCGGGTCTTCGAGCACGGCATGAGCTATGTCTGCGAAAAATCGGTGGGCCCGGCCAAGCAGTGCGACTTCCGTTCGGGCAAGGTGATCCTGCAACAGGAGATCTCGCGCGAGCAGATGAGCAAACTGCTCGAAGGCGGCCGCACGGATCTGCTCGACGGTTTTGTCTCCAGCCGCACCAACCGCAAGTTCAAGGCTTTCCTGGTACGGCAGCCGGACGGCAAGATCGGCTTCGAATTCGAGCCGCGGGGCGACAAACCGGCGCGCCCGGGGGCCAAGACGGCCGCCAAAACGGCGACCAAGACCGCCGCCAAGAAAGCGCCGGCCAAGACCGCGGCCAAGAAGGCCCCGGCCAAAACGGCCGCCAAAACGGCGACCAAGACTGCCGCCAAGAAGGCGCCAGCCAAAACGGCCGCCAAGAAGGCCGCAGCCAAGAAGACGGCCGCTTAAGCGGCCGGCAGCCTCAACCCTGGCTGCCTGGCGGCGTGGCGTGCAGATCGCGCGCCGCGCCGCCGCCAAACGGCACCAGCGCGCGTGGCGTGGGCGGCGTGGTGGATATCAGCCGCGCCGTCTCCTGCATCAACGGTATGAAACGCGAGAGCGCGCGCCTGACCGTCCATTTGCTCGCCGACACGGATAACTGCAGCCCCGCCACCACCCGTTTGCTGAGATCGTAGACGGGCACCGCCAGCGCCAGGTCCCCCCGGTAGTACTCCTCGTTGCAGTAGGCAAAGCCGCGTTCGCGCGATTCGCGCACCTGCTGCATCAAGGCGTCCACGTCGGTCAGGGTATTGGGCGTGTAACGCACCCGTTCGCTGGCCAGCAGGGTTTCGTGCGCCTGCTCATCGCTCATGCCGGCCAGATAGACCCGCCCGGCCGACGAACAGTACATCGGAATGCGCCGCCCCACGGGCATATGCACCAGCAGACGCTGCGGGCTGGGAAAACGGCCGATGAAGATCATGTCCAGGCCGAGCGGCTCGGCCAGGTTGACGGTTTCCCCCGACTTGCGATTGAGATCGAGCAGAAAGGGATTGGCGCGATCCAGCAAGGGGTGCGACTCAAGGTAGCGACAGGCATTGTCCAGCGTGCGTGCCGAGAGCGAATACCGCTTGCTGGAAGGATCTTTGTCGAGCAACCCCAGCGCTTCCAGGGTATAGGCGAAGCGCTGTGCGGCGCTGCGTGAGATACCCGCGGCTGCCGCGATATCAGGCAGGCTCATGGAGGCCCGCTCAGCGTTAAAGGCGTCCAGCACGGCGATACCCGTGGCCAGCGATTGCACATACAGCGTGGAAGATTCCGGATTCATGGATCAGGCGAGTCCGATTAATTTCTGTTCGATATGTACAGATTGCACACCAATTGTGTTCTGTACTCGGAAATTACGTGGTGGATGCCAAACATTCTACTCGCACCTTTCTTTTTAAAACCCGGGAAAACCCTTAAATAAAAAGCGGTTAGCGCGTATTTACGGCAATTGACAGGGTTTCTCTACAGCGATTATAAAATCTACATGCGATTTTATCTTATCGCTATTCGATATTATAGAGCGCGCCAAAAATGGACGAAATCGAACGTCCAGGATCTCGGACCGGCGCGCCAGACCTGCCTCCAGGGGAAACTCCGATGCTGCACAAAACCTTGCAATCACTGCTGGCCGCGGCCCTTTTCGCCGCCACCCTGTCCGGCGCGCAGGCCGAGACCGTCAAGGTCGGCGCTACGCCGACGGCCGTGCCATTCAACTTTCTCGACCCCAAGAGCAATACCTTGCAAGGGGTGATGATCGATATCGCCGATGCCGTCGGCAAAAAGGCCGGCTTCACGGCCGAAGTCATGCCCATCCCCTTCGCCTCGCTGGTGCCGGCCCTGCAGACCAGGAAGATCGACATGATCGCCTCGGCCTTCGCCAACACCCCGCAGCGCGCCGAAGTGGTCGACTTCACGCAGACGGTGCTCGAATACGGCGAGGCCTTGATCGTTCCCGATAAGGACAAGACCGACTACCGGCACATCGCCGACCTCAAGGGCAAGACCGTGGGCGTGCAGATCGGCACGCTCTACGTCGAGCCGTTGAAAGCCGCGCCCGGGCTCAAGGAAGTGAAGATGTACGAAACCATGTCCGATCTGGTGCGCGATGTCGCGCTGGGTCGCCTGGATGCCGCCTTCGGCGACGGACCGGTGATCGCCTATCAGGTGCGCAAGCAGGGCGTGCCCAACGTGCGCTACGTCGACAGCTACCAGCCCCAGATGCCGACCAACATTTCGCTGGCCGTGCGCAAGGGCGACACCGAACGCGCGCGCAAGCTCGATGCGGCCATCGACGCACTCAAACAGGACGGCACCATCGCCGCGATCATGGAAAAGTGGGGCGTCGCCACGCAATGACCCCGCACGCGCCCGCCGGCCGGGCGCGCCGCATCATAGGTACTCGAGATGTTCCAGTCTTTTTTCAGTGACGCCAGGGAATTCTTCCCGGTGCTGATGCAAGGGGTGCTCACCACGGTGGCGATCACCGCCGCCGCCCTGGTGATCGCCACCGTGCTCGGCCTGTTCTGGGCGCTGCTGCGCGTCAGCGGTATCGGGCCGCTGGCGCATGCCAGCCGCATCCTCACCAACCTCATCCGCGGTGTGCCCATCATCGTGGTGCTGTTCTACATGTACTTCGTGCTGCCTGATGCCGGCATCAGCCTGACGGCCTTCCAGGCCGGCGCGCTGGGGCTGGGCGTGGCGTACTCCTCCTACATGGCGGAGGTGTTCCGATCCGGTATCGACGCGGTCGATGTCGGGCAGTTCGAAGCGGCCCAGTCGTTGGGCATGTCGCGCGCGCGGCTGATGCGCCGCGTCGTACTTCCGCAGGCCTTCAAGATCTCTCTGCCGCCTTACGGCAACAACGTCGTGATGATGCTCAAGGATTCTTCGCAGACCGCCGTCATCACGGTGGTGGAACTGTCCATGCAAAGCAAGCTTATCGCCTCCTCGACCTTCAAGAGCGCCACCATCTTCACCCTGGTCGCCTTGATGTACCTGGCCATGAGCCTGCCGATGATGTACCTGATCGGCAAGCTGGAACGCCGCATGGGACGACGCTAATGATCAAGATCGAAAACCTCAGCAAATCCTTCGGCAACCATCGCGTGCTGACCCATATCGACGCCGAAGTGAAGCAGGGCGAGGTGGTCTGCCTGATCGGCCCCTCGGGCTCCGGCAAGTCGACACTGCTTCGCTGCATCAACGGCCTGGAACGCTATGACGAAGGCCGCATCAGCGTCGATGGAGTCACGGTGGACGCACGCAGCAAGGAGATCCAGCAGATCCGTCAGCGGGTGGCCATGGTGTTCCAGCGGTTCAATCTTTTCCCGCATCGCACGGCGCTGGAAAACGTCATCGAGGGCCCCGTCTACGTCAAGGGCGAAAGCGTGGCCTCGGCCACCGAACGCGCCCGGGACATCCTGGCATCGGTGGGGTTGGCCGAGAAGATGGGCCACTACCCGCAGCAGCTCTCGGGCGGGCAACAGCAGCGCGTGGCGATTGCGCGTGCGCTGGCCATGGAGCCCGAAGCCATCCTGTTCGATGAGCCGACCTCGGCGCTGGATCCGGAATTGGTGGGCGAAGTGCTGTCGGTCATGCGCGCGCTGGCCGAGAAGGGCATGACGATGGTGATTGTCACCCACGAAATGGACTTCGCACGCAACGTCTCCGATCGCGTGCTGTTCCTGGAGGGCGGCCGCATTGCCGAGCAAGGTCCCTCGCGCGAGGTGCTCACCCAGCCCCGCAACGAACGCATGCGCGATTTCCTCAAACGCGTCACCCACGCCCAGTAACCGGCATCATGCAAAACGATCTGTTCTCGCCCACGGCGTCGATGTGGGCCGCCACCACGCCGCAACGCGCCGCCACACCGCCACTGGCCGAACCGCTCTCTGTGGATGCGGCCGTGATCGGCGGCGGCATCACCGGCCTGTCTGCCGCGCTGCACCTGGCCGAGGCCGGCCAGAAGGTCGCCCTGTTCGAAGCCTATGAGGTCGGCCACCGCGCCTCCGGACGCAACGGCGGCCAGGTGGTGCCCGGGGTCAAGCCCACGCCCGGCGCACTGATCCGCCGCTTCGGCCAGGAAGCCGCACAGCGCATGATGCGTTTTTCCTATGCCAATGCCGACTACCTGTTCGAGCTGGTCGAACGCCATCGGATCGATTGCTCGCCCAGCCGCAATGGCTGGATCCAGGGCGCCTTCTCCAGCGCCTCCAGCGCCTATCTCAAACGCCGCGCGGCGGAGTTGAATGCCCATGGCGGCAATGTCGAATTCCTGGACGCCGACGCGATGCGGGCTGCCACGGGCTCCTCATTCTGGCCGGCGGGGCTGCGCGAAAAACGCGCCGGCGCAGTGCACCCGCTGGCATTCTCGCGCGGCCTGGCGCGCGCTGCGGCACAGGCCGGCGCCACGCTTTATGACCACTCTGCCGTCACCGCCATCACGCCGACGTCCGCCGGCGGCGCGATCCTGCAGGTCAACGGACAGGCTGTCAAGGCGCGCCATGTGGTGCTGGCCACCGATGCCTACACCGACCGGCTCTGGCCAGCCGTGGCCCAGTCATACGTGAATGTCGCCAGCGCGCAGATCGCCACCGACCCCTTGCCGGAGGCCTTGCAACGCCTGCTGATGCCATTGCGCGCAGGCATTTCCGAAACTCGCAAGATCACCTACTACTGTCGCATCGACCCGGCCGGGCGCTTTGTCATCGGCGGACGCGGCCACAGCGCCGAGCACCTGGACCCGTCCACGCGCGAGCAATTGCGCCGCGCCGCGGTGACCCGTTTTCCCGAACTGGCCGACGCGGTCTGGAGCCACGGCTGGGCCTGCCGCGTCGGCATGACGCTGGACGATCTGCCGCGCGTGCATCTGCTGGCGCCCGGCATCTGGACCGCCTACGGCTATTGCGGACGCGGCGTGGCCATGGGCACGGCCCTGGGCAAGGTGCTGGCCCAGGGCATACAGGGCAAGCCCGCCGCGCAGCTGGACTATCCGGTCACCCCCCTGGCGCGCCTGCCTTTCTACCCGGCCCGCCAGCTTGGCGCCGCGCTGGCCATCAACTGGTACCGCCTGCGCGACGCGCTGGGCTATCCCGCCTGAATACGGCTGCCGCTTGCGGCAGCCTTGCTATCGTCATGACGACTCAAGAGCAGTTTCCCGACGCGGTGGATGTCGCCATCGTGGGCGGCGGCATCATCGGCGCGTGCACGGCGCTGGCGCTGGCGCGCGCCGGCCTGCGCACGGCCCTGTTTGAAAAGGGCACGCTGGCCTGCGAGCAATCCTCGCGCAACTGGGGCTGGGTGCGCACACTGGGCCGCGACCTGCCGGAGGTGCCGCTGGCGCTGCGCGCCCAGCCGCTCTGGCAGGACATCCAGGCGGCCACCGACGTGGGCTATCGTCGCCACGGCCTGGTCTACCTGGAAGAAAACGAGGCCGACGCGACGCGCCACGAAACCTGGCTGGAACAGGCGCGCACGTATGGGGTGCAGGCAGAGCGACTGGGCCGCGAGGCCACGCTGCGTCTGCTGCCGGCTTCGGGCCGCCCCTGGAGCGGCGCGCTCTACAGCGCCAGCGATGCGGTAGCCGAACCTGCGCTGGCCACCCAGGGCGTGGCGCGCCTGGCGCGCGCAAGCGGCGCACAGATCTTCGAGCACTGCGCCGTGCGCGGCATCGAGACCGAGGCCGGACGCGCTGCGGCCGTGATCACCGAGAAGGGCAGGGTGCGCGCCCAGGCCGTGCTGATCGCCGCCGGCGCCTGGTCGCGCCTGGTCTGCGGCAACCTGGGCGTGGAGTTTCCTCAGCTCAAGGTGCGCGGCTCGGTGTTGCGCACCGCCCCCTTCGACGCCGGCGTGGCGCTGGCCATCAATGGCAAGGATTTCACCTGTCGCAAACGCGCCGATGGCGGCTACACCGTGTCGCAGTTCTCGGCCTCGCTGGCCGAGCTGGTGCCGGACAGCTTCCGCCTGATGGGCAAGTTTCTGCGCACCTGGATCGCCAACAACGCGCTGGTGCGGGTACGCCTGAGCAAACGGTTCTTCGAGGAACTGCGCATGCCGCGCCGTTTTCCGGCCGACCGCCGCACCCCTTACGAAGACTGCCGCGTGCTCGACCCCGCCCCCTATGCGCGCGGCATCGACCAGGCCTGGGCGCGCCTGCAGCACGCCTTTCCCGTGTTCCGGCAGGCCCGCATCGCCCAGGCCTGGGGCGGCTACATCGACGTCACGCCCGACGCCATGCCGGTGATGGCACCGTTGGCCGTGCCCGGCCTCTACCTGGCTTCGGGCTTCTCGGGCCATGGCTTTGGCATCGGCCCGGCGGTCGGCGAAGCCATGGCCGACCTCATCCAGGGGCATCGCCCCCGGGTCGATCTCGCCCCCTTCCGCCTGGAACGCTACGGCGCCTGAGAACGCGACGCGGCGGCTGCGCCCGGCCGCTACTCGAACGGGGCCGTGCGCCGGTCTGTCCAGGCACGAGGGAGTACGGTATCGTTGACGCGCAATTGCTCCTGCCATCCGATACCAACGAGGACGCCATGACGTTTCCCGCCCGCGGCCTGAGCCGCCGCCAATTGCTGGCCGGCACGGCCGCCACTGCTTTGCTGGGCCTGCCGGCGCTGACCCGGGCGCAAACGCGCCTGGGTAAAGTCGCCTACGGCCAAGGCAGCATCGATCCCTTCTTCGCCGCCGGGTACGTCGCCCTGAAGAAAGGCTATTTCGGTGAGAACGGCCTGGAGGTGGACTACCTGAATTCGCAAAGCGGACCGCGCACCAACCAGCTTCTGGCGGCAGGGCAGATCCTGTTCGGCGCCACGGCGGCCACCGCCGCGCCGGCCCTGACGCTGGCCGGCAAGCCTGCCACGCTGATCTTCGGCTTCGATCGCAAGCTCACCTACGCCAACGTGATCGTGCGCAAGGAAGACTACGACAGCGGCAAGATCCGCGAGCTCAAAGATCTGGCCGGAAAACGCGTCGGCGCGACTCAGCCGCAATCGAGCACCTGGCTGATGGCCGTGTATCTGATGCAGCAGGCAGGCATCGGCAAGCAGGTCGACATCCGCCCGCTGGGCGATCTCGCCACCATGCTGGGCGCACTCAAGACCGGCTCGGTGTCGGCCAGCATGGCCACCCAGTCCATGATGGAACAGGCCCAGGCCGAAGGTTGGGGCGTGCCCATTTTCGACGCCACGGCCGAGCAGACCTGGCGCACCCTGATGGGCGGCGACGTCCCCGGCATCGCCGCGCTGACCCTGCGCGACACAGTCGAGCGCCGTCCCGAAGTGGTACAGGCCTTTGTCAGCGCGCTGGTCAAGGCGCAGGACTTCCTCAACACCCACAGCGCCGCCGAGGTCACCGACACCATCTACGCCGACTACCTGAACGCCTTCCCGCGCGAAGCCATCGAGAAAACCATCGCGCTCTATCAGGACAGCGTCTTTCTCAAGGACAACCTCATCACCGAGGATGCCTACCAGCACATGACGGCAATCATGGGCGACGACCGCCAGTTCTCCAACGAACAGCTCAAGCAAGTGCCGTACTCGGCCTGTGTGGACATGCGTTTCGTGCGCCACGCGCGAGGTCTCTGATGATCCGCCTGGAGCACGTCGGCAAGGTCTACCAGAGCCGGCAGGGGCTGACCCACGCCGTCGGCGACGTCAGCCTGACGGTCAACGAGGGCGAGTTCCTGTCCATCGTCGGGCCATCGGGTTGCGGCAAGAGCACCTTGCTGAACATGATCGCCGGCTTTCTGGAGCCCTCGCAGGGCCGCATCGAGGTGGCCGGCCAGGCCGTGCATGGCCAGGTGCCGCCCAAGCTGGGCTACATCTTCCAGAAGGACACGCTGCTGCCCTGGTACAGCGTGCGCAAGAACGTGGCCCTGGGGCTGCGCTTTCTGGGCCTGCCGGCCACGCAGATCGAGCCGCGCGTGGCGCAGCTGTTACGCCTGGGCCACCTCGAAGGCTTCGCCGACGCCTATCCGCACCAGCTCTCCGGCGGCATGCGCCGCCGCGTGGCGCTGCTCATGAGCCTGGCCGTCGAGCCGCGCATCCTTTTGCTGGACGAGCCTTTCGGCGCACTGGACACGCACACCAAGACCCACCTGCACCGCGAACTGAGCGATATCTGGCGCAAACTGGGCCAGACCATCGTGATGGTCACCCATGATCTGGACGAAGCCATCACGCTCTCTGACCGGGTGGTGGTGCTGTCAGGCCCGCCCAGCCGGGTGCTGCTCGATGAGCGCATCGCAATCGCGCACCCGCGCGATGTCTTCAGCCTGCGCGAAACGCCGCAGTTCAACACCCACGTGCAAAGCCTGTGGTCCGTGCTGGGCCAGCAGTTCCGCGCCGCCGCCTGAGGCCAGAGATCATGACGGAATCCCCGGCCGCCGACGTGCAGGCTCTGCAGCACGAACGCCAGCAACGCAGCCAGGCGCGCCGCCGACGCCTGCACATCACGCTGTGGCAGGCCATCATTCTGTGCGCCGTGCTGGGCGCCTGGGAGGGCCTGACACGCATTCCCTGGTTCGTGCAGAACACCCTGTTCGACCCCTTCTTCATCAGCCAGCCCTCACGCATCGCGCTGCGCCTGTGGCAATGGATACAGCCGGGCCCGCAATCTGTCTGGCCGCATCTGTGGCTGACCGTACAGGCCACCCTGCTGGGCCTGGCCGTGGGCGTGGTCAGCGGCTTCGCCGTGGGGCTGCTGCTGGCGCGCAACCGCTTCCTGGCCGATGTTTTCAACCCCTTCATCGTGGCCTTCAACTCGATGCCGCGCATCGCCTTCGTGCCCCTGATCACCATGTTCTTCGGCCTTGGCATGGCCTCCAAGGTGGCGACCTCGTGGTTCGTGGTGTTCTTCCTGGTGTTCTTCAACACCTACAAGGGCGGACGCAGCGTAGAGCGCGAACTGATCGATTTCTGCCGCACGCTGGGCGGCTCGACGCGCCAGATCCTCTGGCGCGTGCAGATCCCCACCGCGGCGGCGTGGACCTTTGCGGCCCTGCCCAACGCCATCAGTTTCGCGCTCATCGGCGTGGTGCTGGCCGAATTCGTCGGCTCGACCACCGGCATGGGCTATCTGATGATCACGGCGCTGGCCACGCTCAATGCCACCGACATGTTCGCTGCGGTCACGCTGCTGTCGCTGGTCGGCATTGCCCTGGTCTATTGCGTAACCGGGTTAGAGCGTAGACTGCTGCACTGGTCTCCCGAGTTCCGCGACTGACATTCCCCCATGACCGACACGCCCAGCCTGCCGCCCGCCCACGCCTTTCTTTCGACATTTTCCCTGGCCGGGCGCGTGGCGCTGATCACCGGGTCGGCGCGCGGCCTGGGCTGGGAAATCGCCCACGCCATGGCGGCCAGCGGCGCGCACGTCATCCTCAACGGCCGCCAGCCCGGCCCCACGCAGGCCGCCGCGCAGCGCCTGCGCGATGCCGGCCTGCAAGCCTCGGCGCTGGTGTTCGACGTGGCCGACAGCCAGGCCACCGAAGCCGCCTTCGCCATGCTGGATGCGCAACACGGCCGCCTGGACATCCTGGTCAACAATGTCGGCGCCCGCGTGCGCAAGCCACTGAGCGCCTTCACGGCCGAGGAGATCCGCGCCCTCATCGACACCGACCTGGTGGCGGCCATCCTGCTGTCCAAGCTGGCCGCCGAACGCATGGCGGCCCAGGGCTACGGCCGCCTGATCGCCATCACCTCGGTGGCCGGCGAGATCGCCCGCCCCGGCGATGCGGTATATCCGGCCGCCAAACAGGGCCTCACCGGCCTGATGCGCGCCCTGGCGGTCGAGTACGCCCCGCAGGGCATCACCAGCAACGCCATCGCCCCCGGCACCTTCGCCACCGAAACCAATGCCGCCATGATGGCCGACCCGCAGGTGCACGCGCGCCTGGCCGCGCGCAACCCCACGGGCCGCTGGGGCCAACCCGGCGAGATCGCGGGGGCGGCGGTCTTTCTGGCCTCGCCGGCAGCCTCCTACATCAACGGCCAGGTGCTGGCGGTCGACGGAGGGCTGTCCATCCTGTTCTGAAGCGCCGCCGTCCGCCGGCTGGCGACCGTCTCGTTTTCTTGCTGTGGCTTTTTCTCATTGTTTTCTGCAAAGGTGTTCAAGCATGAAACAGCATTTCATCGACAACCGGTTCGTCCCGGGCTCCTCCGGTGACAGCATCGATGTCATCGACCCCTCCACCGGCGTGGTGTTCGAGCAGCTGGCGCGCGGCAATGCCGCAGACATCGACCTCGCCGTCCAGGCCGCGCGGCGCGCCTACGAAGGCCCATGGGGCGCCCTGTCGGCGGCCGAGCGCGGCCGGCTGCTGCTGGCGCTCTCGCGCCTGATCCTCGATCACCACGACGAGCTCACGCAACTCGAATCACGCGACTGCGGCAAGCCGCTGAAACAAGCCCGCGCCGATGTCACCGCCGTGGCGCGCTACTTCGAGTTCTATGGCGGCGCGGCCGACAAGCTGCTGGGCGAGACCATCCCCTATCAACACGGCTACACCGTGCTGACCCTGCGCGAGCCGCATGGCGTGACCGGCCACATCGTTCCCTGGAACTATCCGCTGCAGATCTTCGGGCGCAGCATCGGCGGCGCGCTGGCCGCCGGCAACGCCTGCGTGGTCAAGCCGGCCGAGGACGCCTGCCTGTCACTGCTGCGCGTGGCCGAACTGGCCGCCGAAGCGGGCCTGCCGCCAGGGGCCCTGAACATCGTCACCGGCTACGGCCACGAAGCGGGCGATGCGCTGGCGCGTCATCCAGGCATCGATCACATTTCGTTTACCGGATCGCCGCGCGTGGGCGTGCTGGTGTCGCAGACCGCCGCCGAGAACCATGTCCCGGTGACCCTGGAGCTGGGAGGCAAGTCGCCGCAGATCGTCTTTGCCGATGCCGACCTCGACGCCCTGGTGCCGGTCGCGGTCAACGCCATCGTGCAGAACGCCGGCCAGACCTGCTCGGCCGGCAGCCGCATCCTGATCGAACGCAGCCTCTACGATCGCGCCATGCAGCGTCTGGCCGAGGCCTTTGCGCGCCTGCGCACCGGCCCCGCGCCGCAAGACCTGGACTGCGGCCCGCTGATACGCAAGACCCAACTCGAGCGCGTGCAGGGCTTTCTGCGCGAAGCCCAGGCCGATGGCATCGCCACCGCCGCCTGCGGCAGCATCGCCCCCGGCGCGCCGGCCGACGGTTTCTATCAGGCCCCCACACTGCTGGACAACGTGCCGGTGCATCACCGCCTGGCGCAGGAAGAGATCTTCGGGCCGGTGCTGGCGGCCATCCCCTTCGATGACGAAGCCGATGCGCTGCGCATCGCCAACAGCACCCAGTACGGGCTGGCCGCCAGCATCTGGACGCGCGACGGCGCGCGTCAGCTGCGTCTGGCGCGCAAGGTCCGCAGCGGTCAGGTCTTCATCAACAACTACGGCGCCGGCGGCGGCGTGGAACTGCCCTTCGGCGGCGTCAAGGCCAGCGGCCACGGCCGCGAGAAAGGTTTCGAAGCGCTCTACGGCTTCACCGTCCTGAAGACCATCGCCATCAAGCACGACTGAATCCAACCCGCAGGAGACAACATGCGTTTGAAAGGAAAAACCGCCATCATCACCGGGGCAGGCTCGGGCTTCGGCGAAGGCATCGCCATCACTTTCGCGCGTGAAGGCGCCAATGTGGTCGTGGCCGACATCAACGAGGTCGGCGGGCAGCGCGTGGCCGACGCCATCCGCGATGCTGGCGGCCAGGCCGTCTTCGCGCGCGCCGATGTGTCGCGCAGCGACGACGTGGCCGGCCTGTTGCAGACCGCGCTCTCGGCCTTCGGCGGGCTGACCACGGTGGTCAACAACGCCGGCACCACGCACCGCAACCGGCCCATGCTGGAAGTCGACGAAGACGAATTCGACCGCATCTATGCCGTCAACGTGAAGAGCATTTACCTCACGGCGAAACACATGGTGCCGCACTTTCGCGCGCATGGCGGCGGCGCTTTCATCAACATCGCTTCCACCGCCGCCATCCGGCCACGCCCGGGGCTGACCTGGTACAACGGCACCAAGGGCGCGGTGGTCACCACCAGCAAGTCCATGGCGGCCGAACTCGGGCCTGACAACATCCGCGTGAACTGCGTCAATCCGGTGATCGGCGCCACCGGCCTGCTGGCCGACTTCATGGGCATGCCCGACACGCCCGAGAACCGCAAACGTTTTCTGGGCACCATCCCGCTGGGCCGCTTCTCGACCCCGCAGGACATCGCCAACGCCTGCCTCTATCTGGCCAGCGACGAGGCCGGTTTCATCACCGGCACCTGCCTGGAAGTCGACGGCGGGCGCTGCGTCTAGGCGCGGCGCGTCATTCCTCGAACCACTTGCCGGCAGCCAGCATCATGCGATGGTGGCCTTCGCCGGCAGGCATCATGGGGAAGCAGTTCTCCTGGGCCGCCACCGTGACATCCAGGAAGAACGGTCCATCGTGCGCCAGACACTGGGCCAGCGCCGCATCCAGCTGATCCGGGTGTTCGACGCGCGCCGATCCCCAGCCGAAGGCATGCGCCAGCGTCACGAAGTCCGGCAGCGAGGCGTTGTAGCTGTGGCTGTAGCGCCCGCCGTGGATCAGCTCCTGCCACTGGCGCACCATGCCCATGTAGCCGTTGTTGCACAGCACGACCTTGACCGGCGCGCGATGCTGCATGGCGGTGGACAGCTCCTGGATGTTCATCAGCACCGAAGCATCGCCACTGACGCAGACCACGGTCTTGTCGGGATGGGCGATCTGCGCCCCCACCGCGGCCGGCAGGCCATAACCCATGGTGCCCGCTCCGCCTGAGGTGAGCCAGCGGCCCGGCTGGTCGAAGCGCAGATACTGGGCGGCCCACATCTGGTGCTGGCCGACGTCGGTGGACACGATGGCGTCGCGCCCGGCCAGGGCCGCGTTCAGCCGCGACATCAGTTGCTGCGGCAGGATGGCGTCGGGCTGCGGCTCATAGGCCAGGCAGTCGCGGGCACGCCAGCTTTCGATGCGACGCCACCAGGCATCCAGCCGCGCCGGCGGCAGCGACGCCTCGGCAAGTTCGGCCTGCAGCGCCGTCAGCAGCGGCAGGCAATCACCCACCAGGGCGGCATCGACCCGCACCACCTTGTTGATGGAGGCCGGATCGATATCGATATGGATCTTGCGGGCATTGGGGCAGAAATCGGCCAGACGCCCCGTGATGCGATCATCGAAACGCGCCCCGATGCAGACCACCAGATCGGCGTGGTGCATGGCCAGATTGGCCTCCAGGGTGCCGTGCATGCCCAGCATGCCGATAAAGGCCGGATCCGAGGCGGGAAAGGCGCCCAGCCCCATCAGGGTCAAGGTGCAGGGCGCGCCGGTCTGGCGCACCAGCTCGGTGAAGACCTGACAGGCCTGCGGCCCCGAGTTCACCAGACCGCCGCCGCCATAGAAAACAGGCCGGCGGGCCTGGGCGATCATGGCTGCGGCACGGCGCAGAGCGCCGGCCGGCAGCCGCAGGGCCGTCTTGCCGGCCTGGCGCCGCGCGCGCGCGGCCGCCACCTGCGCGACGCTGGGCTCCAGCGCTTCGGGGCGCGGCGTGGCCAGCTGCACATCCTTGGGCAGATCGACCAGCACCGGCCCGGGGCGGCCCTGGCGCGTGAGGGCGAAGGCCCGCCCCACCACGTCGGCAACATCCTCGCAGCGGCGGATCTGGGCATTCCACTTGGTGACCGGGCGCGAAATGCCGATGGCATCGCACTCCTGGAAAGCATCGGTGCCGATGGCACTGGTGGCAACCTGCCCGCTCACGCACAATACCGGGATGGAGTCGCACATGGCGTCCAGCAGCCCGGAAGTGGTGTTGGCCATGCCCGGCCCCGAGGTCACGAACACCACACCGGTGCGGCCGGTGCTGCGGGCATAGCCTTCAGCGGCATGCACCGCGGCCTGTTCGTGGCGCACCAGCACATGGCGCAGGCGCGGTTCGGCGTGCAGGGCATCATAGAGCGGCAGCACCGCGCCGCCGGGATAGCCAAAGACCGTATCCACGCCCAGATCGATCAGGGTCTGCAACAGAATCTGGGCGCCATTGGCACGCGCCGGGGCGCAGGAGACAGCGGGAGGTTCGACGGCGGAATCGTCGGCGTCGAGGGCGGCGAGCGCCTGAGCATGGAGACGGTCATTCATACTGGTCATGTTAGGCGACTTTGACCAGAATTTTTATCTTCTTTTCCGCGAAGTTCCGCTATTGGCAGTAAATTATTCTTTTGTGTGGGCATTACAAAGAAAATGAACCTGGACAAATTCGATCTCGCCATTCTCAAGGCACTGCAGGACAATGCACGCGCCAGCCTGGCCGACATCGGCCAGGCCGTCGGCCTGTCGGCCACGCCCTGCTGGAACCGCATCAAGCGGATGGAAAACGCCGGCGTCATCCGCGGCTATACCGTGGACCTCGATCCCGCCAAGCTGGGCTTCATGGACACGGTGATCGTGCACGTCACCCTGGAGAGCCACAGCGAAGAAACGCTGTACGAGTTCGGGCGGGCCTTGGCCGAGATCCCCGAAGTGCTGGAGGCTTTCCTGGTCTCCGGCGACTACGACTACTACATCCGCATCGCGGTGCGCGACACGCGCGACTACGAGCGCCTGCTGCGCGAGCGGCTCTACCGCATCCCCGGCATCCGCCACAGCAAATCGGGCTTCGTGCTGCGCGCCCTGAAAGAAGCCCGCCTGCCCCTGCGTGCGCCCGAGCCGCGCGACTGAACCGCAGGTGCACAGCGCCTAGTCCAGCCGGTAGGCGCGCGCGCTCAGAGGCTCGGGCAACTCGCGCTGGCCCAGCCCTTCGAGCAGATCGATGGCCACATCGCGCGACAGCGCATAGAGCGGCAGATCGTTATCGGCCAGGCCGAAAGGTTCCTCCAGTTCATCGCCCAGGGCGTCCAGGCCGAAGAAGGTGTAGGCGATGATGGCCACCGCCAGCGGCGTGAGCAGGCCCAGCGTTCCCACCAGCCCGAAGGGCAGCAGCAGACAAAAGATCCATGCCGTGCGATGCAGCAGCAGGGAATAGGCAAAGGGTGTGGGCGTGTGCTTGATGCGTTCGCAGGCCGCCTGCACGTCGGCGCAGGCGCCCAGCCGCTGCATCAGACCCTGATAGACCACCTCGGTAAAGCGCCCGGCCTGCTGGCCGGCGCGGAAGTCCCGGTTCAGCAGCATCAGCAGCGCCTCGGGCAGGTTCATCCGCCCTCGCAGGACTTTCATGTCGTCTTCACCCAGCCAGGGGGCGATGGCCGCCTCGCCGTCCTGATCACGCAGACGCGCGGTCAGGGCATGGGGCAGGGCGATCAGGCGCTGCACCTGACGCCGCACCGCCGGATCCTGTACCGGCCTTTCCGCATTCCACAGCACCTGCGTCTCGCGCGAGAGCGCGCGCAATTGCATGGTGAGCTCGCCCCATTGCTTGCGCGCCTCCCACCACCGGTCATAGCAGACGTTGTTGCGAAAGCCGAGAAACACCGACAGCGCCAGCCCGAACAGCGAGAACGGCACCGCCCCCAGATGACCCGGCGAGAAATGCCCGCCGGCATACAGGCCTGCCACCACAAAGGCGATGGCAACGATGAATCCAAGCTTGCCCGCAATATGCGGAATGATGGAGCCGCGCAGAATGAACAACAGGGCCAGGGCAGACGGACGGGGACGGACAATCATGGACAGGCGTATCGGGAACGGGACATCGCGCCCAACTATACGCCGGATGCCATGCGCACGCCCGGGCCGTGCGGCCGGCAGGCGCGCCGATATAATGGCTCGCGCCCGTGCGCCCTTGCCCGCACGCCCTTTGCCGCCTGCCACCCCGCCCATGACCACTGAAACCCCCGAGACCCCCAAGCCCTGGCATGCCGTACGCCGCTCCAAACTGCATGGCACCGGCGTCTTCGCCACGCGCAAGATTCCGGCGGGGACCCGCATCATCGAATATGGCGGCAAGCGCATCAGCGCGGCCGAAGCCGATCGGCGTCACCCCACCAATCCCGATGATCCCTTCCACACGTTCTTCTTCGCGCTGAGCTCGGGCAAGGTCATCGACGGCGGCGATGAAGGCAATGACGCGCGCTGGATCAACCACTCCTGCACGCCCAATTGCGAAGCGCAGGAAGGCCGTCACGGCAAGCGTGTCTATATCGTGGCGCTGCGCGACATCGCGCGCGGCGAAGAGCTGGTCTACGACTACGGCCTGGTGCTCGACGGCAAGATCACCAAGGCGCTCAAGGACGGCTACCGCTGCCTGTGCGCCACGCAACAATGCCGGGGCACGATGCTCGCGCTGCCCAAGAAAAAAGCCCGGCGCGCCGCCGAGCCCGACCCCGCCGGGGACAACGCCGGCTGACGCTTCAGGATACGTCGCCCCAGCACGCCAGCGACGGCCCGCGCACGCGCGAGCCGCGTGTGGCCGCGCCCCGGCGTCGGGGCGCCTTGCCCACGCCCGCCATCTCGGCAATGAAATCGCCCAGGCTGCGCGGCTCCCGTCCCAGCACCGCGCGCAAGGCCAGCGCATTGCCCGGCAGGCCCTGACGGCCCAGATAGTCGAATGCCCGCTGCGCCTGCGCCAGCTGGCGCGCGTCATAAGGCAGGCCGGCCTGCGCCGCCCAGGCGGCCGCGTCCTGCTGCCCGGCATACACCGGACGCCCCAGGAACTGGCTCATCAGCGCCGCGACCTCATGACGGTTGTACGCGCCCGGCGCGCAGAGTTCGAGCGAAGCGTGCGCCAGGCGATCGCTGCCCAACGCAATAGCGGCCACCTCGGCCACATCGCGGTAATCCACCCGTGCGATACGCGCCAACGGGTCGAAAGGCGCAGCCAGTACACCACTGCGCCTGACGGCCGGCCACAGATCGAGCAGATTCTGCATGAAGGAGGCCGGCCGCAAGAGGGTGTACTGCAAGCCCGACTCATAAAGCGCGCTTTCGACGGCGCGCTTGGCCGCAGGGTCGTCCAGCGCCCGGATCGACGAGGAAAATACGAAGCGTCGCACCCCGGCCCGTTGCGCGGCCCGCAACAGACCCAGGCCAAGCTCGGCCTGGCCCTCTGCCAGGGCCGGGCTCATGTAGTAGACCCCGGACCCACCGGCCGCGCCGGCGGCCAGGCTCGCCGCATCGCGCAGATCACCATGCACCACCTCGTGGGCGCCGGCCTTCAAGGCAGCTTTCGCTTTGGCAGTGCTGCGCACCAACACCCGCACGCGCAATCCCTCACCGGCCAGCACCGGCACGGCCAGCGAACCGAAGCGGCCCGTCGCTCCGACCACCAGCACGGTCTCTTTTTCCTTTGACATTCCTATCCTGTAAACCGCATCGCAACGTGACCGACGATAGGCACGACAAGAGCGCGGAGCAATGGGCAAAAATGGAATTCACTCTCCCTCGGCTGGGGACAATCCACACCCTTTGCGCGCAGGGGGTATTGGCGCGCCGCCCTCAGACGAGGCGTACAATGCCTGCAGTCGTGTACCAACACGGCAAGCAGTACGTCTTCAGGGCGGGGTGCGATTCCCCACCGGCGGTATGCCGCGCAATGCGGCGAGCCCGCGAGCGCCCGGCGAAAGCCGGGGTCAGCAGATCTGGTGCGACGCCAGAGCCGACGGTCACAGTCCGGATGAAAGAAGATGTGCCGGCACAGTCCGCTTGGGCCTTTTTACCGCCCAGGCGGTCTTGCGTTTGGCTGTCCTAGCCCTGAAACGTTTTTCGCCCATGACTTTCTGCGAGAGCGTTTCAATGTCCTCTACCACGCAAGTGATTTCCCCCCTGTTTGCGCAACCCTTTGCCCAACGGCTGGATCGCGCGCTCCATCAACTCAGGCTGGGCCGCCCCATCATTCTGATGGACGACTTCGACCGCGAAAACGAAGCCGATCTGATCGTCGCCGCCGACCGTCTGACGGTACCGGTAATGGCTCAACTCATCCGCGACGGCAGCGGCATCGTCTGCCTGTGTCTGCCCGGCGAAAGCCTCGATGCGCTCGCCCTCGCGCCCATGGTGCCGCACAACCAGAGCCGCTATGCCACAGCCTTCACGGTGTCGATCGAGGCGGCCAGCGGGGTAAGCACCGGCGTGTCGGCCCTGGATCGCGTGACCACCATCCGCGCAGCCATCGCGCCCGATGCGAAAGCCGGCGACGTGGTCAGCCCCGGCCACGTTTTCCCCCTGCGTGCGCAGCCTGGCGGCGTGTTGACCCGCCGCGGCCACACCGAAGGCTCGGTGGATCTGGCCCGCCTGGCGGGCCTGCGTCCGGCCGGCGTGCTGTGCGAACTGATGAATGGCGACGGCACCATGATGCGCGGCGCCGCACTGGAGCGCTACGCCGCCGCCCAGGGCCTGGTGGCCCTGACCATTGCCGAGCTGGCAGACCACCTGCGCCTGCAGCAGGCGCAGGCCGAAAGCCTGGCCGCCTGAGGCGGCCTGCGCGGTCTAGCCTGCCTGCGACAACTGGCGCAGGCAGGCACGCGCATCCCCCTGCACCCAACGCGCACCGCAAGCCAGCATCAGATTCAGCGGCAGATCGAAGTTCTCGATGGTGTAACCCTCGGGATCGACCAGGCGTCCATCGGGCGCACGCTGCGCCGGCACCTGCTCGACCAGGGAGCGGGCGTCATTGATGTACGCCCACACAGGCTTGCCCAACGCCACGGCATACCCCACTTCAAAGGCCGTGCCAGAATCGGGCTCGGCGCCGCGAAAGGCATTCAGGTTGGCCATCACCAGATCGGCGCGGCGGATCAGCGCCACATTCTGGCGGTAGATCCAGTCGGCCCCGGCGCGCGGCGACAGGCCCGGCGGCACCGATTGGTCCAGCGGGTAAAGCCCCTCGTAGCCAAACTCGCGGCACAAGGCCTTCAGGTATTGGCCATGGGCCTGCGCATCGGCGCGGAACACATCAAAGCCGGCAAGATAGATTCGTTGCATGCATAAGCCTGGTTTCAGAACATGCCAGTGGCATTGGCGGGATTCTCGGGAATGTCCTGACTGACGTTCCAGTACTCGGCGATTTTTCCATCCGCCACCCGGAAGATGTCGATCACGGACTGGCCCCGGTCTTCGGGGCTTTCTTTCCAGTGGCTGTGCACCACCACCAGGTCCCCTTCGGCCACCACGCGCCGGATATCGGCGCTGGCCTGCGGATGCTGGGAAAAATACTGTTCGAGGAGGTCCGCCAGGGGAGCGGGGCCTGCCTCCAGATAGGGATTGTGCTGCACGAAAGGCGTGCCCACGTAGCGCTGCATCGCCTCCTGCACCCGGTGCTCCTGGAACAGGAGACGGAAGAAATCCAGTACCAGCGCCTTGTTCTGCGCGCTGCTCTGCGCCTGCGCAGCGCAAGCCACCAGCATGCAGGCGCATGCCAACCAGATCCGACCCCATGCCTTGAACATATGCTGTCCCGTCCGCGTCGCTTTCCAGGCAGGCCAGTGTACGGGAAAGGGCCGAAATTCCGGCGGGGATTCGGCACAAAACAACGGTCGGTCGGACAGGCCGGCGCACACGCGCCGCCTGCCGACCGGGGCTGACCGGTTCAGGCGTCTTCGCGTGTGGCCTGGTAGACCTGCAGATTCGTGTAGGCCAGACGCATCAGCGGGGTGGCAACGCCCAGGGCGGCGCCGCGTCGCGCCATGTCGCCCACGATATGATCGGCCTCCACCCGCAACCCCTGGCGCAGATCGCGGAACATCGATGCTGTCATGGGCTGGGCCGGGTCGGTCAGCACCTTGACCGCCAGCGCGTCGGCCTCGGGGCGCACGGCATAGCCACTGGCGGCGGCCACGCGCTGGGCCTCGCGCAGCAGATCATGCATGAAATCCACGCCATCGGCGGTGGCGCAGATCTTGCCGACCGGGCCCCGCATCAGGCAAGTCGCGGCGGCCAGCGAACTCAGGAACACGAACTTTTCCCAGATGTCCTGGTAGATCTGTTCGCTCAGGCGGCTGGAGAACGCGGCGTCGGACAGCACGGCTTCCAGGGCCACGCAACGCTCGCTGCGCGGCAGGCCGGTGCGCTCGCCGAAGATCAGGCTGGCCGCAGGCCCCAGATGGAGAACCTCTCCCTGCGTGCCCAGGCTGGCATTGATCTGGCACAACCCGCCCAGCACGCGCTGTGCACCGAAGACGCGATCCAGCACATCGTATTGCAGCACGCCGTTCATGATGGGCAACACTGCGGTCTGGCTGCCCACGGCCGGCATGATCGCCTCGATGGCGCTATCCAGGTCGTAGGCCTTGCAGCTCAGCAGCACCAGATCATAGGAACCCTCGAGCTGATCGGCCGTCACGATGGTCGGGTGCAGCGTCGCGTCGCCACGCGGGCTGCGGATGCGCAGTCCCTGTTCGCGCAAGGCCTGCGCCCGCGCCGGGCGCAACAGGAAACTGACATCGGCGCCCGCCTGAAACGCCCGCCCCCCGAAGTATCCGCCCGTCCCGCCCGCGCCCAAAACCAGAATCCGCATGCTGTCCTCCTCGATGCGTTGAAATCGTTCGCCTGTCACGCCCCTCCACGGGCGCAGGCATGCGTCCGACAGTTTAGGGCGAGTCACCGCGAAAGACAGCCTTCCTTGCGCGCCTGGACCTGCGCCGCCGGGCCCGGGCCGACGTTTCAGTCGCTCAGCGGCAGATAGATGCGGGTATGCAACTCGGCGGCCGGCGTGGTCTTGGGATCGTTGACGTATTCCTCGAAGGCCGGAAAATCGCCCGGCTCCTTGCCGCTGTCGGGCAGCCAGACCGAAAACAGCCAGTCATAGGCGGCGTCGATCTCCGTGTAGGGGCCCACATAGTCGAGCACCGCGCAGGGCATGGCCGGAACCTGGAGGGCGTGCAGGGGGGCGGCCGGCACCACCTGGGCTGCGATGGCCACCCCCGCATGTGCGCGCAGGTGATCGCGTGCCACCTGGCGCGGATCGTCGTAATAAACCCCGATCCAGGGGCCGGCGTCGGTCGGGCTGCGCACCAGGCCCTGGCTCATGGCCAACATGCCCAGACGCTCGAAGGTGGAGCCGATGTGTTGATAGTCTCCCCGGTGTTCCAGGGTGGCCAGGCGCAGGCCCTCGAAGGCTTGCAGATGAACGGTATACATGAATGGCTCCTTGTTGGCGCGTTGCAGGAGCCGCTGCTGCCGGTACCGCCCTGGCGGCAACCCATAGCTCAGGCCAAAGGCCCGGCTGAAGGCCGCTGCCGACTGGTAGCCCGCCTGGCGCGCCACACGGGCCAGATCATCCTGGCCCGTGCTCAAGGCACGCGCGGCGCGCTGCAGCCGCATGCGCTGGGCCGTCTCGCCCAATGTCTCTCCCACCAAGGCGCGATACACGCGGTGAAAGTGATAGGGTGACAGACAGGCCAGCCCGGCCAGCTGGTGAAGATCCGGTGTCCGATCCGGATGATCGGCCAGCCAGCGCAGCACCCGGTCGAGCCGCAAGGCATACCGGGCTTGGGTGGAAGGCTTCATGCGCGACTCCTGAACGCCAGCTTAGAGCAGCCGGGTTTGCAGATTTTGCGCTTTTCAGGCCTCAGGTTGGGTAGGTTCCCGGCACCAGGATGGTGTGATCGATCTGAGCCAGATTCTTGCGGCCGCACAACGCCATCGTGACGTCGGCCTCCTTGTAGAGAATCTCCAGCGCGCGCGTCACGCCCGCCTTGCCATAGGCGCCCAGGCCGTACAGGAAAGCACGGCCGATCATGGTGCCGCGCGCGCCCAGGGCCACCGACTTGAGCACGTCCTGGCCCGAGCGGATGCCGCTGTCGAGCCAGACCTCGGTCTGCGCGCCCACGGCATCGACGATGGAAGGCAGTACTTCGATGGTCGACAACGCGCCATCGAGCTGGCGTCCGCCGTGGTTACTGACGATCAGGGCGTCGGCGCCGGTGGCCGCGGCCATGCGCGCGTCTTCGGCGTCCAGCACCCCCTTGAGGATCAGCTTGCCGCCCCAGCGTTCCTTGATCCAGGCCACATCGTCCCAGTTCAGGCGCGGGTCGAACTGCTCGGCAGTCCAGGACGACAGTGACGACAGATCGGTCACGCCCTTGGCATGGCCGACGATATTGCCGAAGGTGCGTCGCTTGGTTCCCAGCATGCCCATGCACCAGCGCGGCTTGAAGGCCAGGTTGAACAAGTTGCGCAGCGTCGGGCGCGGGGGCGCCGACAGGCCGTTCTTGATGTCTTTGTGACGCTGCCCGAGGATCTGCAGATCCAGCGTAAGCACGAGCGCCGAACACTTCGCCGCCTTGGCGCGGTCGATCAGGTTGGCGACGAACTCGCGATCGCGCATCACGTACAGCTGGAACCAGAACGGTTTGGAGCTGGCTTGCGCCACGTCCTCGATGGAGCAGATGCTCATGGTCGACAGCGTGAAAGGCACGCCGAACTCGGCGGCGGCCTGGGCGGCGAGCATCTCGCCGTCGGCATGCTGCATGCCGGTCAGCCCGGTCGGCGCGATCGCCACCGGCATCTTGACCTCCTGGCCCACCATGGTGGTCGCCAGCGAGCGGCCTTCCATGTCGACCGCCACTCGCTGACGCAGCTTGATCTTCTGGAACTCGCTTTCGTTGGCCCGGTAGGTGCCTTCGGTCCAGGCGCCCGAGTCCGCGTAGTCATAGAACATGCGCGGCACGCGCCGCTGCGCGATCACACGCAAATCTTCAATGCACGTGATCGTGGAGAGATTCTGGCTCATCGTCCAAGAGAAAATTGCGGCTTGCGCGCACCGCCTGACGTTGCCGGGACACTCCCGGGCGAGCAAAGTATACGCCCGCCGCCTGGCGCGATCCGCCTTTCCCGGCCCATAATCCACGCTGCGGGCCGCGTTCGGGCCGGCAGGACAACACGCAGAGAGCCCCCATGTCAGAAGCCCATATCGAAACCGTATTCATCACCGTGCACGGCAAAGTGCAAGGCGTGGGCTACCGCCACGCCACCGTGCGCCGTGCGCACATGGTTGGGGTGACCGGCTGGGTCCAGAACATGGAAGACGGCACGGTGCAGGCCATGGTGCAAGGCACGGCCGACCAGGTCGACCTGATGCTGGAATGGATGCGGCGCGGCCCGCCGGCTGCCCAGGTCAGCGAGCTGGAATCTCGCCGCGAGCATACCGACAAGCGTTATAAGCACTTCGCCCAGAACTGAGCCGCGCCCACGGATCACTCCACCTTGATGCCGGCGGCGCGGATCACGCCCGCGTTGCGCTCGGTTTCGCTCTGCACCCGCTCGCGAAAGGCCTGGGCGTCGCCGAACTCCGGCTCAAAACCGAGTTCGCGCATCTGCTTCTGCAGGTCGGGCTCAGCCAGCATGCCCTGAACCTCTTTGGCCAGCCGCTGTACGACGGGCGCCGGCGTGCCCTTGGGAACGGCTATGCCGAACCAGGTCGTGAAATCGAACTCCGGTACGCCCGACTCCATCACCGTGGGCGTATCCGGCAGCAGCGCCGAGCGCTGTGCGCCGGTCAGCGCGAGCGCCTTGACCTTGCCGGCACGCGCCTGCGGCACAGCAGCCACCAGCGTATCGATGGACAGCGGGATCTGATTGCCGATCAGATCCGTCATGGCCGGAGCGCTGCCGCGATAGGGCACATGCAGCAGCTTGGCTCCCGTACGCTGGGCCAGGAACTCACCGGCCAGATGCGGCGTGGAAGCCGTGCCGAAAGAGCCGAAGCTCAAGGGCTCGGCGGCCGACTTGGCGGCGATGTCCTTGACCGTATCCAGCCCGCTTTGCGTATTGGTCAGGATGACAAACGGCGACGAGCCGGCGATTGCTACGTACTCGTAGCCCTTGACCGGGTCATAGCCCAGGTTGGGATAGAGCAGCGCATTGGTGGTGAAAGTGGGCGCGCCCGTGATCATCATCGTGTAGCCGTCGGCAGGCGCGCGCGCCACCGCCGCCGCGCCGATACCGGTGTTGGCGCCTGGGCGGTTCTCGATCACCATGGGCTGCCCGAGGCGCTCTCCCAGCCTGGAGGCGAACAGACGCGCCAGCACGTCGGTAGAGCCGCCCGGCGGGAAAGGCACGACCAGGGTGATGGGCTTGCTCGGCCAGTCTGCCTGCGCCGCGCCGGCGCCGGACACCATCGCCAGCCCGCCCAGGGCCACGACCAGCATGTGTTTGATACGGCTCTTGAACATCAGAATTTCCTTGTGCGCTTGATGGCGTTGTCGTTCTTGAAATGACGGACCGATGTCAGGCGTCCGCCGCAAAGGAAGGCGTCTGGCGCCAGAATTGGGTGGCCTGCTCGAAGGCATGCGCCAGGCGCAGCAGACCCAGCTCGTCGCGGTAGCGGCCCACGATCTGGATCCCCACCGGCAGCCCCTCGGCGGTAAAGCCGCAAGGCACGGAAATCGCCGGATGACCGGTCAGGGAGAGGTAATAGCCCGAGCGCATCCAGTCGATGTAGTTCTGCATGGGCACCCCCTCGATTTCCTCGACGTAGGGCTGCACGGCCGGAAACGGCGCCACCTGACTGACCGGACCGATCAGAAAGTCGTACTGCTGCATGAAGGCATGCATGCGGGCAAACAGCGCCGTGCGATCGCGCTCGGCTTGCGCCAGCGCCGCGCCGCTTTGCTGCAGGCCCAGCTCAATGTTCCAGATCACCGTGTCCTTCAGGCGGGCCCGGTCCTTCTCCAGCGTCTTGCCCTGGGCAATCGCAAAGGCCAGCCCGCGCAGGGCATGAAAGGCGCTGTCGGCGCCACTGAAATCGGGACAATCGGCGCGGACCTCGCAGCCCAGCGCCTCGAACACCGGCAGTTGCGCCTCGATGGCCTGCACCACACGCGCCTCGGTCGGCAAGCCGCCCCAGGTCGGCGCATAGGCCAGCCGCGTACCGCGCAGATCGCAGTCAAGCGATTGCGTGAACACCGCCGGGTCCTGATCCAGGCTCAGGGGGTCGCGCGCATCGGGGCCGGCCATCGCGGCCAGGTAGAGCGCCACGTCGGCCACGGTGCGGCCCATGGGGCCGCTGACCGTGAGCGTGTTGTAGGGGGCGGCGCTGGGCCACTGCGGCACCCGGCCGGGCGACGGCCGCAATCCCACCACGTTGCAGAAGCTGGCCGGATTGCGCAACGAACCACCCATGTCGGAACCATCGGCCAAGGCCAGCATGCGCCCGGCCAGGGCGGCGGCCGCGCCGCCGCTGCTGCCGCCAGCGGTCAGGGCCGGGTCATAGGGATTGAGCGTGGCGCCGAAAACCGGGTTGAAGGTCTGCGAACCGGCGCCGAACTCCGGCATATTGGTCTTGCCCAGCGTGATCGCGCCGGCCTCATGCTGGCGGCTGACCAGCAGGCTGCTTTGCGTCGGCACGAAATCGCGATGTATCGGCGAGCCCCAGGTCGTTCGCATGCCAGCCGTAAGGAAGCAGTCCTTGTGCGCCACCGGCAGGCCGTGCAGCAGTCCCAGCGGCCGGCCCTCAGCCTGCGCCTGGTCGGCGGCGGCGGCCTGCCTCAGGGCGGCCTCGGCATCCAGGGTGACGATGGCATTGACCGCCGCGTTGCGCGCCTCGATGGCCCGCAGGTGCGCCTCGGTCAGCTCCCGCGCACTCAATTGCCCGGATGCGATTTCGGCGCGCATCTGCACGGCGGTCAGGTCACACAAGGATTGCCAGCTCATGGGGGAGGTCCTTCAAGAAAGCGCCGCGAACAAGGACAGGGGCACTATTGCTTTCGCTTGGTTTATCGGAATACAATACTTTGTACTGTAGATCGATATTTATACGCGGCCTATCCCGCCCTCAGCAATGCGGGAAAACACGGCCGCCCGCAGCCATGCCAACCTCCGACGACGACATTCGAGATCCGCTCTATATCGCCTCGCTCGGCAAGGCGATGCGTGTGCTGGAGGCCTTCCGGCAGGCCCGCTCTCCCCTGGGCCTGACGGAGCTCGCCCGCCTGACCGGCCTCGGAAAAAGCGCGGTACAACGCTTCACCTACAGCTGGGAACGGCTGGGCTATCTGGTCAAGGACCCGCAGACCCGCCGCTACGCCTTGGGCGCGCGCGTGGTCGAACTGGGCTATTTTTTCCTGCGCGACAACCCATTGGTGTCGCGCGCCGCCCCCCATCTGGTGGCCTTGCGTGAATCCAGCGGGCTGGCGGTGAACATGAGCGTGCTCGACGGCGACGACATGATCTATCTGTTGCGCCTGCCCAGCCTGCAGCTCACGCTGGCCGAAATGCTGCCCGGGCGCCGCATGCCTCCCTGGTGCAACAGCGCCGGGCGCATGCTGCTGTCGACCTACGACGACGAGACCGTACGCCGCTACATCAACCGCGCCCCGATCGAGGCATACACCCGCCATACCGTCACCGACCCCGAGACGCTGGTGGGCATCATCGCCCAGGCGCGCCAGCAGAATTACGCGCTTACGCGCGATCAAGTGCTGGTCAACCAGATCGGCGCGGCCGTGTTGCTGCGCGCCGAACCCGGCCTGCCGCGCGCCGCCCTGAACGTCACCGGCCCGGCCAGCGAGTACTCCGACGCCCGCCTCGAACAGGAAATCGTTCCGCAGTTGCTCAAGGCCGCCTACGCCATCGGTTGCGTCTGAGCTGCTCACAGTCGACGCCGGGCCGACATTGGGGCATGCTTTCGGTCTGCTGCGCAGATAAGCGCAGCAGACCACCACAACACCATCGCACCGGACCCGCCACGCGCGGATACCGGCGCCGGCAGTTTCAGGGAGCGGGAGCATGCAGCACACAGGACGCGCCACGCGCGGCGCCGGGAGAACCCGGTGAGCACCACAGAGGCGACACAACAACGGCGTCACATCGGCATTCTTATGGGGGCCCAGGCCCTGGGCGGCGCATCGCCGCCCATCATCATCTCGCTGGGCGGTATCGTGGGCCAGACCCTGGCCAGCGACCCCGGCCTGGCGACCCTGCCGGTCAGCCTGTTCAATCTCGGAGTGGCGCTGTCCACCCTGCCGGCGGCCTGGATGATGCGCAGGCACAGCCGCCGCGGCGCCTACCTGACTGGCGCCACGCTGGGCTGCCTGGCAGGCTTGATCGCAGCCATTGCCATCATGCAGAGCAGCTTCCTGCTGTTCTGCGTGGGAACGGCGCTGGCCGGCTTCTATGGCGCCTGCGTGCAGAGCTATCGCTTCGCAGCCGCCGACGCCGTGCCGGCAGGCCAGCGTCCGCTGGCCATTTCACGCGTGATGGTGGGCGGCCTGGCGGCAGCCATCATCGGCCCGCAGCTGGTCATCTGGACCCGCGACAGCCTGCCCGGCCTGCCTTTTGCAGGCAGCTTCTACGCCCAGGCAGCGCTGGCGCTGCTGGCCATTCCCCTGCTCATGCTTCTGCCGCGCGGCCACGCCCCGGCGGCAGCGCCGGCAGCGCACGCACCACCGGGCGGCCCGGCCCGCTCGGCGCGTGACATCGCCCGCAGTTCGGCCTTTCTGGTGCCTGCCGTGGTCGGCATGGTGTCGTATGCCGCGATGAGCTTTCTCATGACCGCCACGCCGATGGCCATGGTGGGCTGCGGCCATACCGTGGGCGAGGCTGCGCTCGGCATCCAGTGGCACGTGCTGGCCATGTTCGGCCCGAGCTTTTTCACCGGCCGCCTGATCACACGCTTCGGCAAACCGGCCATCATCATCACCGGCCTGGTGCTCATCGCGCTGTCCAGCGTGGTCGCGCTCAGCGGGCTGGATCTGCATGACTTCTGGGGGGCGCTGATCCTGCTGGGCCTGGGCTGGAACCTCAGCTTCCTGGGCGCCACCGCCATGATCGCCGATAGTTTCCAGGGCCCCGAGCGCAGCAAGGCGCAGTCGATGAACGACTTCCTCATCTTCGGCAGCGTGGCCCTGTCCTCCTTCGGCTCCGGCCAGATGCTGGCCACGCTGGGCTGGGACGCCATCAACCGCACGGCCATCGTCATCATGGTGATCACCATCACGCTGGTGCTGGCCTACCGCATGGCCACGCGTCAGCGCCTGGCGGCCTGACCCCGACCCGGGGGCGCATCGCGCCCCCATGAGAAAAGGCTGCCGGCATAGCGGGGCAGCCTTTTTTCTGCGCCTGCCGGCGCCGCCCTCAACGCCGGGCCGCCTGGGGCCGATAGCGCCGCATCTGCCTGCGCACCGCCAGCTGATTGGTCGCCAGGCCCAGCAGGATCCCCGCCACCCCCAGCCACTGCACCGGCTGCAGGCGCTCATCGAAAGCCACAGCGGCCGCCCATAGCCCGACCACCGGCACCAGCAAGGAAAACGGCGACACCCGCCCGGCGCTATGGCGCTGCAACAGGCGGGTCCACAGGGTATAGGCCAGCAGTGTGGCCAGCAGGCCGAGAAACAACACGGCCAGGCCCTCCTGCCAGTCAATGCCCAACAAGCCCGCCACGGTGGCATCGGCGCCATCCACGGCCACCGCCAGACCATAGAAGGGCGGCAGGCTGACCGCGCTGCTCCAGACAATGAAGGCCAGCGGGTCGTACCTGGCGCCGGTATTGCCGGCCAGCCGCACCACCAGATTGGACACCGCCCACATGAAGGCCGCGCCCAGGGTCAACAGAAATCCCACCAGCGTCATCTGCCCGGGCCCCTCGCCATGCGCCGAAGCAATGGCGACCAGGCCGGCGGCCGCGATGCCCAGGCCCAGCCACTGCGCCGGCGCACCGCGCTCGCCCAGCAACGGGACGGCCAGCAGCAGCGTGAACAGCGCCTGTGTCTGCATCACCACCGAAGCCACCCCCGCCGTCATGCCATAAGCCAGGGCCGTGAACAACAGGCCGAACTGGCCGATCCCCTGCACCAGCCCATAGGCGACGACATACTTCCACGACACCGCCGGCCGGCGCACGAACAGCAAAAAGGGCAGGGAAGCCACGGTGAAGCGCAGCGCCCCCAGCAACATGGGGCTCAAGCCGCGCAGGCCCCATTTCATGACCACGAAGTTCAGCCCCCAGATGATCACTACGCCCGCGATGCACAAACCATCCGACCACGACATGCGCGTGGGCGCGCTCAAGGCATGGGCACTCATGCAGCCACCCGGCCCGGCGCGCCAGGCCAACGACAGCAAATCAAAGACGACACGGCTTTCCTCGACATCCAGTCCGGGCACTCAGGGAGCAAGCACGCAGAAGCCGCCCAAACCCGCTGCGTGCCCCATCATCATAATCCTCGTGCCAGCCCGGGCCCTGCGGGCCGCCCGATCCCAAAAAGAATGGCTGCCCGAAGGCAGCCACTCATGAGGACAGCGCAGGCCGGCCGGTCAGACGTCGATGTTGCCCGCCGACAGAGCGTGCGTCTCGATGAAGGCACGGCGCGGCTCGACGTCGTCGCCCATCAGCGTGGTGAAGACCTCGTCAGCCGCGATGGCATCCTCGATCTGCACGCGCAACAGGCGGCGCACGGAGGGATCCATGGTGGTTTCCCAGAGCTGTTCCGGGTTCATCTCGCCCAGACCCTTGTAGCGCTGCTTGCTCAGGCCGCGTTCGGCCTCGGAGCGCAGCCACTGCATGGCTTCGCGGAAGTCCGCCACCGGCTGCGAACGGCGCTTGTCGCCCTCGCCGCGGGCCACCACGGCGCCTTCCTTGACCAGGCCCAGGAAAGTGCTCGCGGACTTGGACAGCACACTGTAATCGGCGCCGCGCACGAAGTCGGCGTCAATGATGCTGATGCGCACGTTGCCGTGATGCATGCGGCGGATGACCAGGCGGCGCTTGTCGGCCTGCTCGTCGTACTCTGCGACCACTTCCACGCCGTTGCCATCATGGCTGCGCAACGCATCCTGCAGACGCTGCGCCGACGCCTGCGCCTCGACCTCGCTTTCCAGGTTGATCTGCACGCCTTCGGCCAGCGCCGAGAGCGCCGGCACGTCGAACACGCGCGACAGGCGCGAGATGACGGTGTCGGCCAGCACATACTGGCGCGCCAGCTCACTCAGGCTCTCGCCACGGATGGGCTCGGCGCCTTCGGCCGGGATCAGTTCGGCATCCTTGAGCGCCAGTTGCAGCATGAACTTGGCCTCTTCGACCTCATCCTTCAGATAGCGCTCTTCGCGGCCGACCTTGACCTTGTAGAGCGGCGGCTGGGCGATGTAGACGTGGCCGCCCGAGACCAGCTCGGGCATCTGGCGATAGAGCAGCGTCAGCAGCAGGGTGCGGATGTGCGCGCCATCGACGTCCGCGTCAGTCATGATGATGAGACGGTGATAGCGCAGCTTCTCGATGTTGAAATCCGGCCCGATGCTGGTGCCCAGGGCGGTGATCAGCGTGGCGATCTGCTCGCTGGCGATCAGGCGGTCGAAACGCGCCTTCTCGACGTTGAGCACCTTGCCGCGCAGCGGCAGGATGGCCTGGAACTTGCGGTCGCGGCCCTGCTTGGCCGAGCCGCCTGCCGAGTCCCCTTCCACGATGTACAGCTCGCACAGCGCAGGGTCTTTTTCCTGGCAGTCGGCCAGCTTGCCGGGCAGGCCGGCGCCTTCCAGCACGCTCTTGCGGCGCGTCATCTCGCGCGCACGGCGCGCGGCCTCGCGCGCCCGGGCGGCTTCGACGATCTTGCCGCACAGCGCCTTGGCATCGTTGGGATTTTCCAGCAGCCAGGTCTCCAGCGACCGTGCCACGGCATCCTCGACGGCCGGCCGCACTTCGCTGGAGACCAGCTTGTCCTTGGTCTGGCTGCTGAACTTGGGCTCGGGCACCTTGACCGACAGCACGCAGGCCAGGCCCTCGCGCATGTCGTCGCCGGCGGTCTCGACCTTGGCCTTCTTGGCCAGCTCGTTGTCGGCGATGTACTTGTTGATGACGCGCGTCATCGCCGCACGCAGGCCGGTCAGGTGGCTGCCGCCATCGCGCTGGGGAATGTTGTTGGTGAAGCACAGCACGCTTTCGCTGTAGCTGTCGTTCCATTGCATGGCCACTTCGACGCCCACCGGCACGCCGCCGGCCGAGGAATCGGTGCTCACCGCAAACACATTGGGGTGCAGCACGGTCTTGGCGCGGTTGATGTACTCGACAAAGCCCTTCACGCCACCCGAGAAGGCGAAGTTCTCTTCCTTGCCCTGGCGCTGGTCGATCAGGCGGATCTTCACGCCATTGTTCAGGAACGACAGCTCGCGCAGGCGCTTGGAAAGGATCTCGTAGTGATATTCGATGTTGGAGAAGATCACCGGGTCGGCCAGGAAGCGCACTTCCGTGCCGCGCTTGTCGGTCTGGCCGGTCACGGCCAGGGGCGCCACGCGCTGACCCTGACGGAATTCGATCTCGTGCACCTGGCCGTTGCGACGGATGGTCAGCCGCAGCCACTCGGACAGCGCGTTCACGCAGGACACGCCCACGCCGTGCAGGCCGCCCGACACCTTGTAAGAGTTCTGGTCGAACTTGCCCCCGGCGTGCAGTTCGGTCATGACGATTTCGGCGGCGCTGCGGCCGAACTCGTCGTCCTTGTGCACGTCGGTCGGAATGCCACGGCCGTTGTCCGTCACCGAAATCGAGTTGTCGGTGTGGATGGTGACCACGATATCGTCACAGTGGCCGGCCAGGGCTTCGTCAATGGCGTTGTCGACCACTTCGAACACCATGTGATGCAGGCCGGTGCCATCGGATGTGTCGCCGATGTACATGCCGGGGCGCTTGCGCACCGCCTCCAGCCCCTTGAGCATCTTGATCGAATCCGCGCCGTAGCCGCTGGTCTCGGGAGTGGTGTTCTGTTGATCTGCCATAGCTCTGTTCAAAAATAAAAGGCGGCCATTGAGGCCGGTCCGCCAGCGCATTGCGCCAGCGGCCTATGCCGGTTTGCTGCGGATCAGATCCGCATCGGCATGACGACGTACTTGAACTGATCGTCGTCGGGCAGGGTGATGAGCGCCGACGCGTTGGCGTCGGGCATGACCGACCACTGCACGTTCTCCACCTTGACGTTGGCCAGCACGTCGAGCAGGTAGCCGACGTTAAAGCCCACGTCCAGCGGCTCGTGGCCGTAGTCGATATCGATCTCTTCCTGCGCCTCTTCCTGCTCGGCGTTGGAGGAGGAGATCTTCATCAGGTTCTGCACCAGTTGCAGACGCACACCCTTGAATTTATCGGTCGTCAGAATCGCGGCACGCTGCAGGCTGCCCTGCAGGGCTTCGCGGCTGACGTTGAAGTGACGCGTGTAGTTCGTGGGGATGACCCGCGAGAAGTCGGGGAACTTGCCTTCGACCAGCTTAGAGACCAGCTCGACATCACCGAAGCGGAAACGGATCTGGCCCGGCGCGACATCCAGCGACACCGGTTCGTCGGAGTCTTCGAGCAGACGCTGCATTTCCAGCACGGTCTTGCGCGGCACGATGACCTCATGGCGCTCGGCGATCCCATCGGCCTCGGTGGCGCAGTGCGCCAGGCGATGGCCGTCGGTGGCCACGGCGCGCACGCGGCCCGGCTCGAACACCAGCAGCATGCCGTTCAGATAGTAACGGATGTCCTGCTGGGCCATGGCGAAGTGCACCATGTTGAACAGATGCCGCAGGGTACGCTGCGGCATCGTCAGCGAGACGTCCCACTGCTCGGGCTGCGCCACGGTCGGAAACTCGCTGGCGGCCAGCGTCTGCAGGGCGAAGCGGCTCTTGGCCGACTGCACCGACAGCTTGCTCGAGGCCAGGGCCAGCTTGACCTCGCCGGTGTCCGGCAAGGCCTTGAGGATGTCCAGCAGCTTGCGCGCGGCCACGGTGGTGGACTCGTTGCTCTCGCCCACACCGAAGTCGGCATGCGTGGTGATCTGAACTTCCAGATCGGTGGCAATGAAAGCGACCTTGTTGCCTTCCTTGCGCATCAGGATGTTCGCCAGGATGGGCAGGGTATGGCGTCTTTCGACGATGCCCGCCACAGTCGACAGCGGCTTCAGCAATGCATCGCGTGTGGTTTGTACGAGTTGCATGGTCATCCTTTGAGAGTTTGTTCCAACACGTGCAGGGTATGGTTGAGCTCGGCCTGCTTGGCACGCGCATCGGAAATCTTGCGAACCGCGTGCAACACCGTCGTGTGGTCACGGCCGCCGAACAGATCACCGATCTCGGGCAGGCTTTTCTGGGTCAACTCCTTGGCCAGGTACATCGCCACCTGGCGCGGCAAGGCAATATTCGCGGGCCGGCGTTTCGAATACATGTCGGCCACCTTGATCTTGTAGAAATCCGCGACCGTCTTCTGGATATTCTCGACCGTGATCTGGCCGTTGGACACCGACAGCAGATCCTTGAGCGCGTCCTTGCAGACATCCACATTGAGGATGTCGCGACCATGAAAGCGCGCATAGGCCAGCACCTTGCGCAACGCGCCCTCGAGCTCGCGCACGTTGCTGCGCAGATGCTTGGCGATGAAGAAGGCCACTTCCTCGGGCATGGGCACCCCCTCGGATTCGGCCTTGCGCAACAGAATGGCGACCCGCATTTCCAGTTCCGGCGGCTCGATGGCTACCGTCAGGCCGGAGTCAAAGCGCGAGATCAGACGGCTGTCGATGCCCGACAGCTCCTTGGGATAGGTGTCGCTGGTGATGATGATCTGCTTGCGCTGCGCCACCATCGCCTCGAACGCATAGAAGAACTCTTCCTGCGTGCGGTTCTTGCCGGAGAAGAACTGAATATCGTCGATCAGCAGCAGATCGAGCGAATGGTAGTAACGCTTGAAATCATCGAAGGCCTTGCGCTGGTAGGCCTTGACCACGTCCGAGACATACTGGTCGGCATGCACATAGCGCACCCGCACCCCGGTGCCGGCGGCCACCATGGCGTTGCCGATCGCATGGATCAGGTGGGTTTTGCCCAGACCGACCCCGCCATACAGGAACAGCGGGTTATAGGAAGTGCCCGGATTCTCGGCCACCTGCAAGGCAGCCGCACGCGCCAGCTGGTTCGCCTTACCCGTGACGAAATTGTCGAAGGTCAGGTCGGTATTCAGTCGCGAGCGCTCATAGACGATGTTGGCGGCCTCGACGGCAGCCGCGCTTTGCGCGAGCGAAGGCGCCGGCTCGGCGGCCATCGGCGCGGGCGCCGGGGCCGCAGCCGGCGCGCTCGGCATGGCCGGCGGTGGCGCACTGGGCATCGGCACGGGCGCGGCGGCGCTCGGGCGGGGAGTCATGGGCATGCGTGGCGCGGCGCCGTGGCTGGGCAACTCGAACTGCACCTGCACCGGACGCTGATACCACTCGGTAGCCAGCGCCTCGATCTGATGCGAAAAGTTCTTGCGGACCCAATCCAGCTTGAAGCGGTTGGGGGCAGCCACGCGCAGCACCGCCTGCGCTTCGTCAAAGGCAAGCGGGACCAGCGGTCTTATCCACGCGCTGATTTGTTGGGGGGGAAGCTCCTGCTCAAGACGACTGACGCAGGTCTGCCAGAATTCTTTCATGTCGCTCTTGTTCAAACCTCGATTCTACCGCTTTTGGGCATAAGTTATCCACAGCCTGGCCGGGCACCGTCATTCGGGCCTCTACCTAACTGATTGACAAGACTGGAGAAACTTGCTGAAATGGTGGGCTTTTCCGAATTCTGTCTGTCAGAAGGTTCCGTTGGAACTGCACGGGAAGCAGCGAAAACCTCATCTATCTCAGAGATTTAGCAAGATCGGGGGGATTTGGCTGCCAGCGCGTATAGCGATATCCGCGCCGCATTGGCCACCTAGGCTTTGTCACCCATTTTGCTGCATGTCTTTGCTTGTCCACCGCGCCATCGGCACGGTGCGTAAAGCGTTACCGACATCGGCATGCTGGCGATGGCAGCGTCCGGGTCCAGCTGACGTGCTCCCGGCCTCGGGCCCCGTCCCAAGATCAGCTGCGCGCTGATGCCGGGATACCCGCCCGGGTCATTGCGACCAGGAACCTCCAGGCAGCCCCTTCTGACTTTGTTCTTTTTGTGGATCGTCCATGAAACGCACCTACCAACCTTCCGTCACCCGCCGCAAGCGCACCCACGGCTTTCGCTTGCGCATGAAGACCCGCGCCGGCCGCGCCATCCTGAACGCCCGCCGCGCCAAGGGCCGCAAGCGTCTGGCCGTTTAATACCGGCCTCGCTGCGGATTTCGTCCCTTTGCCCGGCACGCCTGCCGCCTCTGGAGCGGGCATCCTGCCTCTCCCCGAGCGGGCCGGCAGCCGGCAGATGGAGGGTCCGCCGCCCCTGTCAGCCATGACACGCGCCCGCTTTCCCGCCCAGGCGCGCCTGCATCGCCCCTCCGAGTTCGCTGCCGCCCTGAAGGGCCGACGGCTTGCCCGAGGGGCGATGTTCGTTGTCAGCGCCGCGGCGCCCGCCGACGAAGCCGACCCGACTGCTCGCCTGGGCCTGGTGATCGCCAAACGCTTTGCGCCGCTGGCCACCACCCGCAACGCCATCAAGCGCGTGCTGCGCGAGGCCTTCCGCCACCAGCGGCAGGGCTTGCCTGCGCGCGACTATGTCGTACGCCTGCACAGCCGGGTCACGCCGGCCACCCTGACCGCGCTCAAGCGTGCCGTGCGCAGCGAAGCGGATGCCTTGTTCGGGCGGATCGCAAAATGATCAAGGCCCTGCTGATTGCGCCCATCCGCTTCTATCGCTTTTTCCTGAGCCCCTGGATCGGCCGCCAATGCCGCTTCACGCCGACCTGTTCGGCCTACGCCATCGAAGCGATCGAACGCCACGGCCCTGTGCGAGGCCTGTGGCTGGCGGCAAGGCGCATCGGGCGCTGCCATCCCTGGTCGCCCGGCGGCCTGGATCCCGTGCCAGCAAGCCCGGACGAAGCCAGCAAACCCGACTGCTGCGGCCATCATGCCCGTAGCGGACCCGATTGACGTTAAACTTGCGGGCTTTGCGGGTCCGCTCTCTTTTCCTCAGGCACTATGGATATCCGACGCACCATCCTCTGGATGATATTTTGCTTCTCGCTGTTGCTCCTGTGGAACAACTGGCAAGTCAGTAACGGCCAGCAGTCGCTGTTTGCCAGCACGTCCACCGGCGCGGACCAGAACGCGTCCGCCAACAGCAACGGCACGCCGCCGGCCAACGGCAATGGTGCCAACACGGCCGTACCCAGCGTGCCTGCCAGCGCCCCGGCAGCGCCCAGCTCCGTGCCGGGCAGCACGGCGCCCGCACCGGCGCAGGCCGAACAGGTGGTCGTCACGACCGACGTGCTGCGCCTGACCTTCAACACGCTGGGCGCCCAACTGGTGCGCGCCGAACTGCTGAAATATCCGATCAGCAGCGACAACCCGCGTCCCATGGTCCTGCTGGACCGTTCGGCCGACCTGATCTACACCGCCCAGACCGGCGTGATCGGCGCAGGCCAGAACTTCCCCACCCACCAGACGCCGTTCGCCGTGACCAGCACCGAACGCGAACTGACCGGCGACAAGCTGGCGGTGCGCTTCGAAGCGGAATCGGGCGGCCTGCGCGTGGTCAAGACCTTCACCCTCGATCGCGGCAGCTATGACGTGCACGTGCGTCACGACGTGACCAACCTGGGCGCCAATACGGTGTCGCCGTCGGTCTACCTGCAACTCGAGCGCGACGGCAACGATCCCAGCGGCACGTCCAGCTTCTACAACACCTTCACCGGTGTCGCGGTCTACTCCGAGCAGGACAAGTTCCAGAAGATCTCCTTCTCGGACATCGCCAAGAACAAGGGCAGCTACATCCGCCACGCCGACAACGGCTGGATCGGCATCGTGCAGCACTACTTCGCCACCGCCTGGGTGCCCCAGGAAGGCAAGCCGCGCAGCAACGAACTGCTGCAACTGGCGCCCAATCTGTATGCCGCGCGCACCATCGTGCCGGTGGGCGACGTGGCTCCCGGCAGCACCGTGGCCTCCGACTCGCAGCTGTGGGTCGGCCCGCAAGACCAGCAGGCCATGTCGGCAGTCGCCCCGGGCCTGGAACTGGTGGTCGACTATGGCTGGCTGACCATCATCGCCAAGCCGCTGTTCGCCCTGATGACCTGGCTGCACAGCCTGCTGGGCAACTGGGGCTGGACCATCGTGGCCCTGACCGTGATCATCAAGGCGGTGTTCTATCCGCTGGCCTCGGCCAGCTACCGCTCGATGGCGCGCATGAAGCAGGTCGCCCCGCGCCTGCAGGCCCTGAAAGAGAAGTACGGCGATGATCGCCAGAAGCTCAACCAGGCCATGATGGAGATGTACCGCCACGAAAAGATCAATCCGCTGGGCGGCTGCCTGCCCATGCTGGTGCAGATCCCGGTCTTCATCGCCCTGTACTGGGTGCTGCTGGCCAGCGTGGAAATGCGCGGCGCCCCCTGGATTCTCTGGATCCATGACCTGGCCGTGCGCGACCCGTACTTCATCCTGCCGGCAGTGATGATGGGCACCATGTTCCTGCAGATCAAGCTGAACCCCACGCCGCCCGATCCCATGCAGGCCAAGGTCATGATGATCATGCCGCTGGTCTTCGGGGGGATGATGTTCTTCTTCCCGGCCGGTCTGGTGCTGTACTGGTGCGTGAACAACACCCTGTCCATCCTGCAGCAGTGGAGCATCACGCGCAGCATCGCGCGTCAGGCTGCCAAGCGGGGTTGATGTCGCAGACGGACCCTGGCGTCCGTCCCCCCGCACACCGCGCCCGTACCTCTGGTACCGGCGCGGTTTTTCATGCCCCCGGCAAAGCCCCGCGACACAAAAAAGCCCCGCCGCCCGGCAGGGCGAACGGGGCAGGGGCGACACATCGCACCGCGCCTTTCCCGGGAAAGGCGCGGGCACGCAGACTCAGGCCAGATCGAAACGGTCGAGGTTCATCACCTTGACCCATGCCGCCACGAAGTCCTGCAGGAACTTATCCTGCGCGTCGTCGCTGGCGTAGACCTCGGCCAACGCCCGCAACTGGGCATGGGCGCCAAACACCAGATCCACCCGGCTGGCGGTCCAGCGCCGCTCTCCGGTGGCCCGGTCCCGACCTTCGAAATGCTCCCGCTCCGGTGAGACCGGGTGCCATTCGGTGCGCATATCCAGCAGGTGACGGAAGAAATCATTGCTGAGCACCCCGGGCCTGTCGGTCAGCACGCCGTGTCGCTCGCCATCCGCACCCACGTCCAGCACGCGCAAGCCCCCCACCAGAACCGTCATCTCGGGCGCGGTCAGGGTCAGCAACTGGGCCTTGTCGATCAGCAGGTGCTCGGCCGGCACGCTGAAGCGCCCCTTGAGGAAATTGCGGAAACCATCATGCACCGGCTCCAGCACCGCAAACGAGGCGGCATCGGTCTGCGCCTCGGAGGCGTCCATGCGGCCCGGCGAAAACGGCACCGTGACCGTGTGACCAGCCTGCGCTGCAGCATGTTCGATGGCAGCACAGCCGGCCAGTACGATCAGGTCGGCCAGCGAGACCCGCTTGCCATCGGCCTGCGCACCATCGAATTCCGCCTTGATGGACTCCAGCGTTTGCAGAACCCGCGCCAGGGACTCCGGCTGGTTGACCACCCAATCTTTCTGTGGCGCCAGCCGGATACGGGCGCCATTGGCGCCACCTCGCTTGTCCGAGCCACGGAAGGTCGACGCAGACGCCCAGGCCGTAGCAACCAGTTCGCTCACCGACAGGCCGCTGGCCTGGATGCTGCGCTTGAGCGCGGCAATATCCGCCTCATCGATCAAAGGATGATCAACCGCATCGATCGGATCCTGCCAGACCAGCGCCTCGGCCGGCACCTCCGCCCCGAGATAACGCGAGCGCGGCCCCATGTCGCGATGTGTCAGCTTGAACCAGGCGCGGGCGAAGGCATCGGCAAACTGCTCGGGGTTTTCGTAGAAGCGGCGCGCGATCTTTTCGTAGGCCGGATCGGTACGCAGCGCGATGTCGCTGGTGAGCATCGATGGCGCATGGCGTCTGGATGCATCATGGGCATCGGGCACCGAATCAGCACCGGCGCCATGCTTGGGCCGCCATTGATGCGCGCCGGCCGGGCTCTTGGTCAGTTCCCACTCGTAACCGAACAGGTTCCAGAAGAAGTTGTTGCTCCAGCGCGTGGGCGTGGACGTCCAGGTGACCTCCAGGCCGCTGGTAATGGTGTCGCTGCCCTTGCCGGTGCCAAAGCGGTTCTTCCATCCCAGCCCTTGCTGCTCCAGCGGCGCGGCTTCGGGATTGGGCCCGACATTGTCGGCCGGCCCGGCGCCATGCGTCTTGCCAAAGGTATGGCCGCCGGCGATGAGCGCCACGGTTTCCTCGTCATCCATGGCCATGCGGGCAAAGGTTTCGCGAATGTCGCGTGCCGAGGCCAGCGGATCGGGGTTGCCGTCAGGGCCTTCCGGATTGACGTAGATCAGGCCCATCTGCACCGCGGCCAGCGGATTCTCCAGTTGGCGCCTGTCTTCGTTTCCGGCCGGCTGATCGCCCTTGCCATAGCGCGCATCGCCGCCCAGCCAGGTTTTCTCGCTACCCCAGTAGACATCCTGATCGGGCTCCCAGGTATCGGCCCGCCCGCCGGCGAAACCGAAGGTCTTGAACCCCATGCTTTCCAGCGCGACGTTACCGGCCAGAATCATCAGGTCAGCCCAGGAAATCTTGCGGCCATACTTCTGCTTGACCGGCCACAGCAGGCGTCGCGCCTTGTCCAGGCTGACGTTGTCGGGCCAGCTGTTGAGCGGCGCAAAGCGCTGCTGCCCACGCCCGGCGCCGCCACGCCCGTCGCCGATCCGGTAAGTGCCCGCGCTGTGCCAGGCCATGCGCACGAACAGCGGCCCATAATGACCGAAATCGGCGGGCCACCATTCCTGCGAGTCGGTCATCAGGCTCGCCAGATCATCTTTGACGGCCTGCAGATCCAGACTCTTGAACGCCTCGGCATAGTCAAAGCCCGCGCCCATGGGGTCGGACTTGCTGGAGTGCTGGCTGAGCAGATCCAGCCTCAGTTGCTGCGGCCACCAATCGCGATTGGTCGTGCCGCCCCCGGCCGCGTGAGTGAAGGGGCATTTTGCTTCGTGGGACATACGCTCTCTCCTGGGAGGTTGAAGCTGCCAAGCCGGCAATCCCACCCCGACCGCCCGCACGGCAAGGGTCTTTGACTCGACAGCGAGGCGGCCAAGCCGCCTTTCCGCATCGTGCCGCCTACCTGCAGGATCCTTCCGTTTCCAGAGCCGGAAACAGACCAGACCAACTGGCTTCAGTGGCGCACAAACACTGGAATTGACTATACGGAAGCCACGCAAAATCAAGAATTTGATTGATGCAATCCTCGTCATAGGTCGCCCCTATGCCGGATCGCGGATGCTGCATCCGAAAAAAAAGAAGGCCGTCCCAGGCCTTCTTTCCCCCCTTGCCGGCGTATCGCTTCAGCGCTGCATACCCCAGCGACGCACCGTCAGCCGCTCGCAGGTTTCGAAAACCAGGTTTTCCACAAGCAGACCAATCAACACCACCATCGCCAAACCGGCGAAAACACGATCTGTGTATAACTCGTTGCGATTCTGATAGATGTACCAGCCCAGCCCGCCTTCGCCGCTGGAAGCGCCGAACACCAGCTCGGCGGCGATCAGCGTGCGCCAGGCAAAGGCCCAGGCAATACGCAGCCCCGACAGAATGGCCGGCAGGCCTGCCGGCACCAGAATCGCCAGCACGTAGCGCAGGCCGCTCAGGCCATAGTTGCGCCCGGCCATGCGCAAGGTCTGGGGCACAGTCAGGAAACCCGAGTACATGTTGACCGCCAGCGCCCACAGCACCGAATGGATCAACACGAAGATCAGGCTGCCCTCGCCCAGGCCGAACCACAGCATGGCCAGCGGCAACAGGGCGATGGCGGGCAGGGGATTGAGCATGGCCGTGAGGGTGGACAACAAGTCGCGCCCGAAGCGGCTGGATATCGCTGCGGTCGTGAGCACGAATGCCAGCGCGACCCCGGCGGCATAGCCCTTGAGCAAGACCACCAGCGAACCCGCCGCGCGCGCCGGCAATACACCGTTGGCCAACTCCGCCGCAAAGGCCTGGGCCGTCTGCCAGGCACCGGGCAACAACAGATCGTTGCCGGCCCAACGGGCAGCCCCTTCCCAGAGCACGAGCAACAGCAGCAGGATGACGCTCTTGCGCAGCGCGGCATGACGCCACAGGCGCTGCCAGCGCGGCAACGCAACCTCCAGTGGCAAAGCGGGCAGGGGATCCAGGCGGCATTCAAACTCGGGACGCGCAATCAGGCTGTGATCGTTCATGGCGCGCTCCTCAGGCAACGGCCTGCATCGCGGCCGGCGGCGCGCCGGCTTCATCGAACAACAGGCCATGAATGCGCTGGGCAGCACGCTGAAAGGCCGCCGACCCGGCGCTGCGCAGATCGAATTGCTGGGCATTCAGTTCGGCGCGCACACGCCCGGGATGCGGAGAGAGCAACAGGATCCGGCTGCCGAGCACCAGCGCTTCTTCGATCGAATGGGTCACGAAGAGCAGCGTGAACGGGCTTTCCTCCCACAGGCCTTGCAGCTCCTGCTGCATGTTGCGCCGGGTCAGCGCATCAAGCGCCGCAAACGGTTCGTCCATCAACAGAATGCGTGGCCGCATGGCCAGCGCGCGCGCAATCGCCACACGCTGCTTCATGCCCCCCGACAGCGTATGCGGATAGGCATCGGCAAACCCGGCCAGCCCGACCTTATCCAGGTAGTGCATGGCACGCTCATCCGCCTCGGCGCGCGACAGGCCGCGCGCCGTGCGCAGCGGAAAGGCCACATTGCTGCGCACGGTTTTCCAGGGCGGCAGTTGATCGAACTCCTGGAACACCACGACACGGTCGGGGCCCGGCCCCTCGATGACCTTGCCATCCAACAGCAACCGGCCTTCGACCGGCGGCAGAAACCCGGCCGCAGCCTTGAGCAGGGTGGACTTGCCGCAACCGGATGGCCCCAGCAGGATGAAGCGGTCCTGCGGCAGCACATCGAAGCTGACGCGGTGCGTGGCCCGCACCCGGTGCGTCGGGCTGCGGTACTCCAGACTGACCTCTTCGGCGCGCAGAATGGGCGCAGGCAGGCTGCGGGCGGCAAAAACTTGGACGCTGTCGGCCATGATCAACTTCCCTGCGCGACCAGCGCATCGTCAAAGAAATAGGCCTGCCAGCTTTCCGGCTTGTTCCTGATGGCGCCTACCTCATGCATGAACTCGGCCAGCGGATAGGTGTTGCGCGGCGCCAGGGTGAAAGCCACCTCGGGGCTTTTGATGATGCGCACCAGCAGCTCGCGATCTATCTTGCTGCCGCTCACGCGCAGGTAGGCATCGGCCGCCGCCTCGGGATTCGTGGCGGCAAAGCGCGCCGCCTCGGCCAGCGCGGCCTGAAATGCGGCATAGGTCTTGGGATTGCGATCGCGGAAGGCTTCGGTGGCGAACAGTACCGTCGAGGACGCAGGGCCTCCCAGCACATCATAGGAATTGAGCACGACGTGCGCCTGCGGATTGGCGGCAAGCTCCTGTTCCTGGAATGGCGCGTTGGCGAAATGCGCGGTGATCTCGGTTCCCCCGGCAATCAGGGCGGCGGCCGCATCCGGATGCGGCAGTGCTACCGAAATCTTGTCCAGCCTGTTGAAATGCTCCTTGCCCCAGAGCTTGGCCGAGGCCAGTTGCAGCAATCGCGACTGTACCGACACGCCGACCGCCGGCAAGGCGATGCGGTCCTGCTCGGTGAAATCGGCGATGCTGCGCACCTGCGGATTGATGCTCACCAGATAACTCGGGAAATTACCCAGCGACGCCACCCCCTTGACGTTCTGGCGGCCCCGGGTGCGATCCCAGAGGGTCAGCAAAGGCCCGACGCCGGCAGCCCCGATGTCGATGGCGCCGGACAGCAGCGCATCGTTGATGGCCGCGCCTCCCGACAATTGCTTCCATTGCACCTCGATATCGAGACCGGCCTCCTTGCCATGCTTCTCGATCAGTTGCCGATCGCGGGCAATGTTGAGCAGCAGGTAGACGATGCCATGCTGCTCGGCAATACGCAGGCGGCCTTCGGCCTGCACCGGCGTCGGCGCGGACAAGGCCAGCAGGACAATGAACAGGGCCAGCACGCTGGCGGACAGAAAACGCTGAAGACGACTTTCGACGGGAGTGGACATGACGATTGGGCTCACGGGGCAGGGGGCGTTGAAGGCGGCTCAGAACGGCGCGTCGCCTTCGATCGTGGTGCGGTACAGCGTGCGGCGCAGTTGCGCCGGGCAACCGGTCGCCAGATGGATCAGACTGCGGTTGTCCCAGAACACCAGATCGTGGGCACGCCATTGGTGCCGATAGACATGCGCGGCGCGCACGCTGTGGGCGAACAGCTCATCCAGCACCTGACGGCTCTCGTCCTCGGGCAGCCCTTCGATGCGCGTGGTAAAGCCTTCGCTGACGAAAAGCGCGCGGCGCCCGGTCTCCGGATGGGTACGCACGACCGGATGCACCACCTCGCGCACTTGTGCCAGCTGCTCGGGGCTGAGGTTCGGCCGCCAGTTGCCGCGCTGCTGGAGTTCGCCATACTTGGCCAGATAGGAATGCACCGCGCGACGGCCATGCACCGCTGCCAGAAGAGCGGCCGGCAAGGTGTCGTAGGCCAGGTGCATGTTCGCGAACAGGGTATCGCCGCCTTCGGCGGGCAATTCCTGGGCATGCAGCAAGGACCCCAGGCTGGGGATGGCCTTATACGAAATATCGGAATGCCAGTAGCGCCCCGCATCGCCCAGCCCCACCGGCCGGCCGTCCTCCACAACGTTGGACACCACCAGGATTTCCGGATGGCCGGGCAGGTGAAACTGATGCAGCACATGAATCATCAGGCGGCCGAAGCGGCGGCTGAAATCGATATGCTGCTGCGGCGTGATCCGCTGATCGCGAAACACCAGCACATGATGATCGAGGTGCGCCTGATGAATGCGCGAGAAATCGGCGCTACCGAGTTCACGGCTCAGGTCCAGACCCAGCACCTCGGCGCCGGTACCCTCGGCAAATGGCACGATCTCGAACTCGTGCGCAGCCAACGGCGCTGGCGGCTGCCAGGTTTCGGTGGGGCGAATGGCGGTGCTGACGGACATGATCGGCTCCTTGTCGGGATGGCTTTGGAGCGACCCATTATGGAAACCCCGCTCATGGCGGCCAACGAAGAATTCGGTGTTTATTCACAGCCCGACGTCATAAATCCAGGCTGTGATTAACTTATTCCACAGGGATGCACACGCCGGCGAAAATCCCCCCTCCCAGGGAGAAATGCGGTTTCCAACAAAAAACGTACTGTCATTTTCAACAGAGTTATCCACAGAATCTGTCCCGGCTGCTATGAAAACCTGCCATCAAAAGCTGTGGAAAAGACTGTGAAAAGCGGGTGGAAACTCGGTGAATATGCTGTGGGCAAGCTGTCCATAACTGACCCAAAGCTGTGCATAAGCAGGGCGGACTCCAGCGGAAATGGCGCATTTCCCGCAGCTGACCGGGTATCGGCATCGGCGCGCGCCCCGGCCCATTTCTCGTACTCGCCAAGCCATGCCCGCTCGGCGACGTGCCTTGTCCACAACCCGGCCCGGGCAGGCGGGGCAGGCCGCGACCAGCGGGTATAGTCCGCTATTGACCTGATTTTCTGCCTTGATTCCCGCCATGAGTGCAAGCCTTCCCATCGCCGCCATCGCCACCGCCCCCGGACGCGGCGGCATCGGTGTCGTGCGCGTTTCGGGCCCGCGTCTGGATGCCTACATCCGTGATCTGCTGGGCCGCGACCTGACCCCACGCCACGCCCATTACCTGCCTTTCACCACGGCCGAAGGCGAACACATCGACGAAGGCATTGCGCTTTACTTCAAAGGGCCGCACTCCTATACCGGCGAAGACGTATTGGAATTGCAAGGCCATGGCGGCCCGGCGGTCCTCAAGCGCCTGCTGGCACGTTGCCTGCAGGCCGGCCACGGCCTGGGCATGCGCCTGGCAGAACCCGGCGAATTCACACGCCGGGCCTTTCTCAACGACCGCCTGGACCTGGCCCAGGCCGAAGCTGTCGCCGACCTGATCGACGCCTCTTCCGAGGCGGCCGCGCGCGGCGCCATGGCCTCGCTGTCGGGGGATTTCTCACGCCGCGTCAACGCCCTGGCCGAGCGCATCATCCATCTGCGCATGCTGGTCGAAGCCACGCTGGATTTCCCCGAAGAAGAAATCGACTTCCTGGAAAAATACCAGGCCCGTCCTGCGCTCGACGGCCTGCGCGAGGACCTGCATGCGCTCATTGCCCAGGCCCGGCAGGGCGTCATCCTGCGCGAAGGCCTGCATGTCGTGCTGGCGGGCCAACCCAATGTCGGCAAAAGCAGTCTGCTCAATGCCCTGGCCGGCGACGATATCGCCATCGTGACCCCCATCGCCGGCACCACGCGCGACAAAGTCGTCCAGGAAATCCACATCGAAGGCGTGCCGCTGCACATCGTCGATACCGCCGGCCTGCGCGATACCGATGACACCGTCGAGAGTCTGGGCATCGAACGCAGCTGGAAGGAAATCGAACGCGCCGACCTCATCCTGCACCTGCAGGACGCCACCGCCCCTGGCGATGTGCTCGACAAGGCCATCACCGCCAGATTGCCGGCGCGCACCCCCGTGCTGTCCGTCTACAACAAGACGGACCTGCTGGCGCCTGACGCGCCCCCCCTGCCGCAAGGCGCCATCGGCATCTCCGCACGCCAAGGGCAGGGCCTGGACACGCTGCGCACGCGCCTGCTGCAACTGGCCGGCTGGAACCCCGGCGGCGAATCGCCCTGGCTCGCGCGCGAACGCCACGTCCATGCCCTGCAAGCGGCCGCCGAACACCTCGAACTCGCCGCCGAACACGCCACCCACGACGACCGCGTGCTCGACCTCTTCGCCGAAGAACTGCGCCTGGCCCACGATAGCCTGGGCAACATCACCGGCAAGTTCACCAGCGACGATCTGTTGGGCGAGATTTTTTCTAGCTTCTGCATCGGGAAGTAGCGACGAAGGGGTTCATGCCGTGCCCCAGCCCAGCGCCTTGTACAAGGCCACCACATAAAAATGCGAGGCCATCTCGGCCTGGGCGACGTCCTGTTTCAGGCGGAACAGTTCACGCTGGTTTTCCAGCACCGACAGGTAGCTGCCGGATCCTGCCTGATAGCGCTTGCGGGCAATATCGAAGGCGCGTTCGGCATGGTCGGCAGACTGCATCAGCGAGCCCATGTAGCGCTGGTGCTCGGTGAGGCTGACGACGGCGTTCTCGACTTCTTCCTGGGCCTGCAGGAGGGCCTGCTCATATTGCGCCTGGGCCCCTTGTGACAGGGCCTGCGTGCCGCGCAGGCGCGCACGCGCATTGCCCAGCCGCAGGGCGGGCCAGGTGGCTCCGGGGGCCAGGTCGAAGGCGCGCGTGGCAGCATGCCCGAAGTCGGCTCCGCGCAGAGCGAAAAAACCGATGAAGCCGCCCAGATCGAAACGGGGATACAGCTCGGCCGTGGCCGCCGCCACGTCGTGCACGCTGGCGGCCCACTGTCGTTCGGCCCGGCGCACGTCGGGACGGTTACGGATGAGGGCGTCCACATCGCCCAGCGGCAGCTGACGAGAAAAAGGCTGCGCGGAAGGGGGCGGCACCGTCAGTTCACCCTGGCCCGGACGTTGCCCTGTCAGTACATCCAGGCGCATGCGCGCCTGTTGCAGGGCGGCAGTCAGCGGTGCGATGTCGGCTTCGCTGCGCATCAGCTGGCTGCGGGCGTTTTCCAGGTCTTCAGGCAGGCCGCTGCCGGCCCGCCGATGCGCGTCGATCAGCTGCACAGTTTCGCGCCAGTTGCCGACCTGCTGCTGCGCCACAGCCAGGCGACGCATCAGACCCTGCGCGTCGAAGTAGCTGCGCGCCACCTCGGCGGCAATGCTCAGCCGCATGAGCTCCAGCTCGGCTTCGCTGGCCTGTGCACGCGCCTGCGCGGCCTGGCTCAGCCGTTCCAGGCGACGAAAGACATCGATTTCCCACTGCATATCGAAACCGGCCCGCCAGGACTCCGACAGCGTACGCACGGGTTTACCGTGTTCGTCGAACTGCTGCTGGCTGCCACGCTGATAGCCCGCCGAGGCCGTCACGCCAGGCACGCGGTCCCATTGACGCTCATCGAACACCGCCCGGGCAGCCAGAAGATTGGCCTGCGCCTGGCGGATGTCATGGTTGTGGATCAGGGCGGCGTCGACCCATTGGGCCAGCACCGGATCGTCAAACAGGGTCCACCACTGCGCCGCGACGCTATCGGCCGGCACGCCCGCATGGTCCGCAGCCTGGGGGCTGTGCAGCGCGATCGGGGCGATGGGGAGCGGTTCGTACTGCGGTCCCACTGCGCAACCCGCCAGCGCCAGCAGGGCGGCCAGCATGCCGGCCTTGGATGAATACATGGTCATGATAGTTTTCCTCATGCCGCCGGCCCTTGTTCCAGGCGGTCGATCTGCGCCAGCATGCGCGCACGCGGCGTGACGATGCGGTGATCGCGCGCCAGCCAGGCGTAGACCGTCGGCAACACGAACAGCGTGAACACCGTGCCGACAAGCATGCCGCAGACGATCACAACGCCCAGGCCGAAACGACTGTTGGCGCCGGCCCCGCTGGCAAACAGCAACGGCACCACGCCAAAGGCCATGGCGCCGGTCGTCATCAAGACCGGGCGCAGGCGGATCTGGGCCGCGCGGATGATGGCCGACACCTTGTCCAATCCCTGGTGGACCTGGAGTTCGTTGGCAAACTCCACCATCAGAATGCCGTGCTTGCTGATCAGGCCGATCAAGGTCACCAGGCCGATCTGCGTGTAGATGTTCAACGTTGCCCAACCCAGCGCCAGCGGCAGCAATGCGCCGCAGATCGACAGCGGCACCGTGATCAGGATGATGAGCGGATCCACCAGGCTTTCATACTGTGCCGCCAGCACCAGATAGATCACCACCAGCGCGGCCAGGAAGGCAAACACCAGCGCGCTGCCTTCCTGCACGTACTGGCGCGACTCGGATTGCCAGTCGTGGCTGAAACCCGGCGGCAGATCGGCGACTGCCTGCTCCAGGAAGGCAACCGCCTGGCCCAGCGAGACACCCGGGGCAGGGATGCCCTGCAGCGTGGCCGCGTTCTGCTGATCGAACTGGTTCAGGCGATTGGGCTCGACCTGCAGATCCAGCGTAACCACGGTAGACAAAGGCACCAACTGGCCATCCCCGGTACGCACGAACTGGCGCGCCAAGGCCTGCGGCGTCAGGCGCTGGTCGCGCACGCTTTGCGGAATCACATCATAGGAGCGGCCATGCAGAGCGAAACGGTTGATGTAGTTCTCGCCCACCAGCACCCCCAGCGAATCGCCGATGTCCTGCAGCCGGATCCCCAGGCTGGCCGCCTTGGCGCGATCGATCGACACCTGCACCACCGGGTTGTCGTACTCGAGGTCACTGTCGACCACCACGAACAGGCCGCTCTCTCGCGCGCGCTGCTTGATGCCTTCCATGGCCTCGTAGATCACCGGATAGTCCTGGGCGCTGCGCAACACCATCTGCACCGGCAAGCCGCCGCTGGACCCCGGCAGGGGCGCCACCTGGAACGCGAAAATGCTGCTGCCCTCTATCTCACCGACTTCGCGCTGCAGTTGGGCCACCACCTCCGGCTCCTTGCGCTGGCGTTCGCTCCATTCGGACAGGTTCACCCCGCCAAAACTGGCCGCCGGCCCATCGGTGCCGCTGATGATCCACGTCCCGACACTCTCGGGGATACGCTGCATGACCTGATGCAGGGAATCGGAAAAGCGTTCGGCGTACTCCAGGCTGGCGTGTTGGGGAGATTTCACCGCGGCCAGGACCGCCGCCTGATCTTCCGCAGGCGCCAGCTCGCGCTTGGGAAGCTGATACAGCAGAGGCAGGCTCAGGCAGACCAGCACGGCCACCGCGCCGCTGATCCAGCGCCGCTTGAGCGAGGCCTGAAGAATGCGGCCATAACGCTGCGAAAGCCCGCCAAAGACATGCTCGGCCATGCGCGCCATGCGGCCTTCCTGCTGCCCCGATGCCAGCAGCAAGGAACTCATCACCGGCGAAAGCGTGAGCGCCACAATGCCGGATACCACCACGGCGCCGGCCAGCGTCAGCGCAAATTCGCGAAACAGCGCACCGGTCAGGCCGCCCATCAGGCCGATGGGCGCATAGACCGCCGCCAGCGTCAGCGTCATGGCCACGACAGGGCCGGCAATCTCGCGCGCCCCTGCCAGCGCTGCAGCCACCGGCGATTTGCCCTCCTCGATGTGGCGGTGCACGTTCTCCACCACCACGATGGCATCGTCGACGACCAGGCCGATGGCCAGCACCATCGCCAGCAACGTCAACAGATTGATGCTGAATCCGAAAGCCAGCATCAGGGCCGCCGCCCCCAGCATGGACAGCGGGATCGCCACGACCGGAATGATCACGCTGCGCAGCGATCCCAGGCACAGCCAGATCACCACCACCACAATCAAAACGGCTTCGGTCAGCGTGTGCATCACTTCGCTGATCGAGGCCTCGATAAAGCGCGCCCGTTCGTAAACCATCTGCACCTTCACGCCGGGCGGCAAGGTCTTCTGGATCTCGGGCAGCAGATCACGAATGCCCTGCACGATGATCAAAGGATTGCCACGAGGCGTGGGATAGACCGACAGATACACCGCCGGCTCGCCGTCCATCTGCGCACTGGTCTGGGTAGCCGCCGCGCCCAGTTCGACGGTGCCCACGTCGCGCAGTCGCACCAGACCGTTGCCGTCGTTGCGGATCACCAGATCGCGGAATTCTTCTACGCTGCCCAGGTCGGAGTTCACGCGCACATTGGCGATCACGTACTGGCCGCGTACCTGTCCGGGCGCGGCCTGATAATTGTTGCGCCGCACCGCCTCGGCCACATCGGCCGCGGTCAACCCGCGTCCGGCCAGACGATCCGAGTCCAGCCACAGCCGCATAGCGAGTTTCTGCCCGCCTTCGACCTGAGCGCGGGCCACGCCGTCGATGCCGGAGACCAGCGGCTCGACCACGCGCGACAGATAATCCGTCAGTTCGGGAATGGACAGATCGCCAGTCGTAAAGCCGACATAGGCGACTGCCGTGGAGTCGCCCGCCGACAGCTCCACCACCGGATCGTAGGCCCGCTCGGGCAGGCGATAGCGCACCTGATTGACCTTGGCCATCGCTTCGGTGAGCGCCTGCGTGGAATCACGATTCAGCGCCATGCGCAGCGTCACGAGGCTGCGACCCTGCACCGAAGACGAGGACAGGTAATCGATGCCCTCGACCGACGAGACGGCCTGGGCAATGGGCTGCGTGACGAAGCCCTGCATGAGCTCGGCCGACGCCCCTGGATACTCGGTGGTGACGGTGATGGTGGAAGTCTCCAGCATGGGATATTGCCGGATCGGCAATTTGCTCAAGGCAAACGCGCCCAGCAACACGATCAGGCTGCTGACTACGAGCGCCAGCACCGGCCGGCGAACAAACAGATCAGTGAATTTCATGATGCCTGCTCCTGAGCCGCACCGGCCGGCGCCTCATGCAGGACATCGCGCGCGGCCACATCGATAGGCATGCCATCGCTGAGCTTGATCTGCCCCGACACCACCACGCGGTCGCCTTCGTTCAGGCCCTGCAGGATTTCCACCAGGCCTTGCCAGCGCTCGCCCGTCTTGACCGCCACGCGATGCACGGTAGGCGGCTGATCGCCCTCGGTACGCGCCACAAAGACGGTCTGCCCATACGCGGTGTAGGTCACTGCGGTTTCTGGCACCGTCAGTACCGACACCGGTTGCGGCGGCTTGACCTGGACATTGGCGAACATGCCGGCTCGCAGACGGGGATCGGCCGCATCCAGACGCGCCTGTACCTGCAGCGTGCGCGCCTTGCCCACCCACGGATCGATGGCGCTCAGGGTGGCCGGGAAAACCTCCTGCGGCCAGGCATCCAGACGCAACTGCACCGGCTGGCCCACATGCAGATGCGGTGCCGCCAGCTCATCGAGCGAGAAATTCACCTTCAAGCCCTGCGTGTCGATCAGGCTCACGATGGCCTCGCCGGGCTGCAGGTATTGCCCTTCATGCACGCGGCGTATGCCTGCCACGCCATCAAAGGGCGCGCGCAGCGCCTTCTGGTCGATCACCGCCTCGATGCGACGCAGCTCGCCGGCGGCCATGTCGCGCGCCGCGACCGCGTTCTCCCACTGTTCCTGCGTGGCCACTTTCTCGGCCAGCAACTTGCGCGTGCGCGCCAGCGTGGTTTCCGCGTTGCGAAGCTGAGCCCGCAGGCGCAAGCGTTCGGCCTGTTCAGGCGCGTCATTGATCTGCACCAGCAGGTCTCCGCGCCTGACGGGCTGGCCCGAATCAAAGGCGATACGGACAATGCGCCCAGCCACTTCGGAGGCCAGCGCCACCTGACGGGCGGCCTCCAGCTCACCCACCCCGTGCAACGTGCGCGGCGCCTGACCGCGCACGACGGAAGACAGCGCCACCTTGGGATTGGGCCAGGCGCCGCCGTCCTGGGCGGCGCTGTCGCGCAACAGCCAAACCCCCGAGGCAATGGCGCCGGCGATCACGACGGCCGTGACGACCGCCCATTTTTTCTTGTTGCTCATTAGCTATCCTTTGCATCCTGCCGTTCAGACGGCCAACAGACGTTTTCGCAAGTGGCCGGCGATCGCCGCTGCCATCAAGCCGCCGATCAACGACAAGTGCTCCAGCGCCCAGAAAAGGGCCGGCTGCGCCTGATCCGCGGGCAGCGCCCAGAAACGGTGCACCACCACGATGGTCAAGGCGAGAAACACCGCCAACGCGCCGCTGCCCAGCCACAGCGCGCGGTCCAGCAGAATCAGCACCGAGCCGCCCAACAGGGTGACGGCGGTGGCAATGTTGAACAGCCAGTCCGGGTGCAGGCCGGCGCTGCGCATCTCCGCCAGGCTGGCCTCATAGGCCAGCAACTTGGCCAATCCCGAAGAGACGAAAACCACCGCCAGCAAAAGGCGGGCCAGCAGCCACAGCCAACGGCTGGTCAACACAGTGTCGAGAACATTGCGCATGCGCGGAAACTCCTGAATCGGCGGCTGGCTGACGGCCAGCCTTGGATGGTTGAAAACTCCCTGCTGCCGGAACACAGAATTCCCGACAGCCTGGCGACACCATAAAACCTCGACTTAAGTTGAGGTCAAGAGATTTCCGGACGGACCGGGCGCAGCTTATGATGGGCGTCTTTCCAACCGTGCTACAGGACGGCGCAGCTTGAATCCTCCGGCCCCTACCAAAGACCCTTTTTCCTACCTGGAATCGCTGCGCAGCCGCGCTGCCGACCAATGGGTGAGCGAGCAGAACGCGCGCACGCAGCAGGCACTGGGCGACAGCCCAGCCGTGGCAGCACTGACGCGGCGGCTGATTGCCATCTATGATTCGGCCGACCGCATCGCCACCTGCTCGCGCCACGGCGACTGGGGCTACAACACCTGGACCGATGCGCAGCATCCGCTGGGGCTGGTACGGCGCACACCGTGGCAGGCCTGGCTTGATGGCGAACCCCGCTGGCAGTCCGTGCTGGATGTCGACGCGCTGGCGCTCAACCGCGCCAATGCCGACGGCACGCGCTGGACACTGGCGGATTTCGATCTGCGCCACCCCGATGGCGAACGCGCCCTGGTGAGCCTGGCTCCGGACGGCTCCGACGCCTGCGCCATCCATGAATTCGACATCGCCACGCGCGCCTTCCTGCCACAAGGCTTCACCCTCGCAGAACCCGGCCAGCACGGCATGGCCTGGATCGATGATGACAGCGTCTACGTAGCCTGGGACGACAGCGCACATAACCCGCAAGCCGAGCTCACCGTGGCCGGCCACCCGCGCTATACGCGCTACTGGCGACGCGGCCAGCCGCTGGCCGACGCCCCCATCGTGCTGACCTGTCCGCCCGAGGCCATTTCCGCGCACGCCTGGTTCGACCACGAGGCCTGCCGTCATCTGGCAGTCATTTATCTGGGCATGTGGCGCGCCCAATGGCTCTGGCGCGACGCCCCCGACGCGCCCTGGCAGCGTTATGACATCCCCGACGACGCCGAGATCTGCGAATGGCGCCAATGGCTTTTCATCACTCTGCGCACCGACTGGCAGATAGCGGGCCAGACACTGGCCGCCGGCAGTCTGGTGGCCATCGGCCGCGACGCATTCCTGAGCGGCGCGCGCGCGTTCACCGTGCTGTTCACGCCGCAGGCGCGCCGTGTGCTGGCCGACCTGGACTTCACGCGCAACCAGGTCATCGTCACCGAACGCCACGATTGCATCACCCAGATCAAACTCTGGCATCCCCCCGGCGATGCCTCGCACGCGTGGCGCAGCGCCTCCTACCCCTTGCCGGCTCAGGGTTCGATCGTCATCAGCGCCGTCGACAGCCTGCGCGACGACACGGTGTTGATCGACGTGGATGACTTCCTGACGCCTCCCGCGCTGTATTACGCCGATCTTTCCCAACCGCAGCCATGGCAGCGGCTTGCCCGCCTGCCGCCCCAGTTCGACAGTCAGGGCATGCGCGCGGAGTTGCGTCACGTCACTGCGCCCGACGGCGAATCAATTCCGTATTGGCTGATCGGCCGGCTCGATCAGGGCGGCCCGCGCCCCTGCCTGCTGTATGGCTATGGCGGATTTGAAGAAGCGCTCGACGAACCTGCCTACCTGGCCACAGCGGGCGTGACCTGGCTGGAGCGCGGCGGCCTGTATGCCATCGCCTGCACACGCGGTGGCGGCGAGTTCGGTCCGGCCTGGCACCAGGCGGCGTTGCGCGAGAAACGCCAGGTGGCCTTCGATGATTTCATGGCGGTGGCGCAGGACTTGAACGCCAGCGGCGTGACCACCCCGCGCCAGCTCGCCATCAGCGGAGCGAGCAACGGCGGCCTGCTGGTTGCCGCCTGCATGGTGCAACGCCCTGAGCTTTTCGGCGCCGTGCTGTCAGCGGTTCCCGTACTGGATATGCTGCGCTTTCACCGCTTGCTGCAAGGTGCAACCTGGGTCGAAGAGTATGGCGATCCCGAAGACCCGCAGGCACGCCGCTATCTGCAAGCCTATTCGCCCTATCACAACGTGCAGGCCGAGGCCGCTTACCCGCCCGTGCTGTTCACCACCTCCAGCAGCGATGATCGCGTGCATCCCGGTCATGCGCGCAAGATGGCGGCCCGCATGCAGTCTCTGGGGCACGCTGACGTCTGGTACTGGGAGCGGCGCGACGGCGGTCACGGCGCCGGCGTCGAAGCCCGCGGCATCGCGCAGGCCGAAGCCCTTGAAAGCGAGTTTCTCTGGCGCGCAGTGAACCGCTAGGGCAGGGCGGCGCGCGCTATATGCGCGCGCCGTAAAGTTGCCCGCAAACTTCGCGCAACGCCTGCGCGAAGAGTTCATCCACGTCACGCGCACGGCCCTCCTTGCGGGTAAAGAGGGCAATCGGAGACAGCGCCCATTCAAACGTGAAGGGCACCACTGCCACCCCTGATATCCGCACCAGTTCATCGGCGATATCGGCAGGCAGGGCCGATATCGCCCGTTCACTGGCCGCGACCATTTCACCTATCAGCTTGGACGAGTTGGTTTCCACCACGGGAATCGGAGGCGGCAGACCTTCGCCCAGGAAGACATCGGCCACCTGCTCGCGCATGGGCGTATTGGGCGTACCGAGAATCCAGTCCAGGTCCGACAGATCGGCCCAACTCAGCCGCCCCCGGTTCAGGCGCGCAGCCAGACGCCGGCTGGCTATCAGGCGCGGACGCTGCCGATACAACACTTCAAAGCGCAGCCGCTGGTGCATGGCGCTGGGCGTGGCGCGCGCGATCACCGCATCCAGGCCATGCTGGTCGAGATGTTCGAGCAGCATGTCGCTGGTGCCCTCATGCACCGTCACCGACAGACGCCGCCCCCCCGGCAGGGTGCGCGCAATCGCCGCCGACAGCAGTTGTCCGGACACGAAGGGAATCACGCCGACATTCACATGTCCCGCCTGCCCGGACGCCGCCGCCTCCATATCACGCGCCAGATGATCCAGGTCGTGCAGCATGGCTTGCGCACGCGCCAGGGCGATATGCCCCAGCTCGGTAGGCAGCATGCCGCGCATCGACCGGGTAAAGAGCGGCGCGCCGAACATGGTTTCGATTTCGGCCAGGGCGCTGGTGACCGCCGGCTGGCTGGTCGCCATATGCTGCGCCACCCGCGTCAACGAGCCGTGCTGCTGAATCAGCAGCAACAGGCGCAGGTGGCGCATTTTCAGGCGCGAAATCAGGCGATGCATGATTTCAGCGGCATTCAGGCTCATGATCCGGCCCCATCATCCTTGATTTCGGTACAGCTATAAGCTTTATCTTATGAGTATATAAAAAGCCCAAATTACTTTCTTATGGCCGGTCTTTAGACTACAGCTTGATCCTCTTTCCAGGCCTGCTCAGCCAGGCCACCAGCCAGCGAGACCCGTCATGCCCCAGAATCCCAACCACCGTCAGGCCGCCCTCGACTATCACGAGTTTCCGCGCCCCGGAAAGATCGCCATCACCGCCTCCAAGCCCCTGGTCACCCAGCGGGATCTGGGCCTGGCCTATACCCCGGGTGTGGCGGCGGCCTGCGAAGAGATCGTGACCGACCCGCTCAACGCTTTTCGCTTTACCGCGCGCGGCAATCTGGTCGGGGTGATTTCCAACGGCACGGC
>NZ_FKBR01000012.1:0-205607 GCF_900078335.1 Bordetella trematum
GGCTGGCCATGGCCGCATAGTTTCTACTTTTGAAACCCGTGCAAAACGGGGGCATTACCCAAGGCGCCAAAGGCACTCTGTTTGGACTCCCGTATAGACCAGGCAGCTTGGCAGACAAAGTAGTAGAAGCTTTCGCAGGAACTCACGACATGATCGGAGGAAAGTGGAGCGGTCTTTATGACAAGGAAGGAAATGCAACCCGAGATCGTTCAAAATTTGTTTCAACAGCGCAAAATGCGTGGTCTGTTGCTGCGATAGCACCGGCAGCCCCGTTTGCCATGTCCGAGGCACTGCCAGCAAATGTGTGGCAGGCAATTTCATTGCTATTGAAGGCTGCCAAATGAGATCTGGGTTCTGGTGGAAGAAAATGGCATCATCGCTGACACTCGCCTTCCTGGCCGGCTGTGCCATTGGCAATGGTCAAATATGTGGACCGCAAACTCCAGCTGCTTATTGCGATAGCAACGCGTATAAGCAACTCACTCAGCCTCCTCCTCTACGTGATTCTTGGGTTGGCTCAAGTCTTCAATCACGGGCACAGGATTGGGTTCATTGCGGAGGCTCCTCTGATGGCTGGTTCGACGTCCAGACCAATGACCCCTCCGGGAATGATTACAACCAAAAGGCAAAAGAAAAATCGCACAGTATCCAGCGCTGCATGCTGAAGAACGGTTACCGCTACACAGGACAGTGCGATAGCTCAGTAATGAAGCAGGCACCAGCATGCCTCGATAATCCCCCAGCAAAAGCCACGCAGTCAGGAGTAGGATTTTCTCGTTGAGGAGTTCTACCGCATCAGGAAGTCGAGATTTACGGATAGCCAGATCCTTGAAGCCATCAAGCGCGTGGAGGCTGGTTTTCCCGTTCCAGAGCTGTGCCGGGAGCTGAGAACCGGCGTAGCGGCCTCGACAACGGACTGGGTGAGCTTGACCTTGGTGACGCCTGTTTCGAGCCAGTTCCCAGAAGCCTCGTAGAGGCCAAACGGTAGGAAAGCCGGTCCAGTCCTAGAAAGCACCGGCATATATTGAACGCACGTAAGTACTTGATAAACCAGCTGTATCGTGTTCTGGCATCTAGATTCAGGAGTCATCCTGAAATAAAAAAAACCCCGCGCAGGCCTGAGCCGTTGGCGGGGTTTTCCGGGCATGGCAGCGGAGCCGCAATGCCGCTCAAGCGATGATCAGCGCTTGACGTTGCGCACTTCGGAGCCGGTGTACAGCTGGCGCGGGCGGCCAATCTTGTATTCCGGATCGGACAGCATTTCGTTCCACTGGGCGATCCAGCCCACCGTGCGGGCCAGCGCGAAGATGGCCGTGAACAGCGAGGTCGGGATGCCGATGGCACGTTGCACGATGCCCGAGTAGAAGTCCACGTTCGGGTACAGCTTGCGCTGCACGAAGTAGTCGTCTTCCAGGGCGATGCGCTCCAGTTCCATGGCCAGCTTGAAGAGCGGATCGTTCTCCAGGCCGAGGGCGCCCAGGACTTCCTTGCAGGTTTCCTGCATCAGCTTGGCGCGCGGGTCGTAGTTCTTGTAGACGCGGTGGCCAAAGCCCATCAGGCGCACGCCCGAGTTCTTGTCCTTGACCTTCTCCATGAACTCGCCGACCTTCGCCACGCCGCCATTGGCCTGCAGGTCTTCGAGCATCTGCAGGCAAGCCTCGTTGGCGCCGCCGTGAGCCGGGCCCCACAGGCAGGCCACGCCGGCAGCGATGGCTGCGAACGGGCTGGTGCCAGACGAGCCGCACAGACGCACCGTCGAGGTCGAGGCGTTCTGTTCGTGGTCGGCGTGCAGGATGAAGATGCGGTCCAGCGCGCGCTCGACCACGTCGTTGACCTTGTACTCTTCGCAAGGCGTGGCAAACATCATGCGCAGGAAGTTGCCGGTGTACGACAGGTCATTCTGCGGGTAGATGTAGGGCTGGCCTTGCGAATACTTGTAAGCCATGGCGACCAGCGTCGGCATCTTGGCGATCAGACGGATGGCCGAGATGTGGCGATGCTGGGCGTTGGTGATGTCGGTCGAGTCGTGATAGAAGGCCGACAGAGCGCCCACCAGACCGGTCAGCACAGCCATCGGGTGCGCATCGCGACGGAATCCGCGCAGGAAGAAGTGCATCTGCTCGTTGACCATCGTGTGATGGGTCACTTGCGAGTCGAAGTCCTTCTTCTCTTCACCGTTGGGCAGCTCGCCGTTCAGGATCAGATAGCAGATGTCCAGGAAGTCGCACTTGACGGCCAGCTGCTCGATCGGATAGCCGCGATACAGCAGCTCGCCCTTGTCGCCGTCGATATAGGTGATGCCCGACGAGGTCGCGGCCGTCGACATGAAACCCGGGTCATAGGTGAACATGCCCGTTTGACCGTACAACTTGCGGATGTCGATCACATCCGGGCCGACCGTACCTTTGTACACCGGCAATTCGATGGGTGCGCTGCCATCCGATAGGGATAGAGTCGCTTTCTTGTCAGACAGGTTCATCGCTATTTCCTCGTAATGAATCAGAGCTCGCGCATCCGGGCAATGATGGCGCGCAGCCGCGGCGTGTCGAGTTCGCCCTCGAGCTCCTTGCGCGCCAGCAGCAGGTCGAGCAGGTCGTTGTCTCCCATCTCGAACAGCTGCGTCAGTACCGATACGTCCTCATCGGTAAGCTGGAGCTCGTAAGCGTCCAGATACCGGGTGATGATCAGGTCATTCTCGAGCAAGCCACGACGCGCGCGCCAGCGTAGCCGAGCCCTCTGCAATTCCGTGAGCTTGCTCATTGAAAGCCTTCTTTGCCAATAACCACTTAGACCGTACGCCGGACCATCAATTCCTTGATCTTGCCGATCGCCTTGGTCGGGTTCAGTCCCTTGGGACAGACGTCGACACAGTTCATGATCGTGTGGCAGCGGAACAGACGATACGGGTCTTCCAGGTTGTCCAGGCGGCGGGCGGTGGCTTCATCGCGGCTGTCCGCGATAAAGCGATAGGCCTGCAGCAGGCCGGCGGGGCCGACGAACTTGTCGGGGTTCCACCAGAACGACGGGCAGGAGGTCGAGCAGCAGGCGCACAGAATGCACTCGTACAGACCATCCAGCTCTTCACGCGCTTCGGGCGACTGCAGACGCTCGTGCTCGGGCGGCGGCGTGTCGTTGATCAGGAACGGGCTGACCGAGTGGTACTGATTGAAGAAGTGCGTCATGTCCACGATCAGGTCGCGGATCACGGGCAAGCCGGGCAGCGGCTTGAGCACGATCGGTTCTTTCAGTTCACGCAGGTTGGTCGTGCAGGCCAGGCCGTTCTTGCCATTGATGTTCATGGCATCGGAACCGCACACGCCTTCGCGGCAGGACCGGCGCATGGCCAGGCTGTCGTCGACGTCGTTCTTGATACGCACCAGCGCATCGAGCAGCATCTTGTCGGTCGGCTCAAGCTCGACCTCAAGCTTCTGCATATAGGGACGCTCGTCCTTGTCCGGATCGTAGCGGTAGATTTCGAATTTAACGATTCGCTTATTGCTCATGCCAGATCCTGCTTAGAAAGTACGGGCCTTGGGCGGGAAGGACTCGACCGTCAAGGGCTTCATCTGCACCGGTTTGTAATCCAGGCGGCTGCCTTCGGAATACCACAGCGTGTGCTTGAGCCAGTTCTCGTCGTCGCGGTTCGGGAAGTCGTTCAGGGCGTGAGCGCCACGGCTTTCCGTACGGTTGGCGGCCGACTTGATCGTGGCACGGGCTACTTCGGTCATGTTGGCCAGTTCCAGCGCCTCGACGCGCGCGGTGTTGAACACCTTGGACTTGTCCTTGAAGTAGATGCTCTTGGCGACCTTGGCCAGATCTTCGATCTGCTCGACGCCCTCGTTGAGCAGGTCCAGCGTGCGGAACACGCCGCAGTGACGCTGCATCGAGATGCGGATGGCGTTGGCCACGTCCTGGGTCTTCTCGCCGGAAGTGCGCGATTCGAGCTCGTTGACGCGGTTGAGCGAGAAATCGACGGCTTCCTTGGGCAGCGGCTGGTGAGCGCGCTGACGCTCGGGGTGCGACTCGACGATGTGGTTGCCGGTGGCGCGACCGAACACGATCAGGTCCAGCAGCGAGTTGGTGCCCAGGCGGTTGGCGCCGTGCACCGACACGGCGGCGCACTCGCCGACCGCGTACAGGCCGTTGACGATGCGGTTTTCGCCGTTGATGTACTCGAGCACCTGGCCGTGATAGTTGGCCGGGATGCCGCCCATCTGGTAGTGAATCGTCGGCACGACCGGGATCGGTTCCTTGATCGGGTCGACGTTGCCGAACTTGATGGCGATCTCGCGGATCGAGGGCAGACGCTTGTTGATGACGTCGGCGCCCAGGTGATCCAGCTTCAGCACCACGTAGCTGCCGTCAGGACCGCAGCCACGGCCTTCCTTGATTTCCTGGTCCATCGAGCGCGACACGAAGTCGCGCGGAGCCAGATCCTTCAGCGTGGGCGCATAGCGCTCCATGAAGCGCTCGCCATCCTTGTTCAGCAGGATGCCGCCTTCGCCACGCACGCCTTCGGTGATCAGCACGCCCGCGCCGGCCACGCCAGTCGGGTGGAACTGCCAGAACTCCAGGTCCTGCAGCGGGATGCCGGCGCGCGCCGCCATGCCCAGGCCGTCACCGGTGTTGATGAAGGCGTTGGTCGATGCAGCCCAGATACGGCCGGCGCCGCCGGTGGCCAGCACCGTGGTCTTGGCTTCCAGGATGTAGATCTCGCCCGTTTCCATTTCGAGGGCGGTCACGCCCACCACGTCGCCATCGGCGTTGCGCAGCAGGTCCAGCGCCATCCACTCGACGAAGAACTGGGTGCGGGCGGCAACGTTGCGCTGATAGAGCGTGTGCAGCAGGGCGTGGCCCGTGCGGTCAGCAGAGGCACAGGCGCGCTGCACCGGCTTCTCGCCGAAGTTGGCGGTGTGACCGCCAAACGGACGCTGGTAGATCGTGCCGTCGGCGTTACGGTCAAACGGCATGCCGAAGTGTTCCAGCTCGTACACGGCGTTGGGCGCTTCGCGGCACATGAACTCGATGGCATCCTGGTCACCCAGCCAGTCCGACCCCTTGACGGTGTCGTACATGTGCCAGTACCAGTTGTCTTCGCTCATGTTGCCCAGCGCGGCGCTCACGCCGCCCTGCGCCGCAACGGTGTGCGAGCGCGTGGGGAACACTTTGGACAGGACCGCAACCGAGAGTCCCGCCTGGGACAGTTGCAGCGAACAGCGCAGGCCGGCTCCACCGGCGCCTACGACCACCACATCAAATTGGCGGCGCGGCAAGGAATTCATGACAGCGACCACGGCTTAGATTCTCCAGATGATTTGCGCGAAATACACGACGGTGCCAAGCAGCCAGAGGACGGTCAGCACTTGCAGCGTCATACGCAGCCCCACCGGACGGACATAGTCCATCCACACGTCGCGCACGCCGATCCAGGCATGCCAGGCCAGCGCGATGAACGCCAGCGAAGCCAGGATCTGGCCCAGCGGAAGGGCATAGACGTGGAAGGTGAACAGCGCCTTCCAGTTTGCATAATCGAAGGCCGGCATGAGCAGCAGGCCGATGATCAGCACCAGCGTGTAGGCCGCCAGGACGACGGCGGTCAGGCGCTGGGCGATGAAGTCCATCGTGCCGTAATGCGCACCGACGACGAGGCGCTTGGGGCCATAGTTCTTGGTGTCTTGCATTACAGGACTCCGAACAGTTTGAGAGCGAAGATGAGGGTCAGGATCAGGCTGACGGCAAAGGAAGCAGCGGCGCTCTTGCGGCCGGCCTCTTTGTTCACGCCGATGTGCAGATCCATGATCAGGTAGCGGATGCCGGCACAGAAGTGGTGCAGGTAGCCCCAGATGAGGGCAAGCAGAACCAGCTTGACCAGGGGATTGCCCGCGTACTGGGCGATCTGGGCGAAGCTCTCGGGCGAGGCCAGACTGGCCGCGAACAGCGGCAGGATGACCAAGGGAAGACAGAAAAAGAGCAACATACCGCTGATGCGGTGCAGGATCGAAAGGCGCCCCGCTAAAGGCAAACGATAACGAAGAATTTGCGGGATGCTGATATTGCGAAACTGCGGACGCGGCTTGGCAGCTGAGTCGGACATGACGGCCTCGGTGTTTCGGAACTAGGGGATCGTGACGGCGAAAGTGCCATTGCCTTTGAGGGCAAACGCGCTATTTTCGCTCAGAGAACGGGTTCGTATCAAATCGTGGGGAAAAAACTCATCAATTCAAACTATTGCGGTAGTGATAGTGATCGGTAAGGTACAAGCCGCGGCGCATTTCCATCGGCCTGTCGCCATAGGTATACGAGATCCGGTCGACCTGCAAAAGCGGGGTGGCCGGGGCCACTTGCAACAAGGGCGCGATCTCCTCTGAGGCCGCCACGGCGCGGATTTTTTCATCGGCGCGCACCATGCTAACCCCGAACTCGGACTCAAACAGCCCGTAGAGCGGTACACGATTAGCCTTGAGCAATTCGAGGGTCAGACCCTTGAAGGCTGCGCCCGGCACCCAAATGTCGTCAATGATGGTCGGCACGCGGCCCAGCGACAACTGCCGGCGGATGGAAACCACGGTTTCGCCGGCGCGCAACTCCAGCGCGCGGGCCACTTCGGCCGTGGCGCGCAGGCGGCGACATTCCAGCACACGGCTTTCGACGCGGCCGGGCTCGCTGGCGTCATCGGGGGCAAGCCGCAGGAAGCGATATCGGATGCGGGCTTCATGGTGGGTGGCCACAAACGTGCCCTTGCCCTGGCGGCGCACCAGCATGTGCTCGGCAGCCAGCTCATCGACGGCCTTGCGCACCGTGCCCTGGCTGACCTGGAAGCGGGCGGCGAGATCGATTTCAGAGGGGATCAGTTCGCCAGGCTTCCATTCGCCCTGCTCCAACCCCTGCAACAACAGATCCTTGATCTGTCGGTAAAGCGGGCTGAAAGCAGCGCCAGCGCCCGCCTGCCGGATGGCACGGGAGCGTAGCGGAGAGTCGGGCCGGAAATCTGCCATGGGTGTCTTGGAAATCGGAGAAGTTTGCCCGGCGCGGGGCCAGCCCGGACGCATGAAAACATGCCGGCCCGATGAGGCCGGCACGACGGCGAACAAACGCGCCATTGTGACACAAACCTTCCAAAGCTGTCCAACGTCTTATGTCTTATATAAGATATAAGATAGTTTGACGTGAACGTAAAATCAAACTAGCATTTCCGGCTATTCGGAGCACCGCTGCCGACGCTTTCGCCGGGCTCCAGGGATTACACTATTTGGCGCGATTAATCTCGCCAGACCATCATTGGAGAACATTCATGTCCAAACCCGCCATGCGTGTCGCCGTCACCGGTGCCGCCGGCCAAATCGGCTACGCCCTGCTGTTCCGTATCGCCTCCGGCGAAATGCTCGGCAAGGATCAACCCGTCATCCTGCAACTGCTCGAAATCCCCGACGAGAAGGCCCAGAAGGCGCTCAAGGGCGTGATCATGGAGCTGGAAGACTGCGCCTTCCCGCTGCTGCAGGAAGTGACCGCCCACAGCGACCCGATGACCGCCTTCAAGGACGCCGACGTGGCCCTGCTGGTCGGCGCCCGTCCGCGCGGCCCCGGCATGGAGCGCAAGGACCTGCTGACCGTCAACGCCCAGATCTTCACCGCCCAGGGTCGCGCCCTGAACGCCGTGGCCAGCCGCGACGTCAAGGTGCTGGTGGTCGGCAACCCGGCCAACACCAACGCCTACATCGCCATGAAGTCGGCGCCGGACCTGCCCGCCAAGAACTTCACCGCCATGCTGCGCCTGGACCACAACCGCGCCCTGTCGCAACTGGCTGCCAAGTCGGGCAAGGCCGTGGCCGGCATCGAGAAGCTGGTCGTGTGGGGCAACCACTCGCCCACGATGTACCCCGACTACCGTTTCGCCACCGTTGACGGCCAGCCGCTGGCCAAGCTGATCAACGACGAAACCTGGAACCGCGAGACCTTCCTGCCGACCGTCGGCAAGCGCGGCGCCGCCATCATCGAGGCCCGTGGCCTGTCGTCGGCCGCCTCGGCCGCCAACGCCGCCATCGACCACGTGCGTGACTGGGTGCTGGGCAGCAATGGCAAGTGGGTCACCATGGGCATCCCCTCGGATGGTTCCTATGGCATCCCGGAAGGCATCATCTACGGTTTCCCGGTGACCACCGCCAATGGCGAGTACACCATGATCAAGGATCTGGAAATCGACGCCTTCTCGCGTGAGCGCATGGACTTCACGCTGAAAGAGCTGCTCGAAGAGCGCGACGGCATCAAGGATCTGCTCAAGTAATCCGCCTGCCGAAGCTGGGCCCGCCGCAAGCGGGCCCTGTTTCCAAGGGGCAGGCGCCATCGGCGCCCTCCCCTTGCCCGGCTCATCCGCCTGCCGTCTCGCACCCGTCATGGCGCTGCAAGACGGCAGACGGATAATCCGGCCTGCCGCTCAGGCGCGGCCGTATTCCTCAGAACAAGACACGCCGTGCGCCTGGCGCCCGGCACACACTCCGGAGACCCGAAGCATGTCCAAACCTGAATCGGCCGGCGCCCTGTTCCGCCGCGCCCTCGCCGAAGAACAGCCGCTGCAGATCATCGGCGCCATCAACGCCAACCACGCCCTGCTGGCCAAACGCGCCGGCTATCGCGCCATCTACCTGTCCGGCGGCGGCGTTGCTGCCGGTTCGCTGGGCCTGCCGGACCTGGGCATCAACACCCTGGACGACGTCCTGACGGACGTGCGCCGCATCACCGACGTCTGCGACCTGCCGCTGCTGGTGGACATCGACACCGGCTTCGGCCCTTCGGCCTTCAATATTGCGCGCACGGTCAAGAGCCTGATCAAGTTCGGCGCGGCCGCCTGCCACATCGAAGACCAGGTCGGCGCCAAGCGTTGCGGCCACCGTCCGGGCAAGGAAATCGTCAGCACCGAAGAAATGGCTGACCGCGTCAAGGCCGCCGCCGACGCCCGCACCGACAGCGACTTCTTCCTGATTGCGCGCACCGACGCGATCGCTTCGCACGGCGTAGACGCAGCCATCGAGCGCGCCATCGCCTGCGTGGAAGCCGGCGCCGACGCCATCTTCGCCGAGGCCGCCTACGATCTGCCCACCTATCGCCGCTTCGTGGATGCCGTGAAGGTGCCGGTGCTGGCCAATATCACCGAATTCGGCAAGACGCCGCTGTTCACGGTCGAAGAGCTCAAGAGCGCCGGCGTCGGCATGGTGCTTTATCCCCTGTCGGCCTTCCGCGCCATGAACAAGGCCGCCGAAACCGTCTACGAGACCATCCGCCGCGATGGCCACCAGAAGAACGTGCTGGACTTGATGCAGACCCGCGACGAACTCTACGATCGTATCGGCTACCACGCCTTCGAATCGCAGCTGGATTCGCTGTTCGCCAAGGACAAATCGAAGTAATGCATAGCGGCGGCAGGCCCGGCCCGCCGCCGCATGCCGATTGAGCCTATTTCCATCGCAAGGAGAACGTGAGACATGAGCACCCCGGAAAAGCAGGACGCACAAACTGAACAAAAACCCGCCTTCAAGCCGAAGAAATCGGTCGCGCTCTCGGGCGTGACCGCCGGCAACACGGCGCTGTGCACCGTTGGACGCAGCGGCAATGACCTGCACTATCGCGGCTACGACATCCTGGACTTCGCCGACACGGCCGAATTCGAGGAAATCGCCCACTTGCTGGTGCACGGCAAGCTGCCCAACAAGGCCGAACTGAAGGCCTACAAGGAAAAGCTGCGCGCCCTGCGCGGCCTGCCCGCCCAGCTGCAAAGCGCCCTGGAAGCCCTGCCGGCCGCCAGCCACCCGATGGACGTCATGCGCACGGCCGTCTCGGTGCTGGGCTGCGTGCTGCCCGAGAAGGATGACCACAACCTGCCCGGCGCGCGCGACATCGCCGACCGCCTGATGGCCAACCTGGGTTCGGCGCTGCTGTACTGGTACCACTACAGCCACAATGGCCGCATCATCGACGTGCAGACCGACGACGACAGCATCGGCGGCCACTTCCTGCATCTGCTGCACGGCGAGAAGCCCTGCGACGAGTGGGTGCGCGCCATGCACACCTCGCTCATCCTGTACGCCGAGCACGAGTTCAACGCCTCGACCTTCACCGGCCGCGTCATCGCCGGCACGGGTTCGGACATGTATTCGGCCATCACCGGCGCCATCGGCGCCCTGCGCGGCCCCAAGCATGGCGGCGCCAACGAAGTGGCCTTCGAAGTGCAAAAGCGCTACGAAAACCCGGATGAAGCCGAAGCCGACATCCGTCGCCGCGTCGAGAACAAGGAAGTCGTCATTGGCTTCGGCCACCCGGTCTACACGATCTCGGACCCGCGCAACAAGGTCATCAAGGAAGTTGCCCGCGAACTCTCCGAGGCAGCCGGCAGCACCAAGATGTTCGACATTGCCGAGCGCCTGGAAACCGTCATGTGGGAAATCAAGAAGATGTTCCCCAACCTCGACTGGTTCTCGGCCGTCAGCTACCACATGATGGGCGTGCCGACCGCCATGTTCACCCCGCTGTTCGTGATCGCACGCACCGCGGGCTGGTCGGCCCACATCATCGAGCAGCGCGTCGACAACAAGATCATCCGCCCGACCGCCAACTACACCGGCCCGGAAAACCAGAAGTACCAGCCGCTGGATGAGCGCAAGTAAGTTGCCAGTTTCTGGCAGGTAGTACCGGCGGGGCCATCCTGGCCCCGCCGCCGCATTGCAAGGGAGTGCCGTATGTCGTCTCATATCGCCAACGTCCGCCCCGAACCCGATCAGGTCCTGTCCGACATCGCGGACTATGTCCTGAACACCTCCCCGCCCAGCGCGCTCGCGCTGCAGACTGCCGCCCACTGCCTGATCGACACCCTGGGTTGTGGCCTGGAAGCCCTCGAATACCCCGCCTGCACCAAACTGCTCGGCCCGCTCGTGCCGGGAACCCTGGTGCCGCATGGCGCCAAGGTGCCGGGCACACCCTATCAGCTGGACCCGGTTCAGGCCGCCTTCAATATCGGCGCCATGATCCGCTGGCTGGATTTCAATGACACCTGGCTGGCCGCAGAGTGGGGGCACCCCTCCGACAACCTGGGGGCCATCCTGGCCTGCACCGACTGGCTCTCGCGCACGGCGGTGGCCGGCGGCCATGCGCCGCTGCGCATGCGTGATGTGCTGACGGCCATGGTTCAGGCACATGAGATCCAGGGCTGCCTCGCCCTGGAGAATGCCTTCAACGAAGTCGGCCTGGACCACGTGGTGCTGGTCAAGGTCGCCTCCACTGCCGTGGCCGCCCGTCTGCTGGGCCTGAACCGCGAAGAAATCATCAACGCCATCTCGCTGGCGTGGGTCGATGGGCAGAGCCTGCGCACCTATCGCCATGCCCCCAACACCGGCAGCCGCAAGAGTTGGGCCGCCGGCGACGCCACCAGCCGTGGCCTGCGCCTGGCGCTCATCGCGCGCACGGGCGAAATGGGCTATCCCTCGGTGCTGACCGCGCCCACCTGGGGCTTTTACGATGTGCTGTTCAAGGGCAAGCCATTCCGGTTTCAACGCCCTTACGGCAGCTATGTCATGGAGAACGTGCTCTTCAAGATCTCCTATCCGGCCGAATTCCATGCCCAGACCGCCGTCGAATGCGCCATGCAGGCGCACGCCATGATGCGCGCGCAGGGCAGATCGATCGAGGACATCGCGCGCATCACCATCCGCACCCAGGCCGCCTGCCTGCGCATCATCGACAAGACCGGCCCGCTGCACAATCCGGCCGACCGCGACCACTGCATCCAGTACATGGTGGCCGTGCCGCTGATCTTCGGCCGCCTGGAGGCGGCCGACTACGAGGATGCAGTGGCTGCCGATCCCCGCATCGATGCGCTGCGCGAGCGCATGACCTGCATCGAAGATCCGGCCTTCACCCGGGACTACCACGATCCCGACAAGCGCTCGATCGCCAACGCCCTGGCGGTGGAGTTCAAGGATGGCAGCCGCCTGCAGGAAGTGGTGTGCGAGTTCCCCATCGGCCATCGCCGCCGGCGCACCGAAGGCATCCCGCTGCTGCAGGCCAAGTTCCGCCGCAATCTGGCGCGCCGTTTCGCGCCGCGGCAGCAACAGCGCATCCTGGCGGCATCGCTCGAGCTGGAGGTGCTGCAGGAGATGGCCGTACACGAGTACGTCGACCTGTACACCCCCTGAGACGGACGGCGGGCAAGGCCCGCCGTCCCCTTACAATGGCGTCTCTTTTCAAAGGATGATGCCGCCATGGCTATGCTCTGGGTCAAGACCTTCCATATTGTCTTCGTCACCTCGTGGTTCGCAGGCCTGTTCTACCTGCCCCGCATCTTCGTCAACCTGGCCGAGGAAAGCGACAATGCCGCACTGCAACGCCTGCTGGGCATGGCGCGTCGCCTTTATCGCTTCATGACCCTGCTGGCCGTGCCGGCCATCCTGCTGGGGCTGTGGCTGTACATCGGCTATGGCATCGGCATGGGCCCGGGCAATGGCTGGATGCATGCCAAGCTGCTGCTGGTCGTATTTCTGATCGGCTACCATCACGCCTGTGGCGTGATGCTGCGCAAGTTCGAGCAAGGCCGCAACAAGCGTCCGCACACTTTCTATCGCTGGTTCAACGAAATCCCGGTGCTGCTGCTCGTACTGGTCGTGGCTCTGGTCGTCATCAAACCGTTCTAATTTTCCCGCCGGCGCAAGCCCTATTCGTATGTCCCACGATGCAGAAGATCGTCCGCGCAAGACGCTGACGATCAAATCCAAGCCGCCCGCAGAACGCGACGCGCCCCGCAAGCGCAGCGGCGCACGGGCCCGCCAGGCCTCGCAGCGCGAACGTGCCGAGGAGCGCTCGCGCGAGCGGGCCCAAACGCCCGACCCGGTCTCGGCCCCCGCCCCCAGCGGCTATGCCGCGCGTCCGTCAGGGTCCGGCCGGCCGCGCGCCTATGCGTCGGCCGAGCGCGGCACCCGTTCGCGCGGCGACGATCAGGCCGGCGAGAACCGCCGCCGCAGCGGCCTGGGCGTGGTGCGCGACGACACGCCGGCCCCCGACTGGGATGATGTGTTCGCCGCCCCGGCCGCAGACGAAGCGCCAGCGGTCGATACTCCCGAGGCCTTCCGCCAGCGCCGCCACCACGGCCGCAGTGCCGAGGTCTTCCCTTGCTATGCCCCCTGCCCGCAAGGTCTGGAAGACGCCCTCACCGCCGAAATGCAGGCCCTGGGTTTCGACGATGCGCAGGCGGGACGCGCCGGCTGCGCCTTCACCAGCGACTGGTCGGGCATCCAGCGCGCCAACCTGTACTCGCGTCTGGCCGCGCGCATTCTGGTGCAAGTCGGGCAGGCTGACCTGCGCCATGAGGACGAATTGCTTGATCTGGCCTACAGCGTCCCCTGGGAGCGCTGGTTCGGCCCCGAGGACACGCTGAGGGTCGATACGTCGGCCATCAAGAGCCCCGTGCACAGCCTGCAGTACTGCAATCTGCGCGTCAAAGACGGGATCTGCGACCGCCTGCGCGACCGCGAAGGCGCACGTCCCAGCATCGACACCGTGCGCCCCGATGCCCGGGTGCAGCTTTTCATGCAGGGCACCCACGCCACCCTTTATCTGGATACCTCGGGCGAATCCCTGTTCAAGCGCGGCTGGCGCCTGGACAAGGGCGAAGCGCCGCTGCGCGAGAACCTCGCCGCAGGCATGCTGGCGCTGGCCGGCTGGGATCCGGCAGCGGCACTGCTGGACCCCTTCTGCGGCAGCGGCACGATTCTCATCGAGGCCGCCTGGATCGCGCTGGGCGTGCCCCCGGGCATTTCGCGCCCCTTCGGCTTCGAGCGCATGCGCCACCACGATGCGCGCCGCTGGCGCGACCTCAAGGACGACGCCCGCTCGCGCGTGCGCACCCAGCTGGACATTCCGCTGGTGGGCTACGACATCGATCCCCAGGCGATCGAATTCGCGCGCGCCAACGCCGAGCGCGCCTGGCTGACCGAAGACACCATCCGCTTCGAAGTGGGCGACGCCCGGCAGGTTCAGGCCCCCGCCCCCGAAGGCTGGATCGTCACCAACCCGCCCTATGGCGAGCGCATGGAGGTCGAGGACGAGTTCTGGCGCGAATGGTCAGCCTGTTTGAAACAGCAGTTCGCCGGCTGGCAGGCCCACGTCATCTCCAGCGACATGAAGCTGCCCCAGCGCATGCGCCTGAAACCGGTGCGGCGCATCCCGCTGCACAACGGTTCCCTGGATTGCCGTCTGTTCGCCTTCGAGCTGGTTGCCTCCAGCTATCGCAAGGAATGATGCGTCGCTGTCAAATCGCCGCAACCTGCCAGCCCCAGACTACGCTCTAACGCTTTGTTGCAGGAAAGCCCCGGAACCGGGCAGATCAGCTTGCTAATTCTAGGGTTAACCCCTACAATTCGGGTTAACCCTAGAGACAAAGCAAGCAAGCCCCCTGGAGGCTGTGTGATCTACCTCAACGAAACGACCCGCCTGACCGACGAACTCGAACGCCAGCTGATGCTGCAGGCCATGGAAGAACAATTCCGTCCGCGTCCGATGCGCGCCCTGGCAGCCGGCCTGCGCAAACTGGCCCATGGTCTCAAGCAGCTGTTCAGCAGCAAGGCCGGTTCGGCCGCCCACGCGGCGTAATACCCCGGCGGCGCCAAAAGCGCCCGCCCTGCAGTACCGATTTCCCCTTGGGGGCTGCAAAGCCCCTTTTAAGACCCGCCCTTATCGGCGGGGTTTTTTTTGCCGCCGCCCCGGGCCTGGACCACCATGGGTTCAGGCCGGGCCCACACAAGCGCTCTCCTGCCGGACACATCGGGCGGCGATGGTTGCCCAAGGGCTGGACGGTCGGGTACAACACCGACCCGGCGCCATTCCTCACGCCGCACCAGCCCTTTGCGAGCGAGCCCCCATGAAACTGTCCCACATCGACGTTTGCAATGCCGTCCTGATGACCGGGTCCGTCACGGGCGCGGCCAAGCTCCTGCACCTGAGTCAGCCGGCCGTGACCAAGCTGCTCTACAGCGCCGAGAACCAGCTGGGTTTCAAGCTCTTTCTGCGCGAGAAGAACAAACTCGTGCCGACCGCCGAGGCCTTGCAACTGCAGCCCGAATTCCAGGCGATCGCCCAGCAACTCGATCGACTGCGCGAGCATTCCCGCAGCCTGGCCAACAAACCGACCCACGTGCTGCGGGTGGCCTGCGCGCCGTCCATCGCCGCGGCCCTCATCCCGCAGACCCTGGAGACATTTTCACAGCTGTTTCCGTCGGTCAGCTGCGAAATCGAGGCGCTCACCCACGACAGCATCGTGCAGAAGGTCATGCAGTGCGAATGCGATGTCGGCCTGTCGCTGGCCTCGCTGCCCAACCCCGCCCTGGTCGAGGAAGTGCTGGCCAGCGGCGTCATCGTCGGCGTGGGCCCGAATTCGATGATGGACATGGACACTTGCGGCGGACTGTCGATCAATGACCTTGCCCATCTGCCGTTGATCCGCGTGCCGCCGGGCGGCCCACATGGCGAAGACCTGGTGCCGCTGGCCAGCGGCAATGCCGCCCTGACCATTTCCACCAATTATCTGGCGCTGCGGCTGGCCGAGCGCGGCATGGGCGTGGCCCTGATCGATTCGTTCACGGCCGCCCAGGCCGATCGGCGCCACAATCGCGTCGTGGCCCTGGACCCGGCCATTCCGGTGCGCATCTACTATCTGCGCGCGCATCGCGCGCAGGGCCACAACGCCGCCAGGCGCTTCGTGGACATCGTGGCCGCCATGGCCGCCCGGGCGCACCGCTCGCTGACCGAGTCCAGCCAGGACTGACCCCGCATTGCCTGCGTCCGGACGCTGTGCCGGGGCAACCCCTGATACGCCCCGATCCGCGGGCGCGGCGGGGTTTTGACGCCGCGCAGCATAACGAAACGGAATGCCTTGGCCCGTTTTTTCATGCTTGCAACCCGACGAATTCCCACAGAATCGCAGCAGCCTTGATATTGCAAAAGGCACGGCCCGAGGGCACCGAGCACATCGATGCCCCTGACACCTACAAAGGATGCTGTGTGATTGAATTTCGGGACATCCAGAAAACCTATACCAGCGGGAAATCGGAAGTCGTGGCCCTGCGCGGCATCGACATGACGGTGAGCGAAGGAGAAATATTCGGCGTCATCGGCCACTCCGGCGCAGGCAAGTCGACGCTCATCCGCCTGATCAACCTGCTGGAGCGGCCCAGCGCCGGCACCATCAAAGTCTCCGGCGTGGATCTGATGTCGCTCAGCGATGCCGGCCTGCGCCGGTTCCGCCAGCGCGTGGGCATGATCTTCCAGCATTTCAATCTGCTGGGTTCGATGACGGTGGCCGGCAACATCGCCTACGCCATGCGCATCGTGGGCGCCAAGCGCAAATCCGAGATCGATGCGCGCGTGGACGAGTTGCTCGAACTGGTGGGGTTGTCGCGCCACAAACACAAATATCCCAGCCAGCTCTCGGGTGGCGAAAAACAGCGCGTAGGCATCGCCCGGGCCCTGGCCAACGGCCCATCGGTGCTGCTGTGTGACGAAGCCACCAGCGCGCTCGACCCCCAGACCACCCAGTCCATCCTGCAACTGCTGCGGCGCATCAATGAAACGCTCAAGCTCACCATTGTGCTGATCACCCATGAGATGGACGTCATCCGCAGGATATGCGACCGGGTCGCCGTCATCGATGGCGGGCGCATTGTCGAGCAAGGCCCGGTCACCCGGGTCTTTCTGCATCCCCGCCACCAGACCACCCAGCGATTCGTGCAGGAAGCCGAAGATGCCGACGACGGCCTGAGCACCCTGACCCGGCCGGCCGACGGCCCCGGGCTGTATCGCCTGACCTTCCTCAAGGAGGTGGTGCACCAGCCCATGCTGACGACGGCCGCGCGCGAGTTCGGCGTGGATTTCTCGATTATCTCGGGCCGTTTCGGGGCCATCAAATCCGAACCCTGCGGGCAGATACTCGTGCGCCCTCTGGGCGCGGCGGCGCAGATCCAGGCAGCCATGAAGAGCCTGGCGGCGCATGGCGTGGACGTCGAACGGATAGGAGGCTGAATATGCAATGGTTCAACGACTATTTCGCCAACGTGCAATGGCACGAGATCGGCGCAGCCACGGTGGACACCCTGGCCATGCTGGGCGCCTCGCTCAGCCTCACGGTGATCATCGGCCTGCCGCTTGGGGTGGTGCTGTTCCTCATGGGGCCGCGGCAATTGCTGGACTCTCCCAAGACCTATGCAGCGCTGTCCTTTGCCGTCAATGTGCTGCGCTCGATCCCCTTCGTGATCCTCCTGATCGCCATGATCCCGGTGACGGTGCTGCTGACCGGCACGTCCTTCGGCGTAGCCGGATCGGTGCCCTCGCTGGTGGTGGCCGGCACCCCTTTCTTCGCCCGCCTGATCGAGACGGCGCTGCGCGAGGTCGACCGCGGCATCATCGAGGCTTCCCAGGCCATGGGCGCCACCACGCGCCAGATCGTCTTCAACGCCCTGCTGCGCGAAGCCCTGCCGGGCATCCTCGCTGCGGCCACCGTCACCGCGATCGCACTGGTTTCATACACCGCGCTGGCGGGCGTGGTCGGCGGCGGCGGCCTGGGCGACCTGGCGATCCGCTACGGCTACCAACGCTTTCAACTCGACGTGATGGCCATCACCATCGTTTTGCTGCTGCTGATCGTCCAGGCGCTGCAGAGCACCGGCCACCGGCTGGTGATCCGCTACAGCCACTGACTCCCCTCCCCACAAAACCAACAGGAGACAAACCATGTTCAAGCCGTTGCTGCTGTGCGTTCTCGCCTGCCTGCCCCTGGGGGCCCAGGCTGCCGACAAGCTGATCGTTGGCGCGAGCCCCACCCCGCATGCCGAGGTGCTGGAGAAGATCAAACCGATGCTCGCCAGGCAGGGCGTGGACCTGGAGGTCCGCGTGTTCACGGACTTCATTCAGCCCAACGCCCAACTGGCGGAAAAGCGCATCGACGCGAACTTCTTCCAGCACCAGCCCTTCATGGACGAGTTCAATCGCACGCGCGGCACCCAGATCGTCAAGGTGGCCGATATCTTCATCGCCCCCTTCGGGGCCTATTCGCGCAAGGTCAAGGACGTCAAGGCGCTGCGCGAGAACGCCCTCATCGCGATTCCCAACGACTCGGTCAATGCCGGGCGCGCCCTGCAGCTGCTGCATCAGGCCGGCATCCTGCAGCTGGCCGACCCGGCCAACAGCATGGCCACCGAACGCGACATCGTGGCCAACCCCAAGCACGTCGTGATCAAGCAGTTCGAAGCCCCCATGCTGCCGCGCACGCTGCCCGAAGTGGACCTGTCCATCATCAACACCACTTATGCGCTCGAAGCCAAGCTCGATCCGCACAAGGACGCACTCTTCCTGGAGGGCGACAAGTCGCTCTTCATCAACCTGCTGGCGGCGCGCCCGGACAACAAAGACAGCGAGTCCATGGTCAAGCTGGCCGAGGCGCTGCGCTCGCCCGAGGCGCGCGATTTCATCCAGCAACGCTTCAAGGGCAGCCTGGTCCCGGTGTTCTGAGCCAACTGTCTATTCCAACCCATAACGCGAAACCCGCCATGAAACGCAAACTCCGATTCGAGACGCTGGCCGTGCACGCCGGCAACAAAGTCGACGCCGCCACCGGCGCCGTGGTCGCCCCGATCCATCTGTCCACCACCTTCGAGCGCGACCCGGACGGCGGCTATTCGCGGGGTTTCATGTACTCGCGCAATCACAACCCGAACCGCAATGCGCTGGAAGACGCCCTTGCCGCGCTCGAAGACGGCGCCGCGGCGGCGGCCTTCGGGTCGGGCCTGGCCGCCGTCACGGCGGTGTTCCAGGGTCTGCAACCCGGCGATCACGTCGTGGCGCCACAGGACATCTACCATGGCACGGCTAACGTGCTGCGGCATCTGTTCGCCAAATGGGGCGTCACTTTCACCTTCGTGGACATGACGGATCTGGATGCGACGCGCGCGGCCCTGCGCCCGGAAACCCGCATCCTGTGGATCGAAACGCCGTCCAACCCGCTGCTGCAATGCAGCGACATCGTCGCACTGGTCGAGATGTGCCGGGGCCGCGACATCCGCGTGATCGCCGACAACACCTTCGCCTCTCCCGCCTTGCAGAACCCGCTTGCGCTGGGTTGCGACATGGTGATGCACGCCACCACCAAATACCTGGGCGGACGCAGCGACGTGCTGGGCGGCATGCTGGTGACGCGCGAGCAGGATGCGCATTTCGAGGCCGTGCGCAGCGCCCAGCTGTTTGGCGGCGGGGTCCCCTCGCCTTTCGACTGCTGGCTGGTGATGCGCAGCCTCAACACTCTGCCCCAGCGGATGGCGGCGCATTGTCGCAATGCCGGGGCGATCGCCGCCTACCTGCAGGCACATCCGAAAGTCTGCGCCGTGCACTACCCTGGCCTGACTGACAGCCCTTTCCATGCCGTGGCCAAACGTCAGATGCGCGGCTTCGGCGGCATGCTGTCGTTCGAACTCAGAGAAGGCAAGGAGGCTGCCATGGGGGTAGCCGCCAAGGTCGAGCTGTTCACCCGCGCCACCAGCCTGGGCGGTGTGGAAAGCCTGATCGAGCATCGTGCCTCGATCGAGGGCCCGCAGAGCGTGACGCCGCAGGGGCTGCTGCGCGTGTCGGTCGGCCTGGAACACCCGGACGACCTGATCGACGACCTGGCACAGGCACTTGAACAGGTGTGAGCGCCGCCATGCAGGGCCGGGACTCCGCAAGCTGGCGCAACGGCGGCGTGCTGGTGGTCATCCTGGCCCAGTGCCTGGGGACGTCGCTATGGTTCAGCCCGGCCGGAGCGGCAAACGGATTGATCGCGCGCTGGCAGCTGAGCGGCGCCCAGTTCTCCTGGCTGCTGGCAGCCACCCAATTGGGCTTCATCGCCGGCTCGTTCGCGCTGGCGCTGACGGGCGCTGCCGACCGCCGATCCACCAGCCGGGTCTTTGCCTGCAGCTGCCTGATGGGTTCCCTGGCCAACGCCGCTCTGACCCTGCCGGACCTGGGCTTTGGTACAGCCTGGTGGCTAAGGGTGCTGGTGGGCATCAGCCTGGCCGGCATTTATCCCCTGGGAATGAAGCTGGTGGTGCAATGGATGGGAGGCAAGCCTGCGCTTGCGCTGGCCTGGCTGGTCGCCATGCTGACGCTGGGCACCGCCATCCCCCATGCCTTGCGCGCCATCGGTCTGGCCTGGCCCTGGGAGGCGGTACTGCTCGGCGCCTCGCTGCTCGCCCTGGCCGGGGGGGCGCTGGTGGCCCTGATCGGCGACGGCCGCGCCCCAACCGCCATCCCGCAACCCTTGCGGCTGAGCGGGCGTGATCTGCGGGCGCTGTGGGATCTCCCCCGGCTGCGCGCCGCGGCCTGCGGCTATTTCGGCCATATGTGGGAGCTGTATGCGTTCTGGGCCGTGGTGCCGGCCCTGTGCCTGGCGATCGCCGCCTCGCCGGCGGCCCCCGCGCCGGCTTTGTGGAGCGGCTGGCTGGCGGCAACCGTCATCGGCGCCGGCGCGCTCGGCTGCATCGTGGGCGGCTACCTTGCGCGCCGGATGGGCAGCGCACGCGTGGCCTGCGCGGCGCTGGGCGGCTCCGGATTGATCTGCCTGCTCTACCCCCTGCTGCCCGAGTCGATGGGCGGATTGCGCCTGGCCGCGCTGCTGCTGTGGGGCGTCCTGGTGGTGGCCGATTCGCCACACTTCTCGGCACTCTCGGCCCAGGCCGCCCCGCCCCGGCTGCTGGGCCTGGCCCTGGTGCTGCAGAACGGCATCGGCTTTCTGATTTCGGTCATCTCCATCGTGCTGCTCAGCGCCCTGATGGATCTCTGGGGCACACGCGCCTTGTGGCTGCTGGCCCCCGGCCCCCTGCTCGGTCTCTGGGCCATGCGCGGCCAGCTCGGCCGTGCGCGCCCGTGCTTCAACAAAGAGGATTGAAGTTATGCATGCACTCGTTCAAGCATCCCTGGCGCTTGCGCAGCACCTGACTGCGCTGCGCCGCGAGCTGCACATGCAGCCGGAACTGTCTTTCTCCGAACGCGAGACCGCGCTGCGGATCCGTGCCGAGCTCGATCGCCTGGACATCCCCTGGGAAGCCGTGGGCGAGTACGGCACCGTGGCTACGATCACCGGCGCCCGGACCGACCGGGCGGTGCTGCTGCGCGCCGACATGGATGCCTTGCCCATCCAGGAGGAAAACGAAGCGCTGAGCTATCGTTCACGTCGTGCGGGCGTCATGCACGCCTGCGGCCACGACGGCCACGTGGCCCTGCTGTTGGGCGCGGCCGAGTTGCTCAGACAACAGCAATCCAGTCTGCAAGGGGTGGTGAAGCTGTGTTTCCAGCAGGCCGAGGAACGCGGCGGCGGCACGGCCGAAATGATTGCGCATTTGCGCGACCAGCCCCTGGTCAGCGCATTCGCCATCCACCTGTGGTCGGAACTGCAGGCCGGGCTGATCTGCACCCGCAGCGGCCCGCGCATGGCAGGCTGCGACAACTTCGAGATTGTGCTGCAGGGCCGCGGCACGCATGGCGCGCATCCGCATCGCGGCATCGATCCGCTGCTGGCCGCCGCCGCCGTGGCCCAGGAGGCTTCCCTGCTGCCGCGTCGCGAGATCGACCCCACCCATCCGGCGGTACTGTCCTTCGGCAAGCTGCAATCCGGCCAGGCAGGCAATGTCATCCCGCAACGCGCCGAACTGGCCGGCAGCATCCGCTGGGCCCTGCCTGAAGACGGCGACCGGCTCAAGGCCGCCCTGGAGCGCGTGGTCCACAGCGTAGCGGCCGCGCATCGGGTCGAGCCCAGCCTGACCGTGCGCCGCGGCGGCGGCGCGCTCGTCAACGACGCCGCCGACAGCGCGCTAGCCACCGGCTGCGTGCGCGAACTCTATGGCCCCCAGGCCGTAACGCTGTTTCCGCCGCTTATGGTGTCGGAGAATTTCGGCGACTTCTTCGCCCTGTGCCCCGGCCTGATGGCGCTGGTCGGCGCCGGGAACGAAGCCGTGGGCGCGTGTTATCCGCATCACCATCCCAGGTTCAACATCGACGAAAGCGCGCTGTCGCAAGGCGCCGCCCTGATGGCGCTGTATGCCATCCGGCGCCTCGCGCCGGCCACCGCCTGAACCGGGCATGCCTGCCCCAGTGGCGGCGCCCCCCCGATGGTGCCGCATCCAGTCCCCAAGTACCAAATATAATGTAAACTCAATTCATTCTCATTTATTTTCACAGATTAGTTGATGGCATCGGAATCCCGAAATCATCGTGCGCAACGCCGAATTTCCGTTTTCACCATCCCCGTTCGACAACCTTCCGGCCTCGTTTTCCTAGCGGCCACCGAATCTCCGCATCCCGCCTCTCACGGCATGGCGGCAGCCCTCTCATGACTTGGGGCAACCCGATCGATGCCCCGGAAGCCGACGACGCGCTGCAGCAGCTGGCCGGTCCGCGCCACGCCAACACCCACGAGACCCCTCAACGGACTCACACCCGAACCGGGCTTGCCCCACGCCCCCGGCTTGGCGGACTGGCGTCACCCCTGTTCAAACAGCGCTACCGGGAGAGCGTCTATTGCCCCGCGCCAGGTTTGGAAATGGCTTGCGCGCTCCGGCTCGAGATGCATATGGATTTCTGACGGCCTTCGGGCCTGACCTTTCAACCCCGGCTGAAACAGCCATTCTTTTAGGATGCTCCACATGTTCAAGAAAACACTTTGCATGCTCGCCCTGGCCGCCCTGGCTGGCGCCGCCCAGGCCCACCAGGTCTGGCTGGAGCAGGCCGAGGGCGGCAAGGCCGTGCTGCGGTTCGGCGAGTTCGGCGACAACCTGCGCGAAGCCTCGCCGGGCCTGCTGGACAACTTCGTCAAGCCGGCCGGCACGCTGCTGTCGGGCAAGCAGGAACAGGCCGCCCAGGCCACCAAGACTGCGGATGGTTTCGCCCTGCCGTTTGCCGCCACGGACGGCGAAAGCATCGTGGCCGAAGAGGCCAGCTACCCGATCCACAGCTTCGAGCGCGACGGCAAGAAGATCAGCAGCTGGTACCGCCCGGCAGCCCGCCTGGTGACCACCCTGAATGCCCAGTCGCCCAAGCTGCTGTTGGACATCACCCCCACCGGCAACGAAGGCGAGTTTCTGGTGACCTTCAACGGCAAGCCGCTGCCCAAGACCGAAGTCGAACTGGTCACGCAGTCCGGCTGGGCCAAGAGCGACTACTCCGATGACAAGGGGCTGGTGAGCTTCGACATGCCCTGGAAGGGGCAGTATGTCGCGGAGGTCAGCCACACCGATCGCACTCCGGGCGAACGCCAGGGCGAAAAGTATGATGCCGTCAGTTATGTGACCTCGCTGACCTACGTCAAGCCGGCCGGCGTGGAGCCGATTCCGGCCGGCCCGGCCATGGCCCCCCACAAGAAGTAATCCGCCAGGGAGGGCGCGGCGGACCCTGCATAATAGCCACCCATGTTCGCCACCGCGCCCACCCCCGCCAGCCGCCGACGCCGTCTGGCCAGCATGCTCTACGAGGCCGTTCTGCTGTTCGGCGTCGGCTTCGTGGCGACCCTGCTGTTCGACCTCCTGATCCGGGCAGGCGGCTTCCCGCTACTGCGCCAGACCTGGCTGTTTCTGGCAATCGGCCTGTACTTCCTGCTCAACTGGTACGCCCGGGGCCAGACCCTGGCCATGAAAACCTGGCGGCTGCGCCTGCTGGATCGCCATGACAGACGCCCTGCGCCGGCGCGCCTGCTGCTGCGCTATCTGCTGTTGTGGCCGCTGCCGTTGGCCTGCGCCTGGCTGCTGCACCAAGTCGCACAGGCGGGCGACTGGCCTGCCCTGGATCTGCTCATCGTTGCGACCCCTCTGAGCCTTTTCATTCCGACCTGGTTCGATCCGCAGGGCCGCTTTCTGCATGACCGCCTAGTGGGCACTCGGCTCTGTGTTGCGCCCTAGCCGCAACGTCACGTCCCCGTCACCGTTTTTTCACGGCGCCGTCATGTGCGCTTGCTTTCATGTCCTGGCCACTTGGACAGAAGGAGCACGCCGTGAACGAAATTCGTCCCACGCACTGGCGCACCGTGTGGATATCCGACATTCATCTGGGCACGGCCGGCTGCAAGGCGGCCTATCTGCTGGATTTCCTCGAGCACAACGACTGCGACACGCTCTATCTGGTGGGCGACATCATCGACGGCTGGCAGCTGCGCAAGCAATGGCACTGGCCGCGCAGCCACAATGACGTGATCCAGCGCATCCTGCGCAAGGCCCGCAATGGCACGCGCGTGATCTTCATCCCCGGCAATCACGATGAATTCGCCCGCGAATTCGTCGGCTTTGCCTTTGGCGACATCGAGGTGCTGGACGAAGACATCCACACCACCGCCCAGGGCAAGCGCCTGCTGGTGCTGCACGGCGATCAGTTCGACGGGGTGATCCAGCACAGCAAGTGGCTCGCCCATCTGGGTGATGGCCTCTACCAGTTCGCCCTGTGGGTGAATCACCACTTCAACCGCCTGCGTCATCGCATGGGCCTGCATTACTGGTCCTTGTCGCAGTATCTCAAGCACAAGGTGAAGAACGCGGTGGCCTTCATGGGCAACTTCGAGCAGGCGCTGGCCGGCGAGGCCCGCCGGCGCGGGCTCGACGGCGTGGTCTGCGGCCACATTCACCAGCCTGCCCTGCGCGAAGTCGAGGGCGTGCTGTACTGCAATGACGGCGATTGGGTCGAAAGCCTGTCGGCACTGGCCGAAGACCACAATGGCCAGCTGCAACTGCTCGATTGGGCCCAGGCCATGGCGGCCCGTCCGGCCACGTCCACCGGACGCCGCAGCCTCGCCCTGCCTGCGCTGCCCTCCTCCTTGCGGCGCCAGGACCCACACCCGTAAATACCCTTATACGTCCCCCTTACGGATACGGGAATGTTGCAGTTCCCTGTCCTCTCGTTCATGCTTGCATTTGCGGGGAACGGGCCTGGGGCCGGTTTTCCCCGCAACTCGTTGCCATCGAGCTCTCAACACCAAGGGCCATGAACGATCAATATCAGGCGCTGTACCAAACCTTCAGCTGGCTGGTTCCTAGCTACTTCAACATCGCTGAAGTCTGCTGCCACCGGTGGGCGGCCAATACGGCCGATGCCCGCCGTATCGCGATCTTCTACGAAGATGAGGCCGGCAACCGGGAAGTCTGGACCTACGCCCGTCTGGCCGAGGCCGCCAACCAGTTGGCCAACGGCCTGATCAAGATGGGCGTGGAGCGCGGCGACCGCATCGGTGTGGTTTTAGGACAACGTCCGGAAACGGTCGTGGCCCACATGGCCATCTACAGTGTCGGCGCGGTGGTGCTGCCGCTGTCGCCGCTGTTCGGCCCCGATGCCCTGCAGGCCCGCCTGAGCGATGCCGAAGCCCGCATCGCCATCGTGGACGCCGCCTCCAGCGCCAATCTGCTGGCCATCAGCGACGACTGTCCCGACCTGAACCAGATCATCGGCATTGGTTTCGCCGACGAGCGGGTGCTCCCCTGGCGCAGCCTGCTGGCTCGCCAGCAGGCCGACTTCAAGCCCGTGCAGACACGCGCCAGCGACCCCGCCATCCTGCTCTACACCTCGGGCACCACCGGGGCGCCCAAGGGCGCACTGCTGCCGCACAGCGCCCTGATCGGCAATCTGCCGGGTTTTGTCGCCTCACAGGACTGGTTCCCACGCCAGGCCGATGTGTTCTGGTCGCCGGCCGACTGGGCCTGGACCGGCGGCCTGATGGACGCGCTGTTGCCCACGCTGTATTTCGGCCACCCGATAGTCGGCACCCGCAGCCGCTTCTCCCCCGAACGCGCCTTCGAGCTGATGGAGCGTTATCAGGTCACCAACGTCTTTCTGTTCCCCACGGCACTGAAGATGATGATGAAATCGGTGCCCCGGCCGCGCGAACGCTATCAGCTGGCCCTGCGCGCCATCATGAGCGCCGGGGAGAGCGTGGGCGAAGCCGTCTTTGAATGGTGCCGCGAGGCGCTGGATATCACGCCCAACGAAATGTTCGGCCAGACCGAGATGAACTACATCATCGGCAACAGCCAGCGGCGCTGGCCGGCACGCCCCGGCAGCATGGGCCGCCCCTATCCGGGCCACCGGGTCGCCGTCATCGACGAGGCTGGCCAACCGCTGCCTGCCGGTCAGGTGGGCGAGATCGCCCTGAACCGGCTGGACATCCACGGGCACCTGGATCCGGTGCTGTTCATCGGCTACTGGCGCAATGATGCCGCCACGGCCGACAAATACACCGGCGACTGGTGCCGCACCGGCGACCTGGCCAGCGTGGACGCTGACGGCTACTACTGGTATGCCGGACGCGCCGACGACGTCTTCAATTCGGCCGGCTACCGCATCGGCCCGGCTGAAATCGAAAACTGCCTGCTGTCGCATCCGGCCGTGGCCAACGCGGCCGTGGTGCCCAAACCCGATCCCGAGCGCGGCGCGCTGGTCAAAGCCTACGTCGTGCTCACCGACGACTATCTGGGCCGGCCGGCCGACGCCCTCACCCAGGCCTTGCAGGAGCATGTCCGCTCGCGCCTGGCCCCCTACGAATATCCCAAAGAAATCGAGTACGTCACCCAGCTCCCCATGACCACGACCGGCAAGATCCAGCGCGCTGCGCTGCGCCGCCTCGAACAGGAGCGCGCCGCCGCGGCGGCCAACGTACCCTCATCCCCCTGACCTCATGGCCATCTACCAACTCGACGACTTCATCCCCGCCATCGATCCCTCGGCCTATGTGGCCGACAGCGCCGATCTCATCGGCCAGGTGATCCTCAAGGCCAATACCAGCATCTGGTCCAACGTCAGCATCCGGGCCGACAACGACACCATCACCATCAGCGAGCGCAGCAATGTCCAGGAGGGCAGCGTGCTGCATGTGGACGAAGGCTGCCCCATGCTGATCGGCCCGGACGTCACGGTCGGGCACCAGGCCATGCTGCACGGCTGTACCATCGGCGCGGGATCGCTGATCGGCATGCAGGCCATCGTGCTCAACCGGGCCGTCATCGGCAAGAACTGCCTGATCGGCGCCGGCGCCATCGTGCCCGAAGGACGCGAAATCCCCGACAACTCCCTGGTCATCGGCGTGGGCAAGATCGTGCGCGAGCTCACCCCCGAAGAAATCGCCGGCATCCAGGCCGGCAACCAGCACTATGTCGAACGCGCCCGCCACTACAAACAGGCTCTCAAACGCATTGGCTGACATGCCGCCCGGCCGGCCGATCGGCTAACATTCCGGCATGGACGATTTACTCAAGAAATACCTTTTCGACACCCGCAACGTGCGGGTGCAGGCCGTGCGCCTGCACGACACCTGGAAACAAGCGCAGGCCCAACAGACCCATCCGGCGTGCGTCACCCGCCTGCTGGGCGAACTGGTGGCCGCCGCCACGCTGCTGGCCGCCAACCTCAAGTTCGACGGCTCGCTGGTGCTGCAGATCCAGGGCGACGGCCCGGTCGCCCTGCTGGTGGTCGAGTGCCGCTCCGACCTGAGCCTGCGCGCCACCGTCAAGATCCGCGAAGGCCACGAAGTGCCGGCCGACGGCACCATGCAGTCTCTGCTCAATGCCCGCGGCCAGGGCCGCTTCATCGTGGTGCTGGACCCGGCCAACAAAGTCCCGGGCCAGCAGCCCTACCAGGGCATCGTGCCCCTGGAAGGCGATACCGTCGCCGAGGCCCTGCAGCACTACATGAAGGCCTCCGAGCAGCTCGACACCCGCCTGTGGCTGGCTGCCAATGACGATGTCGTGGCCGGCCTGCTGCTGCAGCGCCTGCCCGACCACGGCGGCCACGAGACCGGCGACGCTTCGCCGGCCGAAACCTGGGAGCGCGCCCAGGTGCTGGCCGGCACGCTCGAGACCGAAGAGTTGCTGGCGACCGACACCGACACGCTGATCCACCGGTTGTTCTGGCAGGAAACCCTGCTGACCTTCGAACCGGCGCCGGTGCGCTGGTTCTGCCCCTGCACCCGCGAACGCGTGGCCTCGATGCTGCGCACCCTGGGCCAGGCCGAGATCGACAGCATCCTGGCCGAGCAGGGCAAGGTGGAGGTCCACTGCGACTTCTGCGGCAAGCCCTATGCCTTTGACGCGGTTGACTGCACCGGCCTGTTTGCCGCCGGCACACCGGCGGCCGAGCAGGACCCGCCCACCGTGCACTGATCCTGCCGCCGACAGGTAGCAGCCACAATCGACGGCCGGAGCCTGGCGCGCAGATACTGCCGCCATGCGCTCCGGCCCTTTGTTTTCCCGCATGCCCTTTCGCCGTCAGGCCGGCCAGGCCCTGCCTGAGTTTCTGCTCAGCGGCCTGCTGGTCCTGTGGCTGGGCAGCGCCATCTACGAAACGCTGCAATGGCGCCAGGAACGCGAGGTGCTTTATCTGGCGCTGGCCGAGGCCGCACGCGCCGGCAGCCGCCAGCAGCTGGATCCGCAGGCCATGGCACAGGCCTTCGAGGCGGCGCTGCGCCCGCTGGCGGCCCGGCGCGCCGCCGCGCTCGCCGCCGCCGGCCTGCCGCGCTGGCGCCTGGAAGTACTGCAACCGGCCGCCGCGCATTACCGCCTGCATGGCCGGACACTGCCCGGCCTGCCCGCGCCGGCCATCCGCCACGACCGCCAGCCGGAGCAACACCGCCTGCGCCCCGGGCCGCCCACCATTTTTGAAGCGAATACGCTGCGGCTACGCCTCACCTACGCCAGCAGCCCTGCCACGCCCTGGATGGCGGCGCTGCTGCCGGCCCTCGCCCCCTTGAGCACCGATCCCTGCCGGCGCGCCCTGCTGGCCGCCGGCTGGCTGCCGCAGCGCCTGGAACTCGCCATCGAGATGCAAAGCCACGCACGACGATGGCCCGACACCGTCAGCATCTTCGCGCAACGCCTGCCCTGCCGCTGACGCCAAAAAGCCCAGGGCCGCTTTTCAGCGGCCCTGGGCAGAGGCAAATGCAGGCACGATCGGCTCAGCGTCTTGGCGCGGAGCCAGCGCGCGCTGCGGGCTTGGGCGCCGTGGCCTGCGGCACGGCATTGGCCGATGGCAACGGCGTGCCTGGCGGCAGCACGTGCACGAACACCTCGCCTTCCCGCATCATGCCCAGGTCACCGCGTGCACGCTCTTCGAGCGCGCCCGTGCCACTGTCCAGATCACGAACCTCCGCCTCCAGCGCCGCATTGCGCGCACGCAGGCCTTCGTTGGTTTCGCGCTGTGCAGCGACTTCACGCTGGTATTCCCAGACCTTGAACCATCCGCCCTTACCGACCCAGAGCGGATATTGGATCAGGCCGACCAGCATGAGAAGCACCAGGAACAGCAGGCGCATAGAGCGGGCATCCAGGAGGTTGATCTGTGCCAGACGCTGCCAGGGCCTGCCGGCCCCGGCAGATCACCTTAGCGCAGGTTGTAGAAGGCCTCGATGCCGGGGTAGGAAGCCACCTCGGCGAGTTCTTCTTCGATGCGCAGCAGCTGGTTGTACTTGGCCATGCGATCCGAGCGCGACAGCGAGCCCGTCTTGATCTGCATGGCGTTGGTCGCCACGGCGATGTCGGCAATGGTCGAGTCTTCGGTTTCGCCCGAACGATGCGACACGACGGCGGTGTAGCCGGCGCGCTTGGCCATCTCGATGGCGGCGAAGGTTTCGGTCAGGGTGCCGATCTGGTTGATCTTGATGAGGATCGAGTTGCCGATGCCCTTCTGGATGCCTTCACGCAGGATCTTGGTATTGGTGACGAAAAGATCGTCGCCCACCAGCTGCACCTTCTTGCCCAATTGCTCGGTGAGGAGTTTCCAGCCGTCCCAGTCGTTTTCGGCCATGCCGTCTTCGATGGAGATGATCGGATACTTGTCGCACCAGGTGGCCAGCAGATTGGCGAACTCTTGCGAGGACAGGGACACGCCGCCTTCGCCGGCCAGCGTGTACTTGCCGTCACGGAAGAACTCCGAGCTGGCGCAGTCCAGGCCCAGCGCGATCTGGCTGCCCGGCTCGTAGCCGGCTTCGGTGATGGCCTTCAGGATGAGCTGGATGGCGGCTTCATGGTTGGCCACGTTGGGGGCGAAGCCGCCCTCGTCGCCCACCGCGGTCGACATGCCCTGATCGTGGATCAGCTTTTTCAGCATGTGGAACACTTCTGCGCCCCAGCGCAGCGCTTCGCGGAAGCTGGCCGCGCCCACCGGCAGGATCATGAATTCCTGCAGGTCCAGCGTATTGTTGGCGTGCGCGCCGCCGTTGATGACGTTCATCATCGGCACGGGCATGCTCATGGGGCCGCTGCCGCCGAAATAGCGGTACAGCGACAGGCCGGACTCGTCGGCAGCGGCGCGGGCCACGGCCATGCTGGCTGCCAGGATGGCGTTGGCGCCCAGGCGCTCCTTGCTTTCGGTGCCGTCCAGTTCGATCAAGGTACGGTCGACGAAAGTCTGTTCCTGGGCGTCCAGGCCCATCAGCGCTTCGGAGATCTCGGTGTTGAGGTTCTCCACGGCGCGCAGCACGCCCTTGCCCAGATAGCGACCCTTGTCGCCGTCACGCAGCTCGATGGCTTCGCGCGCGCCGGTCGAGGCGCCCGACGGCACAGCCGCGCGCCCCATGGCGCCGGACTCCAGCAGCACGTCGCATTCGACGGTGGGGTTGCCGCGCGAATCCAGAATCTCGCGGCCGATGATGTCGACGATTGCACTCATTGCTTCACATTCCCTGAACGATGAACATATTCATGATGGCAGCGCCTTCGCGGGCATTGCGGGCGCGCCGGTATTGCCAGGAGTCGTAGAAAGCCTGGGCGGCAGCCATGGTGGGGAACTCCATCACCACGGTGCGGCCCGGTTCACGCCCCTCAAGATGTTTGGACTCGCCGCCGCGCACCAGGATCTTGGCGTCGTAGGCACGCATGGCCAGCGTCGAAAGACGCTTGTAGTCTTCGTATTGCGTGGGTTTGGTCACCACGACGTCGGCGATCAGATAGGCACTCATGCACTTCCTTTCAGAAGAACTGGAAACGGGTTCAAGGACGGCGGCCGCCATTATGCGCATGATAGCCAGGGATGGCACGTCGGATATACAAACGGTTGTATCCGAACGTGCATGCCCGGCCCAGGCTGACGCAGCGGGGGCCAGGCCCCCAGCGGCGATCAGGCCTGTTCGCCGCGGCGGGCCTTGCTCTCCAGCACCGCACGGATATAGCTGGTGAACAGCGGATGGCCGTCGCGGGGCGTGGAGGTGAACTCAGGGTGGAACTGCACGCCCATGAACCACGGATGGCTGGGCAACTCCATGATTTCAGGCAGGTTTTCAGTCGGAGTACGGGCGCTGATCACCAGACCGGCCTCTTCGAGACGCGGCACATAGACGTTGTTCACCTCGTAGCGGTGACGGTGACGCTCGTTGACTTCGTCGCCGTAGATCGACTGGGCCAGCGTGCCGGCCTTGATCGGGCAGCGCTGGGCGCCCTTGCGCATGGTGCCGCCCAGGTCGGACGAACCATCGCGCTTCTCGATCTTGCCTTCGCGATCCATCCATTCGGAGATGAGCGCCACCACGGGATGGGGCGCCGAGGGATCGAACTCGGTGCTGTTGGCGCCGCCCAGGCCGGCCACATGGCGGGCGAACTCGATCACGGCCAGCTGCATGCCCAGGCAGATGCCCAGGTAAGGCACCTTGTTTTCGCGGGCGTAGCGGATGGCGGCGATCTTGCCTTCGGTGCCGCGCTTGCCGAAACCGCCCGGCACCAGGATGGCGTCCAGGTGCTTGAGCTGGTCGGTGCCGCGCGTTTCGATGTCTTCCGAGTCGATGTACTCGATGTTGATCTTGGAGCGCGTATGGATGCCGGCGTGCACCAGCGCCTCGCTCAGCGACTTGTACGACTCGGTCAGGTCGACATACTTGCCCACCATGCCGATGGTCAGTTCGTGGCGCGGATGCTCCAGCGCCTCGACCAGGTTGTCCCACATGGACAGGTCGGCCGGCGGCGGCGTCAGGCCCAGCGCTTCGCACACGATGTTGTCCACGCCCTGCTGATGCAGCATGGCCGGGATCTTGTAGATCGAATCGACGTCCCACACCGAAATCACGGCATCCAGCGGCACGTTCGAGAACATCGAGATCTTGGCGCGCTCATCGTCGGGAATGCGACGATCGGCGCGGCAGAGCAAGGCGTTGGGATAGATGCCGATTTCGCGAAGCTTCTGGACCGAGTGCTGCGTAGGCTTGGTCTTGAGCTCGCCGGCCGAGGCGATGTAGGGCACCAGCGTCAGGTGCACGAAGGCGGCATTGTTGCGGCCCATGCGCAGGCTCATCTGGCGGGCGGCCTCGAGGAAGGGCAGCGACTCGATATCGCCCACCGTGCCGCCGATCTCCACGATCGCGACATCGGTCTGCCCCTGCCAGGCGGCATCGGCGCCGCGCGCCACGAAATCCTGGATCTCGTTGGTGATGTGCGGGATCACCTGGACGGTCTTGCCCAGATAGTCGCCACGACGCTCCTTGCGCAGCACCGACTCATAGATCTGGCCGGTGGTGAAGTTGTTCACCTTGCGCATCTTGGCCGAGATGAAGCGCTCGTAGTGGCCCAGATCCAGGTCGGTCTCGGCACCATCTTCCGTCACGAACACTTCGCCGTGCTGGAAAGGACTCATCGTGCCGGGGTCGACGTTGATGTAGGGGTCCAGCTTGAGCATCGTGACTTGCAGACCGCGCGATTCGAGGATGGCGGCCAGAGACGCGGCGGCGATGCCCTTACCCAGGGAGGACACCACACCACCGGTGACGAATACGTATTTGGTCATCGTAAGAGACGCCCGGGATGAACGGGCGCTAGCGGGAAATTTGGATTATAGCCGGGCTGCGCCGCCTGTCTGGGTTTTCCCCTAGACATGAAAAAACGGCCGGCGGCGACTTGCGCCACCGGCCCTGGCGCGACGCGCGCCCGGGCAGGGTCAGGACCCGCCCCGCTGGTGTTGGAGATACACCACAACCGGGCAGGCCTGCGGACTCAGAGGGGCTGCGTACGGGCGAGCAGCCACGCCAGCGCCTCGCCCTGCACCAGCGGCGCCAGCCGCTCGCGCACCTGGCGGTGGTAATCATTGAGCCACTGACGTTCGTCATCGCGCAACAAGGCCGGCTCGATGCAACGCGTGTCGATGGGGCACAGCGTCAGGGTCTCGAAACACAGGAACTCGCCCATCCCGTTCTCGAGCCAGCTGCGGGCCGCCACCAGGTTCTCGATGCGCACGCCCCACTGGCCCGGACGGTAGATACCCGGCTCATTGGAGGTGATCATGCCCGGCTCCATGGCGGTATGCGGGCCGGGCGCGGCGCGGTAGGAAATGACCTGCGGGCCTTCATGAACATTGAGAAAATACCCCACGCCGTGGCCCGTTCCGTGGCCGTACTCGGCGCCGCCCGCCCAGATCGGCGCACGCGCCAGGGCGTCGAGCATGGGCGAGGCGATACCGCGCGGAAAGGCCGCCATGGACAGCGCGATCATGCCCTTGAGCACCAGGGTGAAGTCGACCTTCTGGTCAGGGTTGGGGGTGCCGACAGCCACCACGCGGGTGATATCGGTGGTGCCGCCCAGGTACTGCCCTCCGGAATCGATCAGCAACAGGCCGTCACCCTCGATCACGGCATGGGCCGCCTCGGTAGCCCGGTAGTGCGGCATGGCGCCGTTGGCATTGAAGCCGGCGATGGTGGCAAAGCTCGGGCTGACATAGCCGGGCCGGCGCGCGCGCGCGGCCGTGATCTGCGTGTCGATGGTCAGCTCGGTGATGGTTTCGCGCCCCTGGGCGGCCTCGAACCAGGCGAAGAATTCGCACAGCGCGGCGCCGTCCTGGGCCATGGCTTCGCGCACATGCGCCAGCTCGGCGTCGCTTTTGCGCGACTTCAGCAGCGTCGACGGGTTGATGGCTTCCACCCGGGGCGTGGCCGGATCCATGGCGTGAAAAACCCCGCACGTCACGCGCGCCGGGTCGATCAACAGGGTCTGGTCGCCCTGCAGCGACCCCAGCGCCTCGGCCACCTGGTCATAGGCGGCGACCTGCACCCCGTCAGCGGCCAGCACGGCCTGCAAGGCCGCGTCGATCTTGCCCTCGGCCACGAACAACGTGGCATGATCGGGACCAATGAGGGCATGTCCGAGGAAAACCGGGTTGTAGCTGACGTCGGCGCCACGCAGATTGAAGATCCAGGCCAGATCATCCAGCGTGCTCACCAGGTGCACATCGGCCCCCTTGGCGGCCATGGCCTGGCGTACCAGCGCCAGGCGCTCGGCGCGCGACTGGCAGGCATAAGGCGCCAGATGCTCGTAGACGGGCGCCTGCGGCAAGCCCGGGCGATCCTTCCAGATGTCCTCGAGCAGGTCATGGCTGATGGACAGGGCCACCCCGGCCGGCGCCAGCGCCGCCGACAAGGCACGAAAGGCCGCCAGGCCCAGCACCTGGCCATCGACCCCGACGCAGCCGCCGGCCGGCACCCGGGCGGCCAGCCAGTCGACATGGCCGGGGGCATTGGCCACCGCGATCTTCATGAGCGTGATGCAGGTGCCGGCCAGTTGCGCCTCGGCCTGCACCCAGTAACGGCTGTCGACCCACAGCCCGGCAAAATCGGCCGTCACCACCAGGGTGCCGACCGAACCGTCGAAACCGCTCAGCCAGCGCCGCCCCTGCCACCGGCCGGGCAGATACTCCGACAAATGCGGGTCGGCGGAAGGCACCACATAGGCGTCCAGCTTGTGTTGGCGCATGGCCTGGCGCAGTGCGCCGATACGGTGATCGATGGTGGGCATGGAATTCCTCTAAACAACGGGTCGGGTCGGGTTCAGCGCAGCATGAAAGACATGGCCGCCAGGCTGTTGAGCGTGCGGATCGCAGCCTGCATGGTCTGGACCTCGAAGCGCAGGGTCACGCCATCGACGCGCTCCAGGGAGGGCCACATGCAGAACAGATCGGCCAGCGCCGGGCTCTGGGTCTGAAGCCGGCATTCTATCGGGCCGCCGATGCGCAACGGAACTGCCTGACCCGCATTGCGGACGGCCTGCTCGGCCGCCTGGGCAATAGCCCGGCGCGCAGCCGCCGGCGACAGCGTCACGCCGCTGCCCTGCCCGTGCGCCACCTTGGTCTGGACCCACTGGGCCTGCGGAAACAACGGCCGGGTTTCCTCGATGAAGACATCATCGCCCGAGGCGAGGATCACGGGCACGCCCAGCTCGCCGGCCAGCGCGCCGTACAGGCCGGCCTCACCCAGCTCACGGCCATTGATCGTCACCCGCGCGAAGGCGAAGCTGTTGATGGTGTGGGCCAGGATGCCGCACCCTTGGGCGCGCGAGTGATAACCCACCATCATCACGGCATCGCACCCCTCCTCCAGCCCGCCCATCATGCCCAGATAGCGCGGCTTGCCCAGCACCAGCCGGGCACGCTCGTCGATCTGGTCAGGCAGCAGATTGCGAAAGCCGCCATGCGAATCATTGACCAGCACCTCGGTGGCGCCACCGGCAAACGCCCCTTGCACGGCAGCATTGGCCTCGCCCGTCATCCAGGCGCGGGCGCGTTCGTATTCGCCGTTGCCGGCACGCACCTGTTCGGCATGGAACACCCCGGCCACACCTTCGATGTCGGTGGAAATCAGGACTTTCATGTTCAAGCTCCTTGTTCGTGAGGACGGGTCAGCCATTGACGCCAGTCGGGAATGGCCTGCGGCAAGGCGCGCCGCACATGGCCGTCACGGCCATGCACGGTCTCGGCCCGCCACAGGGCCGCCACGATGGCCTGCTCGCAGGCCTCGGCGGCCGCTTCGAACAGCGGATCGATCAGCGCCTCGTGCAGCATGGGCAGTGCCGGCATGGCGCGCTGCGGCTCGTGCGGCACGGTATAGGCCGTCGAGAAGGCCAGCGCAATATCGCCGCTGCCATGGCCGAACACCGAGCCTGTGCGTGCCAGGCCGGCGGCCGCACGCAAGGACAGGCGGCGCAACTGACGCGCGTCCAGCGGTGCATCGGTGGCCAGCAGCAGGATGATGGAGCCCTTCTCGGGCCCGGTTTCGGCCGCCGCGGCCAGCCGCCGGCCCACGGCATGCCCGGCCACCGTCAGCAGCGGCAGGCGACCGAAGTTCGACAGCACCAGCGCGCCAACCGTGTAGCGCTGGTCCGCACCGCAATCAGCCAGGCGCGAGGCCGAGCCGATGCCGCCTTTGAAGGAAAAACTCGACATGCCACGCCCGGCGCCGACCGCGCCCTGCGCGAAGTCGGGCGCGGCCGTGGCGCAGGCCTGCAGATAGTCGGCCTCGCTCACCGCCATGGCCTGGATATCGTTCAGATAGCCGTCGTTGCACTCGAACACCAATGGGTTCACGGTGCCCCATTCGCGCCCGATGCGCGGATTGGCCGCCACCGCCTGGCGGATCTGGGCATTGGCCACGGTCCCCACGCCAAAGGTGTTGGTGAGCGCGATCGGCGTCTCCAGCACCCCCAGCTCCTCGACCTGCACCAGCCCGACGCTTTTGCCGAAACCGTTGATCACACTGGCGGCGGCCGGCACCTTGTCCAGGAACAGATCGCCGCCATGCGGGCGCACCACCGTCACGCCGGTCTGACAGGCGCCTTCGGCATGCGTGGCGTGGCCGACGCTCACGCCGGGCACGTCGCTGATGGCATCGCGCGCGCCACTGGGCAGCAGGCCCACGCGCGGCTGATCGGCAGTCTCGTATTTGCTCATTGCATTGCCGCCAATGCGGCCCCGTTCAAATCTACAGAAAAAAGGGCACGGCTCGCGCCGCGCCCCTTGCCCGCTGCCACGAGGGCGGCTCAACGACGGTCGATCTTGGGATCGAGCGCGTCGCGCAGGCCATCGCCCAGCAGGTTGAAGGCCAGCACGGTCAGGAAGATGGCCAGCGCCGGGAAAATCGCCACGTGCGGCGCGAGCACCATATCGGCACGCGCCTCGTTGAGCATCGCGCCCCACTCCGGCGTGGGCGGCTGCGCGCCCATGCCCAGAAAGGACAGGCTGGCGGCCGTGATGATGGAGGTGCCGATCCGCATCGTGCCATAGACGACGATCGGCGAGATCGTGCCCGGCAGGATGTGGCGCATGATGATGGTCCAGTCGGAGGCGCCCACGCTGCGCACGGCCTCGACATAAGTCATCTGCTTGACCGCCAGCGTATTGCCGCGCACCAGACGGGCGAAGGCCGGCACGCTGAACACCGCCACCGCCACAATGACGTTGATCATGTTCGAGCCCAGGATAGCCACCACGCCGATGGCCAGCAGCATGCCCGGAAAGGCCAGCAGCACATCGGAGATACGCATAGTGATGCGCTCCCACCAGCCCTGGTAATAGCCTGCCATCAGACCCATGAAGGTGCCCACCACGGCGCCCATGGCGACTGACAGAAAACCCGCCGCCAGCGAAATGCGCGCGCCCATCAGGATGCGGCTGAAGATATCTCGGCCCAGGGAATCCACGCCCAGCCAGTGCGCCCAGGACGGTCCCGCATTGAGCGCGTCGTAGTCGAAGTAGTTCTCCGGATCGTAGGGCACGATCCAAGGTGCAAAAATGGCCACCAGAACCAGCAGCAGCACAAACAGGCCCGCGCCGACGGCCAGTTTCTGCTTCTTGAACTTGCGCCAGAACTCCGACAGCGGAGTGCGCACATCATTGCTCTTGGCCGTGGCCGGGGCGGTAGTCGTATTGCTCATGCCCGCCTCACTTGTAGCGAATGCTGGGATTGATGACGCCATAAAGCACGTCGACAATCAGGTTGATCAGAATGAATTCGAGCGAGAACAGCAGCACCAGGCCCTGAATCACGGGATAGTCGCGCTGCGTCACCGCATCGACCAGCAGACGCCCCAGCCCGGGCCAGTTGAACACCGTCTCCACCACGATGGAGCCGCCCAGCAGAAACCCGAACTGCAGGCCCATCATGGTCACCACCGGAATGAGCGCATTGCGCAAGGTGTGCTTGATGACCACACGCCCCTCGCCCAGCCCCTTGGCCCTCGCGGTGCGCACGAAGTCTTCCTGGATCACCTCGACGAAGGAGGCGCGCGTGAAACGGGCCATCACGGCCGCCACCGCCGCCCCCAGCGTGATCGAAGGCAGGATGTAATGCTTCCAGCTGGAAGCCCCGACCGTGGGCAGCCAGCCCAGCTCGACCGAGAACACCTGCATCAGCATCATGCCGAGTGCGAAAGCCGGAAACGAAATCCCCGAGACGGCCAGTGTCATCAGCAGACGGTCAGGCCAGCGATTGCGCCACACCGCCGACACGATGCCAAAGACCATCCCGAAGGTGACTGACCAGATCATGCTGGTGATCGTCAACCATAGCGTGGGCATGAAGCGATCGGCGATCTCGGTGGATACCGGCCGCTTGGTGCGCAGCGACACCCCCAGGTCACCCTGCAACAGATGGCTGAAGTAACGCACGAACTGCTGCGGCAGGGGCAGATCGAGCCCCAGCTCCTGGCGCACCAGGTCGACGGTGGCCTGGTCGGCCTCGGGGCCGGCGGCCAGCCGCGCGGGATCGCCCGGCAGCATATGCACGAAAAGGAACACGACCACCGAGACGAGCAACAGCGTCGGGATCATGCCCAGGAGACGTTTGACGAAATAGGTCAGCATGGAAATTCCTGTGGGCCCGGCGGGAGGAAGGCCGCCGGGCCGCGGCTACTGCTTGGGCGTTACTGCTTCAGATCGATGTCGCCGAACCAGAACGAGGTGTCGGGCTCGACATACACGCCGGACAGGTTCTTCGACTTGACGTACACGTTGTTCTGCGTGACCAGGAAGGCCCAGGGGGCGTCATTCCAGATGGTCTGCTGCACCTTGTCGTAGATCTCGCCCTTCTTGGCGCGATCGGTGGTGGCCAGCGCTTCCTTGACCCCTTCGTCCACGCTCGGGTTGGAGTAATAGGAAACGTTGTTCAGCACCGGCGGGAAGGCTTCCGTCACCAGCAGCGGACGCAAGCCCCAGTCGGCCTCGCCGGTCGAGGACGACCAGCCGGCGTAGTACAGACGCACCTTGGCGTCTTCGGGCTTTTGCACCTGCTGCACACGCTGCACGCGCTGACCGGACTCCAGCACCTCGACCGAGGTCTTGATGCCTACCTGGGCGAGCTGCTGCTGCAGGAACTGCACCGCCTTGACCGACGTGCCGTCGTTATAGGCCGACCACAGCGTGGTCTCGAAGCCCTTCTCGTAACCGGCTTCCTTGAGCAGCTGGCGCGCCTTGGCCGGATCGTAGGGCCAGGGGCCGGTCTTGGCGGCGAAGTCCACGCCTTGCGGCACCACGCCATCGACCACGGTCGCATAGCCGTTGAAGGCCACCTTGGCCAGGGCCTCCTTGTTGATGGCGTAATTGATCGCCTGGCGCACGCGCGGGTCATCAAACGGCTTGACCTTCGTGTTCATGGACATGTAGCGCGTCATGATGGAGTTCTTGTGATCCACCACGTCGAGCTTGTCGTTCTTGGCCAGGATGGCGGCCTGCTCGAACGGCACCGGGAAGGCGAAATGCGCCTCGCCGGTCTGCACCACGGCAGCGCGCGTATTGTTGTCGGTCACGGTGCGGAAGGTCAGGGTGTCGACCTTGGGCTTGCCCTGGTTCCAGTAGCCGTCGAACTTCTTGACCTTCAGGTATTCGGCCGGTTTCCATTCGACGAACTCGAACGGGCCGGTGCCCACCGGATGGAAACCGATTTCCTTGCCGTACTTGGCCAGCGCGGCGGGCGAAATCATCATGGCGGCCGGGTGGGCCAACGCATTCAGGAAGGCCGAGAAAGGCTTCTTGAGGGTGATCTTGACCGTCAGCGGATCGACCACGTCCACCTTGTCGATGACGCTGAACTGGATGTAGCGCGACAGGCGGTTGTCGGGGTTGGCCGGGCGATCGAAGTTGATCTTCACGGCCTCGGCATTGAAGTCGGTGCCGTCGTGGAACTTCACGCCGGGACGCAGCTTGAAGGTATAGACCAGGCCGTCGTCGCTGATGTCGTAGTCGGTGGCCAGCACCTTCTGGATCTTCAGATCCTTGTCGAACTCCAGCAGGCCTTCGTAGTAGGCCTTGCCCACCGCCTGGTTCAGGGTGCTGTTGGTGTTGTACGGATCCAGGGTTTCCAGCGCGATGGACACCGCGAAGGTCACGTCCTTGCTGGCGTGGGCCAGCGGCGTAACGGAGACACCGAAGGCCAGCGCAGCGGCTGCCATCAGCGTCGTGGGGCGCAGAACTTTCATCATTGCAGCTCCTCGGTCGAGAAGGTGAGAGGGTCGAAAAGTCCCGGAGCAGGCGACATCATGCCGCCCGGACCGGACATCAATAAGCGCCACCAACGGCATGGCGCGCAACAAAGTGATCCGGCCCGACCTGCACCAGGGGCTCGACGACCGGCTCGTCGCCGACCTTGCGGATCGGGCTGGGGATTTCCTCGGACAACAGCGTTCGCTTGAGGTGACGCCGCGCCGGATCGGCAATCGGCACCGCCGACATCAGTTTCTTGGTGTAGGGATGCTGCGGATTCTCGAAGATGGCGCGACGCGGGCCGATCTCGACGATCTGGCCCAGGTACATCACCGCCACGCGATGGCTGATGCGCTCGACCACGGCCATGTCATGCGAAATGAACAGGAACGACACGCCCAGGTCGCTTTGCAGATCGATCAGCAGATTGACGATCTGCGCCTGGATGGACACATCCAGCGCCGAGACCGACTCATCGGCGATCACCACCTTGGGATTGAGCGCCAGGGCACGCGCGATACAGATGCGCTGGCGCTGGCCGCCCGAGAATTCATGCGGGTAGCGCTGCGCCATCTCGGGCGCCAGGCCCACGCGCTCGAGCAATTCTTCGACCCGCGCCTGCGCCTGGCGGCCGCTGGCGACACCGTGCACCAGCAACGGCTCCATGATGGAAAAACCGACCGTCACGCGCGGGTCGAGCGAGGCGAACGGATCCTGGAACACGAACTGGATGTCGCGACGCAGGGACTGCAGCTCGCTGTTCTTGAGCCTGACGATATCGCGTCCGCCGAACAGGATCTCGCCGCTCTGGCTGTCCACCAGGCGCAGCAGCGAACGGCCGGTGGTCGATTTGCCGCAACCGGACTCGCCCACCAGCGAGAGCGTCTCGCCAGGGAACAGGTCGAAACTCACCTTCTCGACCGCGTGCACGCGGCGCTGCACGCGTCCCAGGATGCCGCCGCGCACATCGAAGCGGGTCACCAGGTCGCGCACGCTGAGCACCGGCGACTGATTGGCCGGCGGCCGGTCTTCGGGATTGACCGCACTGGTAGGCTCATCGGAGGGATCAGGGCGGCCGTTGACCTGCAGCAGCGGAAAGCGTTCGGGCAGGTCGGTGCCGGTCATGGCGCCCAGTCGCGGCACGGCCGACAGCAAGGCACGGGTATAGCTGTGCTCGGGCGCGGCGAACACACGCTCGGCAGCCCCCTCCTCGACCTTGTCGCCCCGGTACATCACCAGCACCCGGTCGGCCACTTCGGCCACCACGCCCATGTCGTGGGTGATGAACACCACGCCCATGTGCATCTCTTCCTGAAGTTGGCGGATCAGCTGCAGAATCTGGGCCTGAATGGTGACATCCAGCGCCGTGGTCGGTTCATCGGCGATCAGCAGCGCGGGCTTGCAGGCCAGCGCCATGGCGATCATGACGCGCTGGCGCATGCCTCCCGAGAGTTGATGCGGATAACGCTCCAGCACCGAACGCGCTTCGGGAATACGCACCTGCTCCAGCATGCGCAGCGCCTCGGCGCGCGCGGCAGCCGCATCCTTGCCCTGGTGCAGGCGGATGGTTTCGGCAATCTGGTCACCGGCGGTGAACACCGGATTCAGCGAGGTCATGGGCTCCTGGAAGATCATGGCCATGTCGGCGCCGCGCACGCTGCGCATGGTGCGCGAAGAGGCCCGCACCAGATCCACCACCTCGCCGCTGCGCCGGCGCAGCGTCATCGAACCCTGGGCGATGCGCCCGCCCCCATGCTCGATCAGGCGCATGAGCGACAGCGACGTCACCGATTTCCCTGAGCCCGACTCGCCAACGATGGCCAGCGTCTCGCCACGATCCACATGGAAAGAGAGATTGCGTACTGCCTCCACCGTCCGTTCGGAGGTAACGAAGCGCACCGTCAGGTCATCGACCTGAACCACGCGTTTCTCCGGCAGCGTCGGCATCTGAGCGCGATCAACCATATTTAATTCCGATCCTAAATGCCCGATGACCCACGAATCATCGGTAAATGGCGACGACGGCGTCCTCGCCCACGCGGCCATAACCGCGGTACATACCTTCCGTATTGAACGGCAGCGCCACATTGCCCTGCGCATCGACGGCAATCAGCCCGCCCTTGCCATCGATGGTGGGCAGCTTTTTGTTGACCACGCAATCGGCGGCCTGCGCCAGCGACTCGCCCAGATACTCCATGCGGGCCGAGACGTCATAGGCCGCCACCATGCGGATGAACATCTCTCCGGTGCCGGTAGCCGAAATCGCGCACGTGCGGTTGTTGGCATAGCAGCCAGCGCCGATGAGCGGCGAATCGCCCACCCTGCCGACCTGCTTATTGGTGATCCCGCCGGTGGAGGTGGCCGCAGCCAGGTTGCCTCGGGCATCGACGGCCACCGCCCCCACGGTGCCGAACTTGCGGTCCGCATCCAGCGGATCGGCCGGCGCAGGCTGGCCGCGCGACACGATGGCCTGGCCGTCGTGATCCAGCACAGCCGCATCAGGGTGTTCGCGCTGCACGCGCTCGAGCTGCTGGCGACGCGCCTCGGTGGTGAAGTACGAGGGGTCGACCAGTTCCAGCCCCTGTTCGCGGGCGAACGCCACCGCGCCTTCACCCACGAACAGCACATGCTTGCTTTGCTCCATCACGCGGCGCGCCGCCAGGATCGGATTGCGCACGCAATCCACCATGGCCACGGCGCCCGTGCGCAACGTGGCGCCGTCCATCACGGAGGCATCCAGCTCGTGAGTGGCCGCGCTGGTCAGCACGGCGCCATGCCCGGCATTGAACAAAGGACAGTCTTCCAGCAGACGCACCGCCTCGGTCACCGCGTCCATCGCGCTGCCACCGGCGGCCAGCACGGCCTGGCCGGCCTCGACGATACGGCGCAGCGCCTGCTGGTATTCCTGCTCTTTCTCGGCCGACATATCGGCGCGCGAGATCGCGCCCGCGCCGCCATGAATTGCGATAACCGGGGTCATCCTCGTTTTCCTGTTCCTGGTACACCATGGATCAGCCACGGCATGACCGACTGGGTCACGCCCATGGCCGCTTCGATTGAGTCTTTGGCGCGATGCGCCACCGCCGCCGACAGCGCCTCGATCAGGCCCAGGGCCGCGGTTTCGGCGTTAGACAGCAACTGCCGCGAGCTGGGCGCATACAACGCCACGGTGACGCACGGCGCCAGCGGCGAAGTCGGTTTGTCGGTCAGCACCAGCACTGGCACGCCGGCCTGCTTGGCGGCATTGGCCAGCGTCACCGTGTCGGCCAGATAGCGGGGGAAGGCGATCGCGATCACCAGATCGCGCGGCGTCATGCGCGCCATCTGGCGCGCGGCGTGCGATACGCCCCCCGGCCCGGCCAGCGATTCGACCGAATGCAGGTGCATGCACAGGCCGCGCTGCAACAGGCCGGCCAGAAAACCACTGGCGCCGAAACCGATGATGAACACACGTTCGGCCTGCAGCACCGCATTGACTGCGCGCTCACAGGTCGCTTCGTCCAGCCCCTGGAGAGTGCGCTGCGCGTTCTGGATGTCTTCCTGCAAGGTGGCGGCAAAGATCTGCACCGCGCTGGCCGATTGCGCCAGCTCCACCCGCAACTTCTCGACTGGCTCAAGGGCCGACTCGAACCCGCGCGCCAGCTCGGCGCGAAACTGGGGGTAGCCAGGCAGATCCAGCGCGCGGGCAAAGCGGTTGGCCGTGGCCACCGACACTTCCACGGCCGCAGCGAACTCGTCGATCGTCATGGTGGCCACCTTGAACGGATGCGCCAGCACAAACTCAGCCATGCGATGCTGGCTGCGGCTGAAACCAGGCTGCGCCCGGGCAATCCGGTCAGCGAGGGAAGGGGGAGCCTGGGTCATGGAGACAAATAAAAGGCGGAACGCGCCAATGAAAATAGATTTACCTACGGATTTTAGAAAAGAAAAAATATTTTCACATATAGGGATTACCCTGCGCCGCAATGGGGCCAGGCATGTCCCGGGAATGGCTGCCGGCATAAAAAAACCCGCCCTTGCCAGGGCGGGTTTTCGATTGCAGGCGGAATACTCAGCTCACGGCCGAGACATCCAGCTTGGCAGCGGTCTTGGACTGGATTTCCTCCACCGACACGCCCGGGGCCAGCTCCAGCAGCTTCAAACCATCGGGGGTGACCTCCATCACGCCCAGATCGGTGATGATCAGATCCACCACACCCACGCCGGTCAGCGGCAGGTTGCACTCGGGCAGCAGCTTCATGTCTTCGCTGCCGTCTTTCTTCTTGGCCACGTGTTCCATCAGCACCACCACCCGGCCCACACCGGCCACCAGGTCCATGGCGCCGCCCATGCCCTTGACCATTTTGCCGGGGATCATCCAGTTGGCCAGGTCGCCCTTTTCGGAGACCTGCATCGCCCCCAGGATGGCCAGGTTGATCTTGCCGCCGCGGATCATCGCGAACGAGTCGGCCGAGGAGAAGAAGGACGAGCCGGGCAGCGTCGTGACGGTCTGCTTGCCAGCGTTGATGAGATCGGGATCGATCTCGGCCTCGGTCGGGAACGGGCCGATACCCAGCAGCCCGTTTTCGGATTGCAGCCAGACCTCCACGCCCTTGGGCACGTGGTTGGCGACCAGGGTGGGCAGGCCAATGCCCAGGTTCACGTAAAAGCCGTCTTGCAGCTCGCGCGCCGCGCGCGCCGCCATTTCATCGCGGGACCATGCCATGTCGTCGTCTCCTTAAGCCGGGCGGGTAGTACGTTGTTCGATGCGCTTTTCCGGATTGGCATTGAGCACGATCCGGTGCACGTAGATGCCGGGCAGATGGATCTGGTCGGGATCGAGGCTGCCGGTGTCGACGATCTGTTCGACCTCGACGACCGTGATCTTGCCGGCCATGGCGACATTGGGGTTGAAGTTGCGCGCGGTCTTGTGGAACACCAGATTGCCGCTGCGATCGGCGATATGGGCCTTCACCAGCGAGACGTCCGGGGTCAGCGAACGCTCCATGACGTACTGCTGCCCATCGAACTCACGGATTTCCTTGCCATCGGCGACGATGGTGCCCACGCCGGTACGCGTGAAGAAAGCCGGTATGCCTGCGCCGCCGGCGCGCAGCTTCTCGGCCAGCGTACCCTGAGGCGTGAATTCCAGTTCCAGTTCGCCCGCCAGGTACTGGCGCTCGAACTCCTTGTTCTCGCCCACATAGGACGCAATCATCTTGCTGACCTGGCGGGTATTCAACAGCTGGCCCAGCCCGAAGCCGTCCACGCCTGCGTTATTGCTCACGCAGGTCAGATTCTTCACGCCCGAGTCACGCAGCGCCGCGATCAGCGCTTCCGGGATGCCGCAAAGGCCGAAGCCTCCGACGGCAATCATCTGCCCATCCTTGACGATGCCTGCCAGCGCCTCGGTGGCGCTTGCATAAACCTTGTCCATCGCTCCAACTCCTTGTTGAGATCCTGGGATCGGTTATTGACCGGCGGGGCTGCCCCTAGCCGTGTTCCGCCATTGATTTTAACGGCACGGACCGCTCAGTTGTCCGGGTTGCTGAACTGTCCGCCCAAACGCTCCAGCACCTCGGCCGGCCACGCCATGGAACAATTCGCCACGTAGTCCATCCACACCAGCACGTTGCGCCCGCGCGCATACGGGCCGCTGTCATCGCCCACCTTTTCGAGCACCAGTTCCAGCTCCATGCTGGAGCGGCCGATACGCTTGAGCACGTGCGTGACGCGCACCGTGGCCGGGTAGACCACCGGACGCAGAAAGTCGCACGAGGCATGCGCCAGGATGGCGCCCTGATCGGCCGGCAGGTCCAGGCCGGCGCCATACAGGATCTGCATGCGCGCTTCTTCCATCATGCGGAAATACAGCGTGTTGTTCAGGTGGTTGAGCGCATCGGCATCCCCCCACCGCATTGGCAGCTCAACCTGATGGCGAGCTCCGGGTTGAATCAATGATGCACTGTCTACTGCCTGCTCCACTGCCAGCTCCTGAATCCGGGTTGATGTAATCGATTTTCCGCGCTTTGCTTCACTGCAATACAATCCAGCAATCGTCAATGATACTTCCTACAAAAGTAGGGCTCAGAGAAGGGGAGATTTTGGTAATGGCTGAACGCGAGTCGATGGAATATGACGTGGTTGTGGTGGGCGGTGGCCCAGCCGGCCTCGCCTCCGCCATCCGCCTGAAACAACTGGCGGCGGAAAAAAACCAAGAGATCAGCGTCTGCGTGCTCGAAAAGGGTGCGGAAATCGGTGCACACATTCTTTCCGGCGCCGTCATGGACCCGATCGCGCTGACCGAGCTGATCCCGGACTGGAAAGAAAAGGGCGCGCCGCTGAACGTGCCCGTCACTCAGGACAAGTTCCTGTTCCTTTCCGACAAGGGCGCACGTTCCACCCCTGACTGGCTGTTGCCGGCCTGTTTCCACAACAAGGGCAACTACATCGTCCGCCTGGGCGAGGTGGCCAAATGGATGGGCGAGCAGGCCGAGGCGCTGGGCGTGGACATCTTCCCCGGCTTTGCCGCGGTCGAGGTGCTCTACGATGAAAACGGCGCCGTGCGCGGCGTGGCCACCGGTGACATGGGCGTGGCGCGCGACGGCACGCACACGGATCACTATCAGCCGGGCATGGAACTGCTGGCGCGCTACACCCTGTTTGCCGAAGGCGCGCGCGGCCAACTGGGCCGCCAGCTGACCGAGCGCTTCAAGCTCGACGACGGCCGCAACCCTCAGGCTTACGGCATCGGCATCAAGGAAATGTGGGAGGTCGACCCCGCGCAGGCCCGCCCCGGGCTGGTGATGCACACGGCCGGCTGGCCGCTGGACGCCGACACCTACGGCGGATCCTTCCTGTACCACCTCGACAACAACATCGTGGTGGTGGGCCTGATCGTCGGCCTGGACTACGCCAACCCCTGGCTGTCGCCGTTCGAGGAATTTCAGCGCTACAAGACCCACCCGGCCATCCGCGGCGTCTTCGAAGGCGGCAAGCGCATTGCCTACGGCGCCCGCGCCATCACGGCCGGCGGCCTGCTGTCGCTGCCCAAGCTGGTGTTCCCGGGCGGCGCCCTGATCGGCTGTGACGCCGGCTTCCTGAATGCCTCGCGCATCAAGGGCAGCCATGCCGCCATCAAGTCGGGCAAGATGGCCGCCGAAGCGGCTTTCGACGCCATCGTCGCGGACCGTCGCGCCGATGAACTGAGCGCCTATCCGCAAGCCTTCGAATCCTCGTGGCTGCACGAAGAACTGAACAAGGCGCGCAATTTCAAGCAATGGTTCAAGAAGGGCCGCACCGTTGCCACCGTCATGACCGGCATCGAACAGTGGTTGCTCAAGGGCAAGATGCCCTGGACGCTGCGCGGCAACGGCAAGCCCGACCACGCCTACCTGCAGCCGGCCGCCCAGTGCGCCCGCATCGACTATCCCAAGCCGGATGGCAAGCTGACCTTCGATCGTCTGAGTTCGGTGTTCATCTCCAACACCAACCACGAAGAGAACCAGCCTATCCACCTGACGCTGAAGAATCCCGATGTGCCGGTGGAAGTCAACCTGGCCGTCTACGGCGGCCCGGAGGCGCGCTACTGCCCTGCCGGGGTGTACGAGTTCATCAAGGACGATCACGGCGCCGACAAGCTGCAGATCAACGCCCAGAACTGCGTGCACTGCAAGACCTGCGACATCAAGGATCCCAAGCAGAATATCGTCTGGGTCGCGCCGCAAGGCGGCGAAGGCCCGGTCTATAACGGCATGTGATCCTTCTCGACGGGGCGCTTCGGCGCCCCGTTTTGCTTGCGCCCTTCTCTGCCCTCGACGTTGCCGGAGACTGTCATGGCACAAACCATTCTGCTTGCCGGTTGCGGCGACCTGGGTCTGCGCACGGCCGCGCGGCTGCTCGCGCGCGGCGATACCGTCTGGGCCCTGCGGCGCCAGCCGCCGGCCGACTCGCCCGATGGGCTGCGCTGGATCCAGGCCGACCTCAGCCAACCCCAGAGCCTGCGCGGCTTGCCCGACGATATCGACCGGGTCGCCTATCTGCCCGCGCCGGGCGGGCGCGATCCGCAGCGCTACCGTGCCGTCTTTCTGGACGGCCTGGCGCATCTGCACGCCGCGCTGGCGGGGCGTCCCCGGCGCTGGGTCTTTGTCTCATCCTCGGCGGTTTACGGCGATCATGGCCAGGACTGGGTCGACGAAACGACGCCGCCCGCCCCCCTGGCCTTCAATGGTGCCACGCTGCTGGAAGCGGAGACCCGGCTGAGGCAGCTGGAGCCCGGGGCGGTCAGCCTGCGGCTGGCCGGCCTCTACGGCCCGGGCCGGCTGCAATTGCTCGAACGCTTGCGCGCCGGCCAGGCACGCGCTCCTCGCGAGCCGGCGCACTGGGCCAACCGCATCCATATCGACGATGCGGCGGCGGCGGTGGCGCACTTGCTGCACCTGCCGCAAGCCCTGCCCTGCTATCTCGGCGCCGATGACACGCCCATGCCGCTGGACCGCCTGTATGGCGAATTGGCGCGCCTGCTGCACGCGCCTTCGCCCGGCTGCGGCCCGGCGCCTGCCGGCGTCGGCAGCAAGCGGCTGAGCAATGCCCGTCTGAAAGCAAGCGGTCTGCAGCTGGCCTGGCCCGACACACTGGATGGCTACCGCGCCCTGATCGAAAACCGCTAGGCGCGCAGCAGGCGGGCCAGCGTCTGCACCGTGCGGGCGATATCCTCGCGCGAAATATCCAGGTGGGTCACCAGGCGCGTCGGCCCGCCATACACGGCGCGCATGGCGATGCCCTCGGCCTGCAGCCCGTCCTGCAGGCCGGCACAGCGCTGCGGATCAAACTGAACGAACACCATATTTGTCTGTTGCGAGAGCACTTGCACGCCGGGCAGGCCGCCCAGTCCTTCCGCCAGCAGCCGGGCATGCTCGTGATCCTGCGCCAGACGTTCGACATGATGATCCAGGGCATGCAAAGCGCCCGCAGCCAGCACCCCGGCTTGGCGCATGCCGCCGCCCAGCACCTTGCGCCAGCGGCGCGCCGTATCGATGAGAGCCTGGCTACCCACGAGCACCGAGCCCACCGGTGCGCCCAGCCCCTTGGAAAAACAGATCGAGACCGTATCGAAGGGTTGGCACAGCTCGGCCAGGCTCAGGCCGCTGGCCACGCTCGCATTGAACACCCGCGCGCCGTCCAGGTGGGTGGCCAGCTGGCGGCTGCGCGCGAAAGCCGCAGCCTCCAGGATATAGCCCTGATCGATCACCTTGCCATGGAAGGTGTTCTCAAGCGCCAGCAGGCGCGTGCGCGCATAGTGCGCGTCGCCGACCGGCTTGACGGCGGCGGCCAGCCTGGCCAGCGGCAGGCTGCCATCGGCGTCATGCTCGATGGGTTGCGGCTGGATGCTGCCGAGCACGGCGGCGCCACCGCCTTCGAACTTGTAGGTGTGCGCCTGCTGTCCGGCCAGATATTCGTCGCCACGCCCGCAATGCGCCATCAAGGCCGCCAGATTGCTCTGCGTGCCCGAAGGAAAGAACAGGCCCGCCTCCTTGCCGGCGCGCCCGGCCACGGCCTCCTGCAAGGCGCGTACGCTGGGATCGTCGCCCATCACGTCATCGCCCACCGGCGCCTGGGCCATCGCCTGACGCATGGCGGCCGTCGGCCGCGTGACGGTGTCGCTACGAAAATCGATCATGCCTTCTCCTGTCGGGAATCGGTTCTGGCCGGGGCACGCGCCCGGCTCACCACCCAGATACCTGCCATGACGCAGGCCATGCCCACCCCTTCGGCCGGGGTCGGACGCTCATTAAGAATCAACCATGCCAGCAAGACGGCAGTGACCGGCACCCCCAGGCTGGACAAGCCCGCGATCGAGGCCGGCAGGCGGCGCACCACCAGCAACCACATCACCCACGCCAGGGCCGATGCGCCGAAGATGATGTAGATCATGCCGATCCAGAGCTGCCAGCCCCAGATCGCGTCGATCTGCGGCACGAGCAGCGCCACCGGCGTCATTAGCAACGCGCCGAACAACATCTGCCAGGCAGTAAAGGTCACGATATCGGGCGAGTACTGCTCGAACATGCGCTTGGACAGGGCCGTGCCCAGCCCCCAGCACAGGCCGCTGAACACGCCCAGCACCACCGGCACCGCATCGCCCATGCCTTGCCAGGGTTCCAGAAAGCACACCAGGCCGCCACCGGCCAGGGCAATGCCGGCCCAGTGGCGCCCCGTCGGGCGCTCCTTCAGGATCAGCCAGGCGAATAGGATCAGCCAGAACGGCATGGTGTAGGCCATCAGCGAAACCTTGGCCACCCCGCCGGATACCAGGGCCGTCTGCACGAAGCCCTGGAAACCCGCCGTCTGCGTCGCGCCCACCAGCAGCGTCAGGCGCCAGGGCGGCATGGCCAGCGAGCGTCCGGTGGCGGCCGCGCCGATGAACAGCACCAGCGCCCCGCCCAGATACCGCAGCACCACGAAGTCGTAGGGGCCGATGTAGGGCACCACCAGCTTCATCGCGATCCAGCTGCCCGCCCACACCACGATGGTCGCCACCATCAAGGCCAGGCCGCTGCGGTCAAAACTGCCACGGGTCACGATGAAACTCTCCTGAATACGAACACAACGCTCGGCCCACGCAAGAGCGCCCGCCAGAGGCGGGCGACACAGAAAGGCAAGCTACCGGACTGATGGTAACGCAGCCGGCTGGCCCGCCGCGCAATTGACCGCGATGGCCGTGCAGCTATTGGCGCACGCCTGGGGCGAAAAAAAGGCCTGCGCCGTCAAGCGCAGGCCCTGGCTGCTGCCCGCTGCCTTACAGCGGGCGGGCCAGCTGTTCGAGGATGGCCGGATTCTCCAGCGTGGAGACATCCTGCGTGACTTCCTCGCCCTTGGCGACCACGCGCAACAGGCGGCGCATGATCTTGCCCGAGCGCGTCTTGGGCAGGTTGTCGCCGAAGCGGATGTCCTTGGGCTTGGCAATCGGGCCGATCTCCTTGCCCACCCAATCGCGCAACTGCTTGGCGATGGCCTGCGCCTGTTCGCCTTCCGGACGCGCGCCCTTGAGCACCACGAAAGCCACCACGGCTTCGCCTGTGGTGTCGTCCGGGCGGCCGACCACGGCGGCCTCGGCCACCAGCTCATGCGCCACCAGGGCAGACTCGACCTCCATGGTCCCCAGGCGATGGCCCGAGACGTTGAGCACATCGTCGATACGGCCCATGATCCAGAAATAGCCGTCGGCGTCGCGCTGCGCGCCATCGCCGGCCAGATAGTAGCCGCGCAACTCCGGCGGGAAGTAGTTCTTCTTGAAGCGCTCCGGATCGCCCCACACCGTACGGATCATCGCCGGCCACGGACGCTTGATCACCAGGAAACCGCCATTGCCCTGATCGACATCGGCGCCGGTTTCATCGACGATGGCCGCGCTGATGCCCGGCAGCGGCAAGGTGCAGGAGCCCGGCTTGAGCGGCGTCGCGCCCGGCAGCGGCGTGATCATATGGCCGCCGGTTTCGGTCTGCCACCAGGTGTCGACGATGGGGCAGCGCTCCTGGCCCACGTTCTTGTGATACCAGATCCAGGCTTCCGGGTTGATGGGTTCGCCCACCGTGCCGATGATGCGCAGGCTGTTCAGGTCGAAGTTGCGCGGATGGGTCTGCGGAGCCGATTCCGAGGCCTTGATGAGCGACCGGATGGCCGTGGGCGCGGTGTAGAACACGGTGACCTTGTGGCGCTGGATCATTTCCCAGAAGCGCCCGGCGTCGGGGAAGGTCGGCACCCCTTCGAACACCACCTGGGTCAGGCCGGCCGCCAGCGGGCCGTAGGCGATATAGGTGTGCCCGGTGATCCAGCCCACGTCGGCCGTGCACCAATAGACGTCGTCGGCGCGCGCATCGAAAGTCCACTTGGCGGTCATCGCTGCCCACAGGAGATAGCCGCCCGAGGCATGCTGCACGCCTTTGGGCGTGCCGGTGGAGCCGGAGGTGTACAACACGAACAGGGGGTGCTCGGCATTGACCGGCACCGGCTCGCAATGATCGGGCTGGCCCGCTTCGACGTCGTGCATCCAGACATCACGGCCCTCGTTCCAGATCACCTCGGAACCGCTGCGGCGATAGACCACCACCTTGCGAACGGCTTCGCAATGGCCCATGGCGAATGCTTCATCGACCGCCGGCTTGAGCGGGATGACCTTGCCGCCGCGCATCTGCGCATCGGCCGTGATCACCAGCGAGGCGCCCACGTCGACGATGCGCTCCTGCAGGCTCTTGGCCGAGAAACCGCCGAACACCACCGAATGCGTCACGCCCAGACGGGCGCAGGCCTGCATGGCGACCACTGCCTCGATGGACATGGGCAGATAGATGATGGCGCGATCGCCGGCCTTGTAGCCCAGGGCCTTCAGGCCGTTGGCAAAGCGCGAGACGCGCTGCAGCAACTCGCGGTAGGTGACCTTCTCGACGCGGCCGTCGTCGGCCTCGAAGATGATGGCGGTCTTGTCGGCGTTGCCGTTGGTCAGGTGCACGTCCAGGCAGTTGGCCGAGACGTTCAGTTCGCCATCGCCGAACCAGCGGTAAAACGGCGCGTCGCTCTCGTCGAGCACCTGGGTGAAAGGTTTGGTCCATTGCAGGTGTTCGCGCGCCTGACGGGTCCAGAAGCCGTCGTGATCCTGCTCGACTTCCTGACACAGTGCCCGATAGGCGTCCATGCCCGAGATGGCTGCGCCCTTGACGGCGCTTTCGGGCGGCGGGAACACGCGGTTCTCCACCAGAACGGATTGGATGGCATTCGACATGGTTTTGTCTCCGATTCGTGATTTTGGTGCTGCCGTTTTGCCGACACGCAACCGTATCGCCATGCTCTTACGGGCACCTTACGCAGGCGGGCCTCCTTGGTCCGCCTGGTGCCCCCACAACATGGTGGCCAGACCGTAAGAATAGCAGCCTGGCCTGGCATGCGCCGAGGCTCAAAGCGCCTGGCGACGGGCGATACCGCGCGCCAGATCGACCCGTTGCAACAACAGCAGGCCGACAAGAAAGAAGATTCCCGTCACCAGGATGGCCAGACGGTGATTGCCGGCGGTCAGCCAGGTCACCAGGCCATAGGTCAGGGGCCCGACTACCGCCGCCAGCTGCACGGCGAAGGTCCAGAGCGCGAAAAATTCCGCCAGCCGGCCCGGCGGCGCCAGAGCGCCGGTCATGGCGCGACCGGCGCTTTGGCTGGTGCCCATGCACAGCCCGGCGAGCAAGGCTGCTACCCAGAACACCGCTGCGGTGGTGGCCGCATAGGCCACCACCACCATGATGATCCAGCCCACCAGGGTCATGCCCAGCGCCCGCTTGTGGCCAATGCGATCCTGAAGATAACCGAAGGCGAAGGCGCCGGCGGCCGCCGCAATGTTGACGGTGAACACCAGCAGCATCACCTGCGGCATGGTAAAGCCCATGGCCTGCTCGGCATAGATGGCCGCCAGCGTGATCACCACCGCAATTCCGGCCTGATAGCTGGCGCCGCAAAGCAGCAGCCCGCGAAATTCCGGAAAATGCTCGCCTGTATCGCGCCAGGCAAAGGCCAGCCGCCGCAGCATGTCGGCCGCCCGGACCGGCACGGCCTTGGGCTGGGCCCGCTCGCGCAGCAGAAAAAACGAAGGCAGCGCCGCCAGGGCAAACACGGCACAGGTCACCAGGATCACCCAGGGCACATACTGCTCGGCCGACAATCCCCGCGCCTCGCCCCAGCTGACCACTGCCAGGCACAGGCCCAAGGTCAGCATGCCGCCGCAATAGCCGAAGCTCCAGCCCCAGCCCGAGACCCGCCCCAGCGCCTGAGGCTGAGCCAGTTCGGGCAGAAAGGCCGCCACCACCGACTCGCCGATGCAATAGCAGTAATTGGAAACCGCCACGGCCGCCAGCGCCAGCCACACATCGCCCGGCCCCGCGCGGGCCAGCAACAGGGTGGCCAGCACGCAGCCGGCCGTGCTGGTGTAGAGCAGCCGGCGCTTGCCGGCGCGCGCATCGGCGCGCGCGCCCAGCGTCGGCATGGTCAGCATGATGGCCAGATAGGACAGCGACAAAGCCGCCGTCCATGCCAGCGTGGCCCAGTCGGCGCGCTGGCCCACGACGGCCACGAAATAGGTGCTGAACACCGTCGTGAGAATCACCGTCGTGTAGCCGGAGTTGGCGAAGTCATACATGGCCCAGGCCCAGACCTCGCGCCGGCTCACCCCCGGATTGAGCACGGCGGCGCGCAGCGCCGCCTCGGGGAGCTCGCGACTCACTGTGCCTGGACCGGCAGACCCAGCGCGGCAATGCCGGCGCGGGCGATCTGGGCATCTTCACTGGATTTCACGCCAGACACGCCCACCGCGCCCACCACCTGACCATCGGCCACGATGGGCACCCCGCCCTCCAGCATCCCTTCGAGCAGCGGCACCGACAGGAAGGAATAGCGGCCATTGTTGATGGTTTCCTCGTAGAGGCGCGACTCGCGCCGCCCGAGCGCGGCGGTGCGCGCCTTGGCCGGGGCGATGTGCGCGGAGATGGGCGCCGCCCCATCGCCACGCGACATGCCCAGCAAGTGGCCGCCATCGTCGACCACGGCGATGCTGACGGCCCATTGCTGGGCCAGGGCATGCGCTTCGGCAGCGGCGAGGATTTTCTTGACGTCGTCCGCAACCAGCACGGGTTTGGATTTCATTACAGCGATTCCTTGATCTGTTCGAGCGCCGACGGATCCTCGATGGTCGTCAGGTCGCCCGGGTCACGGCCCTCGCAGACCGCCACGATGGCTCGGCGCAGCACCTTGCCCGAGCGGGTCTTGGGCAACACGCCTACGAAGTGGATGCGCGCCGGCCGCGCCACGGCACCCAGCTGCTCCTCAACCAGGCGCATGATATCCCGCTCCAGCTGCCGGGCGGCGTCATCGCCCTCGACCGTTTCGGGACGCTTGAGCACCACGAACGCCTGCGCCACCTGCCCCTTGAGACTGTCTGCCACCCCCACCACGGCGCACTCGGCCACGCCGGCATGGCTGTTGATCGACTCCTCGATCTCGCGCGTGCCCAGGCGGTGTCCGGCCACGTTGATCACATCGTCGGTGCGGCCCAGGATGAACCAATAGCCGTCCTGGTCACGCAGCCCCCAGTCGAAGGTCGAGTACAGCTGACGGCCCGGAATGGAGCTGAAATACGTCTCCACGAAACGGGCATCATCGCCCCAGATCGTCGCCAGCGCCCCCGGCGGCAGCGGCGGCACGATGGCCACCACGCCCTTCTGGTTCGGCCCCAGGTCCTCGCCGGTGGATTCGTCCACTACGCGGACATCAAAGCCATAAACCGGGAAAGAGGGGCTGCCAAAGCGGGTCGGCACGCGCTCGACCCCCGGCTGGGCCGAAAGGATAGGCCAGCCCGACTCGGTCTGCCAGTAGTTGTCGATGATGGGCTTGCCCAGGCCATCGGCGATCCACTGCGCCGTCGGTTCGTCCAGCGGCTCGCCCGCCAGGTAGAGCGCGCGCAGCGAAGACAGGTCATATTGCTTGAGCAACTCCGGATCCTGGCGCTTGAGCACGCGCACCGCGGTCGGTGCGGAAAACAGGGTATTGACCTTGTACTTCTGCACCAGGCGCCACAGGATGCCGCCATCGGGGCGCACCGGCGTTCCCTCATAGAGGATGGTCGCCTGTCCGCCGATCAGCGGCGCATAGACAATGTAAGAGTGCCCCACCACCCAGCCGATGTCGCTGGTGCAGAAGAAGGTCTCACCCGGGCGGCCGTCGAACAGATACTCCATGGAGGAAGCCAGCGCCACGGCATAGCCTCCCGTATCGCGCTGCACGCCCTTGGGCCTGCCGGTCGTGCCCGAGGTGTACAGGATGTAGCTCGGCTCGGCAGACTCCAGCCATTCGACCGGCACCTCGGCGCCCTCGTGACGGGCGCGCAGATCGGCGTAATCGAGGTCGCGGCCCGGCTGGCGCTCGAAAGGCGCCAACCCCCGGTCCAGCAGGATCACGGATGCCGGCGGATGCTCGGCCAGCGACAGGGCCTTGTCCAGCAAGGGCTTGTACGCGACCACCTTGCCCGCGCGCGAGCCGCCGTCGGTGCTGACCACCACCTTGGGACGCGCATCATCGATGCGCTGCGCCAGATTGACCGAGGCGAAGCCGCCGAATACCACCGAGTGCACCGCCCCGATGCGCGCGCAGGCCAGCATCGTGAAGACCGCCTCAGGCACCATGGGCATGTACAGCAGCACCCGGTCCCCGCGACCCACGCCCTGCTCGCGCAGCATGGCGGCCACCGCATTGACCTCCTGGTACAACTCGCGCCGGGTATAGGTGCGCTCCTGGTCGACTTCGGTCGACACCCAGATCAACGCCGGCTCATCGGCCTGCTGGGGCAACCAGCGATCGACGGCGTTGTAACAGAGATTGCTGCGCCCGCCCACAAACCAATGAGCGAACGGCGGCCGGGAAAAATCCAGCACCTCTGAAAAAGGCGTCTCCCAGTGGATCCGCTGCGCCTGTTCGCGCCAGAAGCCATCACGCTCGTGAATCGACCGGTAATGGAAATCCCGGGTTTTTTCCATGCTTTGCCTCCTGTTATGGTTCATTTCAGCCTGTGTGCGGCATCGACCGCGCTTTTTTTATTGTCGACAATCAACCTTGCACCAGGCTTGCCGCGATGACTGGGGATTCCCCCAGGTTGGCGTGGCCATGCCATTTGATCCGGGCCGCCTGGAAGCGGCTTTTTTCGTACTCGTTACACCCGGATGTAATAATAGATTTGATAGAATCGCCCCATTATTTTTTTCTATCCTAACCCGTGGCCGATTCTCCGGCCCAATCAAACTTGGCGAGCATGCTTCGATACGCCCAAACTGCGTCACCCGATTCGTTCTCCCTACTCGCCAAGCGCGGGGCACGCCTGCTTGCTTCGCTGGGTTGCCTGGCCGTGATGGCCGGCTGCGCCAGCAGCACAGCCCAGAAGTCCGCGGCCTTCGTCTCCGACACCGACGAAACCCGCGCCGAATGGCTCGCCGCCTCCGACGACCCCATCGGCATGCTGGTGTCGCGCAGCTCGCTCAAGCGCGACCGCAGCAGCGGCCAGGGCCTGAAAGCCTCGTTCGGCGGCGACGCCCTGCTGGCCGAGGCCATGAATCAACTCGGCGTGCGCTACCGTTTCGGCGGCACCAGCCCGGACAGCGGCTTTGACTGCAGCGGCCTGATCCTCTACTCGGCAGAACGCTCGCTGGGCCTCAAGCTGCCCCGCAACGCAGCGGAAATGGCCCGCCAGTCGCAGGTCATCGACCGTAGCGAACTGCGCCCCGGCGATCTGGTGTTCTTCAATACGCTCGGCCGACGCTACTCGCACGTCGGCATCTACATTGGCGAAGACAGCTTCATCCACTCGCCCAGCTCCGGCGGCGTCGTGCGCATCGAAAAAATGACGGTGGCCTACTGGAACAAGCGCTATAACGGCGCCCGTCGCGTCGTCAAGGACAACCGCCTGGCGTCGGCCCAGGCCCGCGACTGATCCAAACCCGTTCCCCCGGACCAGCTTTTTTCAACCAGGACGGAATAAACCGCCGCCCCCGGCCGTCTGCCTCCATGACTGCCTGTGCCAACCGGCGACAGGCTCACCCCTTGTCAGGAGCCATGATGAGAAAGATGCTGCGCCTCACCACGATTGCATTGCCGCTGGCCTTGCTGGCCGCCCAGGGCCACGCCGCCGCGCTCGACCAGGCCCAGGCCCGCCTGAAGGCCATCGCCGCCAACGACCTGCCCGCCGTAATGGCCGAGTATGGCGCCCAGCCGCGCTTCGAATGGGTCGGCGGCCCGCTGGACGGCAGCTACGCCGACGCCCAGGCCATCAATGCCGTCTGGCAACGTTTCTTCGCCGCCCAGGGGCCGCTCAAGGTCACCGTGGGAACCATCGACGAAGCCGCCAACCCCAAGGGGGCGACGGTCAGCGCCGACCTGCTGCTGGAAGGCAAGTCCGCCCTGACGCTGCGCTACGTCCTGACCTATCGTGATGGCAAGCTCGTCAACGAGGTCTGGCAGGTCGCCCCGCGTGCCGGGCTGACGGCGCCGCGCTGACCTCCACACTGCGCCATGCCCACGCTCTCGGTGGACCGCCTGCTGGACTGGATCCCCCGGCTCAGACGTTATGCGCGCCTGGCTTTTCACCTTGATGCACCATCTGCACGTCGACCGCGCACGCCGTCCCGGTCTTGCCACCGTGCCCTGGGATGAAAGCGGCGCTGAAAACGTCTGCGGCCCGGCAGCGCCGGAATCCGGCCTGCAGCTGCTCGACCTGGATCAGGCCCTCGCCCAGCTTCCTCCCGAGCAACGCGAGATCCTTCTGCTGGTAGCCCTGGAAGACATGAGCTATGCGGACATCGCCCGCAACCTGGGCATCCCACCGGGCACCGTCATGTCGCGCCTGTCGCGCGGACGTGAGCGCCTGCGGCAACTGATGGGCGGCGCGCGTCCCGCCGCACACATGCGAGTCGTGAAATGACCCCTGACGCCAAGCCTTCCCCAATCACCGAAGACGACCTGCACGCCTGGGTCGACGGTCAACTGGATCCGGCCCGGGCTGACGCGCTGGGGGCCTATCTCGCCGACCACCCCGAACAGGCGCGCCGCGTACAGGCCTGGCAGGCACAACGCCTGGCCCTGCGCGCCCGCTTCGCAGGCGTGCTCGACGAACCCATTCCCGAACGACTGCGCCAGGCCGCTAGTCCCCCGCGAACCGCCCGCGCTTCGCAAGGCCTGTGGCGACTGGCCGCCAGCCTGCTCATTGCCCTGGCCGGCGGTGTGCTGGGCTGGGGCCTGCGCGCCCAATGGCCGCAACCGACCCTGCTCGCCAGCGCCGCGCCGGCCAACGCCGGCGCCTTCGCCCTGCGGGCTGCCGTCGCCCATACCGTCTTTGTGCCGGACCTGCGTCGTCCGGTCGAAATCTCCGCCGACCATGAAGACCAGCTGGTCACCTGGCTGTCGAAACGCATGGGCGCGCGCCTGACACCCCCCAGACTGCAAGCGCTCGGCTACCGCTTGCAGGGCGGGCGGCTGCTGCCCGGCGGCCAGGGGCCGGTGGCACAGTTCATGTACGAAGATGCTGCCGGCATGCGGCTGACGCTCTATGTCACCAACGAAGACACTGCCACGGCGGCCCGGGGTGCGCCCACCACGTTCCAGTTCACCCACGACGGCCCGGTCAACGTTTTCTACTGGATCGAGGACGGCTTCGGCTATGCCCTGTCCTCCTATGCCGGCCGCAGCGAACTGGCGCGGATTTCGGCCGAGGTGTATCGCCAGCTCAACCCAGGGCAGTCACCCGCCCTGTCCGGCGGCGCCACGCCGGGCTGAGACGGACCCGCCACCCGGCGGCGATCGGCGGCAAGGATTAGAATGACGCCGGCGCGCCCGGCCTGACCGGGCACGCCCTCCCCTCCCGAGGCTTGCACCGATGTCCAATTCAAAAATTGCAGGATTGCTATGGCCCGCCGTGCTGTGCACGGTCACCGTGCTTGTCTACACCTTTCATGCCGACCTGTTCCGGCGCTTTCTGCCAGGCTGGAGCCCGGAAGCCTTCCGACGCGTCAGCGCCGCCCTGAGCTTTTACGCCTTCGCCTGGCTGGTCGGGCGCATGGCCACCGCCACCCTGACACGCCGGGCGCGGCGCAAGCGCAAAACGCCCCGGCTGCTGCGCGAGCTGATCACCGCCTCTCTGTTCGCCGTGGCGACAGTGGCCGCCATCGGCTTGCTGCTGGGGCAGACCGCTGGCGGCATCATTGCCAGCTCGGGCCTGATCATCGCCATCCTGGGCTTTGCCATCCGCAACGTGCTGGCCGACGTGCTGGCCGGGATCGCCATTGGCGTGGAAGCCCCTTACCGCATCGGCGACTGGGTCGGCTTCGATGCCACCACCCGGGGCCGCGTCACCGAGATCGGTTGGCGAACTACCCGCATCCTGACGCCCAACGGCACCTACATGATCCTGCCCAACAGCCAGATATCGCGGCAGATGCTGACCAACTACAGCGCACCCCGCAAGCAATACCAGGGTGATCTGGAAATCGTGCTCGGCCATGACATCTCCATCGCCGAAGGCAAGCTGCTGCTCTACGAAGCCGCCTTGAACAGCATGCCCAAGGCGGGCCTCGATCCCGACCAGACGCCACGCGTACGCGCCATTGCCTATGCCGCCGAGGGCGTGACTTACCGCATCAAATACTGGGTGCCGCAGTTTTCCGACAGCACCGACTGCCGCGATGCGATCCTGATCGCCATCGATGAAGCCGTCCGGGCCCGCGGCCTGCGCCTGCCCTGGCTGGACCCGCGCTGCCCCCCTGCCCCCGTGAACGCCGAAAAAACCTGAAAAAAAACGCCTCCCCAGGGAGGCGTTGTCAGTTTCCGGGCGGCGGATCGCCGCTGTTTCAGCGTCGGCCTGAACGGCCGGCTGTGGCACCGGTGAAATCGTGACGGCAGGTGCCGCCAAGGAGATTACGGGCTGGCTGGATCCTTTCAGTGACGGGTAAGCGGCTTTTCATAGGCCTGCTTCTCACAAGCCTTGGTGCACAGCCCGCATTGCTGCAAGGCCTGCTGCATGCTGCAGACCGAGCGGCGACAAGCCACGACCTTGATTCCGCCGCGCTGCGCCGCGTTGCGGAAGGTCTTCATGACGTTATGCCCCAGGAAGTCGGTCAACAGGATCACCAGTTGGGTGCCGGTGGGCAACTGCAGGGTCTTCTTCTGATGCGAAGGATCACGCCCGCTGATGTGATGCGTGATCGAAATGTTGTGTCCTTTCAGTAGATCCGGGATGTTGCCCAGACGATCTGCACCGACCACTACCGCGCTCAAGCCAGCCACCATGATTCACCTCATTGGTTGTTGCGTATGCGGTAATGATAATGATTCCCATTGATTAGTCAAATCAAATGAGAGTCATTCCCATTTTATTATTTCAATGGAGTCGACCCGGCGCATAGTCCCTGACTCGATGGCTTAGCGCCCTCCGCCCTGCACGGCGTCGTTGACGACCTGCCGGGTGAGCTGCGGCGCCAGCATCTCCAGAAAGGTATAGATGTAGTCACGCAGGAACACCCCGGACTTGACGCCCACGCGTGTGGTGTGAGTGCCGAACAGATGCCCCACGGGCAGTCCCACCAGATTGCTGTCGCGCCGCGGATCGTAGGCCACCCCGGCGATGATGCCGATGCCCAGGCCCACATCGACATAGGTCTTGATCACGTCGGCATCGATGGCTTCCAGAACGATATCGGGATGAATGCCCTGGTTGGCGAAGATCTCGTCGATCGTGCTGCGGCCCGTGAAGGCACGGTCGTAGGTCACGATGGGGAACTCGGCCAATTGCGCAAGCGTCAGGTTGCGCGCCTGTGACGACCTCAATTCGGCCAGCGGATGATCGGGCCGCACCACCACCGTGTGCTCCCAGGTATAGACGGGCAACGTGGCCAGGCCCGGCGTCAAAGCCAGCGATTCGGTCGCCAGGGCCAGGTCTGCCTGCTCGTGCAACACCATCTCGGCGAGCTGCGCCGGGCTGCCCTCGGCCAGCGACAGATGAACCTTGGGAAACTGCTGACGAAACGCAGGGATGACGCGCGGCAGGAGATAGCGTGCCTGGGTGTGCGTGCAGGCGATCACCAGTCCGCCCTCGTCGCGGCGCGCGAACTCATCGCTGACCTTCTTGAGATTGTCGACCTCGCGCATGATGCGGTCGATCACCTGCGAGACGGCCAGCCCCGGCTTGGTGAGGCCCTTGATGCGCTTGCCGTGGCGCTCGAAGATCTTGATGCCCAGCTCGTCCTCGAACTCGATGATGGCCTTGGACACCCCTGGCTGAGAGGTATAGAGCATACGGGCGGCTTCCGTCAGGTTGAAGTCGCGGCGTATCGTTTCCCGCACGAATCGGAATTGCTGAAGGTTCATGTCCGTAATTCCCCTTGCCTTGTGATGAACCTGATTATAAGTAATATAAAACAGTGCCTATATAACTTATAAGAATATGTTTAGTCATCGGAACGCAGGCGGGGAAGGGCTGGCGCTTCGATTACTATGCCCAGGTTCCGGCAACGGATATCCGAGTTTGTTTTCTTCTCTCAGGCTGCCATGCACGAAGACATCGCGACCCTCGTCAAGGACTCTCTGGCCAAGGCCAGAAAGCAGATCGGGCACGCCAATGTGCTGATCGCCGGCAAGACCGGCGTGGGCAAGAGCACGCTGGTCAATGCCATTTTTCAGGGCGAGCTGGCCACCACCGGCATTGGCCGGCCGGTCACGCAGAATACCCGCGAATACCGCAAGGATGGCATTCCGCTGACCATCATCGACACCAAGGGCATCGAGGCCGGCGCCTATCAGCAGACCCGCAGCCAGCTCGAAGAAGCGCTCAGAACACGCAATGCCTCGCGCGACGCCGGCCAGCACGTGCACGTGGCCTGGCTGTGCATCGCCGAGGACTCGCGCCGGGTGGAGCAGGCCGAAATCGACCTGCTGGCCCTGCTGGAGAAGTACCGCATCCCGACCGTGGTCGTCATCACCAAGGCGCGCAGCGACAACGGTTTTCGCGCCGAGGTCGAGAAGTTGCTGCCCGGCGCGCGCCAGTTTGTCCGGGTACGCGCACTGCGCGAAGAACTCGACGACGGGCCGGTGCTCGAACCCATGGGGCTGCGCCAGCTCGTGGAGGTCACCGCCCAGCTTTTTCCTGACGGCCACAAAAATGCCTTTGTGGCCGCCCAGAAAGTCGATCTGCAGCACAAGGTCGAACGCAGCCACGTTGCCGTAGGCACTGCAGCCCTGGCTGCCGGCACCGTGGGCGCCACGCCCATCCCCTTTGCCGATGCCGTCGGCATCGTCCCCGTCCAGGTCACCATGATCGTGACCATCTCGGGCATCTTCGGCCTGAAACTCTCGGAATCCTTCGTGACCACGCTCGTGGCGACGGCCGTCACGACCGTCGGCGGCACGCTGGCCGGTCGCGCAGCTGTCGGCTCGCTGCTCAAGCTGATCCCGGGCGTCGGCTCGGTCGTCGGCGGCGCGGTGTCCGCGGCCACCGCCGCCGCCCTGACCACCGCCTTCGGCGAAGCCTACATCCTGACGCTGCGAAAACTGTTCGCGGCCAAGATGCCGGCCGAGATCAGCGCCGAGGAAGTGGCTCGCGAGTTCGTCCACACGCTCAAGGCGCCCAAATGAAAACGGGGCAGGCTGCGCTCTTGCGAACGCAGCCCGCCCCGCCCTCACCCGCGCCGGATCAACGCATGGTGATGGTGGTATTGACCGAGCGGCCGTGCGCCGACCAGCGCGCCGTCACCGTCTTGGTCTGGGTCCAGAACTGCACTGCCTGCTTGCCGTTGGGGCCCAGGTCGCCCAGCTTGGAGGCGCGCGAACCCGTAAAGCTGAACCAGGCGACCGGCACAGGGATCGGAATATTGATGCCGATCTGGCCGACGTCGATGTTGTTCTGGAAGTAGCGCGCCGCGCCACCGTCCTGGGTGAACAGCGCCACGCCGTTGCCGTTGGGGTTGCGGTTGATGAAGGCGACCGCGTCCTCCAGCGTGTCCACACCCACCACGCACAGCACCGGGCCGAACACTTCTTCCTGGTAGATGGTCATCGACTGCGTCACGCCGTCGAAAATCGTCGGGCCCACGAAGTTGCCGTCGGCATAGCCTTCCACTTTGACGCCGCGGCCGTCCAGCAGCAGCTTGGCGCCCTCGTCCACGCCTTGCTGGATGAGGCTCTCGACGCGCTTGCGCGCATTGGGCGACACCAGCGGGCCGAGATCGGCCTGACGGTCCGTGCCGGCATTGACCTTGAGCTTCTTGGCGCGCTCGACGAAATCCGGCAGCCAATTGCGGGCCTCGCCCACCAGCACCGCCACCGACGTCGCCATGCAGCGCTGACCGGCAGCGCCGAAGGCTGCGCCCACCAGCTGATTCAGGGCGACTTCCGGATCGGCGTCCGGCAAGATGACGCAGTGGTTCTTGGCGCCCATCATCGACTGGCAGCGCTTGCCTGCCTTGGAGGCGCGCTCATAGATTTCCGTACCTACGCGGGTCGAACCGATGAAGGACACGGCCTTGATGTCGGGATGCTCGCACAGGCCATTGGCGATGTCCGGGCCGCCATGCACCACGTTCAGCACACCCGGCGGCAGGCCGGCTTCCAGAGCCAGTTCGGCAAGGTAAAGCGAGGCAGTGGGGTCTTGCTCGGAGGGCTTGAGCACGAAGGTGTTGCCGCAAGCCACTGCGATGGGGAACATGAAGCAAGGCAGCATCACGGGGAAGTTGAAGGCCGTGATGCCGGCGCACACGCCCAGGGGCTGGATCAGCGTGTAAACGTCGATGCCGGAAGCGGCATTCTCGGCATACTCGCCCAGTTGCAGGCTGACCATGGAGCAGGCGTGCTCGACCACTTCCAGGCCGCGGCCGACTTCGCCCTCGGCGTCCGGCAGGGTCTTGCCGTGCTCGCGGGTGATCATCTCCGCCAACTTGGTGGTGTTCTCGCGCAGCAGTTGCTGAAACTTCAGCATGACGCGCATGCGCTGGCCCTGGCCGGCGTTACGCCAGGTCTGGAAGGCCTCCTGGGCGTTGGCTACCGCCAGATCCAACTCTTCGCGCGTGGCGAACGGCACCTGGGCCACCACTTCCTGCGTGGCCGGATTGATGACATCACGCCACTGCGTGGTCTTGGACTGCACCAGCTTGCCGCCGATCAGCAACGGAACGCGGGGGACTTCACTCATTGCTTGCTCCTCATACTGCCAGGGAAAGCGGCCGCAAGGCCGCATGTTTCAAAAGAAAATCAGGGTTTGACCAACGGGCAGGTCGAGTCCGCCAGCGGCTGGAATGCTTCCTCGGCCGGGATCGTCGCCACCAGCTTGGAGTAGTCCCAGCCGCCCTTCGAATCGGCCGGCTTTTTGACTTCGTACAGATACATATCGTGGATCACCCGACCATCCGGGCGGATGGAGGCATTACGCATGATCGGGTCCTTGATGGGCAGCTCGCGCATCTTGTCGGCCACGACCTTGCCTTCGGTGCTGCCCGTGGCGGCGACCGCGCGCAGATAGTGCAGCACGCTGGAATACACGCCCGCCTGCGTCATGGTCGGCTTCAGCCCGCGGAAAGCCTTCTCGAAGCGATCCGACCACTGGCGCGTGTCGTCGTCATAATCCCAATAAAAGCCGTCGACGTACGACAGGCCCTGGGCATTGTCCAGGCCCAACGCGCGCAGATCCGACAGGAAGATCAGCAGCGATACCAGGCGTTGCCCGCCATCGACCACGCCGAACTCGCGCGCCTGCTTGACCGCGTTGACCGTATCCTGCCCGCCGTTGGCCAGGGCCACGACCTGGGCCTTGGAGCTTTGCGCCTGCAGCAGGTAGGAAGCGAAATCCGGAGCATTCAGGGGGTGGCGCACGCCACCGTTGACCTTGCCGCCCAGCGCCTGCACCGCCTTGGCGGTATCGGCCTCCAGCGAATGGCCAAAGGCATAGTCCACCGTGATGAAGTACCACGACTTGCCGCCGTCGCGCACAGTCGCCTTGGCGCCGCCTGCAGACTGCGAATAGGTGTCGAACATCCAGTGAAAGCCGACGGGCGAGCAGTCTTTATTGGTCAGGGCGGTCGTGGCCGGCCCCGAGAACAGCACGACCTTGTCCTTCTCGCGTGCGATGCCCTGCACCGCCAGCGCCACCGCCGAGTTGGTCAGGTCGGCAATCGCCGAGACACCATCGCGGTCGAACCACTCACGGGCGCGCGCCGCGCCCACGTCAGCCTTGTTCTGGTTGTCGGCCGACACCAGCTCGATCTTCATGCCCTTGCACTCGGCAGCCAGGCAGTCGTCGATGGCAAGCTGGGCTGCCGCCACCGACCCCGGACCGCCCATGGCGGCATAGTTACCAGACATATCGGTCAGGACGCCGATCTTCACCACCGGCTTGTCGGCGGCCAAGGCCTGCCCGACCAGCAAGGCGCCCAGACACAGGCCTGCGGCCGTTCCGCGTGCACGCAATTTCATGAGCTTGTCTCCTGTCATTTTTTTGGACCTCCTGCCGCTGGAGCCGCAGTGGTGAACCTAGTGTAGATGTGTGAAAATCAACAAGCAACGACACGAATGCACATGGATTGTGCATAAATAAACAAGGACAGCCCCATGCCGGCGCCAACGGCACAAAGGGCCGGGAGACTCCATGCTGGACTGGGACAGCCTGCGTTATTTTCTGGAAGTCGCACGCAGCCAGCGCGTAAGCGCCGCCGCCCGCACACTGGGGGTGGAACACACCACCGTGGCACGCCGCGTGCGTGCCCTCGAAGCCGAGCTGGGCAGCCTGCTGTTCGAGAAATCCCGCAGCGCCGGCTTCGTCCTGACCGAGGACGGCCAGCGCCTGCTGGTCTATGCCGAACAGCTGGAAAGCACCATTCACACGGCCCGGGAAAGCCTCTCCGGTATCGGCCAGGCGCTTTCGGGTCATATCCGGGTCGGGGCCACCGAGGGCTTCGGCAGCTACGTGGTCACGCCCCTGGCGGCAGACTTCCAGCGCCGCTACCCCCACATCACTCTGGACATCCTGCCTGTGCCGCGCTTTGTCAGCCTGTCCAAGCGCGAAGCCGACCTGGCCATCACCATCGAGCGGCCGCAACGCGGCCCCTACGTCTGCAGCCGGTTGTGCGACTACACCTTGCGGCTCTACGGCACGCGGCAATATCTGGAGCGCCACCCGCCCATCCGCGAACGCGCCGACCTGGCCGGCCACAGTTTCATTGGATATGTAGACGAGCTGCTCTTCAGCGAACGCCTTCGCTATCTGGAAGACCTGCTGCCCAACAGCCGTGTCGTGCTGCGCAGCACCAGCGTCGTGGCGCAGTACCATGCGGCACTGCAGGGCCAGTCACTGGCGATCCTGCCCGGTTTCATTGCCGCGCAGGATCCCCGCCTGGTCCCGGTGCTGGGCGACGAGCTCAGCATCACACGCAGCTTCTGGATGTACTGCCACGAAGATCTCTATCGCCTCAAGCGCGTGAGTCTCCTGTGGGATTTCATGCGCGAGGCGGCCGAACGCAACCGCGCGCTGCTTGCCGGGGCCAGCGGCCAGTTGCTGACCGACCCCGGCTGAGTCGACGCCCTCAGGCCGCCTGAGGGCTGCGCGGCGGCGCCTTCACGCGCAGGCGGCGATAGAGCAGCCAGCCCGTCAGGGCGAGCACCAGCGCATGGATGAGCCACACCCCCACCCCGAACGGCAGCTTGCCGCTGCTGATCCAGGCGCGCGAAAGATTGATCAGATTCATATAGAGCAGGCCCACCAGGCCTGCGATCAGCAGATCGCCGGAACGCCCCAGCCGTGGATTGACCGCGCCCAGCGGCACCGCCAGCAAGGCAAGGTTGAGCGCCGCCAGCGGCATGGAAATACGCCACATGACCTGCGACCAGGAGCTATTGGTATTGTCTTCCATCAGTTGCAGGGTGGAGCGCGCCTTGCTTGAGCGCTCGGCGGCCGCCCGCGCCTCGCCGATGGGGTCCTCGCCCGCCTTGCTCTCCAGGCGCATGCCATACTGATCGAAGGTGGTCACGCGCAGCTCCGGCGTACCCGGCTTCAGATCGTAGCGATGCCCGCCCGACAGCACCAGGAAGCGGTCGCCATTGGGCAGGGTCTCGCCACGCGCGCTGTTGGCCGTGAGCACGCTGAGCCACTCCGGATCGATGGCACGCGCAAACACCGCCCCCAACTCATCGCCCGGCTCGGTGGGGTCTTCGGCGAAGAACACGCGATCGCCACGCCCGGATTCGACAAACTGGCCGGCCGCGACCTTGGACAGATCGGAACGCTGTTCAAAGCGCTCGCGATACTCGCCGATCTGACGATAGGCCCAGGGCGAAGCCACCAGCGTCAGCCCCGCGACCATCAGGGCCACCGGCACCGCCACGCGCAGCACCGGGCGCAGCCAGTCGGCCAGCGACAGGCCGCTGGCAAACCACACCACCATTTCCGATTCGCGATAATTGCGCGTGACCGTGGTCAGCACCGCGATGAACAGCGCCACCGCCAGAATCGTGGGCAAGGCGGTGATCGTGGAGAAGGCCGCCAGGCCGAACACCACATCGGCGCCGATGCTGCCGCCTGCCGCTTCGCCCAACAGGCGCACCAGCAGAACACTCAGCCAGACGACGACGAGCGTAGAAAACACCACGCCGGCGTGACTGGTAATCTCGCTGACGACAGACCGTTTGAATAGAGACATGGGAGAATATGCGGGATAATCGACCGCATCGTTCGACGCACTCGGGAAATCTTCATGGAATTTAGCACACAGACCACCGCTTCCCTGCATCAACTCAAGACGGCGGCGCTGGCCGTGGGCGTTTACGCCGACGGCGTACTGAGCCCGGCCGCTGAATTGATCGACCGCGCCAGCAACGGCGCCCTGCAAAGCGTCATCAAAACCGAGTTCCGCGCCCGTCTGGGCGCCACTCTGGTACTGCGCGCGCTGCCGGGCGTCACCGCCCAGCGCGTGGTTCTGGTCGGCCTGGGCAAACAGGCCGAGTATTCTACCCGCGCGCATGCCAGCGCCGAGCAGGCCTTCGCCAACTATTGCGCCGGCGCCCAGCTCGCCGAAGGCGTGTCCACGCTGGCGGCACTGCCCATCGAGCACAGCACCATCCGTGACCGCGCCCGCGCTGCGGCCATCGCCGCCGGCCAGGCCACCTACTACTATGACGCCACGGTCGGCAAGACCGAGCGCGACGCACGGCCCAAGCTCAAGAAGATCACCCAGATCGTCGATCGCGCCGAAACCGCGCAGGCCCAGCTCGGCCTGCGCGAAGGCACGGCCATCAGCAACGGCATGGAGCTGACCCGCACGCTGGGCAACCTGCCGGGCAACATCTGCACGCCCACCTATCTGGGCGAGACAGCCCGCAAGCTGGCACGCAACTACAAGACCCTGATCAAAGCCGAAGTCCTCGACCGCAAACAGGTCGAAGCCCTGGGCATGGGCTCCTTCCTTTCGGTGGCGCGCGGCTCCGACGAACCGCTGCGCTTCATCGTGCTGCGCTACAACGGCAAGACCGCTACGGCCAAGAAGGCCAAGGACAACGGCCCGATCGTGCTGGTGGGCAAGGGCATCACCTTCGATGCCGGCGGCATTTCGCTCAAGCCCGCCGCCACCATGGACGAAATGAAATACGACATGTGCGGCGCGGCCAGCGTGATGGGCACCTTCCGTGCCCTGGCCGAATTGGCGCCCGCCCTGGATGTGGTGGGTCTGATCCCGGCCTGCGAGAACCTGCCCAGCGGCAAGGCCAACAAACCCGGTGACGTGGTCACCAGCATGTCCGGCCAGACCATCGAGATCCTCAACACCGACGCCGAAGGCCGCCTGGTGCTGTGCGACGCCCTCACCTATGCCGAGCGCTTCAAGCCCTCCGCCGTGATCGACATCGCCACCCTGACCGGCGCTTGCGTGGTGGCCCTGGGCAGTGTCAATTCCGGCCTGTTCTCCACGGATGACACGCTGGCCGAGGCGCTGCTGGCCGCCGGCCGCCAGACCCAGGACACCGCCTGGCGCATGCCTCTCGAAGACGCCTACCAGGATCAGTTGAAATCCAACTTCGCCGATATCGCCAATATCGGCAGCCCGGGCGCCGGCGCAGTCACGGCAGCCTGCTTCCTGTCGCGCTTCACCAAGGCCTATCCCTGGGCGCACCTGGACATCGCCGGCACGGCCTGGCGTGGCGGCAAGGACAAAGGCGCCACCGGCCGCCCGGTCCCGCTGCTGATGCAATACCTGCTCAATCAGGCCAATTGAGGCCGGCGCCGTCCGCATGACCCGGATCGATTTTGCCTTCGGCGCCCCGGATCGCCTGCGGGCGGCCTGCCAGACCGCCCAAAAGCGCTACCTGGCGGGCCAGCGACTGGTGGTGTACTGCACCGACGTCAATCGCCTGTCGGCCTTTGACCGGCTGCTGTGGGCCTTTGACGACAGCACCTTCGTGCCGCATGTCTCGGCGCGCGATCCGCTCGCCGCCGAGACGCCCATCCTGCTGACGGCAGCCGATCCCGGCCAGGCGCTGACGCTTGCCCCACAGGCCTGGCTGCTCAACCTGGACGACGCCTGTCCGCCGAACTACGATGGCTACCTCCGCGTGCTGGAAGTCGTCTCGGCTCAGGAAGCCGACAAGGCCGCCGCCCGCGTACGCTGGCGCGACTACGTCGCGGCCGGCCATAGCCCGCACAGCCACGATCTCAGCCGCAGCGCCTGACCCGCCCATTCATGTCCTCCCCCTACCCCGACTCCGGCATCCCAACCCTGACACAACGTGCCGAGCTGCCGACGCAGCCGCCCGGCCCTCCTCCTGCGGCCACGCCGGAGGTCCCTGCGCCAGTGCTTCGCGCCCTGTTGCATGCCGAGCTGGAGCAAGTCATCGAACAGGCCGTCGCCGACATGCGCGCGCGCCTGGAGGCCGAGCTGCCCGGCATCGTCGAGCGCGTACTGCAACGTACCCGCCCTGGATGAAAACCCTGCCCCCAAAACTGGATTTTTCAGGGAACCGTCAGTTATTCTTGCGTTCTAAGCTATTTGGGCAACCCTTTGCCACTCAGGAGTTCACATGAGCGAATACCGCCCCTCCCCCTTTGACCGCTCCGGCCCCCTGGCCGGCGCGCCGGGCGAAGTCGTCCGGAACAAGGTTCTACGCAACACCTACTGGCTGCTCGCCCTGTCGCTGATCCCGACGGTGCTCGGCGCCGCCGTGGGCCTGAATACCGGCCTGAACAAGATCATGGGCGCCAGCCCCGGCATGTCGGCCATCGTGTTCCTGGCCGGCGCCTTCGGCCTGATGTTCGCCATCGAGAAAAACAAGAACAACTCGATGGGCGTCGTGCTTCTGCTGGCCTTCACATTCTTCATGGGTGTGATGCTCTCGCGACTGCTGGGCTTCGTGCTCGGCATGAGCAACGGTTCGCAACTGGTGATGACCGCCTTCGGTGGCACCGCCGTGGTGTTCGGCACCATGGCCACCCTGGCCAGCACCATCAAGCGTGATCTTTCCAGCATGCAGAAATGGCTGTTCACCGGCGCCGTGGTGATCATCCTGGCCGCCCTGGCCAACATCTTCCTGCAGATGCCGGCCCTCATGCTGACCATCTCCGTGCTGGCCGTGGTGATCTTCTCGGCCTTCATGCTGGTGGACCTGCAGCGCGTGGTCAATGGCGGCGAAACCAACTACGTGTCCGCCACCCTGGCCATCTACCTGGACGTCTACAACGTCTTCTCCAACCTGCTGATGCTGCTGGGGATTTTCGGCGGCAACCGCGACTGAGCGACGCGCACGCCCGCAAGCCGGGGCCATCCCGCCCCGGCCTCAAGAGCCGCCCGCCAACGGGCGGCTTTTTTGCTCCCGAAGCACCGGCTGACATGAACTCCGGGGGCACGAGCGCCGGCACAGCCGCGGCGACGGGCCGTGCAAGGCACTGCGGAAGATCATGCCGGGAAAAGGGCTGAAATGCGGCCCCACTCAGAGGCGCTGCAACTCCATCAGCACACGACGGGTAGACAGAGGCCGACCCACCAGTTGCGCTTCAAGCCGCTGGCGCAGATCGCGCCGCAAGGCGGGTTCGATCCGGGCATCCTCGAAGTCCGGTTCGTCTTCATCCAGGCCATAACCCGTCTCGCGCAACAGCACCCACTCGAAGCGGCGCAAGGCGCCGGCCGCACGCGAGCCGCCCGCCAGCTGTTGCAATGCCGTCTCGTAGGCGTCAAACAGCACCGGGTGCGCATCCTCGCGAGGCAGCAGCCGCAACAACAGTTCGTTCATGTACCAGGCGGACATGAGGGCGGCGCCGCCCAGCCGGTGCACGCCGGCCACTTCGGCCCGGGTGAGCGTCTTGACCTCGCCACCGCCGCTCCAGGACATCAGAATGGGCTGAAAGGCCGACAGTACCGGCCTGAGGGTGGAGTAAGGGCGCTTGGCCCCCTTGGCCACCAGGGCCACGCAACCGTGATCGCGCGAGAATCCCTGCACGATGAGGGAAGTCTCGCGCCAGGCCGTCGCATGCAGCATATAGGCCCGGTTGTCATGCACGCGCTGGGCGCGTTTACTCATTGTGCTTACTCATAGCCCAGGTCGCGCAGGGCGCTTTCGCGCTCTGACCAACCCTTGCGCACCTTGATGTAGACCTCCAGGTGCACAGGCTTGTCCAGCAGCTTGGCGATATCCTGGCGCGCCTCGGTGGCAATGCGTTTCATGTGCTGGCCGCCCGCGCCCAACAGGATGGGCCGATGGCTTTCACGCTCGACCACCACGCAGGCGGCGATGCGCACGCCCCTTTCGTTCTCTTCCCATTGCTCGATCACGACCGTACAGCCATAGGGGAGCTCGTCGCCCACCAGGCGGAAGATCTTCTCGCGCACCAGCTCGGCGGCGATGAAGCGCATCGGCCGATCGGTCAACGCATCCTCTTCGAACATCGGTTCGCCTTCGGGAAGGCGCTGGGCGATCTCATCGAGCAGCTGATCCAGCTGATGGTTCTTGGTGGCGCTCACCGGCACCACGGCGCCGTACTGATGCTGCGCCATGATCTTGGCCACGAAGGGAAAAAGATCATCGCGGTGCTTCAGGGCATCGATCTTGCTGATCGCAAGAATGGTGCGCTCGGGCTTGGGCAGCAGCGGCAGCAGCTTGGCATCGCCTTCCGACCATTTCCCGGCCTCGACCACATGCACCACCACGTCGACATCGGCCAGCGCCTGCGTCACGACGCGGTTCATCATGCGATTCATCGCGCCGCCATGACGGGTCTGGAACCCGGGCGTATCGACGAAGACGAACTGCTCGTGCTCGCGCGTCAACACCCCGTGGATGCGATGACGCGTCGTCTGCGCCTTGCGCGAGACGATCGAAATCTTGGAACCGATCAAGGCGTTGGTCAGGGTGGACTTGCCCACATTGGGGCGCCCCACGATGGCGACGAAGCCGGTGCGGAACGGTTGAGTACTCATTTCACCTCTTGAGCCACTGCCACAGGCAGCGACAGTTGTGCGGTCTTGCGTCCGCGGGCGGGTTTGCGTGCCACGCGGGGGTTGACGGCCTGCACCGCCTCCAGCACCAGCTTGGCGGCGGATTGCTCGGCGGCGCGGCGGCTTGCGCCGGCAGCCGTCACCTTGATTTCGAGCGCCGGGATGGCGCACTCGACTTCGAACTGCTGGCTATGGGCCGCGCCATGGGTGGCGACCACCGTATAGACGGGCAACGCCATCTTGCGTCCCTGCAGGAACTCCTGCAACAGGGTCTTGGCGTCCTTGCCCAGCGTTTGCAGGTCGACGCTGGCCAGCACCGGCTCGTACTGGCGTTCGATGACGTGACGCGCAGCCGCAAAGCCGGCATCGAGAAAGACACCGCCAAACAGCGCTTCAACGGCATCGGCCAGGATCGACGGGCGGCGAAAACCGCCGCTTTTGAGCTCCCCCTCGCCCAGGCGAAGCACCGGCGAGAGATCCAGGCGCTGAGCGATATCCGCCAACGACGCCTGTTTCACGAGATTGGCGCGCACCCGCGACAGATCTCCTTCATCCAGCTCCGGATAACGCTCGTAAAGCATGGCGGCCACGACGAAATTCAGCACCGAGTCCCCCAGGAACTCCAAGCGCTCGTTGTGGTGGGCGCCATGACTGCGATGCGTCAGCGCCTGTTCGAGCAGGGCCTGGTCATGGAATTGATGACCCAGGCGGGTTTCCAGCTTGGCTAGGGACATGGGCTATCAGTGAAAACGGCCAATACGGCTCAAATCGCCAAAGTTCATCCAGATGAAGAACGCCTTGCCCACGACATTGCTGTCGGGCACGAAGCCCCAGTAGCGGCTGTCCGCGCTGTTGTCACGGTTGTCGCCCATGACGAAATACTGGCCTTCGGGCACTTTGCAGCGTACTCCATTACGGACGTACTGACAGTTATTGAAGTCAGGAAATTTCCAGATCGGGCCGATTTCCTGGTACTTATTCTCATCGAGCAGGATTTTGTGCTCGATTTTTCCTAGTTTTTCCTTGTACTGGGCAGTATAGGAAACCCGGTCAGGCTCGAAGTAATCGCCGTCGCGCTGGTGCGGCACCAGTTCACCGTTGATATAGAGCTTCTTGTCGAGATAGGCCACCTCATCGCCCGGCAGGCCGACCACGCGCTTGATGTAGTCGATGTCAGGGTCCACCGGGTAGCGGAACACCATCACATCGCCGCGCTCAGGCGCGCCCGTGGGAATCACCTTCTTGTCGATGACCGGCAGGCGGATGCCATAGCTGAACTTGTTCACCAGAATCAGGTCGCCCGACTGCAGCGTCGGCAGCATGGAACCCGACGGGATGCGAAACGGCTCGACCACGAAGGAACGCAGCACGAACACGAACAGGATCACCGGGAAGAAGCTCACGCCATACTCGATCCACCAGGGCACCCTGGTCGCGCTGGCGACCGCCTCCTGGCGCATCCGCTCGGCCGCCTCCGGGTCCTCGATGCCGGCCGCCCTCACCCGCTCGACCGCTTCCTGCGCACGCTGGCGGCGCGCCTTGCGCCAGACCAGCACATCGAGCGTCCAGATGACGCCCGTCACCACCAACAGTACAAAAAGAATGAGGGCAAAATTCCAGCTCATGGGTTCTATGGCCTATTCGGTTGCTACTTGTCTTCGACCTGCAGAATGGCGAGAAAGGCTTCCTGGGGTATTTCCACCGTCCCCACCTGCTTCATGCGTTTCTTGCCAGCCTTCTGCTTTTCGAGCAGTTTCTTCTTGCGCGAGATATCGCCGCCATAGCACTTGGCCAGCACGTTCTTGCGCAGGGCCTTGACGTTCTCGCGCGCGATCACCTCCGCGCCGATGGCGGCCTGGATCGCCACGTCATACATCTGGCGCGGAATCAGGGTGCGCATGCGCGCCACCACTTCACGCGCACGGTAACGGGCGTTGCTGCGGTGAGCAATCATGGCCAGGGCGTCGACGCGGTCGCCGTTGATCAGCAAGTCCACCTTGACCACGTCGGCAGAGCGGTTCTCCAGAAACTCGTAGTCCATCGAGGCATAGCCGCGCGAGACCGACTTCAGGCGGTCGAAGAAATCCAGCACGATCTCGGCCAGCGGAATCTCGTAGACCAGGTGCACCTGGCGGCCGTGATAAGTCATGTTGATCTGGTTGCCGCGCTTGTTGTTGCACAGCGTCATGACCGGGCCGACGTACTCCTGCGGCATGAACAGCGTCACCTTGACGATGGGCTCGCGAATGTCGTTGATCTTGCCCACTTCGGGCATGCGCGAAGGGCTTTCGACCGTCAGGACCGTGCCATCGCGTTGCTCGACCTCATAAACCACCGACGGCGCGGTGGTGATGATGTCCATGTCGAATTCGCGTTCCAGGCGCTCCTGCACGATTTCCATGTGCAGCAGACCGAGAAAGCCGCAACGAAAGCCGAAGCCCAGCGCCTGCGACACCTCGGGCTCGAACATCAGCGCGGCGTCGTTGAGCTTGAGCTTCTCCAGCGAATCGCGCAATTGATCGTATTCCGAGCTCTCGACCGGATACAGGCCGGCGAACACCTGCGGCTGCACCTCCTTGAAACCGGGCAGCGGCTTGCTGGCGGGCTTGCCGGCCAGCGTGATGGTATCGCCCACCTTGGCGTGTTCGAGTTCCTTGATGCCGGTGATCACAAACCCGACTTCGCCGGCCGACAACTGGGTACGGGCCTGCGACTTCGGCGTGAACACCCCGATCTGCTCGCACAGATGGGTGGCGCCGGAGGCCATCAGCTGGATCTTGTCCTTGGGGCGCAGAACGCCGTTGACGATGCGCACCAGCATGACCACGCCGACATAGTTGTCGAACCAGGAGTCGATGATCAGGGCCTGCAGGGGCGCGTCCACCTCGCCCACGGGCGGCGGCACGCGCGCGACAACCGTCTCCAGGATCTCATCGATGCCCATCCCCGTCTTGGCGCTGGCGCGGATGGCCTGAGTGGCGTCGATGCCGATGACGTCTTCGACTTCCTGGGCAGCGGCTTCCGGATCCGCCTGCGGCAGATCCATCTTGTTCAGTACCGGCAAGACCTCGACGCCCAGGTCGATGGCGGTATAACAGTTGGCGACGGTCTGGGCCTCGACGCCCTGGGAAGCATCCACCACCAGCAAGGCGCCTTCACAGGCCGACAGCGAGCGGCTGACCTCATACGAGAAGTCCACGTGCCCCGGCGTATCGATGAGGTTGAGGTTGTAGACCTTGCCGTCCTGGGCCGTGTACTGCAGGGCCGCAGTCTGCGCCTTGATCGTGATGCCGCGCTCGCGCTCGATGTCCATCGAGTCCAGCACCTGCGCCGACATTTCTCGAGCCGCCAGGCCGCCGCAACGCTGAATGAGGCGGTCGGCCAACGTCGACTTGCCGTGGTCGATGTGGGCAATGATGGAAAAGTTACGGATATGCTGCATAGAAGAAATTATAAAAGGGACGTAGCAAACCGGAATCGCGAACCGCCAGCCAGGACCCCAGGGCACGCCCGCCCGGAGTCATCATCGCGAAAAATCCTTGCCGGGCCGGTGCCCGGCAGACTTGGGCGTCCGGGGCAGCATCGAGCCAAAACAAGAAGGGGCGCCATGCGCCCCCTCTTGCGGCAACCAGCCATTTTAGCCGGTCTTGGCGCTTATTTGCTGGCAGGACGCAAGGCGAGCCACTGCGTCTGGTCGCCACGACGCACCAGCAGGGCCACGGTCTTGGCCTTGTCCAGCTTGCCGACCACCTTGGCGAACTGCGCCGCATCGGTGATGTCGGTATCGTTGACCGCCAACACGATGTCGCCTGGCTGCAGCCCGGCAGAGCCTGCCAGACCTTCGGCCACGCGCACTTCCACCCCGCCTTCGATGCGCAACTTGCTCTTGACGTCAGCCGGGACGTTGACCACGCTCAGTCCGAGGTGATTGTCCACCGCCGGCGCCTTCTCCGAACCGCCCTTGGCGCTGGCGGTGGTTTCAGCCTTCATCTCGCCGACCTTGACCGAAAGCGTCACGTCGCGGCCACGGCGCCAGACCTCCAGCTTGCCGTCGGTGCCCGGCTTGGCCTGGCCCACCAGACGAGGCAGATCCGACCAGCGCTTGATGGCCTGGCCATTGAACTTCAGGATCACGTCGCCCGGCTGCACGCCGGCCTTCTCGGCCGGCCCCTCGTGCTCGACATTGCTCACCAGCGCGCCTTCGGCACGCGGCAGCCCGATCGCTTCGGCAATGTCCTTGTTGACCTCGCCGATCTGCACACCGATGCGGCCACGCGTGACCTTGCCGTCCGCGCGCAACTGCTTGACCACACGCATCGCTTCATCGATCGGGATGGCCAGCGAAATGCCCATGAAACCACCGCTGCGCGAGATGATCTGCGAGTTGATGCCCACCACCTGGCCTTGCATGTTCAGCAGCGGGCCGCCCGAGTTGCCGGGGTTGACCGCCACATCCGTCTGGATGAAAGGCAGGTACTCGCCCGTATCGCGGCCGATGGCGCTGACGATACCGGAGGTGACCGTGGACTCCAGGCCGAAGGGCGAGCCGATGGCCAGCACCCACTGCCCCTTCTTCAACTTGGTGTCATCGCCAATAGGCAGCGCCACCATGTCCTTGGCGTCGATCTTGATCAGCGCGACATCGGTACGCTCATCCGAACCGATGACCTTGGCCTTGAACTCACGGCCATCGGTCAGCGTGACATAGATGTCGGTAGCATCGCTGATCACATGATGGTTGGTGAGAATGTAGCCATCGGCCGAAATGAAGAAGCCCGAACCCACGCCACGCGGCACGGTGCGCTCTTCAGGCTGGCCCTGCGGGCCGGGGCGACGAGGGCCCTGCCCCGGCGCCATGCCCGGCGGCTGCATGTCGGGACCGAAGAACCAGCGGAACAACTCATAGGGGTCGCCCGGACCATTCGGGCCACCGCGCACCGGGACGGTCGCCGTGGTGCGGATATTGACCACGGCCGGCTCGGCCATCTCGACGATGCCGGTGAAATCGGGCAGCGCACTGGTGGCGACGGGCGGGTTTTCCTGCGCCATCAGGGGCGCTTGCGATACTGCAAGTGCCGACCCGAGAAGCAGGGCGGCACACAAACGTCGGAGTGCAAAATTCGACGGTTCGGTTTTTTTCATACGACAGCTCCGTTATGACCCCAAACACCCGCCCGCAGGATTCTTTTTAATGGGATGCCGATTCGGGCACGTACTCGGTCGCTTCGGCCAGACTTTCCAACGTCGCAGCCGGTACTTCGCCCAGGACAGTCATCCAGTAGTCCGCGATACGGGAACCATAGATATTGATAGCACCCCGCTGGCCAAGGCCGGCGGGCGGATGCTGATGGCGAGCCCCGTCATAGGGTTCGATGAAGACGGATATCGCCGCCAACCCATCTGACAGCACCAACTGACTAACCGTTCCCTTATTCATCTTTCTTGACACTTCTTTAACCGGCAGGAAACCGCTGGGGGCAGGAATGCGCCAGCCCTGAGCGGCCAGGTCGACCGGTTGCATATCAGACTCGATGACATCCCAATCGCGTGTATTCCAGCGCGAACTCAACTGCGAGGCATCGACATCGCTGCCCACGCGCAATGAGGTAAAGGAAACCTGCTCGACCACGCCGCGGCTGCCATCGACGGTCTGCGCCTTGAGCAGCAGATTGGTGTCCACGTCGGCGCAGATGCGGTAGCCATAGCGTTTGTCATCCAGCGGCTCGATCGAGATGAGCCGGCACTCGCGATCGGCCACACGATGCAGACGGGGCTCCTCGCGAACCGTGTAGTACTCCATCAGGTGCTTGGGATCGCCCAGCAACAGCCCCGGGAAGCGGTCGCCGCGGCGGCGCTCCAGCAACACGGTCTTGCGGTCGGGGATCAGACACTGGACATCCTCGTTGTGCCTCAGGTATTCGCGCGGCTGGCCGTCGAGAATCTGCAGGCGCTCGCGCTCGCCGGTGCCGTCAACGACATGGACCAGCCGCGACGACTGGATCGAGTCGCCCTGCTGATACATGAAGACGCCCGAATAGTCCTGGCTGCGGGCAGCCTGCTGGATATCGGTCAGCAACTGCACCGGATCCTTGACCGGGGCTGCGCTCTGCGCGCGTGCACTCGAGTCCCAGACCAGAAACCCGCACAGCATCATCGCCATGAGGCCCCACTGGCGCTGCCGCCAGGCCTGGCGCTCACGCCCGCGCATAGACTGCCTACGGACCATCAGCGCACTCCGGTTTCAAACGAAACCTGACGCACGGCACTCGGGCCGGCCATCTGGCGATGCGCTTCCAGGTAATCGCCCAGGCCGCGTTCATCGCGACTGGCATCGGCCAGTATGGGAGCCGATACGGTATCCGTACTGCCGAGATAAGGTTGCGCCACCCAGGCCACCGTGGCAACGGCCGCCGCGACGGCCAGGCTGGACAGCCCCAGGCGCAGCGGCGAGCGCCGCTTGGGCGCGGCCACAATCGGCAACTCCGCATCCAGGGCGCGCGACAGGCGTGCCTGGAAGCCTTCCGACGGCTCGATCACGAGATCGCTGCTGCGCAGCGCGTCTCCGATCAGGTGATAGGTATCCCAGGCCTTGCGGCCCGGCTCGGATACCAGTTCGTTGATGAAGTCATCCGATCCTTCGCCATCCATCCAGGCGGAAACCAACTCCTCGAATGAGGCTTCGGCGATCACAGACTTGGCTGCTGTTTGCATGACTGCCACTCCTTACCAGCGACGCTCGGCATCGGTGTCAAGCAGGGGACGCAACCGGGTGGCAATCGCTTCGCGTGCGCGGAAAATCCGCGAGCGAACGGTGCCAATGGGGCAGTCCATGCTTTGGGCGATGTCTTCGTAACTCATACCTTCAATTTCACGCAGGACGATAGCCGTGCGCAACTCCTCGGGCAACTCCGCGATGGCTGCGTTCACGGTTTCGGCGATTTCGCGGCTGGCGAACTCGGCTTCCGGCGTGCTTATATCGGTTAGGTTGTCAGTTTCGTTAAAAGTTTCACCATCTTCGGTTTCAATTGCATTGGGCGCGCTCGGCCGGCGCCCGGACGAGGCCAGCCAATTGCGTGCCGTATTGATGGCGATACGATAAAGCCAGGTATAGAAGGCGCTTTCGCCCCGGAACTGGGGCAAGGCCCGGTAGGCCTTGATAAAGGCCTCTTGCGCCACGTCCTCGATCTCGGACGGGTCGCGGATCATCCTCGCCAACAGGCGCAGGATCTTGCGCTGGTACTTGAGCACCAGCAGGTCGAAGGCTTTCTTGTCGCCTCGCTGCACGCGAGCGACAAGCTCGGCGTCGACATCGCGTTCGCTCATGACGCCCCTCTGCGATATGCCGCTTTGCACCCGGCGACCCGCGCAATCACGCGCAGGCGACGCCAATGGTCCGGTGCCAAGTTTGTGGCCCAGACGGTGCAGCTGATCTTGCTGTTTGTAACACAGTCCCGCGTTGCGGGCTCAAATGACAAGGCCATATAGCCTTTGTGCGCCTGCGCACGGCGCAAGCTGACGGCCTGCCAGCCGCCCGACAGGCGGGCCTGCCAGCAGGCCGGATCCGGATGCACGCGCAGCGCCCGGACCGGGCGCTGCCCGGATAGCGACAGCAGGCCGGCCGGCAGCAAGGCCCAGCCCCAGGCGGGCGCGGCCAGCGTCGCGGCCGCAGCCAACAGGCTCACACCCACCCTGGGCCAGCCTGCGTCTGCCGCCAAGCCGGCAGGCACCTCGAACTGCCACGCCCTTTCCTGCCGGCAGCGTCGCAAGGTCAAACCCGGCGTACAGCCATGGAGCCGTTGGTACCGCCGAAGCCGAACGAGTTGGACAGCGCCACATCGATCTTCATGGGCCGGGCTTGATTGGCGCAGTAGTCCAGATCGCACTCGGGATCTTGATTGAAGATATTGATCGTGGGAGGCGAGATCTGGTTGTACACCGCCAGCGTGGTGAACACCGCCTCGATGCCGCCGGCCGCGCCCAACAGGTGACCCGTCATGGACTTGGTGGAGTTGACCACCAGTTTGCGCGCATGGTCGCCAAAGGCAGCCTTGAGCGCATCGGTCTCGTTCTTGTCGCCCAGCGGCGTGGACGTCCCGTGAGCATTGACGTAATCGACCTCGTCGAGGTTGATGCCGCCATTGCGCAGGGCGTTGATGACGCCGCGACGCGGACCGTCCATGTCGGGAGCGGTGATGTGGTGGGCGTCCGAGCTCATGCCGTAGCCGCAGAACTCGCCATAGATGCGCGCGCCGCGCTTCTTGGCGTGTTCATACTCTTCGAGCACCAGCACGCCGGCGCCTTCGCCCAGCACGAAACCATCGCGATCGATATCCCACGGGCGCGAAGCGGTCTGGGGATCATCGTTGCGCGTGGAAAGCGCGCGCATGGCGGCGAAACCGCCGATACCCAGCGGCGACACCGTCGATTCGGCGCCGCCGGCCACCATCACGTCCGCATCGCCGTATTCGATCAGGCGGGCTGCGTCACCGATGCTGTGCAAGCCGGTGGTACACGCCGACACCACGGCGTAACTCGGGCCCTTGAGCCCGTACATGATGGACAGATGGCCGGAAATCAGGTTGATCAACGAACCCGGCACGAAGAACGGAGAAATCCGGCGCGGGCCCTTGGCCAGCAGCTCGGTCTGCGTCTCTTCGATACGCGGCAGGCCGCCAATCCCGGAGCCGATGATCACGCCGATGCGATCGGCATTTTCCTCGGTCACTTCCAGGCCGCAATCACGCCACGCCTGCACGCCGGCAGCCAGGCCGTAATGGATGAAAGTATCCATCTGGCGGGCTTCTTTGGGCGACAGGTACTGGCCGATATCGAAATCCTTGACCTCGCCAGCAATATGGGAGTTCAAGGCCGACGGATCGAATCGCGTGATACGGCCAATGCCAGAACGTCCGTTGACGATATTGTCCCAAGCGGTGGCCACATCGTTGCCCACGGGGGATACGATGCCCAAGCCGGTGATGACGACACGTCGCTTCACGGATGACTCCTCAAACAGACAAAATAAAGGCGGTTTTTGGCCAGCCCTGCTGGTCTCGCGCGCCGGGAAACTGCCAGCCTATCCGGCTGGCAGCAACCCCCGCGCGGGATGCAAGGCAATACCCAAAACCGCCCTGACTCCCGACGTCGAATGACGCGGGATTTAGGCTTGTACAGATTACTGCTTGCCGTGCGAATTGATGTAGTCAATCGCTTGTTGCACGGTCGTGATCTTTTCGGCCTCTTCGTCGGGGATCTCGGTCTCGAATTCGTCTTCGAGGGCCATGACCAGCTCGACCATGTCGAGCGAATCGGCACCGAGGTCGTCAAGGAAGGAGGACTCGTTCTTGATCTCGGCTTCGTTCACGCCAAGTTGTTCAGCGACGATCTTCTTGACGCGCTGTTCGATGCTTTCCATGCAGATCTCCAATTGGGAAAAATCCCGCGAATTATAGCCAAGCGCAGAGCAATGCAAACGCCTGGCCGTGAGAAAAATAACATTCGCCTTCGTACGCCAGGCTGGCCTGGCAGCAGCGTCTTGCGGACGACTGCGGACACACGAAGAGACGATGCCACAAGCACACTGCGCACCAGCCCGGGGGCCGGACCGCGCAATGCAAGTTATTGCATGTACATCCCGCCGTTCACGTGCAGGGTCGTACCTGTAATGTAACCCGCCGCAGGGCTGGCCAGAAAGCCGACCGCATTGGCGATATCTTCCGGTTGGCCGAGACGACCTGCCGGAATTTGCTGCAAAAGCGCAGTGGTCTGGGCTTCACCCAGCACACGGGTCATATCGGTATCGATAAAGCCCGGTGCCACGCAGTTTACCGTGATATTGCGGCTGCCCAACTCACGCGCCAGGGCGCGCGACATCCCGGCCACGCCTGCCTTGGCGGCAGCGTAGTTGGCCTGCCCAGCGTTGCCGGCCGAACCAATCACCGAAGTGATGTTGATGATACGACCCCAACGGGCCTTCATCATGGGGCGCATCGCAGCACGCGCCAGGCGGAACACGGCGCTCAGATTGGCGTCGATCACGTCGCTCCAATCCTCGTCTTTCAGGCGCATGGCGAGCATGTCACGCGTGATGCCGGCATTGTTGACCAGGATATGGGGACCGCCTTCCTTGGCAAGCGCCTCGATCAGGGCCTCGACAGCCGGCGCGTCCGTCACGTTGAGGACCACGCCACGACCGCCGCTGGCGGCCAGCGTCTCGTTGATGGCTGCCGCGCCGGCCTCGGACGTAGCCGTGCCGACCACGGTGGCACCGCGTGCAGCCAACTCCAGGGCGATCGCACGGCCAATGCCACGCGTGGCGCCGGTGACCAGCGCGATCTTGCCTTCCAGGTCTTTCGTCGTCTGTTCCATGCTCAATTTCCCTTGATGGTGGCCAGCGCCGCTTCCAGCGAGGCCGGATCGGTCACAGCGAGCCCGGTCAGCTCGGAATCGATGCGCTTGGTCAAGCCGGTGAGCACCTTGCCCGGGCCAAACTCGATGACATGGGTCACGCCGGCGGCTTTCATGCGCTGGAGGGTTTCCACCCAGCGCACGGCATGCCATGCCTGGCGCACAAGCGCGTCACGGATGGCATCCGGATCGGTCTGCTCGGCCACATCGACGTTGTTGATGACCGCCACTTCGGGCGACTTCAATGCGATACCCGCCAGCGCGCCGGCCAGCACCTCGGCAGCCGGCTTGAGCAGGCTGGAGTGAAACGGAGCCGAAACCGGCAGCAGCAGCGCGCGTTTGGCGCCGGCGGCCTTGGCCGCCTCACAGGCGCGCTCGACCGCGGCCTTGTGGCCCGCGATCACCACCTGGGCGGGCGCATTGAAATTGACGGCTTCCACGACATCGCCCTGGGCCGCCTGCGCGCAGGCTGCACGCACGGCGTCATCGTCCAGGCCCAGCACAGCAGCCATGGCACCCGTGCCGACGGGCACGGCAGCCTGCATGGCGTCGGCGCGAATGCGCACCAGCGGCACGGCGTCTTCAAGCGCCAGCGCACCGGCCGCGGTCAGCGCGGCATACTCACCCAGGCTGTGGCCGGCCATGACGGCCGGCATCGGGCCGCCGGCCGCGCGCCAGGCAGCAAAACAGGCCACGCCGGCGGCCAGCATGGCTGGCTGCGTATTCGTCGTGAGATTGAGTTGATCCGCCGGCCCCTGCGCGATCAGGGCGGTCAGGTCCTGGCCGAGCGCAGCGCTGGCGCGGCCGAGGACATCGGCCACGGCGGCGTTGCCAGCCCAGCTGTCCATCATGCCGACGGATTGCGATCCTTGGCCAGGAAAAACAAATGCGAGTTTCATGGTGGTCCGTATCTCTCTTGGTTGATGCGACGGGCGGCAAGCCGCCCGCCCTGCATCACATGCGGGCCAGTACCGAGCCCCAGGTGAAGCCGCCGCCGACACCCTGCATCAGCACGTGCTGGCCGGGCTTGATGCGCCCGTCGCGCCGCGCGACATCCAGCGCCAGCGGAACGCTGGCTGCCGAAGTGTTGGCATGCTTATCCACCGTCATGACGACACGCTCGACGGGGACGCCAAGCTTGCGAGCCAGGAAATTGAGGATGCGCACGTTGGCCTGGTGAGGCACCAGCCAATCGATCTGATCGATCGTCATGCCGACCTCGGCGCAAACATCGCGAGCCGAACGATCCAGCACCGTAACGGCCTGCTTGAACACGGCCTGCCCGTCCATGCGCAGGAAGGGATCCCCCGTCACTGCGCCGTAAGCGACGTTGCCCGCCGCACACAGGATTTTGGTCAAGCTGCCGTCGGCATGCAAGTTGGCCGCCAGAATACCGGGCTCATCGGCCGCCTTGATGATCACGGCACCCGCACCGTCGCCGAACAGCACGCAGGTGCTGCGGTCGTTCCAGTCGAGGATGCTGGAGAAGACTTCGGCGCCGATCACCAGCGCACAACGCGCACGGCCGGCACGCACGAAGCTGTCCGCCGTGGTCAGCCCGTAGGCAAACCCGCTACAGACAGCCTGCACATCGAAGGCCGCGCCGCCCTTGGCGCCGAGATTGGCCTGCACCAGACAAGCGGTGCTGGGGAAAACGAAATCGGGCGTGGACGTCGCCACGATGATCAGATCGAGATCCTGCGGCCCGACGCCCGCGTCGGCCATCGCGCGGCGCGCCGCCTCGGTGGCCAGCACACTGGTGGTCACCCCGCGCTCGGCGAGGTGGCGTTGGCGGATGCCAGTGCGCTCGATGATCCACTCATCCGACGTCTCGATGCCGCGCGTGGCCAATTCCTCGGCCAACGCATCATTGGAGACGACCCGCTCGGGCAGAAAACTGCCCGTTCCCGCGATCACGGAGTATTTCATTGCCTTGTTCATCAAACGGAGCCCCCCACCGCAGCCTTGGCCACAGCGGCATCATCCAGCGGCTCGCGCTGGGTGATCTGAGCCATGGTTTGCGCGGTGCGGTCCAGCAATTTACTGAGCACGGCCTCGCGCGCGCGCTGCAAAGCAAAGCCATAGGCGTAGCTGTCGGCCGAGCCATGGCTTTTGATCACAACGCCGCGCAGACCCAGCAACGCGGCGCCGTTATAGCGCCGGTTGTCCACGCGTTTGCGCAGACGCTTGAGCACCGGCGTGGCAGCCAGGCCCAGCAGCAAAGTCAGGAAATTGCGCTTGAATTCTTCGCGGATGACGCTCGAGAGCATCTTGGCCAGCCCTTCGACCGATTTCAGCACCACATTGCCGACGAAGCCGTCGCAGACGACCACATCGACCGTGCCTTTGAAAATATCGTCGCCTTCCACGTTGCCGTAGAAATTGAGCGGGCTGGCGCGCAGCAGTTCGGCAGCCTCTTTGACCACCTCATTGCCCTTGATGACCTCTTCGCCGATATTGAGCAGACCGACCGTCGGGCGCTCGGGGCGGTCGATGGCTTGCGCCAAGGCCGCGCCCATGATGGCGAACTGCAGCAGATGCTCTGCCGTGCAGTCGACATTGGCACCGAGATCGAGAACCGTCGTGGCCCCACCAGTCTGATTGGGAATGGCGGTCGCGATCGCCGGGCGATCGATGCCGTCCAGCGTCTTGAGCACATAACGAGAGATCGCCATCCAGGCGCCGGTATTGCCTGCCGACACGCAAGCGTCGGCGCGACCGTCCTTGACGGCCTGGGCAGCCAGCCGCATGGATGAATCTTTCTTACGGCGCAACGCCACCTCCACGGGGTCGTCCATGGAGACGACCTCGGAGGCAGCAACGATCTCGAGGCGATCACGCGGCACCGAACGATGTTCGGCCAGGGCGGCCTCTATCGCGTCGGGCAACCCGACCAGCAACAGCCGGGTATCCGGGAATTGCCGGGCGAACTCGAGCGCGGCCGGAATGGTGACGGGCAGACCGTAGTCCCCGCCCATGCAGTCTATAGCGATGCGTATCACGGGTGCCAGGCCAGCCTTCAGCCGAAACGGTCCGGGTTACGAGTTCGGCCCGGGGGCCTTATTCGTCAGCCTTGGTCTTCAGGACCTTGCGGCCACGGTAGAAACCGTTGGGGCTGATGTGGTGACGCAGATGCGTCTCGCCCGTGTTGGGCTCGATAGCCGTCGGCGGGTTCACCAGAAAGTCGTGCGAACGATGCATGCCGCGCTTGGACGGGGATTTCTTGTTTTGTTGAACAGCCATGATGACTCCTAGAAACGGGCCGCATTGTACGCCAATGCCGCCCGAGTTGATTTCAATTCTTGCGTTTCAGTTGCTCCAGCACCGCGAACGGCGATGGACGCTTGCTTTCTTCAGCCGGCGTATCGGCATCCGAAACGGCCTTTTGCTCCGCATGACCCGGGCAGACTTCATGCCGGGGCACATACGGAATGCTCAAGATGAGCTCATCCTCGATCTGGGCCAGCAGATCGAAACGATGCGAACCCACGACCTTCTCAGGCACATCGGTCGCAAAATCCAAACCTTCTTCCTGGGCTTCCTGCAAGTCAGCCAGGTCATCGTCCAGGTCGTCTTCCGACTCGACCAGCTGCAATACGGCAGTGCTGTCGACCGGATAGACAAAGGGCTCGCCACAACGCTGGCAAACCAGCACCGGCGTTGCCGCCACGTGCAAATTCAGCAACGGCTGGCCTGAGATCACGGCACCGGTCTTGCCCGTGCCGCGCCCGATTTCGCCCCGCACGCTCCAGCGGAGCATCCCGGCGTCACCGGCGCCCTGCTCGGGCAACCCATCCATGAAACGCACCAGCCGCGTCAACGGGATCTCCCCGTGCGCCTCGGAACCCTGACGGGCCATGGCGAAAGCGTCAACAGCCATGGCGCCCGATGGATCCATGTTCTTGCCAGTCATTTCGCCTCTCCTGCCCCGAATCCCGGGCTTGCGCCCAACCATGCAACCACAACCGGCTGCCGCCCGACGCCCCGAACTACCCTGCACTTTCGGCGCCTCAACGCCGGTTCATGCCGGAACTTCATTTCAGGGCCGCCAGGGCCGTTTTTCCTTTTGCGTACTGCCTGCGCATGCCGCCCAGGCCTTGCTGTCCGGGTTTGCTGCGTGTTTCTGTCATGCATCTGACGCACATGCGTCACATGCATGGCATGCGACTGTGCTGCGCCAAACAGCAAAACAACCGGAAGTATAGGCGAGCGCCCGGCAATCTGTACGAAATCGCCGCACTCAAACCTCACACTTCGCGCCGGATCCCACGCTTTGCCGAAAAGGCTCGTTGCAAAACGAAATATGCTTCGCCAACAAGCGCCGCAAAACGGGCGCAAAGCAAAATCACCGCAAAACGTTAGATAATACCGTGGCTTACAGACCATCGTCAAATATCGCATGACCCAGATTCCACAACTTATCCTTGCCTCCAGCTCACGCTATCGGCGCGCCATGCTTGAGCGGCTGCGCATCCCCTTCGAAAGCATTTCACCGGATGTGGATGAAACCCCACACCCGGGCGAAACGCCCGCGGCGCTGGCGCTGCGACTGTCGATCGCCAAGGCGCAGGCCGTGGCCGGCAAGCATCCGGGCAGCATCGTGATCGGCTCCGACCAGGTCGCCACGATAGACGGCGTCCCCATCGGCAAACCCGGCAATTTCGAACGCGCACAACAACAGCTACGCCAGCTTTCCGGGCGCGTGGTTGAATTCCACAGTGCGCTGGCCGTCACCGATGGCCAGCGCATCGAACAGGCCGACATCATCACCTACTGCCATTTCCGCACCCTTTCCGAGGCCGCCATCGACGCCTATCTGCATGCCGAACAGCCGTTTGACACCGCTGGCAGCGCCAAGGCAGAAAGCCTGGGCATCGCGCTCATGGAAAGCATGCGCAGCGACGACCCGACCGCCATCATCGGCCTGCCCCTGATCGCCCTGACAGGCATGCTGTCGCGCTTCGGCCTGGATCCGCTGCGGAGCGCCTCATGAGCGGCACGCTGCATCTGATCCCGGTCAGCCTGGGCGAAGCGCCCGCCGACTCCTGGCTGCCCGCCCAGGCCCGCGCCTTGGCGGGCAGCCTGGACTGCTACATCGCCGAAAACGCCAAGACCGCGCGCGCCTTCCTCAAGCAGATCGGCACCGACCGACCACTGCAGGAAATCACCATCCATACACTTAACGCCCAGACGCCCATCCAGGACATCGAACACTGGCTGCGCCCCCTCAAGGCCGGCAAGGATATGGGTTTGGTTTCCGAAGCCGGCTGCCCCGCCGTGGCCGACCCCGGCGCCAAGGTTGCAGCCGCCGCGCATCGCATGGGCTTGCGAGTCAAGCCCTGGGTAGGCCCCTCTTCCCTGCTCCTGGGCCTGATGGCCAGCGGCCTGGAGGGCCAGCGCTTCGCTTTCCACGGCTACGCACCCGTCGACGCAACAGAGCGGGCCAAACAACTGCGCGCCTGGGAACAGCAGTCGGCACGCCAGGACCAGACGCAGATGCTGATCGAAACCCCCTATCGCAACGCGGCAATGTTTCAGACCCTGCTGTCGGCACTCAAGGGCGACACCCGGCTGTGCGTGGCCCGCGCCCTGACCACCGACCAGGAGCTGATCGCCACCCATACCGTGGCTCACTGGAAGACCTTGCCGCCCCCCGCACTGGACAAGCAGCCCACGCTGTTCCTGTTTCTGGCACGCTGACACATGGCCCTTGCACGCCTGCTTGGCCGGATCTGCCTGGCCGCCCTGCTGACCGGCTGTGCTGGCCAACAGGCGCTGGACACCCGCTACACCGCGCTGTCCCACAGCAGTCGGGTACGTCACGCGGTGATCCACTACACCGCCGAGAATGACGCCGACTCGCTTGGTCTGCTCACCAAGGGCGAGGTCAGCGCCCACTACCTGATCGACAGCCAGGGCAAGGCCTATCGCCTGGTGGACGAGCAGCAGGCGGCCTGGCACGCGGGCGCCAGCCGCTGGTATGGCCAGCCCGCCATCAACCTGACCTCAATCGGCATCGAGATCGTCAATCCCGGCGCCCAGACCGAAGCGGACGGCAGCATCAGCTACCCGCCCTACTCGACGGCCCAGATCGCCACGCTCGGGCGCCTGCTACAGGGGCTTGTACTGCGCCACCAACTGCGCCCGGAGAACATCGTCGGCCACAGCGACATCGCCCCGCAACGCAAACTCGACCCCGGCCCGCGCTTTCCCTGGCGCGCGCTGGCCCAGGACGGCCTGGGCCGGTGGTACGACGAAGCCCGCGCCCAAGCCGAACTCGCACGCCTGCGCCACGCGCCCCTGCCTGAAACGGCCTGGTTCCAGGATGCACTGCTACGACTGGGCTATGACTGCCCACAGAACGGCCGCCTGGATACCGCCACCCGCAATGTGCTGGCGGCCTTCCAGATGCACTATCGCCCGGCGCGCCACGACGGCCAGCCCGATGCAGAAACGGCCGCCATCATGAAATCGATGCTGGCGCAGCCTTGAGCGCCCGGCGACGACCGTACCAGGCCCACAGGCGCCAGCCCAGCAATACTGCAAGCACCAGACCATAAAGGATGGGGTCGCTGAAATCGTTCTTGCCGGCCTTGTGAAGCCAGAAATGCCAGATCGCCAAGCCTCCGACGACATAGACCAGACGGTGCAACTGCTGCCATCGACGGCCCATCGCCCGCATCGCCCTAGACGTCGAGGTGAGCGCCAGGGCGGCCATCAGGACAAAGGCCGCCATGCCGACCTGCACGAAAGTGCGCTCCAGCAAATCGCGCCAGACCGCCTCGGCATCCCAGCCACGATCCCACCACAGCCAGGCCACCATATGCAGGGATGCGTAGAAAAAAGCGAAGAGCCCGCACATCCGACGCAGGCGGATCAAGGCTGGCTGGCCCAATAGCCGGCGCATAGGCGTGACGGCCAGCGTCACCAGCAACCAGACCAGGGTCCACGTCCCGGAGGAGCGCGTCAGGAACTCGACCGGATTGACCCCCAGACCATCGTTAAAGCCCAGCCAGACCCATCGCAGGGCGGCAGCCAGGCCAAGCACGAAGAGCAAGGGCTTGAAGCGCCCGACCTGAACGGCCGACCATTGATGCGCCATGGTCATAGCCCTCAGAAGTTACGCCGCAGATCCATGCCCTGATACAGCGCCGCCACCTGCTCGCCGTAGCCATTGAACGGCAGGGTCGCACGGCGCGGCGCAAACAAGCCGCCCTCGCCGATGCGCCGCTCGGTCGCCTGACTCCAGCGCGGATGGGGCACATCAGGATTGACGTTGGCATAGAAGCCATATTCGCTGGGCGCCGCCGCCATCCAGCTGCTGACGGGCTCACGCTCCAGCAGGCGGATGCGCACCAGCGACTTGGCCGACTTGAAACCATATTTCCAGGGAACTGCCAGACGCAACGGCGCCCCGTTCTGCTTGGGCAGCACCTTGCCATAGACGCCAAAGACCAGCATGGTCAGCGGATGCATCGCCTCATCCATGCGCAGCCCTTCGACGTAGGGCCAATCGAGCACCCGACTGCGTACGCCCGGCATGTTTTCAGGCTGGAGCACCGTGGTGAATTCCACGAACTTGGCGTTACCGGTGGGCTCCACGGCCTGCAGCAGGCGCGACAGCGAATAACCCTCCCAGGGAATCACCATGGACCATCCTTCCACGCAACGAAGGCGGTAAATCCGCTCCTCCATGGGAGCCAGGCGCAACAGCTCGTCGATATCGAAGGTGCGCGGCTTGCCCACCTCGCCATCGACCGTTACCGCCCAGGGCCTGACCACCAGCTTGTCGGCACGACGCGCCGGATCGCTCTTGTCGAGCCCGAATTCGTAGTAATTATTGTAGGTCGTGACATCCTTGTAGGGCGTCTGCGCTTCCGTGACCGACAGCGCCGGGTTGGGCACACCGGGCAAAGACCCCTCCTGGGCCCAGGCAGCGCGCGACGTCCAGCCCGCCATGCCCAGACCCGCTGCCGCCACCGCAGTGCGCGTCATCCAGTCACGTCGCGACTGCCAGACGTCCTCTGAGGTCAGCTCCGAGGGCAGAATATGGGGCGGCTTGCGCACATGCATGGGACTCTCCGGGAACAGGCCGCAACGATGGCCTTCTTAGGCATAGACGCCCCGGCAGGCGGAAAAATTCCCGCCCGGGAAACAGAAAGCCCCGGGGGAGGCCCGGGGCAACACACGAAAAATAATCGCAACCTGCTGATTAAAAAAGAATTTCAGACCATGATCAGACAAGTCTGAAATTTTTGGGAAACGATATCAGACCCGCAAACGACCACCCAGCCACTGCGCCATGGCGGGCACGCTGTCGACCACGGCCTGGGAGGGACAACCCTGCAACTCGGCCAGGCTGTGCGCCCCATAAGAGACGCCCAGGCCATGCACTCCGGCATTGGCTGCCATCTGCAAGTCATGGGTGGTGTCGCCAATCATGATGACGGCGTCCGGATCGACATCCAGATCGCTCATCAGCTGGTTGAGCATTTCGGGATGCGGCTTGCTGAAGGTCTCGTCGGCGGTGCGGGTCGCATCGAAGACCGGGCCCAGGCCAGTGGCGGCCAGCACCCGATCCAGCCCGACACGGCTCTTGCCGGTGGCCACGGCCAGGCGCACATTGCGATTAGCCAGATCTTCCAGCAGCTCGCGCACCCCCTCGAACAGGCGCAACTCCGGATCTCGCAACAGGTAATGAATCCGATAGCGTTCCAAGAAGCGGGGCAGCAAGGCCGGCGTCAGCTCGGGCACGGCGCGCCGCAGCGCACTTTCGAGCGACAGACCAATGACCCAGCTGGCCGCCGATGCCGAAGGCACCGGAAGCTCAAGGTCGCGCGCGGCCGCCTGGATGGCCGCCACGATGCTGTGGGTGGAATCCATCAGGGTGCCGTCCCAATCGAACACCACCAATCCATACGACATACTAGGCAGCCTCCAATCGCTGTAACAGCTTACGACAGGCGGCGGGCAGTTCCGCCACCAGCTCTAAGGGCTCCCCCGTCAACGGGTGAGCCAGGGAAAGTTGATGCGCATGCAGGAACATGCGGTTAAAGCCCTCGCGGGCGAACTGGGCCCGGGTTGAATCCGTCCCGTATTTATCGTCGCCCACGATGGGAAAGCCGCTGGCCGCCAGGTGCACCCGGATCTGGTGGGTTCGTCCGGTACGTAGCTCTGCCTGCACCAGACTGTAGCCGCCAAAACGCTGGCGCAACGACACGATGGTGTGCGAGGGCGAGCCATCCGGATCCACCTTGACGCGCCGCTCGCCACTCTGGGTGGTCCAGCGGGTGAGGGGGAAACGGATGTGCTGCCGGTCATTGACCCAGTCGCCCTCGACCAGCGCCAGATAGCGCTTGCCGCCCTTGCCTTCGCGCAGCATGGCATGCAGAGCCAGCAGGGCGCTGCGTTTCTTGGCGACCATCAGCAGGCCAGAAGTGTCGCGGTCCAGGCGATGCACCAATTCGAGAAAGCGCGCCTGCGGGCGGGCCGCGCGCAATTGTTCGATTACCCCGAAAGATACCCCGCTGCCGCCATGCACGGCCACGCCGGCCGGCTTGTCAATCACCAGCAAGGCCTCGTCCTCATAGACCACCGGAAACTCAGCGGCCGGCACCGGGCGCGGCGCCCCCGGATCCGGCAGGCGCAGCGGCGGCACCCGCACGACGTCGCCTGCCTGCACGCGGTAGTCGGCACTGGTTCGTCCCTTATTTATACGAACCTCGCCGCCGCGAATCGCCTTATAGATATGACTCTTGGGCACACCCTTGCAGATGCGCAGCAGGAAGTTGTCGAGCCGCTGCCCCTCCTGCTCGGAATCGACCTCGACCAGACGCACCGACGGAACAGCCGGGGAAGTTTGTTTGCGCAATGCGGAAAGCGGCATATAATCGGGACAGCCTTAAGGGGCTGAACTACAAAGGCTGATTTCGGGTGTGAAACCGCTGCCTGGCGTTGAGATGCGGAAAGTTATTTTCGCGCGTCTCCGTCGGACGTGCGGGCCACCATTGTACTGCCTACGTTCAGCGCCTGGGTCTACTTGGTCGCCGGCGCGACCGCGATCTGCCGGACGGTGGTGAGGCATGCAGTGCCCGCCTTCCTGGCAGGGATCCGTCGCCTGCCGCAAGCGTCTTGATGCACTGCAAGAATCGTCGAATACTTATACGCACCAGATGTGCCGCGTACTTTGCGCCACATCTGACGTTCACAGCATATTTCCCGTCATCCACTACCGTGAAGCTGACCTCCCTGCTGACCGAACCCCGTGCCCCACGGCACGCAGTGCCCGCGTGACGCGCGGCGGATACGCCTGGGCCACAGCCCGGGTACGGTCCGCATTTTCTTGCCTGCACCAACCGCAGCCCGAGTGACCCGAGGTCGCGCGCCGATATTCGGCGCGTCCTGACTACGGAGAATCCCACTCATGAAGCGCATGTTGTTTAATGCGACGCACCAGGAAGAACTGCGCGTCGCAATCGTTGATGGGCAAAAGCTCATCGACCTCGATATCGAGACCGCCGGGCGCGAACAGCGCAAAGGCAACATCTATAAAGGCGTCATCACCCGCATCGAGCCGGGTCTGGAGGCCTGCTTCGTCAATTATGGCGAAGACCGGCACGGGTTCCTGCCCTTCAAGGAAGTGGCCCGCAGCTACTTCAAGGAAGGCGTGGACGTGCGCAGCGCGCGCATCCAGGATGCCCTGCGCGAAGGCCAGGAACTGATCGTTCAGGTCGAGAAGGAAGAACGTGGCAACAAGGGCGCCGCCCTGACCACTTTCATCTCGCTGGCCGGCCGCTACCTGGTCCTGATGCCGAACAATCCGCGCGGCGGCGGTGTTTCGCGCCGCGTCGAAGGCGAAGACCGCCAGGAACTGCGCGACACGATGGAACAGCTCGACGTGCCGCAGGGCATGAGCATCATCGCGCGCACGGCCGGCATCGGCCGCAACGTCGACGAACTGCAATGGGACCTTTCGTACCTGATGCAGCTCTGGACGGCCATCGATGGCGCGGCACGCGACAACGCGGCCCCCATCCTGATCTACCTCGAGTCGAGCCTGGTGATCCGCGCGATCCGCGATTATTTCTCGCCCGAAATCGGCGAGATCCTGATCGATACCGACGAGATCGCCGATCAGGCCAGCGCCTTCATGAGCGTGGTGATGCCGGACAACGTCCAGCGCGTCAAACGCTATCGTGACGATATCCCGCTGTTCTCGCGCTTCCAGATCGAACACCAGATCGAGACGGCCTATTCGCGCACCGTGCAACTGCCCTCGGGTGGCGCCGTGGTCATCGACCACACGGAAGCCCTGGTCGCCGTCGACGTCAACTCCGCCCGCTCCACGCGCGGCGCCGACATCGAAGAAACCGCCCTGCGCACCAACCTCGAAGCCGCCGACGAAGTGGCCCGCCAGTTGCGCCTGCGCGACCTGGGCGGCCTGATCGTCATCGACTTCATCGACATGGAAGACAGCAAGAACCAGCGTGCTGTCGAACAACGCCTGCGCGACGCCCTGCACTTTGACCGGGCACGCGTCCAAATGGGCAAGATCTCGCGTTTCGGCCTGATGGAGCTGTCGCGCCAGCGCCTGCGCCCGGCCCTGAACGAAGGCTCGCACATCACCTGCCCGCGCTGCACCGGCACCGGCGTGATCCGCGACGCCGAATCCAGCGCGCTGCAAGTGCTGCGCCTGCTGCAAGAAGAAGCCATGAAGGAAAACACCGCGGCGGTTCACGCCCAGGTGCCGGTCGATGTGGCCACCTTCCTGCTGAACGAAAAGCGCGCCGACATCACCAAGATCGAGACCCGCCTGAAGGTCAACCTGGTGCTGATCCCCAACAAGCACCTGGAGACGCCGCACCATCACCTGGAGCGCCTGCGCCACGACGATCCGCGCCTGGAAGACAGCAAGACCAGCTTCGAGCTGGCCGAAAGCCCGGCCACCGAGCTGACCTGGAATCCGCGCGAACAGGAAGTCAAGCCGCGTCCCGAGGCCCTGGTCAAAGGCATCACGCCGGCGCAGCCGGCCCCCGTATCCACCCCGGCTCCGGCTGCGGTTGCCAAACCGGCTGAAAGCGCCGGCCTGGGCGGGCTGTTCAAGCGCCTAATCCAATGGCTGTCCGGCGGCGCCGAAGCCAAGCCCGCCGAGAAACCGGCCGAACCGGTCAAGCGCAGCACCGGCAATCGCTCCAAGCGCGCCCATGACGGCCAGGAGCGCCGTGGTGAACGCCATGGCTCCGAGCGCAACCGCAACCGCCGCAACAATGCGGAAGGCGAAGGCCTGGAACCGCGCCAGGTTCGCGGCGGACGCCGCCAGGACGAGCGCCATGGCGAAGCCCGCCAGGACAACCGCAACCCGGAACAGAACCAGGAGCGCCAGGAACGCGCCGCCCGCAAGGCGGAAGCGGCGGCCGCCCCGGCCGGCAACCGTCCCGCCGCCAGCGAAAGCGATGACGGCCAGCCGCGCAACGGCCGCAACCGCCGTGGCCGTGGCCGCAATCGTCGCGAAGACGGCGCAGCACCGATGAGCGAGCAGGAAACCATGGTGGCCGCGCTGGCGGAAACCGTCGCCGACGCTCTGCCCGCGACGGCTGCGCCTGGCGCCTCGCAGGCCGCCGAGCCCCAGACCGCCCCGCAAGCCAGCCCGGCCGCCGCGGCCAAGCCGGCCTCCGAGACTGCTGACAAGGACGTCAACGCCACGGAAACCGAACTGGCCGACAACGTCGACGCTGACGGCAATGCCGATCCGGAGCGCAAGCGCCGCCGCCGCCGCAGCCGCCGTGGCCGTCGCAGCCAGGAAGATGGCGTGACCATGAACGCCGACGATCAGGGCAACGAAGACGGCACTGACGCCGAAAGCCCCGGCACCGCCCTGGTGCCGGCCCAGGCCTTTGACGTCACGCCGGTCAGCGAGCCGGTTCAGGTACAAGCCAAGGCCGACACCCAGCCCGCAGCCGCGCCCGAGGCCGCCGTCGCGGTTGCCGAGTCGCAACAGCCGGCGCCGGCTGCAGCCGCCGAACCGGCGCCGCAAGCCGCACCGGCCGAAGCAACGCCGGCGGTCCAGGCTGCCCCCGAGCAAGCCGTTGCCGCCGAGGTGGACACGACGCCTGCCGCCCAAGCCGTCGCGTCGGATGTGGCGCCTGCCGAGCCGGTCGAACCGGTCCAGGTTGTCGCCGCTCCGGCAGCAAGCCCCGAACAGGCAGCGCCGCCGGCCGCCGCAACGGTTGACGCCAGCGTAACGGTTGGCGCCGCCGAAACGGTCACGCAGACGGAAAGCGAAGCAACCGCGCCTGCCGCCACCCGGGAGCCGGCCGCTGCCGAGCCGGCGCCCGCAGCCGCTGCGCCCGCCACGCGCAGCGCGGCCCCGATCGTGGTCGGCGAGCAAGGCCTGCAGTCGGTCGTGCAAGCAGCAGGCCTGACCTGGGTGCAGACCGACCCCTCGCGCCATGCCGAGTCGCAAGCCCGCAGCGCCACCGAGGAAAAGCCGGTACGCCTGGGCCGTGAGCGCAAGCCCACGGCGCAAGTTTCCAGCCAGCCCCTGGTGCAGGTCGAGACCCGCGACTGAGCGCAAGCCAGCCGAAAAAACGCCGGACCCAAGGTCCGGCGTTTTTTTTTGCGCTCGCCTGACGTCTGCCGGCGCCGACGCGCCGCCCAAACAAAAACCGCTGGCAAGGCCAGCGGTTCATTGGTGCAGGCGGTGCAATCAGAATTGATAGGTATAGGTCATCTGCACCACATCCAGCCCCGGATTCGGGCGCTTGATGCCTGCATTGGAGAAGTGCGAATAACGCACGCCAATGCGGTTGTTCTTGGTCAGCAGGAAACCCATGCCGATGTGATCGCCAAACTGGAAGGCCGAACCGATGCGCTTATCGGCAAAGCTGGTGTGGCTGAAAGCCGTCGCGCCGATACCGGCTTCGATATAGAAGCGGTCATTGGCCCACCAGCGGAACATCGGGATGGCGTTGGCCTGCCACACATGACCAGGCTCGCGAGAACCATTGGCCCACCAGTAGGCCGCGCCAAATTCGCCGCTCAGATCCAGACGCCCCCAGCCATTGCTGAACTGGTGGCTCCACCAGCTGGGCGTCTCATAGTTCAAGGTAACGCGCTGATAATGGTTGCCGACACCGTAATGCAGGCTGACACCGCCTTCATCGCCCTGTTGGGCGAACGCCGTCACCGAACCACAGGCCAGCACCAACGCTCCCAGACCGCTCAGAACTTTCTTCTTGTTTATGCCGTACATGCTAACTCCGTACATCGTTCACGTGATGAACCCTAACGCCGCTCAACATTATCAAAAAATAAGACCAATCCTACCTAGATGTACACCCAATACAACATCTTAAGCAAAAAAAAAGCCAGGTACTGGTGAACTGACTGGTGATTACTGTGTTCCATGAAAAATTCGGGGCGTCATCGCCGGTGTGACGATGACGCCCCGAGCCAAACACGGTAGCGACTGCCTCAGGCGGGCATCACCACATCCGCTGACTGATTGGTCAGCAGCGCGAGCAGCTGGGCCAGCTCTTCGCGCAGCTGGCGGCGGTCGACGACCATGTCGACCGCGCCTTTCTGCAACAGGAACTCGGCGCGCTGGAAGCCTTCGGGCAGTTTCTCGCGCACGGTCTGTTCGATGACGCGCGGCCCGGCAAAGCCGATCAGGGCCTTGGGCTCGGCGATGACCACATCGCCCATGAAGGCGAAGCTGGCGGACACGCCGCCCATGGTCGGATCGGTCAGGACGCTGATGAAGGGCAGACCGGCGCCTGCCAGCTGCGTCAGCATGGCGTTGGTCTTGGCCATCTGCATCAGCGATAGCAGACTTTCCTGCATCCGGGCGCCCCCCGAGGCGGCCACGCAGATAAAGGGCGTCTTGTGCTCGATGGCGGCCTTCACACCGCGCACGAAGCGCTCGCCGACGACCGACCCCATGGAGCCGCCCATGAAGTCGAATTCAAAGCAGGCCAGCGTGGCCGGCACGCCGCGGATGGAACCGCTCATGACGACCAGCGCATCGCTCTCACCGGTGTTCTTGACTGCTTCCTGCAGGCGCTCGGGGTATTTGCGCGAGTCCTTGAACTTGAGCGTATCGACCGAACGCGTGTTCTGGCCGATCTCGACCCGGCCCTCGACGTCCAGCAGCGAGTCGATACGGGCGCGCGCCCCAATGCGCATGTGGTGGCTGCACTTGGGGCAGACATGCAGGTTGGCGGCCAGGTCCTCGCTGTAGAGCACCGTTTCGCAAGAGGGGCACTTGACCCAGAGCCCTTCCGGCACACGGCGCACGCCGCTGTCGCTATTCTTGTTGATGCGCGGCGGCAGGAGTTTCTCGATCCAGCTCATGGTTTTTATCCTGTAGATGTCGAGCGGCGGCTTCTCAAGCCGACGTGCGTTCTCGTTTGACTTGGTCCAATGCACGGCGCACGCCGGCCAGCCATTGGCTGGCGGCCTCGATCGCGGCATCGGCCTGCTGGGCAGGCGGCACGCTGGCGACGGCCTGCTCCATGGTTTCGATGAGTTTGCTGCCGATCACGACGGCATCGGCATGTTGCGCAATGCGACTGGCGCTTTCGGCATCGCGAATGCCGAAGCCCACGCCGACCGGAATCCCCACGTGGCGGCGGATCACGGCCAGCCGCTGGGCGACATCATCCGTGTTCAGGGTGCCGGAGCCGGTCACCCCCTTGAGGGAAACGTAATAAACATAGCCTCGCGCCACCCGCCCGACAGCCTGCATGCGGGCCTCGGTGGACGTCGGCGCAAGCAGAAAGATGGGGGCGATACCGGCGCCTTCGAGCATGCCGGCGAAGGCGTCCATTTCCTCGGGAGGATAGTCGACCACCAGCAGGCCGTCGACGCCGGCAGCGCTGGCGCGCTCGACGAAAACCTGCTGCCCCATGGCTTCGATAGGATTGGCGTAGCCCATGAGCACCACCGGCGTGTGCGAGTCGTCACGGCGGAACTCGGCCACGGTGTCGAGCACGCGGCCCAAGCCCATGCCTTGCGCGATCGCGCGTTCGGCGGCGCGCTGGATCACGGGCCCGTCAGCCATGGGGTCGGAGAAAGGCACACCCAGCTCGACAATGTCGGCACCGGCCTTGACCAGCGCGTGCATCAGCGGCACGGTGATGGCCGGCGCAGGATCGCCGGCAGCAATATAAGGAATGAGCGCCGAGGCCCGGCCTGATTGGTTCAGCCGGGCGAAGGCGGCGGCGATACGGTCGGTCATGGTCATCAGAATTGGATGCCCGCGCGCTCGGCGACGGTATGCATGTCCTTGTCGCCACGGCCCGACAGGTTGACCAGAATGATTTTGTCCTTGGGCAGCGTCGGGGCCATCTTCACAGCCTGAGCAATGGCATGCGAAGACTCCAGCGCCGGCATGATCCCTTCGATGCGGCAGCAATCGTGGAAAGCCGCGAGCGCCTCGTCATCGGTGATCCCGACGTAGCTCGCACGCCCGCAGTCCTTGAGCCAGGCATGCTCGGGCCCGACGCCGGGATAGTCCAGGCCGGCCGACACCGAATGGGTTTCGCTGACCTGGCCATCGGCGTCCTGCATCACATAGGTGCGGTTGCCATGCAGCACGCCGACCTTGCCGGTGGCCAGCGAGGCGGCGTGACGGCCGCTCTCCATGCCTTCGCCGGCCGCTTCCACCCCGATCAGCTGCACGCCCTCGTGCGGCAGATAGGGATAGAAGATACCGGCGGCATTGGAGCCGCCGCCTACCGCGGCCAGCACATAATCCGGCTGGCGGCCTGCGGCTTCGGGCATCTGCTGCAGGCACTCCTGGCCGATCACGGCCTGGAAGTCCCGCACCATGCGCGGATAAGGATCCGGGCCGGCGACGGTGCCGATGATGTAGAACGTGTTCTCGACGTTGGCCACCCAGTCGCGCATGGCTTCGTTAAGGGCGTCCTTCAGGGTGCGCGAACCGGAATCCACCGGCACGACACGCGCGCCCAGCAGCTTCATGCGATAGACATTGGAAGCCTGGCGGCGCACGTCCTCGCTTCCCATGTAGACCACGCACTCCATGCCATAACGCGCCGCCACGGTGGCCGTGGCCACGCCGTGCTGGCCGGCGCCGGTCTCGGCGATCACGCGCGGCTTGCCCATGCGCTGGGCCAGCAAGGCCTGGCCGATGCAGTTGTTGACCTTGTGCGCCCCCGTGTGATTGAGGTCCTCGCGCTTGAACCAGATCTGGGCGCCGCCCAGCCGCTCGGACCAGCGCTGAGCGTGGTAGACAGGGCTCGGCCGGCCCACGAAATGCTTGAGCTCGTAGTGGAACGCCTCGAGAAAGCGAGGATCGGTACGATACTTGTCGTAGGCGGCGCGCAATTCATCCAGGGCATGCATCAACGTCTCGGCGACGAAGACGCCGCCATAAGGACCGAAGTGGCCCCGCGCATCCGGAAAGTCGTAAGATTTCACCTAGGCAACCTGATAAATCACCGGGGCCGATTGACGCCAGGCCCTATGCCCGCCGCCCGCTGCCGCCGGTTATGCGACCGAACATTTTACCCGAGCGCGGCCCGATAGGGGCTGAGGCCTTTCGGCCCGCCCCTGCCGGCCCTGCGGCACGCCCGGCTCAGAGCGCCTGCGCCAGACGGCGCAGGAAGGTTTCGCACTGGGTCAGCTGATCGAGCGACACATACTCATTGGGCTTGTGGGCCTGCTCAATGTGACCCGGGCCGCAGACCACAGTCGGAATCCCTGCGGCCTGGAACAGCCCGGCCTCGGTGCCATAGGCGACCTTGCGCGTTTCCTGGTCACCCGTCAGGCGCCGCACCAACTGCGTGATCGCCGCAGCCTCGGCGGCATCCAGCCCGGGAGCCGCACCGCCGGCCTCGATCTCGATACGGGCATCGTCATACTCCGCACGCATGCGCGGCAGCAGGCTTTCCTCGACGTAACGCAGCACTTCGCCCTGAATGGCATCGGCCGGCATGCCGGGCAGGTTGCGGAACTCATAGGAGAACTCGCAGGCCTGCGGGATGGTATTGACGGCAATGCCACCGCGGATCTGATTGGTCGTCATGGTCGAGAACGGCACATCGTAGAAATTATCGTAAGGCCCGTCGGCCTTGAAACGATCTGCCAGATCCCGGATATGACAGATCAGGCGCGCCGCATACTCGATGGCATTGCAGCCTTGCGGCGTGAGCGAGGAGTGGGCCGCCTTGCCATGCACACGGCAATGAAAGAGATTGATGCCCTTGTGCGCCACCACCACGCGCATCCCCGTAGGTTCGCCCACCACGCAGCCATCGGCGCGGATGCCTCGGCGCTGCAACTCGGCCAGCATGCGCGGCGCCCCCACGCAGCCGACCTCCTCGTCATAGGAAAACGCCAGGTGGATCGGTTTGGCGCGTGGCATGGCCAGGAATTCCGGCACCAGCGCCAGCGAGGCAGCGATGAAACCCTTCATGTCGCAGGTGCCCCGGCCATACACCCGTCCATCGGCCTGCGTCAGGACAAAAGGATCGGTCGCCCAGTCCTGGCCATCAACCGGCACGACATCGGTATGCCCAGAGAGCACGATGCCGCCCTGCGTGGCGCCATCGGCGGCCGGCAGCGTCGCAAAGAGATTGGCCTTGCCCCCATCCTGGTCGTGCGCAAGCCAGGAGGACACCCCCTGGCCGGCCAGCCAGTCCCGCACCGTTTCGATCAGGGCCAGGTTCGAATTGCGACTGGTGGTATCCAGACCAACCAGCGTTTCCAGCCAAGCAAGCGTATTCATAAGCGCATACCTCGGACAAGACAAGAAAGGGAAAACCGGCAGGCATCGCCTCGTCGTGAGTGCGACACCCTGTCAACTGCTTATAGCCCGAAACCCTGGGACGGGTCAGCCTGTGCCCACGCTCAGCGCCGCACCACGGAAGACACGCCGGGGACGTCCTGCAGCGCCGCCTGCGCCTTCTGCAAGGCATCCGCCCCGCGCACCTCGACCGTGAAGATCATATGCGCCAGCGATTGCTTGCTCTGGGTGTTGACCCCCACGACATTCAGGCGCTGGCGTGCGAACACCTCGGACAGATCACGCAGCAGGCCGGGCCTGTCATGGGCCCTCACGCTGATGTCCACCGGGTAGAGGCTGTCGCCCGTGTCGCCCCAGGTCACCTCGATGACCCGCTCCGGCTCGCGCTGGGCCAGCGCCAGGAAGCTGTGGCAATCGGCACGGTGGATGGAGACGCCACGTCCGCGTGTCACGAAACCCTGGATATCATCGGGCGGCGCCGGGCGGCAGCAACGCGCCAGCTGGGTCAGCAAGGACCCCACGCCGACCACCAGCACGCCGCTCTTGCCGGCTTTCTCGGCGCTCGATGCGCTGCGTGCATGCGTGGGCATGGCGGGCTCGGGGGCCGCCGCCGGCTGCTGGAAAACGCTGTCGATCTGGCGCAGGCTGAACTCTTCCTTGGCCGCCGCGACGTACAGGTCCTCGGCCTTGGCGAAGCCGAGGTTCTGGGCAAGCTGCTCCTGGTTGACCGCGGTCTTGCCCAGGCGCTGAAGCTCTTTCTCGACCAGGGCCTGGCCCTGCGTGATGCGCTGCTGCAACTCGATGGCGTTGAACCACATGCGCACTTTGGCGCGCGCGCGCGGGCTGGCCAGATAGCCCAGCTGAGTGTTGAGCCAATCACGCGAAGGGCCGCCCGACTTGGCGGCGATGACTTCGACGGTCTGGCCGGTCGACAGGCGGGTCTGCAGCGGCACCATCTGCCCGTCCACGCGCGCCCCCCGGCAACGATGACCGAGGTCGGTATGCAGGTGATAGGCGAAATCGACTGGCGTCGCACCTACCGGCAGCTCGATCACGCGCGCCTGGGGCGTCAGAACGTAGATGCGCTCGTCGGCCTGACGTCCGGCCTGCCCGGCGGTTTCCACATCCTGGTTCCAGGCCAGCAACTGGCGCATCCAGGAAAGCTGACGATCGTAGTCGCTGGAAGCGGCGACCTGTCCGCCCCGAGGCCCGGCCTCCTTGTAGCGCCAGTGGGCCGCCATGCCGTACTCGGCGAACTGGTGCATTTCATGCGTGCGGATCTGCACCTCGAAGGCACGCCCCTGTGCATCGATCACCACCGTGTGCAGCGAGCGATAGCCATTGGGCTTGGGCCGCGAGATGTAGTCGTCGAACTCTTCGGGCAGAGGCGTCCACATTTCGTGGATCAGGGCCAGCGCGCCGTAGCAGTCGCGCACATCGTTGACGATGATGCGCAAGGCCCTCAGGTCGAACATCTGGCTGAAGTCCAGGCCCTTCAGGCGCATCTTGTTCCAGATGCTGTAGATGTGTTTGGGCCGCCCGCTCACCTCGCCCTTGATACCCGCCGCCGCCAGCGCCTGCTGCACCGTGGCGATGGTCTCGGCAATGAAGGCTTCACGCTCGACGCGCTTTTCCTCCAGGAGCCGGGCAATCTGCTTGTAGCGCTCGGGCTCCAGGAAGCGGAAAGCGAGGTCTTCCATTTCCCACTTGATCTGCCAGATCCCCAGCCGATTGGCCAGCGGCGTGTACAGATCCAGGGTTTCGCGCGCGAAGCCAGGCGCGCATGGGGTCTTGCTCTCGGCATACCAGAGCAGCGTCTGCAGCCGCGAGGCCAGCCGCATCAGGACGATGCGCAGATCCGCCGCCATAGCCAGCAGCATTTTGCGCTGCATTTCCTTCTGGGCGCCCGACTCGGCCTCGCTGTCGCTGGCCTGGCGTGCCACGATACCCAGCCGCAGCAGCGCACGCGAGCCCTGCACCAGACGGGCGATCTCGACACCGAAATCGACCGTGACCGGATCATTGCGCGCAGGCGGCGCATTCAGGTCAGTGGGCAAGGCCGCAAGCAGGGCCGCCACCCGGGTGGCGGCATCGGTATGCAACTCGGCCAGAATGCGCACCACCCCGGCGCCATGGCGCGCCAGCGGCTCTCCGGTGGCGGCCGCCTGCCCTTCAAAGCGCGGTTCGGCCCAGGCCACGGCGCGCTGCAGCAGTGCTGTCCCGGCCTCATCCAGGCCCGCGACGGCGGCCTGCAGCCAGGTCGAATCGAATGGCACGGAGGGCGGGGTCTCTGGCAGGACGGGCATGGCGACGGGCAGACGCAATACGGACGGCGGAAACAGGGATTCAAGGAATATTTCGCACACTCTACACTAAGGCTCGAACGCTTTCGCCGCCAGTGGCGGCACGGCAAAGGAATATGGATATGTTGAGATGGTTGAGGGGCCGCGGGGCTTCGCCGGCGCAGGTCGGGCAGATGCAGGCCCGCGTCCCGCCCGCGCTGTGGCAGCAGGTGCTGCAGGCCCACGGATTCTTTGCCCGCCTGGACGCGCAACAGCGCCAGGAACTGCTGGCGCGCACAGCCTGGCTGCTGGCCAGCAAACAGATCAATGGCGCGGCCGGCCTGGTCATGACCGACTTCATGCGCCTGTCGATCTGCGCCCAGGCCGCGTTGCCGGTGCTCATGCTGGAGCCCCAGCTCTATGAAGGCTGGGATGAGATCATCGTCTATCCTGCCGGCTTCGCCATCCCCCAGGTGATGCAGGATGAAGACGGCGTGGTGCATGAGTTCCTCGAGGAAGCCGCCGGACAGGCCTGGGACGGCGGTCCGGTGATCCTGTCATGGGACGACGCCATCCAGACGGAAGGTGCATTCAACGTCGTGATCCATGAGTTCGCCCACAAGCTCGATCTGCGCGCCGGCGGCGCCGACGGCATGCCGGCGCTGGGCGCCCACCCCGAACTGGAGCCGCGCCGCTGGCAACAGGTGCTCGGGCAGAGCCTGGAGCAGTTCCGCACCTGGCTGGAAGACATCGAGGCGGCCATCCCCGCGCACATCGACCCTGAAAGCCCGACGGCCGACCCCTGGTATGAAGCCCTGCCCCTGGACCCCTATGCGGCCAGCGACGAGGCCGAGTTCTTCGCCGTGAGCTCAGAACACTTCTTTGCCGCTCCCCTGCCCCTGCAACAGGCCCTGCCCGAATGGTATGGGCTGCTGCGGCAATACTACCGGCAGGATCCGGCGTAGGGCTGCCCATGAAGACGCTGACCATCATCTGGCATTCCCGCACCGGCGCGGCGCGGCAACTGGCCCGCGCCATGGCCGAGGGCGCCCGTGATGCCGCGCACCAGATGCAGGCGCAGCTGCAGATATGCGAGCTGCCGGCCGAACAGGCCACCCTGGAGGAATTGCTGCAGGCCGACGGCCTGCTCTTTTGCGCCCCCGAGAACCTTGCCAGCCTGAGCGGCGAAATGAAGGCCTTTTTCGACCGTCACTACTATCCGGTAGGAGACGCCCTGGCCGGACGCCCGTATGGCATCGCCATCAGCGCGGGCACCGACGGGGCGGGTGCGGCACGCCAGACCGAACGGATCTGCACCGGATGGCGCCTGCGCCTGTGCGCCGCGCCGCTCATCGTGCGCAATGGCGCGCAGACGCCGCAGGCCATCCTCGCGCCCAAGACCCTGGACGGGACGGCACGCGCGCAGGCGCAGGAGTTGGGGGGATTGCTGGCGGCCACGCTGCTGCTGGCCGCCTGAGCCTGAGGAGCCGGCCATGCCGGCACGGCTCCTGGCGCCACCGTTCAGGCGATGGCGGCCGTCACGACGATCTCGACCTTGTAGTCGGGATTGGCCAGACGGGCTTCGACCGTGGCGCGGGGAGGCGAGTTGCCAGGTGCGACCCAGGCGTCCCAGGCCTTGTTCATCGCGTCGAATTCCTTCATGTTGGCCACGTAGATCTGGGCCAGCAGGATCTTGGTCTTGTCGGTGCCGGCCTCGGCCAGCAGGCGGTCGATGGTCGCCAGGACCTGTTCGGTCTGGCCGACCATGTCCAGCGACGCGTCATCGGGCACCTGGCCGGCCAGATAGGCCACGCCGTTGTAGATCGCCATGTCGGACAGGCGCTTTTCGACGTTGAAGCGCTTGATGCTGCTCATAAACTACCCCTTAACGGATAAATTGAAAGGAATCAGGCCGGCGGCAGCTGGAAAACCTGCCGAAGATACGCCAGATATGCCGGATCGTCGCACATGGTTTTTTCCGGCGCGTCCGACACCTTGGCCACAGGCTGACCATTGCAGCGCACCATCTTCATCACGATCTGCAGGGGCTCGTGCCCGAGATCGTTGGTGAGGTTGGTCCCGATGCCGAAAGACACTTTACAGCGCCCGGCAAACTGACGGGCCAGCTCGATGGCGCGCGGAAAAGTCAGCGAATCGGAGAATACCAGGGTCTTGTCGCGCGGATCGACACGGTTCTCGCGATAGTGCGCAAGCAACCGTTCGCCCCAGACGAACGGGTCGCCGGAGTCATGGCGCGCGCCATCGAAAAGCTTGCAGAAATACATGTCGAAATCGCGCAGGAAGGCATCCATGCCATAGACATCGGATAGCGCGATACCGAGGTCGCCACGGTACTCCTTGGCCCAGACCTCCAGAGCGAACACCTGCGAATCACGCAGGCGCGGACCCAGCGCCTGACAGGCCTGCAGGTACTCATGCCCCATGGTGCCCAGCGGACGCACGTCGTGCTGCATGGCCAGCAGCACGTTGCTGGTGCCGGCGAAATGCGGCCCCATCTGCGTCTTCATGGTGGCCACGACCTCCTCATGCCAACGTTTGGAAAAACGCCGGCGCGTGCCGTACTCTGCCACCCGGAAATCGGCCAAGGCCGGATCGTCGAGCACCAGGTGCATCTTGGACTGCAGCCGCTGGCGGCCTTCTTCCCAGTCGGGTGCGGGCTGACTGTTGCGGAAGTAGACCTCGTTGACGATGGCCAGTACGGGGATCTCAAACAGAATGGTGTGCAGCCACGGGCCGCGCACCGTGATCGAGATTTCTCCCGGCCCCTGACCTTCCTCGATGGTGATGCAGCGCTCGGGCAGGTGGAACAGGCCCAGGAAGTCGACGAAATCGCTCTTGATGAAGCGCAGCCCGCGCAGATACTCGAGCTCGGCATCGGTGAAGCGCAGCTGGCACAGGGCGTGCACTTCCGCGCGGATTTCATCCAGATAGGGGCGCAGGTCCACCCCGGCGTTGCGGCATTTGTAGCGATACTCGACCTGCGCGGCTGGGAAGTGGTGCAGCACCACTTGCATCATGCTGAACTTGTACAGGTCGGTGTCGAGCAGCGAAGTGATAATCATGATGCGTCACCGGACATTTCGCGAACCATAGCATATCGGGCCATTTTCCTTCTCCCCACCCTGCCGCCATCCCGGGTTATCGGCCCGCCGCGCCGCGCTCGGGTAAAATCCCGGCAATCACAAGATAAGGCCCGTTTGCTCCCGGAGCTCCCAGAATGACTCACGTTGTTACCGAAAACTGTATCAAATGCAAGTACACCGATTGCGTGGACGTGTGTCCGGTCGACTGTTTTCGTGAGGGTCCCAACTTCCTGGTGATCGATCCTGACGAATGCATCGACTGCGCTGTCTGCATTCCCGAATGCCCGGCCAATGCGATCTATGCGGAAGAAGACGTTCCGCAGGATCAGATGAAATTCATCGCCCTGAACGCCGAACTGTCGCCTCAGTTCGCCAGCATCAGCCGCGCCAAGAAGCCCATGCCCGACGCCGACGAATGGAATGGCGTACAGGACAAGCTGCAATACCTCGAACGCTGATTTCAGGCCCCATGCGGATGTCTTCCGCCAAGGCCGCCTCCGCATGACCGATACCAAATACACGCGCCAGATCGTCACCGCCGTCCGCCCCTGGGTTCCGGGGAAGCTGTTTTCCCTGCGGGTCACGCGGGATCCGGGCTTCGCCTTCCAGGCCGGCCAATTCGCCCGCGTCGGGCTGCCGGCCGCCGATATGCCGGATGCCGAGCCGACGCTGTGGCGTGCCTATTCGATGGTGAGCGCGCCTGACGAACCCGAGCTGGAGTTCTACTCCATTGTGGTGCCCGAAGGCGAGTTCAGCCCTCGCATGGCGCAGCTGCGCGAAGGCGACGCGCTCTATGTCGAGAAAAAGCCCTTTGGTTTCCTGACCCTGGATCGTTTCGAGGCGGGCGGCTCGCTCTGGCTGCTGGCATCGGGAACGGGGCTGTCCGCCTATCTGTCGATGCTGCGCGACCCGGCCACCTGGGCGCGCTTTGACCGCATCGTGGTCGTGCACGGTGTGCGCCATGCCGAAGAACTCGCCTATCGCGACGAGATCGAACGCCTGCCCGACAACCCCGCCCTGGCCGCCTACTTCGCCCAGCGGCCGGACAAACTGCGCTACCTGCCCGTGGCCACGCGCGAGGCCCTGCCCGACACCCCGCAGGCAAGGCTCACCGCGCTGCTGGCCGACGGCCGCCTGGAAACCCTGCTGGGGGAGGCCCTCGATCCGGCGCAGGTGAAAATCATGCTTTGCGGCAACCCTGCAATGCTTTCCGATGCCCGGAAACTGCTGGCCGAACGCGGCTTCGCACCGGGTCGGCGCGGCATACCGGGCAACCTGGCCGTCGAAAATTACTGGTAAACCCGGGTTTTACGCTGCGTTTTCGCAACAGTTCGACGTCCAATAGGACTGAGGCACAGACATTGTCGAAATACCGTTATATTCCACGGCAATGATAGGCCTCTGCTTGACTAGGACTTCTGCCTGATGCTGTACGAATTGCATGAAATGCAGCGGGCGTTCATGCGCCCCCTGGTCGCATTCTCGGATGCGGGTTCGCAACTGTTTTCCAGCCCGTTCAGCCCGCTGGCCTACACACCGCTGTCGCGCCAGCTGGCGGCCAGCTGTGAGTTGATGCATCGCCTCGGCAAGGAATACCGCAAGCCCGAATGGGGTCTGGGAACGACCACCGTCGACGGGCAGGCGGTCAAGGTGCTGGAATCGGTCGTGATGGATCGCCCTTTCTGCCGCCTGGTGCACTTCAAGCGCGATCAACGCCGCACCAAGGGCCGCAAGGATCCGCGCGTCCTGCTGGTGGCGCCGCTGTCGGGCCACCATGCCACGCTGCTGCGCGAAACGGTGCGCGCCCTGCTGCCCGCCCATGACGTCTATGTGACGGACTGGGTCGACGCCCGCATGGTGCCGTTGAGTGCCGGGCCGTTCCATCTGAACGACTACGTGCGCTATGTGCAGGATTTCATCCGCCACCTGGGCGCCGATGACGACGTGCACGTCATTTCCGTGTGCCAGCCGACCGTGCCGGTGCTGGCGGCGATCTCGCTGATGGCCGAGGCCGGCGAGCCGGTGCAGCCCCGCAGCATGGTGATGATGGGCGGCCCCATCGATCCGCGCGAATCGCCCACCCAGGTCAACAATCTGGCGACCACCAAGCCCTACAGCTGGTTCGAATCCCAGCTGATCCACGCCGTGCCGCTGAATTACCCTGGCGCCGGCCGCAAGGTCTACCCGGGCTTTCTGCAACACGCCGGGTTCATGGCCATGAACCCGGATCGCCACCTGAAGTCGCACTACGACTTCTATCTGCACCTGCTGCGCGGCGACGACAGCGACGCCGCCGCCCATCGTCGCTTCTACGACGAATACAACGCAGTGCTGGACATGCCGGCCGAGTTCTACCTGGACACCATCCGCAGCGTGTTCCAGGAGTTCCGCCTGCCGGAAGGCACCTGGGAGGTGGACGGACAACGGGTGCGCCCGCAGGCCATCCGCAAGACCGCCCTGCTGACCGTCGAAGGGGAGCTGGACGATATTTCCGGGCAGGGCCAGACGCGTGCCGCGATCCGGCTGTGCAGCGGCATTCCTGCTGCGCGCAAGAGCCATTACACCGTGCAGGGCGCGGGCCATTACGGGATTTTCTCCGGACGACGCTGGCGCGAGCTGGTGTGTCCTAAAATCGCCGAATTCATCCGCAGCGCCTAGAACGGCCGCGCCGCCACCCCGACGGGCCTGCGGGCCCGTTGCTTTTTTCTATGCCTCTTTCTCTTACCGACCGCATCGACGCCCTGCTGCCGCAGACCCAATGCACCAAATGCGGCTATGACGGCTGCCGTCCCTATGCGCAGGCCCTCAGCGAGGGCAGCGCCCCGATCAATCGCTGTCCGCCTGGCGATCAGGCCGGCGTGGCGGCGCTGGCCGCCTTGCTGCAGCTTCCCGAAATCCCGCTGGACCGCAGCCGGGGCGAACCGGGCCCCTTGCTGGTCGCCCGCATCGATGAAGCCCATTGCATCGGCTGTACCCTGTGCATCCGCGCCTGCCCGGTGGACGCCATCCTGGGGGCCAACAAGCGAATGCATACCGTGCTGCCGGATCTGTGCACCGGCTGCGATCTGTGCGTGGCCCCCTGTCCGGTCGATTGCATCGAAATGGTGCCCGCCGGGCGCGCCTGGACACCCGCCGATGCGGCCCAGGGACGTCAGCGCCACCAGGCGCGGGCCAGCCGGCTGGCGCAGGAGTCGGCCGCCAATGCCCGCCTGATGGCCGACACCGGCGACGCTGCGGCCGATACGCGGCCGCCCCCCACCACGCCTGACGCGCAGACGGACCAGGCCAAGCGCGACGCCATTGCCGCCGCCCTGGCCCGCGCCCGCGCCCGTCGCAACCCGCGCCCCTGAGTATCCGCCCCATGAACGCCGCCAAACGCCGTGAGATCTTCGAGCGCCTGAAAGCCGCCAACCCCAAGCCCACCACCGAGCTGGAGTACGACACGCCATTCCAGTTGCTGATCGCCGTGCTGCTGTCCGCCCAGGCCACCGACCGGTCCGTCAACATTGCCACGCGCAAGTTCTTCCCCACACACGGCACGCCGCAGGGCATGGTCGAACTGGGCGAGGCCGGCCTGACCGAATGCATCAAGACGATCGGGCTGTTCCGCAGCAAAGCCAAGAACGCCATCGCCACCAGCCGCATCATCCTGGAGCAGCACCAGGGTGAGGTTCCACGCACGCGCGAGGCGCTGGAGGCGCTGCCCGGGGTGGGGCGCAAGACCGCCAACGTGGTGCTCAACACCGCCTTCGGCGAGCTGGCCATGGCGGTCGACACGCACATCTTCCGGGTTTCCAACCGCACCGGCCTGGCACCCGGCAAGAATGTGCTGGAGGTCGAGCTCAAGCTGATGAAATTCGTACCGCGTGAATTCCTGCTGGACGCGCATCATTGGCTCATCCTGCACGGCCGCTACATCTGTGTGGCCCGCAAGCCGAAGTGTCCGCAGTGCGGCATCTCGGATCTGTGCGAGTTCAAGTCCAAGACTCCTGCCTGATTCTCAGGCCCTGAGATCGGCATGAGTCCGATCTTGTTTGTGCGCCGCAACGGCGGCCAACGCGCCGCCAAGCGCCCCGCAACGCGCAGCAATGTCGCCTGGTTGACAATCTTTCATGGCGCAGCGCAAAACCTATGAGAAACCCTCATGGCATGCACCGGGACAGGTATCGCATACTCAGCTTCACTCTTTCAAAGAACGCCAACGCGGGTGCAGCTGAATGGACGATACGATCCTGGAGACAAAAGGGTTGACGAAGGAATTCCGTGGCTTTGTCGCGGTCAATAACGTCAATCTGCGCGTCAAGCGCGGGCATATCCATGCCTTGATCGGGCCCAACGGGGCCGGCAAGACAACCTGCTTCAACCTGCTGACCAAGTTTCTCTCTCCGACGTCGGGCAGCATCCATTTCAATGGCCTGGACATCACGCGCGAACGGCCGGCGCAGATCGCACGCCGCGGCGTGATCCGTTCCTTCCAGATCTCGGCCGTATTCCCGCACCTGTCCGTGCTCGAGAACGTACGCCTGGGTCTGCAGCGCCGTACCGGCCTGTCCTATCACTTCTGGCGCAGCGAGAAAATCCTCAGCGAACTCGACGAGCCGGCGCGCGCGCTGCTCGAAGAGGTCGACCTGGGCGACTTTGCCGACGAGATCACGGTCAATCTGCCCTATGGCCGCAAGCGCGCCCTGGAGATCGCCACCACCCTGGCCATGGAGCCCGAGCTCATGCTGCTGGATGAACCCACGCAGGGCATGGGCCACGAAGACGTGGATCGGGTCACGCAACTCATCAAGCGCGTGAGCGCCGGCCGCACCATCCTCATGGTCGAACACAACATGAAGGTGATCTCCTCGATCGCCGACACCATCACGGTTCTGGCTCGCGGGGCGGTGCTGGCCGAAGGCACGTACGCCGAAGTGTCGCGGCACCCTGCCGTCATGCAAGCCTATATGGGAACAACCGAAGGCGAACTCGAAGGAGCCCATGCATGAGCACTCCCGCACTGGAGATCCGCGACCTGCAGGCCTGGTATGGCGAGTCACATATCCTGCATGGCGTGAACCTGAACATCAATCAGGGCGAAGTCGTCACCCTGCTGGGACGCAACGGCGCCGGGCGCACCACCACCCTGCGCGCCATCCTCGGCCTGACCGGCTCGCGCACAGGCTCGGTCCGCATCCACGGCACCGAAGCCATCGATCTGGCCACGCACAAGGTGGCCCACCTCGGCGTGGGTTACTGCCCCGAAGAGCGCGGCATCTTCGCCAGCCTGTCCTGCGAAGAAAACCTGCTGCTGCCGCCGCCGGTCGGCGGAGCGCTGGGTGGCGGCATGTCGCTGGCCGAGATCTACGACATGTTCCCCAACCTGCACGAGCGTCGCCACTCGCCGGGCACCCGACTGTCGGGCGGCGAACAGCAGATGCTCGCGGTCGCCCGGATCCTGCGCACCGGCGCCAACCTGCTGCTGCTGGACGAAATCTCGGAAGGCCTCGCTCCGGTGATCGTGCAGGCCCTCGGTCGCATGATCACCGCGCTCAAGGCGCGTGGCTACACCATCGTGATGGTCGAGCAGAACTTCCGGTTTGCCGCACCGCTGGCCGATCGCTTCTACGTCATGGAGCATGGCGAGATCGTCGAACAATTCAGCGCCGAACAATTGCCCGAGAAACAGGACTCGCTCAACGAATTGCTGGGCGTATGACCCCCTTGGCCGACCGGCCGCAACTCCTCTAGGAGTCACCCCATGAAGCTGCACATCCTTCCAGCTGCACTGGCCCTGGCGGGCCTGGGAACCCTTGGGCTATCCGCCCAGGCCCAATCCATCAGCGACGACGTTCTGCGCATCGGTTTCATCACCGACATGTCCGGCGTCTATTCGGATATTGACGGACGCGGCGGCGTCGAAGCCATTCGCATGGCCATCGAAGACGCCGGCGGCAACGTCAACGGGAAAAAGATCGAACTGATCACCGCCGATCACCAGAACAAGGCCGATATCGCCTCGGCCAAGGCGCGCGAGTGGTTCGATCAGCAGCACCTGGATGTCCTGATCGGCGGCACCAACTCGGCGGCCAGCCTGGCCATGGCGCAGGTCGCCACCGAGAAGAAAAAGCCCTTCATCGCCATTGGCGCCGGGGCTTCCGATCTCACCAATTCGCAGTGTTCGCCGTACACCGTTCACTATGCCTACGACACCGTGGCGCTGGCGCGCGGCACCGGCTCGGCCGTGGTCAAGGACGGCGGCAAGACCTGGTTCTTCCTGACCGCCGACTACGCCTTCGGCCATGCGCTGGAACGCGATACCGCCGCCGTGGTCAAGGCCGCCGGCGGCGAGGTCAAGGGCCAGGTTCGCGCGCCGCTGGGCGCCTCGGACTTCTCTTCCTTCATGCTACAGGCCCAGGCTTCCAAGGCCCAGATCCTGGGGCTGGCCAACGCCGGCGGCGACACGATCAACTCGATCAAGGCGGCCAACGAATTCGGCGTGACCAACACCATGAAGATGGCCGGTCTGCTGGTGTTCATCAATGACATCCACTCCCTTGGCCTGGAAGCCACCAAGGGCATGTATCTGACCGACGGCTGGTACTGGAACCAATCGGATGCCTCGCGTGCCTGGGCTCAGCGCTTCGAAGACAAGATCAAGCGCAAGCCCTCCATGCTGCAGGCTGCCGACTACTCTGCCGTCTCCTTCTACCTGAAGGGCGTCAAGGAAACCGGCACCGACGATGGCGACGCCATCATGAAGTGGATGAAGGGCAACAAGATCAACGACTTCTTCACGCAGGGTGGCTACATCCGCGATGACGGGCGCATGGTCTACAACATGTATCTCATGCAGGTGAAGACCCCGGAGCAATCCAAGGGTCCCTGGGATTACTACAACGTCATCGCCACGCTGCCGGGTGAGGAGATCTACACCAAGCCGTCCGAGTCGACCTGCAAGCTGATCAAGAAATAACCCCGCATGACCGTGGCCGGTACTGCCCGCGGGCGGCGCCGGCCACTGATCTTCAACCCCTTTTTTGCACGCGCAGGATGTTTTTACGATGACTGAAATTTTCGGCATCCCGATACAAGCATTGCTAGGGCAACTGCTGCTCGGTCTGGTCAACGGTTCGTTCTATGCCATGCTCTCCTTGGGACTGGCAGTCATTTTCGGTCTGCTCAACGTCATCAACTTCGCGCACGGCGCGTTGTACATGGTGGGCGCCTTCCTGACCTGGATGGGTCTGGCCTATCTGGGCCTGAACTACTGGGTCATGCTGGTCGTCGCGCCGCTGGTGGTGGGGCTGTTCGGCATCGTGATCGAACGCCTGCTGTTGCGCCACCTCTACAAGCTGGACCACCTCTATGGCCTGCTGCTCACCTTCGGCCTCACCTTGCTGATCGAAGGCCTGTTCCGCAGCGTCTATGGCGTGTCGGGCCAGCCCTATCCCACGCCGGAACTGCTGCGCGGCGCCACCAACCTGGGCTTCATGATCCTGCCCATCTATCGCGGCTGGGTCGTGGTGGCTTCGCTGGTGGTGTGCCTGGCCACCTGGTACGTGATCGAACGAACCCGCCTGGGCGCCCTGCTGCGCGCCGGCACCGAGAATCCGCGCCTGGTGGAGGCGTTCGGCGTGAACGTGCCGCGCATGATCACCCTCACCTACGGCTTCGGCGTGGCGCTGGCCGGGTTTGCCGGCGTGCTGGCCGCCCCGGTGCTGCAGATTTCGCCGCTGATGGGCTCCAACCTCATCATCGTGGTGTTCGCCGTGGTCGTGATCGGCGGCATGGGCTCGATCATGGGCGCCATCGTCACCGGCCTGGGGCTGGGCGTAATCGAAGGTCTGACCAAGGTGTTCTGGCCCGAAGCCTCCAGCACCGTCGTTTTCATCATCATGGCCATCGTGCTGCTGCTGCGTCCGGCCGGACTGTTCGGGAAGGAAAAATGAACCGTCAACTACTGGGCTATGCCGCCGCCATCATTGTCGTGGCCGCGCTGCCGATGCTGGGCGTGTATCCCATCTTCGCCATGAAGGTGATGTGCTACGCCCTGTTCGCCTGCGCCTTCAACCTGCTGCTGGGATACACCGGCCTGCTTTCCTTCGGACACGCCGCGTTTCTGGGCAGCGCCGCGTACGCCACCGGGCACGCCCTCAAGGTGTGGGGCTGGCCGACCGAGTTCGGCCTGCTGTTCGGCGTGCTGGTCGCCGCCCTGCTCGGCCTGGGCATGGGAATCCTGGCCATCCGGCGTAGCGGCATCTACTTCGCCATGATCACCCTGGCGCTGTCGCAGATGGTGTTTTTCTTCTTTCTGCAGGCGCATTTCACCGGCGGCGAAGACGGCCTGCAGGGCGTGCCGCGCGGTTCGCTGCTGGGCGGCGTCCTGGATCTCTCCAATGACCTGAACCTCTACTACGTGGTGATGGGCATCTTTGCGATCGGCTACTTCATCATCTGGCGCACCGTGCACTCGCCCTTCGGCCAGGTGCTCAAAGGGCTGCGCGAGAATGAGCCGCGTGCCATTTCGCTGGGCTATGACACCGACCGCTTCAAACTGCTGGCCTTCGTGCTGTCGGCCGGCATCGCCGGGCTGGCAGGCGCGGCCAAGACCCTGGTGTTCGTCTCGGCCACCCTGTCCGACGCCACCTGGCAGATGTCAGGCCTGGTCATCCTGATGACGCTCATCGGCGGGTTGGGCACCCTGACCGGCCCCATCATCGGCGCGCTGCTGGTGGTGCTGCTGGAAAACAAGGTGGGCGACTTCGGCATGTTCATGGCCAAACTGACCGGCGTAGACTGGTTCCTGCGCCTGGGCGAGTCGGTCACCATCGTGATCGGCCTGATCTTCGTGATCTGCGTCATGGCCTTCCGCCGCGGCCTGGTTGGCGAACTCGACGCCTGGCGCCAGCGCCGCCGCGCGGCACGCGCCTGACCCCCTCTCAGCCTGTCTCAAACCCGCCCACAAGGCGGGTTTGTTTTTCCTGCGGCGTCCCTGCCCAGACCCGGTCATCGGACGCGGTATGCTCTCTTTCTTGGCGCGCACAGCGCCTGATGAACAAGGATGAATCCACGATGGATGCGCTTTTCTGGCACGACGGTCAGTGGCTGACCGACAACCCCAAGCTGCTGGGTCCGGCCGACCATGCTTTCTGGATGGCAAGCATGGTATTTGACGGCGCGCGCGCCTTCGACGGGCTGCTGCCCGACCTCGATCTGCATTGCCAGCGGGTGATCCGGTCGGCCGAGCGCATGCTGATGAAACCGGCCATCGACGCCCGCGAGATCGAACGCCTGTGCCGCGAGGCCGTGGCGCGCTTTCCGGCCGGCAGCGCGCTGTACATCAAGCCGATGTTCTACTGCGCCGACGGCTTTCTGCTGCCGGATGCCGCCCGCACGCAGTTCGTGCTGCATGTCTTCAAGGTGCCCATGCCCGGGCCGCAAGCGGGCTTTTCCGCCGGGTTCTCGAGCTTCGCTCGCTCCTGGCCGAACATGGCCCCGACGGATGCCAAGGCGTCCTGCCTCTACCCCAACGGCCAGCGCGCCATCGCCGAGGCCAACGCACGCGGTTTCGACAACGCCATCATGTGCGACGGCGACGGCCATATCGCGGAATTCGCTTCAAGCAACCTCTGGATCGCCAAGGACGGCATCGTGGCCACGCCGGTGCACAACGGCACTTTCCTGAACGGCATCACGCGCCAGCGCGTACTGGCCCTGCTGCGTGCCGACGGCGTCGATGTCCAGGAGCGCAGCCTGACGCGCGCCGACATCGAGACCGCCGACGAAGTGTTCTCTACCGGCAACTACGCCAAGGTGATGCACGTCAACCGGGTCGAACAGCGCGAGCTGGCGCAGGGCCCGATGGCGCGTCGCGCCTATTCGCTTTACATGGATTATGCCCGCCAGGGCGTACGCGCCTGAATAAAAAAGCCGGGCCTGGCCCGGCTTTTTCATTCGCCTCGGGTCAGTGCTGCTTGCCCAGGCCCAGATAGCTTTCGATGACACGCGGATTGCCGGCCAGCTCGCGCGCCGGACCATGCAGCACGATCTCACCGGTTTCCAGCACATAGCCGTAGTCGGCCACTTGCAGGGCTGCGCGGGCATTCTGCTCGACCAGCAGAATCGCCACACCGGTTTCACGCAGCCGCGCAATGATGTGGAAGATCTCGCGCACGATACGCGGCGCCAGGCCCAGACTCGGCTCATCGAGCATGAGCAGTTGCGGCTTGGCCATGAGCGCACGACCCACCGCCAGCATCTGGCGCTCGCCGCCCGACAGAGTACCGGCCTGCTGCTGACGCCGCTCGCGCAGGCGCGGGAACAGCTCGAATACTTCATCCAGCGTATCGCGCCAGCCCGCCTCGCGGGCGCGATAGCGCCTGAAGCCGCCCAGCAACAGGTTGTCTTCGACCGACATGCTGCCGAACAGCTCCCGCCGTTCGGGAACCAGCGACATGCCTGCCGAGACCCGCCGCTCGACCGCCCAGCTGCCGACTTCCTGGCCGGCATACTGCACCTGGCCATTGGCATGCCCTGACTGCGGCAGCGAGCCCATGATCGCATTGAGCATGGTCGACTTGCCGGCGCCATTGGCGCCGATCACCGTGACGATACTGCCCGCCGGCACCTGCAGGGCGGCGTCATTCAAAGCGCCGACTTTGCCATAACGGGCCGACAGCCCGCGCACATCCAGCACCGCGCTCATTGCACGCCTCCCACTGCCGCCGGTTTGGCCTGATCGGCCTCGGGCAGATCGTCGTCGATCCCGCCCAGATAGGCCTCCAGCACCGCCGGATTCTGCTGCACCTCGGCCGGCACGCCTTCGGCCAGCTTGGTACCGAAATCCATGACGACCAGGTGATTGGTCAGGCGCATCACAAAATCCATATCGTGTTCCACCAGCAGGATGCTCAGGCCCTCGGCACGCAATTGCTCCAGCACCTGGGCAAGCTCCTGCTTTTCCTTGTAACGCAGGCCTGCGGCCGGCTCGTCCAGCAACAGCAGCACCGGATCGCAGGCCAACGCCCGCGCGATCTCCAGGATGCGCTGCTGGCCCAGGGCCAGGTTTCCTGCCTGCTCATAAAGATAATCGCCCAGGCCCACGCGGCGCAGCTGCACCGCCGCTTCATGCAGCAACTGGGCCTCACGGGCGCGATCCGTGTGCAGAGCGCCGGCGAGCACGCCGACCTCGGTGCGCATGTGCGCGCCGAGCGCCACGTTCTCCAGTACGGTCATGGTCGGCAGCAACTGCACATGCTGGAAGCTGCGGCCCACGCCGCGCTGCGCGATCGCACGCGCCGACAGCCCGTCGGTGCGCTCGCCCAGGAAACGCACTTCGCCACGGGTGACCGGCAGCACGCCGCTGATCAGGTTGAAGGTGGTGCTCTTGCCCGCGCCGTTCGGGCCGATCAGGCCGACGATCTCTCCTGCCTTGACCTGGAAGCTGATGTCATTGACTGCCACCAGCCCGCCGAACTCCTTGCGTATGGCGTCGACCTCGAGGACCAGTTCGCCTGCGCTCGGACGGGCGCGTTGCGGCAGCGGCGGCGCTTGCGGCGGCGGGGCCTGCAGACGCTGCGCAGCCGCCGCGCCGGTCAGGCGGGCCCACCAGCCAGACAGAATGGGCCACAAGCCATTGCTGGCGTATTGCAGCACCAGGATCATCAACACCCCGAACGCCACCAGCTCGATGTTGGTGTCGGTGTTCAGCAGCTTGGGCAACCAGTTCTGCAACTGGTCTTTCAGGCCAAGGATCACGGCCGAGCCCAGCACCGCGCCCCAGACATGGGCCGCCCCTCCGATCACCGCCATGAACAGGTACTCGATACCGTAGTTCAGGCCGAAGGGGCTGGGGCTCACGGCACGCTGCATGTGCGCGTAGATCCACCCGGACAGGCAGGCCAGCAGGGCTGCCCACACGAAGATGATGATCTTGTAGCTCTCGGTGTTCACCCCCATGGACTCGGCCATGCCGGCGCCATTCTTGAGCGCGCGGATGGCCCGCCCGGGGCGCGAGTCCAGCAGATTGCGGGTCGCCCAGAGCGCCAGCAGCAGCAGCGCCCAGATCAGGTAATAGATCTCCCGCCCCCCGGCCAGCGAGATGCCGAACAGCGACAACGGCTCGATGCCGGCGATGCCGTCATGCTTGCCCAGAAAATCCAGGTTGCCGAACAGATAGAAGAGCGACAGCCCCCAGGCAATGGTGCCCAGCGGCAGGAAGTGCCCCGACAGGCGCAGAGTGATCAGGCCCAGAAAGAAGGCCACGCCCGCGGTCAGCAACAAGCCCACGCCCAGGCTCAGCCAGGGCGACGTGCCGTACTGCGTGGTCAGATAGGCGGTGGTGTAGGCGCCCAGGCCCACAAAGGCGGCCTGGCCAAAGGAGGTCAGGCCGCCGACGCCGGTCAGCAGCACCAGGCCAAGAGCTACCAGGCTGGCCAGCCCGATGTAGTTAAGTTGAGTGATCCAGAACTCGGGCGTGGCCGAGACGGCCGGCAACGCCGCGATGATGATGACGAATACGGCAAGAAGAATACGGTTCATGGTTTATTCCTCATCATCCACGTGGCGGCTGCCGAACGAACGCCAGACAAGAACCGGAATGATCAGGGTAAAGACGATGACTTCCTTGTAGGCGCTGGCCCAGAACGAGGAGAAAGCTTCGAGAATCCCGACCATCAGCGACCCGGCCGCGGCGATCGGATAGCTTGCCAGGCCGCCGATGATGGCGCCGACGAAGCCTTTCAGGCCGATGATGAAGCCGGTGTCGTAGTAGACCGTGGTGATGGGCGCGATCAGCATTCCCGACATGGCGCCGATGCCTACCGCCAAGGTGAAGGTCAGGCTGCCCGACATAGTGGTGCTGATGCCCATCAGGCGGGCGCCGCGCCGGTTGACTGCGGTGGCGCGCAGCGCGCGGCCGTACAGCGTCTTGCCGAAGAACAGCCACAACGCCACGATCAGCACGGCGCAGGTGAGCACCACAAACAGGCTTTGCGCCGACCAGGTGGCAAAGCCCAGATCGATCTGCCCGCTGACGAAGGCCGGCGTGCGCCAGCCTTCGGCGCCGAAGAACACCAGCGCCAGGCCGGTCAGGGCAAAGTGCACCGCCACCGATGTGATCAGCAACACCAGCACGCTGGCCTCGGCCAGCGGCTGGTACACGATACGGTAAACCATGGGTCCCATGGGCACGACCAGGATCAGCGTCAGCAGCATGTTCAGCCACAGCGAGTTGCCCGCCCCGACATACGTGGTCGTAATCCACCACAGCAGCGCCGGCAGCACGAGGTAACCAGCGATGGTTTTGGGCATGCCCGACCACAAGCCGGTGCGCAGCGCGCGCAACAGCTCCATCAGGAAGGCCAGCCCGCCCAGCAGGCAAAGCAGGTACACCGTGCCGGGCACCCGGCCGTCGACCAGCATGGCCAGCGTGAGCGCGCCGAATGCCACGAACTCGCCCTGGGGAATGAAAATAACGCGCGTGACGGCAAACACCAGCACCAGCGCCATGCCGAGCAGGGCATAGATGGCGCCGTTGACGATGCCGTCTTGCAGCAGGATCAACGCAATTGAGGAATCCATCGAACTACAACCTTATTTACGACCTTTTATTGTCTCGCCAGGCGCTGCGGATACAGCGCACCGGCCCACAGGCCGGTGCGTCTGGCGGCAGAACAGCCGGAATACTACGCCTGGACGGCGGGCGCCGGCCTTCAAGGAGCCGCCGCGCGCCGCCCTGTCGGGGCGATTTACAGGTCAGGTTGGTAGAGCCACTTGCCGTCCTTGACCTTGACCATGACGCGCGAACGCTCGTCAAAGCCGGCATGATCGGTCGGGCTCATGTTGAAGACACCTTGCGAGACGGCCAGGTTCTGGACCTTTTCGAGGGCGTCGCGCATGGCGGCGCGAAACTCCGGGGTGCCCGGCTTGGCGCCGGATTTGATCGCCTCGGGAATGGCGGCCACCACCAGTTGGCCGGCATCCCACATATGGCCACCGAAGGTGTTGGTCGAGCCTTCGCCATGGGCCTTCTCGTAGGTGTCGCGATAGGCCAGGGCCGACTGCTTGACCGGGTTGCTGTCGGGCAGCTGGGCGGCGACCAGGAGCGGGCCGGCAGGCAGCAGCATGCCTTCGCAATCCTTGCCGCAGACGCGCAGCACGTCGTTGTTGGCGGCGCCGTGGGTCTGGAAGATCAGGCCGCCATAATTGCGCGCCTTCAGTTCCTTCTGCGGCAGCGCCGAAGGGGTTCCCGCCCCGGCGATGAGGATGGCGTCCGGCTTGGCGCCCAGCAGCTTGAGCACCTGCCCGGTAACGCTGGTGTCGGTGCGGCTGTATTTCTCCACGCCGACGACCTCGATGCCCTTGGCCTTGGCGGCCTCCTGCATCACCGCCAGCCAGCCATCGCCGTAGGCGTCGGCGAAGCCGATGAAGCCCAGCGTCTTGACCTTGGACTTGGCCATGGCGTCAGCCAGAGCGCTGGCCATCAGCGCGTCGTTCTGCGGCGTCTTGAAAACCCAGCGACGCTTGTCGTCGACCGGTTCGACGATCTTGGCGCTGGCGGCCACGCTGATCATCGGCACCTTGGATTCTGCGGCCACGTCCACCATGGCCAGCGAGCCCGGCGTCACCGACGTGCCGACCAGAACGTCGACCTTGTCTTCGGAGGCGAGCTTGCGCGAATTCTTGACCGCCTGGGTGGTGTCGGTGGCATCGTCCAGGACGATCCACTCGATCTTCTGGCCGGCGACTTCCTTGGGCAGCAGGGCAACGGTATTGCGCTCGGGGATGCCCAGCGAGGCGGCCGGCCCCGTGGACGACACCGTGACGCCGACCTTGACCTGGGCGGCAGCCGCCAGAGGCAGGGCCAGGGCGAGAGCGGCGGCCAGCGCCGACAAGCCGGATTGCTTGCGCATGATTTATGTCTCCTGTGGTGGCCCGGTGTGCCGCAAAGCGGATCGCCAAACCTGTTTAAAGTTATACAGAAAAAAATATTATAGGGTTAAAAGAGTATCAAATGGAGCAAGGCCATCGACCTCGGGATCAACCCTAGGGCCATCCAAAAAAACAACAAACGCATTTGTTATTGGCGAATTCTCGCGGGAACAGGGCTCGCCGTCTTTGCGGGAAATCCCGAACATCTCAGCGCCGCAACAAGGGCCACACCCGCTCGACCCGCCAGGCCGCCCAGGAAGCGATCAGAGCCTTGATCAGATCGCCCGGCACAAACACCGCCACCGCCATCGCAGCCTTGGACAGTTCCATCTGCGTCACGGCCGCCAGCCACGGCACCCCCACGGCATAGACCGCCAGAATGCCGCCCAGCAGGCAGGCAAGAAGATACGCGCCCAGCATCCGGGCCATTGCGCCATACGCCAGCGCGCGCGCCACCAGGCCCGTCACGACAACGCCCAGCAGCATGCCGACCAGGAAGCCGCCGGTCGGGCCGGCAAACACGCCCAGGCCGCCCCGCCCGCCCGGCAGCACGGGCAGGCCGATGGCCGCCAGCGCCAGATAAAGCAGGCAGGCGGCCAGGCCGCGCCACGGTCCCAGCATCACGCCGGCCAGCATCACGCCGAGCGTCTGCAAGGTGATCGGCACCGGGATACCCGGCAGCGGTATCGGCGGCATCAGGCTGAGCACGACGATGAGCGCGGCAAACAGCGCCGCCAGTACGAGGTTCTTGTTGGTCATGGAGCCCTCCCCGGGGCCTGGTTCAGAAAAACATGGATGACAGTCCGCATCAGCTGCGGGCATCGATGGCCTGGGCCACCTCTTCTGCGCGCTTGAGCGTGCGGACGATCAGCGGCACCAGCAGGGCCAGGGGGTGGTGCCCCAGCCCGCGCGCGGCCTGGGCCTCGCGGATTTCCTCGTAATTGCGCCATATTTCGGGAATGAAACGCAAACAAAGCGCCAGCGCCAGCGTCACACGCGCCGGATCGATCCAGCGCGACAGCGGCTGCAGCACGCGCTCGATCACCGCCAGCATGGCCGGCACCGGCGTGCTCAACGTGACTGCCAGCGCCAGGCCGATCAGGGTCCCCGCACGGGCCACCACTAGCAAGGCCTGGCGCGCATCCGCCATCCAGAAGGTGAACAGCCCGACCGCAAGCAGTATCCAGACCATGCCGCGCACCTGACGCCACAATGCGCCGGCCCGCACCCCGGTGATCGCCACCAGCAGCCACGCCACCAGGCAGGCCGCCCCCATGCCGGGCAGACTCTGCCAGGCGAACAGCACTATGCCGGCCGACACCAGCGCGGCCAGCTTGAGCGCGGCCGGCAGACGATGCAGCCAGCTCCTGCCCGGGACATACAGGGGCGCCATCATCCGCAATGCTCCCGATACCAGCGCAAGGCATGGGCAGGCGTATCGTCGACTGCGATGCGGCCCTCGCACACCACCAGTACGCGATCGAAATCTGCCAGCAGCTCCAGGTCGTGACTGACCACGCAGGCTGCCGGATCGAGCGCGGCGATGGCGTCGCGCACCCGGTTCCGGTTGCGCAGATCCAGCTGGGTGGTGGGTTCGTCAAAGACCACCAGCGCCGGCTCGCGCACCAGCACGGCGGCCAGGGCCACGAGCTGACGCTCCCCGCCCGACAGGACATAGCTGTTGCGATCGGCCAGATGCCCGATGCCCAGCCGCTGCAGATGCTCCGCCACCCTAGCCTGACGTTCGGCGGCGGCCAGGCGCAGCGGTTTGAGTCCGAAATCCAGATCCTCGCGCACGATCGGGAACACGATCTGGTTGTCCGGATTCTGAAAAACGAAACCTACCTGACGGCGGATAGCCTGGGCCTCGCGACGGGTATCCAGGCCGTTGACCCGCACCACCCCGCTGTCTGGCAGCACCAGGCCGTTGATCAGCCGCGCCAGCGTACTTTTGCCAGCGCCATTGGGGCCGACGATGCCGACCCGCCGCTGCGAGAGCGTCAGGCTGGGCACGCGCAATCGCGGCCCGTCCTCGCCCTGGACGACCGCCTGTTCAAACTCGATTAACATGGTGCGGATTATGCACGAACCAATTTGCTCCGCGCCTATCCAAGCCCTTATGGAAAAAGTACGCAAAACCGACGCCGAATGGCGCGCCCAGCTCACCCCCCAGGAATTTCACGTCACCCGTGAGAAAGGAACCGAACGCGCCTTCACCGGCCGTTATTGGGACACCTTCCAATATGGAATCTACCGTTGCGTGGGTTGCGGCACGGCACTGTTCGCCTCGGACACCAAGTTCGACGCCGGCTGCGGCTGGCCCAGCTATTTCGAGCCGATCGAAGCCGACCGCGTACGCGAAGAAACCGACACCAGCCATGGCATGGTGCGCACCGAAGTGCTGTGCAATGTCTGCGATGCGCACCTGGGCCACGTCTTCCCCGACGGTCCCCCGCCCACCGGATTGCGCTATTGCATCAACTCGCTGTCGCTGACCTTCGAACCGCTGGATGCCGAATGAAGAAGTTTCTGTTCGACCTTTTCCCGCTGATCCTGTTCTTCATCGCGTATCGCTATGCAGACATCTATGCGGCCACGGCGGTGGCGATCACCGCTGCGGTCGTCCAGTTGCTGTGGTTGCGCCTGACGCGCAAACCCATCGAAGGCATGCACTGGATCAACTTCGGCGTGATCGTGCTGTTTGGCGGGGCCACGCTGTGGCTGCAGAACGATGCCTTCATCAAATGGAAACCCACGGTGCTCTACTGGCTGTTCGGTGCCGCGCTGCTGGTCGGGCGCTATCTGTTCGGCCGCAACCTGATCCGCCGCCTGCTGCAGGCGCAGGTCTCCATGCCGCCGGCCCTCTGGGACAAGCTCAACCTGAGTTGGGCGCTGTTCTTCATCGCCTCGGGCGGCTTGAACCTGTTCGTGGCCTTTTCCGGCCGCTTCACCGAATCGCAGTGGGTCAACTTCAAGGTGTTCGGCCTGATGGGCCTGCTGGTCGTTTTCGTGATCGGTCAGTCCGTCTGGCTGAGCCGCCACCTGCAAGCCCCCGACGCCGATAAAAACAAGACTTCCGAGTAAATCATGAACCAGCCTGATCAAGACCGCATCGCCCTGATCCGCGAACGCCTCGCGGCGCTGGATCCCATCCAGCTAGACATCGAAGATGAGTCCTATTTGCACGCTGGCCATGCGGGTGCCGCCGGCGGCGCAGGGCATTATCGCGTCGTTATTGTGTCGGGAGCTTTCGACGGGTTGACGCGGGTTGCCCAACATCGCCTGGTGTATGATCAATTACAAGATCTCATTCCTTTCCCCATACACGCGCTTGCCCTGGATACACAGGCGCTGTAGTCAATTTCGCTGTCGTCGATTCAATACCCCACCTTCACCCTCCTCCCTGAAAGGACATTCATGAAACGCATCCTTACGCTGGTTGCCGCCTGCGCTATCGCGCTTCCCGTCTACGCCCAGAATGCGGCCACGGTCAACGGCAAGGCCATCTCCCAGAAAAGCCTGGATGATTTCGTCAAGCTGCTGGTCAGCCAAGGGGCCACCGACACGCCCCAGCTGCGTGAGCAAGTCAAGCAGGAGATGATCAACCGCCAGGTGTTCGTGCAAGCCGCAGAGAAGCAGGGCATTGCCAAGCAGCCGGACATCCAGACCGAGATCGATCTGGCCCGCCAGGGCATCCTGGTGCGCGCACTGATGGCCGACTATCTGCAGAAGAACCCGGTTTCCGAAGCCACCATCGAGGCCGAGTACAACAAGATCAAGAAAGAGCAGGCCGGCAAGCTGGAGTACCAGGTGCGCCACATCCTGGTCAAAGATGAAAAGACCGCCAAGGACCTGGAAGCCCAGATCAAGAGCGGCAAGCTGAAGTTCGAAGACGCCGCCAAGAAGTACTCCGAGGACAAGGGCAGTGCCACCCGCGGCGGTGAGCTGGGCTGGGCGCCCCCGAGCAACTACGTGGCCCCCTTTGCCGAAGCCGTCTCCAAGCTGAAGAAGGGCCAATTGGCCGACAAGCCCGTGCAGACCCAGTTCGGCTGGCACATCATCCAGGTCGAGGACACCCGTCCGGTCGAGTTCCCGCCGCTGGCCCAGGTTCGCCCGCAACTTGAGGAAATGATGCGCCAGCAGAAGCTGACCGACTACCAGAAGCAGTTGCGCGACCAGGCCAAGGTGCAATAAGTCACACGACCTGCCCCGGGCCCGGCCGCCAGGCCGACGCCCGAGCCGCAAGGGCCGCCGCTGTCCCCGGACAGCCGCGGCCCTTTCCTTTTGGCGGCTTGGCGGGGATGATAACGGCCTCGACCCGTCAGGCGCGGCCCGCTCCCGCTCTGGCCACACCCATCCCAGCAGGAGTGCACACATGGCAGCCGCATTGGTTCCCGTAGAACAGGGCATCGAGGCCGCAGGCGTCGGCCGCTTTCAGTATCGCCTGTTCATCATCTTCGGCCTGGTATGGATGGCCGACGCCATGCAGGTGCTGTCCATCGGTTTCAGCGCCCCCTCGATCGCCCGCACTTTCGACATCCCGGTGCCGCAGGCGCTGCAAACCGGCACGCTGTTCTTCGTGGGCATGCTGGTCGGGGCATTTGCCTTTGGACGCCTGGCCGATCGCATCGGCCGCCGCCCGGTGCTGATGATGGCCATCCTGATCGACGCCTGCGCCGGCGTGGCCTCGGCGTTCGCGCCGGACATGACCTGGCTGCTGCTGTTGCGCTTCCTGACCGGCCTGGGCGTAGGTGGCACCCTGCCGGTGGACTACACCATGATGGCCGAGTTTCTGCCGCGCGACCGGCGTGGCCGCTGGCTGGTGCTGCTGGAATCATTCTGGGCCCTGGGCACTATTTTCCTGGCCCTGCTGGCGCTGGCTGCCGCCAGCCGGGGCGACGATGCCTGGCGCATGATTTTCTTCGTGACCGGGCTGCCCGCCCTGATTGGCGTCGTGCTGCGCCTGTACATCCCCGAGTCGCCGCTGTACCTGAACCGCAGCGGCCAATCCGAGGCCGCACGCCAGGTGCTCGAACGCGTAGCCCGGATCAATGGCAGCCAGGCCGCCATCCCCCCTTTGCAACCCGAAAACGGCAGGCGGGCGTCGATCCTGGCGCTGTTCTCCAGCCGCTACCGCCGTCGCAGCATCGCGCTCTTGCTGGCCTGGGCGCTGATCTCCATCGCCTACTACGGCGTCTTCGTCTATCTGCCGGTCAAGCTCAGCAGCCAGGGCTTCGCCTATATGCGCGGCCAGGAATTCCTGGTGATCCTGGCGCTGGTGCAGCTGCCCGGTTTTGCCTTGTCGGCCTACGGCGTGGAGCGCTGGGGCAGAAAGCCGACCCTGATCGGATTTCTGCTGCTCAGCGCCGCGGGTTGCCTGCTCTACAGCCTGGGGACAGCCCCGGTGGTGGTGGTGGGCTCGACCTTGTTGATGAGCTTTGCGCTGCTGGGCACCTGGGGCGCGCTCTACGCCTTCACGCCCGAGGTCTATCCGACGGACCTGCGCGCCAGCGGCATGGGGACGGCCGGCGCGGTGGCACGTTTCGGCGGCTTGTTCGCGCCTGCCCTGATCGCCCCGCTCATGAGCAGCCACTTCACGATTTCGCTTGGCGTTCTGGCCAGCCTGCTGGCCGCCGGCGCCATCGCCATCTGGGCGGTAGATGTGGAGTCGCGTAACCGCGCCCTGGATTGACTCCAGAAACAGCTCCATTAACACCCTCAATCGTCTGGTTTTTCATCGACCAACACCGTCGACCAAGCCTGTTCCGGAACGAGCAGGCTTTATTTCTTTTAGTAATGTTTTCAGGTTTTTATATTCTTTGTTAGTCTGATGAGTGTGCCGCTAGAGTATCCGGACTCAACCCAATCCGGAGCCCGATGCCATGCACGCCCTCACCCGCAAACTCCTGGCCGTGGTTACCGCCGGCCTGCTTCCCCTGGGCCTGGCGCACGCCGACGACCTGGCCGACATCCAACGCGCCGGCGTTATCAAGATCGGCACCGAAGGCACCTATGCGCCCTTCTCCTTCCATGACGGCAATCGCGGACTGACCGGCTTTGACGTCGAAATCGGCCGGGCCATCGCCGACAAGCTCGGCGTGAAAGCCGAGTTCGTGGAAGGCAAATGGGACGGCCTCATCGCCGGGCTCGACGTCAAACGTTATGACGCCGTGATCAACCAGGTCGGCATCACCGATGCCCGCCGCCAGAAATACGATTTCTCCGACCCCTACATCGCCTCCGAAGCCGTGCTGATCGTGCGCGACAACGAGCCCGAGATCCGCAGTTTCGCCGACCTGAAGGGAAAGCGCTCGGCCAATACCCTGACCAGCAACTTCGGCAAGCTGGCCCAGAACCATGGCGCGCAGGTGGTGCCGGTGCAGGGATTCAACGAGGCCATCGACCTGCTGCTGTCCGGGCGGGTGCAGGCCACGGTCAATGACAAGCTGTCGTTCCTGGACTTCAAGCAGCACAAACCCAATGCGCCGGTGCATATCGTGGCCAGCGATCGCGGCAAGGAATTCAGCGAGTCCGGCGTGCTGCTGCGCAAAGGCAACCCCGAGCTGCTGGCCGCCGTGAACAAGGCCCTGGCCGACATCAAGGCCGACGGCACCTATCGCCGTATCAGCGAAAAGTACTTCGGCACCGATCTGAGCGCCGCTCACTGAGGCCAAGATGAACGACATGGCGACAACACCCGCCTGGTGGCAGCTGATGCTGGACGCCTTCTGGCCCTTGCTGAAGGCAGGCCTGCAGTTCACTGTCCCGCTGGCGCTGCTTTCCTTTGCCGCCGGGTTGGTGCTGGCTTTCGCCGTGGCGGTGCTGCGCCTGTTTGCGCCGCGCCCCATCGCCCTGCTGATGCGCTTCTATGTGTGGCTGATCCGGGGCACGCCCTTGCTGGTGCAGCTTTTCATCATTTTCTACGGCCTGCCCAACGTCGGCATCGTGCTGGACCCGATGCCGGCGGCGTTGATCGGCTTCACGCTCAACGTCGGCGCCTACAACTCCGAAGTGATACGCGCCGCCATCGAGGCCGTGCCGCGCGGCCAATGGGAGGCCGCCTATTCGCTCAACATGACGCGCGCCCAGGCGCTCGTGCGCAGCATCCTGCCCCAGGCGGCACGCGTGGCCGTCCCCCCCTTGTCGAATTCCTTCATTTCGCTGGTCAAGGACACCTCGCTGGCGGCGGTGCTCACCGTACCAGAGATATTCCAGGCGGCCCAGCGCATCGCAGCCGTCACCTACGAACCGCTGATCCTGTACATCGAGGCCGCCCTGATCTATCTGCTGTTCAGTTCGGTGCTTTCGGCGTTGCAGACCCGCCTGGAAAGGCATTTCGGCCAGCATGCCGTGTTTACCCAGGCACAACGATGATAGAACTGCGCGATATCGACAAAGCCTTTGATGGCCACCCCGTGCTGCGGGGCCTGAACCTGCGGGTCGAAGAGGGCAGCGTCACCGCCCTCATCGGCCCGTCCGGCAGCGGCAAGAGCACCTTGCTGCGCTGCGTGAATCTGCTGGAAGTCCCGGATCGCGGCGAGTTGCGCATCGCTGCGGCAAGCCATGTCTTCGATGGCGGCCCTGTACCGCGCCAGGCGCTGCGCGCGCTGCGCGGGCAGACCGGCATGGTGTTCCAGAACTTCCAGCTGTTTGCCCATCGCACGGCGCTGCAGAACGTGATGGAAGGCCTGGTGACGGTGCTCAAATGGCCCGTGCCCCGCGCACGCGAGCGCGCCATGGACCTGCTGGAGAAAGTCGGCATGGCCGCCAAGGCCGACGCCTGGCCGGGCACGCTGTCCGGCGGACAGCAGCAGCGCGTGGCCATTGCGCGCGCGCTCGCGCCGGCGCCGCGCGTGCTGCTTTGCGATGAGCCGACCTCGGCGCTGGACCCCTCTCTGGCGGTTGAGGTGCTGGCCGTATTGCGCGAACTGGCTGCCGAGGGCATGACGATGATCATGGCCACCCACGACCTGCGCCTGGCCGCCAGCGTCGCCCAACAGGTGGTGTTTCTGCAGGACGGCAAGATCGTCGAGTCCGGAACACCGCAGGCGCTCTTTACCGCGCCGCACGACCCGCGCACGCGCGACTTCGTGGCCACCCTCAACCAGGGCCTGCCTCGCGAATGGGGCAGCCCTTCCTGAGCCGCTACTGGCCGAGCAGCGCCTTGAGCCCGTCCTCGTCGAGAATCGTCACGCCCAGCTCCTGGGCCTTGACCAGCTTGCTGCCAGCTTCCTCGCCAGCCACCACATAGGCGGTTTTCTTGGACACAGAACCACTCACCTTGCCACCCGCGGCGAGGATATAGCGCGTGGCCTCGTCCCGGCTCCAGGTAGGCATGGTGCCGGTCAGCACGAAGGTCTTGCCGGTAAGATTGCCATCCTGGGTCTGCGCCTCGGCCTGGGGCTGCACGCCGCGCTGCTGCAATTGATGCACCACGTCGCGATTGTGCGCCTCCAGGAAGAAGCGATGGATGGACCCCGCCACCACCGGCCCGACATCGGGCACTTCAAGCAAGGCCGCCTCGTCGGCCTGCATGATGGCCTCGATATTGCCAAAATGGCGCGCCACATCGCGCGCCGTGGTTTCGCCCACATGGCGGATACCCAGGGCAAACAGCAAACGCCCCAGGGATGGCCGGCGCGCCTGTTCGATGGCGGCGACCAGATTCTCGGCCGACTTCTTGCCCATGCGCTCCAGCGCTGCCAGCTCAAAGGCATCCAGCGTGAAAACATCGGCCAGCGTTTTCAGGCGACCCTGGTCGACCAGCTGGTCGATCAGCTTCTCGCCCAGCCCTTCGATATCCAGCGCCTTGCGGCCCGCCGCATGCAGCAGGGTCTGTTTGCGCTGCGCCGGGCAGAACAGGCCGCCCGTGCAACGGGCGATGGTCTCGCCTTCCGGACGCTCGATGGCCGAACCGCAGACCGGACATTCGGTCGGCATGACAAAAAGGGGAAAGTCGGCCGCGCGGCGCTCAAGCACCGGCCCCACGACTTCGGGAATGACATCGCCGGCCCGCCTCACCACGACCACATCGCCCACCCTTACATCCTTGCGGCGGATCTCGTCCTCGTTGTGCAGCGTGGCGTTGGTGACGGTCACGCCACCGACGAAGACCGGCTTCAGACGGGCCACGGGCGTGATCGCGCCGGTGCGCCCGACCTGCACCTCGATGCCAAGCAGATCGGTGACCGCCTCTTCGGCGGGGAACTTGTGCGCCAGCGCCCAGCGCGGCGCGCGCGCCACGAAACCAAGCACGCGCTGCGCGGCCAGCGCATCGACCTTGTAGACCACCCCATCGATGTCGTAGGGCAGCCCGGAGCGCTCGGCCCCGATGCGCCGGTAGAACGCCAGCAGGCCCTCGGCGCCGATCGCTTCGTGGTTGAAACGCACATTGACCGGCAGCCCCAGCCCGGCCAGCCATTGCAGCATGCCGCCATGGGTGTCGCGCGGCAGCGATGAAGCTCGGACGGCACCGCCCGTTTCATCGAAGACCACCGGCGTGCCGGCCGGCAGACCGCGCACCTCGCCCCAGCTGTAGGCGAAGAAACGCAGGGGGCGCTGGGCCGTGACGCGCGGGTCGAGCTGACGCAGGCTGCCGGCGGCAGCGTTGCGCGGGTTGACGAACACTTTTTCGTCGCGCGCCGCCTGCTTCTGATTCAGGCGTTCGAAGTCGCTGCGATTCATCAGCACTTCGCCGCGCACTTCCAGCACCTCGGGCGCCGGACCCTTCAGGCGCAGCGGAATAGCCTTGATGGTACGGATATTGGCGGTGACGTCTTCTCCGGTCTGGCCATCGCCGCGCGTGGCGGCCTGCACCAGTTCACCGTCCTCATAGCGCAGGGTAATGGCCAGGCCGTCGAGTTTGAGCTCACAGAAATAGCGCGCCGCCTCGGCCGGCCCCAGCAGACCTGCACCGCGCAGCGTATCGCCGACGCGTTTGTCAAAAGCCAGGACGTCTTCATCGTCGAAGCCATTGCCCAACGACAGCATCGGCACGGCGTGCTGGACGCTGCCGAACTCGGCCAGGGGCGCGGCGCCCACCCGCTGGGTGGGGGAATCAGGCGTCACCAGCTCCGGATGCTCGGTCTCCAGGGCCGTCAACTCGCCCATCAGGCGGTCATATTCGGCATCCGGAATGCTGGGTTCGTCGTAGACGTAGTAACGGACGTTGTGCTGTTCGATCTCATGGCGCAGCGCGGCCACGCGCTGCGCCGCCTGCTCGCGGCCTGCCATCAAGAGAACACCCGCAACGCCCGCTCGCCGCCAGCGCTCAGGCCTGCCTGATCGAGACGCTCGAACAGGGTCTGCAGCTGCCCATCGATGACCTGCTCGGCGCCTTGCGCCAGCGGCCGGCCCTGATCGTCGACCAGTTCGGCCCGCAGACGTTGCGCAAGATGCCGACCGACATCGACCATGCGCCCGAAGGCGCGCTCATCGGGCGGGCTGCAAGGCACATCGAGCAACAACGAAAGCCGTTCGATGCCACCCATGCCGGCATCGAAGGCCGCGCCATCGCCACGCGCCAGGGTGAAGCGGACCTCGCCGCCATCGGCCAGCCAGGCCAGACGCGCCCCCTCGGCAGCAAAGCCCTGCTCGCGCGCCACGCTCAGCACTTCGGCAGCGGGTTGCGCGCTGCCCAGCAGCAGCGTCAGCCCGACCTGGGCATCCAACGCGGCACAGACGCCATCCAGACTGACCGCCTGCTCCAGCACCTGTTGCTGGTCCGGACCCTCCAGGCTGCCTTCAAAGCGGTCCGCCAGATCCTGGGCACGCGCCCAGGCCTGCGACCACTCGATGGCCGTCAGGGGACCGCTGCGATTGGCCAGCAGAATCGCCAGCTGCAAGGTGCTGTATGACTCTTCGGCGCGGATGCGGCTGCGATGGCGACCGCGATCGGTGGTGGCGAAAAAGCGCAGCGGCTTCTTGCCGACCTGACGTAAGGACTGGATATAGGGCAGCAGCTCCGCCCCGGTCTGCGGCTCGGCGAAATGGATTTCCAGCACGACCTCGACAGCCGGATCCGGCTCTTCGGGGTCATCGCTTTCCGGCGCCGGACTGGCCTGCGCTGCCTGTGCCGGGACGGCGGCATCGGGCTGCCCATCATGGCCCATGCCGGGCTCGCGGCGCGCCGCCCGCGCAGCCTCGCCGGCCCCCAGCAAAGGATCCTGCTCGCTGGCCGGGAAGTGCGCCTGCATGCGGCGGCGCACGCGCCGATCCTGCCACCAGTTGAACCCAAGTACCAGCAGTATCAGCAGTACGCCAAGGGCGATGAGCCCAATCTGCAATTCACTCATGTGTCAATCCCGCGCCGGTCAGGCGCCCTTCGAATCTGGTGGTTATGCGACGTCGGCGGCCATCTGTACCGCCGAATCTATATCTACAGCAACGATACGCGAAACCCCTTGTTCCTGCATGGTCACCCCGATCAACTGCTTGGCCATCTGCATGGCGATCTTGTTGTGGGAGATGAACAGGAACTGGGTCTGGTCGCTCATACTGCTGACCAGGTTGGCGTAGCGTTCGGTGTTGGCATCGTCCAGCGGCGCATCCACCTCGTCCAGCAGGCAGAACGGCGCCGGATTGAGCTTGAACAAGGCAAACACCAAGGCCGTGGCGGTCAGGGCTTTTTCGCCCCCCGACAGGAGGTGGATGGTGCTGTTGCGCTTGCCCGGCGGCTGGGCCATGACCTGCACGCCGGCATCCAGGATCTCGTCGCCGGTCATGCTGAGCCTGGCCTCGCCGCCGCCGAACAACTTGGGAAAGAGTTCCCCGAAGTGGCCGTTGACGGTATTGAACGTCTCCTGCAGCAGCTCGCGGGTTTCGCGGTCGATCTTGCGGATCGCGTCTTCGAGCGTCTCGATGGCGGTCAGGAGATCCTGCTGCTGCGAATCCAGGAACGTTTTGCGCTCACGCGCCGTGCCCAGCTCATCGAGCGCGGCCAGGTTGACCGAACCGAGGGCGTCGATCTGGCGGGAAATGCGACCGACCTCCGACTGCAACCAACTGGCGCGGCGCCACTCTTCGGGCATGGTCGCCAATTCGGCGGCCAGCGCCTCGCGGTCGACTTCCTGGGCATTGAGCTGCTCGGTGAACTGCTCTTCGGCCAGCCGGGCTGCCTGCTCCTGCAGCTGCAGTTCCGTGATCCGGGCTCGCAGGGGCTCAAGCATGCGCTCCTGCTGCTGGCGGTCGTCATCGGCGCCGCGCAACTGGGCGGCCAGGTTGTCCATCTCCTGGCGCGCACGCGTCAGCGCCTCTTCGCGCTCGACGCGCAGTTCCAGGGCATCCTGCAAGCCCGCCTGGGTGGCCGAGGCGTCCAGTTCCGCCAGGTCGCCTTCGAGTTGCTTGAGCTCCGTGGCGGCACGCTGGCTCTGGTCGGCGGCCAGCTGACGGTTGCGCTGCAGATCCGTGATGCGCACCTGGATGCTGCGCTCGGCAAACTCGGCCTCCTGGGCGGCGCGCTCCAGTTCACGCAAGCGGCTACGCGCCGCCTCGGCCTGGGCGGCCAGCGTTTCACCATCGATCTCGGCATCGGAGAAGCGGCCCTGATGCTCGGCCAGTTCCATGTCGAGCGTCTCGAAGCGGGCTTCGGCTTCCTCACGGGTGGCCAGCAGATCTTCTTCCTGGACCGCCAGTTCCTGCAGGTCTTCGCGCAGACGCGCGGCACGCTCTCCGGACTGCTCGGCCTGCTGCTGCAGACGGCTGTGCTCCAGTTGTACATCATGCAGGCGCCGGGTGACTTCGCTGACCCGCTGACGCGCGGGCCCAAGCGCCTGCGATACCTGCTGCCAGGCCGCCTCGGCGCGCGCCACGGCGCTGCGCGCCTGGTCGGCGATCAGTTGCTGGGCCTTGATTTCACGCTGCAGGTTTTCGATTTCCTGCTGCCGCGCCAGCATGCCGGACTGCTCGGAATCAGGGGCATAGAAGCGCACCCCGTGGGCATCGATCAGATGACCGGACTTGACCACATAGAGGCAGCCTGCCGCCAGAGATTGGCGAGCCGCCAGCGCCTGAGCGAAGTCGTCGGCCACATAGACACCCTGCAGCCATGACTCCAGCAAGGCCCGCAGGTCGGCATCATCGACGCGCAACAGGCTCGCCAGCGGCGTGTGCCCCGGCAGCACGGCAGCGGCCGCCAATGCCGCAGGCTTCTGATAGAAAGCCAGCCGCGCCGGCGGCGCGTCTTCGGCAAATGCGCGAGTCCAGTCCAGGTTGCGCACCTCCAGGGCGGCCAGGCGCTCGCGCAGCACCGCCTCGAGCGCGGCTTCCCAGCCCGGCTCGATATGGAGTTTCTGCCACAGACGGCCCAGCCCGGCCAGCTCATGCTTGGCCAGCCATGGCTCCAGCGCCCCTTGTTTCTGGACGTCTTCCTGGAGTTTGACCAGGGCGGCCAGGCGGGCCTCCAGGCGCGCCAGCGCCTGCGCCTGCTGCTGAGCGGCCTGCTGGGCCTGACTGCGTTCGGCGTCGGCCTGCGGCACCCGCCCCTCGAGTTCGGCCAGCTCGGCCTGGGCGGCTTCCAGGTTTTCCTGGGCGGCGTAACGGTCGCCCGCGAGCTGTTCCAGCTGGGCGGGGTCGGGGGAATGCAATTCGCGCAGATCCTGTTGCAGGCGCTCGCGGCGCTGCTCCAGGGTCTGCATCTGACGATCCGCGTCGCGCTGGGTCTGTGCCACCAGCGCCAGGTTCTGCTCGATGCGCGCCAGCACGCTGCGCATCTCGTCGCGCCCGCTGGCCGCCTCGCGCACCCGCGCCTCGATGGCCGGCAGGCCGGCCTGGGCCTCTTCGGCCACGGCGCGCGCCTCTTCCGTGCGTGCCGCGCCGGCGGCCAGGTCATCCTCGGCCTGCGCCAGCTGCTCGGTGCAATGCTCCTGCTGGACAGTCCATTCTTCGACCTGGGCCAGCAACTGATCGCGACGGGCCTGCAGCCGGTTGCGCGAGTCAACCACGTGGCGAATCTCGGCTTCCAGGCGGCTGACCTGGGCATTGGCCTCATAGAGCTGGCCCTGCGCCTGGTGCACCGCATCGCTGGCCGCATAGTGAGCCTGTCGCCGCGCCTCGAGCTCGGCTTCGCCGGCCCGCAGGGTGGCAATGGCGGATTCCAGGGCGTTCTGGGCCTGGGCCATTTCGCGGCCCTTGCGATCGCGCTCATCACGCGCGCCGGTTTCCTTCAGGAACCACAGCGCATACTGCTTCTTTTCGCCGTCGGCCTGCAGATCCCGGTACTGGCGCGCCACCTCGGCCTGGGCCTCGAGTTTTTCCAGCTGGCTGCCCAGCTCGCGCAGGATATCCTCGACCCGGGTGAGGTTCTCACGGGTGTCGGACAGGCGGTTTTCGGTCTCGCGGCGGCGCTCTTTGTAGCGCGACACCCCTGCAGCCTCTTCCAGAAAGACGCGCAGCTCTTCGGGGCGCGCCTCGATCAGGCGGTTGATCATGCCCTGGCCGATGATGGCGTAGCCCCGCGCGCCCAGGCCGGTTCCCAGGAAAATATCGTGGATATCGCGCCGGCGAACCTGCTGATTGTTGACGTAGTAGCTGCTGGTGCCGTCGCGCGTGAGCACACGGCGCACGGCAATCTCGGCGTAGGCGCTCCATTGACCTGCCGCGCGGCCCTCGGTGTTGTCAAACACCATTTCGACCGAGGCCCGGCCGGCCGGCTTGCGGTTGCCCGAGCCGTTGAAAATCACGTCCTGCATGGACTCGCCGCGCAACTCCGAAGCCTTGGCCTCGCCCAGCACCCAGCGCACCGCATCGATGATGTTTGATTTGCCGCAACCATTGGGGCCCACCACGCCCACCAGCTGGCTGGGCACGGGGATCACGGTCGGATCGACAAAGGACTTGAAGCCGGCGAGTTTGAGTTGGGTAAGGCGCACTATCGAGGACGGACCGCAGAGGTTGAACGAGGGCGTTGAACCGACCGGAAGACCGGCCATCACAGCCAGTCTGATACCGTCCGTATGATACCGCAGCCCACTATGGAACATGCCAGCAGCGGTAAATGCCAGCGCGCGCTTTAGAGGCGCGGACGCTATACTCGCTGACACTTTTTCACGTTGGCATTCAAATTTCCATGAATCCAGGCGGCTGCGGCCGCAAGCAGCGGGGACTTTCTTGAAACGCGGGTTTTATCTAGTGATGGCCGCACAGGCCCTCTCGTCCTTGGCGGACAATGCCTTGTTCATCGCGGCGATCGCCTTGATCATGGAACTGAGCGGGCCCGACTGGATGGCGCCCATGATGAAGTGGTCCTTCGCACTGGCCTACGTGGTGCTGGCCGCCTTCGTGGGCGCCTTCGCCGACTCCTTCCCCAAGGGCCGCGTGATGTTCGTCACCAATGCGCTCAAGGTCGCCGGCTGTCTGCTGATGTTCTCCTATGCCAGCCTGGGCATCCCCGCCAGCTACCAGACCTATCTGGTCTGCGCGGCCTATGGCCTGGTGGGCGTGGGCGCGGCCGCCTATTCGCCCGCCAAGTACGGCATCGTCACTGAAATGCTGCCGCCCAAGCTGCTGGTCAAGGGCAACAGCTGGATCGAAGGCCTGACCGTGCTGTCCATCATCGTGGGCACGGTGCTGGGCGGCGCCCTGATTTCGCCGGCCGTCTCCGACCTGCTGCTGCATCACCCTCACCTGAACAAACTGGTGCACACGCCGGCCGAGGCCGCCATTCTGGTGATTTCGGTGGTGTATGTACTGGCTGCCCTGTGCAATCTGCTGATCCCCAACACCCACGTGCGCTACCCGCCGCAACAGAAGAATCCCTTCAAACTGGTGGGGGTGTTTTCCGGCTACGTCCGCGTGCTCTGGCGCGACAAGCTGGGCCAGATCTCGCTGGCCGTCACCACGTTGTTCTGGGGCGCGGGCGCCACGCTGCAACTGATCGTCATCGAGTGGGGTCGCAGCCACCTGGGCTATCGCCTGGACCAGGCCTCCATCCTCATGGGCGTGGCCGCGCTGGGCACCGTGATCGGGTCGATCGCCGCCGGCCGCATCCCGCTGCAACGCGCCCTGAGCGTGCTGCCGGTAGGCGCTGCCATGGGCCTGGTGGTCTTGCTGATGCCCCTGGTCTACTCGCCCTGGAGCGTCTATCTGCTGCTGCTTGTCACGGGAGGCCTGGCCGGTTTCTTCGTGGTACCCATGAACGCCCTGCTCCAGCATCGCGGACACGTGCTGCTGTCGGCCGGCCACTCGATCGCCGTGCAGAACTTCAACGAGCAGCTCAACATCCTGCTGATGGTGGCGATGTACACCCTGATGCTCTGGCTGGAGATGTCGATCAACACCGTAATCGTGATCTTCGGGCTGCTGGTGACCGTCCTGATGGCGATCTTCATGCGCTGGAGCCGCCACAACCTGGCCAAGCACCCCGAACTGCGCGAGCAAATCGGGCAAGAGGGCCACGGCAAGGCCCTGGACCCGCACGAGCACTGAGCCTGCGCCACGGCAGGCCCCGGAGGCCGGAGACTGCCGTGCCGGCCGGGCCTCAGCCCTTTGCAGCCAGGCGCAGATCCTGCCAGGCACGCGCCTTTTCGCCCGGGCTGCGCAGCAGATAGGCCGGGTGATAGCTCACCACCACCGGGATCTCGCGCCCATCGTCCGCCTTGAGCTGATGCAGGCGGCCACGCAGATTGGCAATGCTGGCATCCACGCCCAGCAATGTCTGGGCTGCAAAACGCCCCAGCACCAGAATCCGCTCCGGACGCAGCAGGGTGATCTGGCGCATCAGATATGGTCCGCAAGCCGCGATTTCCTCGGGCTTGGGGTTGCGATTGCCCGGCGGACGGCACTTGATCACATTGGCGATGAAGACATCGCGCTCGCGGCTCATCCCCACCGCCGCCAGCATGGCGTCCAGCAGTCGGCCCGAGCGGCCGACGAAGGGCAGCCCGCTGCGATCCTCTTCCTGGCCAGGCGCCTCGCCCACCACCATCCAGCGCGCAGTCTGCGCCCCGTCACCGAAGACGGCATGCTTGCGTCCCTGGCACAACCCGCAGGCCGTGCATGCGAGCACCTGCTCGCGCAACTGGGCCAGGTCGGCATGGGCCACCCGCCGCGCCACTTCGGTGGCCGCGCTGGGCGTGACGGCCGGCGGCGCATCCGGAGCGGACGCCTGGCGCTCGGGCGCGGCAGGGGCCGCGACAGCCGCGGCCGGCGCCACCGTTTCCGGCGGCAAGCGATGCGCTACGGGCAGGTCGGCGCGAGCCGCTGCGGGAGCCGCCTCGGGCTGGCTGACCCGGGAGGCTGGCGCCGCAGGCGCCACGGATTCCGCGCGCTGCCAGGTTTTCTCGATGCCGATCTCGCGCAGCCACAGGCGCTGCAGGGGATTCGGACGTGGCGCGGGCATCATGATGCGCCGGCTCCGGCCGCCACCGGTTTCTGCAGCACCAGAGCGTCTTCGCGCAGCCCGCCAGGCGCGGGGTAGTAAGCCTTGCGCAGCCCCACCTGCTGGAATCCCTGCCGGCCATAGAATGCCAGCGCGCTCTGATTCGAAGGGCGCACCTCCAGCAGCAGCGCCGGCACCGATTGCGCCCGGGCGCGCGCTTCGCACCAGGCCAGCAGACGCTGCCCCAGCCCCTGGCGCTGGCGGTCCGGCCTCACGGCCACCACCAGCACATGCGACACGTCGGGCGCATGCATCAAGACACAGAAACCGGCCAAGCGATCGCCGTCGCGCAGCACGCAACAGTCATAACCCGCTTTGAGCGCATCACGGAAATGCCCCTCGGTCCATGGAAAGGCCTGCACGCTGGCCTCCAGCGCGGCCACGGCCGCGACATCGTCGGAGTTCATGGCGGCCAGCTCGAGCTCGCCGCCATGCGCCGGCAGCGCACTGGCCGCACGCGGATTGCCGCCCTCGCCCCGCTCGCGCTCGGCGGTCGTGAAAGCGACTTTGTCACGCACATAAAGCGGCGCGGCCAGCTCGGGGGCCAGCGCATGGCCTTGATCCCAGTCGCGCGCGGCCAGGCGCGCAACATCGCCGGCCTGGGGCCGTTGGGCCGGGCTCGTACGCCATGCCGGCGGCACAGGCATCTGCCCGGCGTAGACCTGCCAGGCATCGCCCGCGCAGAGGATCTCCTGATCGGTCGTCCATTCGGACGCCCGATGACGCGCCCAGCCCACCACCTCGGCCGCCGCGATGAGCAACGGCGCCTGCAGCGTCGCCCAGGCCGGCCCCTCGACCGTCTGGGTACGGCGATAGGCCGCCAGGTAGACCTCCTCCATGCGCGCATCCAGGGCGACCAGGACGATCTGCCCGGCCTGCGGCAGGGCCGCTTCGGCCACGGCCAGGTGCGACACCACGGGCAACACCGGAATCTGCAGGCCCAACGCCATGCCCTGGGCCACGCCGCATGCCACCCGCAGGCCCGTGAAGCCGCCCGGCCCCTGCCCGAAGGCCACCGCCTGCAGATCCGCCGGCGTCAGACCGGCCTGCGCCAGCAGCTGGCTGGCCATCGGAAGCAGGCGTTCGGCATGCTCCTGGGTGCCTTCGTGTTCGAGGACTTCGAGGCGTTCGTCCTGCGCACGGCGTACGAGCAGCGCCACCCCGCAACGCGAGGCAGAGGTTTCAAAGGCGAGCAGATTCAGGTTCATTTGGCAATTGTACGAAATCAGCCTCACACCAACGGGTGGACACAGGATTTCAAGCGAACCTCGCAATGTGTAATATCTTGTGAACACCCACTAGCCGGTGGTTCTTGTCACTGTTACATTTCCGGCCATGAACACTCCAAACACCACCCCCACCCGCAAGATCCTGGTCGTTGATGATGATCCTCGCCTGCGTGATCTGCTCCGCCGCTATCTGTCGGAACAAGGGTTCAATGTCTTCGTCGCCGAGGATGCCAAGGAAATGGGCAAGCTCTGGCAACGCGAGCACTTTGATCTCCTGGTGCTCGACCTGATGCTGCCGGGCGAGGATGGTCTGTCGATCTGTCGCCGCCTGCGCGGCGGCCACGACAACACCCCCATCATCATGCTGACCGCCAAGGCCGAGGAAATCGACCGCATCGTCGGCCTTGAGATGGGCGCCGATGATTATCTTTCCAAGCCCTTCAACCCGCGCGAACTGCTGGCCCGCATCAACGCGATCCTGCGTCGCCGCGGCACCGAAGAGCACCCGGGCGCACCCAGCCAGGAAAACGAGTCGATCGCCTTCGGCCCCTATGTGCTGAATCTCTCGACCCGCACCCTGACGCGCAACGGCGAACAGGTCCCCATCACGACCGGCGAGTTCTCGGTGCTGAAGGTCTTCGCCCGTCATCCCAAGATCCCGCTGTCGCGCGACAAACTCATGGAACTGGCGCGCGGCCGCGAATACGAAGCCTTCGACCGCAGCCTGGACGTCCAGATCTCGCGCCTGCGCAAGCTGATCGAACCCAACCCCTCCAAGCCGGTCTTCATCCAGACCGTCTGGGGTCTGGGATATGTCTTCGTGCCGGATGGCGGCAACTGATCTGACTGCCCCATCCGGGCAGGAGCTGAGGCGTGTGCCCCGTTTGCGAAAGAACCTGAAGAATGTCATTCCAGGACTGCGGCTAGGTCTGTTCGGCCGCACCTTCCTGTTGCTCGCAGCGCTCATGCTGGTAAGCCTTGCCGCCTGGCTGCAAGTGTTTTTCAGCATGGAGCTCGGCCCGCGCGCCAACCAGATGGCGCAGCGGGTGATCACGGCCGTCAATATCACCCGCACGGCCCTGATCTACTCGCAGGCTGACGAGCGCAGCAAGCTGCTGCTGGACCTGGCCACCAATGAAGGCATTCAGGTCTACCCGCGCGAAGTCACCGATTTCACCGAGGCGCTGCCCGATGACGACTACTGGCAACGCGTGGCCCAGCACATCCGCACCCGGTTCGGACCACAGACCCAGATAGCCTGGGGCGTGAACCAGGTCCCCGGCTTCTGGGTCAGCTTCAAGATCGACAACGATCTTTACTGGCTGGTCTTCGAGCGCGAGCAGATCGGCCTGACCGGCGGCATCGAATGGCTGGGCTGGGGCGCCACGGCGCTGTTGCTCTCGCTGGTCGGCGCAGCGGTCAGCGTGGGCTTCGTCAACCGGCCGCTGTCTCGCCTGGCGCGCGCGGCCCAGGTGCTCTCGCGCGGCGAAACTCCCGCCCCCCTGCCCGAGCAGGGGCCGCTGGAAATCCGCGATCTGAACGCCTCCTTCAACCGCATGGCCAAGGACTTGCGCCAGGCCGAGGCGGATCGGGAGCTGATGCTGGCCGGCATCTCGCATGACCTGCGCACGCCGCTGGCGCGGATGCGTCTGGAAATCGAGATGAGCGGCGTGTCCGAAGATGCGCGCCAGGCGATCGACGAAGATCTCGCCCAGATCGACCACAGTATCGGACAGCTGATGGAATATGCCCGCCCGGCCGGCACCCTGCCGCAGCTGGCGACCGACATTTCCTCAGTCCTCACCGAGCTTTACGAGCGCGAACGCAGCCATACCGCCTCCGTGGGCGGCGAGCTGGAGGCCGTCATCGAGCCGGGTTTGCGGGCACGCATCACTGCGCTCGATCTCAAGCGCATCGTCGGCAACCTGATCGAAAACGCACGCCGCTACGGGCGCTCCAGTGACGGCCTGGCTCATCTCGTCATGAATGTGCAATCGGAGGGTGGCACCCTGGCCATCGAGGTATCCGACCGCGGCCCCGGTATCGCCGCCGACGAGGTCGAACGTCTGCTGCGACCCTTCTCGCGCGGCGAAGCCGCGCGCACCGGCGTGAGCGGCGCCGGGCTGGGTCTGGCCATCGTCGAACGCCTGCTCAAGCACGTCGGAGGCTCCCTGAAACTGCTGCCGCGCGAAGGGGGCGGACTGACGGCCCGGATAGAGTTACCCAAAGCCAAGTTTAGGAATTATCAATTAGACACGGCAAACCAATAGCGTAGAATATGGGGTTTAGGGCAAGCCCTAACTCCACCAACACCTTACTGGGAGTACCGCATGAAAACTGTTGGCGACAAACTCGAGCCTTTCAAGGTCACCGGCGTCAAGCCCGGCTTCAACCAGCATGAAGAAAACGGCGTTTCGGCTTTCGAAGAAATCACCGAAAGCTCGTTCCCCGGCAAGTGGAAGGTCATCTATTTCTACCCGAAGGACTTCACCTTCGTGTGCCCGACCGAAATCGTCGGCTTCAACAAGCTGGCCAAGGATTTCGAAGACCGCGACGCCGTTCTGCTGGGCGGTTCGAGCGACAACGAATTCGTCAAGCTGGCCTGGCGCCGTGAGCACCCGGACCTGAACAAGCTGGGTCACTATCAGTTCGGCGACACCACCGGCGCCCTGATCGACCAGCTGGGCATCCGCGAAAAGGGTGCTGGCGTTGCTCTGCGCGCGACCTTCATCGTCGACCCGGACAACACCATCCAGCACGTTTCGGTCAACAACCTGAACGTCGGCCGCAACCCCGAAGAAGTCCTGCGTCTGCTGGACGGTCTGCAAACGGACGAACTGTGCCCGTGCAACCGTACCGTGGGCGGCGACACGCTGTAATACCCGCAGCCCGGCCCTGCCGGGCTTTTTTCCCTCCAGACTATAGGTAAAAACTATGGAATTCCTTTCTACCATCAAGGATCAACTACCGGATTGGGCCAAGGACATTCGCCTGAATCTGGATAGCGTGATCGCACGTTCGACGCTACCCGCCGAAGACGCCGTGGGCGCCGGCCTGGCCGCCGCCTACGCGGCTGGCAGCCAGTTTCTGGTCGAGGCCTTCAAGAGCGGCCTGTCCGAAGGCGATGCGAACGCAGCGCTGACGGCCGCCGCGCTCATGGGCATGAACAACACCTGGTATCCCTATCCGGAGATGACCGGTGACGCCCAGCTCAAGAGCCTGCCGCCGCAGCTGCGCATGAATGCCTACGCCACCCACGGCGGCGTGGACAAAAAGCGCTTCGAACTGTTCTCGCTGACGGCATCGATCATCGGCAAGTGCCATTTCTGCGTGCAGTCGCACTACGAAAACCTGAAGAAGGAAGGCATGAGCGTCGAGCAACTGCGCGACGCCGGCCGGATCGCTGCCGTGGTGAACGCGGCCGCCCAGGCGCTGACCGCACAGGGCAAGTAAGCCCCGCCTCGCCCATCCCGGCCCGGGTCGTCGACCCGTACCGGGATGCGGCATCTGCCGGCGCCGGCCCTGCCTGGCCGCCGAAAGCCTGCGCCCGGGCCTATCTGACGAAGTACTTGCCGGGCGTAAAGCCAAACGTACCCTTGAAAGCGTGGATGTAGGCGCTGACGCTCTCGAAGCCCACGCTCCAGGCGACCTGCTGCACATCCTGGCCTTGCGACAGGCCATCCAGCGATTTGAGCAACCTGGCCACCTGCCGGTACTTGGCAAGACTCATCCCCACCGATGCGGCCCTATGGCGGGTCAGGCTACGGGCGCTCAGCCCCGCCCAGCGCGCCAATTGCGATGCGCTGCGGGGGTCGGCCGGCTGCTCGATGAGCACCCGCGCTATGGCCCGCAGGCGACGGTCTTCGGGCATGGGCAAAGACAGGCCCTGCACCGGAGCCTGGCGAACCTCATCCAGAAACACCTGACTCATGCGCAGATACTCGGGCGTGCGCCAGGCCTCGGGCTGCCACTGCGCCAGGCGTTCTGCCAGGGGCGCCAGCAATGGCGATCCGGCCAGCAGGGCCGGTTGCGAGGGCAAGCCTTGAACCGCCTCGGCCTTGATGAACACCGTCCAACCTTCGATGGGCCCCCGCCCGGCCACGGCATGCTCGGCCAATGGCGGAATCCAACCCACGAACCGCGGTGGACTCACAAACAGCCCGGCCTCGCACTGCACCACCATCAAGCCCTGCTTGAGGCAATACAACTGCCCCGACCGATGCTGCTGAGGATCGCCATGGTCTTCGTCGTCGCCCGACACCGACAGGGCCAGCACCTGCGGCGCCTGCGGCGAGTCGATCAAGGCGTGGTAATCCACGGCGGGAGGCAAGGGGGTGGCGTGGCCGGACGACATGGGGAACAAGGGCTCCGTACAGGATTTTTCGAGGACATCGAGTCCGGAGGCCGGGCTGCCGGCACGCCGGCATCGTTGCGAGCGCCCCCCTCGCAGGGCGCGGCCTTCCCGAGCGACGGCGCATTTGCGCGTCGCGCCGGCCAGCGCGCCCACTCATGGCAGGCCAGCCCTCTTCCGTCCGCCCCGATTCTGCCGCGCCCCCGAATGGCCAGGTTAACGAATCAAGCCAACATATAACGATGAACAGCCATTTCAGGGAGGGGCCCCGCCAGCAGGGGGATTTTCAACGCCTCGCGATCAACGCCACCACCGTAGCGGCAATCCCTTCCTTGCGCCCCAGATAGCCCAGGCCCTCGTTGGTCTTGGCCTTGATATTGACCGCGCCGGCTTCCAGCCCGAGGTCTGCGGCGATATTGGCGACCATGGCGGCTGCGTGCGGCCCGATCTTGGGGGCCTGGGCATGCACGGTGGCATCGACATTGATCACCTGCCAGCCCGTCTGGCTCACGCGCGCCATGGCTTCGCGCAACAGCACGCGGCTGTCCGCCCCCTTGAACTGCGGATCCGTATCCGGGAAGTGCCGACCGATATCGCCCAGGCCGGCGGCGCCCAGGATGGCGTCTGTGACGGCGTGCAGCAGCACATCGGCATCTGAATGGCCCAACAGGCCATGGCTGTGCTCGATGCGCACCCCGCCGATGATCAAAGGCCGACCGGGCACCAGGGCGTGGACGTCGAAGCCCTGGCCCACGCGAAAGGGAACTGTCATAACCATTTTTCCATAAGAGCGAAATCGTCAGGCCAGGTGACCTTGAAGTTGCGTACCGACCCGGGCACAAGCTGCGGCGCCAACCCCCAGGCCTCGATGGCCGAGGCCTCGTCCGTGACAGCCAGCCCCTGTGCACGGGCATGCGCCAGGGCATCGCGCAGCAGTCCGGCGCGGAACATCTGTGGCGTTTGCGCCAGCCACAGCCCATCGCGGTCCACGGTAGCACGTACGCGCGGGCCACCCGCCTTCACGGTGTCGGCCACCGGCAAGGCCAGCAGGCCGCCCACGGTATCGGCCAGGCAGGCGTCGATCAGGCGCGCCAGCGCCTCGGCCGGCAGACCCGGGCGGGCGGCGTCATGCACCAGCACCCAGGTCGCATCCGACAGCGCGGCGTCGGCCAGGGCCGCGGCCACCGTGTCGGCCCGTGTCGCTCCGCCACAAGGCCGCCAGACGGTCCGCGGCAAGCCGGCCAGGGCCTCGTCGACCCAGCCGTCGCCAGGGCTCACCGCCACCCGCACCTGTGCGATGCGCGCGTCGGCCAGCAGCGCGCGGACCGCGCGGCGCAGCATGGACTGGCCACCCAGCGGACGATACTGCTTGGGCAATGCCGCCTGGCCCGGCAGACTGGCGCGGCTGCCAACCCCGGCAGCAGGCACAATAGCAATCAAAGATTCAGACATGATCCAGTGATTTTATAATTTCTCCGTCATGCCTGACTCACCGACCTCTTTCGCAGTGGAAACGCAACTGCCTTCCTCCTCCGCCCTCCTCGCCGCGCTCAAGCCGGGCACGCGCTATGTTCAACCCTGTCCGCCGGGATCCGGCGACGGCTGGCTGCTGGCCGACCTGGCGCGCCAGGCGGCCCGACCGCTGGTTGTGCTGACGGCCGATCCCTTGCAGGCCCAGCGCCTGGCCGACGAGATCCCGCTGTTCGCGCCCGGCCTGCGGGTGCGCCAGCTGCCTGACTGGGAGACGCTGCCCTACGACGCGTTCTCACCCCATCAGGACCTGATCTCACAGCGCCTGTACACGCTGCATGCGCTGATGACCCAATCGGTCGACATCCTCACGCTGCCCGTCACCACGGCGCTGTACCGGCTGGCGCCGCCCGCTTTCCTGGCGGCCTACACCTTTGCCTTCAAGCGCGGCGACCGTCTGGACGAAGCCGCCTTGCGCGCCCAGTTGACCCTGGCCAACTACAACCACGTCACCCAGGTGACCGCGCCGGGCGAATTCTGCCTGCGCGGCGGGCTGATCGACCTGTTTCCGATGGGCTCGGCGGTCCCCTACCGGCTCGACCTGTTCGATGACGAGATCGAATCCATCCGCGCCTTCGACGTCGACACCCAGCGCAGCCTGTATCCGGTCAACGAGGTGCAATTGCTGCCCGGCCGGGAATTCCCGATGGATGAGGCGGCGCGCAACCATTTTCGCGCACGCTTTCGCGAAGTCTTCGAGGGCGACCCCTCGCGCGCGCTCCCTTACAAGGACATCGGCAACGGCATCGCCTTTGCCGGGGTGGAATACTACCTGCCGCTGTTCTTTGACCAGACCGCCACGCTTTTCGACTACCTCAGCGCCGGCACCCTGACGGTCACGCTGGGCAATATCGAAGAGGCCATCCAGCGCTTTTCGCTGGACACGGCAAGCCGCTACCACTTTCTCAAAAGCGACCGGGAACGGCCGGTGCTGCCGCCGCAGGCCCTTTTCCTGGATCGCGACGCGCTTTACGCCGGCTTCAAGGACTTCGCCCGCCTGGCCCTGAGCGGCGAAGGACCGCACCCCGATTTTTGCGCAGCGCCCGATGTCGCGGTGATGCGGCGCGCCGAAGATCCGGTGGCGCGCCTGCGCGCGCTCGTCAGCAAACCCGATGCCGAGGTGCTGCTGTGCGCCGACTCGGCCGGGCGGCGCGAGACGCTCAGCCAGATGCTGGCCGAGCAGGGCTTGGCGCCTGACTGCCAGACCGACACCATTGGCGACTTCCTGCAGACGCCGGCGCGCTTCGGGCTGGCGGTGGCGCCGCTGGCCGCGGGCTTCGGCCTGCAGGGGGGGCCCGTCTTTCTCACCGAAAATGATCTGTACCCGGGCAATGCCGGCGTGCGCCGCCGCGGCAAACGCAGCCAGGAAGGCGCCAGCAACGTCGAGGCCATGGTGCGTGACCTGGCCGAGCTGCGCGAAGGCGACCCGGTCGTACATGCCCAGCACGGCATCGGCCGCTATCACGGCCTGGTCAACATGGACATGGGCGAAGGCGAGATGGAGTTTCTGCACCTGCAGTACGCCAGCGGCGCCACGCTGTATGTTCCGGTTTCGCAGTTGCACGTCATCGCGCGCTACAGCGGCGCCGACCCGGAAGCCGCACCGCTGCACCAGCTGGGATCCGGCCAGTGGGACAAGGCGCGCCGCAAGGCGGCCAAGCAGGTACGCGATACCGCGGCCGAATTGCTGGCTTTGTACGCCCAGCGCGCAGCCCGTCAGGGCTACAGCTTCGAGCTGCCGCTGTCGGATTATGAGTCCTTCGCCGAAGGCTTCGGTTTCGAGGAAACGCCCGACCAATCGGCCGCGATCCAGGCCGTGATCATGGACATGACCTCCGGCAAGCCCATGGACCGCCTGGTTTGCGGCGATGTCGGCTTCGGCAAGACCGAAGTGGCCTTGCGGGCGGCCTTCCTGGCCGTTGCCAATGGCAAGCAGGTCGCCCTGCTCTGCCCCACCACGCTGCTTGCCGAACAACACGCCCAGACCTTCTCCGACCGCTTCGCCGACTGGCCCGTGCGGGTGGTGGAGCTGTCACGCTTTCGCTCGGCCAAGGAAATCGCGGCCGCCGTCGAGGGCATCAATGACGGACGCGTGGATATCGTCATCGGCACGCACAAGATCCTGTCCAAGGACGTGCAGTTCAAGCGCCTGGGGCTGGTGATCATCGACGAAGAACACCGTTTCGGCGTGCGCCAGAAGGAAACCCTCAAGTCGCTGCGCGCCGAGGTGGACGTGCTGACGCTCACGGCCACGCCGATTCCCCGCACCCTGGGCATGTCGCTGGAAGGCATCCGCGATTTCTCCGTGATCGCCACCGCGCCCCAGAAGCGCCTGGCCATCAAGACCTTCGTACGCCGCGAAGACGGCAGCACCATCCGCGAGGCCTTGCTGCGCGAACTCAAGCGCGGCGGCCAGGCCTACTTCCTGCACAACGAAGTCGAGACCATCCACAACCGCCGCGCCCGCCTGGAGGAGCTGGTGCCCGAGGCGCGGATCTGCGTGGCCCACGGCCAGATGCCCGAACGCGAGCTGGAACAGGTCATGAAGGACTTTTACCAGCAGCGCTACAACGTGCTGCTGTGTACCACCATTATCGAGACCGGCATCGACGTGCCCACCGCCAACACCATCGTGATCCACCGGGCCGATCGCTTCGGCCTGGCTCAGCTGCACCAGTTGCGCGGACGTGTGGGCCGCTCGCATCACCAGGCCTATGCCTATCTGCTGACGCCGGGCGAAGACGCCATCACCAGCAATGCCAAGAAGCGCCTGGAAGCCATCCAGGCCATGGAAGAGCTGGGCGCCGGTTTCTATCTGGCCATGCATGACCTCGAGATCCGAGGTACCGGCGAGATCCTCGGCGACTCGCAATCGGGCAACATCCAGGAGGTCGGCTTCTCGATGTACAACGAGATGCTCAACGAAGCCGTGCGCGCGCTCAAGGTGGGCGAGGAGCCGGATCTGGACGCGCCGTTCAACCTCGCCTGCGAGGTCAATCTGCATGCGCCCGCCCTGCTGCCGGCCGACTACTGCCCTGACGTCCATGCGCGCCTGGCCATCTACAAACGCCTGTCGCACGCCGATGGCGAGGATGACCTGATTCGCATCCAGGAAGAGCTCATCGATCGTTTCGGCAAGCTGCCCGAGCCGGCCCAGACCCTGCTCATGACGCATCGCCTGCGCCTGATCGCCGAGCCGCTGGGCATCGTCAAGATCGACGTCAGCGAGCACCAGGCATTGCTGCAGTTCGGCCCCAAGGCCAACGTGGATCCGCTGCGCATCATCGAACTGGTGCAACGCCAGCGCCACATCAAGCTCTCGGGCCAGGATCGTCTGCGCATCGAGATCACCGCGCCGCAATTGAGCGGCCGGGCCGATGCGGTGCGCGCCGTGCTGCGCTCGCTAAAATAGGCGCCATCCTCTTTCGCATCCAAGCCATGACCACCCATCTCATCATCCAAGCCCCGGGCCTGACCGCCCATCACGCCGAACAGATCGCCGCCCTGGCGAGCGCCGACGGCATCGCCCGCATCACCGCCACTGCGGCGCGGCTGCTCAACGTGCAGGACGACGAATCCACGCGCGGCGAAGTCCGCGACTGGGCCGACCGCCATGCCGTGGATGCGGCCTTCGTGCCGGCCGGGCTGGCCCTGGGTGACTGCAAGATCCTTTCCATGGACATGGACTCGACCCTGATCAACATCGAATGCATCGATGAAATCGCCGCCTGCGCCGGCGTGGGCGAGCAGGTCGCGCAGATCACCGAGGCCGCCATGCGCGGCGAAATCAAGGATTTTTCGGAAAGCCTGCGCCGCCGCGTCGCCCTGCTCAAAGGCACGCCGGCCAGCGTCCTGGAGCGTGTCTACGAAGAACGGCTGCGCCTGAATCCCGGCGCCGAAGCCCTGCTGGAGTCGGCGCGGACCGCCGGCATCAAGACGCTGCTGGTATCCGGCGGCTTCACCTTCTTCACGCAGCGCCTGCGCGAGCGCCTCAAACTCGACAGCGCCCACGCCAATACGTTGGAAATCGACGCCGATGGACGCCTGACAGGACAGGTTCTGGGCGACATCCTGGACGGCGCGGCCAAGGCGCGCCACCTGAAGGCGTTTGCCGCCGAACACGGCGCCACGCGAGAACAGATCATCGCCATCGGCGACGGCGCCAACGATCTGCCCATGTTGGCCGAGGCACGCTTTGCCGTGGCCTATCATGCCAAGCCGATCGTGCGTCAGCAGACGCCCTATTCCCTCAACGTCTGCGGCCTGGATGGCGTGCTCAACTGGTTTGCGCACTGAAACCCCGAGCCCATGCAAAAACGCCTCCGACATGTCGGAGGCGTTTTTCTTTGCACTCAGGCGGCCCGCAGGCGGCGCTTGAAAAGATAGCGGTACACGAATCCCGGAAAACCCAGCACCAGGTACATGCTGAGCGTGATGGCGTAGAACTCCCAGGTCTGGGGAAAGGGATTGCCCAGCGCGCTTTCGAAGGCGAACCCGGCCAGCCCCACCACCAGGTAGTAACCCAGCAGTTCGGCGAAACGCCACCACACCGATTTGCCGCCGGCCAGCGGCCACACGGCGAAGACCCGGTCCGTCAGGAAGGGCAGATTGGCGCTGACCAGGGCCAGCGCAATCAGCAACCAGACGGCGAGGGTCTGACTCATGCGATCAACCGCCGAAGGAGTTCTGGATGACGTGCATGCACAACGCCATCAAGCCGCCCGGCAGGATGCCCAGCACAATCATCAGCAAGCCGTTGACCGACAGCAGGCCGCGCTGCACGCAGGAAGCGTTCAGCGGCTGAGCGTCGCCCGAAGGCTCGTCGAAGTACACCACCTTGACCACGCGCAGGTAGTAGAAGGCGCCGATCAGGGAGAACAGCACCGCCACCACGGCAATCGCCACATGGCCCGCCTCGACTGCTGCCTGAAGCACGGCCAGCTTGGCGTAGAAACCCACCAGCGGCGGAATGCCGGCCAGCGAGAACATCAGCAACAGCACCATCAGGGCATGCCAGGGGCTGCGACGGTTCAGGCCCTTCAGGTCTTCGATGTTTTCGCATTCGAAGCCCTGGCGCGACAGCAGCAACACGATACCGAAGCTGGCCAGGGTGGTCAGCACATAGGTGATCATGTAGAACAGCGACGCGCCGTAGGCGGCCGTCTCGGTGCCCGTCTTGCCAGCCACCACACCCACGCCCAGGCCCAGGAGCACGAAGCCCATGTGCGAGATGGTCGAGTAGGCCAGCATGCGCTTGAAGTTGGTCTGGACGATGGCGGTCAGGTTGCCGATGGCCAGCGACAGCACGGCCAGGATCAGCAGCATGGGCTGCCAGTCGGCGGCCAGGCCATGCAGGCCATCGACCAGCAGGCGCAGCACCAGCGCGAAGGCGGCCAGCTTGGGCGCGCCGCCCATGATCAGCGTCACGGCGGTGGGCGAACCCTGATAGACGTCGGGCACCCACATGTGGAAAGGCACGGCGCCCAGCTTGAACGCCAGGCCGGCGACCAGGAACACCACGCCGAAGACCAGCGCCATCTGTTCGAACTGACCAGCGCCGATCGCGCGCGAGATCTCGACCAGATCCAGGTGGCCGGTGGCGCCATAGATCATGGACATGCCGTACAGCAGGAAGCCCGAAGCCAGCGCACCGAGCACGAAGTACTTCATGGCGGCTTCGGTGGCGATCACGCTTTCGCGGCGCAGCGCCACCAGGGCATACAGGGCCAGCGACATCAGCTCAAGGCCGAGGTAGACCGAGATCAGGTTGCCCGCCGAGATCATGACCATCTGACCCAGCAGCGCCATCAGCGTGAGCACGTAGATCTCTCCGCCGCGCAGCATGTCGCGCGACTGGATGTAGATCCGACCGTAGATCAGCGTGACCGCCACGGCGATATAGGACGCCACCTTCAGCAGATGCGAGAAGGAGTCGGTGACATACATGCCATGGAAGGTCGTGCCGGTAACGCCGTTGTTCCACTGCACCAGCGAAACGACGGTCAGCACGGCCAGCGAAGCCAGCGTCAGGACGTAAGTGGTCTTGCGATCCTGTTGGCTGCTGAACGCGTCGATCAGCAGCACGGCCAGCGCCAGCACCAGCAGCAGGATCTCTGGTGTGGCCAAAGCGAAATCGATGTGGGATTGCATCATTGTCTTGTCTTAGAGTTTCGAGACGGCAACGTGTTGCAGCAGGGCCTCGACCGACACGTGCATGACGTCGGTGAAGGGCTTGGGATAGATACCCATGTACAGCACGGCGATCGCCATCACACCAAGAATCCAGAACTCACGGCGGTTCAGGTCGGGCATCGTGCGCACGGCGTCATTGGTGATGTCGCCGAAGATCACGCGCTTGACCATCCACAGCGAGTACGCTGCGCCGAAAATCAGGGCGGTGGCGGTGAGCAGGCCCACCCAGAAATTGTGCTCGACGGCGCCCATGATGACCATGAACTCGCCCACGAAGCCGCTGGTGGCCGGCAGGCCGCTGTTGGCCATCGAGAACAGCACGAAGAACGTCGCGAAACGCGGCATGACGTTGACCACGCCGCCGTAATCGGCAATGCGGCGCGAGTGCAGACGGTCATACAGCACACCGATACACAGGAACATTGCGCCCGAGACGAAACCGTGCGAAATCATCTGCACGATCGCGCCTTCCATACCGGCGGTGTTGAAGACAAAGAAACCCAGGGTCACGAAACCCATGTGAGCGACCGACGAATAAGCCACCAGCTTCTTCATGTCGTCCTGGACCATCGCCACCAGACCGATGTAGATCACGGCAACCAGCGACAGCGCGATCATCACGCCGGCCAGGCTGTGCGCCGCATCCGGCACGATGGGCAGGGAGAAGCGCAGGAAACCGTAGGCGCCCAGCTTCAGCATGATGGCGGCCAGCACCACCGAGCCGCCGGTCGGCGCCTCAACGTGGGCGTCCGGCAGCCAGGTGTGCACCGGCCACATCGGCACCTTGACCGCAAAGGCGGCGAACAGCGCCACGAAGATCAGGATCTGCGGCGTGTAGCCCAGTTTGGTCTGCTGCCAGGTCTGGATGTCGAACGAACCACCCGAGGCGTTCCACAGGTAGATGAAGGCGACCAGCGTCAGCAAGGAGCCCAGCAGCGTGTACAGGAAGAACTTGAACGCCGCGTAGACCCGGTTGGGACCGCCCCACACCCCCACGATGATGTACATCGGAATCAGCGTGGCTTCGAAGAAGACGTAGAACAACAGCCCGTCGAGCGCCGAGAACACGCCCACCATCAGCCCCGAAAGGATGAGGAAGGCGGCCATGTACTGCGACACGCGGTTGGTGATGACCTCCCAGCCGGCCGCCACCACGATGATGGTGATGAAGGCCGTCAGCAGGACGAACCAGATCGAAATGCCGTCCACCCCGAGGTGGTAGTTGACGTTGAAGGATTCGATCCAGGAGGTCTTCTCGACGAACTGCATGGCAGCCGTCGTCTTGTCAAAGCCGGTGTAGACCGGAATGGTGACCAGGAAACCCGCGATCGCCCCGATCAGCGACAGCCCCCGCGTCAGGCAGGGACGGTCGTCTCGGCCCAGCGCAAGCACCAGCAGACCGAATACGATCGGAACGAAGATCGCAAGCGTGAGCCAGGGAAAAGTGTTGGATGCCATCTCGCTTGCCATCATTGGGGAATCAGCACAAAGAAAGTCACCAGCGCCATGATGCCGAGGATCATCGCGAACGCGTAGTGATAGATGTAACCCGACTGCAGGTGACGGCTCACCGCAGCCACCCAGCCGACCAGGCGAGCGCTGCCGTTGACCAGCACGCCGTCGATCAGGCCACGGTCACCGGTCTGCCACAGGCCACGGCCCAGGCAGCGAGCACCGCGGGCGATGATCTGCTCGTTGATCCAGTCGACGTAGTACTTGTTCTCCATGACCTTGTAGACGCCGGAGAAGGTTTGCTTGACGCGCGCCGGCACCTTGGGGTTGATGAGATAGCAGTACCAGGCCACGACCGCGCCGGCCACCATCAGCCAGAAGGCCGGGGTCTGCACGGAATGCAGGCCGTAAGCAACCCAGCCATGCCAGTCTTCACGCAGCTCGCCCATGGCCGGGTGCTGCGGCAGCACGGTGATCACGCCGTCGAAGAATTTGCCGAACAGCATGGGGCCGGCCGCCCAGGCGCCGATGACGACCGAGGGAATGGCCAGCAGCACCAGCGGCAGCGTGACAACCCAGGGCGACTCATGCGGCTTGCCGCCGTGATGATCGTCATGGCCATGGGCGTGGTCATCGCCATGCTCGGGGAAGCGCTCCTTGCCGTGGAAGACCAGGAAATACAGCCGGAACGAGTACAGCGAGGTGACGAACACGCCCGTCATCGTCGCGTAGTAGGCAAAGTGAGCGCCCCACACGTTGGCCGCGCCAGCGGCGTCGATGATCTGCTCTTTCGAGTAGAAACCCGAGAAGAACGGCGTGCCGACCAGCGCCAGCGTACCCAGCAGGAAGGTGATCCAGGTGATGGGCATGTACTTGCGCAGGCCGCCCATCTGGCGGATGTCCTGGTTGTGGTGCATGCCGATGATGACCGAGCCCGCACCCAGGAACAGCAGTGCCTTGAAGAAGGCGTGCGTCATCAGGTGGAAGATGGCGGCCGAGTAGGCCGAGGCGCCCAGCGCCACGGTCATGTAACCCAGCTGCGACAGCGTCGAGTAAGCCACCACGCGCTTGATGTCGTTCTGGATCAGGCCCAGCAGACCCAGGAACAGCGCGCCGATCGAGCCGATCACGATGATGAAGGACAGCGCCACATCCGAGAGCTCGAACAACGGCGAGAAGCGCGCGACCATGAAGATGCCGGCCGTCACCATGGTGGCGGCGTGGATCAGGGCCGAGATCGGCGTGGGGCCTTCCATCGAATCGGGCAGCCAGGCATGCAGCGGCACCTGGGCCGATTTACCCATCGCACCGATGAACAGGCAGATGCAGGCCACGGTCAGCAGGGCCCAGTCGCTGCCGGGCAGCTTCAGGGCCGACAGCTTGTCGGCCTGGGCGAAGACTTCGCCATAGTGCATGGTGCCGGCATAGGCGAACAGCAGGCCGATCCCCAGCACGAAGCCGAAGTCACCGACGCGGTTGATCAGGAAGGCCTTCATGTTGGCGAAGATCGCCGTCGGGCGGGTGTACCAGAAGCCGATCAGCAGATACGACACCAGGCCCACTGCTTCCCAGCCGAAGAACAGCTGCACCATGTTGTTCGACATCACCAGCATCAGCATGGAGAAGGTGAACAGCGAGATGTAGGCGAAGAAGCGCTGGTAGCCGGGATCATCGGCCATGTAGCCGATGGTGTAGATGTGCACCATCAGCGAGACCGAGGTCACCACGACCATCATCATGGCCGACAGCGGATCGATCAGGAAGCCGATTTCCAGCTTGGTATTGCCGATCAGGGTCCAGGTGTAGACCGCGCCGTCAAAGGTCAGGCCATCCACGACGTCCTTCAGCACCACGACCGAACCGACGGCGGAAAACGCCACCAGCAGGATGGTGATGAAATGGGCGGCGCGGCGGCCAACCGGCCGGCCGAGGAAACCCGTGCCGAACAGGCCGGTCACGATCGCGCCGGCCAGCGGGGCCAGGGCGATCAGCAAATAGAGATTGGGTGAGCTAGACATTTTCTTCCAATACCCCGTCAGCCCTTCAGGCGATCGAGTTCGTCAACGTTGATCGTGTTCAGGTTGCGGAACAGCAGCACCAGAATCGCCAGACCGATGGCAGCCTCGGCGGCCGCCACGGTCAGGATGAAGAACACGAACACCTGGCCGGCCGTATCGCCGAACCAGCTCGAAAACGCCACGAAGTTCATGTTGACCGCCAGCAGCATCAGCTCGACGGACATCAACAGAATGATCAGGTTGCGGCGATTGAGGAAAATGCCAAAGATGCCGATGGCGAACAGGATCGCCCCCAGGATCAGGTAGTGTGCCAGGGTGATGGTCATTTTTGTTCTCCTTGCTCGGCCGCAGGGGCGCGCTCGCGCTGTGCCTTCATCTTGACCATGCGGAAACGGTCCTTGGCACGCACGCGCACGGCGGCCGACGGATCGTTGTACTTGGCATCACGACGTTGACGCAGCGTCAGCGCAATGGCAGCCACCATGCCGACCAGCAGCAGCGCGCCACCGACTTCGACACCGTAGACATATTGCGTGTAGAGGGTTTCACCCAAGGCGCGCGCGTTGTTGTAGTCGCCGGCCATGACGACCTGCGGGCCGGCTTCGCCCCAGGTCGAGTACAGCACGAAGACCATTTCGACGACCATGATCAGGCCGACCGTCAGGCCCAGCGGCAGGTAGGTCTTCAGGCCACGACGCAGATTGTCGATACGGATATCGAGCATCATCACGACGAACAGGAAGAGCACCATCACCGCGCCGACGTAGACCAGCACCAGCAGCAAGGCAAGGAATTCCGCGCCCAGCAGCATCCACAGCATCGCCGCGTTGGCGAAGGCCAGGATGAGATGCAGGACGGCGGTCACGGGGCTGCGCGCGGTGATGACGCGGAATGCCGCCACCACCAGGACGAAAGCCAGTATGTAGAACAGGACAGAGATAAAAGTCATGGATCAGACCCTGGCGATCAACGGTAAGGCGCGTCTTCGGCCCGGCGACGGGCGATTTCGGCTTCGTAGCGGTCGCCGACGGCGAGCAGCATGTCTTTGGTGAAGTACAGGTCGCCGCGCTTTTCGCCGTGGTATTCGTGAATGTGCGTTTCCACGATGGAGTCCACCGGGCAGCTTTCCTCACAGAAACCACAGAAGATGCACTTGGTCAGGTCGATGTCGTAGCGCGTGGTGCGGCGGGTGCCGTCATCGCGTTGGGCCGACTCGATCGTGATGGCCAATGCCGGGCAGACCGCTTCGCACAGCTTGCAGGCGATGCAGCGCTCTTCCCCGTTGGGGTAACGGCGCAACGCGTGCAGGCCGCGGAAACGGGCCGAGGTCGGCGTCTTTTCCACGGGGTAGCGCAAGGTCATCTTGCGCTTGAAGAAGTACTTGCCCGTCAGGCGCATGCCCTTGAGCAGTTCAGTCAGCAGCAGGCTGCCGAAAAAATCCTTGATCGCTTCCATATCCAGCCTCGATCCGGCGCTCAGCGCCAAATATTCCAGGGCGTCTGCATCCAGATCGCCACGATGACCAGCCAAACACCAGTCAGCGGGATGAAGATCTTCCAGCCCAAACGCATGATCTGGTCATAGCGGTAGCGCGGGAACGATGCGCGGAACCAGATGAACATCGACACCACGCAGAAGGTCTTGATGCCCAGCCACAGCCAGCCCGGGATCCAGTTCAGCGGCGCAATATCGATCGGCGCCATCCAGCCACCCAGGAACATGATCGACGCCATCGCCGACAGGAAGATCATGTTGGCGTACTCGCCCAGGAAGAACAGGGCGAAAGCCATACCCGAGTACTCGACCATGTGGCCGGCCACGATTTCCGACTCGCCTTCGACCACGTCGAACGGGTGGCGGTTGGTTTCCGCCACGGCCGAGATCACGTAGATCACGAACAGCGGCAGCAGCGGCAGCCAGTTCCACGACAGGAAGGTCAGGCCCTTTTCGGCAAACCAGCCGCGGCCTTGGCCGAGGACGATTTCGGTCATGTTCAGGCTGCCGGAGACCAGCAGCACGGTGACCAGCACGAAACTGATGGCCAGCTCGTAGGAAAGCATCTGGGCCGAAGCACGCAGCGCACCCAGGAAGGCGTACTTGGAGTTCGACGCCCAGCCCGCCACGATCACGCCGTATACGCCCACGGAGGTGATGGCCATCACATAGAGCAGGCCGGCGTTGACGTTGGCCAGCACCGCTTCGGGGCCGAAAGGCACCACGGCCCAGGCCGCCAGGGCCGGCATCAGCGTGACCACGGGAGCCACGATGAACAGCACCTTGTTGGCCGCCGACGGCAGCACGACTTCCTTGGTCAGGAGCTTGAAGACGTCAGCGAAGGGCTGCAGCAGGCCCTTGAAGCCCACGCGGTTGGGGCCCAGGCGGACGTGCATCCAGCCGATCATCTTGCGTTCCCAATAGGTGAGATACGCCACGCAAAGAATGACCGGCACGGCGATGCCGACGATCTTCAGCAACGTCCACACCACCAGCCACGCCGTCGGACCCAGCAATGCCTGGCCCTGGCTTTCGAGAAGATTGAGCCATTCCATCTCAGGCACGCTCCACGCTAAGTTGACCATAGGCACCGCCGAGCACGGCGGTTTCGGCGAAGGCGGCGGCCACGCGCACGGCGTTGTCAGCCACGGCCTCGTCCTGCGCCACTTCCATGTCGACCGAACCCTGGCCGGACGACACACGCACCGTCTGGCCCGCGGCCAGGCCCAGCGCAGCCAGCGTGCGGCTGTTCAGGCGCGCCATCGGCGCGCGCGAGGCGACATGCGCCTGCAACGCTTCGGCACGGCGCACGATGGCGTCGCTGCGGTAGATCGGCACATCGGCCACACGCTCCAGCGCGCCGGCCGGACGGCCCAGCGCCGGGGCGGCGGTGATCTCGTTGGACAGGCGGCCTTCGACGCCACCGGCCAGCGCGGCATCGCGCACGGCTTCGGAAGTGTCGTCGTCAAAGCCGGCCAGATGCAGGACGTTGCCCAGCACACGCAGCACCTTCCAGGCCGGACGGCTCTGGCCAACCGGCGCCACCGTGCCCTTGAAGCTCTGCACGTTGCCCGCAGCGTTGACGAAGGTACCGGAGGTTTCCGTGAACGGCGCCACCGGCAGCATCACATCGGCCCAATCCTGAGCCGACGAACGATAGGAAGTCAGCGCCACGGCGAACTGGGCGCCACGCAGCGCTGCCAGGGCCTGCGGGCCATTGTCGGCATCCAGGGCCGGCTCGGCGTGCAGCACCACATAGGCCTTGAGCGGTTCAGCCAGCATCTGGGCGGCGGTCTTGCCACCACGACCCGGCACGGCGCCGGCCAGATAGCCGCCCACCGTGTTGCCACCGGCGGTCAGGAAGCCCAGGCGGCCGCCGGCCAGATTGGCCACGGCCTGGGCATTGGCTGCCAGCACCGAAGCATCCGGGGCGTTGACGGCCAGGTTGCCCAGCAGCACGGCGACCTTCTCGCCGCTGGCCAGGCTGGCCGCGATGCTCTGGGCGGCAGCGCCCGGCGTCACCGAAGCCAGTTCGGCCGGCACGGCGAGCTGCTTGATCGCAGCCAGGGCCACGGCCACCTCGGCCAGGCCACGGGCCAGTTGCGAAGGAGCCAGCGTCAGGCGGGCGGTGATCGGCATCAGGTGATCGTCGGCCGCCGAATCCAGCATCAGCACCTGGGTGCCGCGCTTGGCGGCCTGGCGCAGACGCTGCGCCATCAGGGGATGATCCTTGCGCAGGAAGGAGCCGACCACCAGCACGCGATCGAGCTGATCCAGCTCGGCCACCGGCATGCCCAGCCAGGGCGTGCCGGCCAGCGCCGCGTCAAAACCGGCGTCGGTCTGGCGCAGACGGAAGTCGATGTTCTCCGAGCCCAGGGCGCGCATCAGGCGGCCCAGCAGCGCATACTCTTCGGTGGTGGCGTATTCGGTGGCCAGGGCGCCGATTTCGCCGGCGCCGGCGCTCTCGCGCACTCGCGACAGGCCCTGCGCCACGGCTTGCAGCGCATCGGCCCAGGAGGCCTCCTGCCAGTTGCCGTTGGCGTCCTTGATCATCGGCGCGGCCAGACGGTCTTCGCTGTTGAGGCCTTCGTAGGAGAAGCGGTCGCGATCGCTGATCCAGCATTCGTTGACGGCTTCGTTCTCGAACGGCACCACGCGCATGACACGGTCGCCCTTGACCTGGATGACCAGGTTGGCGCCCAGGCTGTCATGCGGGCTGACCGAGCGGCGACGCGCCAGCTCCCAGGTGCGGGCGCTGTAGCGGAACGGCTTGGAGGTCAGCGCGCCGACCGGACAGATGTCGATCATGTTGCCCGAGAGTTCGGACTCGATCGCGCGGCCCACGAAGGACGTGATCTCGGAATGCTCGCCACGATTGAGCATGCCCAGCTCCATCATGCCGCCGATTTCCTGGCCGAAGCGCACGCAGCGCGTGCAGTGGATGCAGCGGGACATTTCTTCGGCCGAAACCAGCGGGCCGAGATCCTTGTGAAACACCACGCGCTTTTCTTCGTGATAGCGCGAAGACGAGCCGCCATAACCCACGGCCAGGTCCTGCAACTGACACTCACCGCCCTGATCGCAGATCGGGCAATCCAGCGGGTGATTGATCAGGAGGAATTCCATGACCGACTTCTGAGCGGCCTTGGCCTTCTCGGAGCAGGTATGCACCACCATGCCGTTGGTCACGGGGGTGGCGCAGGCGGGCAGCGCCTTGGGCGCCTTTTCCACTTCAACCAGGCACATGCGGCAGTTGGCCGCGATGGACAGTTTCTTGTGGTAGCAGAAATGCGGCACGTACAGCCCGATTTTCTGGGCTGCATGCATCACCATGCTGCCCTCGGGCACTTCGACCTTATTGCCGTCGACGGTTAGTTCAACCATTGCTGTTCCTGAGACCTACAGATATTGCGGGACCACACAAGACTTGTGCTCGATGTGGTGCGCGAATTCGTCGCGAAAATGCTTGATGAAGCTGCGCACCGGCATGGCGGCAGCGTCACCGAGCGCGCAGATGGTGCGGCCCATGATGTTGCCGGCCACGGTGTCGAGCATGTCGAGATCTTCCGGACGACCCTGGCCGTTCTCGATGCGATGCACCATGCGGTAGAGCCAGCCGGTGCCTTCACGGCACGGCGTGCACTGGCCGCAGCTTTCTTCGAAATAGAAGTAAGACAGGCGCAGCAGCGACTTCACCATGCAGCGCGTCTCGTCCATGACGATGACCGCGCCCGAACCCAGCATCGAGCCGGCCTTGGCGATGGAGTCATAGTCCATCGTGCATTCCATCATGAGATCTGCGGGCAGCACCGGAGCGCTGGAACCGCCGGGAATTACGGCCTTGAGCTTCTTGCCGTCGCGCATGCCGCCAGCCAGCTCCAGGAGCGTGGCAAAGGGCGTGCCCATCGGGATCTCGTAGTTGCCCGGACGCTCGACGTCGCCCGTGATGGAGAAGATCTTGGTGCCGCCGTTGTTGGGCTTGCCCACTTCAAGGTAGGCCTGGCCGCCGTTGCGGATGATCCAGGGCACCGCGGCGAACGTCTCGGTGTTGTTGATCGTGGTCGGCTTGCCATACAGGCCGAAGCTGGCCGGGAACGGCGGCTTGAAGCGCGGCTGGCCCTTCTTGCCTTCGAGGGACTCCAGCAGCGCGGTTTCTTCGCCGCAGATGTAGGCGCCGTAGCCGTGGAAGGCGTGCAGCTGGAAGCTGAAGTCCGAGCCGAACAGCTTGTCGCCCAGGAATCCGGCCGCACGAGCCTCTTCCAGGGCTTCCTCGAAGCGCTGATACACCTCGAAGATTTCACCGTGGATATAGTTGTAGCCGACGCTGATGCCCATGGCGTAGGCCGCGATGGCCATGCCTTCGATCACCACGTGCGGGTTGAAACGCAGGATGTCGCGGTCCTTGAACGTGCCCGGCTCGCCCTCGTCGGAGTTGCACACCAGGTATTTCTGACCCGGGAAGGCGCGCGGCATGAAGCTCCACTTCAGGCCGGTCGGGAAACCCGCACCGCCACGGCCGCGCAGGCCCGAAGCCTTGACCTCGGCGATCACGTCTTCCGGCTTCATGCCGGTGGTGAGGATCTTGCGCAGGGCTTCGTAGCCGCCGCGCTTGACGTAGTCGGCCAGGCGCCAGTTCTCGCCGTTCACGCCATCGAGAATCTGCGGCTGGATGTGGCGACCGTGGAAAATCATCGAGCGCGACAGATCGTCGCCCGGATTGACGGTCAGGCCGGTGCCCAGCTTTTCGAACAGTTCGGCCATGCTCATGCCGGCTCTCCTTGCGACTTCAGGCCGTCGACCAGAGCGTCCAGCTTCTGCTCCGACATGCGCACGCACATATGCTTGTTGTTGACGATCAGCACGGGCGAATCACCGCAAGCGCCCATGCACTCACCTTCGATGAGGGTGAATTTGCCGTCGGCAGTGGTTTCACGGAAGTCCACCCCCAGCTTGCGCTTGAGGTAATCGGCCGCACTCACGCCGTTGCGCAGGGCACAGGGCAGGTTGGTGCAGACAGCGATCTTGTGGGTGCCGACGGGCTTGACGTCGAACATGTTGTAGAACGTGGCGACTTCCTGAACCGCGATGGGCGGCACGCCGATATAGTTGGCCACATCTTCGATGATTTCGGCAGGCAACCAGCCCTTCTCTTCTTGCGCGATGGCAAGCGAAGCCATGATGGCCGACTGCCTCTGGTCGCCCGGGAACTTCGCAAGTTCGCGGTCGATCTTCTCGTAGGCCTGTGCGGAAAGCAGCATAGTTTGAATCCGGAATTATGCGGGCGCTCTAGACTGATGAATCAGCGGTCGATTTCGCCAAAAACGATGTCCTGGGTACCGATGATGGTGACGGCGTCGGCAATCATGTGGCCACGCGCCATTTCATCGAGCGACTGCAGGTGGGCAAAACCGGGCGCCCGAATCTTCAGGCGGTAAGGTTTGTTCGCGCCATCGGACACCATGTAGATGCCGAACTCGCCCTTCGGATGTTCCACCGCGGCATAAGCTTCACCGGGCGGCACATGGAAACCCTCGGAGAAGAGCTTGAAGTGGTGGATCAGCTCTTCCATGTTGCTCTTCATGGCCGTGCGCTTGGGCGGCGCCACCTTGTGGTTCTCGACCATGACCGGGCCCGGGTTGTTGCGCAGCCACTCGACGCACTGGCGGATGATGCGGTTGCTTTCGCGCAACTCGGCCACACGCACCAGATAGCGGTCATAGCAGTCGCCATTGACCCCGACCGGGATATCGAAATCGACCAGGTCGTAGACTTCGTAGGGCTGCGTCTTGCGCATGTCCCAGGCCACGCCCGAGCCACGCAGCATCGGGCCGGTAAAGCCCAGCGCCTTGGCGCGATCAGGGTCGACCACGCCGATGCCCACCAGACGCTGCTTCCAGATCCGGTTGTCGGTCAGGAGCGTTTCGTACTCGTCGACACAGTGCGGGAAACGGTTGGTGAAGTCTTCGATGAAGTCCAGCAACGAGCCCGAACGCGCGTCGTTCATGGCGCGCAGTTCACGCTCGCTGCGATATTTGCTGCTCTCGCCGTACATCGGCATGGTGTCCGGCAGATCGCGGTACACCCCGCCCGGGCGGTAGTAGGCCGCGTGCATGCGCGCACCCGAGACCGCCTCGTAGCAGTCCATCAGGTCTTCGCGTTCGCGGAAGGCATACAGGAACACCGCCATCGCGCCCACGTCCAGCGCGTGCGAGCCCAGCGACATCAGGTGGTTCAGGATGCGGGTGATCTCATCGAACATCACGCGGATGTACTGCGCGCGCAACGGCGCCTCGATGCCCAGCATCTTCTCGACGGCCAGCACATAGGCGTGCTCGTTGCACATCATCGAGACGTAGTCCAGGCGGTCCATGTAGGGCAGCGCCTGGAGGTAGGTGCGGTGCTCGGCCAGTTTCTCGGTGGCACGGTGCAGCAGGCCGATGTGCGGGTCGGCGCGCTGGATGACTTCGCCATCGAGCTCGAGCACCAGACGCAGCACGCCGTGCGCGGCCGGGTGCTGCGGGCCGAAGTTAAGCGTGTAGTTCTTGATTTCTGCCATGATTAACGCCCCATGCCGTAAGAGTCTTCACGCACGATGCGCGGAGTGATCTCGCGCGGGTCGATGGTGACCGGCTGGTAAATGACGCGCTTTTGCTCGGGGTCGTAGCGCATTTCGACGTGGCCCGAGATCGGGAAATCCTTGCGGAACGGATGGCCGATGAAGCCGTAATCGGTCAGGATGCGGCGCAGGTCCGGGTGACCCTCGAACACGATGCCGAACAAGTCGAAGGCTTCGCGCTCGAACCAGTTGACGGCCGGCCAGCAATCCATCAGAGAGGCCACGATGGGGAACTCTTCGTCCTGCGGACGGGTGCGCACGCGCAGGCGCCAGTTGTGTTCGACCGACAGCAGGTGGATCACGACGGCGAAGCGCCCGCGGGCCGCTTCGTTGGGCTCTTGCGACGGCTCTTCCGCGCCAGCGCCCCACGTCAGGTAATCCACGCCACAGAGGTCGATACAGATTTCAAACCGCAGACCCGCGTCGGTACGCAGCTTGTTGCACACCGTCAGCCATTGCTCGACGGGCACTTCGAGCGTCAACTCGCCGAACGCTTCGGTCAGGTCAATATCCTGGCCGAGGGTGGCCTGCAGGTTGCTTTTCAGGGTTTCGAGCCTGGTCATCATCTTGTACGCATAGGTAAACCGGGTATCGCTAGGCGGTCCTGGACTGCGCAACGCGCCGCCCAGGCCTGGCTTAGCGCGCGATCGTGTTGGTCAGGCGGATCTTGTTCTGCATTTGCAGCAGACCATAGACCAGCGCCTCGGCCGTGGGCGGGCACCCGGGGACATAGACGTCAACCGGCACAACACGGTCACAGCCACGCACTACCGAGTAGGAGTAGTGGTAGTAGCCGCCACCGTTGGCACAGGAGCCCATGGAAACAACCCAGCGCGGTTCCGGCATCTGGTCGTAGACTTTACGCAACGCCGGTGCCATCTTGTTGCACAGCGTGCCTGCCACGATCATCAGGTCGGATTGCCGCGGGCTGGGGCGGAAAATGATCCCAAACTGGTCCAGGTCATAACGGGCCGCGCCCGCATGCATCATCTCCACCGCACAACAGGCCAGACCAAAAGTCATCGGCCACATCGAACCGGTCTTAGCCCAGTTGATGAATTTATCGGCGCTGGTAGTGATAAAACCTTGCTTGAGAATGCCGTCAATAGCCATATTCGTCTCTGCTAATGTCCCGGGAGTGGATCACTCCCAGTCCAGCGCGCCCTTCTTCCATTCGTAGATGAAACCGATCGTCAGGATGGCCAGGAAGGTCATGACCGTCCAGAAGCCGACCAGGCCCACCGTTCCCTGAGCAATCGCCCACGGGAACAAAAAGGCGATCTCCAGATCAAACAGGATGAAAAGGATGGCGACCAGGTAGTAGCGCACATCGAATTTCATGCGGGCGTCTTCAAAGGCCTCGAAACCGCACTCGTAGGGAGAGAGTTTCTCGGCGTAAGGACGCCGCGGACCCAAAAGGGAGCCTGCCGTGAGCAGCGCGAAGCCAATGACCGTGGCCACCGCGATAAACAGCAGAACGGGAAAATACTGTTGCAGGTTCATTCAGAGGCGTCCATCAAATGCGCAAACCTTCAGATTGTAGCATTTACCCGGTTAAAACCGGCTGAACTCAAAGCCGAAATAGAGCATTCCAGCCAAACAAAAAGCCACCCGAGGGTGGCTTTTTTGCCAGGCGGGGCGAAGGTCCGCCTGGCTATGCCAATAATCGCGCGGGGGCAAGCCCCGCAACGCGATTAGAAGCGGTGACGCAGACCCAGGCCGACCGACGTAGCCTTCAGGCCGTCTTGGAAGGCGTAGTTCTTGGCGTACGAACCGTAGGCGTACAGGTTGGTACGCTTGGACAGGTCGTAGGTGTAGCCCAGCGAGAAGATGTTGGTGGTTTCGTCGCCACCGGTCAGCTTCTTGTTGGACGGGTCAACCATCTGCCACCAACCGAACACCTTGTTGGCGCCCATCGGGACGGTGAAACCGACCATGTACGAGTTAGCCTTGAAGCCGTCGGCGAAGGCGTTGCTCGGGAAGCCCATCGAGTTGCCGTTGTTCAGCAGACCTTCAGCGCCCTTCGGGTTCGAGGTGGCGAACCAGCCGTCGGTCGTGCGGGCGTAAGCCAGGGCGACCTTCACGACTTCAAAGTCGTACGAACCACCGATCATGTACGAACGCGGGGTGGCGTCGACTTGCTTCTGGGCTTGGTTGTTCGAAGCCTTCAGCTGGTCGTACGACAGGGCCACTTGCAGCGGGCCGTTGGCGTAACGGGCACCGGCGGTGATGGCGCGGACGTTGTCAGCGGTACGGAAACCAACGCGATCGGCACCCTTGGTGTCGTCGGTGCTGAACGAGTAGCCGGCACCAACCTGGAAGCCTTCAAACGACGGGGTTTGGTACATGATCATGTTGTCGTAGCGTTGCGTGTTCGCAGCGCTCATGCCAGTACCGATGTTGGCGACGTTGAAGCCGGCGCCAAACGGGTCGATCGAGCCGAAGTACTTCGACGCGATGTTGGTTTGACGACCGAAGTCCAGACGGCCCCAGGAATCGCTTTGCAGACCGATGGTGGCTTGGCGGCCGAACAGGCGATCGCCTTGACCCGACTTACCGTTGCCCGAATCGAAGCCCGATTCCAGTTGGAAAACGGCTTGCAGGCCGTCACCCAGATCTTCCGTACCACGCAGGCCCCAGCGCGAACCGTTCTGCACGCCGTTGATCATGCCGACGCGGCTGCCGTTGTTCTTACCAGCGCCGCTGATCTTGTTGTAACCGATACCCGTATCGATGATGCCGTACAGGGTCACCGACGTTTCTGCCTGGGCAACGCCAGCGAAGCCAGCGAGCAGGGCGGCAGCGAGCAGAGTCTTTTTCATTTAAGAAATCTCCGTAGATTTGAGTGACAAGAGCAGCAACGCAGCACGACCAGCCTGCCGCCCCCCTAACTCCGCGAAGGGAAGTTGACGCTATTGCATCAAAAATCCCTGGGACTGGCTACGACGAGGCGCACAAAACGCGGGCTTTGCCGCGCCATTGTTGGCTGGAAGCAACATCTTCTCACCATCTGACCTGCCCCTCCCCGGGCTTACCCTAGCCCCTTCCCCCGCGCCTTGCCCATCGCTAGCCAAATGCCTGAAGTTCGAATAACAATGTTATTAACGAAAAACGGTGTTCTTCGATGGAATCAATCAATCATGCCGACCGGCTGGCCGACATGCGGCGCCAGCTCATCCTCGATGCCGCCGAGCGCGTGTTCGCCCGCGATGGGCTGCAACAGACGACGGTACGCGCCATTGCGCGCGAAGCCGGCTGCACCACGGGCGCGATCTATCCGTGGTTCGAGGGCAAGGAGGCCATCTATGCGGCGCTGCTGCACGCCTCGCTGCAACGGCTGCTGGCGCACCTGGATGCGGTGCTCAGGCGGGCGCGCCCCGCCCAGGCAGCGCGCGCCGTGATCGAGGGCTTCTTTGCCTATTACGCCGAGCGCCAGACCGAGTTCTCGCTGGGGCTGTACCTCTACCGCGGGCTTGAACCCCGCGGGCTGGGCCGCGAGACGGATGAGGCGCTCAATGCGCTGCTGCGCGACTGCGTCAACCGCCTGGGCGCTGGCCTGCAGGCCAGCAAGGGCTGGGACTCCGCCCGCATCGCGATCGAAGAAATGAATGTGTTCACGTATTTGATGGGCCTGCTGGTGCTGCACCACACGCGCCGCGTCAAATCCCTCAACCAGCGCGCGCAGACGCTGCTGGACCACTATTGCACGGCTCTGGAGCACTCTTGATGGACAACGCCCGTTTCAGCGTCACCGAATTCCGCCAATTGCTGGCCGAGCAGCACCCGTTCTCAGAAATGCTGGGCATAGAGGTCGAGGCGATCGGCCACGGCACGGCGCGCCTGCGCCTGCCGCCCCGCCCGGGGCACCAGCGCCTGGGCGGCATCGTGGCCGGCCCGATGCTGATGGGCCTGGCCGACGTGGCCATGTATGCCGCCGTGGTGGGCGCTACCGGCCAGCCGCAGGCTGTGACCGCCAGCCTGACCATCAATTTCCTGCGCAAGACGCCAGCCGGTGCGGTGCTGGCCGAGGCCCGCCTGCTGAAGGTCGGGCGACTGTCCGCCGGGGAAGTGACATTGACCGGCGAGGCCGGCGGCCCGCCCCTGGCCCACATCGTCAGCACCTGGTCGGTGCCCTCGCCATGACCCGGGCCGTCAGCATTCTGGGGCTCGGGCCGCAGGGCGCACAGGCCGCCCGGCAATTGCTGCAAGGCCAGCCCGAGCTGGACCTGACCGTCTTCGATCGGGACGATCAGCGCTGCGAACCGTTTCGGGGCCTGGCCACCCTGGCCGGCAGCGCCGCCGAGGCGTTGCGGGAGTCATCCGTCATCGTGCTGGCGCTGGAAGACACGCGCGACGTCGATCGCGCCCTGAAACGCTATAGCGATGGCGCCGTGACCCTGGCCGTGCAGGACAAGACCGTGGTGGATCTGTGCCCGCGGCGTCCGACATGGCGCCTGGCGCTGGCCCAGGCGCTGGCCCAGGCCGGGGCCGTGTACCTGCCCCGCGAAGCGGCCGATCCGCCCGCCCTGCTGCGCCTCATCGACGCGGCGCCCAGCGCTCCGTCAGGCTGACGCACAAGGCCAGCCACAGCGCGCTGACCGCAAGACCGGCCAGCACATCGCTCAGGAAATGCACCTGCAGCAGGATACGGCTGACCCCGATGGCCGCCACCAGGGCCGCCGTCAAGGCCACGCAAGGGCCTTGCCAGCGCGCGGGCAACAGGCGCAACAACAGAAAGCAGGCGAACCCGTAGATAGCCAGCGCCGCCGAGGTATGCCCGCTGGGAAAGCTGAATCCGGTGGCCTGCACCACGCTCTGGCCGACATCCGGCCGCGCCCGCTGGAACAGATGCTTGAGCACCCAGTTCAGCGCCCCGCTGCCGGCCATGGTGAATCCCGCCGCAAAGGCCAGGCGCCACTGGCGCCGCAAGGCCAGCGCGGCCAGAATCACCACGGCCAGCGCCGCCAGCCAGCGACGGTCGCCCAGATGCGTGAACCAGGACAGCACCCAAAGCAGCTCGGTCGACATGGAGAGGTTGAGCGCTTGCGCCAGGGCCTGGTCGAATGCCGCCAGGCCGCCGTGGCGCCGCACGGCCATGGCCAGCCCCAGGAACACCGCCATCATCAGGGCGGCGAAAATCGCGAAGAACAGGCCGCGCCTGCGCCCGCGCGGCATGCCCTGCAGGGCACGCCAGATCACGCCGGCCAGGCCGGCCGACAGCAGCGGCAGGCCGATCAGCCAATAAAGAGGATGGGCGGCCGCCCAGGTGGCAAGGTCAGTCATGTCGGATGAGGCGCTCCGGCCTGCGAGAAAAGCAACCACGATCAGCGCGACAACGGCAGGCGATGCTCGCCGGCCGGCTGGAAACGAGCTGCGCCGGACTCGAAATCCCAGCGCTGCAGCAGGCACTCGCCCGCCGGATCGTAGTCGATGAGGTTGATGGAGTTGGAAATGCCCCCGCGCCGGCGACGCGAGAGCGCCGTGCCGGCCTGCACGGCCCAGCCTCGACGCCCCTGCAAACCCGCCAGCGGCAGCGCAAACGGCAGATGGATATGACCGGCCAGGATCAGGTCGGCGCCGGCATCCACCCAGGCTGGCACCGCCTGCTCGCGATTGACCAGCAGATTCGGCGCGTCGCTGGCCTTGGTGCCCATCACGGGATGATGCAGCATGACGATGCGTAGTTGCGCCGGACTGGCCATGCGCAGGCGCTGCGCGACGCGCTGCACCTGCGCGGGCGAGACTTCGCCGTGCTTGCGGCGCGACGGCCGGGTGCTGTTGACCCCCACGACCAGCAGGCGCTCGTCCTCGAACACCGGCTCCAGATTGACGCCCAGGGCACGGCGATAGTTGCCATAGGGATTGAAGACCCGCGCCAGCACATTGAAGAGCGGGATATCGTGATTGCCCGGCACGACCAGCACCGGGCGGTCCAGGCTCTGCACAAAAGCGCGCGCCGCGGCGAACTGACCCCGACGGGCGCGCTGGGTGATGTCGCCGCTCAACAGCACGAGGTCGGGGCGGACCTCACGCACCGTCTGGCCCAGCGCGTTGACGACGGCATCGATCTCGGTGCCGAAATGGGTGTCGGAAATATGCAGGACACGGGTCATGGCGACTCCGGGAGCGCATGCCGTGTGAGGGGGAAACACTTCATGGCGCAAAGATAGCCCAGCCGGACAAGCAGCGGCAAGGCGCGCGGCGTCAGGGCAAGCGGCAGGGCACGCTGAAATCGACTGCCTGCCGGACTCGTTCGCGCAGCGCGCCGATCAGGGCGCGAACATCGTCACGCCGGTAATGAAAGGCATATGACAGCGGAGCCGGCGCCGGATCGCTGGCCAGAATGCGAAGCTCGCCCTGCCGCGCCAGGGCCTGGGCCCAGGGCGCCGGCAGCAAGCCCAGGCCCGCGCCTTCCAGCAGCAGGCCGGCGATGGCCCCCCAGTTATTGCAACTCAGGCGCTGCAGGCCGGGGCCGGCGGCGTCCAGCCAGGGCTGCAGCAGCCGCGACGTGCCTGCGCTGTCCGGCAGGGTGACCAGAGGGGTCTGGCGCAGCAACGCCGGCGTCAGGCGCTGCGCTGCGCCCACCGCGCTGGCCGCCCCCACCCACAGGAAATGCGCCTCGCCTACCGGCACCGCCGCCATGCCGGCCCGCGTGGAACGCCCGGCAATGACGGCGAAGTCCAGTTCGCCATCGGCCACCTTGCGCTCCAGCACCTGACCCACGTCAACCTGCGGCTCCAGCACCAGGCCCGGATAGGCCTGACGCACCCGCGCGATCAGACCTGGCAGCCAGGTAAGCGCGCTCAGCTCGCCCACGCCAAAACGACAGCGTCCGGCCAGCGCCTGCCCTGCCGCCATGCCGGCCCGCAGCCGCTCGGCCGCATCCAGCAGGTCGCGTGCCTGCGGCAGCAGACGTTCGCCCGCCGGCGTGAGCACGGCGCGCAGGCCGCTGCGATCGAACAAGGCCTGGCCGAAATACGATTCCAGTTCGGCGATGCGTTTGGAGAGGGAGGAAACCGACAGATGCAGGCGTTCGGCGGCAACGGCGAAGCTGGCGCAGGTGGCCGCCCAGTAAAAAGCCTCAAGCTGCTTGAGCGTCATGACTCGACTGACTGGCCCGGCCCCGCCACTGCGGCGCCGGCAATGCCATGACGCGCGAGCGCCTCGGCCACAAAGCCGCTGGCCTTCATTTCTTCGACGAACGCTGCCAGAAAGGCGTGCGCCGCGGCGCCGCGCGACTTGGGCAAGCCCATGGCCTGGCGGATCAACATGAAGTGCCCATCCAGCAGGCGCAGGCCGCCCAGACGCGCGGCGTCCGCCTCCAATTGCTGGCGCACGCCGGCGGCCACATCGCTGCCCTGCTCCAGAAAGGTCTGCACCACGGCCGGCGAGGTAGGTGCGCGCTCGATACGGGCATGACGCAGTTCGCGCGTCAGGTAGAGATCGTAGGCGCTGCCCTTGCCCACCATCACGCTCACGCCCTCGCGATCGACCTGATCGCGATCGGTAAAGGGCGTATCCTGACGCACCAGATAGGCGCCTTCGATGATGACGTAGGGTGCCGTGAAAGCGATCTGCTCGCCCCGCTTGGGGTCGATGGCGAAAAAGCCGAAATCCGCCTGTTCGCCGGCAACCGCTTCGACCGACTCGCCCGCCGAGGGCAGCACCAGCAACTCCAGCGCCACGCCGAGACGGCGTGCCAGCTCGCGCGCCAGATCGATCGATACGCCGGCGGCGCCGGCCGGGCCGTCGCGTCGGGCAAGAATGGGGTTGCCGACATTGATGGACGCACGCAGGCGCCCGGTCGGCATGAAGGCGGCACGGATCTGTTCGGTCACGGACATGGCGGATTCTCCTTGTTGCGCACGCGCCTGCCTGGGCGCGCGGTCTGGGCGCCAAGCGTACTGCGAAAACGGCTGGCCTGTCCGCAAGGAAAATCCGGCGCGCCCGCTACGCTTCAGTTGCCGCGCTGTCGGGCGATCATCTCGCGCTGCAGGGAGTTGACGTAGGCCTGGATGCGAATGCGCGTGCTGTTGTCGACGTCGACGTAGACGCAGCCGATGCGGCGCAGCTGCTTGCCCTTGTTGGCCTCCTGATCGACGTAGTGCACCACCCGCACCGTGACGGCAAACGCCCCGATCTCCGGCAGGCTCAGCACGCCGTCGAACACCGCGCCGGCGGTGACCTCCAGCTCCTGCTCGGCGTCGCTCAGGGCCAGGCCGGTGGCGCTGATGTCCTTGAGCGGGAACGTCATGCGACGCCCGGCCATGGACCAGGTGGCCGGCTTGAGGACAGGGACTTCCATGCGGAAGGAGTCGCGCCGCTGCACGCGCGAGATGGCGGTAGGCAACACCATGCGCAGCGCTGCGCGTCCTTCGTGGTCGCAACTCTGCAGATGGCTGCCCTTGAAGGACACGCTGATGTTGTCCAGCGTGGTTTCAAAGGAAACGTTGCCCCCGGCGCCGATGCGCACGTTGACCGTCGATTCCTGGGCAGCGTCGAGCAGCACTTCGCCCCGCTCCGGATCCACGGCCAGCACCGAGGTGACGCTGTTGATGGGCCTGCCCGGCACGTGCATGAATACCAGCCCCTGCCGCTGCATGATGGAGGTAAGCAGGTGCACGATCTCCAGGCGTCCGGTGACCAGATAGTCTTCGTGGTCCATAGCTTTGAATCGAACGCAGGCCGGTTCGCTTGCGGCGCCGGCCAAGGTGTGACAAAACAATGTTCAATTTTACCAGAACTTACACCTTCTTACTGACCTGCCCACTTCATCGCGCACTTCCGCGCCCACTTCCGCGCCCGCCTCAATGGCCGGTATCGGGATAGTTGGGGCCGGGGTCGCTGAAGCCGCCACTGCTATAGGGATTGACGGCGCCGGGATGCGGCGGCCCGGGATGGGAGAACTCGCCGCCCATCGATGCGCAACCGCCCAGCGCCAGGGACAGGATCAGCGCGCAGAGACGTCCGGGCCGGCGCGTCGAAAACTTCAAAATCGGGGATTCAGACATGGCGGTAGGTGCTCAAACGGGGCGTCCCAGACGGAACACCAGGGTATCCAGGCGGGTCAGGCCACGCTCGGCGAAGCGCGGCTCCTTGTCGAGGATGCCGCGCTGGTCGATCAAGGCCGCCTCGGCGCCATACAGACGCTCCACCTCGGTCTGCTCGACCGAGAACGGCGGCCCGTCCATCAGGGCCTGGTCATAGGCCAGCGTCAGCAGCAAGCCGCGATAGCCATCGGGCAACTGGCCGTACACATGGCGCACATAGTCGGCGCGCATCGCGGGCGGCAGCGCCACCAGGGCGGCGCGGTCGTAGACGCCCACGCAATTCTGCAGCAGGGCGCGGTCGACGCCGAAGATGTCGCCGCAGATGATTTCCACGCCATGGGCGGCATAGTGCTCGCCATAGGCGCTTTGCCAGCGGCGCGGGGTCCATTGCTGCTCGTCGAAGAACTGCTCCACGGCCAGGGGCGAGAGCTCCACCCCCAGCACCTGGTGGCCGGTTTCGGCCAGCCAGCGCATATCCAGCGACTTGCCCGCCAGCGGCACCAGCACCCGGCAGCCCTCGGGCAACGCCAGCCCGGGCCAGAATTTCTGCAACAAGGGGGTGATGCGCGCCTGATGAAATCCTGTTTGGCCGGCACGCCAGCGTTCCAGCCAGAAATCCGCTTCCATGGGGTCTCCATCCTCAGATGCCGCCGTTCGCGGCGTGTTCGATTGTAGGGCGGCCTAACGCCGCCAACGTTGCTGCCCGCGCCGGGCCAGCCGGCGCACATCGTCGAGCACCGGCAACATCGCCAGCACGATCAGCAGGCAGGCCAGCGGCACGGTGGCGCTATAGCCCAGCCTGGCGAAAGCCAGCGCGCCCGAGACGCCGCCGACGAAAAAGAGCACCACCATGCAGGCCAGCACGCGCAGCTTCTGCCGATCGGCCTGCACCCGTGGCAACTCGTTGCTGACCGCGTTCCAGTAGAACAGCTTGCCCAGCTCGATGCCGATGTCGGTGACCATGCCGGTGACGTGGGTGGTGCGGATCTCGGCGCGCGAGACCTTGGTGATGATGGCGTTCTGCAGGCCCATGATGTAGCACAGCAGGGCCACGGTCAGCGGCAGATACAGCCACTGCATCTGCTCGACATGGCCGCCCAGCAGGCCGAACAACAGCAGCAGCAAGGCCTCCAGCAGGAGCGGCAACGCGTATTCGCTGGCCAGTTGCGAGCGGCGCCCGAAATTGACCAGCACGGCCGAGGTCCCTGCCCCGATCAGGAAGGCCGCCAGCGCGGCCAGCCCCTGCAGCACGACCACCACACTGCCCAGCGCGAGGTGATCGGCCATGGACGAGACGATGCCCGACATGTGCGAGGTGTATTGGGCGACGGCCAGAAAGCCCCCGGCGTTGACCGCGCCTGCGATGAACACCAGAAAGTAGGCCAACTGACGATTGGCCGCGGGCGTGCGCTCGACTGCCGTCAAGCCGCGCAGATACGGGAACCTCACTTCGAATCCTCAAGCAAGCCGCCACCGCCGGAATTGTACGCGCCCCTCATGGCGTGGCGCGCGCCGCGCCGTCCTGGCGTATGGCGCGGGAGTAGGCATCGTCCAGGGGCGTTTGCGCCAACCTGGCGGTGATGTCCGCGCGGGCGCGCCAGGCCTGCAACGGTTCGGCCGTGTCCAGCGCGCCATGTTCATAGAGATATTCGGGCAAGTACCCCGACAGCAGCAGGCGCCAGTCCAGCGGCAGGCCTGGCGCGATCGCCAGCGCCATGTCGTAGACCAGCGTGGTGCAGTTGGCCGTGACCGTATGGTAGAAACGCGGCGTTTCGCGCAAGGCCTCGGCCTGCGCCACATAGGCCAGGAACAGCTCGCGCATGGCCGGCCTGGACAAGCGTATGGGATAGCGCGACACCTGCTCGCCACGGGCCGCGGCGCGCACATTCAGGATGTCGCGCTCATCGGCGGCCACCACACTGAGCTCGAACTGCTTGAAGAACCCGCCCAGTTCGGAGAACTGCTCGCCCCGCTCCTTGCGTATCTCGACCGAGAACACCACGCGCTGCCCATCCTCGAAGCCGAAGGACACCAGCGTATGGGCGATGGCCGGCATGCCCCAGGTCGAGAGCACCATATCCACGGAGTCGAGCTGATCCAGATCGTAGGTCCGGGTATCCCAGCGAACCGTATAGTCCTCGTCGCTGCGCCAACGGAAGTCGCGCACGTTGTGCAGCGTCACGCGCGACCCCTCCTGAGTGCCGTACACCATGCGGGCCACGTCATCGGCCCAGGCCCGATCGTTGGACGGCGCCAGCGACTGCCACCAGATGAGCAGCGCGGCCGCCGCCAGGCACCAGGTCCAGGCGAGCGCGCGGCCTGCGCGCCGGCGCGCCAGCAACGCGCCGGCAGTGGCCAGGCCAAGCAGGCCCCACAGCCAGGGCAGCACGCGTTGCGGCCAGCCGGCAGTCGGATACCAGAGCGCCAGGGCGCCCCACAAGGTAAAGACGAGCAGGCCTGCCAGGCCCAGGGCGCGCCAGACCGGATGCGCCACGCGAATCGATGAGGAGGACATGACGCAATTCTATGCCCGGCTTGCGCGGGCCGGGCGCTGCGAGCCGCCCCCGGGCGGGCGGTTTTTGAGGCGCAGCGCGCCTGTTATCCTAGCGCTTCGTGTGCAGGGCCCGCTTTCTGGCGAGCCCGCACGCACGGTGGCACCCTGCCCCACACCGACCTCTTGGCTGGATGATGCGCCTTCGGGCTGCCCAGGATCACACCCCCATGCTCAACGACATTATCGACCTCTTCAAGCTGATCGGCCTGGGCCTGACGCTGATGCTGCCCCTGGCCAACCCCTTGACATCCATGACGCTGTTGCTGTCACTGGGCCAGCACATCCCCTATCGCGAACGCCAGAAGCAGATCACGCAAGCGGCCTTTTATGTGGTGGGCATCATGGTGGTGACCTATTACGCCGGCGCCTGGATCATGACCACCTTCGGAATCTCGATTCCCGGGCTGCGCATTGCCGGCGGGCTGATCGTGGCTGCCATCGGCTTCACCATGCTGTTTCCGAAAACGTCACTGGACGATATGCCGGAGGCCGACAAGGCAGCCGACAAAGCGGCCGCGGCAGTCGCCAACCGCAGCGTGCCCAACATCGCTTTCGTGCCGCTGGCGCTGCCCGGCACGGCGGGCCCTGGCACCATCGCCATGATCGTGAGCGCCACCTCGACACTGGACCCGGCCACGGCGGCCACCTATCCCGGCTGGGTGCTGTCCAGCGTGCCCATCATCGTTTTCGTGCTGCTGGGGCTGCTGTTCTGGATATGCCTGCGCTCGGCCGGCACGATCGTGAAATTCATCGGCCACGACGGCGTCGAGGCCATTTCGCGCGTGATGGGTTTTCTGCTGGTGTGCATGGGGGTGCAGTTCATCATCAACGGCGTGCTTGACGTCATCAACGGCTTTCTGGCCGGCCATCCGCATTAATTGAGGCGCGGGCGCCGCGCACCGGCGGCGCCCGCCTGCCTCAGGGCGTCTGCGGGGCGCGCTCGGCCAGCGTTTCCAGCATCGGCAGCGACGGCGCAAAGAACAGGCCGCCGGTGACCGCCTTGGAAAAATCCAGCAAGCGGTCATAGTTGCCAGCCGGCTTGCCGACGAACATGTTTTCCAGCATCTGCTCGATGGGGCTGGGCGTGCGCGCGTAGCCGATGAAATAGGTGCCGAATTCCCCCTGGCCAGGGCGGCCGAAAGGCATGTTGCCACGCAGGATCTTGACCTCGTTGCCGGCCTCGTCTTCCAGCGTGGTCAGCGCGCTGTGCGACCAGTCGGGCTTGGCATCGTCGTCCAGCTCGATATCCGAGAGTTTGCGCCGGCCGATGATGCGCTCCTGCTGCTCGACCGGCAGCGCGTTCCAGCCCTTCATGTCGTGCAGGTACTTCTGCACCAGCACATAGCTGCCGCCGGCGTAGCCGGCATCCTCATCACCCACCAGCGTGTAAGGCGGCGCGGCATCGCCTTCCGGGTTCTCGGTGCCATCGACAAAGCCGATCATGGCGCGCATGTCGAAGTTGCGAAAGCCGTGCACTTCATCGACCACCTGGATGGCGCCATCGAGGCTTTCCATGATGTGACTGAGCAGCTCGAAACACAGGTCGTGACGGTCAGCGCGCAGATGCAGCAACAGATCGCCCGGGGTCGCGACTGCGCAGCGCTCGCCGCTGCCGATCACGCGAAACGGATGCAGCTCGGCCGGCATCGGGCCGCTGAACAGGCGCGGCCAGACTTCGGCGCCCAGCCCCACCACACAGGAAAGACGCGCCTCGGGCTCACGCTTGCCGACCGCCCGCACCAAACCGGCGATCTCGCCGCACCATTCACGCACCTTGCGACAGCTTTCGGCATCGGGATTGACGGTGGCCACGACGAAAAAGGCGCTGCGGGTCATGGCCGCGCAGATCGCCTGGGGTTGAAGCGAATGGGACATAGCGTATTCCAACAGGACGAGAAAAAAGTGTGCGCGTCGCCTGAGGGCGCGCGAAAGAAACCGAAGTCTACTGCCTTGCCGGGACAGGCGCTTCAGGCGGCCGCCAAGGTAAAGCCCTGTGGCCCGGCGCAGTCCGCCATGGCCTGCACGATTCTGCGCGCGAGCTCGGGCACCAGCGCATGCGGCGCCTGGGCGGCCAGCACGGCCAGCCCAAGGCGATAACCAATGCGGGGCGCGAACGGAAGACAGCCGATCCCCGGCTCCTGGCAGAGCCGCGCGAACAGGCCGTTGACCACGGCCAGCCCGACCCCTTGCGCCACCAGCCGGCACGCCATCTCGACCGAATGCACTTCAGCCCGGATCTGGGGCGTGAGACGCCCCTGACGAAAGGCCTGGTCTATCTGCTGACGCATAAGCCGGTGACGGCCCAGCAGAACGAGGTCCTGACCTATCAGGTCTGCCGGCTCGACGCGCCCGCGGCCTTCGAGGGCATGGCCTCGCGGCATGATGCAGACCGCCTCGGTGTCGATGCGCAGCAGCATCTGCAGCCCGGCATTCAGGGCCGGGTCGCGCACCATGGCGAGATCGGCCTCGCGCCCGAGCACGGCCACTTCGTTGGCTTCGTAGCTGCCGACCAGCACCTCTACCGCAACATCGGGGTGGTCGTTCAGAAAGGCATCGATGACGGGGGGCATGACCGACTGCGCCACCGAACTGGGCAGCTGCACGCGGATAAGCGTGCGGCGCATGCCGCCCAGCCGCAATTGATTGACATGGCGCTGCAACGACTCGGCCGCCTGGATGATGCCCTGGACATCCGGCAGCAACGCATCCGCCTCCGCACAGGGGTGCAGCCGCCCCTTGCGCCGCTGGAACAGCGGCAAGCCCAGGTCAGCCTCGAACTGGCTGAGCAGCCGGCTGACCGCCGACTGCGACAGCCCCAGGCGCTGGGCGGCCGCGATGGTCGAGCCCGTGGTCATAAAGGCCAGGAAGGCCTCCAGCTGTTTGAAATTCATTTCATCCCCGCATGCGCAAAGGGCACGCCCCTGCCTAGGGTTAACACCAAATTTGTCGTTTTCCACATAGGTTGATGCGCGCCACGCATACCGTTGCCAACGTTTTGCAATGGCTCGAACATGCGGCCAACAGCGGATTCTGCGTCAGCCGCAGTCCACAAGCAACACGAGACACCCCTGCCTTAACGAGTCCCCATGCGCCTGTCTTTCTCCTGTCCTTCTTCCGGACACGCCACACCATGATCGCTCTCATCATCCGCCGGCTGTGTCAGAGCATCCTGATTCTGGCCATCACATCCGTGATCGTATTCGCCGGCGTTTACGCCATCGGCGACCCCATCGAAATTCTGGTGCCCGCCGATGCGTCCCAGGCCGAGATCGAGCAGGCCGTGCGCTCGCTGGGGCTGGACCGTCCGCTGTACGAGCAGTACTTCATGTTCGTGGACCGCGCGCTGCATGGCGACCTGGGCAACTCCTTCGTCTTCAACCAGCCGGCGATACAGCTGATTCTGCAGCGGCTGCCTGCCACCCTCGAACTGGCCTTCGTGGCCTTGATGCTGGCGCTGATCGTCGGCCTTCCGCTAGGGCTGGTTGCCGGTTTGAAGCCGGAGTCGGCGCTGGATCGCGGCATCATGGCCGGCTCCATCCTGGGCTTCAGCCTGCCCAATTTCTGGCAAGGCATCATGCTGGTGCTGATCTTCTCCGTCACGCTGGGCTGGCTGCCCTCCACCGGACGCGGGCCGGAAGGAGAGATCTTCGGGATACGCACCACCCTGGCCTCCTGGGACGGCATCCGCCACCTCATCCTGCCAGCGCTGAACCTGGCGCTCTTCAAGATTGCCCTGATCGTGCGTCTGACCCGCAGCGGGGTGCGCGAAACCATGCCGCTGGATTTCGTGAAGTTCGCGCGCGCCAAGGGCCTGAAAGAATCCCGCGTGATCTATGTGCATGTACTCAAGAACATCATGATTCCCATCGTAACGGTGGTCGGCATGGAGTTCGGATCCATGATCGCCTTCGCCACCGTGACCGAAACCATTTTTGCCTGGCCCGGCGTGGGCAAGCTCATCATCGACAGCATCATGAAACTGGACCGCCCGGTGATCGTGGCCTACCTGCTGGTGGTGGTCACCATGTTCATCCTGCTCAATCTGCTGGTGGACATCATCTATTCCCTGCTGGACCCCCGTGTCCGCGTCGGAGGCGCAGAATGAGCCCCGCCCTGTTGCGCATCAATCGCGAAACCACTTTCGGCCAGGCGCTGCACGGCGTGCTGGATAGCCGTGCCGCCACCCTGTCGGGCGTCATCCTGCTGCTGCTGGTGCTGGCAGCCGTGCTGGCCCCCTGGCTGGCGCCGCAGAACCCCTATGACCTGGCCAGCATCACCATCCTGGACGGAAGGCTGCCGCCCGGCAGCGTCGGCGTCTACAACGACACCTACTGGCTGGGCACCGACGCTCAGGGCCGCGACATGCTCTCGGCCATGATGTACGGTCTGCGCACCAGCCTGAGCGTAGGCGTGCTCAGCGGGCTGTTCGCCATGATCGTGGGCACCGTGATGGGGCTGGTGGCGGCCTACTTCGGCGGCCGTATCGACACCCTCATCATGCGCCTGGTGGATTTGATGCTGGGTTTCCCGACCATCCTCGTGGCCCTGATGATGCTGGCAATCCTGGGACAAGGCGTCGACAAGGTCATCCTCGCACTGGTGGTGGTTCAGTGGGCCTATTTCGCACGCGCAGTGCGCGCCACCGCCGTCGTAGAACGCCGCAAGGAGTACATGGAGGCCGCGCTCTGCCTGGGGCTGAGCCACCGCCGCGCGCTGTTCAGCCAGCTGCTGCCCAACTGCATTCCGCCGGTCATCGTGATCGCCATGATCCAGACGGCCAACGCCATCGCCGCAGAAGCCACCCTGAGCTTTCTGGGCATCGGCCTGCCGGTCACGGAACCGTCGCTGGGCCTGTTGATCGCCAACGGCTACCAGCAAATGCTGGCCGGCCTGTACTGGATCAGCGTATTCCCGGGCGTGCTGCTGCTGAGCGTGGTCTTCACCCTGAATATCGTCGGCGACCGGGTGCGCGAAGCGCTCAACCCGCGCCTGCAGAAATAGGAAATCCCCCATGAGTCAGCCTACTCCCACGCTCTCGCTGCGACAGTTGCGCACCTGGTTCCACACCCGGGCGGGCATCGTGCGCGCAGTCGATGACGTCAGTTTCGATGTCTATCCGGGCGAAATTCTTGGCCTGGTCGGCGAATCCGGATCGGGCAAGTCGATCACAGGCTTCTCGGTGCTGGGGCTGCTGGACCCGCCGGGGCGCATCGAAAGCGGCCAGATTCTCTTCAAGGGCACCGATCTGGCCACCCTGGCGCCGCAGGAGCTGCGGCAGTTGCGCGGCAACCGAATCGCCATGGTGTTTCAGGACCCCATGATGACGCTGGACCCGGTGTTTCGCATCGAGACCCAGATGGTCGAGACCGTGCTGGCACACGAACGCTGCAGCCGCAAAGCGGCCTGGGCGCGTGCCTGCGACATGCTGGCCGCCGTGGGTATTCCCGCCCCCCGGCAGCGCATGAAAGCCTATCCGCATCAACTCTCCGGAGGCATGCGCCAGCGCGTCGCCATTGCCATCGCGATGCTGCACCAGCCCGATCTGATCATCGCCGACGAACCCACCACCGCACTGGACGTCACCATCCAGGCGCAGATTCTGGCCGAGATGCAGGACCTTTGCGCCAGGACCGGCACCGCCATGGTGTGGGTCAGCCATGATCTGGCGGTCGTGGCCGGACTGGCCGATCGTATTTGCGTCATGTATGCCGGACGGGTCGTCGAGGCCGGCCCGACCGGCGACGTCCTGGATGCGCCGCGCCATCCCTACACCCACGGCCTGATCGGCGCCGTGCCCAGCAACACGCAGGCCGGCGACCGCCTGTTCCAGATCCCCGGCATGGCGCCCTCGGCGCTGGCCCTGCCGCCCGGCTGCGCCTTTGCGCCGCGCTGCAGCAAGGCTGATGCACGCTGCCGGACCGAAGCCCCCGGCATCACGGCCGACGGCGCGCGCAGCCTGCGCTGTTTCCACCCCCTGACCGGAGCCTGTTCGTGAGCCCGCCCATTCTGATGCAAGCCAGGCAAGTATCGCGCCTGTTCGTCAAACGCCCCGATTACGCCGAGCGTATTGCCGGCCTGCTGGGCGCCAGGGTATCCACCCAGACCGTGCATGCCGTCGATGAGGTGGACCTTCGCATCCATGAAGGCGAAGTCGTGGGCCTGGTGGGCGAATCGGGTTGCGGAAAATCGACCCTGGGCCGCATGCTGGCCGGCATCCTGCCGACGTCCTCGGGCCACATCGAGACCCCGGATGGCGTGCTGGGCACGCTCGGCGGACGCGCCGCCCAGGCACAAAGACTGGCCACGCAGATGATTTTTCAGGATCCGATGTCCTCGCTCAATCCGCGCAAGCGGGTGCGCGACATCATCGGCGAGGCGCCGCTGGCGCATGGCCTGATCGCACGACGCGACTACGAAGACTACGTCGTCGACATCATGCGCCAGGTCGGGCTCAATCCTGACTACCGCAACCGCTTTCCTCACCAGTTTTCGGGCGGCCAGCGCCAGCGGGTGGGTATCGGCCGGGCCCTGGCGGTCAAACCCCGCTTTCTCATCTGCGACGAGTCGATCGCCGCGCTGGATGTCTCCATCCAGGCCCAGATCCTCAACCTGTTCATGGATCTGCGCGAGACCCTGGGGCTGACTTATCTGTTCATCAGCCACGACCTGGGCGTCGTGCAGCGCATCAGCGACCGCTGCGTGATCATGTATCTGGGACGCATCGTCGAATCCGGCCCCACCGATCTCATCTTCCAGGAACCGCGCCATCCCTATACCCGGGCGCTGCTGGACGAAGTCCCGCGCCTGTCCAACCGCAAGCGCCGCTTCCATGCCATCAAAGGCGAGATCCCTTCCCCGTTGCAACCGCCGCCGGGCTGCCATTTCCACCCGCGGTGCCCGCAGGCCATGCCGCGCTGTGCGACAGAGCAACCGCTGCTGCGCACCCTGCAACCCGGCCATGAGGCCGCCTGCCATCTGCTGGACGACGCGCCAGCCCATCCGAACGCTACGCCATGATCCGTCCACTTCCTGCTTTCGCGCGCAGCGCCCAGCGCATCATTCTGGCGCTGACGCTGGCCTCTGCCTGCCTGAACGTTGCCGCACGCCCGTTGTTGACCATAGGCCACTCCAGCGAGCCCTCGTCGATGGACCCCCTGTTCTCACGCACCGGAAACAATCAGGCTGCCGCCGAGAACATATTCGAACGTCTCGTCTCGACCGACGAAAACCTGCAGATCCAACCCGGCCTGGCGCAATCCTGGGAGGTCATCTCGCCAACGCTCTGGGAGATACGGCTGCGCCCGGACGTACGTTTCCACGACGGCTCACCGCTAAGCGCGGACGACGTGGTGTTCTCCCTCGAACGGGCCTCCAGGGTCCCCAACAGCCCCGCCCCTTTCTCAGGCGCGGTGCGCTCGATCGAAAGCCTGCAGGTCGTCGATCCGCTGACGCTGCGCGTCCATACCAGGAAGCCAACCCCCGACCTGATGGAGCAGATCGGGCTGGTGTATATCCTGTCGCGCCAGGCGGCCGATGGCAAAACCTCGCAGGACTTCAACTCCGGTCTCGCCACGATCGGCACCGGGCCTTACAAGTATCAGCGCTGGCAACCCGGAGACAGTCTGGAGCTGCGCCGCAACGATGACTACTGGGGCCGCCACGGCGATTTCGAACGGGTGACGATCCGCTACATCGCCAACGATGCCGCCCGCATCGCCGCCCTGCTGTCCGGATCCGTGGATCTGATCGACAGCGTGGCGCCCACCGACGTCAAGGAAATGAAGAAGTACCCCAATGTCAGTCTCTATCACTCCGAGTCTGCCCGCCTGATCTATCTGGCCCTGGACTCTGCCCGCAGCCACAGCCCTTTCGTCACTGACGCCCAAGGCAGGCCCATGGATCGCAACCCGCTGCAGGATCCTCGCGTGCGCCGGGCGATTTCCAAGATGATCATGCGCGAACCGATCACCACGCGCCTGCTCAACGGCGCCGGCGTCCCCGCGGGCCAAATGGTGCCCAAGGGTCTGGGCGGCTATTCCGACGCCTTGCCGCCCCCCGCCTACGACCCCGCGGGCGCCCGGCAACTGCTGCAGGATGCCGGCTATCCGGAGGGGTTCGGCCTGACCATCCACTCTTCGAACGACAGATTCGCCAGCGACAGCGACCTGGCCCAGGCGCTGGCGCAGATGATGGCGCGCGGCGGCCTGCGCATCAACGGCGTGGTCACCCAGCCCTACAACGTCTATGCCAGCGCCAGCAGCAAACAGCTGTACAGCGCATTCATCTTCTCTTACGGCAATACCACCTCTGACGCCGCCAACGGCCTGACCAACGTGCTGGCGACCTACAACAAGGCGGCGGGCACCGGCGCCTTCAATCGATCCCGCTACAGCAACCCCGAGGTCGATGCCTTGCTGGCGCAGGCGGCAGTCGCCTTCGATCCTGCCAAGCGCAACGATCTGCTGCGTCAGGCCAACGAGGCGGCCTTTCGGGATGTCGGCATCGTGCCGTTGTATTTCCCCGTGGTCTTCTGGGCGGCGCGCAACGGCGTCGCCATCAAGCCCAACAAACTGGAGCGCACGTCGCTGGTCTATATCCGGGAAACGCAATGAACGGCCCCCTACCCTTGCTCCACCCCCTGCCCGACCTGCCCAACCAACGGGTGCCCATGCGGGACGGCGTGCACCTGGCTACCGATGTCTACTTTCCGCCGGGCTACCGGGCAGGACGGGACGCCCCATTGCCGGTCATCCTGGAGCGCACCCCCTATGGCAAGCTGGCCGTGTCGCGCGCCGAACAGATCGGATCGCGCCTGGGAGTGCCCCGGCCGGAAATCGCCGCCTATTTCACCGCTCAAGGCTTCGCCGTAGTGCTGCAGGACTGCCGGGGACGCTATGACTCAGAGGGGCACTTCACCAAATACCTGGCAGAAGGTCCCGATGGCTATGACACCCTGTGCTGGATCACGGCTCAGCCATGGTGCTCAGGGCGTGTCGGCACCATGGGCCTGTCGTATGCCGCGCATACCCAATTGGCGCTGGCCTGCCATCACCCTCCCGGGCTGGCCTGCATGGTGCTCGATTCGGGCGGATTCGCCAATGGTTATCAGTGCGGCATCCGCCAATCTGGCGCCTTCGAGCTGAAGCAGGCCACCTGGGCGTTCAGACAGGCAAAGCTCAGCCCGGCCGCACGGCGCGATCCGGTGCTGCGCGCCGCCCTGGAAGCCCAGGATATTCGTCAATGGTTCGAGGCCATGCCATGGCGCCCCGGGCACTCTCCGCTGGCTGCCGTACCGGAATATGAGGACTACCTCTTCGAGCAGTGGCGGGCTGAGCGCTTCGACGCCAGCTGGCGCGATGCGGCGATCTTTGCCCAGGGCTACTACGATGCCATCCCCGACATCCCGGTCGTGTTGATGTCCAGCTGGTATGACGTCTATGTGCGCAGCACGTTTGAAAACTACGCCGGGCTGCAGGGGCATGGCCGGCAGGCGCCGCTGCGCCTGGTCATGGGCCCGTGGCTGCACGGCGACCGCAACACGACCCATAGCGGAGACGCCGAGTTCGGACCACAAGCCGCCTTCGACGGCAACGTGGCGCCCGACTGGCTGTCCTTCCGACTGCAATGGTTCCGCCGCTGGCTGCAACCGGCGGGCGGCAGCGCGCCCGCCGACCCCGTCGATCCGCCCTTGCGTCTCTTCCTGATGGGCGGCGGGAGCGGCAAACGCAACGACCAGGATCGCATCGAACACGGCGGACGCTGGATCCAGGCCGACCAGTGGCCGCCCTCGCAAACCCGTGTGGCGGAGTTCTATCTGCATGCCGACGGCAGTCTGCGCGAGGCCCCCGCAACGCCCGCTGCAACGGTGCACTACCAGGCCGACCCGCGCCGCCCGGTGCCGACGATAGGCGGGGCGCTCACCTCAGGCCAGCCGGTCTTCGTGGGCGGCGCCTTCGATCAGCGCGAAGACGCCCGCTTCTTCGGCGTGCGCCAGGCGGGGCTGCCCCTGTCGGCGCGCGATGACGTGGTGGTGTTCGAGACCGGGCCGCTGTCGCACGACGTCGCACTGGCCGGCCCGGTGCGCGTCACGCTCTTCATCAGCTCCGACTGCCCCGACACGGACTTCACGGCCAAGCTCATCGACGTCTATCCGCCCAGCGCGGACTTCCCGCAGGGCTACGCCATGAACCTGACCGACGGCATTTTCCGATGCCGTTTCCACGCGTCCTGGGAGGAACCCCGCCCCCTGGTGGCGGGCAAGGTCTACGAGATCACCATCGAACCGTTCGCCAGCTGCAATCTATTCAAGCGCGGCCATCGAATCCGCCTGGATATCTCCAGCAGCAATTTTCCCAAGTACGACGTCAACCCCAATACCGGCGAGTCTCCCGCCGATGGGCGAGAGAAGCGCATCGCACGCAACACCCTGCATCTTTCGACAGCTTGTCCCTCCCGGCTGACGCTGCATCTGGCCGATCCCGCCAGCCTCGCCAGCTTGCCCTCTGCGCCCGCCTCCCGCATCCACTCCATGCTGCCGCGCGCTCGCGCCGGCGGCAGGGCCTGCTGTTTCCTTTCCACATTAAAAAGGGGATTTCCATGAAGCGTCCGCCCATACTCTCCCTGCGCCTGGCAAGCGCGATATGTCTGGCCGCCGGCAGCCTGTCGGCGCCCGGCTCAGCTGCGGCGGCAGCCGCCAACAGCTCGGTGAGGCTGTATGGCCTGGTCGATCTGGGCCTGGTCTATGAGCGCAAGAACGGCGAATCCAGCCTGCGCCAGAAGAGCGGGAACCAATCCGGCTCGCGCTGGGGGCTGCGCGGCAGCGAAGACCTGGGCGGCGGCTACCGCGCGGTGTTCCGCCTGGAAAGCGGCTTCAGCGCCAACAACGGCAAGCAGGCGCAAGGCCGCATGTTCGGACGCTGGGCCTATGTGGGCCTGGCCGGCGATTTCGGCGAGCTGCGCCTGGGACGCCAATGGGTCTACGGCTTCGAATGGGCCTCGGTAGGCAACCCGTTTGGCAGCGGCTGGAGCCAGGGCTCCAATAACGCGACGCTGGGCTACAACGACGGCGATTTCGGTAGTGGCGGGCGGGTCAACAACGGCGTGTTCTACACCACACCGCGCTGGCAAGGCTGGCAGCTGGGCGTGGGTTACAGCTTTGAAAGCGGCGACGACGACGCCTTCGCCACCGCCGCGCATGACCGGGTGCTGACGGCCGGCCTGCGCTACAACCGGGGGCCGCTGGCTGCCGCGCTCACCTACGAACGCCTCAATCCCAAGGCGGGCCTGCCCGACAAACGCGCCGCCACCAACCTGCAGCTGGCCGGCTCCTACGATCTGGAGTGGATCAAGCTTTACGGCACCTACGGCAATCTGCGCCACCCGAATGCCGGCCCCTCACGCGGCGTGGAGCGCGTCAACAGCTTCATCGCCGGCGTCAGCGTGCCGGTCAGCGGCAGCGGCGAAGTGCTGGCCAACTACCAGCGCGCCACCAATTCGGACATCACCGGAGTGGCGTTGGGCTACCAGCACCGCCTGTCCAAGCGCAGCAATCTGTACGCCTACATCAATCGCCTGGACATTCAGCAGAGCCACACTCTGCAAGCCTCTCTGGGCATCAGGCATCAGTTCTGAGGCATGCCGAAAGCCGGCTTGTCGTCGTCGGTCAGCGGGGCCTGCAGGTCGCGCTCGTCGATTTCCCAGATGACCAGCCGCGGCGGCGTCTGTTTCCAGGCCGGGCTCTTGAAGTAGGCTTGGGCCGCGGCGCCGAACTTGGCGCCGTCGCGGGCGAAGTTGCCGATTTCGACGCCGAGCTCGCGCGCCAGTTGCGGCGCAAACTCGGAGGTACGCGAAAAAGAGGTCCCGACCAGCGCCAGCGTGGGAGCGCCAGCGTCGCCGAATAGGGCATCGGCGTCATCGGCGGCGGCGGCACGCGGCACATAGCGCTGCAGCGCCACCACATCGGTCTCGGGCTGCCAGCGCTGCGGCAGGCCGTCGATGCCCGCCAGACGCACCAGATCGCCCGGGCGCAGCGCCGGGGGCCCGGTGCTGACGTCGTACTCGCGCTCGGGCAGCAACGGCACGCCGGCGGCGCGCACCTGTTCGGCCACGGCGCGGGCCGCCGCCCCGGCTCCCGCCTGGCTCCAGTGCGAGTCGGCACGCAGGAACGCCTCCTGCTCACCGGCCTGCAGCGCGGGGGTCAGGTCCAGCACTTTGACGCCTTCGGCGCGCAGCATATCGGCCCAGGCCTGCAGGCGCTGCTCGAAGGCTGCCGGACGATGCAGGCCGCAGAGCCGGTCCGCTTCGACCCGGCTTTTATCGGGCACCACCGCCACCAGCAGGTCCACGCCTTGCGTGGCCAGCGCCTGACGGGTCTGCAGCACGGTCTGCGCCCGGGCGCGCGCATTGGCCTCGGCCTGCGGGTAGACCTGCAATTCATCGGCCAGAAACAGCCAGCCCGGGCAACCGGGGCGCACGCGCTCGCCCAGATCGCCCAGCGTCAGCCAGCCCAGCCCGCGCTGCAGCGTTGCGGCCTGGTTGCTGAAGGGCATGTCGCCCAGGCGTTGGGCGATGTCGTGGGTGACGCCGCCATCGAGCAGGCGCTGCATGGACAGGTTGTCGGGCAGCAGGCGATGCTCGCGCGACCACCAGGCATTGCTCAGGATGGCTGCCAGCATGAACAGCAGCAGCACCACGCCGGCCAGACGGCTGGCGCGCCGCGCGCGCTCGCCGGCATGGGCGGTAGGCGGCTTGGGGGGCATATCGGGCGGCATATCGCGTGGGATCGTCATGACATCCGGCCTCAGAACTGAAAGTAAAGGAAAGGCGCCGCGCCGCGCGAGGCGATCAAGGCATACGCCAGCAGGAAACCGGCCACCGGCCAGACGGCGCTGCACAGCACCACCAGGCGGCCCGGCGCGCGCTGCGACCAGGCCGGCAGCACCGCCGGCAGCACCACGCACACCATCGCCAGCACGAAAGCCAGGCCATGCACCGGGCGCAGCACGTAGTGCATGGTGTCGCTCAGGCCCCAGCCGTTGAGCCCGAACTGGCCGGCATACATGGTCAGCGCGGCATCGAAGTTGGCTGCCCGGAACAGGGTCCAGGCCAGCATCACAAACAGCAGAGTCAGTACCCGCGAAAACCAGCCCGGCAGCTCCGGCAGCCTGCAGCGCCCCCACAGCCGCCCGGCCGCCAGGGCCAGGCCGTGCGCCAGTCCCCAGAGCAGGAAGTTCCAGCTGTCGCCGCCATGCCACAGGCCGGCGATGCCCATCGTCAGCAGCAGGTTGCGATAGGTCTTCCAGGCGCCCAGGCGATTGCCGCCCATGGGAATGTAGAGATAGTCCCGGATCCAGCTGGACAGCGACATATGCCAGCGGCGCCAGAAATCCTGGATGCTGTGGGCCAGATAGGGATTGTTGAAGTTCTCGGGCAGGTGAAAGCCGATCATCAGGCCCAGCCCGATCGCCATGGCGCTATAGCCGGCGAAGTCGAAAAACAGCTGCAGCGAGTAGGCCAGACAACCCAGCCAGGCATCGGCCAGCGTGGGCTGGGACATGGCGAAGGCCGCGTCGGCCACCGGCGCCAGGGTGTCGGCCAGCAGCACCTTCATGCTCATGCCCACCATGAAGCGGCGTGCGCCCAGGCAGAAGTTCTGCCAGTCCATCACGCGGTTGACCATTTCCTTGTCGACCCAGGCCCAGCGGATGATGGGGCCGGCGATCAACTGGCCGAACATGGCCTTGTAGGCGGCGAAGTCGATGAAGTTGCGCTCGGCGCGCACCTCCCGACGATAAACGTCGACCACATAGGAGATGGCCTGCAGCACGAAAAAGGACAGGCCGGCCGGCAGGGCGATACGCTCCCAGGCCAGCGGGATGGCGCCAGCCATGCCCGCGATATCGTTGTACGTGGCAACCAGGATGTTGGCGTACTTGTACCAGCACAGGATGCCCACGTTGGCCACCATGAGCAGCACCAGCAGCAGCTTGCGGCGCCGGCCGCAGCGCCATTGCTCGATCAGCAGCGCACCGCCCCAGGCCGCAATCGTCACCGCCACCAGCAGCAGCAGATAGATGGGCTTGAGCCAGCTGTAGAACGCCCAGCTGCCCAGCAGCAAGGTGAAGTTCCGGCCGCGCTTGGGCGTCAGGACATAGACCGCGAGAAACAGCGGCAGAAACAGCGTCAGGAACTCTAGGGACGCGAAGACCATGGCGACAGGCTCAGGAGCGGCGTGGGCCGGAAACAATCAAAGAGGGAAACCACGGCCTACCCGCAGGGCCGGCCGTGGCGGCGTGCATCAGCGCCCGACGCGATCCTCGGCGTGCAGCAGCCGCGGCCCCTGGGCCGACGGCAGCAGGAACACCGTATGGCGGTCGCCGGCCTGCAAGGTGCCCAGTTCCAGCACCTTGGGCAGCACCTGGCCGCCACAGGAGGCGCTCACGTTCAAGGCCACCGGATTGACCAGGCGACGCGCGGCCTGGCCCTGGGGGACGCGCTCGAACAGGGCCAGATTGCGGGGAGCGGCCACCAGGCCCGCATCGGCGCAGCCGGCGTCCAGGTTGTAGAAGGCGATCGACACCTTGGCGGCATTGAAGTCATCCGGCTGCTCACGCACCACCACCGTCTGCAGGCCGTCTTTGCCGGGCAGCCCGATCACCGAGGCGAACTCGCCGGGCTGCACCGTCACGTCGAGGTCCTGCCCCTGCCGGGCGCTTTCCAGGCGGCCCTGCATGCGGGCGCCACCGCGCACCGGCATGAACGCCGAGACCGGCTCGGCGGCGTCAAGATCGATGCGGCCTTGCGAGCCCTTGGCGCTCACGCCCATCGGCTGCTCGCCGCCGTTGACGAAACGCACGAAGGCGGCGTCCTCGGCCGGGCCGGTTTCATACAGCTGGATCGTGGCCGACATCGCCACGGGAGCAAGCAGCGCCAGGGTCAGGCCGAGCGCACCGCGCAGGGTCTTCAGGGAGAGAGTATTCATCGTCTGGTTTCCGGAAACGCTCATGGCTTGCGCAGGGCCTGGACCACCGGCAGCCCGGCCATCTGCTTGGCGATGGCCTCGCCCCAGCTCTTGTAGCCGGCATTGGTGTAGTGCTGGCCATCCGTCGTGGCCCATTGCCCGGGCTTGGAAAACACCGTCGAATCAATGTAGGTGCAGGGCGCGACGTTGTTCGACAGGAAGGCCGACACCTGTTTGACGCGGGCAAAGTTCTTCTTGTACTTGCCGCCCTCGGTGCCCCAGCCCGGACCGATCCAGACGCAGGCCGTGCCGGTGGCGGCGATGGCCTTGGTCAGGGCGGTGGTCTGCTGCCAGGCCCAGGTCTTGGGGAAGGCGGGATTGGTGTAGCCGGCCATGGTATCGCCCAGCACGATCACCACCAGATTCGGCTTGTCGGCGGCGATCAGCTCGGTGATGGGCCGGGTGGCGGCCTTGCTGCCGGTGAGTTCCAGCTTGCCATCGTTGCGGCGTTCGGCGCCCCCGCAGTTGCCGGGCACCGATTGGGTCCAGTCGCCGGCATGGCTGCCGCACACGCCGATGGTGTGGACCTGGGCGCCCTGTTTGACCAGATCGTCCTGCAGGGTGGTGACGAGGTAGCCGGGCGCAGCCAGGTGGCTGTCGCCCACCAGCAGGATGCTCAGACCGGCAAAAAGAGAAGTCAGCATATCGATACTCCAGTTTCTAGCGCCCCATCAGCGCATATAGGGCGATTGATAGGGATTCAGCGGCATTTCCATCGGGCGGGTCATCGGATAGAAGGCATAGCGCAGATACAGGCCGCCCACGTATTGACGGTAATCCGAAGCGTTGTCCATCCCCAGCGAGCCGCCCAGGAACCAGTGGTTGTTCAGTTGGTACTCGCCGGCGGCCGACAGGTTGTAGCCGATGCCGGTGCGCGACTGGCCGTCATAGACGGCCGAGCCACCCATGCGGCGTGCCGCGCTGGCCGCGCGCGCCTGCATCCCCGAGTTGTTGGTGAAGTAGTTGGCGTCGTCTTCCTTGAAATGGCGCAGCCCGACCGAGCCCTGCAGCTTGTAGCTGAAACGACCCGAGCGCTGAGCCCAGGTGATGGGCAGGCTCAGGGCATAGAACTGCTGCGGGCTGAAGTAGCCGCCATGCCCGTAGGTGTAGAAGCGCTGGTTGTTGTCGTAGAAGATGGCGCCCAGGTTCAGGCCGGCCGTCAATTGACGATCAGATTCGCGCACCAGGTTCCAGTAAATGCCGGCGCCGGCTTCGGTGCGCGTGTTCGAGCGCACGTTATGGCCCACCAGCTTGTGCCAGGAGCCATAGGCATACACGCCGTAATCGCCGTTGTCCGCGCCGATCTGCCCGGCCAGGCCATTGGAGGTCACGGCGCCCCAGCGCTGGTCCGTACGGTTGTCGCGCGCGCCGGCAAAGGACAGCAGGCTGTCGGTCACGGCACGGCGAGACAGGTCCAGGCTGTACCAGGTGCCGGCGCTGCGGTTGATGGCACCATTCAGGCGCAGCCCGCCTACCAGATTGGAATACTCGAAGCCCAGCGGCGTGACGCCGATGTCGGCGCTCAAGCCCTGCATTTCATAGCCGGCCGACAGCCCCACGCCACGATCACGCTGACGGCCGGGCCCGCCGGTCAGCCCCTGCTCCTGGCGCAGCGCGGCCACCGGACCGCCGCCGAAGCGGCTGGTGCGCCAATAGTTGTCGCCGATGCTGCCGGCATTGATCGTCACCGGCGTGACGCGCAGCGCGACCTTGCCGTCGCCGGCAGGGATCAAGGCCTCCATCGGCGTATCGACCTGGGTGACCTTGCTCAGGCCCGACTCGCCATTGTTCGATCGCACGAAGACGCCTGCGCGGACTTCGGCGCTGCGATCCTGCATCACTTCGTCGAGTTCCTGGCGCAGGGTCCGCTGCGTCTGGCCCGGCGTGGTGGCGGCTTCCGGCAACGCCCCTACCTGGGGCGCGGCCAGCGACGCGGCCGGCGCGACGCTGGCGGTGCCCGGCCCGGCGCGCAGGGCAATGGCCGCAGGAGCCGCGGGCGCGGGTGCCGCCAGCGGCGCTTCAGCCACCGGGGCCTGGCCCGCTTCGGCCGAAGCACCCGAGCGCGTCACCGGCGCCACGATGGGATAGCGATCCGCTTCGGCAGGCACCGACGCCAGCGCCGTAGCCGGCGCCACGGGTTCGCCCAGCACCTCGTCCAGCATATCGCCCAGCTCCGGCGCCGATTGCGCCGACGACAGGCGCTGCCCCGGCAGGCCGACGAAAGGATTGTCGTTGTCCGAAGCGCCGCCGCCCGGACGGGCGCGCGCCACCAGATCCATCGCGCCCTGGCGGTCCTGCTGCACGGCGATGGCCTGTTGATACAGTTCGGCCGCACGGCCCGTACGGCCGCGCGCCCGGTAGATGCGGGCCGCGCCGGCAAGAATTTCGGGATCGCGCGGCGCCAGCCTGAGCGCCTGGTTCAGGGCCGCCTCGGCCGAGCGCCAGTCATCGGCCTCGTAGGCGATGCCTGCCACGGCGAGCTGCAACTGGGCATTGTCGGGATCGCGAGTCTGCAGGCTGCGATAGATCTCCATCGCCTTGTCGCGATCGCCGGCGCTGGCGTACATGCGCGCCAGCGCGCCCTGGGCCTGGGTGTCATCCGGGCGGCGCTTGAGCACCGGTTGCAGGATGTCGTAGGCCGCCACCAGATCGCCGCGTTGACGCGTGGCCTCGGCCTGGCGCACCGTATAAAGGCTCACCAGATCCTGGAAGCCCCGATGCTGATCGGCGCTCAGGGGCATTTTCTGCAGTTGCCGCAAGACCTCCGCGGCCTGGGCGTCTTCGCCGCTCTTGAGCAGCACGGCCGCATACGGCAGCAAGGTGTCGGCGCTGGCGGTCTGGCTGTTGCCCACGGCCGGGCGCATCAGCGCCAGGGCCTCGGCCTTGTCGCCGGCATCCACGTAGGCCTGGGCGATCGCGCCCAGCAACTGCGGGTCGCCGCCGGCATGGGCCTTGAGGGTGGCCAACTGACGGCGCGCCGGTTCGACATCGCCGATCTGCGCCATGCGGCTGGCCTGGGCCACCTGCTCATGCAGCCAGACACGGCGCTGGAACTGGTCGATCCCGGCGTTGCGACGATTGGCCGGCACGCGCGCCAGCAGATCGTAGGCCTTGCCCCAGTCGCCCTGTTCCGAGGCCAGCAACGCAGCGGCGTGATAGGCGTCGGGGTCATCGGGACGGGCGCGCAGCACGCCATCCATCAGGCTGTGGGCGCGGGCGCGCTCGCCGTTGCGCAACATCAGGCGGGCCAGCTCGTAGGTCAGCCAGGGGTTGTCGGGATCGGCGGCATTGGCTCGCTCCAGCAGCGCGCGTGCGCCGGCAGCGTCACCGCGCTGCTCGGCATTGCGCGCGTCGCTGGCCAGCGCCGAGGCGCGCAGACGCGACAGGTCGCCCAGTTCGGCGCGCTGGGCCGGCGTCAGGTCGGCGATCAGCTTCTGGGCCTGGTCGAGCCGGTTGGTTTGGGCCAGGATGTCGACCAGGCCGCGCAGGGCTTCCGGGTCATTCTTGTGACGTGCCAGCACGTAGCGGTAGCTCTTTTCCGCGTTGGCCATATCGCCTTCGCTGGCAAAGACGCGCGCCATCGCGTTGTAGGCGGCGGCCGGCTTGCCGTCGGCGCGAATGGCCTGCTCAACCAGGCCCCGCGCCGCCTGGGTGTCGCCACGCAACCGGGCGTGCTCGGCTTGCTCGAGCAGATTCCAATAGCGCGCCGAGCCCAGCGCGCGACGCCAGTCACGCCCGGCGCCGGGGCGCGTGGCCGCGCGGTTGAGCAGCTCCTGGGCCTCGCCGGGCTTGTTCTGCTGCAGCCGCACCAGCCCCAAGCCACCCAGCGCATCGGCGTCGTTGGGCGTGGCGCGCAGCTTTTCCTGGAAGGCGGTCTCGGCCGCCGCCAGATCGCCGCGCTTGAGTGCGGCGAATCCGCGCGCCAGGCGCGGATCCTGGCGCCAGACGGGCGCTGACGCCGAACTGCGCGCACTGGCGGCCGCGCCAGTCTTGAGCGCGGTGCGAATTTCTTCATCGTCGGGGTGCTGCTTGAGATAGGCCTCGAACAGCGGCTTGCTCCCGGGCCGGGCCGCTCCCATCCACAACAGGCCGGCGCGCCAGTTGTCGGTGGCATCGGCGCCGACATCCTTGCGCTGGGCGAGCTGCGACAGCAGACGCACGCCTTCCGCACGCCGTCCCTCGTCGCGGATCAGGTGCTTGGCCAAGGCCAATTGCACGGCGCCATTGCCGGGGTTGTCGCGCGACAGACGCTCCAGGCCCTGGATCGCCCGCGGCATGCCGGCACGGGTGTAACCCAGCAAAGCGTAGTACTCCAGTGCCAGATCGCCTTGCGGCTCGCGGCCCTGCAGGGCCTGGTCATAGGCCTGGATCGCCTTGTCGGTCTCGCCGGCGGCGGCCAGCTGACGAGCGCGGTCGATGTCGCTGGCGCCCGGGCCGCTGGCCAGGGCGATATCCTGTTGCAGGCGCTGGGCATAGCGGCCGCCCGCCTCGAGCCGATTCAGGCGGCCCAGATAGTTCTGCGCATCGCCCAGACGCTTTTCACGCACCGCCGCCAGCCCCAGGCCGTAAAGCGCCTCCTGCTGGCTGGGATCGGACAGCAACAACTTCTCCCAGGCCTGGGCGGCGCGCTTGGCGTCTCCCTGGGCTTGCCAGTAGCGGCCCTGCTCCAACAGCGAGGCCGTGGCGCCGGGTTGCGCCCAGCCGGCCTGATGGATCAGGGCGGCCAGCAAACCGACGGCCAGTTTGTGGCGATTCAAGGACATTTTTTCTCCCACTCCAATGTCACGCGGCCGGATGCGGCGAAGCGATATCGCTGCTCGAACCAGCCCAGGCCAAACAGGCTGAGCACATAGTCGTAATAACGGGGTTGCGCATCCTGCGGCTGGCCGGGAGCCAGGGCGGCGCGCACTCTCTGCAACTGCGCCTGCAGCAGCGCGTTCTGGCCGCGCGCCTGCAGATACGGCAGCAGCGCGGCCGAGAAACCAAAGGGCCCCTCGCCTTGCAGCTCGCCGCTATCGACCTGCACCGCTTCGGGGGGCATGCCCCGGGCGGCCAGGGCCTCTTCCATTCCATACAGCGCCGCCAGCAGAGGCTGGGCGGCGGGATCGGTCGGCGGCGTCATGCCTGCCCACAGATAGTTACGGATCGCATCATAGCTGCCGCGCGCGCCATACAGGGGGTCGACCTCGAAGCGCCCCTGCGGCGGTGACGTTTCCTCGCCACGGTAGGCGATCCAGTCGGCGATATAGCCGCGCGGCGCATTGGCCTGAACCATCTGCACGGTATGGCCGGCCAGCACCTCCCAGGGACCCTGGGCGTCGGCCTGGGCCAGGCGACGCAGCAGCGGCACCGGCAGATAGCTCGGGTTCAGCCGCCAGAGCGGCCCGGGCTGGACAAAGCCGGCCGGCCCCGGCAGCAGCATGGCGCCAAAGCCAGGCAGCGCGGTGATTTCGCGCTTGCGGATCTGCGCCAGCAGGGCCTGCGCGTCGCGGGTGTAGTCCGGGCGACGCCACAGCCTTGCCGCTTCAAGCAGGCCATAGGCAAACCACAGATCGGCATCGGAGGCCGCATTGCGATCCAGCACGCCCCAGCTGCCGTCCTCGCGCCGGCCCCAGGACCAGGCCGGCAGGCCAGGCTCCTCGGCCTGGGCGCCGCCCAGGTTGGCCTGGCTCCAGCGCCACAACCTCTCGAAACTGTCGGGGTCGTTGGCGACCAGGGCGAAGAACATCCCATAGGACTGCCCCTCCGAGGTCGTCATGCTCTGCGGCGTACTGGTATCGACCACCCTGCCGTCAGGCTGCACGAAACGCACCAGGAAATCCTCCCAGTGCGGCCAGGCATAGGCGCTGCAGGCCGCCGGGCGCGGCTGGGCCTGCGCCCCGGCCGCCAAGGCGAAGGCGCACAGCACGGCACCTGCGTGCCGTACCCCGATACGCCATCCCCGGCCCCAGACTTGCCGCATTATTCCGCCTTGCGACGACGCAGCAAGGCCCTGAGCAGCGCGATCAGCACGATCAGCGCCATCAGGCCGACCAGGCCGATGATGATCAGGCGCTTGAGGGTGTATCCCGGCAGCACCGAGGAAATCCACCAATCGATGCGCTTGAGCAGCGGTAGCTCGCCAACGTAGTACTGGTGGTCGCCCACCAGCGCATCGACCTGCTTGCCGCGAATGACCGACAGGCTGCCCTGTACCGGCTTTTCGTAGCCCTCGCCGCCTTCGATGGCCGCGACCGCGTCTTTCAGCCCCTCGGGCTGCTTGCTGGCCACCACCACCACGCTGCGCTTGGGCGCCAGGGGCGACTCGAAGCCGGCCACCAGCGCACTGGCGCCGGCGCTGTCGTAGGCCACGCCGGTGCGCGCAGCGCGCGTGTCCAGGCGCGGATCGCTGTGCGTCCAGTCAGCGGCGCGGTAGATCAGGTCGGACACGCCAAAGCGGGCCTGTTTGTCGTAGTTGCCCGGCAGGTGCGCGGCCCATTCTTTCAGCAGGCCTTCGTCCTCACCGGTGGCGATGATCAACAGATCTTTGCCGGCGGCCTGATCGCCCAGCGGCTTGCCCTGCAGCACGCTCACGCCAACGGCGGGATAGCCGGTGGACTCGCCCATGCGGCCCATCAGGTCGAGGTAGGCGGTATAGGCCTGCGGGCCGCCTTGCTTGCCCATGACCACGGCGGTTTCAGACAGGTCGGCCATGCGCGTGAACGGGAAGCCCGCCTCGCTGAAGGCGCGCAGATCCGGCATGGCCTTGAAGTGCGGATAGGCCGTCAGATCGATGGTCGACTCCGGTTCGATCATGCCGCGCACGTTGTCCACGATGATGTCGCGGCACTCGCCCTGCTTGATGTAGTCGTACATGTAGCGGAACTGCAGCTGACCGCGCGACTTCAAGCTGTCCAGGGGTACGTCCAGCTGTGCGCGCATGGGCAGGCTTTCGTCGGGCAGCACCTGGCCGCGCAGCTTCTCGCCATCTTCGATGCGTTCCAGCGCGAACAGCGGCATCGACTTGACGAACTCGTCATTGACGCCGAACAGCAGCGCCGAATTGGTCGAGGTCGGCTGCGGCGTGTAGCGGTAGCGCAGGTCGATGGGGACCTTTTTTTCCTGCCAGCCGAACAGGTCGGGCGCCACGCGCACGTCCATGCGGATCACATCCGGGCTGAAGCCGGAGACGTTCAGGCGCTTGGCGTCGATCAGTTCGCCGAAGCTCACCGGACGGTCGCTGCGCAGCCACTTGGGCGCATCGTAGGGCTTGCGCGGCGCGATGTCGGCCAGGCGCGTGATCGTGGCCTGCTGGCCGCTGAGCGTCTGGCTGCCCAGCGCCAGGGCGGCGGCGGCCTGCTTGAGCTCCTTGCCGTCGCGCCCCATCACCAGCAGCAGTTTGCCGTTGGCGTCGTTGGGATTGGTAATCACGGCCAGCGTCGGTCCATTGACCGGCGCTGTCTGCAGCCCGGTGATGGCCGCGCCGCTGGCGAACACCACGCCATTGCCCTTGGCAGGCAGTTCGGACACCGCGGCCGGGAAGCTCGCGCCCCGGTAGCCCGCCAGAGCCCCGAACCAGGAAGACAGCGTGCCGGCCGCTTCCAGCGCAGCGTCATCCGGCGCGCCCTGGAACACAAAGGGCAGCGTCAGGCGACGCATGTCGCGCGGATCGAAAAAGGGCAGCGGCAGGTTGGCCAGGTCATTGGGCAAGGCCAGCGGCGCGGTGGCCAGCTCCAGCGCGCTGTGATTGCTGATGTTGGCCCACAGACTGGAGTGCAGCGGATCTTCGCAGTCGAGCGTGTAATGCCCGACAAGCTGCAGACGCAGATCGTTGTAGGGCGTGATCAGGTAAGGCGGGATCTCGACCGTGTGCTGCAGATTCTTGCCCGCGGTTTCGCGCGGCACCTCCAGGGTCGCGGCGACCTCGTCATTGACCAGCACATTGATGTGCGACAGATCGCTCAACAGAGCCGGCGAATAGGCGTAGCGCAGATCCACGCGCGCGCCGGTGACGACTTCGTCGTTGCGCACGCTGAAGTTGAGCGTGTTGCTGCCGTCCACGCCGCGCAGATTGAGCGGATACTGCGCTCCCAGCTGCTTGAAGGAATAGCGCTGATCGGCCTTCCACGGCTCGACCGGCGGCTGACCCTCGGCGGGCAGCGCGCCGGCGACATCGGCGGCATCGGCCAGCGTCACCGGCGGCGGCGGCAAAGCCGTTTCGTCGGCATGCGCCAACACGGAAAAGCTGGCCAGCAGCAGCAACGGCAGGCGCGCCAGGGCATGCCGCGGACGGCGAGCTTGCGCAGAGAGTTCAGGCATCGTCATGGTCGGCTTGGAAATAGAGCGGAAGGTCTTGGTCATGTTCACGATCCCAGGCGGCGTTGCGCACGGGCGCGCAGAGACAGATAAAGCAGCACGGCAATGACCAGTGCGCTGAGCAGCAAGGCCCCCACCAGAATGAGCGGGTGGCGGGCAAAGAACCATTGCAGATTGAGCCAGGCGGGCAGCGACCCGACGTAGTAACTCTGTTCGTCGAGCACGCTGCGGACCTGCTCGCCCTGGATCAGGGTCAGGTTGCCGGCGATGCGTTCCTGGCTGCCCGCCGCCGCCCCGACCTCGACCGGGTTGGCCTGCACGGCGGCCACGGCCGCCGCCAGGCCCTGGTTGTCGCTGCCGGACACCACGACCACGCTACGCCCGCTCTTGAGGGGCGATTCGAGGCCGGCCAGCGTGCCCAGCGCGCCGCTGCCGGCGTAAGCCAGCGTGGCGGCGGCCGGCCGTTGACGCTCGCGCGGATCCGGACTGACCCAGGCCGCAACGCCGGAGAACCACCCCGACAGGCTGAACTTGCGCGCCTTGTCGCCCGCGCCATCCGGCACCACGTCGCGCCAGGTCTTGAGCAGGGGCTGGTTGTCGCCCGAGGCCAATACCAGCAGATCCTTGTCGGCCAGCGAAGCCGCCTGAGCGGCCTGCGCCACCACCACGCCGGTGGCCGGATAACCGGTGGACTGGCCCATGACGCCCAGCAGATTGAGATAGGCCGTCATGTCGGCCGTGCCGGCGTCATCGGGCATGATGACGGCCGTCTGCGACAGGTCCGCCATGCGGGTGAACGGGAAACCCGCCTCGGCAAACAGCGACAGATCCGGCATGGCCGCATACTTGGGCAGGCCCGAGATGTCGATGGTCGAGGCCGGATCGATGGCGCTGAAGGCGTTATCGACGATGCTGTTCTGACATTCGCCCAGCTTGGCGTACTCGTAGCGATACTGGAACTGCAGATCGGCCAGCGGCGGCAGCAGATAGGTCGGCACCATCACGCGCGCCGAGCCCTGGGCGGCGGGCACGCCGCGCAGGCTGGTGAACATGCGATCGCGCGGATCATCGAGCGAAAAGCTGCGAACCAGCTGTCCGCCGGCCGACATTTCCAGCACCGACTGCTGCGCGCCGGGACGCGGCGTATAGCGGTAGGTGAGGTCCACCGGCACGCCGTCGCTGTGCCAGCCGAACAGGCCCGGCGGCATGCGCAGGTTCAGGCGGATGGGAGGCGGCTCGTGGCCGGCCACGTTGAGCTCGCGCGCCGGCACCAGCTCGCCAAAGCGCACCGCCCGGTCGCTGCGCAGCCAGTTGGGTGCGTCAAAGGGCTGGCGCGGCTGCGGCGTCACGATCTGGGTGATGTCGGCAAGCGGACCGCTGAGCGCTTCCCGGCCCAGGGTGAGCGCCATGGCGGCCTGTTTCAGCTCCTTGGCATCGCGTCCCATCACCAGCAACAGCTTGCCGTAACGATCCTGCGGATGGTTCACCATGGCCAGCGCCGGGCCCTTGATCGGCGGCAACGTCACGCCGGCGATCGAGTCTCCCGGCAGAGCGAACACCACGGCATTGCCCTTGGCCGGCAGGGATTGCTCCAGGCCGGCGAAATGCGCGCCCCGGTAGCCCGCGAGCGCGCCGAACCACGAGGCCACCATGCCGGCGCTTTCCAGGCGCGCCGCATCGGGGCGACTGCCCAGCACGAAAGGCAGCTCCAGCCGGCGCACGTCATGGCTGTCAAAGAACGGCGCCGGCAGCAGCGCGAGGTCATTCGGCAGCTCCACCGGCACCACGGTCAGCTCCAGCGTGCTGCGCCCGGCGACCGTCGCCCACAGGCTGGAGTGCAGCGGATCCTCGCAACCGAGGGTGTAGTGCCCGATCAGTTGCACGTCGAGCCGGTTGTAATCCTGCAGCGCCTGCACCGGCAGTTCGACGGTAGCCTCGACCGCTTGCGCCGAGGCCTGCCTGGGCAGCGCGATGCTGCCTGCGACTTCGCCATTGAGCAGGATCTTCAGGTGCGACAGATCCGGCAGCAAGGCCGGCGAATAGGCATAGTCCAGATGGACACGCGCCCCCAGCACGCTCTGGTCGCGCCGCGGGCTGAAGCCCAGGCCGTTCAGGCCGCTGACGCCACGCAAGGCCAGCGCCTGCTGGCCGCTCAGGCGCGACAGGGGGATACGGTAGGTGATCGCATCCTGAGGCAAGGCCTCCCCCTGAACAGACGGCGTCATGGGCGCCTGCGCAGGCGGAGTCTGCGCGGCAGCGCCACCCGCGCCCAGCGCCAGCAGCGTGCTCACCAGGACGGGCAACAGTCGGAGTCGGCGTGGCGGGCGCGCGGGCGCGTCGGGCCTGGAGATCATCGTTGTATCGTCCTTCATTGCTTGGAAGAAGCGGCGGCGGGGCGTCGCAGCGCGGCTCGCCCGCGGTCGCGCAGCTGGCGCAGCAGCAGCGAGAAGCCGCGCCCACCCACGGAGGAAATCTGCTGCAAAGCAGCCAGCGGAGAATCGGGGCGGTTGCGGCCCCAGGTCGTGGCCCAGGCATCGGCGCGCCCGAAGGTCATCTGCGCCAGCTCGGCTTCCTGGGCCAGCGTCAGCTCATGGAAGCGAACCCCCAGCCGGCCATCGCGGCTGAAGGTCACCCGCGTCGGGAAGACGGCCTCATCCTCGTTGCGGAACAGCGACACCAGCACGTCGCTGCCGGTCGGCACCGTCGCGCCGGACGGCAGTTTCAGGCCCAGACCGCCTTGCGAGAAATCGGTCGTCTGACAGGCCACCGTACGGCCATCGGGCAGCGTCAGCATGGCGGGCAGCTCGATCGCCACGCGCGGGGTGGTGCGCAACTGGCGCGCCTCGCCGGCCACCGCAACGCTGGCGCTGGTCATCACGATGTTGTAGAGGGTCCAGCCCAGGTTCAGCAGGATGGTCATGCGCGCATCGCCGCCGAAACCCACGGCCAGGCCGATGACACCGATGATCAGGCCCAGCACGTTCAGGCAAAGCAGCACCACGTAAGGACGCGCCAGCCCCCAGTCGAAGTACGACTCCTCGATCACGCCCCCCTTGGCGGTCACGTTGAAGCTCGCGCTCTTGGGGCTGATCAGGGTCTGCAGGGCCGGGCGCATGATGTACCAGGCCAGCACCGACTCGTACACTTCGTTCCAGAAGGAATGGCGAAAGCGTCCCTGGATGCGCGAGCCTGTCATGCTGGCCACGATGATGTGGGGCAGCGCATAGGCGGCCACCATGACGGCCGAGGCCTGGAACACGCTGGCATGAAAGAACAGGTAGGCCAGGGGCGCGGTCAGGAACACCACCCGCGGCAGGCCGAAGAAAAAGTGCAGCATCGCGCTCAGGTAGCACAGACGCTGCCCCAGTTGCAGCCCGCGACCCAGCAGCGGATTGTTGACCCGGATGATCTGGGCCATGCCGCGCGCCCAGCGGGTGCGCTGGCCGATGTGGCGCGAGAGGTTCTCCGTGGCCAGGCCGGCCGCCTGCGGCACCGCCAGATAGGCGGTGTTGTAGCCCTTGCGGTTCATCTTCAGCGCCGTCAGGGCATCCTCGGTCACGCTCTCGGTGGCCACGCCGCCCACGTCCAGCAGCGCCGAACGCCGCATGACGGCGCAGGAACCGCAGAAAAAGGTGGCGTTCCAGAGATCGTTGCCATCCTGGACCACCCCGTAGAACAGCTCGCCTTCGTTGGGAACGTTGCGAAACGTGCCCAGGTTGCGCTCGAAAGGATCGGGCGAGAAGAAGACGTGCGGCGTCTGCAGGAGCGCCAGGCGCGGATCCTTCAGGAACCAGCCCATGCAGACCTGCAGGAAGGACCGCACCGTGACGTGGTCGCAGTCGAACACCACGATGTACTCGCCGTCGGTCTTCTCCAGCGCGGCATTGATATTGCCGGCCTTGGCATGACGGTTGTTGTCGCGGATCAGATAGTGGGCGCCGGCCTCTTCGCAGAACGCGCGGAACTCCGGCCGCCGGCCGTCATCGAGCACATAGACCTTCAGGCGATCAGCCGGCCAGTCCAGCGCCAGCGCGGCCAGCACCGACTGGCGCACCATGTCCAGCGGCTCGTTATAGGTCGGGATGTAGACATCCACCGTCGGCCATTGCGCCGTGTCCTGCGGCAAAGGCACCGGCCGGCGATGCAGGGGCCAGGCCGTCTGGAAATAGCTCAGCAACATCACCGTGAGCGCATACAGCTCGGCCAGCAGCAGGCCATAGCCGAAAAAGGCGTCCAGCAGGGTTTCAAAGCCCAGTGTCTCGGTGATGCGCCAATACATATAGCGCAGCGAGGTCGTGACCGACAGCACCACCATGGTGAGGATGGCCAGCCGGCCGGCCACGCGGCGCAGCACCAGCGCAGCCACCATGCAGGTCACCGCAAAGACCAATTGCTGATAAAGGCCCATCTCGACCGCGACCGCCAGCACGAACAGCACCATGGCCAGCAGAAAGGCCAGAAAGCGCACCAGGCCCGAGCGCCACAGCCGCCAGCCCAGCAGTTGGTCGCCCCAGCGCGACAGACGCCCCTGAGACGGCGTGAAGGAATCCTGGCGGGTGCTCATGAGCGGCTCTCGGCGTCGCGCAATTGCTGCAACAACCATTGGCCGGCCGCCAGCAGCTCATTGCTGGACTGGCTGTACGGCGTGTTGTCGATCACCGTCTTGCCGAAGGCCAGCGCTTCGGCCACCGCCAGGTCACGATGGACCGAGGCTACGGCGCGGTCGCCCAACATGCTGCGAATGACCCGCAGAGCATCCTTGGACAAGGGCGAACTGCCATCGGCCTGATTGATCAGGTAGGCGTGGCCCAGAAACTCGGGGCGGCTTTCGCAGTACTGCGCAATCAAGCCTTCCATGAGCGGCAGCGTGGCAAACGAGGCAGCGTCGGCCAGCGTGACCACCAGCACGATATCGGCGCAGGACAGCGCCTGACGCAGATAGACCGACGGCCCCGGCGGGGTATCCATCAACACCACCGTCGAGGGCCCGAGGTCCAGCGCGCGCAGATGGCGCGCGAGCCAGTGAGGATCATCCTGCATCTGGCGCTCCAGGGTCTGACGGTCGTCTTCGTTGACCTGACCGAAAGGCAGCAGGTGCACGCCGCCCTCCCCCAACACGCTGATGTCGCGCCAGCGCGTGCCTGCCACGCTGGCGCGCGCCAGTCCGCTGATGCCCGACTGGCGCTCGGCGCCCAGATGCAGCCGCAAGGCGTTCTGCGGATCCAGATCCACCAGCAGCGCAGGCTGGCCCGCCTGCCGCAAGGCCACGCCGAGATTGGCCGTGACCGTGGTTTTACCGACTCCGCCTTTGGCGGACACAATGGCTACCGTTTTCATTTTCTTGCCAACTGAGACTAGGCGCCGGAGCCGCTGGGCGGCTGCGCGTCTGAACGATGGGCCTGGGCCAGGCGGGCGAATACACCCTTGAGGGACGCCCCCCCGGCCACGGCGGAAGGCTTGGCGGATTGCGCCGGCGGTACCGCAGCGACGGCAGGGGCCGCCGCTTCAGGAACAGGCGCGGCCGTTGCGGACACTGCGGCTTCGGCGACCGGCGCGGGCGTCGCAACGACGGCCGGCTCGAGCGCCACAGGCGCTTCGGGCACGGCAATCTCGGCCACCGGCGCGGCTGCGGGCGTCGCAACCACGGCCGGCTCGACCGACACAGGCGCTTCGGGCACGGCAATCTCGGCCACCGGCGCGGCTGCGGGCGTCGCAACCAC
>NZ_FKBR01000012.1:205617-361670 GCF_900078335.1 Bordetella trematum
GCGCGGCAATCTCGACCACCGGCGCGGCTGCGGGCGTCGCGACGACGGCCGGCTCGAGCGCCACAGGCGCTTCGGGCACGGCAATCTCGACCACCGGCGCGGCTGCGGGCGTCGCGACGACGGCCGGCTCGACCGACGGGACGGCTGCGGGCGCGCTTTCGCGCGCGACGGAAACGGTTCCCGGCGCGATCTGCGGGGCCTCGCCCGGCTGCGCCTCCTGCGCGTCGGTCCACCAGCGATGCGTCGAGCCGGCGCCCAAGGCCGCTCCGCGCCGCAGGGGCGCGCCGTGGCCGCCGCTGACTGGCGGCAATGCAGCGGGCGCGGCGGACGTGCCGCCCGGTGGCCACGGCGCAGCCGGCACAGGCATCTCGGTGCGCCCTTCGTCGACCGACGGCGGCATCAACCCGGCATCGCCCGGCAACGCGCGATCGAACATGGGCCAGCGGTGGCGCGCGGCCTCGGCCTTCTCCTGCTCCGTTATTTCCCGGTACTCGCCCGGATCGCCCCCGAATTCTCGGTAGAGGCGGCTGATGTCGCTATCACCCTGCATGCCAAGCTCCTAGACCCCATGTCATCCGGCCGCGCGAGCGGCCAGGCTGCTCAACGACCAAACCGGAAAACGATCGTGCCGTCCTCGGACGGCGTCTGTTGCTGCGTCATACGCAACTGGTCATCGGCGCCCAGTTGGCGCATCCACAGCTCATAGGCTCCTTCCAGGAAACCCGTGCTCCAGGTCAGATGATCGGCTCCAAATGCTGCACGCAATGGTGCGCAGTAATGCGTCAGCGCCAGATGGTCGTCTGCCTCGCTGATTTCGACCCAGCCCCAATCCAGGGTGCGCCACAGCTGGTTGGCCGCCGTGCCCAGCTCTTCGATCGTGCCGGCCTGCGGCAACATATTCCCACTGGCAAAACGCTCGCCGGCGCGGCGCATCATCTGGCGCAAGCGTTGGGTGGTCAGATCCTGCGCCAACTCATGCGCAAACGCAGCCAGGGTGTCACGCCATTGATGGGCGCACAGACGGTCGTTCAGGTGGGAGAGAATGGCGCTATTCACGTTGTTCCTTCATTTCACTGGAAAGCAGTCGGCTGTTTTCTCGGGACGCAAAAAACCGCCCCGCATACCTGAAAATAGGCAGAGCGAGCAGCGTCACGCGCTGTCTGCCTTATTGAAAAAGGCAGAGCACGAACTGCTTTGAAAAATGCTAATGGGAGACGGCCGTTCTTGTGCGATACGCGAAACACAAGAAACGCCGCGAACAGTGTATTTCCGTGGCCCTGCATAGGGCAATCCGCAATTTGGCAAGGCGGAGCTGCGGGACGTTAGGCCGCATTCTTGGAGCATAACCTTGCTTCTCAGAGTGCGGCGAATAAATGTTGTCACATTATCCCGATCCACCGCTGGGCCCAAGTTTAGTATATTGACGCCTTAAATTAAAATATTCAGTCACCCGCATTAGTAACAAAGGTTACACCGTTCGGGCCGGCCTGGCCGCCATGCGCAAACCACCGGCGCCGCGTACCAACGGTTATGCGGGGGTCGCACCCGCGCTGTCGGCCGCAGATTGCAAGGACCTCAGATGTCGAGTTTGTCGCCAAAGCTGCGCCCAATAATGTTGGTCGGCGGCTCCGGCACCCGCTTGTGGCCACTTTCACGCAGCGCATACCCCAAACAGTTTCTGCCCTTGCTGGGCGAGGCCTCGCCGTTGCAGGCGACCTGCGAACGCGTCGCCGCCGTGCAATCCGAGGCGCCCATCTTCATCGCCAACGAAGCGCACCGCTTCCTGGTGGCCGAACAACTGCGCCAGATCGGCCTGAAAGCGCCGACGCTGCTGCTGGAGCCGGCCGGGCGCAATACCGCGCCGGCCATTGCGCTGGCCGCCCTGCTGGCCACGGCCCAAGGCGAAGACCCCCTGTTGCTGGTGCTGCCTTCGGATCACGCCATCGCCGACACGGCAGCCTTCCATGCCGCCGTGCGCCTGGCGCAGCCGGCTGCGGCAGCAGGCCGCCTGGTGACCTTCGGCGTCGTGCCGCAGTATGCCGAAACCGGCTACGGCTACATCCGCGCCGCGGCCCTCGAAGCGGGCGTGGCGCGCGTCCAAGCCTTTGTCGAGAAACCCGATCTGGCCACCGCCGAACAGTACCTGGCTAGCGGCCAGTACTACTGGAACAGCGGCATGTTCCTGTTTCGCGCCTCGCGCTATCTGCAGGCGCTGCAGGCGCAGCGCCCGGACATCCTGGCGGCCTGCCGCGCCGCCATGCAGCAACCGCGTCATGACGGCGATTTCGTGCGCGTGGACGAGGCCGCATTTCTCGCCTGCCCCTCCGAGTCGATTGACTACGCCGTGATGGAACACGACCCCGACGTCGCGATGGTGCCGCTGCAGGCCGGCTGGAGCGACATCGGTTCGTTCTCGTCGCTATGGCAGCTGGCGCCCAAGGATGCCTCGGGCAACGCCTTGCGCGGGGATGTCATCGCCGAAAGTTGCCGCAATGTCTATGCCTACGCCAACCACCGCCTGGTGGCGCTGCTCGGGCTGGAGGATGCGGTGGTGGTGGAAACGCCGGACGCCGTACTGGTGGCCGCGCGCGACAGAGTCCAGGACGTGCGCGACATCGTCGCCCGCCTGAACGACACCCGGCGCAGCGAAGCCCATGCCCATCGCCAGGTCTTCCGCCCCTGGGGCAGCTATGACGCCATCGACAACGGCCCGCGCTTTCAGGTCAAGCGCATTCGCGTGGCGCCCGGCGCCTGCCTGTCGCTGCAGATGCACCATCATCGCGCCGAGCACTGGATCGTGGTCAGCGGTACCGCGCGTGTCACACGCGGCGAGGAAACTTTCCTCCTGACCGAAAACCAGTCCACCTACATTCCGCTGGGTGTGAAGCATCGCCTGGAGAACCCCGGCGCCATCGATCTGGAATTGATTGAAGTACAGTCCGGCCCCTACCTGGGCGAAGACGACATCGTTCGTTTCGACGACGCCTACGGACGCTGACCTGCCCGACATGCTGACGCACGCCCCTCCCGCTCATCCCCAGCGTTCTTTCATGGCCCTGGCCGGCCTGGTCTGCGCGTTGACCAATGCCGGCAGTTTCCTGATCCTGGCGCATCTGCAGGGCGGCGACTCCGCTGCCCTGCAGACCTGGGTGCCTGCCCTGCTGGCCATCGCCGCCTTCATCACCTATGCCCGCTTCACGCTGCTGCTGAGCGCACGCAACATGTGGTGGATGCTGGGCCGGGGCATGGCGCGCTGGCTGCGCCTGCTGATCCTGGCGGTGGCCGCCCTGTTCTTTCTGCCCAGCAGCCTGATCGACACCGGCTGGCTGCGCCAGCTGCTGTTTCATTGGGCCCTGGCCGCGCTGCCGCTGCAGGTGGCCGCGCTCTATCTGCTGCGTCGCACGGCGCATCGCCTGAACAACGCAGCGGTCAACCGGAGAGCCGGCGTGTTTTTCGGCCTGGGTCCGCAGGCGCGCAAACTGGCCATGCGACTGGAACGCTCACCGATCCTGGGCATCCAGGTGGCCGGCTACTATGCCGATGCGCCGGTCGAGGACCGTGCCGGCGAAGGCGAAAGCATTCCGACCTATCTGGGCAGCTATGCCGACGCCCTGCCCTGCATCAGCGCCAATCGGGTCGACATGGCCTTCGTGGCCCTGGAAGACGGCCAGCCCCATCCCGTCAAGGTCGAGCTGATGAACCGGCTGTACGACTCCACCGCCGCCATCTATCTGCTGCCTGAGTCTCCCTTCCTGTCGGAACTCAATGCCACCAGTTCGGCGGTGGCCGGCGTGCCGCTGCTGGCTTTGCACGAAACCAATATGCTGGGGCTGTCGCGCGGCCTCAAGCGCGCCATGGATCTGGTGCTGGGCAGTCTGATGCTGCTGGCACTGGGGCCGCTGATGCTGGTGATCGCCATCGCCATCAAGCGCGACTCGCCCGGCCCGGTGATTTTCCGCCAGCAACGCTATGGCGAACGGGGCCGTCCCATCATCGTCTACAAGTTCCGTTCGATGCGCGCCGATGCCGGGCGCGAGGCAGACGGCACGCTGCGCCAGGCGCAGGTGGGCGACGACCGTGTCACACGCATCGGGCGCTTTCTGCGCAAGAGTTCGCTGGATGAGCTGCCGCAGCTGTTCAACGTGCTGGGCGGCTCGATGAGCCTGGTGGGACCGCGCCCGCACGCCGCCGAACACAATGAGATGTACCGTCGCCTGATCCAGGGCTACATGCTGCGCCACAGCGTCAAACCCGGCATCACCGGCTGGGCGCAGATCCACGGCCTGCGCGGCGAAACCGACACCCCCGACAAGATGGAGCAGCGCGTGCAATACGACCGCTACTACATCGCGCACTGGTCCCTGCGCCTGGATCTGAAGATCCTGGTGCGCACGGCCTTGCTCATGTTCTGGGACCGCAACGCCTATTGAGGCGTCTCAGGGCTCGGCGTTGATCGGATCGCACAGCGCCAGCTCGGGGCGACGCCACTGGCAGTCGGAGGGCTGCATGGAGCGGACCAGGCCCTCCCGGGCCCCCTTTCCGAAGGTGTACTCCAGGCCGACCCGCACGAAGTTCTGGGTGTAGCTGTCGGCCTGCCCGTTGCCTTGCTGACGGTCGCGGTAGACATCCGCCACCCAGCGCAGGTTGTCGTCGGCCTGCCACTGCACCCGCGCGCCCAGGCGCTGGATGTGCAGAACCTGATCGTTACCGCCGCTGTAGGCCGTGTTGCGCTGGCGGCCATACTCCACCCCCAGCTGGAAGGCTGTCTTGACCGTGGGCCGCCAGGTCAGCGAGGCCTGCCCGCCGGTGATCACGGCGTACAGCACCGAGGGATCGTCGTCATAGGCATAGGGCCGGCGCCAGAGCTGGAAGTCAAAACGCGTCTTGGGCGAATAATCCCAGGTGGCCCGACCCTCGAAAGTCAGCAGGCGCGTATCGCGATCGTCGAGGTGCTGGTAGCTGCGCTGCAGCACGCCCACCCGGCCCTGGAGCAGGGTCTTGGGGCTGTAGTCCCAGCGCGCGGCCACGAAGGCTTCATTGTCCGTGTACCGGTCATCGATGGTCGACACCAGATCCGGCGTGCGCTCGTAGTAATCGACATCGGTCTGGCGCAGGCCGGCCTGCGCGAAAGAACGGCCATAGCCCGCGTAACGGGCCGACAGTTGCCAGCCCTCGTCCTTGCGGTCGTACAGACGCTGGTTGATGCTCTGGTCGTAGTGCGTATCGTTGTGGAACACGCCCAGCACCGGCAGCGTGAGACTGTCGGTGACCCGCAGGCCCAGTTCGGCGGAACGGTTCTGGCGCGACTCCTGGTCACGCTCCGGCCAGGTGCGCCCGAGATTGGAGCTCAGGCTGCTCTGGTAGCCATATTGAAAACGCCCGCTCACCAGTTGTCCGGCGCGCCAGGGCAGCGCGGCGTTCAGCACACGGGGCTGATGATCGAGCTGCCGGTTGTTGCTGTAGCGTGCATCGGCCAGCATGCCGCCGGCCTCCAGGCGCGTGTCTTCGGACAACAGGGGCAGGCGCAGGCCCAGCCCGACCGAATTCACGCGCACCGTGTCGCTGCGGATGTCTTCGCTGGCAGCATCGGGCAGACGGGCCGGGTTGCTCTGGTGCTGCACCGAACTGCCCAGCTGCACGGCATAATCTGCCGGCCCCGGCGCGGCGGCGGCCGGCAGGCTGCAGAAGGCCAGACTGGCGACAGCCAGTTTGGCGCGAGTCATGGGGCGCGTCGCTGCGACCGCCATTGCCGCCAGCACAACACCAGAAAGCGGGGGTCGTCGACCAGATAGCGGCGCCACAGGCGGCGAGGATTGCTGGCCAGGCGCCACAGCCATTCCAGCCCGAAGCGCTGCATCCAGCCCGGCGCGCGGCGCTGCAGACCGATGGCGAACTCCATGGCCGCGCCCACGCACAACAGAATGCCGCCCGGCAGCGAAGCCGCGTAATGCAGGGCCCAGTTTTCCTGCTTGGGCATGCCCACGCACAGGAACACCACATCGGGCTGGCGCTCGCGCACCCGCTGCGCAAATGCCTGGCCCTCTTCACCAAGAGGGTCAAAGCGCATCGAGGGGCTGACGATATCGATGTCCAGGCCAGGGAAATACTGCGCGAAACGCGCCAGCAGCTCCGGTTCGCCGCCCGGCATGCCGCCCAGCAGCATGACCTTCCATTGACGACGCTGGGCCTGGCGGCAGAGCGCCACGAAAAGATCGGAGCCCGTCACGCGCTGCGGCAGCGCACGGCCCAGCAAGCGGCTGGCCCAAACCAGGGGCATGCCGTCGGCGAAGATGAAGTCGGCCGCGCGATAGCGCTCATGAAACTCGGGGGAGGCATCCAGGCGCACCACGTGGTCCACATTGGGTGTGACCACCACGCGGGCATGGCCGTCACGCCGCTCGGCGGCCTGCGACAGATGTTCCAGCGCGGTGTCAAAGGACACCGCGGCGATGTCCAGACCGAACAGACTCACACTGGGCATGGGCTCGACGTCAGTCGTCGAAGCGGGCCCGGGTACTTGCGAAGTACGTAGCAAGGATGGTCTCAATACGAAGGGCGGTATGCTTGGACTAGAATCGCGGGCTCATCCTCGCGATTACCTTGGCGATGCACGCCAGGAACGTCCGTATTGTATTTAAAATATGGGACGATGCGGCACCATGCCTGAACCAGGTGTAAGCGCAAGAATCACCAGCAGATCGGAGAACAATGTGGCGGGTCTGAAAAAAAGAATATCGGCGGCTGTGCTGATGACGGGTTTGCTGGCTGCGCGGGCCGCCTTTGCCCAGGATCTGCCCATCCCCGATCCGGTGGCGCCTGCGACGACGAGTCAGGAGGGCCTGGCGCCCCTGGCTCCGCTCGCGCCCCTGGCCCCGGCCCTGCCCTCGGCCAGCGACGGCGCGCCGCGCACGCCCACGCCCACCACCCGCGCCAAGATCGGCAGCGGCGATCGCGGCTCCGAACGCAACCTCGCAGGCAATCGGCTGCCCCAGGACGCTGCGCTGCTGATCGTGCCGGCGGTCGAGGACAACATTGAACAGGCCATCAGCGGCGCCATCGGCGCGGTGGGCCCGGGCGACACCCTGAACGTCAACATCATGGGCACCGGCGGATCGCAGGTGCGCGTGACCGTGGACGCCGATGGCCAGCTGGTCGTGCCCATGCTGGGCAAGGTGCAGGCCGGCGGCAAGACGCCTGCGGCGATCGGCCAGCAGATCGAGAAAGGCCTGCGCAGCAAGGGCTACATGGTGGATCCGCAAGTCGCCATCGAAGTCATCACCCTGCGCAGCCGCATCGTATCGGTGCTCGGTCAGGTCGAACGCCCCGGCCGCTACCCCCTGGAAGGACGCCTCTCGGTGCTGGAACTGCTGGCCATGGCCGGCGGCGCGGCGCCCGATGCCGGCGAGATCGCCACCGTGGTGCGCCGCAAGGGCGGCGGCAACGAACGGCTCAATCTGTACATGGGCAATCGCCAGTCTCCGTCCCGCCCCTTGCAGGACACCGAGCTCGAGCCGGGCGACGTGGTGTTCGTGCCCCAGGCGCCGCGCTTCTATGTGTATGGCGAAGTCGGCAAGCCGGGCGCCTACCCGATCGAGCAGGGCCTGAACGTGATGCGGGCGCTGGCGCTGGCCGGCGGCCTCACCCCGCGCGCCTCCGACAGCCGCATCGATCTCAATCGCACCGACGTGCTGACCGGCGAAGTCACCGAGAAGCGCGTCAAGCTCACCGACGCCATCCAGCCTGGCGACGTCCTTCACGTCAACGAACGCTTCTTCTGATGGCCATGCGCCCGCCTCTTCGCCTGACCCGGCGCCGCGCACTGCTGTGCGCCCTGGCGCTGGCGCCAGCCTGCCTGACCCTGCCCGCCCTGGCGGCCCAGCCCTATGCCGTGGTGATGGGCGACTCCATTGCCGAAGGCGAAATCGAACGCAAGGGCCGCCTGAACGTCCAGGGCCGCTTCGTGCCCGACTACCCTTCGCAGCCCGGGCAGCTGTCGCACGAGCTGGCCGCCTACTCCGGGGTATTCCATTTCAACCACGGCATCGGCGGACAGACCTCCTCGCAGGTGCGGGCGCGCTGGCCGCGCGATGTGCTGGCCCGGCAATTCGATCCCGGTGACGGCCGCGGCCCACGCACCCTGCCCGAAGGCACCCGGCCCGACCTGGTCTATCTGCATGCAGGCATCAACGACATTGCCATGGCGCAGCTGCCCTTGCAGGTCATGCAGGACAACTTTCGCTACTTTGCGCAATCTGCAGCCGACCACGGCATCGTGCTGGTGATCGACAACGTTGGCGCCTACCTGGGCATGACCGACGCCATGGCGGCCCAGGCGCGCGCCTTCAATGACTGGCTGCGCAACGAGCTCGCGCCGGCGTATCCGAACGTGCGCATCGTCGACTACCTGGACTGGTCCAGCGGCGGCACCCAGGATTTCCTCAAACTGGCTCCGGGCCGCTTCGCCGATGGCGTGCACCCCTCGGCGCAGGGTTATGCGGACTTCGCGCGCTACGTCCACGACACGCTTGAACTGCCTGCCGGCAGCCCCGTACGCTATTGAGAAGCCGGCCCCGGGCCGGCCACGACACCATGATTCTGGACGCGAATTCGATTCCGAACGGCTCGGTGCTGGAGGCCGACCTGTGCATCATCGGCGCCGGCGCAGCCGGCATCACGCTGGCCCTGGCCTTGCAGGACAGCGGCCTGGACGTGTTGCTGATCGAGAGCGGCGGGCATGGCGATGACGCCGCGACCCAGGCGCTCTACGAAGGCAGCGTGGCCGACGAGAAGCTGCACAGCGCTCCGGATCGCTATCGTCAGCGCCGCATGGGCGGCTCGACCACCATCTGGGGCGGGCGCTGCATGCCGTTTGATCCGATCGACTTCGAGGCGCGCGACTACATCGCCCACAGCGGCTGGCCCATCGGGCCCCAGGCGCTGCAGGATTATTATCCGCGCGCCAACCAGCTGTGCGAGGCGGGCGACTTCGCCTATACCGTGCAGACCGCTTTCGATCATCCGGTCAGGCCGATGATCGGCGGTTTCGACAGCGCGGCCTTCTCGACCGATACGCTCGAACGCTTCAGTTGCCCGACCGACTTCAGCCGTCGCTACGCCCAGGCGCTGGCCGCCGGCCCGCTGCGCGTGCTGCAACATGCCAATCTGTGCCGTCTGGACAGCGGCGAAACGGGCCAGCCGGCCGGCCCGGCCCATGTGCGCACCCTGGCCGGCGTGGCGTTCACGGTGCGCGCCCGCGCCTATGTGCTGGCCGCCGGCGGCCTGGAAACCGCGCGCCTGCTGCTGGCCAGCCCGGGCGCCAGCGGCCGTGGCCTGGGCAACGCCCATGATGTCGTGGGCCGCTACTACATGTGCCATCTGGCCGGCACCATCGGCGAGGTGGATCTGGCCCCGGCGAGCTCGGTCTGGCACGGCTACGAGATCAGCGACGAAGGCGTCTATTGCCGCCGCCGGCTGGCCCTGCGCCCCCAGGCGCAGCGCGAACTGCAGGCCGGCAACTTCGTGGCCCGTCTGCACCATCCGCGCATTCCCGACCCCGGGCACGGCAACGGCATTCTGTCGGCGCTGTACCTGGCTCGTCCGATCGTGCCCTATGAGTATGCCAAGCGGCTCTATGGCGACACCCCCTCCAGCCCGGGCCTGTGGCTGCGCCACCTGCGCAATGTCCTGCTGGGGGTGCCGGCGACCGCGGCCTTTCTGTGGCACTGGCTGACCCGGCGCACACTGGCAGAACGCAAGTTCCCATCCATCATCGTGCATCCGCGCAACCGCCGCTACAGCCTGGATTTCCATGCCGAGCAGGAGCCCAACCCCGACAGCCGCGTGACCCTGGGCGAGGCGCGCGATGCGCTCGGCGTGCCGAAGCTGCACGTCGACTGGCGCTACACGGCGCGCGACGTCGCCACGGTGCAAAGCGCGCTGGCTGCCCTGGCACAGGCCTTGCGCGACAGCGGCGTGGGCCGTTTCGACTATGATCCTGCCTTGGTGGAAGCGGAAATGACGCGCTACGGCGCCTATGGGGGGCATCATATCGGCACCGCCCGCATGGGTCGCGATCCACGCAGCAGCGTGGTCGACGCGGATTGTCGCGTCCACGAAACCAGCAATCTTTACGTCGCCGGCTCGGCCGTGTTTCCCACGTCCAGCCAGGCGAATCCCACCTTGACCATTGTCGCCCTGGCCTTGCGCCTGGCCGCGCACCTGCGCGCGCGCCTGCGGGCCTGAGGCGGCCCGGGGGACACGCTGAACGATGAAACAGACGATTTTGGTATTGGGCGCAGGCGGCTATGTGGGCCGCCGGGTGGTGGCGGCGCTGGCCGCCAGCGATTGGGCCGAACCCGTTGCTGCCCTGCGCCGCGCAGGCGCGCCCGGTCCGGTACGCCAGGTCGTGCTCGACGCCACTGACGGCGCCGCCCTGCAACAGGCCCTGCAACAGGCCGACGCCGTGGTCAACTGCGTGGCCGGCGCGCCCGACACCATGGTCAATGGCGCGCGTGCGCTGGCCCGGGCCCTGGCCGGGCTGCCAGCCCGACGCCTGGTGCACTTCAGTTCCATGGCCGTCTATGGCGATGCGCGCGGCCCGGTCGACGAAGACCATCCGCTGGCCAGCGGGCTGGCCGGCTACGGCGGCGCCAAGGCACAGGCCGAACAGATCCTGGCGGCCCATGCCGATCGGGTGGTGCTGCGCCCGGGCTGTATCTACGGCCCCGACAGCCCCCAATGGAGCACCCGCATCGCCCGCCTGCTGCGCGCGCGCCGCATCGGCGATCTTGGCGCCGGTGGCGACGGCTGCAGCAATCTGGTCTATATCGACGATGTGGTGGCGGCGGTGCTGGCGGGCCTGCGCGGCCCCGCGACGGGCGCGTTCAACCTCGCCATGGACGACGCCCCCGACTGGAACGGCTACTTTCTCGCCTACGCGCGGGCCCTGGGCGCGGTGCCCGTGCGCCGCATCGGCGCACGTCGCCTGAAAATCGAGACCCACCTGCTGGCGCCCGCGCTCAAGATCGCCGAAATCGGCCTGCGCCGGGTGGGGCTTAAGGTGCCGCCGCCCATCCCGCCTTCACTGGCACGCCTGTGGCGCCAGGACATCCGTCTGCTCGGCGCGCGCGCCCGCGAGCAACTGGGGCTGCACTGGACCCCGCTGCAGGCCGGCCTGGCCGCCACCGTAGCCGGCGCACGTCCATGACGCGCCGCCCTCCGCATCCCTCGCAACCCATTCCGCAAGGAGGCAATACCTTGGGCTACCCCTATCGCGTCGCCGCGCAGATCAGCATGTATCCCATGGACTACCCCCATGCGGCCTTGCTGCTGCCGCACCAGATCCGTGTCTGGGCGCCGATGGTCGACCGCATCGTGGTCACCATCGACACCCATCGCAGCCGCACGGGGCGCTATCGCGGCAATCACTTCGAGGAGTACCGCGACAAGCTGCTCGCGCTGGCGCGCGAGCTGCAACGCGACACCCCCCAGCTTGAGGTGATCGAGGTCGATTACAGCGATCGCGCCCGGCACGACGTGGCCCAGTCCTTCTTTGGCCTGGACGACATCCCGGTCAAGGCCTGGGACGGCGGGCCCTTTTACGCCTACTTTTATGGCATGCACCACAGCCAGGCCCGCTACATCGTGCACTTCGATGGCGACATGCTGTTTGGCGGCGGCAGCCACCGCTGGGTGGAAGAAGCCATCGCCTTCACCGAAGATGATCCGTCCGTCTTGCTGACCGGCCCCTTCCCCGGCCCTCCGGCGGCGGACGCCGTCATCCACGGCCACGGCCTGCCCGAGCCGCAGCGCATCGAGGTGGCCGGGGCGCCGGCCTATCGCTTCCAGACGGCCAGCACGCGCATTTTCATGCTCGATATGGAACGCCTGCGCGAGACCCTCGGCGTGCTGCCGCTGCTGCCGCCCGGCCCCGTGCAACGTCTCAAGTCCCATGTGCTCGGGCATCCCCCGCTGGCGCGCGAGGCCGAGGTCATCCTGGGGGAAGTGCTGCGCATGCACGGCCTGTACCGGGTGGACCTGCTGGGCTCGGGCCCTGGCCTGTGGTCGCTGCACCCGCCCTATCGGGGCGCAGCATTCTATCGCCAGCTGCCCGAGGTGATCGCCGCCGTGGAGGCCGGCACGCTGCCTGCCGCGCAATGCGGCCACTACGATATCCACGACAGCGTGATCGACTGGTCGGATCAGCGCGCCGCCACGCGTCGCCACAAACGCTGGCTGCGCATGGCCAAGGACCGCCTGCGCCGCTAGGCGGCCGCCTGAACCCGCGGCTTTCTGAAGAAGTTGATAAGCGGGCGCTCCAGCCACTGATAGACCAGCAGGCCGACGATGCTGCAGGCCAGCACGCCGGCCACGCAGAACAGCACCTGCCCTCCGGGCAGACTGTCCAGATGCAGGCGCCGCCATCCCTGGCTCAGGGCCGACAGCACGAAGGCATGCGACAGATACAGCGAGTAGGAGGCGTCGCCCAGTTTGTGCAGCCATCGCATCGGCGGCAGGCCGCCGAAACGTTCGAGCATGATGGCGCCCACCACGATCGCCATGGCCGGCAACCCCATGGTGAGCGGTCGCGAAGCGCCCGGAAAATACCAGGCCAGGATGCCAAAGGCGGCAAACCCGCCCAGCACCAGCAGCCAGGCCAGCGCCGCCGAGCCGCCGCGCGAATCTCGCAGAAACCACGCTCCCACCGCCATGCCGAACAGGAACTCCAGCACGATATCGGAGGTGTAGACCTGCAGGATGGGCGTCTGGTCGGTGGCAACGAACCAGCCTATCAGGCACATTCCCAGCAGCACTGCCGTGGTGGCGGCAAAGCGCCAGGCAATGGGCAGCAGCAGCGCCAGGCCGAAGATGACGTAATACAGCATCTCGTAGTTCAGCGTCCAGCCCACCGTGAGCACCGGTTCGATATGGCCAGCCGGATTGGGCGCCATGATGAAGAAGTACGAGGCGATCACATGGCCCAGGCCGAAGCGCGTAGTCTGCAACAGCTGCGGCGCCACCAGCATGACCCCCACGGCCACCGAGGTCAGCGCCCAGTAAAGCGGGATGATGCGCACCGCGCGGCGGCGGTAGAACTCCAGCACGCCGACCTTCTTGCCCCGCGTGGTGATCCACATCAAGAAGCCGCTGAGCACGAAGAAAATATCGACGCCGGCAGCCATCCAGTGCGGCCAATAGCCCTGAAACCCCATGCGCTCAAGCTGGGGATGCAGGTGCACCAGCACCACCATCATGGCGGCCACGCCGCGTAAATACTGTATCGAGAGAATATCCATAAACCACCGTCCGGCGCGGCCGGCCCTGGCCGCCGCGCGCGCTATCCTGTCACTCGGCCCGTGCCGCTTCGGGCCGGGCCGGCCCCTGCCGATCGGCGCGCGCTTCGCGCCAGGCCAGCCACCCCACCACCACGCCGTAACACGCCTCGCCGGCCACGATGCCGATCGCCGCGCCTACCGGCCCCCAGGCCAGCATGCCGGCGTAGCTGACGCCCAGCGCCAGCAAGGCGCAGATCAGCGCCGATCCGCTCAGCACCCGGAAGCGCTGGCGCACCACCAGCAACATCATCACCGGCTCGCGCAGCACCATCAGCACGAACAGGGCGATCCACCACAGCAGCAAGGCATCGCGCTGAGCGAAATCCTTGCGCATGACATCCAGGAAAATCCACTCGCGCAGCCACCACAGCACCGCGCCGAAGAGCAAGGTGAACAGCGCCAACCCGAGGGAGAACAGCAACAGGCGACGCAGCGTGCGATCGGCGCCCTGGGCATGCACCCAGCCGGAGGCGAGCGGCGCGAGCTGCTTCTGCAGGCCCGCCAGCAAGAGATTGATCGGCATCAGCGTCAGGCGCGTGGCCGCCAGCGCCGCCACCGCCGCTAGGTCCAGCGTGGCGGCAGTCAGGAAGTTGTAGCCCTGATTGAACAGCCAGTAGATCACCCCGCCCGACGCCGCCCAGAAGCCGACCCGCGCGATCTCGCGCAGACGGCCCGGCGCGGCCCGCGCGTCGATCTCGTCGCCCAGGCGGCGGCGCAGCAATGCCGCGCACACCAGCGCCGCCAGCGCGCCGGCCAGCAACGCGGCGCTGGCCGGCTGTCCGCCCTGCACCGCCAGCCCCACCCCGCCCAGCAGCATGAGCACATAGACCACATCGGCGGCCAGAACCTGCTGCGGACGTTGATACATCAGGAGAATGCCACGCAGATATTCCCGATACAGCGCGGCCAGGATCAGCAGCAGCGCCGCAGCGGCGACCGCTGCGGTCTGGGCCGACAACAGCCCCAGCGCCCAGCCACCGGCGATCCCCGCCAGCGCCAGGGGCCCGGCCCGGGCTGCCAGGCGCAACTGGTCGCGCAGCAGGCTGCCCATCCATTGGCGGCGCGCCGCCGCGTCGAGCGAAGGCAGGCGCACCACGACGGGCGTGCCGATGAAGGTGCCCTGCAAGGTAGTCAGCAGCATCATGGCGTTGAAGGCCAGGATGTAATAGCCGTACTGGGTTTCAGAGGCATAGCGGATGAGCAGCAGGCCGGCGGCCAGGTTGGCCGCCGAGAGCATGGCCTGATCGATGATGGCGCTGCCGAACAGGCGCGCCAGGGCCGTGGTCGAGCCGCGCCGCTGGTTCACCGCGAATCCCGTTCGGTCTTGATCCAGTGCTTGTTGCGCCGGTTGCGCAGCAGCACGTAGAGCTTCCACAACACGAAGAACGGCGCACGCGCCAGATCCAGCAGGGCGCGCGGCCCCAGAGGGGAAAGCTGCCAGCCGCGCAACACATGCAGCGCCAGCACCGCCAGCAGGCCCAGCGCCAGCGCCGGCCAGGCCCACAGCCCGGCCGCCGGCAGCAGCAGCGCGGCCACCCCGCCCGCCATCCCCAACGCCACGATCTGCAGCACGATGTAGCCCAAGGGCAAGGTCAGCAGGTCGATGGCCAGTTCCAGGCAGATCCAGCTGGGCTGGCGCAGCGCCTGCCCCAGCAGACGCCCCACATAGGCGCGCACCACGGCCAGACGGCCGCCCTCCCAGCGCTGGCGCTGGCTGCGCGAACCGCGCTCGGAGGCGATCAGCTCGGCATCGGCGCTGGCCTCGTCGATGTACACCACGCGATAGCCGCGCAGGCCCAGCACGATGCCGTACTCCAGGTCTTCCGTCATCGAGTGGATATTGAAAGGCACCTCGCGCAGCAGCGCATGGGTCATGCACATGCCGTTGCCCCGCAGGCCGCAGGAGGCTCGCAGACGCTCGCGCGCGCGGCCGCGCACCGCATGGAAAGCCCCGTAGGCCATGGTGATCAGGCGGGTACGCCACGAGTCGTTGGGATTGAGCACCCCGTAGTGGACCTGCATCACCTCGGCGCCGGCCTCGATGCGCGCGGCATAGGCAGACAGCAGATTGGGCGTGACCTCGGTGTCCGCATCGATCACCGCCACCGCCTGGGCGAAACCATCGGCGGCGCTGCACGCAATTCCGTACTCCAGCGCATAGCCCTTGCCGCGCCGCACGTCATCCTGGCGCTCGATCACCCGCGCGCCGGCGGCCCGCGCCAGCGCCGCGGTGTCGTCGCTGCAGTTGTCGGCGATGACCACGATGCGAAAGTGTTCGCGCGGCCAGTCCACGGCCGCCAGGCTGCGCACGGTACGCTCGATCACGGCGGTTTCGTTGTGCGCCGGCACCAGAATGTCGAATCGCAACGTACGCTCGCGCGGCCGGGGACGCGGCAACCGTGCCGACAGCAGGGTCAGCACGCCGAGATAGAGCGTGGCCAGCGTCACGGGAAAGGCCACGATGGCCAGAATCAGGTGCAGGAAGATCGCCATGGCAGCCTCAAGCGTACTCTTGGTAATGCCCGCCCCACAGGGTGGACAGTTTTCCGTAGTTGGCCCAGGCACGCGCCAGCCAGTGCACCGCGCGATGGCGCCCCACCGGCCAGGTGATCGCGGCCAACCCGCCTGCGACCAGCATCTGCAGCAGCGCGCGGCCGAAGAAAAGCAAGCTGCGTCCCAGGTTGGGTTGCACCCCCAGCCGTCCATGGCGGAAATGAATGGCGAAATCCTGGCCGCCGCGCAGGGCCCGGCGCAGGATCCAGCCCGTCTTCAGACGGCTGTCCGGCACCGGCTCGGTCACCTCGGCTTCGTCGCACCAGACCAGGCGCACGCCCTGGTTGATCAGGCGCATCAGCAGATCGCCGTCTTCGCCCCCGCTCAGGCCCAGCGCCGGATCGAACACCGGGTCCAGGCCCTCCAGGCGATCGGCGCGCAGCAACACGTTGCCCATGCGCATGGCATGGTGCGGCACCAGCGTGCCCGTCTTGAAACGCGCCCAGTCATAGAATGTGCCGCGGCGGACCCAGGCCGGCGCATGCTCCGGCACCTCGGCCAGCACCGGCGCCAGCACCCCATGGGCGCGGAAATCGCGCGCCGTGGCGCGCAGTCGCTCCAGCCAATAGGGCGGCGCGCGCTCGTCATCGTCCAGAAAGGCCAGCCACTCGCCGGTGGCCAGCGCCACCGTCATGTTGCGCGTGAGCGAAATATTCTTCTCCGGCTGCAAGGCATAATCGACCTGCACCCCGCGGGCCACGAAGGCCGGCCGCATCTTCAGCATCACCGCTTCGGCGCTGCCCTGGGCGTCGTTGTCGACCACCACCAGTTGCACCGGCATGAGCGTCTGCGCCAGCAGATCCTCCAGCAGGGCCTGCAATTGATCAAGCCGCCGATAGGTGGCGATGCAGACCGAGATACGGCCGGGATAGTCGGGCGCACTCATGGCGTTTCCTCGAAAACCAATTCATACCAGGGGCTGGCGTCGGCATCACGGGCCTGCACGCGCACCTGCGCGCCGGCCGCATCCTGACTGACATCGCCGGGGGGCAGCGCTGGCCGGCGGCGGCCCTGACCATCCAGCGGGTAAACCGCCAGGCGGCCTGCGCGCGCGCCCAGGCCCAGGGTCGCCGGGCTGCGCCGCAACCATACGGGAGCCACGGTGGCCATCGGCGCCGAGGGTCCCCCGGCCGCTGCCGACGGCGCCAGGGTCAACCAGCCGGCCTGCCCGCGATAGGCCGCCCGCGCCTGCGGGCGAGGCGGATGCGAGCCCGGCACGGAACCGCTCGTGTCATTGCCCAGGCCAAGCAAGAGGTGGCGCGAGCGCGCCAGCGGCTGGCCATCGAGCGCAGTCAGCATGACACTGGCGGCAGCCGGGCCGCCCGGCTCGAACTGCATCCAGATCGCCTCCGAGCCGATCCGTGCAGTGCCGGTCGCGCCGAACAGGCCCCACAGTCTGGGCGCATCCAAGACCACCCTCCCGGACTCGTGACGCAACACGCCATCGGCGCTGACGCGCCGCGGCGGCGCGGGCGGCAAGGACGCCGGCGTAGGGGCGGGTTGCAGATCGAGAGCGAGACGGCCGGCAAGGGCCAGGCTGGGAGAGATACTCAAGGCCTCGCCCAGGGCCACGGCAATGGCGTCGAAACGCCGCTCGGCCCCCAGCGCCAGGCGCGTCTGCGGACCAGCCGGCACGTCGATCGCCGCGGCCAGCGGCGCCAGCAGCGGCTCGCGGAACAGGCGGGCGCTCTGGCCGGCCAGCGCCAGCCGCCCCCAGTCGCCGCTGAGCGTGAAGCGGGCCGGCGCACGCGGCAGCGTCGCGCTGTCGCTGTAATCGAAGTAGAACAAGCCATCCCAGTCCTGCAGCGCCCCCACGGCGCTCATCAGTGGCAGGATCTCCGCGCCACGCGGATTGGGAAAGGGTTGATTGAACTCGCTCACCACGAAAGGCCGCGCGCGGTCACGGCGCAGCGACAGCGCCAGCACCCGGTCGAACTCCTGCCCGCTGGCGCTGATATCGGCGATGCGCCAGTCCTGCTCGCCCCGGATATCCGGATGGGCCACGTAGAAGTGTTCGTCGATATAGTCCATCGAGGCCTGCGAATCGAAGTTCAGCAAGCCTCCATAAGCCATCTGCGTGCCGGTGACCGGCACCGGCATCCCCGCAGCCTCGCGCACCACCGCGCGCAGACGATCGAAATAGGCCCGGTCGGTGGCGGCCAGAAAGCGCAGGAAGTCCTCCTCGCGCCGGTTGCCCGCCTCGGACTGGCCAAACCAGTCATTCCAGCGCCGGGCCACGCCGGCGCGCAATTGCGCCAGACCCGTGGCATGTGCGCTGGCCTGGCCCGGCATGGGCAATTGCGCCGCGCCGGCTTCGCCATCGGGGCATCCGCCCCAGGCCTCGCAAGCCTGCCGCAGCGAGCCGTACTGCGCCAGCAACCAGTCCTGCCATCGCTGCCGCAACTGCGGAGCATAGGCCGACGGCACCGCCGAAGCCCAGTCCGTCCCCAGCCAGGAAGCCAGCAGGGATGACTCATTGTTGATCTCGACCATGGCCAGCGCCGGATTGTCGCGCAGGCCCAGGCGCTCGATCAGCGTGCGCGCATACGTTTCCTGGCGTGCCAGCAACCGCGGGTCATAGAGATGGATCGGCGCGCTGAGCGCCGGCCGGTCCTGCCCGCCGTCCAGTTCCGGCAGGCCATCGACGCGCGGGCGGAAGCGATAGCCGACATGCAGATTCAGGTTGACGTACAGCCCTTCGGCGGCCAGCGCCCCGATCAGCCCGCGCAGACGTGTCACCGCCTCGTCGCTGAACGTGGGGAAGGGGCCGCTGGTCAGGATGCTGATCGGCGCGTCCGGGAAGTCCGAAGGCAGGGAGTCCAGATGGTGCAGACGCACCGCGTTCATCCCCAGCTTGCGCAGATCGCGGGCCAGGTCGCGCGCCTGGGCCGGCTCCGGGAAATTGGCGCCGAAGCTCAGGTTGACGCCGAACAGACGCAGCCGTTCATCGTCGGCGGTACCGCCGCGGCCGTCGTCGCCGACGCGGTAGAAATGCCCGTCGCGCGCCACCAGCCGGTCGGACGGCCCCAGAGCGCGGTTGAGATCCGCCACATCGGGAGGACCGCCCAGGCCCGCCAGGTCGATCTCGAAAGGAAACAGTGCCGCTGGCGCGGCACCCGCCGCCCCGGCGGCCGCCAGCATCCAGGCTGCCGCCGCGCGCCGCCATAGCGTCATGCCCCGGCCCTCCGCTGCGAGACGAAACGCGGCGCAGTCGGCCGGGGAGGCTGCGCCGCCAGCTCCGCTGCGCGCCGCTGGGCGCGCACCGACGCCAGACGTCCGCTGATGGCCAGCGAAGAATAGATGAACAGGATGTTCTGGAAGGACGTGTCGCGCAGGATCTGGGTTTCCGAGATATTGCTCACCAGGATGATGAACAGGATCGCCAGGTGCATGGCGGCGTCTTCACGGTCGATGCGGAACAGTTTCACGATCCCGGTCACATGCCAGAGCAGGCAGCCGATGAACAGCGCCATCCCCACCTCGCCCATGTCCAGCAGAATGTCCAGGTAGCCGTTGTGCCCGTGGGCCGGCACCCAGCCCAGCTTGTCGATGATGAACTGGGCCGGCCCGCCCTCGCCGGTCCAGAATGCGCCGTAGCCGGTACCCAGCAAGGGCCGCTGATCGATGGCGATCTCCATCATGTCCCAGATCTCGCCACGTCCGGTCAGGTCGCTGCTCTTGTTGAAAAGCGCGGTCACCGGGCCGACGATATCGCCCACGCCAGGCATGCGCCCGGCCACCACGAAAAACAGCAGCACCGCATACAACAGGGCCAGCAGCGCCGCCAGCACCACGATCTGCCCGGCATGGCGTCCGCCGAACAGGCGGTGACGCGTCATCATGTACAGGCCGGCGCCCAGGGTGGTCACGAGAATGGAGGTCGCGCTCTTGGACATGACCATCATGAAGGCGCAGAACAGCATGCCCAGGAAGGTCAGCCCCCGGTGGTGGGGGTTCATGAGCCACTCGCGCAGCCACAGCAGGGCCGCCACCCCGGCGATCGCACCCATCACGTTTTTCTGCCAGGTGATGCCGCGCCAGGCATTGCCCAGAAAGCTATCCACCCCCACCCGCGGCACGAAAATCACCACCAGGAAAGACACCAGCAGAATGAAAGTGAACGTGCCCATGACGACACGCAGAAACTGACGCGGCTCGCTGATGGGCGGCGCGACCGCCAGGCCGATCAGCACCAGGCCGGCGAAAATCACCGTGCGCTTGATGGTGATGCTGGGATAGAGCGACCACGTCATGCTCAGCAGGCAATAGGCCACCAGCAACAGCAGGAACAGGTTGGCGGCGCGCAGATTGCGCCAGGCCGTGCTCAGATGACGCCAGACCATCACGGCCGCGCCCAGAAACAACGAGCCGTACTGCACCTGGCGCAGCATCGAGCCTTGCGTGATGGTGTGGTTGGCCTCCGGCCCCAGCTCGTTCATCGACAGCGTATCGGGCACGATGGCGAACAGCAGGCTCAAGCCGATCAGCAGCCATACCGCCCAGCGCTCGCCCCGGCTCTGGCCGTCGGCAAAAGGGGGGCTGGATGAAAGCGGCCTCATGCGCGCACCCTTAGCGGCGCGCCCGGGCCGAACCGCGCAACATCTTGCGCAGCCACTGGCGCAAGCCCTGCGGCCGGTGCTCGAACTCGTTGTACACGGCGCCCAGCAGACGCACGCCGGCCGACTCCAGCACCTCCGTGACCCGCTCCAGCTCGTTCAGCCGGGTCACGTCCTTGCGCACGACCATCAGACAGGCATCGACCTGCCGGCCGATGCTCTGCGCATCCGCCGACTCGCCGGCCGCCGGAGTATTGAGGATGAAAATCTCGAAGCGATCGGCATAAGCCGTGAGCACGCGGTCGAGCGCCGGCTCGCGCAGCAGTTCCGCCGGGTTGGGCGGCTGCGGGCCGGCATCCAGCACCGCCAGCTTGGGGAAACCGGCCACCGGCCGGCTGAAGCCGGGCTGCGCCCGGCCTGCCAGCATGGCCGACAGGCCCGGCCCGTCGCTGCCGCCCAGCAGGTCGCGCTGGCCGCTGGCGCGCAGATCGGCATTGACCAGCAACGTGCTGCGCCCCGTCTGCGCAAAAGCGATGGCCAGGCTGGCGGCCAGATAGCCGCGGCCCTCCCCGTCTTGCGGACTGACGATGGCCAGCGCCAGCTTGGGCAGATCCTGCAGTCGGATGGAGATTTCGCTGCGCAGCTGGCGGATGGCCTCGGCCTCCTGGCTGTAGGGCGCGGCGGCGATGGCCAGTTCGAAATGATGCGCCGCCTGCCGGGCCGGCGAGGCCACGTCATACTGATACTGCTCGGCCAGCACTTCCTGCACCCGGCTTTCGGACACCAGCCCCAGCTTGACGGCCGCCTGTCCGAAGCGCAGGCGCTCGGCCTGCTGCAGCTGCACCACGCGCTGCACCTGCGCTTCGGTCAGCAGGCCCAGACGCAGGAAACGCTCGCCCATTTTCTCGGCTGCCGCGCCCTGCTCCGGCCCGGCGGCGGCTGGCGCAGCAGCGTCGACAGCCGGCTGGCTGAGTGCCGCAGACGGAGTGGCGGCCGGCCCGGCAGCCGGCGGCACAGCGGGCGGCGCTGCCACCGGGCGCGGCGTCGGGCGACGCAGGGGCGGCGCCATGCGGGCCTGCGATACCGCTTCAGGCCGTACGCCCGGCGGCGCGGCCGCAGCAAAGGGATCCACCGCCACCGCGATGGACGCGCCCGCAGGCGTGCCTTGCGCGCGGTCCGGCGACGCGGCCGCAGGCGGCGGGCTGCCGGCTTCAGGCATTGCCGGAGCCGGCGTGGGAGCGGCCGCTTGCGCGGGGCCGGGCCCCGCCTCGAACGGCGACGGCGCCACGCGAGCCTGCGCCGCTGGCGGAACCGGGGCAGACGCGCCGGCCTGGGGCTGCTTGAGCCGGTCGAACAGGTTTCGCAGGGCGGAATCGTTCATGGCTTCACCGGGGTCGGCGCCCGCATATGCCGGCCGATGCGGCCAAGCACGGGCAGGCGGGCATTGCGAGACAGATCATCGCCGCAGCGCAGGCGGCGGCGCGTGAGCTCCAGCAGCATGGCCAGCGCCAGACCGCCGAACAGGCCGACGGCCAGGCCCAGCACCAGACTGCGCGTGACCTTGGGGCGCGAGGGCGAAGTCGGCATCTCGGCGACCCGCAGCACCGACAGGTTGGGCAGGGAAATATTGCTGGCCATCAGGATGCCGTCATACTTCTGCAAAGCCGTGTTGTAGACCTGCTCCATGCCGGCGAACTGGCGTTGATAGGCCGCGATGCGGTCGCGCTTGCCCATCTGCTCCAGCACCTTGGCGCGTTGCGCCTCGATGTCGCGATGCAAGGCCGTGCGCTGTTGCTGCAGGCGGTTGAGCGCGCTTTCCTGCGCTTCGATGGCCGCCTTGGCCTGGCGGGATATCTCGGCCTGCATCTGCGCGCGCTGCGCCAGCAGTCCGGTCACATCGGGGTGCTTGGGCCCGAGCGCGCCGCGCAACTGGCCCAGCTGGTGATCCAGCACGGTCAGGCCATTGCGCAGATCGTTCAACGGCATGACCGTGCCCACCTCGGGCAGGTCTTCCGGACGCATGCCGCTCTGGAGCAGGCGCTGGGTCGTGTCGTTGCGGGCGCGCGCCTCTTCGAGCTGGGTTTCCAGCACCAGCAGCGAACTGACCATGTCATTCAGGCGACGGATGTCGATGTCGCCGCTTTGCGGCGTATCGACGATGCCTGTCTCCTGCTGGTAACGGGTCAATTTTTCCTGAATGGCGTCGATGTCGTTGCGCAGCTGGTCCAGTTGCGCGGTGTATTGTTCGCTGCGCGCGCGCGCGGCCTGCGAGGCGATATTCTGGCTGACCGCGATATAGGAATTGACGATTGCGTTGGCATAATCGCGCGCCTTCTGGGGCGAGTCGGCCGAAAACGCCACCGTGAGCACACGACTGTTGGGCTGTTTGGTGACTTCCAGATTGCGTTTGATCGAGGCCACCAGCGCCTGGTGCGCCGCCGATTCGCTGGCGCCGCCAGCCGGCAGCAGCCCCAGAGTCTTGATCATGTGATCGGCCACGGCCTGGCTCTGGATCATGTCGATCTGGGTCTGCATATAACTTTCGTCGAGCAGCGCAGAAAATGAACGGCCGTTGATCGGGTCATTTTCGCGGTAATCGATGAAAACATCCGACGTGGCCGTCCAGACGCGCGGAATCACCAGCAGCATCATGCCGGTCAGAACCAGCGTGGCCAGAGCCACCCAGATGATGAGCCGGGCCCTCGCGGCCAGCATGGCCAACACCTGATTCAACGACAGCAGACTGTTATCGGGAGACGGGCTCACAGGCAGACCTTGAGACGGCGTACGGGATATAGGGACTGATTCTACCGGAGACATCTGCGCCAAGGCAGACGCCGGCACCGCCCCTGCAGGGCCGGTCGGGAATCCCGAAAGCGCGACGCCAAACGCATGGGCCTTGGCGCGGCGCGAAAGACGCTGGCGATTATAGGCGCTGGCCCCGGTTAATTGAGGTTCCCCTCCGATGGCTGGCCGGCACTTCGTAAAAAAATATTTCATAGCCCGACGAAACCAGGCCAGGCTGCCGACTATCCCCGTCTGCCGCCAGGCTGCGCGCCATGCCGGACATTATCTGGAACACGATACAAAACCCTCCCTCGCAATATCGCAAAAGGCTTCGGGATAATCCCCGGCGATAATGCCCGCCGGTCTGCGATATCACCGGCTGCAGGCGTTCCTGTTATCGGGCCGCCGGCGGATGTCCGGCGCTCGGGCCGGTCAAGGGCGCGCAGCGCGACGCGCCAGCAAGGCGCTGGGAGGCTGACCGAAGGCACGCCGGAAGGTCGCGCTGAACGCGCTCGGGCTGTCATAGCCGTGCGCCAGCGCAACTTCCAGCACGGAGGCGCCGCCGGCCAGCATCGGCACGCTCAGGAGCAGACGGGCCTGGCGGCACCAGGCTCCGAAGTTCATGCCGGTTTCGCGCAGGAAGAGCCGCGCCAGGGTGCGCGAGTGCATATGCAGCGCCGCCGCCCAGTGCGCCAGCGCCGCCGGCTGGGCAGGATCATCGATGAACTGGCGGCAACGCGCCAGCAGCCCGGCATGCGCCGGCATGGGCACATGCAGCGGCAGCTCGGGCGCAAGCGCGATCTCGTCGAGAATGAGATCCATGATGCGCGCCTCGCGCCCGCCGCAGGGGTAGTCCAGCGGCAGGTCAACCGCGCTGACCACCAGCTCGCGCAACAGGCGCGAGACCTGCAGCACCTGGCAATGCGGCCAGAACCCGCCCCGCAGCCCGGGCTCGACAAACACCGTGCGCATCGCCACGGGCGCGCCGGCCATGCGGATGTCATGCAGGGTCGCCGGCGGCACCCAGACGGCGCAGCCCGGCGGCACCACCCAGCCCCCGTCGGGCGTGCGCACCAGCATCACCCCTTCGGTGGCATGCAGCAGCTGCCCGCGCCGGTGGCGGTGCGGCGCGATGGCCGCATTGGCCGGCATGTCGGAAGCGAACGCCGCCACCGGCCGCAGCGTGTGCTCGCCATGGATCGGGTGGGCGGGTGGGTCCGGCACGCGCACGGCCGGCGGCAATTGGGCGTCAAGGGCACGCGGCAGGGGCATGGCGATCGGGGCTTGTCATTTTCGCGACGATTCTTGTTCATTCCAAGCAGGATTGCAAGAAGCCGTCTGCCTAGCATGTATCGCTTTCCCTTCTCTCTCTCTCAGGAAAGCCCATGCCGTTTCCCTTCCCCTTCCAGCAGGCGGGTCCACGATGAATCGCGCCCGCCTCGGCCTGCTGACCGGTACTCACGCCGTCAATGATCTCTATCAGGGCCTGGTGCCGGCCCTGCTGCCTTTCATGGTGCTCGAACGCGGTTACAGCTATACCGCCATCAGCGGCCTGATGCTGGCGGCCACGGGCCTGTCCAGCGTGGTGCAGCCGCTGTTCGGCTTGTACGCCGACCGGGCCTCACGCCCCTGGATGATTCCGATGGGTTTCATGGTGGCCGCCCTGGGCCTGGTGCTCGCCGGCATGAGCGCCGAGTACTGGGTCAGCTGGTTTGCCGCCGCGCTCTGCGGCCTGGGCATCGCGGCCTACCATCCGCCGGCCACGGTGGCTGCGCGCCAAGCCGGCGGCGCGTCGCAAAAGGCCATGAGCGTCTTTTCGGTCGGCGGCACGGTGGGCGCTTCGTTCGCGCCCCTGCTGGCCGCCCTGGTGGTGGCCGATGGCGCGCTCGAACGCAGCTGGATGCTGGCGTTGCCCGCCTTGCTGATGCTGTTCATCTGGCAATACGGCACGCGCACCGACCCCCGCACGCCGCCCGTCGCGGCGCGTGCCCGCCACGGCCACGCGCCGCAGCGCCCGCTCAATCACTGGCCGGCCTTCTTCCTGCTGTGCGCCGTCATCGTAGGCTGGTCGATCCCCTATGTGACCGTGCTCTCCACCCTGCCCCTGTATGTCACCCGCGAACTCGGCGGCAGCGCCTTCATGGGCGCCGCCACGCTGACCACCTTCACGGCCGCCGGCGCGCTGGGCACGCTCCTGGGCGGCTGGATGGGCGACCGCAAGGGTCGCATGCGACCCATCCGCTACGGCTATCTGCTGGCCCTGCCGGCGCTGGCTTGCCTGGCCTTGTCGAGCACGCCCCTGGCCGCCTGGGCGAGCACTTTTGCGCTGGGTCTGTTCATGTTCCTGCCCTTTGCGGCGCAGGTGACGCTGGCGCAGGATTACCTGCCCCGCAACCAGGCCACCGCCAGCGGCATCACGCTGGGCCTGGCCATGTCCATCGGCGGGATGGTGGCGCCGCTGTTCGGGCTGCTCTCGGATGCCCGCGGCCTGCGCTACACCCTGAGCGCCGTACTGGCCGTGCTGTGCCTGGCCGCCCTCATGGCCTGGTGCATGCGCAACCGCCAGGACCTGTCGGCGCCCGCGCCGGCGGCCGCGCGCGCCTGAAGCCCGGCCTGGCCGCCCCAGCGGCGGTCAGGCCGCGAATTGCGAATCAGTTACACTGGCAGATGGTTTTGTTTTCATAACTGATTCATGTTGCCACCCGCCGCTCATGCCCGTCGCCACGCCATTCTGGCCATCTGCTGCCTGAGCCTGTTTCTGGTCAGCCTGGACAGCAGCATCGTCAACGTGGCGTTGCCGGCGATGGGGCGCGATATCCGGGCTGATGTGGCCGACATGCAGTGGATCATCGACGCCTACACCCTGCCCCTGGCCAGCCTGCTGATCCTGGGCGGCAGCCTGGGTGATCGCTATGGCCGCAAGCCGGTGTTCATGGCCGGACTGAGCCTGTTCGCCCTGGGCTCGCTGCTGTGCTCGATCGCACCCACGCCATCGGCGCTGATCGCCGCGCGCGCCTTTCAGGCCCTGGGCGGGGCGATGCTCAATCCGGTGGCCATGTCCATCATCACCAATACCTTCACCGACCGGCGCGAACGCGCCCAGGCCATCGGCGTCTGGGGCGCCGTCAACGGGCTGGGTGCGGCAGCCGGGCCGGTACTGGGCGGCTTTCTGGTCACAGCGGCGGGCTGGCGCTCCATCTTCTGGATCAACCTGCCGGTGGCGGCCGTCGGCCTGTTCCTGACCTGGCGCTTCATCCCGGATTCGCGCGCGCCGCAACGGCGCCGCTTCGATGCGCCCGGCCAATTGCTGATGCTGGCCATGCTGGCCTGCGGCATCGGCGCAATCATCGAAGGGCCCCGCGCCGGCTGGCTCTCGCCGCTGGTAGCGGGCCTGGCCGGCGCCGCACTGGTGTCGACCGCGCTGTTCATCGCCTGGGAGCGGCGGGCCGCCGAGCCCCTGATTGATCTGAGCCTGTTTCGCAACCGGGGCCTGAACGCCGCCGTACTCAGCGCCATCTTCGCGTTCGCCTCGCTGAGCGCACTGCTGTTTCTCAATACGCTTTATCTGCAAGACACGCGCGGCCTGAGCCCGCTGGCCGCCGGCCTGATGACATTGCCCATCGCCGTGCTGACGATCCCTTTCTCGCCACTGTCGGGCTGGCTGGTGGCCCGGGTCGGCCCACGCCTGCCCATGATGGCGGCCGGCCTGGCTTATGCCGTGACGGCGCTGCTGCAATGGCTGCTGTGGCAGGACGCCAGCAGCGCCACGCTGCTGGGCATCTATGCCCTGTTCGGCATCGGCACGGGTCTGGTCAACGCCCCCATCACCCACGGAGCCGTCTCCAGCCTGCCGGGCAGCCAGGGCGGCGTGGCCGCCGGCATCGCCTCGACCTCGCGCCAGATCGGTCTGGCGCTGGGCGTGGCGCTGGCCGGCTCCATCATCGCCGTGCCCGATGGCGGCGTGGCTGCGGCCACCCTGGTCACGCGGGCCCAGCCCATGTGGGTCATCGCCCTGTTCATGGGCGTGGGCATCTGCGCGATGGGCTGGCTGGCAGGTGGCCAGCCACGCACCGGCGAGGCAGGCCATGGCCGCTGACGCCGGCGTCACCGCCGCCCGGGCCTGGGCCAGCCTGCGCCGCTTCGTGATCGAAACCCACAACCCGCGCAAGGCGCTGTCGCGCGCGCTGGGCATCACCTACTTCAAGATCAAGATCCTGCTCTACCTGGAACGCCATCCGCAGGCGTCGGCCTCGGCGCTGGTGCAGCAATTCGCTTCCGACAAAACCTATATCTCGCTCATCTTGCGCGACCTCGAAGCCGATGGCAGCCTGCTGCGCAGCGCCGATCCCCGGGACCGGCGCTGCAAGCGCATCACCCTGACCGAACAGGGCCGTGCGCGGGCCCGGCAGGCCGCCGGCCTGCTGGAGCAGCCGCCCGCGGGCCTGGCGCGGCTAAGCCCTGAGGAACTGGCCACCCTGCAGCGCCTGCTGGACAAGGCCGGCGCCGACGGCTAGGCCCGCCCGAGCGGTTTTGCTAGTATCGGCCCTTAGCCGTTCTTTGCCCGCCATGCTCAACACCGCCCTGCGCTACTTTCTCGAAGTCGTGGACTCCGGTTCGCTGACCGTCGCCGCCCAGAAGCTGCACGTCTCGCCATCGGCCGTCAGTCGCATGATCCGCAAGCTCGAAGAAGAGCACCAGACGCTGTTATTCGAGCGACATGCGCGCGGCATGGTCCTTACCGAAGCGGGCCGCCTGCTCAAGGCCTATGGCCGGCGCGCCTCGCTGGAAGCCGAGCGCACCCGCGCCGAAATCCGCGACCTCAGCCACGTCGGCCAGCGCCTGATCCGCATCTCGGCCAACCAGGCCTTCGGGCGCGAGTTGCTGCCGCGCGTGATCGGCCAGTTCCGTGACGAAGATCCCAGCCTGAAGTTCGAACTCAATATCCTGCAGTCTTCCGAGATCAACCGCCGGGTGCGCGAAGGCGAGGACGATATCGGGGTGAGCTACAACCTCTCGCCGCCGCAAGGCGTGCACATCCAGTATGCGCGCCGCATGCCGGTCTTTGCCATGATGGCGCCCGATCATCCCCTGGCGGGGCGGCCCACGCTCTGGATGCGCGAGATCGGCGATCATCCGGTGGCCCTGATGGGCCCGGGCAGCACCATCCGCTTCATCATCGACCTGTGCTGCATGCACGCGCAGATCGAACTCAACATCGCCCTGACCTGCAACAACCAGAGCGCCATCCAGACCAGTTGCCTGCGCTGGGGCGCCATCGGTTTCTCGGGCGACCTGACCGTCATGACGGCCACCGAACGTGGCGAGCTGGTCGCCATCCCCATGGCCGACGCCGAACTGCACCAGCGCAACGTGCACATCCAGACCATGGCCGAACGCCAGCTGCCCGCCAGCGTGAGTCGCTTCGTCGAGTCGATGGTGCTGCATATGGACGCCGCCTACACCAGCCCGACCTGGCAGCCGGCCAGAACGCAAAACGGCGCGCCCTGACAAGGGACGCGCCGCAAGCAAGCACCGGGCCGCGTGAACTAGCCGAGCCCGGCAGCCCAGGCCGGCTCGTGCCAGGCCGCGTTTTCATCCAGCGGCCATACCGGACGTGGCAGACGCTTGAAGTCGATCTGCTTGAGGTTGGGCGTGGTCAGGCCCGGGCTGTCGACATCATGGATGCGTTCGTTGGGGAAGAACTCATCGAAGCCGGCGCGGTAATGCCCGCGGCTCTTCACGATGACGTGCCCGGCCGTGGCGATGTCGATGCCGTGCATCTCCAGCATGGCCGGCTCGGCCAGCTGGCGGCGCAAACTGCCCACCACCACCTTGATGCCCGAATCCACCAGCTCCAGCAGGCAGCTGCGGCCCAGCGAGAACTTGCGCCCCCGCAGGATGCCGCGCCGGCCCATGCCCTCGCCGTCGGTCAGCTTCAGCACGCGCGCCTTGCTGGCGTAGCGGCGCGAATACTCGCTTTCCTCGCGGTTGAAGACGGCCTCGAACTCGGCCCCCTCGCCCAGCGCGGCAGCCTCCTGAACCAGGGCGGGATCGACGAACACGCCCAGCACGGCCGGCACCCGCGCCTGATCGAAAGCACGCAGCAACCAGCTGGTATTGCCGCGCCCGCCCCCGCCGGGATTGTCGGCCACGTCGGCGAACAGCAACGGCTCGCTGGCCTGGCGGGCCAGCTCGACCGCCCGTTCGACGCTGATGGTATTGGCCACGTAGCGGCCGCGGTCGGCCCAGCCGGCGCGCGCGACCTGCAACGCCGTGCGACGCGCGGCCTGCAGGTCGCCGCGCGCGGTGACCGTGATGGTCAGTCCGCACTTGGGCAGGTCTGAGAACACGAAACCGGAGCAGACCGCCACGTTGGCGATCGGCCCTTCCCCGGGTTTCTGCGTCAGCGCCATTCCCATGCGGACCAGATCGGCATAGGGGCCGCTGGCCGTGCCCAGCGTCACCGAGGGCGGCGTGAGCGGCAGGCGCACGTAGGCGGTCACCATCTTCGTGCCGCCCAGGATCTCGACGATCAGGTCGGCCGCCTCGGCGCCGCGCTCGCGCTGGTCGACGTGCGGATTGGTGCGGTAGGCGATGAGGCCGTCGAGCGCCTGGACGGTGCGCTCTGACACGTTGCAGTGCAGATCATGGGTCGCCACGATGGGGACGTCAGGCCCGACGACACGCCGCAACAGGTGCATCAGCACCCCCTCGGTGTCATCCTCACCCTCGGCCGAAGAGGCCCCGTGGTTGGCGATGTAGATCGCATCCACCGGCAAGGCGGCACGCAGGCGCTGTTCCACTTCGGTCAGAAAAGTGTCCCAGACGCCGGCGCTGGCCGGCCCGCCCGGCGGCGCGCCGATCACGATCAGCGGCGCCGGGACCCAGTCTCCCAGCTGGTTCATGCGTTCATAGAACCCCGTGACCTCGGTGGGCAGGCGGCTGGGGCCGCGCACCAGTTCGGACACGGCGTCGCCTTCCTCCCAGCACTGAGCCAGGAAGTCGGCCTGCACCGAAGGCGGGCTGAACGCATTGGATTCGAGATGAAAGCCGAGAATCGCGACTTTCGGGGCCTTACTGCTCATGCTTGACTCCTGCCCTTTAATCCTTGTTCACCGTGTAGAACAGCGACATCTGGGGCTGGAAGTCCTTCCACGGCTTGCGCAGGGCGGTCACCGGGTAGGTCGCGCCCAGCGGGATGTACGGCACGTCCTCGAACACCTGCAGCTGGATCTCGCGGCCGATCTTCTTCTGGGTTTCCAGGTCCGGGGCATTGAACCAGTCCAGGCGCAGCTGCTCCAGACGCTCGCTGGTGGGCCAGCCGAACCAGGCCTGCTTGCCGTTGCCGCGCATGGCCAGGTGGCCGGCCGGATCCAGGTTGTTGGGGCCGGTGTTGCCGGTGAACGCCACGCTCCAGCCGCCGTTCTCCGGCGCTTCCTGGTTGTTGCGACGCTGCACGGCGGTGCCCCAGTCCATGGTCTGCACGTCCACGTTAAAGCCCAGGCGCTTGAAGAGGTCAGCCGTCACCAGGGCCGCGGCATGCCAGGTCGGGAAATCCACCGGATCCAGCAGCACGACCTTCTCGCCCTTGTAGCCGGCATCCTTGATGGCCTTGCGGGCAGCTTCGATGTCGCGCTTGCCGGTCAGTTTTTCCATGCCGGCGTCGCTGTCCATCGGCGAGCCGGGCACGAACACGCCACAGCGATCGCTCCAGTACTCGGGGAAATCGGCGCCGTTCATGGCCGTCATGTATTCGGTCTGGTTGACCGCGCTCAGCACCGCGCGACGAATGTCCGGGTTGTTGAACGGCGCATGCAGGTGGTTCAGGCGCATCACGCCGATGGTCGGCAGGCTGCGCTTGACCAGATGAATGTTGGGGTCCTGGCTGAGGATGGGCAGGAAGTCCGGGTCGACCATCTCCACGCCATCGACCTCATTGGCCTGCAGGGCGGCAATGGCGGTGGCGCGGTCGGGAATGATGTGCCAGTTCACTTCGTCGACGTGGGCGATCTTGGGGCCCGAGGTGAACGACGGCTTGACGTCTTCCTTGCGCGGCGCATAGCCGTCGAACTTGTTGTAGACCACGCGCGAGCCGGAAACCCACTTGTCCTTGTCGAACGTGAACGGGCCGCTGCCGACCATTTCCTTGACGGCTTCGGTTTCCGGCAGCTGGGCCAGGCGTTCCGGCATGATGGCTGCCATGTTGCCCGACTGGCGGCCCAGGGCGTTCAGGATCAGGGGGAAGGGCTTTTTCAGCTTGAATTGCAGGGTCTTGTCGTCCAGCGCGGTCAGCGACTCGGTCGACTGCATCAGCGAGCGGCCCATCAGGTCCTTCTTGGCCCAGCGCTGGATGCTGGCCACGGCGTCCTGGGCGCGCACCGGCGAGCCGTCATGGAACTTCAGGCCATCGCGCAGGGTAATGGTCCACAGCAGGCCGTCGTTCTCGCTCTTGGCGCTTTCGGCCATCTGCGGCGTGGGCTGGTACTGCTCGTCCAGGCCGAACAGGGTGTCGAACACCAGCTGGGCGTGAACCTGGGTCATGGCCACCGTGGTGAACATGGGGTCCAGCAGCGTCAGGTCAGCCTGCGGCACCCAGCGGAACACCTTCTTGGCGGGTGCTGCCCAGGCCAGGTTGGGCAGGCCGAAAGCGGCTGCGGAAGCGCCAGTCGCCAGCAAAAAACTTCTACGATCCATCGTCTCTCTCCTAGATAAAAAGGAAGTTACTTCCGTGCAGCCTTAATACGCGCCGCCAATGCGGTGGCGCGCCACAAAATGCCCCGGCCCGACCTGCACCAGGGGTTCGACCACGGGCTCGTCGCCCACGGCGCGCGCCGGGCTGGGCAGCTCGGTCAGCTCCAGCACGCCCTGACGCCGCTTGGTCGGGTCGGCAATCGGCACCGCCTGCATCAGTTTCCTGGTGTAGGGGTGCTGGGGGTTCTCGAAGATCTCGCGGCGCGGGCCGATCTCGACGATCTGGCCCAGGTACATCACCGCCACCCGGTGGCTGATGCGCTCGACCACCGCCATGTCGTGCGAGATGAACAGGTAGCTCACGCCCAGATCGCGCTGCAGGTCGATCAGCAGGTTGACGATCTGCGCCTGAATCGACACGTCCAGCGCCGAAACCGACTCGTCCGCGATCAGCACCTTCGGGCTGACCGACAGGGCGCGCGCAATGCAGATGCGCTGGCGCTGGCCGCCGGAGAACTCATGCGGCCAGCGGCGCATCATGGCCGGCGACAGCCCCACGCGCTCGAACAGCTCTGCCACCCGGCGCTCGGCCTGCTCGCCGCTGAACAGATTGTGGATCAGCATCGGCTCCATCACGCAATCGCCCACACGCATGCGCGGGTTGAGCGAGGCGAAGGGGTCCTGAAACACGAACTGCATGTTGCGCCGCAGGGCGCGCAGCGAAGCGGCGTCATCCTGATGAACGGCGCGACCCTCGAACTCGATGTTGCCGCGCGTGACCTTGGCCAGACGCAACAGCGAACGGCCGGTCGAGGTCTTGCCGCAACCGGATTCGCCCACCAGCGACAGCGTCTCGCCGGCATGCAGATCGAAGCTGACCTGCTCGACGGCGTGCACGCGCTTCTTTACCCGGGCGAACACGCCGCCACGCACGTCAAAGCGCGTGACCAGCCCGTCTACCTTCAGGATGACTTCCGGCTTGGGCGGCAGCGCAATGCGCTCGGGCTCGCGCTCGCCGGACTCCGACAGCAGCGGGAAGCGGGCCGGCAGGTCCGTGCCACGCATCGCGCCCAGGCGCGGCACGGCCGCCATCAAGGCCTTGGTGTAAGGGTGGCGCGGCGCCTCGAACAGGCCGCGCACATCGTTGTGCTCGACCGTGTCGCCCTTGCGCATCACGAGCACGCGGTCGGCCACTTCCGCCACCACGCCCATGTCGTGGGTGATGAAGATGACCCCCATGTCCATCTCGTGCTGCAGCTCGCGGATGAGCTGCAGGATCTGGGCCTGGATGGTTACGTCAAGCGCGGTGGTCGGTTCGTCGGCGATCAGCAGCGCCGGCTTGCACGACAGCGCCATGGCGATCATGACGCGCTGGCGCATGCCGCCGGACAGTTCATGCGGATAGCGGCCCATGATGGCCGCGGCATCCGGGATGCGGACCTGATCCAGAATGCGCCTGGCTGCCGCCTCGGCCTGGCGCTGGTCGCCCGGCTGGTGCAGGCGGATGGCCTCCACGATCTGCGAACCCACCGTGAACACCGGGTTCAGGGAGGTCATCGGTTCCTGGAAGATCATCCCCAGGTCGTTGCCGCGCATGCCGCGCATGGTGTCTTCCGAGGCCGCGCCCAGGTCGATGCTCTCGCCGGGCGAACGATGGAATGTCATGCGGCCCTGCTCGATGCGGCCGCCGCCGAACTCCACCAGACGCATCACGGCCAGCGAGGTCACCGACTTGCCCGATCCGGACTCGCCCACGATGGCCAGCGTCTCGCCGCGATCGACGTGCAGGCTCAGGTCCTTGACGGCGCGGAAGGTATTGGGGCCCCGACCGAAAGCGATCGACAGGTTCTCGATCTCCAGCACACGCCGGTTCTGACTCGTAGTAGTGCTCATGTGCTTCAAATCCTCTTGGCCATGCGCGGATCGACCGCGTCGCGCAGACCGTCACCCAGCATGTTGATCGCCAGGATGGTCACCGACAGGAACAGCGCCGGGAAGGCGATCAGGTAAGGCTTGATCTGCCACAACGCGCGCCCTTCGGCCATGATGTTGCCCCACGACGGCAGCGACGGCGGCACGCCTGCGCCGATGAACGACAGGCTGGCCTCGGCCAGAATCGCCACGCCGCAGATATAGGTGGCCTGCACCATCAGGGCCGCCAGCGTGTTGGGGAAGATATGGCGCAGCACGATGCGCAGGCGGCTGGCGCCAGCGGCCACGGCGGCCTCCACATAGGGCTGCTCGCGCAGCGACAGCACCAGGCCGCGCACCAGTCGCACCACGCGCGGCACCTCGGCCACGGTGATGGCGATGATCACGTTCTCCAACGACGCGCGCGACAGCGCGATCAGGGCGATGGCCAGCAGGATGGTCGGAATGGACATGAAGCCGTCCATGATGCGCATCACGATGGCGTCGACCCAGCGCACGAAGCCGGCCGCCAGGCCAATGAGCACGCCGATCACGGTCGACAGGGCCGCCACCGAGAAACCCACGATGAGCGAGACGCGCGCGCCATAGATCACCCGCGAGTACACGTCGCGACCCAGCAGATCGGTGCCGAACCAGAACTGCTCGCTCGGCGGGCGAGTGCGGTGGATGGGCGACAGGGCCGTGGGATCGACCGTGCCCAGCCAGGGCGCAAACACCGCCATCAGGAACAGCAGCACTATCAACAGCCCGCCCACGCCAGCGGTGGGGTGCCGTTTCACGAATTCGAGAACTTGGCGCATCAGTATTTAATCCTCGGGTCGAAAGCGCGGTAAAGCAGATCGACCAGCAGGTTGATCAGCACGTACATGAAGCTGAACAGCAGGATGACCCCCTGGATCACGGGGTAGTCGCGGCGCAGGATCGCATCGACCACCAGGCGGCCCAGCCCGGGAATGGAGAACACCGTCTCGGTGACCACCGTGCCGCTGATCAGCAGGGCCACGCCGCTGCCGATGACGGTGATGATGGGCACCGCCGCGTTCTTGAGCGCATGGCGAAACAGCAGGCCGCGGTTGCCCACGCCCTTGGCGCGCGCCGTACGCACGTAATCCTGGTTGAGCGTTTCCAGCAGCGTGGCGCGGGTGATCCGCGTGATCAGGGCGACGTAGACGCTGCCCAGCGCCAGCGCCGGCAGCACCAGCGTGTGCAGCGACGCCCAGAAACCGTCAGCCAGCGGCACATAGCCCTGCACCGGAAACCAGCGCAGTTGCAGACCGAAGATCCATGCCAGCAGGTAGCCCACCGCGAACGACGGCACCGAGAAGCTGAATACGGCCAGGACCATGATGGCGCGGTCCTGCAGGCGGTTGTGTTTCCAGGCGGCCAGCGCGCCGATGGGGATGGCGATGATGACCGACACCAGCAGCGTCATCAGCATCAGCGAGAACGTCGGGGCCAGCCGCTGGCTGATCATGTGGCTGACCGGCAGGCCGGTAAACAGCGACGAACCCAGGTCCCCGTGGATCACATTCCAGCCCCAGGCCCCGAAACGCTGCAGAAACGGCTGATCCAGCCCCAGCGTGGCCCGGATGCGCGCGATGTCCTGCGGCGTGGCGTCCTCGCCGGCCAGCAGCGCCGCCGGATCGCCGGGCGCCAGGTCCAGCAGGCCGAATACGAACAGCGCGACAAACAGCATGACCGGCAGTGTCATGAGCAGCCGTCGCAGTGTGTACGAAAGCATTGATTCCCCTTCCTTCAGTCAAGCCAGGGCCTGGCGGCCATGGCACCCAAACCGGCCCGGCTTGCAAGCAGGGACGATGTGCGGCGGATTCTAGTAAGGCACCAGCGTTCCATCCATATCAATCTTTTAAAAAAAGCATTGCCTTTATTAGAAACCTCGCGCAAAGCCTTGCCAGCAATGGAACTCGCCTGCGGACGAGCCGGCGCGCCCTAGGGAAAGCCCCTAGGGAATCCAGCCGTGCGCAGCGCACGCAAAACCTTCCCGCCCGCCGGTTTTCGGCCGGCGGACGGGAAGGTTATAGAGGATTGCGGGGAGATCACGGGCCGCCCCTGAGGCGGCCCGGCAGGCGCCGGCTCAGGGGCGGCGACGGAAGGGGTAGGTCTGCTGTGCCAGGAAGGTGCCCGGCATGTCGTTGTCCAGGATGCCGTACTTGACCGGCAGGCGCTTGCCCGCGCCGCGCACCGCCGTGCCGAACAGATAGTCGATGAAGGAAAAATGGGCCGCGTAGTTGCGATCGATGGCCTCTTCATCGGTGGCGTGGTGCCAATGGTGAAAGTCCGGCGTCACGATGATGTAGCGCAGCCAGCCCCAGGGCAGGCGGATATTGGAGTGAATCAGCACGGCCTGGAAGCCGACGATGATGATGTAGGCATCCAGCACATCCTTGGAGAAGCCCAGCACGAACAGCACGCCCAGCACCGCCACGCGCGTGATCAGCAGCTCCACCACGTGCAGGCGCGAGCCCGACAGCCAGTCCAGCGTGCGGGTGCTGTGGTGCACCGCGTGAATGCGCCACAGAAAAGGGATCTCGTGATAGGCACGGTGCGCGGCGTACTGGGCCAGGTCGGCCACCAGCACGCCCAGGAACAGCTCCACCGGAAACGGCAGCGACACGATGGCCGCCTGCAGCGGCGGGTAGGCCGCCCACGAAAACAGCTTGTGCACGAAGAAGTTGATGCACAGCAGCACCGCCCCGACCGAGAGGTGGTTGAACAGGAAATGCTTCATGTCCACCTGCCAATCCACCCGGAACACCGGCTGGCCGGGATACAGCGGAAACAGCTTTTCGAAGATGATGAAGACCGTGCTGGAGGCCAGCAGGTCCAGGATGAACCAGTCCAGCCCCAGATAGGGATGGCCGCCCGTGTTGGCCTGGCTGACCACCACATTGCTGCCGCCGGCTGCCACCGCCAGGCACACCAGGGCGAAGGCGCTGATATTCAGCCAACGCTTGCGCCCGAGCACCGTGTTGCCCAGCGAGATCGTGCCCGCGATCAGCAGGGCCGCGAACAGCAGCACCCGCATGGCGTCGACGTCGTAGTAAGCGCGCAGCTCGGGCGTGGTGAGATAGGCGGGGAAATGAAAAGCCAGCACGCCCAGCACCGCCAGAATGGCCAGAAACAGGGCTATGACGCCGCTCATCATGCCGGTGCCGCGATAGATGCGGCCATCCTGGCGAAACAGATTCAACACCCGGCGGTGAGCCGGCGGAACGGGAGGCAGTTGCGGTTCCATATCGTTATTGTGTTACCCGGGGTTGCGAGTGTAGCGCCCGCCCCGGAACGCGCCTGCAAGCAAACGTGACTAGCTTTCGCGCAGACGCCGCCACAGCGTGGTCGGGCTGATGCCCAGGAGCTCGCAGGCGGCGCGCCGGTCGCCGCCACAGCGCGCCAGCACCTCGCGGATATGGGCCGCCTGCTGGCGCCGCCCATGCCGGGCCAGATCCTCGGGCGCGGCCCGGGCGGCCAGCGCCAGCTCCGGCGCCACGTCGGCCAGGATGCGACGCACCTGCGCTTCGGGCAGATCCGCATCATGGCCGGCCAGGTAGACCGCCAGCCGCTCCAGCACATTTTCCAGCTCGCGGATGTTGCCGGGCCAGGCGTAGCCCAGCAGCGCCGCCTCGGCACTGGCCGGCAACGGCATGCGCGGCCCCAGCCCCAGCGTCTGCTGCACGCGCTCGTAAAGGCGCTGGGCCAGCGGCCATATGTCTTCGCGGCGCTCGCGCAGGGTGGGCATGTCGATGCGCAGGATGTTCAGGCGGAAGAACAGATCCTGGCGGAACTCGCCGGCCGCCACCATGGCGGGCAGATCGCGATGCGTGGCGGCGATGATGCGCACGTTGACCGGCACCGGCTCGATGCCGCCCACCGGCAGCACCTGGCGTTCCTGCAGCACCCGCAGCAGGCGGATCTGCAACGCCGCCGGCATGTCGCCGACCTCGTCCAGGAACAGCGTGCCGTTGTGGGCCGACTCGAACAGGCCCGGTTTCCCGCCCCGGCGCGCGCCGCTGAAGGCGCCGTCCTCATAGCCGAACAATTCGCTTTCGAGCAGGTTTTCCGGAAAGGCCGCGCAGTTGACCGCGATGAAGGGAAAGTGATGGCGCGCGCTGGCCTGGTGCATGCCCTGGGCCAGCACCTCCTTGCCGGTGCCGCTTTCCCCGCCGATCAGCACGGTCGAGTCCACCCGGGCATAGCGCCGCGCCAGCATGCGTGCCTTCTCCAGGGCCGCCGAGGTGCCGAACAGGTCGTCCAGGGTATAGCGCACCGTGTTGGCGCGCGCCCGCGCCCGGGTGCGCAGGCTGCGGTCGGCGCGATGGATGGCGCCAGCCTCCTGCAGAGTCAGGACCGCCCCCGATACCCCGCCCCCGATGGCCAGCGGAATCCGGTTGACCACCACCATCTTGCCGGCCAGCCGATGCACGGATTCGGCTTCGCGCTTGCCGCTGCGCAGAACCTCGTCCAGCGAGAGCGCCGGCGAAATCTCTTCCAGACGCCGCCCGGCCAGCCCGGCCGCGCTGATGCCCAGCAGGCGCTCGACCGCCGGGTTGAGCGCCTGCACCCGGCCCGAAGCGTCCACCGCCGCCACGCCCTCATCCAGATTGGCCAGCACCGCGTTCAGGTACTCGCGCCGCCCGGACTCGATGCGCTGCAGGCGGGAGATCTCGATGGCATCCTCGATGCAGGCCGCCACCGTATCCAGCGAGTACACCAGCACGCCGGCCAGGCCCATGCGGTCCGCGTAGTCCACGATCAGGCCCGAGCCCACCAACACTTCGATGCCCTCGTCCTTGAGCACCTTCGCCTGGGCCAGCGCATCGTCCTGGTCACGGTAGGTGCGCACCGGAATGCCCACCGCAAACGTGCGCATGAAAGTATCCAGATCGGGGTACTGCGCCTCCTGGCCCAGCAGGGCCACGCGCGGCGAGATGCGGCGCGCCGTGGCCAGGGCGTTCATCACCTCGAAGCCGCTGATCTTGAGCTGCACCACGGGCACCGTCACATGGCGGCGCAGATAGCTGCCGTTCAGGCCGGCGGCCACCACCGCATCCAGCCGGCCCTGACGGGCGGCCTCGTTGATGGCCGTGGCGGCAGTCTCGAAGCCGGCTTCGATCAGCTTGAACTCGCCGCGCCCGGCGTAGCGCGGCAGGATCTGCGCAAAGGTGCGCGAGATGCGCGCCACCCCGACGGCCCAGATGCGCGGCAGGGCGGCGGACTCGGCATCCGGCGGGGCGGGAAAGGGCAGCACGGCGGCTCCAGGCAAGGATAAGGGGGGGCAATCATTTCAACATTGCAATCCAGCTATTTCAATAATGAAAACCCTGCCCCGCACGCGCTCGCCCTCTCCCAGGGAGAGCGGGGCTGGCACGCATATTGCGTAGAGAGAAAAGCCCCCGGCCATGCCGGATCACGATTCCCGCCTCGCAGATGGAGTTCACCATGCAGCCTTCTTCCTCAACCAACCTGCCGGCCAGCGCAGGCCAGCGCCTGCACCAGGCCATGCAGGCCGAGCAGCCCCTCCAGGTCGTTGGCGCCATCAACGCCAACCACGCGCTGCTGGCGCAGCAGGCCGGTTTCCGGGCCATTTATCTTTCCGGCGGCGGGGTGGCAGCCGGCTCGCTGGGCGTGCCGGACCTGGGCATCGTGGGCCTGGAAGACGTGCTGACCGATGTGCGGCGCATCACCGAGGTCTGCAGCCTGCCGCTGGTGGTCGATGCCGACACCGGTTTCGGCGCCTCGGCCTTCAATGTGGCGCGCACCACCCGCAGCCTGGTGGCCGCGGGCGCGGCCGCGATGCAGATCGAGGATCAGGCGCCCGCCAAGCGCTGCGGCCACCGCCCCAACAAGGAGGTCGTGACGTTGCCGGAGATGGTGGACCGCATCAAGGCGGCCGTGGATGCGCGCCTCGACCCCAACTTCATCATCATCGCCCGCACCGATGCGCTGGCCAGCGAAGGCCGCCAGAGCGCACTCGACCGCCTGGCTGCCTGCATCGAGGCCGGCGCCGACGTCGCCTTCCCAGAGGCCGTCCATGACCTGGAGAGCTTCCGCGAATTCGCCCGCGCCCTGCCCGCCCCCATCCTGGCCAACATCACCGAGTTCGGCCAGACCCCCATGCTGACCGTGCAGGAGCTGGCCGATGCCCGGGTCGCCATGGCGCTTTACCCGCTGTCGGCCTTTCGCGCCATGAACCGCGCCGCCCAGCGCACCTACGAAGCCATCCGACGCGACGGCACGCAGCGCGCCATGCTCGACCAGATGCAGACGCGCATGGAGCTGTACGAAAGCATCGGCTACTTTGCCTACGAAGAAAAACTCGACGCGCTGTACGCGGCCAGGTCGGCCTGAAGCCCCGACACGCGCAAGCCGCAACCGACCGGATAACATGGAGACAAGCTGATGCAGCACCCCACTCAAGACCCCTACCTGTTGAGCTACGACGAAGGCGCCGACCACGGCCTGCACTTCTCGGTGCCGGCCTTTGCCGCCGACCATGGCCTGAACGCCAGCCGCCTGCCCTATGTCGCGCGCGTGCTGATCGAGAACGCCCTGCGCCATGAAAGCGCGCCCGGCGCCGAGCGCAGGCATGCGCTGGCCCTGCTGCGCGCCTACCACCCTGACACCGCCGCGCAGGCCGAGGCCGCCGATGTCTGGCTGCACCCGACCCGCGTACTGGCCCAGGATGTCAGCGGCATTCCCAGCCTGATCGACCTGGCAGCCATGCGCGACGTGGTGCAGGCGCGCGGCGGGGATCCGCGCCGCATCAACCCCATGATCCCGGTCGACCTGATCGTGGATCACTCGCTGATCGCCGAGGAAGGCGGCCACCCCGGTGCGCGCCAGGCCAACGAAGCGCGCGAATATGCCCAGAACCGCGAGCGCTACACCTTTCTGAAATGGGCCCAGGGCGCCTTCGACAACCTGCGCCTGGTGCCGCCCGGCAAGGGCATCCTGCATCAGATCAACGTGGAATACCTGGCCGATGTGGCCACCACCGTCACCACGGCGCAGGGCGCGCGCGTGACCTGTCCCGACACCCTGGTCGGCACCGACAGCCACACCACCATGGTCAATGCCCTGGGCGTGCTGGGCTGGGGCGTGGGCGGCATCGAGGCCGAGGCCGCCATGCTGGGCGATGCGCTGGTGCTGCGCGCGCCCGACATCATCGGGGTGCGACTGTTCAACCGCCCCGCCCCCGGCATCACGGCTACCGATATCGTGCTCAACCTCACTCGCATCCTGCGCGAGGCCAAGGTGGTGGCCCAGTTCGTGGAGTTCACCGGCGAAGCCCTCGACGGCGTGCTGTCGCTCGAAGACCGGGCCACCCTGTCGAACATGGCGCCCGAATATGGCTCGACCTGCGCCTACTTCCCCATCGACGAGGAAACCCTCGCCTATCTGGCGCGCACCGGCCGCCAGCCGGCGCAGATCGCGCGGGTGCGCCGCTATGCCCAGGCGGCCGGCCTGTGGCGCACCGCTGCGGCACCGGGCTATCGCCGCATGGTGGAGGTGGATCTGGCGCAGATCACGCGCGTGGCCGCCGGCCCCACCCGCCCCCAGGACCGCATGACGCTGGCCGAGGTGCCGTTGACCTTCAGGAAAACCACGGCCGCCCTGCCTGCCACCCCCAGCCCCGAGCTGCCCGAGGGGGCCGTGGTGCTGGCCGCCATCACCAGCTGCACCAACACCTCCAACCCGCGTCTGCTGGTGGCCGCCGGCCTGCTCGCCCGCAAGGCGCAGGCCCTGGGCTTGCGCCCGCCAGCCTGGACCAAGACCTCGCTCACACCCGGCTCGCGCGTGGTGACCGACTACCTGGAAAGCAGCGGCCTGCAGGCCGCGCTGGATGCGCTGGGCTTTCACACTGCGGGGTATGGTTGCGCCACTTGCGCCGGCCTGTCGGGCTCGCTCGACGCCACGGTCGAGCAACACATCGCCCAGGGCAACCCCCGTGTGGCTGCGGTGCTCTCGGGCAATCGCAATTTCCCGGGCCGGGTGCATCCGCTGGCGCGCGCCAACTACCTCGTGTCGCCCGCGCTGGTGGTGGCCTACGCCATCGCCGGCACGGTCACGCGCGACCTGGAAAGCGAACCGGTCAGCTGGCGCGCCGACGGCACGCCGGTGATGCTGGCCGAGCTGTGGCCCGACGACGCCGAGATCGACGCCGTGGTGGCCGGGCACGTGCATCCGTCGCTGTTCACCGAACGCTACCGCGATGTCTTCGATGGCGATCCCGCCTGGATGGCGCTGCCGACCCATGCCGGCGCCTGCTATGCCTGGGACGCCGACAGTCTGTACCTGCGCCGCCCGCCCTATCTGGATGTGCCGCTGCAGCAAGGCCATGTGCGCATCGAGGGCGCCCGCCCGCTGCTCATCCTGGGCGACTCGGTCACCACCGACCATATTTCGCCGGCCAATGAGATCCCGCCGCAATCGAGCGCCGGACGCTACCTGCTGTCGCTGGGCGTGGCCCCCGATGCGCTGCACACCTATCTCGCGCGGCGCGGCAACCACCGCGTGATGATGCGCGCGACCTTCGCCCAGCCGACCCTGATCAACGAACTGCTGCCTGACGGACCGGTCGGCGCCACGCGCCACCAGCCCGATGGCGCCGTGCTGCCGATCTATGACGTGGCCATGCAGTACCGCGATGCGCAGGTGCCGGTGGTCGTGGTGGCCGGCAAGGACTATGGCAACGGTTCCTCGCGCGACTGGGCCGCCAAGGGCACCCGCCTGCTGGGCGTGCGCGCCGTGATCGCCGAGAGCTTCGAACGCATCCACCGCTCCAACCTGGTCAACATGGGCGTGCTGCCGCTGCAGCTGCCGGCCGGCGTCACCCGCCTGACCCTGGGCCTGGACGGCACCGAAACCTTTGACCTGGACATCCCCGCCAGCCTGGCGCCGCAGGGCATGGTGCATTGCCTGATCCGGGGCCGCGGCGCGCCCCAGCCGCTGTCCTTGCTGTGCCGCCTGGACAATGAACACGAGATCGAGATCTGGCGCGCCGGCGGCATCCTGCCCGCCGTGCTGCGTCAGGCGCTCGAAGACTCGCGCGAAGTGCCGCAACACTAGAAGATGAGCAGCAACCTCACCTATTCCAAGGAGACACTATGAACAGCAAGCGATTTCCCTTCCCGCTGCGCGCGCTGGCGCTGGCCGCCGGCCTGACGGCGGCCTCGCTGGCACAGGCCGCCGACTGGCCCGACCGTGCGGTGCGCCTGGTGGTGCCGTTCTCGGCAGGCGGCCAGCTGGACAACATGACCCGCATCTTCGCCACGGGTCTGTCCGAACAGCTCAAGCAGCCGGTCATCATCGACAACCGGCCGGGAGCAGGCGGCATCATCGGTTCGGACATCGTCGCCAAAGGAGCGGCCGACGGCTACACCTTCCTGATCGCGGGCAACGGCGCCATCACCAACAAGATGCTGCGCAGCAAGATGCCCTATGAAGACAGCGACCTGGTGCCGGTGGGTCTGCTGTTCGAATCGGCCTCGGTGATCGTGGTCAAGGCCGACAGCAAGATCCACTCGCTCAAAGACTGGCAGGAAGAGGCGCGCAAGAAAAAGCACCCCATCCTCTTTGCCACCGCCGGAACTGGCAGCACCGGCCACTTTGTCGCCGAGATGCTCGGCCAGGCGCTGCAGGTTCCGGTCACGGTCGTGCCCTACAAGAGCGGCTCGGAAAGCTCTACCGCGCTGATGGGCGGGCAGGTCGACGCCGCCTCGGAAGCCGCCGTCTCGGTACGGGCCTACGTCAATGCCGGCAAGGTACGCGCACTGGCGGCCACCGCCGACCATCGCAGCCCGCTGCTGCCCGACACCCCCACCACCGGCGAGCAGGGCTTCGGCCAGATCAACATCACCCACTGGGGCGGCATGTATGCGCCCAAGGACACGCCCCAGCCCATCATCACCGCCATGAACCACGCGATTGACCAGGTGATGGCCATGCCCAAGGTCAAGCAGCAGCTGACCGACGCCGGCTACGAAGCCATCCCCAACACGGTCGAGCAGTTCAAGACCTTCATCGCCGCCGAAGACAAGCGCCTGGGCGCCATCGTCAAGGCAGCCAACATGAAGGCCGAGTAAGGCCGCGCCCGCCTCACGGTGCGAAGCGGCAGGGCCTGCCCTGCCCCGGCCCGGTTTGACAGCCCGGCGCAGGCCAGCCTGCGCCGGGCTCTTTTTTCGCCCTTGGCCGGCCGCCCGGCCTCAGGGCGCCAGCATGCGGGCAGCCTCTTTGGACAGGTCCACCCCCGGCGTATCGCGGTTGCGGGCGCCCCAGTTGTACGACTCCCCGCCGGTGATCTTCGCCGCGCAGGCGTCCAGGCTCTTGTCGCCGGTCAGGTCCACCACGTTGATGCGCAGGCGCGGCTTGCTGCGATGGATCTCGCGGGCGGTCGCGCAGACGTCCCCGCCGCAGCCATCCGGGCCGCCGGCAAAGACAAAGATCAAGGCATCGCGCTGCCTGCCATCCACTTTGGAAGCGGCCACCTTGAGGCTCTCGGCCAGGGCTGAAGCCCCCACGCTGGAGGTCTGGCGCAACTGCGTGAGCAAGGCGTCGCGCTGATTGGCCTTGTAAGGCCCGTTGTGCACCGGCGCGGCGCAGCTCTTGCCGGCGTAACGCACCAGATGGGTCTCGGTACGCGCAGGCAGGCCCCCGACGATGCGCTCGATCTCATGACGCGCAAGCTGCTGGCGCAAGGGCGAGTCCGCCCCAGCCGGCCGAGCCATGCCCGCCGAGGAGTCCAGCACGAAGACCAGTTCGGTGGGCCAGCCGGGCTGGGGATCGGGCTTGGGTTGCGGCTTGGGCTTGGGCGCAGGCGGTGGCTCGGCCACGGGCTCGGGCGGCGCAGGCTCGGGCGCAGGCGGCGCCACCGGTTCGGGCGCAGTGTGCACCACCGGCGCCGCCGGGGGCATGACGGGCGCCACCGGGCGACGCATCAGCCACCACCACAACAGCCCCAGCAACAAGGCCAGCAGCAACAGCGCCAGCAGCCACCACCACCAGCGCCGGCGCGGCACGACGACCGGCACAGGCGCCGGCGCGCGCGGCTCGCTCCAGTGCGTGATCAGCAAGCGTCCTTCCACACTGTGCAGGCGCGCCGGATCCGGCGCGCTGCGCAGGCCGCGCACCGTGGCGGCCTGCTCGCTCAATCCACGCGCCTCCAGGGTCTGCGCCAGGCTTTCCAGCTGCCCCTGATGCTCCGCATAGCGGGCCAACAGCTCGCGCTGCTGGTCGGCACTGAGGGCCGCGAAAGGCGTGACCTTGCCTTCCTGGCGGGTCCACCACTCAAGGGTCCCGTCGGCGCCGGCCCGGGCAATGGCGTAGGCCTGCGCCACGCTGGGCGGAAAATGACGCTCGATCAGGGCCAGGCCGTCGCTGAAGGCGCGCGCGGCCTGCTCGGCAGCCGCGCCATCGGTATTCGGCTCACGTAGAAAACGTTGCACGGTGATGCTCTATAGAAAAGCGGCGGCCCGCGCGGGCCGCCGGGATTTAAGGCGCCTGCAGCACGCTGGCGCGCAGGCGCTTGACCATCTGCTCCAGCTCCTGGGCCTTGCGCTGACGCGCCGCGATCTCCGCATTGCCTGCCGAGGCCGTGATGGGCTGGGCCTGCAGTTCGGCCAGATCCTTCTCGGCCAGCTTCAGCTGGGCCTGCAGCTTCTTGTCGGTCGAGCCCTTCTGCTTGACCTGATCCAGCAGGCGACGGGTGCTGGAGACGACCTGGTCGCGAGCCTGTTGCTGCGCCTGAAGCGGCAGCTTATAGGAAGCCTGCTGGGCTTCCAGCGCGGCCAATGACTCGCGGAACAGGGCGTTCTCCTCCTGCGCGGCGCTCAGGCGCGCCTCCTTGCGATCGACACTTTCGCGATAGCCCCCGGAGGCATCGCACTGCATCTTGCGAAAGATGCTGACATCGGCATTGTTGGGATCGCAGGCGCCCGGCGGCAGACTGCCGCAACCGCCCAGGGCGGCAAGCATCAGGACAAGCAGATAACGCGGTTTCATGCGGCTTTCCCCCAATCCAGCGAATCACGTTGCGTGGTCAGCACGCCCATGGCGTTGCGCAGCTTGGCCGCCTCGACCTGCATTTTCTCGATCTGGGCGTCGAGCTTCTTGATCTCGGCCTTGCTGCCGCCGGTGGTGGCGGCCGACACCTCGCGATAGGACGCGATCTTGTCGTCGATGTTGGCCTGCTCTTTCTTGATGCGCGCAATGTTGGCATCGATATTGCGCAACTGCTTGCGCGCGGCCTCTTCCTGCATGCGGCCGGTTTTCACTTCGGCATTGAGCTGGGCCAGCTTTTGCTTGTCCGAGTCGATCACCGCCTGGATGGTCTGCGAGCGCTGCTGCAGTTTCTGGGTATCCTGTTCGACGTCCTGGGTCATGGCGTCCAGCATCTCACCGGTGGTCTTGTACTGGCTGCGACGATAGTCGAGGTAGTAGTTGGTGCCCATGGCCACGCCGCAGGCGGCCACGCCGGCGATGATGGCGCACATCGCCTTCTTGTTGCTGGGCGCGGTCAACAGGCAGGCCGCCACCCCCAGGGCCGCCGCCCCCGCGCACGCCTGGAAGCCCGAGCGGCTGAAGAACTCGGCATCATTGCCGGCGTCCAGGCGCGGGTCGACCTGGGCGCCGCCCAGCATGCTGCTGCCGGTGCTCGCGCACCCGGTGATGGCCAATGTGGCCGCCATCATTGCGGCCATCCAAGCGCGCCGCCAGCGCGCGATTCTGCTTTGCATCTGCTTCTCCATCCGGTCAGTTCTTGACCGCCTCTACACATGCCGCCAGCCAGGCGTCCTTGTTTATCTTCCAGGACTTGAGATAAGCCTGCTGGTGGCCCCAATACACATTCAGATAGGGCTGCAGCCCTTTGAGTTTTTCGTTCTGCTCCAGGATCCTGGAGATCACAGGCATCTGCCGCGCAATGTTTTCCTTGCCATAGAGCGTGGCCGCATCGACCAGGCTGCTGGCGTAGTACTGCGTCGTTTCCGCCAGTTCGTAGCGCCGCTTGTCGATGTTGCCCTTGTAGCCCACGCACTCGGGCGAATCGGCGGATGCCTCGCACAGTTCCTTGTAGGTGTTCTCGACGAACTGCACATAGCGTCCGTCATCACGCAGCTTGGTGCACAGAAAGGCGCCCAGGTTGAGGCTGGCCCGGATGGCCTGGTCGCGCGCCTCCTCCTGGCGCTGGTTGCTGGCGCGCAGCTTGCCTTCCAGCTCCTTGAGTTGCTCCTTGAGTTTTGCGTCCTCGACCTTGCCGGCCAGTTCGCCGAGCTCCTGCACCGCCGCACGCCCCTTGCCCGCGGCGTCGTTGGAAACATCGCCGCTGCCCAGCTTGCGCCAGCTTTGCTCCAGCTGCTGGATGCGCTCGCGCGAGGTCATCTCGGGCGCGGCCACCACCCAGCGCATGCCCACGGCATTGTCGAGCTGTTCGCCATCCTCGCTGTAGAAGTTGCCTTCACGACGCGCCGCCGAACGGATCCCGTCTTCCGGCTTGCGAAAATCGCCGCCACGGATCACATAGGCTCCGGCTCCGCCATGCTGGCGATCCAGCTTGTTGAGCCGGAAGGCATCCTGGGTCATCTCGGCGGCATTGCCCAGCATGTCATGCAAGCCCAGGGGGTTGGGAGCCAGCAAGCCGACCAGTTGCAGCTTGCCATTGGAGGACTGGGCGCCGCCATACCACTCGTGGGCCTGCACGCCCTCAGGCATGGGGTAGCGCAGTTCGGCATAAGCCGCCGGATCGACGTTGGCGCCGCCGCGGGCCGCAAACTCCCATTCCACCTCGGTGGGCAGGCGCACGAAGCCCGTGATCCCGTCTTCCTTGGGCAGCGCATTCTTGTGATGCTGGCGCAGCCACACGCTGTAGCGGTGGGCCAGGTTGACCGCCTCGAACCAGCTCACGCCGGTGACCGGCAGCATGCCCTTGCGCGACGGCGCCTCGCAACCCTTGCCCTCGTTCTCCAGCGTCTTGAGCGCCTGGTACTGCTGCCCGGTCAGCTCGTACTTGGCCATCAGGTAATAGCGCGCCGCGGCCCCCTTGCCCTGTTCGGTGAAGCTGCCGGCGATATGGGCCTGGCGACGCTGCTCCACGAAAGCAAACTGCTCCGACTCCTGCCCCACCATGACCGGCAAATCATCCAGCGGGCCGGCCGACGGCACCACGACTTTGCGAAACACCAGTTCGCCGCCGCAAGGCAGCGGCAATACCACGTCGCCGGCGGCCGGCTTGGGATTGGTGTAGCGGGTGTCCCACTTGGCCGCCTCGGCAGCATGGACCGCCGAGCCCGCCATGAGGCCCATGGCCACAGCCAGGACTCGCCAGCCGGCCTGCGGCAGATTGGATTCAGATTTCACGCAGACTCTCCGCAGGTTGGATCCGGCGCGCGCTGGCCGCGCCCAGCAGGCAGGCCAGCAGCGCCACGGCCAGCGTCAGGCCCAACGCCGCCAGCGCATGCCAGGGCGTGATATGGCTGATGAAGCGGCCGGTCTCCTGGCTCAGGCCAAGCAGATGGTTGAACAGGCTGCTGCCGGCGGCATACAGCCCCAGCCCCAGCACAAAGGCGATGGCCGTCAGCACCAGCGCCTGGATGAGGATGTAAGCGCTGATCGCCCCGCCCTGCAGGCCCACCAGGCGCAACAGCGCCAGGTCGCGGCGCTTGCGCCGCACATTGGCCAGGAAGGCCCCGCCCAGCGAAGCCAGGCAGCCCAGCACCGCCGTGCCGGCGATCACGCCGAAGACGGTCGACAACAGGTGATCGATGGCCTTGACGTTGCGGATCTCGGCCAGCCGGCTGGACGTCTCGATCCGCTGGCTGTTCAGGCGCTGCTCCAGCGCCTGCACGGCGTCGATGTCACGGGCATAGATGCGCGCCTTGGAAAAACGACGCTGGGCCTGCGAGGCGGGCCGGCCCTCGTCCACGCCCAGCGACGCCACGGCAAAGCCGTCGCGATACCATTCGATATCCTGCAGCAGCGCGGGGGCCACGAAACCGGCGGCGCGCGGATAGGCTTGCGGCGCCAGCACCGCGCTGACCCGCAGGCCATGCATGACGCGCTGCTCGCGCCCGTCCAGACGCCGCAGAATGCGCAGACGCACCGCATCCCCCGCCCGCACGTCCAGTTTCCGGGCGGCCTGCGCGCTGAGCACCACGTCGCCGGCCGTCAGGCCCGGGTGGTCCACGCCGGCCAGCAAAGGGTCGCCCGCCGCCGTGGGCAGGATCTCGGCGCTGTCGACAAAGCGCCCGCCGGCCACGAAATCGGCCTGGGTATTGAGCGAGCGCGTCAACCCGATCACAAAGCCGGCCTGCGGCTCGCGCGCCAGGGCATCGACCCAGTCCTGATCATAGCTGCCGCTGCTCAGCATGCGGATTTCGAGGTTGCGCGGGTCATTGAGCAACTGATCCTGCAGGGCGCTGACTACGCCATGCTTGAGGCCGAACAACAGCAGCAGCGGCGCGATCACCGCCACCAGCGAGGCCACCATGCACAGCGATACCAGCCAGTCGTGACGCAGATCGGCGCAGGACAGCCGCGCCACCTGAAGGACTTTCATGGGGCCGCTCCCGCGAGGGTGAAGACGCTTTTTCGCGGGCCCAGGCGCGCGGCCAGCTCGGGCAGGCCGAACTCGCGCACCAGGGCGCGATCGTGCGACACGACCAGGCAGGCCATCTCGCGACGTCGCGCCAGCTCCAGAAACAGGCCGAACAGGCGGCGCGCATTGTCCGGATCCAGCGCTGAGGTCGGTTCATCGGCCAGCAGCAGCTGCGGACCGTGCGCCATGGCGCGCACGCAGGCCACGCGCTGGCGTTCACCGATCGACAGGGCCGCCGGCATCTTGTGCAACAGCCCGCCCAGGTTGAGGGCTTCGATGGCATAGTCGAGATGCGCATCGCGCAGCGCCAGGCCAGCCAGCCGGCGCGGCAGCACCAGATTCTCGAAGGCGCTCAGGTAAGGCAGCAGACCGCCCGACTGCAGCACGAAGCCCAGCTGGCGCGCGCGCAGTCCCGCCAAGGCGCGATCATCGCCGCGCAGCGCCCACTGGCCGACGCTGGCGCAATCGCCCAGCCGGTAGCTGCCCAGCCGCTGCGGCGTCAGCAGCAAACCCACGCCTTCGAGCAGCGTGCTCTTGCCGCAGCCGCTGTCGCCGACGACCGCCACCACTTCGCCGGCCCGCAGGCGCAACGCCGGCAGCTCGACCTCGTAGGCATCGGCGCCGGCGCCGCGCCGCAAATGCAAATCCTCGATTGCCAGCATCAGAGCCGTCTCAGGGCATCATTTCCAGCGGCACCGGATAGACGTGTTCGCGCGGATCGCTGTCCGGCGCCAGCGCCACCCAGCGGTCGACATCGGCGTTATAGAGTTGGTAATGCTTCAGCTTGATGGTCAGGCTGCGGATGAACTTCTCCTGCGCCAGCCCGTCCATGCTTTTCCAGGTGTCCTCATCCAGGTTTAGCACCTCGCTCTGGTACGGCAGCCCCTCCAGATACTCGGCCAGGAACCCCATCTCGGCGAGCTTCTTGTCGGATTGCTTGAGCTGATTGGGGTCCGCGCCCATGGCGGCGGCCACCGCACGCAACTGGTTGAACATCTCCGATGACGAGATCAGGCCCTGGTTGGCCGCCTCCACGATCTTGCGCATGACATCGCTCAGGTCGCTGAGCTGCCCCTTGGTGAGCAGCACCCGCACATCGGTGGTGGGCAGATTCTGCCTGATCAGATCGCGGTCGCTGATCCAGGCCTGGAACACCGGCGGCGCCTGTGCGCCGATCCGCTCGCCCAGATAAGCCAGCTTCATGGCCTGGCCGATCAGCGCGGCGTCTTCCTGCAATTTCTCATCCGGGGTGGCCGGTTTGCGCCCGGGGTCCGTGGCATTGGCTGCGCTGCCCACGGCATCCTCGCCCAGATAAGCCGACTTGACCTGCTGGGTGATGGCGCTGGAGAGCAGATCGACCTTCTTGCCGAACTCGTTCAGATCACCGGCGTCGACCGGGTAATAGAGCGACAGATTGGTCGAGCCGTAGGTCGACAGATCACGATACTGGGCCTGGGCGTGGGCATGATTCTTGGCGCCGGCCGGCGTCTTCAGGTGCAGCGTGTAGATCGCCACGCCCGGCTTGGCGGCCTCCATGCGGATCTGCCCGGCATCCAGGCCCGTGGAGGAAAGCTTGTGCGAGCCCTCGATCGCGCCGGCATCGGTGATCAGCACGATATAGCGGGCGCCGAACTGGCTCCAGTCCACCGAGTTCAGCGCATCCATCACGCCGGCGTAGGAGTCCTCGTCGAACAGCGCGCTGGATACCTTGGCCTGGCTCAGGCCCGAGACCTTGTCCAGAAAGTCGGCGCCGTCCTTGACGGTGTTCGGATCCGCGTAGACGCGGCTGACGTATTCCAGCCCGGGCACCGCCTTCACATTGGAGCGAAAGGCGACCAGGCCGAACTTGACGCGCTCGCCGAGCTTTTCCTGCTCGATCTGCTGATACACGCGGCGCACGGCTTCGCGCGTGCGCTCGATGTAGGGATCCATCGAGATGCTGGAGTCCACCACGAACACCACGGCGGCCGAAAACTCCTTGATCTGGTTGACGCGCTGCTCGCTGGATGACACCTCGTCGCCGGCCGTGGCCTGGGCGCCGGCGGCGGCTTCCTTGGCGCTGACCGAGGCGACATTCAGCACCCGGGTGCGAAAGCCCTGCTCGGTCATCACTTCCTCGCCGCTCAGGATGGGCAGCAGGTAGAAGTTCTTCTGCATGTCCACGAAGAGCTCGGGCTCCTGGGCCACCACGCCATCGGCGCGCCCCTGCTTCTTGAGCTGCTGGCGCAGCGGCGCCACCCGCGTGACCGGGTCGATGGCGTCGAGCACGCCTTCGAGCGTGGCGCGGTCCTTGAAGAACAAGGTGCGTTCGCGCCCGGCCGGGTTGGTGAAGGCCAGCGCCAGCTGCATCTTCCAGTCCACCGTGCAGGCCTGGTCCAGCCAGCCCACCGTCTTGCCGAAAGAGTCCGGCCCCACCTGTATCCAGTTGCGCCCCTGCTCGGGCTTGACCGCATAGACATAGAAACGGCTGAAGGCCGGCTGCGGCTTGCCGCCCGCCCCCCCGGGTTCGGCCACCAGCTGGCAGCCCGGCGTGGTCAGCACGCGCTGGTACAGGGTCTTCTTGCCTTCCTGCAGCAAGGGGGCGGCGCTGTGGGCGGCCGCGCTGAACGCCAGCAGGCCAAGCCCCAGCAGACTGCGGCGAAAAAGCGGGGGCACGGAACTCGTCATGCGGCGCCTCGATCAGTTGGGCAAGGCCTGCAGCTTGGCGCGGGCCTCGGCATGTTTGGGGTCTTTTTCCAGCACGGCCTCGTACCAGTAGCGCGCCGTGGCGGCCTCGGGCGGGAAGCAGGGGCTGGCGGCATGCGCCGGGTCATACTCCTGCGCATAGGCATAGGCGATGGTGATGTCGCCTGCATTGGCGCGGTTGGCATACAGGCGCTGCGCAATTTCGCACTGGCCACCGTCGCGCGCGGCCTGGATGACGGCCAGCAGGGCCGCCGGGTCCTGCACGTCGCGCACGCAGGCTTGCACGAACGTCATGACGTCCAGCTTATCCTGCTTGAGTCCGGTGGCCGTGCAGCCCATGGCGGCGGGCGTCCCGTCCGCCGGGGCCTCGGCCGGGGCCTCACGGCCCAGCAGCAGGTAGGCCGCCACGGCCGCCGCCGCGATCAAGACCGCCAGCAGCAGCCACAGCCACAGCCGGCTCTTGCGCGGCTCGGTCGTCGGCGCGGGCGGTGCCGGCGGCGCGGGTGGTGGCGAGGGTGGCGGCTCGGCCGGCGCGCTGATGGCGCTGTGGCTGCCTACCGTGGGCGCCTGCCCGGCCGCCGAACTCGGCAGCACCTCGGCCTCGACGCGGAAACCGTGTTGCACGGCCTCGCCCCCGCCGCTGCGCACATAGCCCCGGCAACGGGGGCCTTGCGTGCCGGCCAGCAAGGTATCGACGAAATCCGGCCCCACCGGCATGACCAGGGCGTCGCCCTGCAGGCGGGCGCCTTGCAGACGCATCCAGCGCTCGTCGCCGACCCATTGGCGGGCGTTGGCATCCAGGTGCCGCGCGCCTTCGTTGCGCTGTACCGACAACTCGACCTCATCGGCCGGCCCTTCCCAGGGCGAGATGTGCAGTTCCGCGTGACCCGGCGAAACCGCCTTCAAAAGTATGCTTGCCATGTTGTTCGACTATGCCTGCGTGAAGCCTTGCAGAATGCGCCCCAGCGCCTGGTTCTGTTCCAGCGAGATGTCCCGGCCGGCCGCGTGGCCGGCATTGTTGAGCACCACATCGGTCAGGCCGGTCAGCCAGTAACCGGCGTATTGCGCGTTGGTGTCCAGCGGCTGCGCATCCAGATCCGGCAGCCCGGCCGCATCCAGGCGCGTGGTGGCGGTGAACAGATGCTGTTTATTGACCAGGCTGAGCGGACGCTGCGCCTGGTCAATCTCCAGGAAACCCAGCCAGGCCAGAAAATCATGCAGCGCGAGCTGGGCGCGCAACACCTGGCGCATGGCCAGCTGTTCACGCCGGGAGCTGCTGTCCTGACGCTGCGTCAGGCGCGCCTCGATCTGCTCCTGCAACTGCATCCGGTGCGCGGCGGTCACCAGTTCCTCGACCAGCATGTCGGCCAGTTCCGGCGCGATGCCCAGGCTGGCCAGCAGGTGCGTGCGCTGCGGCAGTTCGCGCAGATGCGCCACCCAGCGCTGGAACACCGCCTGCGCATAGCGGTGGTCCGCCGTCTTGAGCGCCGGCTGGCGCGCGCCGGCCGGGGCGCTGGCCGGCGCCGCCCCGAACGGGCCGGGTTCGGCGGCGAAGGGGTTGGGTTCGGCCGCAAAGGGATTGGGCTCGGCGGCGGCAAAGGGGTTGGCTGCGCTCGCCGCCGCGGCAAAGGGATTCGACTCGACCGGCGCCTCGGCCGCCGCCGGCGACACCGCTTCGTCCTCGCCTTCCGGTGTCTTCAGTCCGTTCAGGTAGAGGTCGCGCAGGTCTTCGCGCTGCAGCTCCAGGGCATGCATCAGCTCGGGGATGGCCTTGCGCGCACCGTACAGCGCCTGCGCCAGCTGTTGGCCGCGCTGTTTCTTGAGCGCCAGGTCATCGCCGTCGATGCTCTGGTGATACTGGGCCAGACGATGCAGCACGCCGGTCTTGCCTTCGCGCTCGTCCTGCAACTGCTGACGCAGGCGATCGAGCTTGAAGTCGATGTCGACGATGCGGCTCAGGCCTTCGGCCAGGCGCGACATGCCGCCGTCGTTTTCCACCAGCACCGCGTCCCAGGCCTGCTGGGGCTGCGCCACGCGCTGCCGGATACTGGGGTGGGCCACGAAGTCCCGGCCCAGGGCATCCAGCCGCGCACGGCGCTGCGGATCGATTTCCTCGCGCTGGCCGTTGAGCCGGATGAAGGAGATCTCCATGCCGGGCTTGCGCACCAGGTAGACGTTGTTGAAAGGCACCTCGCCCGCCGGCCCCGTTGACCAGGCCTTCATGAAACCCAGGCCGCCATAGCGGTCTTCCATGGTACCGTGGATCATGCCGTACCAGCTTTCGTCGATCTGAGCGCCATCGGTCAGCCCCAGCATGCGCTGCAGCCGCAGGTCAAACTTGGTGATGGCCCAGAACAGGCCGCAGGCCCGCCCGGCGCGCGCCTGCGGCGAATCGCCCTGGCTGCGATCGACCCAGCGTTCCAGCACCTTGGCGATGTCACTGACATCGCTTTGCTCATGCGTGCACATCACCAGGCCATTCATGGCCTGGGTATCGGTATAGCGCTCGAACAGATAGGCCACCTTGCCGCGCAGCAACAGCTGCGCCACCGGATTGCCCTCGGCCGGCACATCGCTCAGCTCGCGCGCCGTGTAGCGCCCGCGATAACCGGGAAAATCAAGCAGGTCGACGCTGGCCACGCAAGGCTCGCGCGGTTCGTCGCGCAGGGGAAACACCAGTTCCAGCGTCAGCACGGCCAGGTGCTGCAGGTCGACGCTGACCGGCGCGGCCAGGCGCCCCTGCACGCAGGGACGGGCCTCGATACGCTTGCCCTCGTTCGGACGCAGCAGCACATCCACCGACATGATGCTGTCGCGGCCGTACTGCAGGCGGCCATCGACCGTGGAGGTCAATGCCTGCAGCGGCAGAAAGGCGGTCTGCGCGTAATCCAGCCGGCCCAGGCTGGCCGCGATGTCGGCATAGCAGCGGGTCAGTTCGGGAATCTCGCCCCACAGCAGCGAAAACAGCTCCGCGCGCTCGTGGGCGGCCAGACGTGGCGCCAGGCGCATGGCCTGCTGCCAATAGCCGTTTTCCAGCGCATGCAAGGGCCGCTCGAACGACACCCGGGCGTAATCCCACAACGACACCACATCGTCGGCGTCCACGCCTGCCTGCACCGCGCCCGCCTCGCGCCCCTCGAAGCGGCTCAGCACCCGTTCGATGCGCGTCTCGTCCAGGCGATACTCGACCCGGTTCTGGTCGAAGTCGTTGAACCAGCTGTTGCACAGAATCTTGGCCAGGTCGACCTCGCGCATCAGGCGCACCTCGATCGGGAAGGCGGGATCCTCTGCGGGCTGCGCCGCGCGCGTGAAGCGGGTCACCAGGCCGGTGGCTTCCTTGCCGGTGCCGGGCGGGTTCACATGACTGATGAAATTGACGCGCTGGCCGCCGTAATCGGTCTCGAACTGGCCATCGGCATCGGCGCCCAGCGCCGAGATCAGGAACGACTTGCCGGCCTGCGAGACACCGAAAAAGCCGATCGCCATGGGGGTGGCGGCGGCCTGCTGCAGATCGCGGCTCTTGTTGCGCATCTGGCGCAACTGGCGCAGCAGACTATCGGCGTCGTTGTCCAGACGCCTGGAGTCGCCGCGCACCTGTTCCACCCACTCGATGGCCTGGCCGGCGCCATCCAGGACGGCGCCCCACTCGCGCGCCAAGAGAGCTTGTTTTTCCGTCGTCATGATGTCAGTTCTTCACGCTGCCGCTGTCCAGCCAGTAGGCGTCCTGGCCCAGACCGGCGTGCAACAGGGTATTCATCTCGAAGCGCACCTGGCTTTTCTGGATCGCCACGTCGCCCACCCCTTCGACCCGCTCGATGGTCAGCCGGTCGCTGATAAGCCCTTGCCTGCGCTCGCGTTCGCTGGGCTGCGCCACGCTGAAATACACCCGCGCCTGCGGATCGGGCAGGCTGGCGTCGCGCTCCTGGTTCTCGCGGTAGCGCTTCTGCCAGGCCGGCTGGAAGCCCAACTGGTAGATGGGCGCGGCCGGCCAGCGCTCGGCGGCCAGCTGGCGATAGCCCAGACGGCTGTCGGCGTGCAGCACATAAGGCCGGGCATCGCCCTGCGCGTCGCGCGGCAGTTCGATGCAGCCGTCTTCCGGCGGCAGCCCCTGCGGCGTGCGCGTGGTGATATCGGCCAGCAGCACGTCATCGGTCTTGATGAGGTTGTTGCTGTCGATCCGGCCAAAGTAGCGGATCAGCGGCAAGGGCCGGATGCGCGAGGGACTGAAATAGAAGTTGGGCAGACGGCGGTTCTCGGTCAGCCAGCACACCATCGCGCCCACCGAGGCGGTGGTCTTGGGATCGGCGATCACCCCTCCCTTGTGAAAGGGGAACCAGGTACCGCTGCGATAGTTCTGCATCGGCAGGATGCGCCCTGACGGCAGCGCCGCCAGGCTGCGGATCAGGGTCTGCACGCCCGGCAGGCAGGAAGGCCGCCCGGTCAGCAGCAACACGTCGCAGTCGTAGTGCGCCACCACCTCGCTCAGGGAGGTCAGGGTCTTGCAGATATCCAGCCCGTCCTGCAGGAACAGGCCGTGCAACTGGGCCGGGTCGAAGCTCAGGCGGATCGCGCCCAGATCGAGCACGGTCGGCCCGCCCAGCTCGCTGCTCAGGTTCTTGGAGACGAAATCGCGCACCGGCTGGCTGATGACCTTGTCCTTGCCCAGCCACTCGGCCCAGGTCGCCGTCTTGCGCTGGCTGCCCTGCTCCAGGCTGTAGCGCTCGTATTCGGCCAGCAGGGCCAGCGCCAGCGGATGGAACACCTGCAGCGTCAGCTGCTGGCGCAGCACCATGTCGCCGGCGCCCAGGCTGCGCGCGCCGCAGATGCGGTCGGCCAGATCGGCCGGCAACGCCACGCCTTTCTCTTTGAGCGCCTGCTCGAACGAAGGCAGGACGAACTGACGGATGACATCGAGCACGATATCGTCGCCGGCCACCTTGAAGCCATCGCGAAAGCGCTGCACCGGCACGATGGGCGCGTTGCTGCCATCGCCTGCGCCGTCGCGCTGCAGCGCGTAATCGTTGATCACCAGATCGGTCGTGCCGCCGCCGATATCGATGGAGGCCACCGTGATGCGTTCGCGGTCGGGCTTGCCGGGGCGCGCCAGGGCGTCGAAGAACTCTTCCGGGTGGCCGCCGAAATGCTCGCCCACCTCGGTATACAGGTAAACCAGCTGCGCGCACGTGGCCTCGTCCCACTTGACCACCACCTTGGGCAGCGGCACCTTCAGGCGCGAAGCGTCGGCGCTGTCTTCCAGCGGGTCTTCGTCATACTGGCCGGCATGCCAGCCCATGCTTTTCCACAACAAGCCCAGCGCCTGCTGGACGCGATCGCGGAAAATGCTGCGCTCGACCTGCGGCGTGCTGGGCGGCACGGTCAGAATGACCGTGCGCAGCCAGCGCGAGGTCGCGGCGTTTTCCTTGTCCTTGCGGTACAGGATGCTGTTGATCTGCGTGACGGCCTGCGCAAACACCTCGTTGAGCATCAGCGTCATCAGCGAGGAGCGCGAATACTTGGTCTCGAAGACCGACTCCACGCCCTTGGTCACGTACAGCGCGCGGCCCAGGTCGTCGATCAGATCGGCCAAGGGCTTGAGCGTGGCCATGGGCTCCTGCTGGCCCTTCAGGCTGCTGGTATTCAGGCGCCAGACCTGATCATAGGGACGCTCGTCCCACAGGTAACGCTTGGGGCTGGACAGGCCGGTCGAGCCTTCGGTGCCCTCGCGCAGCGCGGCCAGCTTGGCGGCCTCGCTGCCCACCCGCGTCATGCTGCCCCAGGCGAAGGCATCATGGCGACCGCTCTGCATCGACCACTGATCCATGCCCAGATTGATCTTGGCGAACTCCACGCGCGACTCGAACGGATGGTCGTAGACCTGTTCGGGCGCGCTCATGTCGCGCAACACCAGATGGGTATTGCCGTGCAGGCCCCGATTGTTCTGCTCCGGATCCTCGACCAGGATGCCGCAGCAACGTGAATTGCCCACGTCCAGCACCAGGTCCACCGCGATGGGCTTGCCCGCGCCGATGGCGTTGCGCAACTTGACCTTGACGGTCGGCACCGCCACGCGCGGCTCCAGGTTCGGATGGGTGGTCGGCGCCGGGCCGCGCAGCAGGCTCAGCAGGTTGAGGTAGTGCGCGAAATGACGCTTCTGATTCAGATCCTGCTGAATGTCCTCGCGTTCGCGCTTGTCGGCCTGGCAGCGGTCGACGAACACTTCCGTCAGCCACTCCTTGACCCACACCTGATCGAGAAACCACTGCATCTCATTCAGATGCACCGCCAGGCGGAAGGCCTGGCCATTGCGCAGGTCCTCGTCGTTGGGCGCCAGATAAGCCACGCCATCGCGCTTGGGCATGATGCGCGTGTCGAAGGCCAACGTCAGGCGATGGGTGTGGCCGTGCTCGTCGGGCGTGTCCAGCTTGACGATGCGCAGGCGCGCCCAGTTGTTCGGGCCCTGGTCATAGCGCGTGGGCGACAGATAGCGGAAAAAGGGCACCGGCAGCCACTGGCCATCCAGATACGTCAGGCTTTCCTTCATGCTGACGTCATCCAGGCCCGGCCCCGGATGTCCCGGACTCTGTTTCTCGGGCTCCGACTCGAAGTAGAGCTTGCCGTCGCGGTCCTCGAACAGACGCGCCAGCATGCCATTACCCAGCAGGGCGAACTGGCCGGCCGGCTCGCGGCGCAGGTCCAGGGTGACGGCCAGATCCAGGAACTGGATGCCGGTGTCGCCAAACAGATCGACAGTCTGGGATTCGGTATAGGTATCGACTTTGGGCAGCATGATCGGTACGCCTTATCAGGGCTGGGGCTGGCGCATGGTCAGCGGAAACTGCTCGGCGCCGTAGTTGCCGGTGCAGGCAGCGACCTGCGCACCGTTGGGCTGGCATCGGATCGCCGGCATGTCATAGGTGGAGCCATCACTGCAGGCGGCGGCCGCGCCATTGCTGATCATCAGCGCCCCGCCGTTCATGGCCGCGCTGACCGGCGCGCGGCATTGCACGCCGTTGTGGCGGTCTAGGGTCACGTGGCCTTCGCCCTGCTTGAATTGATACTGCAGGCGCAACGGCTCGCCCGTATTGCGATCCTGGATGCCGGCGCGCACGCGCCAGTCGCCATTGAGAAAATCGGCTTTGCCATCGGGCAGTTGAGGCGGAATCGCCAGACCCGGCGCCTCGCCCGCGGGCAAAGCCGGAGGATGCGCGCCGGCGGGCTGGGCCGGGATGGCCGGCGCCGGCCCGGACGGCAAGCCAGGCGTGACCGGGTTGCCGGCCACGGGCGCCGCTGCAGCAGGCATCGCAGCGGCCTGCGACACCGACGGCGCCACCGCCGCGCTGCCGGCCGGGGCCGCCGGAACGACCGTCGCCGCGCCCGGCGCCGTGGCGCCCGGCACGCCAGCCACCGGCGCAGTCACTGCCGGCAACCCGACCTCGGGCAGCTTCACCGACGGCACATCGACCGACGGCAGACTGACCGCAGGCAGCGCCGGCGTCGTTGGCGTGCAGGCACGCAGGCCAAAGAACAGCAAGGCCAGCAGCAACAGCAATGGCAGCAGCCACAGCCACCAGCGCCGCCACCAGGGCTGGCGCACGACCTCGGCGGCCAGCGGCGCGGCGGCAACGGGAGCTGCTGCGGCCGCCACCGGGCGCGCTGCAGCCAGAGGCGCGGCGCCCAAGGCGTGCAGGGGGGCCAGGTTGCGATCGGCGCCGGCGTTCAGAAACCCCCAGAAGGTGACCACCGGCGTGCCGTCGACCAGATAGACATGGCTGCTGTCGGGATGGTGCAGCACCCAGCGCAGCAACTGGGCAAACAGCGAGTCGCTGCCCTCGCCCAGGCTGGCCCGCAAGGCCTCGACCTCCTGGCGCACCTGGTCCAGCCGCGCCGTGGCGGCCGCGCGCTCGCCTTCGGTGGCCGCCGCCCAGGGCACCACCGCGCCGTTCTGCGGCGCGTACCAATCGATGACACGGCCATCGGCGCTGGGCTGGGGGATGGCGAAATGCTGCGCCAGGTCGGCGCGCCGCCGCTTGAGGGTAGAGAGGATCTGCGGCGCCGCCAGGTAGACCGCCTGGCCGCGTTCGCCCAGGGCGTCGTATTGATCTATTTTTTCACTACGAAGCTTGACGCCCGACATCTACGCTTACCCGAAAAAAGATTACGGCCCCTGTAAAAGGGGCCTCACCAAGAATCCGGGCAAATTTACCATGTTTTATTCACACAATTACAAATCATCGATAATGCTTACGAACTCACACAAACTGGCCGGAAGCCCCAGGGGCAGCCCGGCGCGGATAATCCCGCGCCGGGCTGCCCCTGCCCATTACCGATAATTGCGCCGATTAACCCAGATACTCGACGTTGCCGCAAACCGAAATACACTGACCGCTGATGATCGCGCCCTCGGCGGAACACAGATAAGCCACCTGGTTGGCAATATCCTCGGGCTGGGTCATGCGGCGCAGCGAGACTTTCTCGACCAGGCTGGCGCGCACCTGCTCGGGCGGCAAACCGCCGGCCGAAGCCCGCGCCGAGATGACGCGCTCGGCCCGATCGCCGGCCACCAGCCCGGGCAGCACGGCATTGACACGGATATCGGCGGGGCCCAGTTCCATCGCCCAGGTCTGGGTCAGCCCGGTCAGGCCGAATTTGCTGGCGCTGTAAGGAGAGCGCAGCGAAAACCCCAGCCGCCCGGCCACCGAGGAAATATTGACGATGGCCCCGCCGCCAGCGGCGCGCAGCAAAGGCACCGCGCTGCGCGCGCACAGGAAAACACCCGTCAGGTTGACATCCAGAGTGGCCTGCCAGGCCTGCAGCGTCATGTCTTCCAGGCGGCAAGTCGGCCCGGCCACCCCGGCGTTGTTGACCAGCGCGTCCAGCGCCCCCCAGCGTGCCGCCACCTGCTCGAACATCGCCAGCACCTGGGCCTCGTCGGCCACATCGGTGACGCTGGCGCTGGCCTGCGGATGGGCCCGGCGCACGGCCTGGACCGCCTCGGCGTCAATATCGCAGAAATGCACCTCGGCGCCCGCCTGCAGGAAGCGGCGCACCGTGGCCAGGCCGATGCCGCTGGCGCCGGCCGTGATCAGCACCCGCTGACCTCGCAAGGAATCACTCATGATCATGCTCTCCAGTGCGCGGCGCGGCGGATCAGACCGCGAACTCGGGCCGGATGCCGCTCTTGAGCGGCAACCCCAGAATCTCGCGCGCCTCGGCGGGAGTGGCCGGCTCCATGTCCATTTCGCGGATGATGCGCACGATGCGCTCGGTCAGCTGCACGTTGGTGGCCAGTTCGCCCTGACGGTAATAAAGGTTGTCCTCCAGCCCGACGCGGGCATGCCCGCCCAGCAGCAGCGCCCCGATATTGGCCTCCAGCTGCGACGGGCCGATGCCGCTGACGCAGAACACGCTGTTCTTGGGCAGCATATCGACCATCATCTGCAGATTGCGCTGCGAGAACGGCATGGCATTCTGGAAATTGCGATGCACGTTGAGCACCAGGTTGATGAAGTGCGGCCCCTCGTCCAGGCCCTCGTTGATGAGGGTGGTGGTGTCCTGCAGGATATGGGTGGGGCTGAAGACCTCCCACTCGGGCTTGATGCCGCGCGCCTTCATGCCCTCGGCCAGCTGGCGGGCCTTGCTCAGCGGCGTATTCATCAGGTAGTCGCGCCCATCGAACGCCAGGTTCAGGGTGGTGGCGTCCAGGGTGCACATCTCGGCGCCGGCATCCATGCCCTTGATGCGCTCTTCCCAGAGGATTTCCCAGGTGCCGGGCGAGGTTTCCCTGATCATGTCGCCATGCACGCCGCCGCCGGTGGAGTTGTTGAGCACGATGTCGCAGCGGTCGCGGATCAGGCGATTCATTTCGCGATAGACCGAGGCGTCGCAGGTCGCGCCATCGTCGGGGCGGCGCGCATGCAGGGCCGCCACGCTGGCGCCCGCATTGAAGCAACGATAGACATCCTCGGCAATCTCCGCCGGCTGCGTCGGCAGATGCGGGCTTTGGGACTTGAAGGCCACCCCACCGGTCGGGGCAATGGTCACGATCACTTTACGCTTGGCCATGAGCATCCTCGTAATGGCATTCGAACAGTGGGCCCGGCCTGCGGCCGGGCCCTGCACAAACCTCGGCAGGCGCCGCCGGTTTACTTCCAGAGGGCGCAGCGGCTCTCTTCCTTGGTGGTGAAGGCCTCGTTGCCGTCGATCACCTGGACCACGTCGAAATAATCCCAGGGCTCCTTGGACTCTTCCGGCGACTTGACCTTCAGCAGGTACATATCGTGCACCACGCGGCCATCCGGGCGCACGACGCCATCCTTGATATAGGCGTCGTTGAGCTTGTTGCTGCGCAGATAGTTCAGCACGGTATCGGCGTCATCGGTGCCGGTGGCCTTGACCGCGCGCAGGTACTGCAGGGCAGCCGAATAGTCGGCCGCCTGCACCGACGACGGCATGGCGCCGCGGCGCTCATAGAACTTGCGCGCCCAGGCGCGGCTCTCGTCGTTGGTGTTCCAGTACCAGCTGTCGGTCAGGTACATGCCCTTGGCTGCCGGCAACCCGATGGCGTGGATGTCGTTGATGAACATGATCATCCCGGCCAGCTGCATGCCGGGCGTCACGCCGAACTCGTTGGCGGCCTTGATGGCGTTGATGGTGTCGGCGCTGGCATTGGCCAGGGCCAGGATGTCGGCCTTGCTGGCCTGGGCCTGCAGCATGAAGGACGAGAAGTCATTGGCCGACAGCGGATGCTTCACCGACCCCAGCACCTTGCCGCCGCCTTCGGTGACGACCTTGGTGGTGTCAGCCTGCAGGGCGTGCCCGAAGGCATAGTCGGCGGTCAGGAAATACCAGTTCTTGCCGCCGGCCTTGAGCACGGCCGACCCCGTGCCGCGCGCCTGGGCGACGGTGTCATAGGCATAGTTCAGGGTATAGGGCGTGCACTGCTCGTTGGTGAGCGCCGGCGCGCCGGCCCCGACCACGATGATGGGCTTTTTCTTTTCGGCCGCGATCTTGGACATGGCCAGCGCGGTGCTGGAGTTGGTGCCGCCGATCAGCAGGTCCAGGTTCTGCTGGTCGAACCATTCGCGCGCCTTGGCCGAGGCGACGTCGGCCTTGTTCTGGTGGTCGGCCGTCAGCAGCTCGATTTTCTTGCCGTTGATCTCGCCGCCCATTTCATCGATGGCCATTTTGATGGCCTCGATTCCACCGGGGCCGTCCGGGCCGGAATACACGCCCGACATATCCGTGATGAATCCGATCCGGATAACATCATTGGAAATCTGCGCCTGGGCGCTGGCGCCCAGCATGGACATAATCGCGGCGCAGGCGACAGCGGCGCCCGATGCGGCGCGTGACATTGACAACATCCCAGTCTCCTCTTATGGTTTTTTCGCCCCGCGAGGGGCTGCTTTATTCTGGGACGCGCCGGCGGTCAGTTCAGTCATCATGGTGACAATGCCGCCTAGGGTTTACCTGGGCGCATGCAACCCAGTCAGTCGGTCTAAAGGGGGGTATATGCAAGCAGGTCCAGGTCATCAGGGCTCGGGCAACGGCCATGGGCCCGACTCCGGCCGGATGCGGCGCCGCCCTGCGCCCTGCCCGATAGACACGATGCTCAATGTCGTGCCGTGGTACCAGAGCCTGCCCGAGCACGAACGCCGCGTCGTGCGCGGCGAACTGCGCACCGTCAATCTGGCAACCGGGGAATATCTGTTCCGGGTGGGCGTACGCTCCCCCGGCTGGTACGGCGTGGTCGATGGCCTGGTGAAATGGTCGTGCCGGGGCGCCGATGGCAAAACCCTGTCGCTGGCGGGTTTCAGCACCGGCAGCTGGTTTGGCGAAGCCACCATGATCCGGGGCGCGCGCTACGAATATGAAGTCATCGCCCTGCGCCCCAGCCGGCTCGTCATGCTGCCGCGGGAAACCTGCGAGCGGCTCTGGAATCACAATATCGCCTTCACCAAGGCGCTCATGACCCACCTGGCCGAGCGCGTGAACTGGCTGATGGGTTCCTACACCGGCAACGTCCTGCTCGACGTGGACACCACGGTGGCGCGCGCGGTGCTGGCGCAGGCCAATGCGACCCGGCACTCGGTCACGCCGGGCCGCCTCAAGCTCACCCAGGAGGAAATCGCCAGCCTGTGCGGCGTCTCGCGCCAGCGCTGCAACGCGGCACTGGCGCGCCTGGCGCGGGCCGGCGTGCTGCGCACCCATTATGGCGGCATGACCATCCTGGACATGGATACGCTCTATGCCTGCGCCAAGATCAACGGCGAAACCGGCCCGCTCTTTCTGCCCTGACGCGCCTGCCCGCATCTGAGCGGGTTTTCCCGGTCTGCCTGAGGGGATGGGTCCCTGTTATCATTGTATACAAGACTCGTTTCTGTATATAAAGCAGTGCCCAAATCCCAGAATCCGCCAGCAGCGCCCCAGGGCGTCTTCGAAGCCGTCAACGCCCATCTCCAACAATTGCGTGAAGGCCTGACCGAACCCTTGCGGGTGCGCGAAGAAGCGCTGGCCGAACAATTGGGCGTCAGCCGCACGCCGGTGCGCGAGGCCCTGATCCGCCTGCAGGGGGTCGGCATGGTGCAATTGCGCCCGGGACGCGGCGCCCTGCTCATGCCCGTGACCGACGCCGAGTACCTCGAATGGGTGCAGATCCGCGAACAACTGGAAGGCCTGGCCACCTACGAGGCCGCCCTCAACGCCACCAAGCGCGACGTCGAGGAACTGCGCGCCCTGTTCGCGCCCTTTCAGACGGCATCCGAGCCGGCTGACTCCCACGCTGCCTACGCCCAGGCCAATGTGCGATTTCACAGCGCGATCATGCGCCTGAGCGCCAACGGCATGCTGGCCCGGATCTGGGAGTCCTTCGGCCACCTGCAAACCAGCCGCCAGCGCCAGACCATCGCGCGCCTGCACCGCCGCGAGGACTCATTGCGCGAACACCTGGCCATCATCGACGCCATCGACCGGCGCGACGCCGAGCAGGCCGGCGAGCTGGCCCGCGCGCATGTCCGTTCGCTGGCCCGGGCGCTGCGCCAGTCCATGGCGTGCCCGCCGCCTGCTGCCTGAAACCGCCCATCCATGACCGCCCCGCCCTGTTTCAAAGGCCGCCAGCGCGACCCCCTTCCTCCGGGCAGCCGGCAACGCAACACGTATTCTCCGACCCCGTCGCCGGCCTGCCCTGTCCGCCTGCCGCGCAGCGGCGTCGGCTGATTTCCCGGGCCGGGCGGGCAACGTCCGGCCCTGTTCTTTTCCTTCCACTCACAACGACAAGGGAACGACGGTCCGCCCGTCAGTATCCCGCTGGAGACAAGCAGCATGAAACCCCTCATCCGCGTCATCCTGGCCGCCACGGCCAGCACGTTCACCGCCGCCGCCCTGGCCAACGCCCCGGTCGAACTGGTCGTCCCCTTCGCCCCGGGCGGCGCCACCGACAACTATGCCCGCCTGCTGGCCCAGGAGCTGGGTGAGGAACTCAAGACGCCGGTCATCATCGCAAACCGTCCGGGCGCCGGCGGCGGCATCGGCGCAGCCAGCGTGGCCAAGGCCGCGCCCGACGGCAACACGGTGCTGCTGGGCACCATCAGCACCCACGCCATCAATCCGGCCCTGTATCAATCGCTGGGCTATGACCCGGCCAAGGACTTCACCCCCATCGCCCGGGTCGTGGCCCTGCCCAACCTGCTGGTGGTCAGCGCCACTTCCGACATCAAGACGGTCGATGACCTGCGCGCCAAGGCCGGCAAGCAGGATCTGAGCTTCGGTTCGCCCGGCAGCGGCACGACCGCCCATCTCTCCGGCGAACTGATGAAGCAGATCCATCCCGACATGCGCCTGTCGCACGTGCCGTATCGCGGCACCGCCCCGGCCATCACCGATCTGATCGGCGGGCACATCGACTTCCAGTTCGACAACATTTCCACCCTGCTGCCCCAGGTGCAGGCCGGCAAGCTGCGCGCCCTGGCCGTGTCCTCCAAGACCCCCAGCACGCAGCTGCCCGAGACCCCGGCCCTGGCCTCGCAAGGCTTCCCCGACTATGAAGTGCTGTCGTGGTTCGGCCTGTGGCTGCCCAAGGGCGCCTCACCCGCCACGGTGGAGCGCTACACCCAGGCCCTCTCCAAGGTCTACGCCAAGCCGGAATTCCTGAAGAAGCTCCAGGACGTGGGAATCACTCCGTCGTATCTGCCGGGCGAGGCTTTCGAACAGTTTGTGGTGGCCGAGCAGAACAAATGGCGTGACGTGGTGCAGAAAGCCAACCTGAAGCTCTGATCCCCCTGCCGCCTCACAGGAAGCCCTCATGCGCCTCTCCCGTATCCACAATCTGCACGACTTCGAGGCCGGCGCCCGCCGCAAACTGCCCCGGGCCATGTTCAGCTACATCCAGAACGGCGCCGAAGACGAGGTCACGCTGCGGCGCAACCGCAGCGCCTTTGACCGCTACGCCTTCGTGCCGCAGATGCTCAATGACGTGTCGGCCCGTCACCAGCGCATCGAGCTGTTCGGCCACGAGTACGACAGTCCCTTCGGCATCTCGCCGGTGGGGCTGGGCGCCATGTACGCCTATCGCGGCGACGTGGCGCTGGCCCGCAGCGCCACGCAGATGAATGTCCCCTATGTGCTGAGCGGCGCCTCGCTCACGCGCCTGGAGACCGTCGCCCAGGCTGCGCCGCGCGCCTGGTTCCAGGCCTACCTGCCCGGCTCGCGCGAAGAAATCCAGCGCCTGCTGGCGCGCGCCGCGCAGGCCGGCTATCGCCAGCTGGTGCTGACCGTCGACATTCCCGTCTCGGTCAGCCCCGACCGCTATATCCGCAACGGCTTCTCCTCGCCCCTGCGGCCCAGCCTGGACCTGGCCGTCCAGGGCCTGACCCACCCGCGCTGGCTGTTCGGCACGTTTCTGCGCACCCTCGTCGCCCAGGGCATGCCGCATCTGGAGAACTGGCGCGCCGACCGGGGCAACCCGGTACTGTCGAAATCCCTGCAGAAGGACGTCAAGAACCGCGACAACTTCACCTGGGACCACATCCGGCAGGCGCGCGACGCCTGGCAAGGCGACCTGATCATCAAGGGCATCCTGAGCGGAGCGGACGCCGAACGCTGCGCCCAGGTCGGCGCCAACGGCATCATCGTCTCCAACCACGGCGGACGGCAGGTCGATTGCGCCATCTCGCCAATGACCGCCCTGCCCGAGGTGGTGGCCGCCGCGCCGGGCCTGGTGGTCATGATGGACAGCGGCATCCGGCGGGGTTCGGACGTGCTCAAGGCCATCGCCCTGGGCGCGCGCTGCGTGTTCGCAGGCCGGCCGTTCAACTACGCCGTGGCCTGCGCCGGCGCCGATGGCGTGATGCACGCGCTCCATCTGCTGCGCGAGGAAGTCCATCGCAACATGGCCTTGCTGGGCATCGACCACCCCTACGCCATGAATCCCGGCCGCCTGAAGGACCTTTGCGCCGAGATCTGCGAAGGCCGGCTCCCGGGTCTCTAGGCCGGCACACCGGGAGCAGGCCGCCAGGCCTGCCCCCGGTGTCCGCGCCCGCGAGTTGGCACAGGGGGCTGGCAGGAGGTCCATGGCCGGCCCAGCCACAGCGGGGCCTGGGGTCTGTTCTTCGGCTGCAAAACCACTGCCGAGCGGCTCCAGCGCATCGATGACCAGCGTGCGGCGTACGACCCCAAGCACTTCGCCCGTTTCGTCTCGGTTTTCCGGCCGGTCAGGCCGAGCCCGGGCGCTTCGCCGCCCTGATCTTTGGCACGCTGCGCGGCCTGGCGGTGATGCGTTTGGTCCAGGTCGACGAAGCCGCCAGGCGCTGACTCAACCGTCGCGGGCTGCCGCCGCCCGTATGTTCTGCGGCAGGTCCGCCTTGACCCGCCGGGCGAACTCACGCGCCGCCGCCGAGCGGTAGCGCTCGCGCGGCCACAGCAACGCCGCGCTGCGGATCACGCGAGGCGAACCGATGGGAATCGCCCGCAGGCCCGGCTGCGCGATCACGGCCCCCTCGAACAGCATGCAGGCCAGATGGCTGTTGGCCACGATGCTCTGCATGGCCTGCAGGGAATCCAGCTCGATGCGCACCCTGCCGGCGATATCGCGCGCCAGATGGCGCTCGATCAGCTGGCGCGAAATGTACTGGCGCGACTGCAGCACGATATCCAGCGACGGCAGATCCTTGCGGCCGATCACACGGCGCGCGGCCAGCGGATGGTCCTCACGGACCAGCAGCATCAGCCGCTCGGAGAACAGCGGCTCGCTCTCAAGCAGGGATTCGGCGTCGGGATTGATGAAACCCATCCCCAGATCCAGCATGCCGTCCTGCAGCCCGCGCTCGATCTGCGCCATGGGCAGATCCTGGATCGACAGGTGCACGCCCGGATAGTGGGTCGCGAACGCCGCGATCGCGCGCGACAACAAGGAGTTGGTATACGTGGTGATGACCCCCACCCGAAGCTCGCCGCTCTCCAGACTGTTGAGCGACTGCAGCGCCAGACGGCCTTCATCCAGGTCGCGCAGCGCGCGCTGCGCAAAGCGCACCAGCAGACGGCCGGCCTCGGTCAGGCGCACCTGCCGCCCGACCCGGTCGAACAGCGGCGTGCCCAGCTCGGCCTCCAGCTGGCGCAACTGGTGCGACAAGGTCGATTGGGTGATATGCAGCGACTGCGCCGCCTGGGTGATGTGCTCCAGGCGCGCGGCCTCCAGAAAGTATTTGAGCTGACGGATTTCCACGGTCGGTAACTGATCGCTGAAAACGAACGATTTCAGAGATTTATATCATTATTCAGATCGATCTCCTGTCAATAGAATTTCCCTGCCCCTACAACTATCAGGAGACCAACCATGAAATCCCTCCTTCCCGGCCTGGCGCTGCTGTGCGCCGGCCTGACGGCCGCGCTGCCGGCGCAGGCCGCCTTTCCCGACAAGCCGATCACGCTGGTGGTGCATTTCCCGGCGGGCTCCTCGACTGACCTGATCGCCCGCACGCTGGCCAAGGAAGCCGGCCAGACGCTGGGCCAGCCCATCATCATCCAGAACAAACCCGGCGCCGATGGCGCGATCGCAGCCGCCGAGGTCAAGCATGCCGCGCCCGACGGCTACACCCTGCTGATCGCGACCAACAGCCCCATGTCGGGCGTGCCGGTGATGCGCAAGCAATCGCCCTACGATCCGCTGAAGGACTTCACGCCCATCACCGACATCGGCCGCTACGCTTTCTTTCTCTACACCCGCGCCGACGTGCCCGGCGACACCCTGCAAGGCTTCATCGACCACGTCAAACGCCACCCCGGCAAGCTGAGCTATGGCTCGGGCAACGTCACCGGTCTGCTGTCCTTCGCCTATGTGGCGCAGGCCGCCGGCCTGGACATCCTGAACGTGCCCTACAAGGGCGAGCCCCCTGTCATCAACGACATCATGGGCGGGCACCTGGATGCCGCGGTCGCCACCGCCGGCACCGGCATGCCGCAGGTCAAGGCCGGCAAGTTCAAGGCGCTCGCCACCGTGCTGCCGCAACGCAGCCCCAACGCGCCCGATGTCCCCACGATGGCCGAGGCCGGCGTGGGCAACTTCCCCATCGCGCCCTGGCTGGGCCTGTTCGGCCCGGCAGGCATGCCGGCCGACACCGTCGAACGCCTGAACCAGGCCTTCCACACCGCAATGGAAAACCCCCAGGTCCGGCAGACCATGCAGATGCAGGACTTCATGCTGACCCCCTCCACGCCCCAGGCCCTGGGTCAGCTGGTGGACGAACAACTCTCCAGCCACCGCACGCTGCTGCGCGCCACCGGCCTGGAAGGCAGCCTCAACTGAGCGGAACCCTGATGCCCTACTTCATCGAGACCTTCGACAAACCCGATCACCAGGCCTTGCGCCAGCAACTGCGCCCGGCCCACCTGGCCTTCCTGCAGGCCCATGCCGCCGAGTTGCTGGCCTGCGGCGCCAAGCTGCATGACGACGGCAGCGACGCCGGCGGCGGCCTCTACATCATCCGCGCCGACACGCGCGCGCAGGCCCAGGCCTTCATCGACGCCGACCCCTTCAGCCAGGGTGCGCTGTTCGCCGAGGTGCGCATCTCGCGCTGGCGCCAGGCCTATGTCGACGGCGTGTGCTATCTCCCGGAGGCATGATGAAACTACAGACTATCGAAAGCTTCATCGTCGACCTTCCCATCGCCCGGCCGCATAAGCTCGCCATGGCGGTGATCGACCGCCACAGCCAGGTCATCGTGCGCGTGCGCACCGCCTGCGGCGCCGAAGGCCTGGGTGAGATCGCCATCATCCCGCACTATGGCGAAGAAGCGCCGGGCGCCATCAAGGCCATGATCGACGAATGCCTGGCTCCCCACCTGATCGGCTGCGACATCCGCCAGCTGGGTGCGCTGCACCTGCACATGGACAAGATCATCAAGGGCAACGCCTACGCCAAGGGCGGCATCGAAATGGCCTGCGTCGACGCCCTGGGCCGGGCGCTGGGCGTGCCGGCGCACCAGTTGTTCGGCGGCAAGGTGCACGACCGCCTGCCGCTGCTCTGGGTACTGGGCAACGGCGAAATCGGCAAAGACATCGACGAAGCCCTCGCCCGCCTGGACGAAGGCCGCTACCGTCTCTTTCTGGTCAAGATCGGCAAGGGCGACCCGCAAGAGAACGTCGACCGCGCGCTGGCCATCCGCGAGGCGCTGGGCGAACGCGCACGGGTGCGCGTGGACATCAACCAGGGATGGGACGAGGCGACCGCCACCTGGGGCATCGCCCAGCTGGAGGCCGGCGGCATCGAGATCATCGAACAACCCCTGCCGGCCCACAACATCGACGGCATGCGCCGCCTGACCGAGCGCTTTACCGTGCCCATCATGGCCGACGAAGGCGTCATGACGCCGCATGATGCCCTGCGCATCGCCGCCTGCGGCGCGGCTGACGCCTTCTCGATCAAGATCACCAAGCATGGCGGCATGCTGCGCACCCAACAGGTCGGCAACATTGCGCAGGCAGCCGGCATCCAGCTGTTCGGCGGCACCATGATCGAAGGGCAGATCGGCACCTCCGCCTATGCGCAGATCTTCTCCACGCTGCCCAATCTCACCCTGGGCGCGCAGCTTTTCGGCCCCCACCTGCTGACCGACGACATTGCCGCGCCCGCCCTTGCCTTCAGCGACTACGCCCTGGAGGTGCCTGATGCGCCCGGGCTGGGCGTCACCCTGGACGTCGACAAACTGAAGTTCTACCAACGGCGCTGAACCCGCCGGGGCGGCAGGCCGGCGCGTGCCGGCCTGCCCGGCCTAGTTCAGCTTCTGCAGGCCGCCCTTCTCGGCGACTTCGCCCCATCGATCGCGCTCAGAACGATTCCAGGCGGTGAAGTCGGCCGTATCCCTCAGCCGCCGCTCAAAGCCGGCGGAGATGAACTTGCTTTCATAGTCCGGCGTGTCAAAACCCTTGAGCAAGGCCGCCGCCAGCTTGCGCACGATCGGTTCGGGGATGCCGGCGGGCCCATAGAGCCCGAGCCAGCTGGTCACCTCGAAGTCTTCCATGCCTTGCTCCTGCATGGTCGGCACCTGCGGCAACTGCCTTGCCCGATAGGCGCTGGTGACCGCCAGCGGCTTCAGGCGCCCGGACTGGATCATGGGCAGACTGGGCGGCAGGTTCATGAACAGCAGGTCCAGATCCCCCTGCGACACGCCGACCAGGGCATCGCTGGCCGCCTTGTAGGGCACGTGCTGCACCTTCAGGCCCGTGCGCTGCCCGAAAAGCTCGCTGGTCAGGTGCGAGGAACTGCCGACCCCATTGCTGCCATAAAGCAGCACCTTGTCCGCCTTCTTCTGGTAGTCGATGAATTCCTGCAGCGTGTTGGCGGGGTGATCCTGCCCGACCAGCAGCACATTGAGGAACTCGGCCGCCTGCGCGATGGGCATCAGGCTGGTGGAGACATCCAGCGGCATGTCGGCGCGCGTGACGGCGGGAATCACGTTGTGCCCCAGACCACCCAGCTGCAAGGTATAGCCATCCGGCGCGCGGGCGGCCACGGCCTGCATGCAGATCACCCCTCCGGCGCCGGCCTTGTTCTCGACCACCACGCTTTGCCCGAAGGCATCGCGCAGCACCTCGGCAGCCAACCGCGCGGCCAGATCCGTTGCGCTGCCGGGCGTGGAACCCACCATGATGGTGATGGGCCGCGAGGGATAGTCGCCCTGCGCCCGTGCCGGCAACACGCCGCCGACTGCTCCCACCCCCAGCCACTTCAATACATTACGTCGGTCCATGAGTTTTCTCCTGGTCTCGGCGGCGGTGCATCAAGCCTGTCCAAACTGCAAGGAAATGCCGGCCCGCTGGGCGATATCGCGCCAACGGATGAACTCCTGGCGGTTGCGCTCGGCAAAGCCGGCCGCATCGGCCGGCTTGGGTTCAAAACCGGCCACCTCCAGTTTTTCGCGATAGACCGGTTGCGCCAGCCCCTGCGCCAGCACCGTGCCCAGCTCCTGCACCAGGGCGGCGGGCATGGCCGCCGGGCCGTAGATGCCCAGCCAGCTGGCGACGTCGAAATCGGCCACACCCTGCTCCTGCATCGTGGGGACATCCGGCAGGTGGGCTGTGCGATAACTGCTGGTCACGGCTACCGGGCGCACCTTGCCGCTGCGGATCAGGGGCAGGACGGCCGGCAGATTGTTGAAACAGAGCTGCAACCCGCCGTTGACGAGGTCGACCATCATTTCCGAGCCGCCCCGATACGGCACGTGGGTCAGCTTGACCTGCTGGGTCTGGGCGAAGAACTCGGAGGCCAGATGCACCGAGGAGCCCACCCCGGTGGACCCATAGGTGAAATGCCCGGGCGGGGCGGCGCGAATGGCCTGCACCAGCTCGGGCACGCTGGCATAGGGAGCATCCCGGGTCACCACCAGCACGTTCACAAACTCGGCGGCCTGGGCTATCGGCACGAAGGCCTTGACGATATCCAGCGGCAGACCGCGCGTGACCGCCGGGGGAATCACGTTGCTGCCCAGCCCCCCGATCACCAGGGCGTGGCCGTCGGGCTTGGCCGCGGCCACGGCCTGCAGGCCGATCAGGCCGCTGGCGCCGGGCCGGTTCTCGACCACGACCGTATGGTCGTAATGCTTGTTGAGGATTTCGGCCATGACCCGGCCGGCGATGTCGGTCACGCCGCCCGGCGCGTAAGGCACGATGATGGAGACGGGCCGGGGCCCGAAAGTGGTCGGCGCCGCACGCCCCGGCCCTGGCAGGCCCAGGCACGCGAAGGCGCCCAACGTCTTCAATACGGTACGTCGTTTCACAGCTTTCCCCTTGATGGCAGGTCGCCGGTTCTGGCCCGGCGTGGTGCTGCCTTGCTTGCGAATGGACGGTGCGCAGAAGGGGCGCTGCCCCTGGTGGCGCCGCAGTATCGGCCCGTCCCGCTCAGCTTTCGGGCATCAGGCCGGCCCAGTCCGCGCCGCCCATGAAGTGGGCCCAGCGCCGGTAATAGGCCCGCGCGTTCTCCTCGGTGTACTCATTGCTGAGCACCGCGCCGCGCAGCTCGGGAATCGGCGTGCTGTGGCCGAGCCCCATCTGATAGTTGAAGAACATGTCCTGAGCCACCGCGCCCTTGCTGGCCTCGGTCGCCTGGCTCCAGTTCTCGAGGTCATCCGACTCGGTCATGCCGCCAGGGCCGGAATACCTCAGGTAGTAGTGCCGCGCCATCTCCTTGACGGCTTCGGGCGCATCCTCGTCGACCAGATACATGCGCCACATCTCCATCTCCGTGGCGCTGATGGGATGAAACACCGTCAGCGTGCGCGGCTGGATGCCGTGGAAAGACATATTGGGAAAGATGGTGCCCACCCGGTGGCGCACCCGCATGCCATCACCCAGGTTGAGAATCCTGCGCTCATGGATCTGGCGGTAGTACTCGGCGATCTCCGGGTCGCTCTGGTACATCGCGGTGAATTCGGGTTCCTCGAAGTGCGGCAGGTTGCCCAGCAGGCCATGCCCCAGCTGCGGAAAGGCAATCGCCACCCTGCCTTTCATGGGATCGCGGCGCCCTTTCCCGCCGCTGGGCCCGATGCCCACGATATCGACCGAACGATGGCTGATGTCGTGATACAGGTCGCCGATGAAATTCTCGGCGGGCAGTTTCCAGTTGGCCGGGATGCGCCACTTCTGGACCCCGCCAATCACCACCGAGCCGCCCTCGCGGCCATCCCGATGGTCCAGCGCGGCATCCAGGTAAAGGCGCATGTCGCCCAGGTAGGCTTCAAACGGCGGTGCGTTCTCATCCCAGGTGGCCCAGATGGTGCCCTTGTAGTTGCAGACCTGGGCGACCGACTTCAGGCCCCACTGTTTCTTGTCCAGCTCCGACAGATAGTGCGTGGCGAAGCCCGGCACCCCGACCAGTTCGCCGGGCCGCTCCACCAGGTTGCCATCGGTGGAGAAACTCCAGCCGTGATACGGACAGGTGAAAGTGCGGTTGTTGCCATGGTCGTAGCGACAGAGCTTCATGCCCCGATGCGTGCAACTGTTGAGCAACACCTGGATCTGCCCCTGCCGGTCGCGCGTCAGGATGACCGAGTCGGTCCCCATGCGAGACACGAAATAGTCGTCCGGTTTGGGCACCAGGCTTTCATGGCCGACGAACAGCCATGCGCGCGCAAAGATACGCTTGATTTCCTGCTGGAAAATTTCTTCATCGGCAAAGATTGCACGGCTGACCAACCCCTCGTCAGCGCGCACCAACTCATCAATGGCTTTCATTTCTTCCCCTTGGTTCATGCCTCAGGGAACGCTCACGAACTGCCACGCCCCCCATAAACTCCGATAATCATACAAACTAATACTACGATCTAAACTCGCCTGATTTCAATAGTTTGCCTCGTAATCGAATACCCTTACCCAGAAAATATTGATGATGACGAAAGTTTGTCGTATAAACATACAAGCCTTCGACGCAGCCCTTTCCGGTGCTGCAAGGGAACACACATGGCCTTTTTGAAACGACAACGCAATCTGCCCTCCGCCGCCGAACCCAACCTGACAGACCGGGTCGCGGAAATGCTGGTCCGCGAGATCACCAGCGGGCAGTACAAGCTGGGCGAGATCCTGCCGCCCGAACAGATCATTGCCGAACGCCTGGGGGTGTCGCGCACCGTGCTGCGCGAGGCGGTGTCCCGCCTGAAAGCCGACGGCATGGTCAGCAGCAAGCAGGGCCGCGGCCTGACCATCACGGCCACCGAACGCCCTTTCGTGCTGCGCATGCAGGGTGCTGGCCTGGACGATGTCGAGCAGATCCTGGCGATCGTGGAGTTGCGGCGCGGCTTCGAGATCGAGGCCGCCTCCCTGGCCGCGACCCGCCGCACGCTCAATGACCTCGCCGCCATGCGCGCGGCGCTGCGCGGCATGGCCCTGGCCATCGACTCCGATGACATCGTGGCCGGCGTTGAGGCCGACATGCACTTTCACCGCACCATCGCCGAAGCCACCCACAACACCTACTACGTCGAGTTCTTCAACTTTCTGAGTTCGCTGCTGGATCGCAACCTGCGTGTTTCGCGCACCCGGTCCGCGCAGGCGAAACGCGGCATCGACGCCCAGCACGAGCACGAGACGCTCTACCAGGCCATCGCCGACGGCGACGCCGAACTGGCGCGGCGCCACGCGCGCACCCATATCGAGAACACCGAGACCCGCCTGCGCGCGCACAGCCTGCTGCATGGGGCGCAAGGCATGAGCGAGGCCGGCACCATGTCCTGAAGGGGCCGGCTGCCGGGTCCGCCGCCGGCCATGTAGACCAGAACAACCGCATCAGACGGGGGAGACAACCATGCAAAACGAAGGGCCGCCTGTGCTGCAGGCCGACGTCCTCATCATCGGCGCCAGCCACGCCGGCGCCGAATGCGCGCAGGCGCTGCGTGCGGCGGGCTACGCCGGCCGCATCCTGCTGCTGGACGCGCAGGACCGCCATCCCTATCAACGCCCGCCGCTATCCAAGGGCGTGCTGGCCGGGCACACCGATGCCGAGCGCATGACGCTGCTCTCGCCCCAGGCCTGCGCACAGCGGGACATCACCTTCCTGCCCGGCGTGACGGTCAGCGCCCTGCTGCCTCAGGCGCATCGCGCACAAACGCAGGATGGCCGCGACATCCACTATCGGCATTGCGTCATCGCCACTGGCGCGCGCGCCCGCCTGCTGGAGCTGCCCGAGGGCTTGCCCTGCCACGTCATCCGCCAGTTCGACGACGCCCTGGCCTTGCGACAGGCCATGCTGCCCGGCCACCGGCTGATCATCATCGGCGGCGGCTACCTGGGTCTGGAGGCTGCCTCCAGCGCCGCCAAGCTGGGCCTGCAGGTCACCGTGCTGGAGCAATCGACCGGTCTGATGGCCGGAAAGGTCTCGCCCGAAACCGCCGCGCGCCTGCAAGCGCTGCATGAGCAGGCCGGCATCCGGATCCTGCGTCAGGCACGCATCCGGCAATGGCGGCGCGATAGCCAGGGCTGGCAGGTTGTGCTGGACGATGGCGGCGTGTTGCCGACCGACCTGGTGCTGCAGAGCGTGGGCGCCCAAGCCAACGATGCGCTGGCGCGCGCGGCGGGCCTGCGCTGCGACAACGGCATCGTCATTGATGCCGCCTGCCGCAGCAGCGCGCCGGACATCTACGCCATCGGCGACTGCGCCAGCCAGCCGCGCGGCGCCAGCGCTGCGGCGATACGCATCGAAAGCGTGCAGAACGCGCTCGAACAGGCCCGCTCTGCGGCCGCCCACATCGCCGGTGGCGCGCCACCCCCGGCCCGCCCCCCCACCTTCTGGTCCGAACAGCAGGGCTGCCGCCTGCAGATGGCCGGCCTGATCGATCCCGGCCTTGCGGTGCACGACCGCGTGTTCGACACGGCCAAGGGCTGGCTGGTCGAACGTCGCCAGGGCGGCCAGCTGGCCGTGGTCGAGGCCGTGGACAGCCCGGTCGAATTCATGCGCGCCGTCAAGCGCATCGGCACCGCCAGCGACGAGCCGGCCCCCGCACTGCTTCATTGAAAGGAGCCGCAACACCATGCCTCATGTGATTTTTGAACACCCCGACGGCAGCGAACAGACGCTGGAGATCCCCAATGGCTGGTCGCTGATGGAGGCCGCAAGACAACAAGGGCTGCCCGGCATCGTGGCCGAGTGTGGCGGCGGGGCCATCTGCGGCACCTGCCATGTCCTGCTCGATCCCGAGGTCCACGCCCGCCTGCCGCCGGCCGACTTCACCGAGCAGGCCCTGCTGGAAATCGTGCCGCAGGCCGGACCGACCAGCCGCCTGTCCTGTCAGATCATCATCGGCGAAGAGCTCGACGGCATGCGTGTGCGCATCCCCGCCGAACAACTCTGCCTCTGAACCGCAAAGCCCTGCCATGTCCGAATTCAAGAACGTCAACCTTGCCACGCTGACCCCGGGCGCCCGGGTGCGCACCGCCGATGGCGCCATCGCCGAAGTGGCCGACAACCCGCTGGACGGCACCTGGATCATCTGCCGTTACCTCGAACACCCCACCTCGCCCGGGCTGCTCGATGGCAAGGAACACGCCATCTTCGCCACCGACATTGAAAGTGTCCTCTGAAGCCCGGTTTCCGCATCCCGCCTTTCTTGCTGTCCCCAATCTCTTACTGAAGGAGCATTTCCCATGGCCAAGCCCTTAGTCGTCGTCTCCGCGCCGCTGCCCCAGGATCTGCGCGAGCAGCTCGCCGCCCAGACCGAAATCATCGACGTGCCGACCGGCCAGGCGATTGTCCAGACCCTGGGCGCCGAACAGGCCCGGCAGGTGCAAGGCATCCTCTGCACGGTGCGCAGCAAGATCGACCGCGATCTGCTGGCAGCCATGCCCGCGCTGCGCGTGGTTTCCAACTTCGCGGTCGGTTTCGACAACGTCGACATCCCCGCAATGAACGAACACGGCGTGCTGATGTGCAATACCCCCAAGGTGCTCGACGGCGCCGTGGCCGACCTGACCTTCGGCCTGATCCTCTGTCTGGCGCGCAACCTGGTGGCCGGCGATGCCTTTGTGCGCAGCGGCGCCTGGACCAAGGGCGCCTTCCCGCTGGCGCACGACATCCGCGGCAAGACCCTCGGCCTGCTGGGCATGGGCCGGATCGGACGCGAAGTGGCCCGCATCGCGCACGCCTTCGACATGCCGGTCATCTACCACAACCGCCGGCAGGACAGCGAAGCCGAGGCCAGCGGCCTGGCGAGCTACCGCGAACGGGATGCGCTGTTTGCCGAATCCGACGTGCTCAGCATCCACATCCCGCTCGACCCGCAGACGCGCCACAGCATCGGCGCGCGCGAACTGGGGCTGATGAAACCCACCGCCTACCTGATCAACACTGCGCGCGGCGCGGTGGTCGACGAGGCGGCGCTGATCGCCGCGCTGCAGGCGGGCCGTCTGGCCGGCGCCGGCCTGGACGTCATGGAAACCGAACCACTGCCGCCTGAAAGCCTCTTGTGCGCCATGCCCAACGTCGTGTTGCAGGCCCACATCGGCAGCGCCACGGTGGAAACCCGGCGCGCCATGATCGACCTCGCGGCCCACAACCTGATGGACGCGCTGGCGGGGAAAAAACCCGTGGCGATGGTCAACCCGGACATCTGGGAACGCCGCCAGGCCTGAGTGCGGCGCGTGCATCGCTGCCCCGGCGGCGATGCACGCGCCCGCCCGCCGCCCACCCTTTCACCGAGCCTCGCCATGACCGACACCACCACGACCGATACCGTCACGACCGATACCGAATATGTCGCCGCCGGACGCGATCTCTGGTGGGAAATCCAGGACTTCTTCTTCATGGAAGCCGATCTTCTGGACACCCGCCAATTCGACGCCTGGCTGGCGCTGCTTCATCCGCAGATCGAGTACCGCATGCCCCTGGCGCGCAACGTGCGCCGCGACCAGCGCGACCACGAATACACCCGGCCTGGAGAGAGCGCCTGGTTCGACGAGGGCATCGAAACACTCAGTCAACGCGTGGCCCAGATCAATACCGGCATTCACTGGGCCGAAGAGCCTGCCTCGCGCATCTCGCATCTGATCACGAATGTGCGCGTGTTCGTGCCTCGCGGCGCTTGCGCCGAGCCCGAGCGCGTCCAGGCGCACTCGCGGTTTCTGGTCTACCAGAACCGCCTGCAGACCGAAACCAACTTGCTGGTCGGCCGGCGCGAAGATCTGCTGCTGCGCGTCGACGGCCAATGGCGCATCCGCCGCCGCCTGATCCTGTTGAACCAGAACGTGCTCACCGCCAAGGCCCTGACCACCTTCTTCTGAACCGCACCGCCTGCCATGACACAAAGAGACAGCCGCAGCATGCACGAGAACTTTATCGCCGGCCGGTGGACGGCCGGCGAGAGCGCCAGCCCCAACATCAACCCCTCCGACCTGCAGGACATCGTCGGTCTGTACGCCCAGGGCAACGCTGCCCAGGTCGACCTGGCGGTGTGTGCCGCGCAGCAAGCCCAGCCCGCCTGGGCCGCCGCCACCGCGCAGCAACGCGCCGACGCCCTGGACGCCATCGGCATCGAAATCCAGGCGCGCCAGCAGGCGCTGGCCGAACTGCTGGCCCGTGAAGAGGGCAAGACCCTGCCCGAAGCCCGCGGCGAGGTCGAGCGCGCGGCGCGCATCTTCCGCTTCTTCGCCGGAGAAGCCCTGCGCGTGCCAGGCGAGCGGCTGCCCATGGGACGCCCGGGTATCGACGTGGAAGTCACCCGGGAACCGGTGGGCGTGATCGGCATCATCACGCCCTGGAACTTCCCCATCGCCATCCCCGCCTGGAAGATCGCGCCCGCACTGGCCTACGGCAACAGCGTGGTGTTCAAGCCGGCCGACCTGGTGCCGGCCAGCGCCTGGGCCCTGAGCGAGATCATCAGCCGCGCCGGCCTGCCGGCCGGCACGTTCAACCTGGTGATGGGACGCGGGAGCATAGTGGGACAAGCCATGCTGGAGCACCCCGGCATCCAGGCCCTCTCCTTCACCGGCTCGGCGGCCACCGGCCAGCGCGTTGCGCAGGCCGCCGCTGCCCGGCTGGCGAAAGTGCAGCTGGAAATGGGCGGGAAGAACCCGCTCGTCATCCTGGATGACGCCGACCTGGACACGGCCGTGGAGTGCGCCATCAACGGGGCCTTCTACGCCACCGGGCAACGCTGTACCGCCTCCAGCCGGCTGATCGTGCAGCGAGGCATCTATCCCCGCTTCATCGCCGCCATGCAGCAACGCATGCAATCGCTCAGGGTCGACCACGCCCTGGCGCCGGACGCGCAGATCGGGCCGGTCGTCGATGAACGCCAGCTGGAACAGAATCTTCGCTACCTGCAGATCGGCCGAGACGAAGGCGCGCGGCTGCTGTGCGGCGGCGAACGCCTGACGCGCGCCACTCCCGGCCACTACCTGAGCCCGGCGCTGTTCGTCGATTGCGACAACCGCCAGCGCATCTGCCAGGAAGAAATCTTCGGCCCCATCGCCGCGGCCATTCCGGTGGCCGATTACGAGCAGGCCCTGGCCGTCGCCAACGACACCGAGTATGGGCTGTCGGCCGGCATCTGCACTACCTCGCTCAAGCATGCCAGCCACTTCAAGCGCGCCGCCCAGGCAGGCATGGTCATGGTGAACTGCCCGACGGCGGGCGTGGACTTCCACGCCCCCTTCGGCGGACGCAAGGCTTCCAGCTACGGCCCGCGCGAACAAGGCCGCTACGCCGCCGAGTTCTACACCACCGTCAAGACCGCGTACACCTCCTGCTGAGCCCAGCAGCGCCTTTCCGCCACAAGGACCACGCCACATGTCATCCAAGCCGATCTCCCAGCCCGTTCATGCCGGCATGAGCAAAGGGCTCACCAGTTATGGAGACGCGGGTTTTTCGCTGTTTCTGCGCAAGGCGTTCATCAAGGGAGCCGGCCTGAGCGACGACGCGCTGGACCGCCCCATCATCGGCATTTCCAATACTGGCAGCGGCTTCAATCCCTGCCACGGCAACATGCCGCAGCTGATGGAGGCGGTCAAGCGCGGCGTGATGCTGGCCGGCGGCCTGCCGGTGGAGTTTCCGACGATCTCCATCCACGAGAGCTTCGCCGCCCCCACCAGCATGTATCTGCGCAATCTCATGGCGCTGGATACCGAAGAAATGCTCAAGGCCCTGCCCATGGATGCGGTAGTCCTGATCGGTGGCTGCGACAAGACCGTGCCGGCTCAGCTGATGGCGGCTGCCAGCGTCGGCCTGCCGGCCATTCAACTGGTCACCGGCTCGATGCTGACCGGCTCGCACCGGGGCGAGCGCGTCGGCGCCTGCACCGACTGCCGCCGCTTCTGGGGGCGTTATCGCGCCGAGGAGATCGACGCGGCCGAGATCGCCGATGTCAACGACCAGCTGGTGGCCAGCGTCGGCACCTGTTCCGTCATGGGCACGGCCAGCACCATGGCCTGCGTGGTCGAGGCCCTGGGCATCGCGCTGCCCGGCTCCGCCTCGCCGCCGGCCGTCACGGCCGATCGCATGCGCATCGCCGAGCAGACCGGCCGCCAGGCGGTCAACCTGGCAGGCAGCGCACTCACGCCGCAACACATCCTGACGCCCAAGGCATTCGAGAACGCCTTGCGCGTGCTGCTGGCCATCGGCGGCTCGACCAACGGCATCGTTCACCTGACCGCCATCGCCGGGCGCCTGGGCATCGAGGTCGACCTGGACGCCTTCGACCGCATCGGCAAGGAAACCCCGGTGCTGGTCGACCTGAAACCCTCCGGCCAGCATTACATGGAAGACTTCCACAAGGCCGGCGGCATGCGCGCCCTGCTGCGCGAACTGCGCCCCCTGCTGCACCTGGACGTCATGACCATCACCGGCCGCACGCTCGGCCAGGAGCTGGACGCCGCCCCGGCCGCCTTCGGGCAGGACGTCATCCGGCCGCTGGCCCGCCCCATCTATGCACAGGGCGGCATTGCCGTGCTGCGCGGCAACCTCGCCCCCGGCGGGGCCATCATCAAGCAATCCGCCGCCTCGCCGGCCCTGATGGAGCATGAGGGGCGTGCCGTGGTGTTCGAAAACCTGGAGGACATGACGCGCCGTGTCGATGACGAGGCGCTCGATATCGGCCCGGATGACATCATGGTGCTCAAACAGATCGGCCCCAAAGGCGCGCCGGGCATGCCCGAGGCCGGCTACATGCCCATCCCGCGCAAGCTGGCGCGCGCCGGCGTCAAAGACATCCTGCGCATTTCCGATGGCAGGATGAGCGGCACGGCCTGGGGCACCATCGTGCTGCATGTCACCCCCGAAGCCGCGATCGGCGGCCCCCTCGCCCTGGTGCGCACCGGCGACCGCATCCGCCTGAGCGTGGCGCGGCGCGAACTGTCGCTGCTGGTCGATGAGGCCGAACTCCAGCGCCGGGCCGCGGACTGGCGCGCACCCGCCCCCCAGCCTGGCCACGAGCGCGGTTATCGGAAGCTGTATCTGTCCACGGTCACACAGGCCGACCAGGGTTGCGATTTCGATTTTCTGCGCCACCCCGAAAACACCGGCAAAACCCCGCTCTGAGCCGGCAGGCCGGGCGGCGCTAGACGCCCAGCTTCTCGCACAGCCGCACCAGGTCGGCCAGGGACTGGGCCTGCATTTTGCGCATGACGTTGCCGCGCCGCACCTTGACGGTGACCTCGCTGAGGTCCAGCTGTGCGGCGACCTGTTTGTTCAACAGGCCCTGCGCCACCAGCCGCGCCACGTCGCGCTCGCCCTCGCTGAGCGATTGCCAGCGCGATTGCAGCGCGGCGGCGGCGGCCTCCTGGCTGCGACGCTGGCGATCCTGCTCGATGCCCTGCTGAATGGCGTCCAGCAGTTCCTGGTCGCGAAACGGCTTGGTGAGAAACTCGATTGCCCCGCGCTTGATGGCCTTCACGCCCATGGCGATGTCACCATGGCCGGTGATGAAAACCACCGGCAGGCGCAGCCCCAGCTGCGCCATGCGCTGATGGAAATCCATGCCGCTTTGCTCGGGCATGCGCACATCGAGCAACAGACAGCCTGGCGCGTCAGCGCGTTCGTGCTCCAGGAACTCGCGCACCGACGCGAAGGTATGCACCGCCAGGCCGACCGAGGCCAGCAGATCCTCCAGCGCTGCGCGCATGGAGGTGTCGTCGTCGATGACATAGACCACGGCTTCCGTGGCCCCGCACTGAGATGCCGTCATGCCGGCTCCTTGACGTTGGCCGGCAGGCTGAAGCGGAACACCGCGCCGCCGGGCGAATTGGCTTGCGCCCAGATCTGGCCGCCGTTGGCCTCGACAATGCTGCGGCTGATGCTCAGGCCCACGCCGATCCCCTCTTCCTTGGTGGTCCAGAAGGCCTCGAACAGCTGCGGACTGAGCCCTTGCGGCCAGCCCACCCCGGTGTCCGCCACCTCCAGCTCCAGCATGCCGTCGCGCCAGCGCGAGGCGACATGCAGGCTGCGACGCGCCGGCGCCACGTCGAGATTGGCCTCGATCGCGTTGAGCACCAGGTTGCCGATCACCTGCTGGATCTGCACGCGGTCGGCCAGCGCCGCAGGCAGGCCGGCGGCAAGCTCCGCGCTCAGGGCGATACCGGCGCGCGTCATATCCTCCAGCGAGAGCGTCACGATCTCCCGGACGGCCTCATTGAAATCGAACACGGTGCGCTGCAACGGCTCGCCCTTGGTGAGACTGCGCACCCGCGCGATGATGTGGCTGGCGCGCTCGGCATCGTCCTGGATGCGTTGCAGCGCCTGACGCGCCTTCTCCATGTTGGGCGGCTGCTGCGCCATCCAGCGCTGGCAGGCGCTGCCGCTGGTGACGATGGCCGCCAGCGGCTGGTTGACCTCATGGGCGATCGAGGTGGTCAGGCTCTCCAGACTCTTGGCGCGCGCAACCCGCAGCAGCCGGGCCTGGGCCTCGTGGGCGGCAGCCCGGGCAGCTTCCATCTTCAGCACCAGCCCGCAGGTGATGACAATGGAAACGATGCTGATGCCCATGTTCACCAGGCCCACATGGAACTCCCCGTGCGGAGTCATGGCGAAGCTCAGCAGCGTGATGCCGATGCACACGCCGGTCAGGATCACCAGGCCGCGCCGGCTCAGCACCCGCGCCACCATCAGGATCACCACGATATAAAACACCGACACCGCCACCTCATAGCTGGTGGTGGTGTCGCAGATGAAGATGGCCGCCATCGCGGCGACCATGATCGTCAGGCGCATCGCCCGCAAGGAGCGCGAAGGCGTGGGCGGGTTTTCCAGTTTCATACCTATCCGGGGCACAGAACTCGGGGCGCACCGCGCCGCAGAGCCTGCCTGCCAAGACTACCATGGGCAGGCAGGCCCTCCTTGCGGCTAACGCCACAGCAGCGTCAGCAGGGAAAAACCGCCGCCGCCCAGGTCGGCCGGGTGCGACTGATGCAGGCGCTGGCGCGCGGCTTGCGGCAACCAGCGCCGCACGGCGCGTTGCTCGCGCAGCGCCAGCGCAGACAGCGCAGCCCCGATCGCCGGCCCCGGGAGATCTCCCAGGGCGCGGGCAAAGACGCGCGGCCCCTGCTTCAGGTACAGGCGGCGCAACTCCGGCGCGCGTTGCCGGCCGGCCGCCTCGTAAAGTTCGCGGGGCAAGGTGTCATGGACAGAAGACTTGTGCAACCACATGGCAGGCTCCTTGGAAAGCGTGGCCTCAGAAATGATGCGTCAGGCCCAGCGCCACGCGGCTGACGCGCGGCTCATCGGCGCCGACTGCCGTCTCCATCGCGTAATGCCGGCCGTGGGCGGCAAAGGCATACAGACTGGTGCGGGCCGACAACGGGTGCACATAGCCCAGGGACATCACCTGGATGCGCCGCGCCCGTGCGCCGCTGTCCTGCCAGCGCCAGTCCGGCCGCCCCAGCGACCACTGCACCTGCAATTCGCCCGCGCCCAATGGCATCCCGGCCCCCACGTACCAGGCGTCCAGCTTGCCGCCATCGATGAACTCGGCCGGCCCCAGGCCTTCCAGACCACGCGCCTGCAGGCTGGCGGGCCCCTCGTCACCATCGCGCCCGACAAAGCCATTGCGCTGGCGGCTCCACCCCAGGGCCAGGCGCAGCACCTCCAGGTCATAGCTCAGGCCCAGCTGCCAGGCCTGCGGATGACGCCCCTCACTCTGGCCAGCCAGACCGACCCGTCCCATCCTCTCGAAGCTGGCCGCCAGCAGCCAGGGGCCGCTTTCATAGCGCGCCGCCAGGCTGTAGAGGCCGGTGCGCCCCTGACCGGCCGCGCTCTCGCCCGCATTGGGGCTGTAGCTGCCGCCCAGTTGCAGACCTGCCCACAGCGGGCTGCGCCAGCTGATCATGTCGGAGACCTGATAATTGTCGGCCGCCCGCAGCAAGGCGCCCATGCCGAAGTCCTTCCACGATCCGACCTCGATCTCCGATACGAAGGCCTGACCCACGGTGTACTGACGCCCCAGCCTCAACTCGCCCAGCGTCGCATTGCCCAGCCCCAGCCAGGACTGGTAGTTGAACAGCCGTCCGCTGTCCTCGGCCTGCCCGCTCACCAAGTCCAGGCCGCCCTCCAGCGCAAAGCTCGCGTAAGCGCCGCCGCCCAGGTCCTCCTGCCCGCGCAGCCCCCACAGCGAATCGGTCTGCCCGCCGCTGAGCAAGCCGTTGCGCGTGCCCTGGCCGGACACATGGGTCCAGGCCAGCCCGCTATCCAGCGTGCCGTACAGAGACAGCGAGGTTTCGCCCAGGCTGTCGGCCGGAATCGCCCCGGCGGTCAGAATGGCCGCCACGCCGCCGGCCGACAACGTACGCAACCGCCCGACGCCCGCCGCCAGGGCCTCATACAAGCGGGTTCGCCAGGACGGGCCTCGCGCCCGGCCGCGCAGCAGCATGCCCAGTACCGTGGCTTGGCCGGTGGCGACCACCAGCGCCACGGCCGAGCCGGCCGCCACCCGATCGCCCATGGCGCTGGCATCCGGCCAGGGTTGCAGAATGGCGCGCTCCAGCACCAGGCCATCGCTGGACAGCAGACGGACATCGGCCGGCACCCGTTCACCGGCAGACAGACAGATCACGTCGCCGCGCACCAGCTGGTGCGCGGGCACCCGCCGCAAGCCGTCCGGCAGGTCATAGAGCGCGAACCGGCGTCGCACCGTGCACATGGCATCGCCCAGCCGCAGCGCCAGCCCGCGCAGATCGGCCGCGCTGGCCGGCGGCACGCACAGGCGGTTGGGACCATGACGCATCAGGCGGCGCAGCACCTCGTCGAACGCCAGTCCTTGCGGCGTGCTGCCCAGCACGGCGAGGCTGTCGGCCGCAGTGCGGCTGGAAAACTGGCGCAAGGCGCATTGCGCGCGCCGCAGCACCCGCAAAGTGGCTTGCCGGGATACCGGGGCGGAAAACCGCGAGGGGGAGAAAATCGCTTGCATGGGTCTCTCTGCGATGGGCGCGAGAAGGCCTCCCATGCCTGCAGTCAGGATCGGGGAAGGCGGCGTCGTCGCGCCGGGATAAGGAAAGGATCGGAGAATCGATACCTGGCGGGGTCGCCTGCTGACCCGATGGCGGGGCCAGCAGGCGCTATCTCGCTGTCTTCTTCCATGTGGGCTCCTGAAAACGCGGCCGGCCTTAACGCAGGGCGCCGGATTGCTTGACCATCCAGACTGGCACGGCAGTCAGCACCAGCACCGCCACCAGCTGCACCCAGAGCGAACCATCCCAGGACAGCTCGGGCATGACGCGGAAGTTCTGGCCGTACCAGTTGATCAGGGCCGTGCCGGGAATGAAAGCCGCCCACAGCACGCTGAACACCTTGGTCACGTTCAGATCGCTCATGGCCACGGTCTCGCCGGCCGCCCGCCAGTGAAAGCGCTGCCGTTCCAGCATGAAGCGCGCACGGCGCTGGACGCCTTCGATCTCGGTCATCAGCTCCTGCACCCGGGCCAGCGCCGAACGGCGCAGGCGCTGCGTGGCCTGCTCGATATCGTCGAGCGACTGCAGCACATATGACAGCGGGGCGTTCAGGCTGTTCAGATGCCTGTCGACGCTGGACAGATCCTCCACCCCGCGCGTGTTGTTGGTGCCCACGTTGAGCTGGAAGGCGCGGATCGCCTGCAGGGGCGACGACAGGTCCTGGTTGATGCGCTCCAGCACCCGCACCGTCTGAGACAGCAGCTGATGCAGCAGCACCAGGGCGATGGATTGCGGGCAGTCCGCCGCCATGCCCTGCGCCTGCAGCCGCTCCAGGGCCTCGCCCGGACGCAGCAGGGGGTGGCCCGTCTCGACCGTGAACAGCGAGCCGCCCTCGTCGGCCTCGCGCCACAGCAGGTCCGACACCACCAGCTTGCCTGCCTTGAGCCGGGTGCAGCGGATGCGCAGGGTCGCCGCGCCGCCCGCGGCCGCGCGCGGCACCAGGTCGACGTCGTGCAGACGCCCCAGGTCTTCCAGCGCCTGGAGATCGCCGGCGTGCAGGCGCTGCCAGGCGGGCAGTTCCTTGATGGCGTTCATCGCATCCACCCCTTGCGCTTGATGTAGAACAGCGGCATGAGCGAGAAGAATCCCGTCAGCCCCATGACCAGCCACTCGCCCCACACCAGCTCCAGCTCGGGCATGTAGGCAAAGTTCTGCCCGTAGAAAGCCGCCAGCAGCGTGGGCGGCGTAAACACGGCCGTCACCACCGTGAACACCTTGATGACCTGGTTCTGCTTGAGATCCAGCGTGGTCATCAGCGACTGCTGCAGATTGCGGATCTTGTCGTGCTGGAAGCGGGCATAACGGCGCAGGCTATGGATGTCCGACAGCAGCATGTTCAGACTCTGCGACAGCGTAGCGCTGCGCGCAAAGCGCCGCAGCCAGCGTCCGGCGCGCGCCAGCATCAACTGCCCTTCCACCATGCGCGCGACCAGTTCCTCGGCCTCGCCCAGGGCGATCGCGGTGCCGGCGATGTCGGCCACGCCGGCCTGGCGCTTGGACATCTCGAAGCCCCCGCTGGCCACCGCCACGGTTTCGCTGCGCGTGTCGAGCTGCTCGGACAGCTCGCTGACCGCCGCGCGCGCCGAATCATTGAGCACCTCGATGAGGGTGAACAATATCGTGGCCGGATCCAGCCTGCGCCCGGCGCGCTGCGCCTGCAGCAACTGCTCGCCGGCCACGTCCAGGGCCTCCAGGCGCACATCCTGCTCCACGCTGATCAACTGATCCTCGCCCAGCATGAACAGCACGCAGGTTTCCTGGTACTTCTGATGCTGGCGTATGACCATCTCGACCGGCACCAGTACGAAGCCCGCCTCTTCGATGGCGGCGCGCCCGCGCATCAGCGACAGGTCGATGCCATGACGGCGCTGCACTGCCGCCAGCGCATCGGTCTGGCTGGCCGACAGGCGCAACCAGCCTGCCTGCTGCAGCCGCGTATCGCCCTGGCCCTGCGCCAGGGGCAAGGCATTCTGAACTTGCGTCACGGCCTAGTCCCCCTGCGCGCCGCCGGCGGCGCCTTCTTCGACCACCACGACCTCCTCGCCCTGCTCCGGCATCAGATAGACGCCGTACAGGTGCAAGGCCGCGAAACTCCCCAGGATCAGGGCATACAGCACGATCACGGCCATCATGATCTCGCGTTCGATCTGAGCGGTGCGCGGCCGCTCGGCGCGGGCGCGGTCAATGGCCTGGCGGCGCTGCAACGCCGCCGCGTTCTCATCCTGCTGCAGCGTGAGATCGGCATTCCATACCAGACCATGCAGGCCGCCCACGGCCAGGGGCGAGACGGCGCTCGATGAGTTCAGCTTGTTCGACATCGGAATTCCTCGTATCGGTATAACTTGCTCAGGCGTTCGGTCCAGGCGCCTGAGCCGGATGAATGGGCCTAGCGCAGCCAGCCGCGCCGCTTCACGTACAGCAAGGGCAGCAAAGCCAGAACGGCCGTCAGGACAATGATCATGGGCTCGCCGTACTGCCATTCCAGGATCGGCATATTGGCCACGTTCATGCTGTAGTAGGTGGAAATCAGCATCGCCGGCAGGAACACCGCCGTGATCACCGAAAACACCTTGACGATCTGGTTCTGCTTGACGTTGAGCGCCATGTTGTTGGTGGTCTGCAGCAGCCGCACGCGGTCATGCACGAAGCTGACGTGCTCCTCGACCGCCTCGATGTCGTCGATCAGCGTATGGAACAGGGGTTTGAGCTGCGCCTGGGCGGCAGGCAGGCGCGCCAGGGCGTGACGCGCGGCCAGAGCCAGCTGCAACTGGCTCTCGATACAGTCGGACAGCAGTTTTTCCACCTCGCCCAGATCCAGCTGGGCCGCCACCACATCACTCACGCCGAAATCGCGATCGCGCGACTCCAGGCTGTTGAGCACCGAGTTGGTCTGCACCAGGACCTTGCCCAGATCATGGTTGAGCGAATCAAGCAACTCGTCGGTCGCATCGTTGATGGCCTGCAGAATCACGGCAAAGCACTCGAAGGCATCGTTGTCGCGACCGTCCTGAGCGATGCGCAGTTCGGCGGTCTGCAGCGGAGCCGGCGCGGGCGCAGGCTCCAGCGACACCACCGCCTGGCGCCCGACCGCAAAAACCACCCGGCTGATTTTCTTCTGGCCCTGCTCCACGCTCAGGAAAGTGATCGGGAAATAGCTGAATTCGCCGTCCTGGCTGACGTTGCCCTGCACTGCCCGGACAATATCGATACCCAGCGAACGCTGAATCTCATCGAGCCGCTGCGTCTGGGTCGCGTCAACGCGCAACCAGGGGCGGCCCGCATCTCGTTTGTCTATCGTGTTCATGGTTCATCCTGCTCGGACTCTGAAGAAGAATCGGCCTTGATCGCACGCGCGCTTTCATAGAAACCAGCGTGCGAACCGGACGTGGAAGACGTCTTGGTTTCCAGGTCGTAATTGAAGAAATGCAGGGCAGTCACCGCCAGCACCAGGATTCCCCAGGTGTAGCCCAGCATGGAAAACGACAGGCGCTCATAGCGCGACCAGCGCCACGGCCCCCTGGGCGCGGCACCCGAGGGGCGCCTCGTCGGGCGGCTCCAGACACCCGCCTGCACGGCGGCGCACACGCCGGACGGCGCAGCGCGTTGGGGATGCGACATATCGCGACCTCATCAAATAACGCCGACCCGCGAACGCGGTGCGCACGCAGGCGCAGCCGCCACCGCAGCGGCAGACACAAAACAGAAAGGAAAAAACTAGTGGCCCGGCCCGCGCTGATGCGTAGCGGGGCGCGCCGGGCGGCCATGCGCGGCGCAGGCGACAAGCAGGGCGGTGCCTGCGCACAGCGTGCTCAGGCCAGGGCGGCGGCAACAGGCAAACAGAAAAGACAGCATGGCTCGTCCTCGGGGCGCACACGGCCCCGGGCGGCCCGGCGCAATCAACGCGTCGGCTGCTTCAGGGTCCGGGCCCGACAGATGGCTTTCGGAAAGGATGCGGAAACGGGATCAGGCGCGCTGCGGCGCCTCGGCGGCTCGGGATCCATCGCTTGCTCCTGATGACCGGCCCGCAAGGCCGGTGAGAACGGTCGCTGACCTCGCGCTGGCGCAAGGCCCCCCTCCTCGCCCTGGCGCCTTGTCCTCGGACAGGCTGGGGCGGGATCAGGCGATGCCGCAGACAGGCATCGCTGACAGTTCGAAATTCTCACATGGTCGCGCCACGGCGGCCAGCAAGCATTGGGATGTCGGCCCCCGCCACCGGGTCACTCCGGCTATACCTTGGTATATCAGCGCCCCGTTTCGCGGCGCGGCAACGATGCGCTGATCCAGGGCGTCGCCTCGAACAACGAGAACAGTTTCTCGATGGCCCCCACGATGCGGGTCAGCGAATCGAGATCCTCCTGCCCGGCCAGCAGGCCGCGCCAGACGCGGCCCTCGTGCGTGATCACCTGCAGGTGACTATAGATTTCGGCCACCACCACCAGATCCGGATGGTCCAGCGCCGTCGCCTTCTCCACATGGCCGTCGAGCGCGTCAAAGGAGAAACCCGCGCGCGGACCGCGCAGATAGGTCTTCAGGCCGTCCAGGTCCGAACGCGCACAGGCCATGCGCAAAGTCTGCAGATCGCTCCAGGCCGCCAGGATATTGCCCACCAGCATGCGCCGGAACAACTCGGCCACGGCGGCCTGCTTGAGCCTGTCCTTGCGGTCCTGCACGGACGACAGCCACAAGGCCACCACCACTGCGCCCACGGTGCCGCTGGCGGTCATCACTTCCAGCAGCTTGATCTCCTGCAGCAGCCCATCGCGGCTGCCAGCCACCCAGGCCACCAGCATGCCGCCCAGGACAACGGCGAGCACCAACAGCACGACCCAGCTCCGGCCGAGGCCTTCCCGTCGGGGTGTATTCGGTTCTGATTTTTTTTGACTCACCGGCGGCCACCTTGAATATGCGCTAGGTGAATCATACCTAAGCGCGGTGGCGCCGCCCGCAGCGGCGCACAGACCGTCAGCGGATGCTCGCCCGGCGCAAACGGGCCAGTTCGGCCTGGTTCAGGCGACGCGCCTCATCTTCGGCGTACTGCCGCTCGCCGGGCTCATAGGCCCCCTCATACAGGCAAGCCTTGCGATTGCTGACGCAATCATTCTTGGGTGGGGAACTGAACCAACTGCTCACCACATCAGCGGCCTTCGTGGAACACCCCGCCATGACGACAGTGGCAAACAACACTGCGGTGCAACGCAGCAGAGTTTTGGCGGACATGAATCTCCCTGACAATAGCGCTTACGACAACAAGGCAATTTATAGCAGGCTATTCCGGCCTGTCGGGACAGAAGCGCCGACATTGCCGGCAATAGCGTTTCCAATTGCGACAGGCCGCCGGCAAAACCGAAGCCGCTCTCAGTGGCGATACCAGCGCTGCACCGGCGCCAGCAGAATCACCAACGCCGTGCCGACCCACATGGCCCAGGAAAACGCCAGCAGCGCCCCGGCCGCGGCCGCGCCGACAAAATACGCACCCCAGGCCAGCAACAAGGCCGCGCCCGGCCCGCGCTTGCCCGGCGCCGCGCCAAAAAAAGGCACCAGCACCAAGGCCTGCGCGCACAGCTGGGCAAGTTTGGACAGCGTACTGGTCACCACGACCGTGCTGACCGTGGAGCCCCCCACCCCGACGATGACGCTGGCCTGCACCCCCATGGCCGCCGTGGTCACCGCCAGCCACGCGCTGCCGGCCGGATCCAGACAGGCCGCCACCACCAGCAGCGCGCACTCCAGAAACAGGGGAACCTGATACAACCACCTCCTGTCCGGCGGAAAACATCCGCCCACCAGCGCCCCCAGGAAGAACGTCAGCAAGGTAGAAAGCCGGTCGAGCGCCGTGCCCCACTCCTGTTGCGCCAGGGCCATGCCGGCCAGCACCGTATTGCCGGTCATATTGGCCGCGAACACGCCATGGTGGGCATAGCCCAGCGCATCGATATAACCGCAGGCCAGGCACAACAACACCAGAGGCAACGCCGCCGGCGACGCGCCACGCAAATGAATATCCATCACGCCAGCATAACTGAGGCCATGCCCTCATTTGGCACAACCCTGCGCATGCGTTATATCTGAGCGTTGAGGTTAGTGAAACTCAATGTCTCTATTGCCCCCCGTGGTCCGCAAGATCAGATCGTGACAAGGAGAAAGAACAGATGGAAGAACGCAATCTCACCGGGGTGCGCCCCTATCACATGCCTGCGGGCGGCTGGGGGGCCCTGAAGGCCACGGCCATCGCCATCGCCGAACAGATGCACGTTGCCGAAGCGCCCGAGCTGCTGTTGCGCACCAACAAGCCTGACGGCTTCGACTGCCCGGGCTGTGCCTGGCCCGACAAGAAACACACCTCGACCTTCCAGTTCTGTGAGAACGGCGCCAAGGCCGTGACCTGGGAGGCGACCGAGCGCCGTGTGGGCCCGGAGTTCTTCGCCCGCCACACCGTGACCGAACTGCTGGGCTGGAGCGACCATGCCCTGGAAGATGCCGGCCGGCTGACCCACCCCATGGCCTACGACGCGGCCACCGACAAGTACCAGCCCATTGGTTGGGATGACGCCTACGCGCGCATCGCCCAGGCGCTGCAGGCCCAGGCCGATCCCAACGCGGTCGACTTCTATACTTCGGGCCGCGCCTCCAACGAAGCCGCCTTCCTGTTCAATATCTTTGCGCGTGAATACGGCACCAACAACTTCCCCGACTGTTCCAACATGTGCCACGAGCCCACCAGCGTGGGGCTGCCCAAGGCCATCGGCATGGGCAAGGGCTCGGTTTCGCTTGACGACTTCGACCAATGCGAACTGATCATCAGCATCGGCCACAATCCGGGCACCAACCACCCGCGCATGATGGGCACACTGCACGACTGCGCCGAGCGCGGCGTCCCTATCATCGTGTTGAACCCGTTGCGCGAACGCTCACTGGAACGCTTCGCCAATCCGCAAAGCCCCACCGAGATGCTCTCGCTGACGTCGGAGCGGATCGCCTCCAATTACTACCAGGTCAAGGTGGGCGGCGATGCGTCCGCCCTCAAGGGCATCATGAAAGCGCTGCTGGAGCGCGACGCCCGGATCCCCGGCACCCTCGACCATGATTTCATCGCCGAACATACGGGTGGTTTCGAGGCCTTCTGCGACGATCTGCGCGCCACCCCCTGGGAAGATCTCGAACGGCATAGCGGCCTGACGCGCGCCGACATGGAAACCGTGGCCGCCGCCTACGCCAAATCCAAGGCCACCATCGTGACCTACGGCATGGGCATCACCCAGCACAGCACCGGTGCGCACAACGTGCAGCAATGCGCGGCGCTGCTGCTCATGCGTGGCAACATCGGCAAACCTGGCGCCGGGATCTGCCCGCTGCGCGGACACTCGAACGTGCAGGGCAACCGCTCGGTCGGCATCACCGAACTGATCGACCCCGTGATGTTCGACAATATCGAGAAGACCTTCGGCTTCCGCCCGCCCGCCAAACCCGGCCACAATGCCGTCAACACCATGCGCGCCATCAGCGCCGGCGAGACCAAGGTGCTGGTCTGTCTGGGCGGCAACTTTGCCATCGCCATGCCGGATGCCGAACGCTGCGAGGCAGGTATGCGCGGGCTGACCCTGGCGGTGCACCTGAACACCAAACTCAACCGATCGCATCTGCTGATCGGCAAGGACGCTATCGTGCTGCCGGTGCTGGGCCGTACCGAGCGCGACATGCAGGCCACGGGCCCGCAGTCCATCACCGTGGAAGACTCCATGTCCATGGTGCACGCCTCGCGCGGCAAGCTCGAGCCCGCCTCCGAGCACCTGCGCTCCGAGCCGGCCATCATCGCCGGCATCGCCCACGCCACCCTGCCGGCCAGCCGCGTTCCCTGGCTGCACCTGATCGAAGACTACGATCGCATCCGCGACCTGATCGAGAAAATCTACCCCGATTTCCACGACTACAACGCCCGCATCCGCGTGCCGGGAGGCTTTCGCCTCAGCCTGCCCGCCACCGAACGCATCTGGAAGACCGCATCGGGCAAGGCAGAATTCCTGATCTTCCCTGGCCTGGACGAGGACCCCGAGTTTCCTCAGGCCCTCAAGCTCACCACGGTACGCAGCCACGATCAGTACAACACCACCATCTACGGCATGGATGACCGCTATCGCGGCGTCTTCGGCCGCCGCGATGTACTGTTCATGAACGCCGACGACATGCAGCGCCTGGGCCTGGAGCATGGCGACAAAGTGGAGATCAACACGGCCCTCAAGGACCAGACGCACCGGCGCCTGACTCTGACGGCCATCCGCCACGACATCGCGGCAGGCTCGGTGGCGGCCTACTTCCCGGAAGCCAACAACCTCTGCCCGCTGGACTACCAGGACCCCGAAAGCGGCATCCCCTGCTACAAGTCCGTGCCGGTCGAGTTGCGCAAACTTCCCCTGGCGGCATGAAGGGATCGGCCCGGCATGCCGCCAGCGCCGGGCCGATCAACGACGATGCGTGAAAATGAACCGCCCCCGAAGGTTGGATAAACATCCAACTCACGGGGGCAGTTCAAAACGGGCCGTTTTGACAGGCACGGCCGGCTTCAGCTATAAAAAGGCGCGCAGGCGGAAACCGCGGCTCTGCAGGCGAACACCCTTCGCCAACGATCCTGTCACCCGGGGCGGACCGGAGTTAACCCGGCCGCACACATGCAGGCTCAATGGAAGTCACGTTGATCACGCTAAGCCCCCTCAAACGACGCATCGTCTACGTCTCGCTGTTCGAACTCTTCGCCATCCTGCTGTCCACGCTCATCCTCATGGCCCTGAGCGACGGCAGCGCCCAGAATTCCCTGCCGGTCGCCGTCATCGTATCGGCCACCGCCGTCCTCTGGAACTATCTCTACAACCTCGGCTTTGAAGCCTGGGAGCGCCGCAACCACGTCATGCAGCGCACCCTGCGCGTGCGCTGCATCCACGCCGTCGGCTTCGAAGGCGGGCTGCTGCTCTTCTGCCTGCCCGTCTACATGCTGTGGTACGGCGTCGGCCCCCTCGTTGCCCTGGGCATGGAACTGACACTGATGGTGTTCTTCCTGTTCTACACCTTCGTGTTCACGCTGGTCTTCGACAAAATCTTCACCCTGCCGCAGCACTACGCCAAGCTGACCCCTGCCGAGCAGGGCTGAACCGCTGCAATGAACAAGGCGCCGGATTGCGGCGCCTTGCAGTCAAAGGGCTGCCCTCCGGCGCCCGCCTCAAAAACACCTCAGTTCACCGTCACCCCCGCATCGCGCACCACGTCGCGCCAGAGATCGATCTCTTTGATGATCTGTTGCCGAAAGTCATCGGGAGTGCCCGGTGCAGCCTGCTCACCCGTGGCCTGCAAGCGCTTGCTCATGTCGGGCTGCATCACGGCGGCGTTGATCGCCTTGTTGAGCTTGGCCTGGATGGCCGGCTCCACGCCTTTGGGTGCGATGATGCCGTACCACACGGTGACGTCGTAGGGCACGCCCGCCTCGCGCACGGTGGGAATATCCGAGGCGGATGCCACGCGTTGCGGCAACGTGACGGCCAGCACGTTCAGACGCTTGTCTTCCCGGTAGGGCAGCGTGGAGCCCGCCGTCGTCAGCATCGCATCGACCTGCCCGGACACGGTGTCGGTCAGGGCCGGCGCCGACCCTTTGTAGGGCACGTGGGTCATCGAGACGCCGGCTTCCTTCAGCAGGGCCTCCATGGCCAGATGGGAGATCCCCCCGTGCCCGAGGAGGCATAGGTGAGTTCACCGGGTTTCTGCCTGGCCAGCGCGATCAGTTCCTTCAGGTCCTTGACCGGCACTTTCGGATTCACCGACACAAAGAATGGCGCGCTGGCGACCATGGCGATGGGGGTCATGTCGCCCACCGGATCGAAGGGTAGCGCGTACAGGCTGGGGTTGACCGAGTAGCTGTTGGAGACCAGGGTCAGCGTGTAGCCATCCGGTTCGGCGCGCAGACCCTGCTCCACGCCAAGCTTGCCGCCCGCGCCGGGCCGGTTCTCGACCACCACCGGCTGCTTCAGGTTCTCGGACAGCAATTGGCCAAGCAGGCGCGCAATACCGTCATTGCCGCCGCCGGCCGCGAAGGGCACGATCAGCTTGATCGGCCTGGAGGGATAGTCCTGGGCCTGCGCTGCCGACAGGAAACCGACCGCACAGGCCAGGCCGAGCGCAGCGAACAGCAGTTTGCCGATCTGCGCGCGCCGGCCGGCGCGAATGTTCGAAGGAGTGTTCATGCTTGTCTCTTCCTTGGGGATATCTGAACGATATTCTGTCCGCCCGATGCGGGCGGCCTTGCGCAGTATGCATCAGCCGCCTGCCGTCAAACCAGCGCAAGAACGCCCGCAGCGCCTAGCAAGGCGTGGCCGGCGACACCGGGGCCGGCCACGCCCCGGCCAGCGCCAGCATGACGGCCACCAGCGCATAGGGAGCTCCAGGGTCCAGGGCATACACCAGGGTGCCGGCCAGCGGCCCGAGGATCATGCCCAGCCCCTGAGCGGCGGCCACCGTGCCGGCCGTGGCGCCCTGCTCATCGGCCTGGACCGCATTCGCCGCCAAGGCCGTGACGGCCGGAAATACCCAGCCCATGCCGGCAGCGGCCACGAAATACCCGAACCACAACGCCCACTCTCCGGTGGCGAACAGCAGGGAGCCAAAGCCCAGCGCCGACAGGGCGCAACCGGCACGGATCAGGCGCACTGGCGCCCAGCCCAGACGACGCACCAGCAATTGCGCCAGGATCAGGGCGGCGCCAACCACGGTCAGGGCAATGCCGGCAGCCCGCGCAGCCGCAGGCGCATCCAGGTGCAGGCGGTCCAGCGCGAAGAAACCCACCACGACTTGCGCTACCATTACGCTGAACATGGCGACAAAAGCCACCCGCAATGCAGGCCGCAGCCGAGGATCGCCGATCTTCAACATGGCAGGCCGCGCGCCCCGCTGCAGCGCCACGCGCGGCAACCCGCGCCAAAGCACCAGCAGCGCTGCCAGCGGTAGCGCTGCCGTGATGAACAAGGGCAACTCCAGGCTGTACGCCGCCAGCAGGCCGACCAGGCCCGGCCCGGCCACCATGCCCAGCCCGCTGGCGGCGCCCAGCATGGCCAAGGCGCCGGCCCGCTGATGCGGCGGCACATGATCCGCGATCAAGGCTGCTCCGGTAGCGGGCACGGCGGCATAGAAGCCGCCCGCGACCCCGCGCAATACCACCATTCCTGCAAATGCCAGCCAGACTGGCGGCCCCTGGCGCAGCGCCACGGCAATGAATACGCACAGTGCCGCATACGACAGCACGAACCCGCCCAGCCCCTGCAGGATGACGCGGCGACGCCCGCGACGATCGCTGGCTGCGCCCCAGCGGCGTGCCAGCAGCATCCAGGCAACGCCGCCCACGGTTACGGCCACTCCAGCCTGCCAGGCCTCCAGACCCAGTACGCGCGCGATCGGGCCGATCAGGGCAACGAACGACATCATCGCCAGGGTGCAGACGAAAGTCTCGAACATCAAGGGCTTGAGATTCAGGCTTGCGACCACAGGCCGGGGCATGCCGGCCTGACCGGCGCTCGGAGCAGGAGGAGTCATGAGCATCCTTGGGGTTTGCATTTCACGGCGGGCGGCAAGCTTGCCGCAACGCCATGCAATCGATAATAACTCTCATTTAATAAGCCAGGACAGACACGTTTCTCCTTTGCCCCGGGGCGCACGCCCCGGCCTTGCATTCCATCCCCCAACCCGAAACATGCTCTCTACTTTGACCGGATCGCCCATGCACACGCCCGCCTTTGTCATCATTTCCGGTTGTTCCGGCGGCGGGAAATCCACCTTGCTGGCCGAACTCCAGCGCCGTGGCCATCGCGTCATCGAAGAACCCGGACGACGCGTTGTCCAGGAACAGATGGCAAGCGGCGGACAGGCGCTTCCCTGGCGGGACATGCGCGCTTTTCTGGAACGCGTCATCGAGGTGGCGCAGGCCGATCACGCCCAGGCGCGACGCCACGAAGGCTCATGGATTTTCTTCGACCGCAGCCTGATCGACGCGGCCGCCGCCCTGCAGGCACTGACCGGCGAGGAGGTGCTGCAACGCCTGGGGCGCTCGCATCGCTACCATCCCCAGGTCTTCCTCACACCGCCCTGGCCGGATATCTATGTGCAGGACGCCGAGCGCCGCCACGATATCGAAGCCGCCATCGCCGAGTACGAACGCCTGTTGCACAGCTATCCCGCCCAGGGATATCAGGTCTGCGTACTGGAGCGTTGCAGCGTCGCCCAGCGGGCCGACTTCGTGCTGGACACCCTGGCGGGCGGCCCGATGCCGCAGTCGGCCCCGTCCGGGCTACCCTATGCCTCATGACTCCCACCATTCCTTGCGCCATCGCCCCCCAGGTCGCCCAGGCCCGGGCCGTCCTGCAGCACCACCTGGGCGAGTCCCTCGTGGCCCTTTACCTGTACGGCTCGGCCGTCGACGGCGGCCTGCATCCCTACAGTGACATCGATCTGCTGGCCATCACCGATAGCGTCCCCAGCGCCGCCGTGCGCCAGGCGCTGATGACGGCGCTGCTGTCGGTCTCCGCGCCCCCGGGCGCGTCGGCCATGCTGCGGGCCCTGGAGGTCACGGTGCTGGCCCAGGAACACATCGTGCCCTGGCGTCATCCGGCCCGCCGGGAGGCGCAATTCGGAGAGTGGCTGCGCGAAGCGCTGCAGGCCGGCATTGTCGAGGCGCCCATGTCCGACCCGGATCTGGCCATCCTGCTCACCCAGGCCAGAAGCCGCAGCCTGACGATCCTGGGCCGGGACGCGGCCGCTCTGCTTGCCCCGGTGCCGCCTGCCGATCTGAGCACTGCGCTGCAACAGACCGTGGCCCAATGGCGGGACGCGGCAGACTGGGCCGGCGACGAAAGAAACATCATCCTCGCCCTGGCCCGCATCTGGTATACCGCGACCCAAGGCGGGATCGCCTCGAAGGCGAGCGCCGCCGACTGGCTGCTCGCGCGCATCGACGCGCCCTACCGCGCAGTACTGGCTCAGGCCCGCGCGGAATATCTGGGGCTGGCTCCCGAGGAACTCGCCAACCGGCAGGACGCGGTGGCGGCGTTCATCGCCCATGCCCGGGAGCGCATCCAGGCCCTGGATGCCACGTCGGCCTGAGCCGCGCGCCCGGCCGGTTCAGAAGCGCCAGTTCACCGACAGATCCGCCCCGACATCGCGCTGGCCGGCGCTGAAGAGGCGGGTGCTCACACTGGCGCGCACCGCCACGTTGTCCTGCGGATGAAAACTCATGCCTGCCTTGAGGCTCATGGCGTCGCGCTCGCCGATGGCCTGGCGCTGATCGAAGGCAATCTGCGGAGAGGCGCGCAAACGCACGCCTTGCGTCGCATAGCGGTCCAGCCATTCGTGGTCCCAGGTGACCGACAGGTAAGCCTGCAGTTGCTGTTCGGCACGCAACGCCCAGCGCCCCTGGGCCATGACGCCCAGACGGCTTTGCAGGCTGTCCGCGCTCAGCGAGGACAGCGCAAGATTGCTGGCTGGCGCACCCGATTCCTTGACGCCCGGCCGGTGGGCATAGACATAGTCCAGCCCGGCCACGGGGCCGAGTGAGACACTCGGGGCGACGGGCAGCAGATAGGCGCCCATCAGGCCGGCATTGACGCTGCTGCCGCGCCAGTGGCTGTCCTGTTCGCCCTGATAGTCGGCAAACGCCACCGAGCGCTTCATCTTGCCCTCGTCGCGGCCCACGCGGGCATGCGCCGAGAAGAACCAGCGCGGATCCTCAAGCGCCTGATAGCGGGTGTGCAGGCCCAGCTGCAGCGCCGTGCTGCTGCCTTTGCCGCTATGCGGGGAGCGGCTGGTGACGTCCAGATCCGAAACGGCCAGGTTCAGGCCATAGGTCCAGGCGCTGCCGGCCGCGCTGTGCTCCAGGCCCGCCAGCACCCCTGTCTCGCGGCTGCGATGGCTGGCCAGTCCGCGCTGCCCATCCTGGGTGCCGTGATAGCCGAAGGGTTGGACGAAGGTACGCCAACCCGGCGCGCGCAGGCCCGGCGTGCCGGCGTACAACCCTTGCGCGGCCAGCAATGCCCCCACGCGATGGTCACGCTGGATGACACCGGCCATCAAGGCGCCGTATGCCCCCGGACCAAGCTGATCCAGCGCCAGGGCGACATCGCTGCCGTCGACGCGGGAGAAATCCAACGACTGGTACAGCGTCTGAACGGCTTGCTGTTGCGCAGCCGATGCCCGTCCCAGCGCCTGCCCCAGGGCGCGCGCATTGGCCGAGCCGGCATATTGCGCATAGGCATCGGCCTTGCGCGTCACCGACCAGCTGTGCGCCTGCCCCGGGCCCGGCTGCGTGCTGACGGCCAGGGTCGGCGACACCAGCGTCGCGCCCACTTCCCGAAAATCACCCTGCTGCTGCCCGGCCTGGATCAGGGTGCCGGAATGCAGCGTCCAGCCATCGGCGTACCAGTCCGGCTGCAAGGCCAGCTGCAAGCTGCCGTCCCACGAAGCCAGGCCGCTGATCGTCAGGCGATCATGCCCACCGCTTGCATCGGCCTGCATATGCAGGCTGCCCTGGGCACCCTGGACATAATCACCGTCGATCGCAATGGTGCCAAAGGAATTGCCGGGGCTGAGCGTGCCGTCATTGCGAAACACCCCCTCGGCGTTCAGGGTGTAGCGACTGTTGCCGGCCAGCGTGGCGCCGGAAGCCACCTCCACCCCATGCACCTCATGTTCGCCATTGAGCGAGCTGTAGCCGCCGGCCAGCTTGAGATCGAGGTTGTTCAGCCCACGGATATCGCCGTCATGCCGCAAGGCGAACTGCCCATCGGCGCCCGCGATGGCCTGCCCCTGGGCGTCGGCCAGCCGCCCCAGGCTGAGTGTGGTCAGGCGCAGACGGCCGTGCTCGTCGCGCTGGTCATAGTGCGACACGATGTCGCCATAGACTCTGGCGCCGCGCAGCAGATTGATCTCGCCGACCAGCGCGTTGTCCGCCATGTAGAGAGCCGCCTGGCGGCCGGCGACCGAACCGCTGATATCCACCCGCCGCAGCAGCGCGCCTTCCAATTCCGGCAACAGCGGCAATGCCCCCTCATCCTCCGATTGCCGGATATAGGAGCCGCGATACTCGTCGGCCGAGCCCATGCTGTTATTGCCGAAGTCAAAAGCCAGGGCGATCCCGTCCTGTCCCAGCGCCTGGACATCGCCGCGCACGTTCAGGGTATGGTCCTTGCCATAGCTGAACATCACCCCGCGCCCATTCCAGCCGTTGGCATGCACGCGCGTGCCCGACGCAATCGTCAGGGCGTTGCCGCTGCCATCGACCCTCACGCCGGCCGCGCCCCCGCCGACGGTCAGAAGATCGGCCTGCTGGTTGATACGGTTGCGCTCGCCATAGACATGCAATCCCAGGCCCAGCGTAGCGGTGTTGTAGGTGCCTGCGATATAGGCGGTGCCGTCCGCGTTGCGTCCCGCGTAGGGGTTGCGGTTATCCAGCACCTGATCATCGCCATAGACCGAATAGCCGTAGAAATTGCGACGATCTATCTGCAGGCCCATGTCCTGCAGCGCCGCCAGCTCGGCCTCCATGAAGTTGACGTAGTTGCGATAGGCCTGATGGCTCATCAGGCTGTTGCGCAACTCGATGTGACTCATGTAGTCATCGTCCAGCTCGCCATCGGACAGCATCCGCACCGGCAAGCCCGGCATGGCCCCGGCCAACACCTCCTGCACGTGGGCCCCGGTGAAGTAACCCTTGTCCTGGCGCACGTCGAAGGCGTCACCGCTATCGGCATTCTGGCAGCCCTGGCACAGCACGGCCTGACCCGGACGGGCCGGATTACCGTTGTCATCGCGCAGATGGGCAGACCATTGGTTGAGGGTGGCGCCGAAATGCGGCGTGGGCACGCCTTCGGTCTTGTCTTCCACATTGTTGGCAATGCCCAGGGCATGACCCAGTTCATGGAAGATCACGGCCGAGAAATCCACTTTCCCGGGATCTCTCGCCAATTGCGACGGGACATAATCCAGCATGTCGAAATCCAGCCGGCCCACGGAGATGAAGGCATGCGCAAAAGCCCCATCGCGCGCGCCGCCGTTCATGGCCGCCTGCAACAAGGTGCTCTCGACCTCTTGCCCGGCCACTTTATAAGGCGGACTGTAGGCGCCCGCGTTCAGGTCTTCGAAGGTGCCCACGTTGATGATCGCCGGGACGTGGTCAGGCGGCAGAGCCAGGATGTCGGCCCACAGCTCCAGCCCGGCCATGATCTTCTGCTGTTGCGCAGCATCCAGCGTGAACGTCGATGTCTCGGGCGTCTCGCCATCCAGCACGAAATAAGGACCATCCCCCGGGCCGAAGAACCGCACCTCGAACGCGGTTCTCCCTTCCTTGTTCCGGGCTTCCCGGACATCCAAGGCCTGGGCCGCCAGGGGCAGCATCGCCAGGGCGGCTGCCGCGGGCGCCAGGAATCGGTGTTTTCGTTTTATTTTCATCGGTATTCCAGAGTCTTGGAAAATGGCGACGCCCGGCCGGAAAGACGGCATCCTCCGCCTGGCCGAAGCCGGCTCCCCCGGCGGCAAATCCAGCCCTGCGCTGGACGTCATAATCCGGGAAAGCACCGGCGCCGACAATCTTTAAAATGACTCCGGCAGTCTAGGCGTGGCGCAAAAGCAGCGGTTAGCACGCCCGTCCCAGGCAAGGGCCATTTTCTTGCCTGGGCGTCCCAAACCGACGCCCATTTTCCGACCCGTCGGATCGCCCGAACATTCGGCGCCGACACCCCCCAGCAAGGTGCCCCGTGGTCATTCCTCATCGACACTTCCAATCCTGCGCCCTGCCCCGGGATGCGCGATTCGATATCTGGCGGGACCGCATGGGCGCCATGTTCGACATCGACACGCTCGACGGCAACCGCGAGCTCCGGATCGATGTGCGCAGCTTCCATCTCGGCAGCATGATTTTCAGCAACATGGACGTCACGCCCTTTGTCTTCGAGCGCTCCGCGCGCAAGGCGCGCTCGGACATGCTTGACCATGTGATGCTGCGTTTCGATCCGCCGGCCGCCGCCGGCAAGCCTCCCCGGATGCTGACCATCGACCTGGCCCAGCCCCTGGAGCGCATGCCCATCTCGGCACGCAACCTGTCCGTGATCCTGCCCCGCGCCAGCGCCAGCGCACTGATTGCGGCCCCGCACAAATGGCATGGCCAATTCGTCGAAGGCGCCGGCATCACCTTGCTTTGCGATTATCTGAAGGCGCTGTCCCGCTCCATCAGCAGCATCGGGCCGGAGCAGGCGCCAGACATCTTCACGGCGACTAGTCACCTCATTTCCGCTTGCGTGGGCACCCTGCAGGGCGATCCCCTGAAAACCCGCAGCCTGGCCAGCGGCACCGCGCTGATGCGCGTGCGGCGTTACATCGAAAGCCGGCTGGCCGACCCCGGGCTGGATCCGGCCGATATCGCAACGCAATGCGCGGTATCGCGCTCCAGCCTGTATCGCCTGTTCTCAAGCCATGGCGGCGTCGCCGGCTACATCCAGGAACGCCGTCTGCTGCGCGCCTTTGCCCGCCTGTCCAGCCTGCAGCCCTCGAGCACCATCGCCATGGTCGCCCATCAATGCGGGTTTTCCAGCGAGGCCCACTTCAGCCGTCGCTTCCGCCACCGCTTCGGCTGCTCGCCCAGTGAGCTCAGGGCCAGCGCCCGGGCAGGCGTAGGGGGCGCAACAGACTCTCCGGTCGCTCAGATCCTGGCCGACAACGCCTTCAAGACCTGGGTGTCGGGGCTATCCGCCTGAGCCGGTTACAAGCGCCAGGCGGCGGCTCGGTTAAAGTGACAGCCATGAGCAGAAACAAACAAAAACCCGCCTCCAAGGGCGGCGGCCGATCGCCCAAGTCCCTCTATGATGCCCAGGCGCTGGAGCACTTCATGGCCCTGCTGGGCCTGCCCTGGCAGCCGGGACGCGCCGAGCGCGCCGAAGTCCGCGCCAGCTATCGTCTCGGGCCGGCGCGCCCCTTGATCATCGAGCAGACTCTGGTCGAATTCCATTGCGACGAACGCCGGGCCAAGGTGTGGGTGCCGGAATTCCAGCGCACCAGTTTTCATCAATGGTTCGAGGTCCCCCTGCAGGAATTCGAGTACACCCCGGGCGGCTCCATGCTCAAGATCAAGGCGCCGGCGCGCGGCAATGCGCCCCCCTATACGGTCGGCCTCAAGCCGATCGAATAAGCCGTACGCCAGGCCCAAAACGGGCGGGCGCCGGAGGGACTCGCATCCCACCGGCGCCCGCCCGTTTTGGCTGCCCCGCCCGGCGCTTGCCTGCGACTCAGGCTTCGCGGGACGGATACCCTGCCTCGCGCAATGCAGCCACGATCTGCGCCGGGGCAAGCGTGCTTTCGACCTTGACCTGGCGGCTGGGCGGATCGGCCACGACCGTCGCCTGCGGGTCCACCGCCTGAATCGCCTTGGTCACGCTGCGCGCGCAGCCGCCGCAGGTCATGCCATCGATATGGAATTGCATCAGATGCTCCTTTCTTGAAGAGGTGGTATCAGTGTGAAGCTTCCCACCATGGGAAGGTCAAGCCGTTTTGCCCGGGCCCGACGCCTCAATGGTTTTCCTTGGCGTGATTGAGGGTGTAGCGCGGGATTTCCAGCGTCAGGTCTTCCTCGGCCACGACCGCCTGGCAACTGAGCCGCGACTGCGGCTGCAGCCCCCAGGCCCGGTCCAGCAGATCCTCCTCGTCGTCGCTGGCAGCCGCCAGCGAATCGAAGCCCTGGCGCACGATGCAATGACAGGTGGTGCAGGCGCGACTCATCTCGCAGGCATGTTCTATCTCGATGCCATGCGCCAGCAGCGCCTCGCACAGGGTGACGCCAGCGGCGACGTCCAGCACGACGCCTTCCGGCGCCAGGTCGGCATGGGGCAATACCGTGATTTTCGGCATGATTTCAGAGTCATCCAGAAGAAGGCGGGCAGGCCCGGTCCAGGGCCCGCCCGAAGATCAGCGGGCCGCCTCGGCCGTGGCCAGTGGCGGTTGAAAGCGCCGCAGGCGCAGGGCATTGGCCAGCACGAACACGCTCGACATCGCCATGGCGCCCGCCGCGAAGATGGGCGACAGCAACACGCCCCAGGCCGGGTACAGCACGCCGGCAGCCACCGGGATCAGCGCCGTGTTGTAGGCAAAGGCCCAGAACAGGTTCTGCCGGATATTGCCGATGGTGGCCTTGGACAGGGCAATGGCATTCGGCACCCCTTGCAGGTTGCCCGACATCAACACCACATCGGCGGACTCGACCGCCACATCAGTGCCGGTGCCGATGGCCAGGCCGACATCGGCCTCGGCCAGCGCCGGCGCGTCATTGATGCCATCGCCCACGAAAGCCACCCGACCATGGGCCGCCTTCAAACGGCGCACCGCATCCACCTTGCCTTGCGGCAACACCTCGGCCACCACCTCGTCGATACCCAGCTGACGAGCGATGGCCTGGGCCGTGCGGGCGTTGTCGCCGGTGATCATGGCCACCTTCAAACCCAGCTGATGCAGCGCCTCGATGGCCGCCGGCGTGCTGGGTTTGATCGGATCGGCCACGGCGATGATGGCCGCCAGGCGTCCATCGACCGCCGCGTACAGCGGCGATTTGCCTTCGCTGCCCAGGCGCTCGGCCGTCTGGGCAAAAACCCCCACATCCAGCCCCAGCTCGCGCATATAGCGATCGGCTCCGACCTCGACCCGCACATCAGCCGCCATGGCGCGCACGCCCATGCCGGTGACCGATTCGAACGCCTCCAGCGTCGGCAAGGCCAAGCCCTCGGCCGACGCCGCATCCACAATCGCGCGCGCAATCGGATGCTCCGAGCGAGACTCGACCGCCGCCACCCTGGCCAGCACGTCGGCGCGCACGAAGCCGTCGGCCACCTCCAGGTCGGTCAGCGTCGGACGCCCCTCGGTCAGGGTGCCGGTCTTGTCCACCGCGACCACCTGGGCATCCTTGAGCAACTGCAGGGCCTCTCCCTTGCGGAACAGCACACCCAACTCGGCCCCTCGGCCGGTACCCACCATGATGGAGGTCGGCGTGGCCAGCCCCATGGCGCAAGGGCAGGCGATGATCAGCACCGCCACCGCATTGACCAGCGCGAAGCTCAGCGCAGGCGACGGTCCCAGCACAAGCCAGGCCAGAAAGGTCAACAAGGCGGCCAGCATCACGGCCGGCACGAACCACAGCGTGACCTTGTCCACCACCGCCTGGATGGGCAGCTTGGAGCCCTGCGCCTGCTCGACGAGGCGGATGATCTGCGCCAGCATCGTCTGTCCGCCCACGGCCGTGGCGCGCAGGGTCAACGCGCCCTTCTGGTTGACCGTGCCGCCCACCACGGCGCTGCCGGCGGTCTTCTCGACCGGCACCGGCTCGCCCGTGATCATCGACTCGTCCACGAAACTGCTGCCCTCGATCACTTCGCCATCGACCGGCACACGCTCGCCGGGACGCAGTTCCACCACGTCCCCCAGCGCCACCTCGCCAATCGGAATATCGACCACCCGACCCTCGCGTCGCACGTGCGCCACCTTGGCCTGCAGGCCGACAAGCCGCTTGATGGCCTCCGAGGTACGCCCCTTGGCGCGCGCCTCCAGGTAGCGGCCCAACAGGATCAAGGCCACGATCACCGCGGCGGCCTCGTAGTACACATTGACCGTGCCGGCCGGCAGCCAGCCGGGTGCAAAGGTCGCCACCACCGAATAGCCGAAGGCCGCCGCCGTCCCCACGGCCACCAGAGAGTTCATGTCGGGCGCCAGCCGGAACAAGGCCGGAAAGCCCTTTTGATAGAAACGCCGTCCTGGCAACGCCAGCACCAGCAGCGTCAACACGAACTGCAGATACCAGCTTTGCTGCAGGCCGATGGTGCGCGCCACCCACTCGTGCATGCCAGGGATCATGTGCGAGCCCATCTCCAGCACGAATACCGGCAGGGCCAGCACCGTCGCCAGGATCAGATCGCGCCTGAGCGCAATGCGCTCGGCATCCTTCTTGGCAGCGGCCTCCTCCTCGGGTTGGCCGCCCAGATCGACGGGCTGCGCCTCGTAGCCTGCGCGCGCCACGGCCTCGATCAGTTCCTGCGTGCCGGCCACGCCGCGGATCGTGGCCCGCTCGGTGGCAAGGTTGACCGTGGCCTCGGCCACGCCCGGCACGGCCTTGAGCGCCTTCTCGACCCGGCCCACGCAACTGGCGCAGGTCATCCCCGCCACAGCCAGCTCCACGGTGGCCGCCGGCACGCTGTAGCCGGCCTTCTCGACCGCCTCGACCAAAGCCTGCTGGGTCAGCGCGCCTGCCGGCCGGATCTCGGCCCGCTCGGTGGCGAGGTTGACCGACACGCTGCCAACCCCCTCGACCTTGCCCAACGCGGCCTCGACCCGGCCCACGCAGCTGGCGCAGGTCATCCCTTCGATAGGCAGGCTGATGGCAGCCAGGGCGGCAGCGCCGCTATTGCCAGGCTTGTTCATGATGGACACCCCATGGTGAATTTCACATGAAGCCAGCTTAGGGCTTACCACCATGGGAAGGTCAAGCCCCGGCAGGGGCACGTCGGGCGAGCTGCGCCGCCCATCCGGGTGCTGGGTCTAGTCCGGCGAAGGCGTCGGCTTGCGCTTTTTCTTGTGCTGTTGCTCGCGCGCCCGTGCCAGCGTTTCGCAGGCATGCGCCGTCAGCCTATCCAGCGCGCGATCGAATACCTCGCGCTCCTCGGAGCTAAGCACCGCCAGCAGGTCCTCGTTGCGTTGCACCGCCGTCGGAAACACCTTGCGATACAAGCGCTTGCCCTTGGCAGTCAGGCTCAGTTGTATGCCCCGCCCGTCAGTTTCATCGGACTCGCGTTGCAGCAGCCCTCTTTCTGTCATCAGCGACACAGCGCGGCTGGCGAGACTTTTGTCGATATTCACTTCCCGGGCCAGACCTTGCAGCGACATGGGCGCGTACGACCCCAACATGCCCAGGATGCGCCACTCGCGCGGATCCAGTTCGAAATCCCGCTGATTGGACTCGGCGGCCAGGCGGCTCCAGTGGCTCGCCAGCATGTTCAGGCGGAACGACGCCAGTTCTTTGAACAGGTGGACGCCCGCGCCCTCAACTACCAGGGAAATGGAAGGATCGTCTTTTTTTTTCATCTGTGCAGTATATAAAACCCTGGCTCGCAACGACGCCCGGAGGCCGAACCACCGGGCACGTCGCGGCGTCAAGACCAAGCCTTATCCGACTACCCGAGCAAGCGCAGCGGGTTCAGACCGCTGCGCGCCACGCGCCCGTGCAACTCCCGACCCAGCGCACGCTCGCACGCCTCGACCCGCTCCAGCAGCGCCTGCATATCAATGCCGGTGTCGACGCCCATGTTCTCGAACAGGTCGACCAGATCCTCGGTGCAGACATTACCCGTATGGCCGCCGCCATATTTCACTTTGGCGGGGTGCCCGCCCACACCGCCCATGGCACAGTCGAAATGACGCACGCCCGCTTCGAGCGCGGCCACATAATTGACCAGGCCCGTGCCCCGGGCATCATGAAAGTGCGCGATCGGCGTGACATCCGGGTACTCGGCAAGCATGCGGCGAAACAGCGCCGCCGTGCTGCCAGGCGTGGCGGTGCCGGTGGTATCGCCCAGCGTGACGTGGCGCACGCCGGCGTCGCGAAAACGGCCCACGTCCTCCAGCACGCCATCCGGGTCCACGCGCCCCTCGAACGGGCAGCCGAAGGCCATGGAAATCGTGCCTATCAGGCGGAAGCGGCCTGCGCCAGCCTGTGCCATGCGGCGGACGTTCTCCCACTGTTCACTGCGGTTGCGGGCCAGGTTCTTGGCGGAGTGCGTCTCCGTGGCCGACACCAACAAACTGATTTCATTGGCGCCAAAGCCCGCCTGCGCGTCGGCCACGGCGCGCTCGACCGCCCGCAGATTGGCGCAGGTCGCTTTGTAGAACACCCCGGCCTGGCGCGGCAGCGCCGCCAGCAGCTCGCTGGCATCGGCAAACTGCGGGATCACCTTGGGATTGGAATAAGAGGTCGCCTCGATCCGCGCGAAGCCGCACTGCGCAAACGCCTGCACCAGCTCGACCTTCAGGGCGGTGGGAAGGAAGTCCGGCTCGTGCTGCAACCCATCGCGTGCGAAGCACTCGCACAACACGACCTCGCGCCCGTCGTTCTCCCGCATCATGTCCGTCTCCTGACTCATGCCGCCACCGTGTCGGCCCGGATATTCCACAGCGCAATCGCATGCTCGCGCAGCTTGTTCTTCTGCACCTTGCTGCTGCCGGTCATCCCGATCTGCTCGAAACTGTCCACCAACGCCAGATAACGCGGCACCTTGAAGTTCGCGCAACGCGCCTTGCACCAGGCCGTGAGCGCTTCTTCGGTGGCCTGCGCCCCGGGCTTGAGCAAGACGAAAGCCCCGGTGACCTCGCCCAGCCTGGCATCCGGCACGCCGATGACCTGCGCCTGCTGCACGGCCGGGTGCGCATGCAGCAGCTCCTCGATCTCGGCCGGCGCGACGTTCTCGCCGCCGACGCGGTACATATCCTTCAAACGCCCCACCATCCTGGTGCGGCCATCAGCGCGCTGCTCGCCCAGATCGCCCGTGCGCAACCAGCCGTCCTCACCGATGGCCTTGGCCGTCGCCTGCGGCATTTTGTAGTAGCCCCGCATGACGTTCCAGCCGCGCACCTGGATTTCGCCCTGGCCCTGGCCGGGCGGCACCAGCCTGCCGGAGTCGGGATCGACGATGCGCACCTGGATGCCGGGATGCGGCAGCATGAAGCCATCACGGCGCAGTTCGAAGGCATCCTCGTGATCGCTCAACAGCACATTGGGCGAGGCCTCGGACTGCCCATAGGCATTGCACATGGCGGCCACGCCCATCCTGTCGTGGATCTGCTGCATGACTTCGGGACCGGCAGCTGCCCAGCCGCCGCGCAGATGCAAGCGGGCCGGATCGAAATCCGGATGGCCCATGAGCATCAGAAAGATGGTGTCGTTGCCGGAGGTCAAGGTGCATCGCTCCTGCGACAAGGTCGCCAGCGCCTGAGCCACATCGAACTTCGGCAGGCTCAGGAGGCAGCAGCCCGACACCAGGGACACCAGGATAGACAGCGTACTGCCTGCCACATGGAAAAATGGCCGGATACTGAAATAACGATCCTGTGGCGTCACGCCCATGCGGCGGGCCACGCACGCCGCGTCGCCCAGCATATTGGCGTGGCTCAACATCACGCCCTTGGGAAACGAAGTCGTGCCGGAGGTGTACTGGATCAACAGCACATCCTCGGGCTGCACGGCCTCGGCCAGCGCATCCAGTGTGGCTGCCGGCGTCGTCTCGCCGGCGCGCAGAAAGTCCGCCAGGCCGGTCACACCGGACGCAGGCGTATGCGCCCCGATGACGACGGCCTGTGTCAGTTGGGGTAGAACCTGTCCGGGCAACGCCTGATCCACGGCCGGTTCGACAGCGCGCAGCAAGGCAGAGAAATCAATGCCCAGGAAGCGGTCGGCATAGATCAGCAGGCGGACATCGGCCTGCTCCAGGCAGAACCGCAACTCCTCGGCCTTGAAACGGGTATTGACCGGCACGGTAACCGCTCCGATCGACGCGCAAGCGAAGAACGTGGCAATCCAGTGGCCGGAGTTTCCCAGCATGACCCCCACATGATCTCCCTTGCGAATGCCGGCCGCATGCAGCGCGGCGCCGATCCGGCGGCTCTGGGCCGCGATCTCGGCCCAACTCCAACGCTCGTTCGGACCGACATAGGCCGGTTCCTGACCACGTGCGTGCAGCTGAGCCTGCAACACCCGGGGCAAGGTGGTGGGGGCCGGCCCCTGTTGCGGATCAATGTGCAGCATCATTGCCTTCCTTTCTGCCAAAGCCGGCGATCGCCTTCTGCCAGTCGCTGCGCCGCAGGTTCTCCTGGATCGCCAGCAACTCCACCGCCATGGCGCCCTCGCGCGTGGTTTCCAGCCCGCCATCGATGCTGTGCTTGGTCAGGCTTACCGTCACCGGATTGGCAGCGGCGATCTGGCTTGCCAACGCCATCACCTGGTTCTCGAACTGGTCGCTGTCGAACACGTGGTTGACCAGCCCCAGCTGCAGCGCCTCTCCGGCCTCGACCATACGGCCGGTGAACAAGAGTTCCTTGGCCATCCGGCGCCCCACAATGCGCGGCAACCGCTGTGTGGCGCCCACCGTGCCCCAGCCCACCTCGGGGTACTTGAATGCGGCCTCGCTGCTGGCCAGCACGAAGTCGCAAGCCGCCGCGATTTCGCAGCCGGAACCGAAAGCCGGGCCGTGCACGGCGGCGATCACCGGTTTGGACAGCGCTTCGATCGCCGCATAGGCCGTGAAGCCCGCGACCCGTCGCGCCACCATTTCGGCCTGGCTCATACCCTGGCGCTCCTTGAGATCCGCGCCGGCGCAGAATGCCACGCCCTGCCCGCGCACCACGATGACGTGCACATCGCCGCACTGCTCCAGCCACTGGCAGGCCTCGACCAGCTCCGCGCACATGGCCGCGTTCAAGGCATTGCGGCTTTCCGGGCGCGCCAGCCACAGCGTGGCGATGCCGGACTCGATCTCAAGACGCAACGTGTTGTATTCCGGAATATCAGACATGCTTGTTTCCTCAGTCTTGCAGTTTCATGCCGGTTGCCCGAACCAGTTCGGCCAGGCGCTTGCCGTCGTCGGAGATGTATTGCGCGGCCTGCTCTTTCAATTGGGGCATGGGCTCGGCGTTCTGCGTGGCCAGCACGGCCTGAAACGACGGCTTGGCCAGCACGGTCTGCAAGGCCTGCGCCAGCGTATCGACCACAGCCGGCGGAGTCTTGGCGGGCACCGCGAGGGAATACCAGCTGCCCATCTGGCTGTCTGGCACGCCGGCCTCGGCGAACAGCGGCACATCCGGCAGGTCCGGCGAACGATGCTCACCGCCGTAAGCCAGCGCCCGCAAGCGCTGCGACTTGATGAAAGGCAATACCGCCGAGACATTCAGAAAGCCCACCGGCACCACGCCGGCAACCAGATCATTGGTCGCCGGCGCTGCCCCCTTGTACGGCACATGCACCAGATCCACGCCAGCCGCGTGCTTGAATGTCTCGGCCCCGATGTGCGGTGAACTCCCGATGCCAGCCGAGGCGTAATTCAGCTCGCCTGGCTGGCTCTTGGCCAGCGCCAGGAACTCCGCCAGCGTCTCGGCCTTCACATCAGGATGAACAGTCAGCACATTGGGGACATTGGCCACCATGCCGATGAAGGCAAAATCCTTGATGCCGTCGTACGTGACTTTCGTGGCCAGCGGCGTGACCGTGTGCGCGGCCGCCGTGCCCAGCAGCAGGGTATAGCCATCGGCCGACGCCTTGGCCACATGGGCCGTGCCGATAGAGGCCCCGCCGCCAGCCCGGTTCTCGACAATGATGGATTGGCCCAGCTCCTCACCCAACTCCTTGGCCAACGCGCGCCCGAGCAGATCGGCCGGGCCGCCCACGGCGTAGGGGTTGACCAGCGTTATCGGCCGGGAGGGATAGTTGTCCTGGGCGGCGGCCGTGGCAGCGGTTGCCGTCAGCACGGAAAACGTGACGCCGCCAAGCATCACACGAACAGTAGTCAGCATGGTTGTCTCCTTGTTTATTAAAATAGTGCGGGGTCGGTTTCGCTTACACGGCCCCTTCGGCCCGCAAGCGCTCGATCTCCGTTTGACTCAATGACAGCTTCTCGCGCAGCACCGCTTCGGTGTGCTCGCCAAGCAGGGGCGGGCGCCCGACGCAGGGGTCGTCCAGGCCGCTGAAACGCAGCGGCACCCGCATGCCGCGAAAGCTGCCGATGTGGGGATGCTCGTACTCAACCACCATCTCGCGCTGCGCGACGTGCTCATTGCCGAGCACTTCGCCGACATCCAGGATCGGCCCGGCCGGCACCCCGGCCACATCACAACGCCGGCACAGCTCCTCGCGCGACAAGCTGGCGATGGCGGTCTGCAGGCCCGCCATGACCTCCTCGCGCCGTGCCAGGCGGCCGGCGTTCTTCTGCAGACCCGGATCCTCGGCCCAGTCTTCCAGACCCAGCAGCAAACACAGGGGCCGCCAGTGCTGATCACTGCCCGTGATCTGCACCCATTTGCCATCCCCGCACACGAAAGCCGCAGAGGGGATGCGGCCGGGGTGCTCCGTGCCCATGCGCTGAGGTACCTCGCCCAGCGCAAACCAGCGCGCCGCGGCAAGAGACAGCAGCCCCACCTGTCCGTCGAACATTGAAAAATCCACGTGGCTGCCCTGCCCGCTGCTGGCGCGCCCAACCAGCGCAGTCAGTATGGCGATGGCCACCCACAGCCCCGAGCTCAAATCGGCGATGGGCAGCCCGGGTTTGACCGGACCGCCGCCCCGCTCCCCGGTCAGGCTCATGATTCCGGCCATAGCCTGGAACACGGTGTCGTAGCCCTTGCGATGCGCATAGGGGCCCGTCATGCCGAAGCCTGTGCAGCTCACATGGATGAGCTGATCATTGCGCGCACGCAACGACGCATAATCAAGCCCGTACTTCTTCAGGGTGCCGACCGGAAAGTTGTCCAGCACCACATCGGCGTGGGCGGCCAGGCCGCGCACGACCTCCTGGCCGGCAGGGCTGCGCAGGTTGACCGTAATGGAGCGCTTGCTGCGATTGAACGCCAGGTAATAGGCCGACACGGCCTCGCCGTCGCCCTGGACCATGGGCTCGAACGAGCGCGTTTCATCGCCCGCTCCCGGCTGTTCGACCTTGATGACTTCCGCGCCGAGCTCGGCCAGGATCATGGAGGCGAACGGGCACGCCAGCACGCGCGACAGATCGAGAATGCAGATTCCTTCCAGCGGCCTCATGCGGCGCCTCCCTTCTCCTGGCGAAAGCCTCGCATCATGACGTTGGCATCACGCCCGACCTGCAAGGCCGGGCCCAGCGCCAGATCGGCGGCGCGATGGAAGCTGCGCTTGGTCGCAGCCATCGCCAGGGGGCTCCATGAAGCCAGGGTGCGGGCCAGCTCAAGCGCCTGCTCCAGAACCTGATCGTCAGGCACGACCCGGTTGCACAAACCCAGCGCCCGGGCACCCGCGCCATCCAGCGGCTCGGCCAGCGCCACCAGCTCGAACGCCTGCTTGCGCCCGACCTGGCGCACCAGATTTGCCATGACCACCGCGGCCACGATGCCATGCTTGAGCTCGGGATATCCGAAGCGCACGGTCTCGGACATCACGGCCAGGTCGCAGGCAATCGCCAGGCCCGCCCCGCCGCCCAGCGCATTGCCGCGCACGGCCGAGATCACGGGCTTGCTCATCTGGGAGAACACCAGATGCAGCTCGGTCGTCAGATCGGCCCGGGCCAGCACCGCCTGCGGGTCCTGTGGCGTGAGGGCGGAGAACTCGCCGATGTCCGCTCCCGCGCAGAACGACTTGCCCGCGCCGGTGAGCACCACCGCGTGGATGCCGGGCTGACCGTCCGCCTCGCGCAGGGCCGACAACAAGCCCTGGGTCAGGGCCGTATTCAACGCATTGTGTTTTTCGGGACGGTTCATGGTCAGGACGCGCACGGTCCCTTGGTCTTCGATAAGCAGGGGTGACATGGATTCGAAACTCATAAGAATGGATCAGGCGCCCAGCGCGCCCGGCTGAACGGAAGACAGGGTCTGCATGCGTCGCATGGCCTCGGCCAGCTCGGCGGCCAACTGCTGCACGACCTGGGCGGCCGGCTCGATCCGGGACACGAGCCCGGCAGACTGGCCAAGCTCGACCTTGCCCCATTCGACATCGCCGTCCAGCGCGGCCTGTTTCAAGGTGCTGCGCTGGAACAGCGCTTCATACTCTGGCTGGCTGATCTGATCACGCTCGGCGTCCAGCACCGCCTGCGCGAAAGCATTGCGTATGCCCCGAACCGGCAGGCTACGGCGTCCGACCAGCACCGTGTCATGTACATCGGCAGCCAGCACGGCCGCCTTGTAATTGGGATGAACGCCCGCCTCTTCCGTGAGCAGGAAGCGGGTGCCCAGCTGTACCGCGTCGGCGCCCAGCGCCAGCAACGCGGCAATGCCCCAGCCGTCGGCGACACCGCCCCCGGCGATCACTGGAATCGACACCTCCTGCAGCACACGACGCACCGTCACCAGGGTGCTGACTTCGTTGGCTGGCGGATGCCCGCCCGCCTCCGCACCCACCACCACCAGGGCATCGACACCCGCCTGCGCCGCCTTCCTGGCGTGTTCCAGTGTGGACACCACCTGTATCCACACCGCGCCGTAGTCATGAAAGCGCGCCAGATGCGCCTTGGGCCCGCCCTGCGAGGCCATGATCACGGGCACCTTGCGCGCGGCCATCGCATCGAGCAACTGCGCAGACTGGGGTCGATACAAGGGAATATTGACGGCATAAGGCTGATCGGTCGCCGCCGCCAGCTGGTCCAGCGTGCGGCAGAAGTCGGCCTCGCGCATCGGCCCGGCCGCAAGCACGCCCAGCGCCCCTGCATTCGACACCGCCGCCGGCAGCGCGACGTTGGACGAAGCCCAACTCATGCCGGCCTGGACGATCGGCAGCCTGGTTCCCAACAAACGGGTCACCCTTGTCTGCATTGTCGCCTCCTCAAATTAGTTTAAATTATCAACTATATAGTTGACATCATAAACTAATAAAATGCAATGAAGACCTTGCAGGATTTCTGCGACGAACGACCAGTTGATAAAATCAAACTACTTTCCTGCCGCTTTTCCAGGGCAAGCCATGGCAGATTGCGGGCACAAAAAAAGCGGCTCGCGCCGCTGCCGCTCCATCGATCCCTGCCGCTTCCCGCCTCATCGCCGACACCCTCATGACCGACACGATGTACTTCTATGACCCGCAAGGCCCGCATGGCCTGGCCCATGACCCCTTCAAGGCGATCATCGCGCCACGGGTGATCGCCTGGGTCTCCAGCCGCAGCGCCGCCGGCCAGTTCAATCTGGCCCCTTACAGCTTCTGCGGCGCCTTCTCCAACCAGCCCAAACTGATCGGCTTTTCCAGCGATGGCTGCAAGGACACCGTGCGCAATATCGAAGAAACCGGCGAGTTCACCTGGAACATGGTGTCGCGCGACATGCTCGATGCCATGAACGCGAGTTCGGCGCCGGTGGCGCACGGCGTCGATGAATTCACGCTCAGCGGCCTGCGGCATGCGCCCGGCCGCAGCATCAAGACGCCCTACGTGGCGGACACGCCGGTCGCCCTGGAGTGCCGGCTGGTGCAGATCATCCATCTGCATGACATGGATGGGCAGCCGACCGCCAACCGCCTGGTGCTGGGCCAGGTGGTCGGCGTGCTGATCCAGCCGCGCTGCCTGCGTGATGGCCGCTTCGATCTGCAGGCCGCGCAACCGGTCATGCGCGCGGGTTATCGCGGCGACTACGCTGCCCTGGGCGAGATGTTCGAACTGCTGCGTCCCGCCTGAGACGTCAGAGGCGGGCCGGCGGCGAACGCGCCGGCCCGCACTCGCATAACAGCCAGGCTTAGAGTAGCTCGGCGCGCAGTTGCTCGGCGCTCTTGGGCGACAGCAGGCCCGGCGGCACATCGAAGACCGTCTTGCAACCGACCTGACCCGCCTGGTGCAGGCGGTGCACGGCGCGGGCGTAGGCCACCAGCACGCTGGAGGTGAACTCGGGATTGCTTTCCAGCTGCAGGCTGTACTCGATGACCTGCTTGTTGCCATCAGTGGTATTGCCGCTGCGGATGACAAAGCCGCCGTGAGGCATGGCGGCGTGGTCGCGCGCCAGCGCTTCGGCGCTGATGAAGTTCACCGTCGTGTCGTACTGGTCGAAGTAGTGCGGCATGTTGACGATGGTCTCGCGCACCGTGTCGGCGTCGGCGCCGGCCTCCAGCACGACATAGCAATCGCGGCGGTGTTTCTCGCGCGTGCTCAGTTCCGGACGCACGCCGCTGCGCACGCGCTCGACCGCCTCGGGAACCGGAATCGTGTATTGGGCAGCGCCCGCCACGCCCGGAATGCGGCGGATGGCATCCGAGTGGCCCTGGCTCAGCCCCTTGCCCCAGAAGGTATAGGTGGCCCCGTCAGGCAGCAGCGCCTCGCCCATGACGCGGTTCAGCGAGAACATGCCCGGATCCCAGCCTGCCGAGATCAGGGCGGTCGTCTTGCCGGCCTGGGCGGCGGCATCCACCGCGGCGAAATGCTCGGGGATGCGGGCGTGCGTATCGAAGCTGTCCACCAGGTTGAAACGCGCAGCCAGTTCCGGGCTCTGGCGCGGCAGGTCATCCTTGGAACCACCGCAGAGGATCAGCACGTCGATGCGGTCTGCGTGATCCGCCAGGCTGTCCATGCGATGCACCGGCACCGCTGCGCTCAGGGGTTTGAGCTGCGCCGGGTCGCGACGCGTATAGATGCCGGCCACCGTCAGGTCCGGATTGCGGGCGATTGCCGCCTCCACGCCCCGGCCCAGGTTGCCGTAGCCGACGATACCGATGCGGATGCTGCCGTTGTGCTTGCGCTCCATGCTGTAGATGCCTTTCTTCTCTGAGTTGAAAACATGAAAAATGCCAGCGCTTGATCGACAAGCGCTGGCATCGTATTCCGTGGCCTGGCGCGTTCGGGACGCGACGCCTGCGCGGCGTGGCCGGCGCTGCGGCCATCCGGGCCGACCCCAAAGAGTAACGCAGACCGGCCCCGCCTGTCGTGCCCGGCAAGGCCGGCTTGCCTCAGGGCTGGCGCGCCACCTCAAGGGCACGGGCAAGCGACGCCCCCAGCATCTCGCCATGCCCGAATTGCGGAAAAACTTCATATGTGGCGTCGGCGCCGGCTGCCTTCAGGCCTTCGCCCATTTCCCGCACCGCCGCACGCGGATCGTCGGCGCCTGCGCCAGGCACCCCGCCGGGCGCGGGCCGGCCGGGCTCGCGCGGCTTGGTGCCCACCAGGATCGCCACCCGCTTGCCGGCGGCCTGGCGGGGATCGAAACGACGCCACTCCTGCACCAGCACGCCGTCATGCCACCAGGCCGACGGATCGCCCACGATATAGCGCGCGAACGACTGCGGCTGCGTAAACAGCACGTGCAGCGCGAACAACCCGCCATACGAATGCCCCCACAGATACTCCCGTGACGGGTCGATGTCCGCACGCTCGCGCGCCAGCGGCCTGACCCGGGCATTGAGCAGATCCAGAAACTCATCCGCCCCGCCCCCGACCCGCTCGCGCACCACCGGCGCGGCCACGCGCTGGCCGTTCTGATAGACCGGCGGCGTGTAGTCATAGGCACGCGCCACCACATCGTTGCGTGTCTGGACGTTGTAGCCCACCGCCACCAGCACCGGCGCCTCGCCCTGCCCCAGGCCGTTCAGGTCCTGATCGGTCAGGGTGGCCAGGGCGGCATTGCCATCCAGCATGTACAGCGCCGCCCGCCCCCCGGCCGGCGCCGCCTGCCGGGGAATGGCAAGCTGGATGCGGTACTGGCGCTTGCCATCGGCAGAGTCCAGCCGGTGGGTCTCGAACCGATAGACAGCCGAAGGCCGGTCAGCCACGGTTTCGCCCAGCGGCTGCATGCCGGGGCGCAGCGGCGCGGCGGGCGTCTGGGCCTGGACGAGGCCGCTCATCGCGCACGCCGCCAGGGCAAGGGGAAACCATCGGGAAAATAAGCGTGTCATGAGATTCACCACGTGGAGTTCATGTTGACTGAAACCAGGCGCCGCGCGCCGAAGCAGCAGCTGGCGCTGCCCGAGCAACTCGCGACATATTCCTTGCCCGTCAGGTTGCTCGCGTTCAGGGAGAGCTTCAGACCCTTGAGGGCCGGATTGAGATAGCTCATGTCATATCGAATCGCGGCATCGATCAGGTTGATCGACGGACTGCGATAAGCGTTGGCGGTGTCGCCATAGCTGCTGCCGATATGACGCAGCCCGGCGCCCAGGCTCAAGCCGGGCAGCACGCTTTGCGGCAGGCGATAGTCCACCCAGAGATTGTAGGTACGGCGCGGCACGCGCAGCAGTTCCTTGCCCAGGTCGGTGCTGTTGCTCTTGGTGACCTTGCTGTCCATCCAGGTCGCAGAGGCCACCACGGTGACGTGTTCGCTGAGCGCCATATTGCCTTCCAGCTCCAGCCCGCGCACCCTTGCGGCGCCGGTCTGCACCGGGCACTGCCGGCCGTCGCACAAGTGCGTCGGATCCGGGTCCGGCGTCGTGATGTTCTTCTGTTTGATCTCATAGGCCGAGAGCGTCACCATGCTGCGCGAGCCGGCCGGCTGGTACTCGATGCCGATCTCCGCCTGCCTGCCTTCGGTCGGCTTGAAAGGCGTGTTGTAGTAATCCACGCCATTGACCGGCTCAAACGACGTGGCATAGCTGACATAGGGTGCCAGGCCGCTGTCGAACAGGTACACCGCGCCGGCACGCCCGGTTGTCGCCTCGTCGCTGTAGCGCGTGCTGAGGCCAGTGGTGCGCAGCCGCGAATCGTCGTGCGACCAGTCGCGGCGCAGGCCCAGCGTCGCGGCCACCCGGTTCCGATCGGCAGGCGCCGGGCTGGGTTGCGGTTTCATCATGGATATTCTGTTTTGCAAATAGGAATCAGAATCAATTTTAGCTTCTGCGTAAGACAGTAAGCAAAAGTCCCATCCGGTCTTTGCCATCAATTAGTCAATTTGCTAATCTTCATCTTATGAATCCGATCCTAGCCAAGGCCATGGCCCTGGCCAACCCCAATCGCCTGCATATCCTGACGATCCTGGCCCATCCCGGGCGTCACTTCGGGCCTGGCCAGTTCGATGAGAGCGAGGGTGTCTGCGGGCTTTACATCGCCGACAAACTGGGAATCTCCGCGGCCACCGCCTCGGCGCACCTGAAGCAGCTGGTGCAGGCGGGCTTCCTGAGTTCGGTACGCATCGGGAAGTTCACCTACTTCAAACGCCTTCCCTCGGCCATGGACGACTTCGCCGACGCCATACGCAAACTTTGAGAGGTGTCGACCAGGCCTCATATCCTGCTTTTTTTCAGCCAAACAATTCGTTATTTAGCTAATCGTCTAACAACCCGAGCGCCAGCGGAGACGCCGTCCACGGCCACCCGCAGCCTGCCCACCATGCGCAACCCGACAAGCATTTTCCTGCTCTCTTTCATCAGCTTTCTCATCGGCGTGGCCGAGTACGTCGTCGCCGGCATCCTCGACCAGATCTCGCGCGACCTGCAATTGCCCATCCCCATCGTCGGGCAACTGATCACGGTCTTTTCCATCGCCTTTGCCATCGGTACGCCCATCGTCATCACCCTGACCGCGCGCATGGACCGCAAGCGCCTGCTGGCAGGCTCGATGCTGGTGTTCGCCTTCGCCAATCTGATCATGCTGGCCCTCGGCGGCTATGGCCCCCTGAACTTCGCGCGCGCGCTTTCCGGCCTGAGCGGCGGCGTGATGGAAGTATTGCTGCTGACGCTGGCGGCCCGCCTGGCGCCTGAGGGCAAGAAGGCGGGCGCGATCGCCATGGTCGTCATGGGTTTCAGCGCCGCGCTCGTGATCGGCGTGCCGCTGGGCCGGGTAGTGGCCGCCTGGATGAACTGGCGCCTGGTCTTTGCCGGGCTGGGGCTGCTGACGCTTGCCGCCCTCATCCCGGTGGCGCGGCTGCTCCCGCACACGCAGGGCGAGGCGGGCATGCCACTGCACCAACAGCTCGGCCTGATCCTGCGCCCGCACATCATGACGGTGTACGCAATGACCTTCTTCTGGATCAGCGCCTTCTCCATCATGTATTCCTACATCTCGCCCTACCTCGCCACCGTGACCGGCATGACCGTCGGCCAGATCAGCCTGATGCTGCTGGCCTGCGGCCTGGCCAGCATCGCCGGCTCCCAGCTGGGCGGCCGTTATACCGACAGGGCCGGCGATGCCCGCACGCTTTTCGTCGGCTTCACCGCGCATGGCCTGACCCTGGCGCTTTGCTTCCTGGCGGGCCACGTGGCCTGGGCCATGTATGCCCTGCTGCTTGCCTGGTCGATCACTGCCTGGTCATCCGGCCCGGCGCTGCAGTTCCGCCTCATCAGCCTGACTCCGCGCTCGACCAGCATCATCTTCAGCTTCTATACGTCGATGATTCAACTGGGCATGGCCGCCGGCGCCATTGCGGGGGCCATGGTGATTCAGGCCGGATCGCTTGCGCTACTGCCGGCGGTCGGCGCCGCGAGCCTGCTGGTCTCGTTGCTGCTGCTGCCTCTCGTGGGCGGCGTCGGCCGTTGCGCGCCCTGCACGCCCCGGTTGTAGATCACGCGGCCGACTGCCTGCCGGGATACAGCCGGCAGCGTCCCCAGCCCTGGCCTTCAACGCCTGTTCCTGTCGTCCCCAACCATCACTCTGGTCTCTTCAGCCCAATCTCGACATAGGACATCCCATCTGAAAGTTCATTGATACCGGTAGCAAAAAAGCCGATTCTTGCCCACAGAATCCGGGAAATCACCTAGAACAACCTCACTTGCTGCCGCCAGCTGAATTCTCTTAGACTTCCATACATAGGACATCCTACAAGCTAGAGATCGAGATAACCGTAAAAGAGAGACAAGCACGTCCGACGCGCCTTCACTGGCACGAACAAGGCCGATGCAGGCGCTCTCCGCACCAGGCCGCCATGCAGGATCATCACGTGCAACGCCGCTTTGCCGACATCCGCCACGACTTCGAGCGTGGTCATCTGACGCCGCGCGCCTATCTCGAAGAACAGATCGCGCGCATCGCCAGCTCTTCGTTGCGGGCCTTCTGCGCCACAGCCTTCGATGAGGCGCGGCAAGCCGCGGATGCTTCCACCCAGCGGTACCGGCACGGGCAAGCGCTGGGGCCCTGCGATGGCATGCCGGTGGGCATCAAGGACGTGATCGACACCGCCGACATGGCCACCGAATACCACAGCCGCTTGTTCAAAGGCCATCGCCCCCGCATCGACGCCCTGTGCGTTTCGGCGCTGCGGCGCGGCGGCGCGCTCGTTGTCGGCAAGACGGCCACGACCGAGTTCGCCATCGGCGCGGCCACCGAGACCGTCAACCCGCATGACGCCGCCCACACGCCGGGAGGCTCCTCGTCCGGCGCCGGCGCGGCCGTCGCCGCAGGCCTGGTTCCCGCCAGTCTGGCCACCCAGACCCAGGGCTCGATTCTCAGGCCGGCCAGCTACTGCGGCGCGGTCGGGTTCAAGCCGACCTGGGGCGCGCTATCGCTGGCGGGCGTGCATCCGGCCGCTGCGTCGCAGGATCATCTGGGGGTCATCGCCGATTCCGTGCAGACCGCCTGGGACATCCTGAACGAAATCGGCTGCGATCGCGCCAACGCCACCCACGGCGCCCATTGGCCTGCGCTGCCCGCGCTGATGGCCGTGCCGCCAAGCAGCATCCGGGCCGGCATCCTGCGCACCCCGCATCTGGCCGAGCTTCCGGATGGCGCGTTGCAGGCCTTCGACGATGCCCTGCGACGCCTGTCCGGCCGGGGAGTCGCGCTGATCGAACTCAGCGGCACCCCCACCGGCATGGCCATTGCGCCCAGTTTCAAGGCGATTCCGGAACTGTCGCGCCGTGTCCTGGCCTTTGAGCTGGCGCACCCGTTTCAACAATACGGCCAACGCTATCCCGACAGGATCGGCCACCGTGTCAAATCCTGGATCCAGGAGTCATACACCGTCAGCGCAGCCGACTACGACAAGGCCAAACGTCAACGCGCCCACGCGCTACGCCTGATCGAAGACCTGAAAGCCCACGTGGACGTGCTCCTGCTGCCGGCGTCTTCCGGCTGCGCGCCGCGCGGCCTGGCCGATACCGGCTCGCGATCGCTGCAAACCTATGCCTCCTTCCTGGGGCTGCCGGCCTGCTCGCTGCCCCTCATGCGGGTTGATGGCCTGCCCTTCGGCCTGCAGCTCATCGGCTTCAGCGGGGAGGACCACCGGCTTGCCTCGATGGCGCAGGCCCTGATGGGCGGGAGCCCCCCTTGATGGCCCGATGACCGGCGCCCGCGCCACGCGCCGCGCCCCGTGCGGGCGCATGACACCCAACCATGAATCAGGCGGGGCCCCAGCCGGCCTTGCACAGCAGGAGAGACAAACCATGAGTTCCGGCCCTTTGAGCAGATTTACCGTGCTGGATCTGACCCTGGTGCGTTCCGGCCCGGCGGCAGTGCGTCAGCTGTCTGATTGGGGCGCGTCCGTGATCAAGATCGAGCAGCCCTCGAATGAGCCGGACGACAAACCGGGCGGATCGGCCCAGTTTGCGGATTACCAGAACACCCATCGCAACAAACAATCCATCTCGCTGAACCTGAAACACCCGCAGGGCCTGGCGCTCTTCTATGACCTGGTCCGCGATGCCGATGTCGTCATCGAGAACTACCGTCCCGACGTCAAGCAAAAGCTGAAGATCGATTACGAGACGCTGGCGGCGATCAACCCGCGCATCGTCCTGGCCAGCGTATCGGGCTTCGGCCAGACCGGCCCTTACCGGGAGCGCCCCGGCCTGGACCAGATTGCCCAAGGGCTGGCCGGCCTGATGTCCGTCACGGGCGAACCCGGGCGGGGCCCGATGCGCGCCGGCATCCCCGTCGCTGACCTCACTGCCGGCCTGTTCTGCGCCATCGGCACCCTGGTGGCCCTGCTGGATCGCGAACGCACCGGCCGCGGACAATGGGTCCATACGTCGCTGCTGCAGGCGCAGCTGTGGATGATGGACTTCCAGGCCATCCGCTGGCTCATCAACGGCGAAGTCCCCGGGCAGAGCGGCAACGACCATCCGACCAGCAGCCCGACCGGCGTCTTCAGCACCCAGGATGGCCATATCAACATCGCGGCCATGGGCAACGCCATCTTCGCCCGCCTGTGCGATGTGCTGGACCTGACCGAGCTGAAGACAGACGAGCGCTTCATCTCGGTGATTTCCCGCGCCAGGCACCGCGCTGCCCTGAACCAGGCCATCAACGAAAAGACCCGCTGCCGCCCGACGCAAGCCTGGATCGACCGGCTCAATGAGGCCGGCGTTCCCTGTGGCCCCATCCTCGACATGGAGCATGTGTTCGAGGATCCGCAGGTCCAGGCGCTGGGCGTGACCCGAACGGTGACCCATCCCGACGAGGGCGAGATCCAGGTGCTCGGTCCGGCCTTCGCACTCAGCGCGCACGAAAGCAAGGACTACACGGTCGCGCCGCGGCGCGGCGACGACAACGAGGCGATCTACCAGGGACGCCTTGGCCTCAGCTCGGATACATTGCGCAGGTTGAAAAGCGACGGTGTTATCTGACCCAAAGGAGCCAATCGTGAGCCTGAACGACGCTGGAGAATTTCTGCTGGGAGGCCGTGAGAACCTGCCTCAACGTGTATCCGAAGAGATGCTGCGCATGATACGCAGCGCGACCTTCAAGCCGGGCGAGCGGCTGCCCACCGAGCCCCAGCTTGCCGCCACCTTCGGCGTCAGCCGCAACGTTGTCCGCGAAGCGGTGGCCACCTTGCGTTCCAAGGGCATTCTCATGACCCGGCGCGGCATCGGCACCTTCGTGAGCGAAACCGCGCTATATCCGGCCTTCGAGATCCACCCCGACGATCTGCTGGAGCCGGCCGCGCTGATGCAGATCTTCCAGCTCAGGCTGGAAGTGGAATCGGGAGCCGCAGCCATCGCCGCGCGCGAGCGCAGCGCCGAACAGCTGGAACAGATCGGTTCGGCGCTGATACGCGTGAACGAGTCGGCGCCGAACTGGGAGCAAGGCGCGCAGAAGGCCGTCGACTTCCACCTGGCCATAGCCCAGGCCACCAACAACGCCTACTTCGAGCAGTTGATGGCGCACCTGCGGGTGGCCATCCACCAGGCCGTGCGGACCCTGCGATACCTCGATGACGGCAAGGGCCGCACCCAGCAGATAGAGAGCGAGCATCGCGCCATCTACGAGGCGATCCGCCAGAGCGACGCCGATGCCGCCCGAACCGCCATGCGGGCGCACCTGCAATCCGGCATGTACAACTACCAACGCATTTTCAGAGAAAGGAAGGCGCAATGAACGCAGACAGGCTGCTGCAAGGCGAGATCACCGACCACCTGATCGTGCGCCGCTCGGGCCAGACCGGCGAGATCATCTTCAATGATCCGGCGCATCACAACGCCATGACGCAGGACATGTGGCGGGGATTGTCGCGCGCGCTGGCCGCCTTCGAGGCCGATGACTCCATCCGCAGTCTGGTGCTCAGCGGCGCCGGAGAGCGGGCCTTCATCAGCGGCGCGAACATCTCCCAGTTCGACCAACTGCGCTCTCGCGACGCGGATGTCCAGGCCTACGAGGAGATCACCGAGTCCGCACAGATGGCGCTCTATCACTTCCCCAAACCGACGCTCGCCAAGATCAACGGTTATTGCCTCGGCGGCGGCATGGGGGTCGCGCTGTGCTGCGACGTGCGCATCAGCGCCGATAGCGGCGTCTTCGGCATCCCGGCCGGCAGACTGGGGCTGGGCTATCGCCTGTCGGCGATGAACAGCCTGGTGCGCGCCGTCGGTTCTGCCACGGCGCTCGACCTGTTCCTGTCTGCGCGCCGTTTCGACGCCGATGAGGCGCACGCGGCAGGCCTGGTGCAGCACGTGGTGCCCGCCGCGCAGCTGGATGACTTCGTCGGCAAGTATGTGGAGCAGATCAACGCCAATGCGCCGATGACGCTCAGGCTGGGCAAGGAAATGATACGTGCGCTGGATCGCGTGCCCGCAGACATCGACCAGGCTGCGATGGCCTTGCGGGTACGCGAGTGCTACCAGAGCGATGACTACAAGGAGGGGAAAGCCGCTTTCAAGGAAAAACGCAAGCCGATATTCCAGGGACGTTGACGCCCCTGCTCAAAAAAATAATCACACCAACGGTGGAGACCACAATGACAAAGACCATCCTGCAGTGCGCCCTGGTGGCCCTGGGCGTCGGCACCGCCGGCGCCCTGCATGCCCAACCCTATCCGCAAGGCCCCATCACCCTGATCGTCCCCTTCGCGGCGGGCGGCCCCACCGACGTGATCGCCCGGGTGATCGCCAAGGGCATGTCCGACCAGCTCAAAGAGTCCATCGTCGTCGAGAACAAGGGCGGCGCCGGCGGGCGGCTGGGCATCGGCCTGCTCAAGACCGCCAGGCCCGACGGCTACACCATCGGCATGGCCACCGGCAGTACGCAGGCGGTCGCGCCGGCGCTCTACGCCAAGCTGCCCTACGACCCGCTGAAAGACTTCAAGCCCATCGGCCAGATCGTTGACGCGCCCGGCGTGCTGATCGCAAGCAAGGCTTTTGTGCCCGACTGCAAGCTGTCCACCTTCGTGGCCAAGCTCAAGCAGGAACCGGGCAAGTACACCTTCGGGTCGGCCGGCATCGGCGCGCTGTCGCATATGTCGGGCGAAGAGTTCCAGGTCGCCACCAAGACGGATCTGCTCCACGTGCCGTACAAAGGCCTTGGCGCCGCCATCAACGATCTGTATGGCGGCATCATCGTCGCGATGTTCGACAATGTGAGCTCGTCCATGCCGCACATCCAGGCAGGCAAGGTCTGCGGGCTGGCGGTGCAGTCCGCCCAGCGCCTGCCTGCCCTGCCCGACGTCCCGACCTATGCAGAGCTTGGCCTGCCCGAACTCAACCGACCAGCCTGGTATGGCCTGCTCGCGCCGGGCAACACACCCGATGCGGTCATCGACTCGCTCAACACCGCCCTGAACGCCGCGCTGCGCGCGCCGGACGTCAAGGAATCCCTTGAGCGCCTCGGCATCCAGGCCGCGCCCGGCACTCCCGCCGCGTTCAACGCAGTGCAGGAAAAGGAAATCGGCATCTGGAAGCATGTGGCGCGCCAGGCCGGCATCAAGAACCTCGACGACTGACGTCGCCGCCCACGGCAGCAAGGGGAGCCGGACATGAGCAAGCACGACGCGCTGATCCGTCTCACCGCCTCCGAGGCGGTGAGACTGCTCAAACGCAAGGAGATTTCTCCGCTGGACCTGATCGACGCCTCGCAGGCGCGGGTATCCGAGGTCGAGGCGCAACTGAACGCATTGCCCACGGCGTGTTTCGACCGTGCGCGCGAACGCGCCCGCCAATGGATGGCCGCCCCCGCCGACCCGCACACGCCCGGGTGGCTGGGCGGGCTGCCGGTGTCGATCAAGGACATGACGGAAGTCGCCGGCGTACGCACCACTTACGGCTCCCCGCTCTATCAGGACTTCATCCCGAACGAGTCCCACCCCCTGGTCACGCGCATCGAGGCCAAAGGGGCCCTGGTGGTGGCCAAGTCCAACACGCCGGAGTTCGCCGCTGGCGGGTCCACCTTCAACCCGGTTTTCGGCGCGACGCGCAATCCCTGGAACACCGCACTGACCTGCGGCGGCAGCTCCGGCGGCGCGGCTGTCTCGGTCGCCACCGGACAGGTGTGGCTCGCCCACGGCAGCGATCACGGTGGCAGCCTGCGCCGCCCGGCCAGCTATTGCGGCGTCGTCGGCCTGCGCCCGTCCCCCGGCAGAGTCACGCGCGGCACCGTCGACACCCTGTTCTCGCCGTTGCAGGTCGAAGGGCCGATGGCGCGCAACATCCCCGACCTCGCGCTGTTCCTGGATGCGATGGCCGGGCGCTGTGTGCACGACCCCATGACCTACGACAGCCCGGCGCGCAGCTATGTGCAGGCCGTCGAGGCCGCCCCCGCTCAAGGCCCGCGGCGCATCGCCTATTGCGGCGACTTCGACGGCGCCGTCCCCGTGGACCGCGAAACACTCGCCTTGTGCGAACAGGCCGTGCGCCGCTTCGAGGAGGCCGGCTGCATCGTCGAGGCCGTCAGCCCCGACATCGCCGCACTGGCCGATGCCTTTCTCATCCTGCGCAGCCAAGTCTTCGTGGTCGAGCGGGAACACGACCTTGCCGCCCACCGGGAACGCATCAAGGCGGATGTGGTCTGGAACACCGAACTGGGCCTGACATCCACGGCAAGCGCGATCGCCTGGGCCGAACGCGAGCGCGCGGCCTTCTACCGCAGGATGGCGGCCATTTTCTCCCGCTACGATGTCTTCGTGACCCCCGCCGCGCCCACACCGGCCTTCGACGTCAATCTGCGCAATCCCGCGACCATCGCCGGGCGGCCGCTGCAGCACTATCTGGCCGGCTCCATGCTGTGCGGGGCGATCTCCATGACAGGCTGCCCGGCGGTTTCCCTGCCTTGCGGGTTTGATCAGTACGGCCGTCCGTTGGGGCTGCAGATCGTGGCTCCCCCAAGGCGCGACGATCTCGCCCTGCAGGTCGCGGCGCTCTATGAACAGATCTGCCAATACGACCGGCTCCTGCCGATTTCCCCGCGAACCGGCACCGTCCCGCCCGCCGAAGCCCCCTTGCCTGCCTGAGCCCGCCGCCCGGCCAGCCGGCCGAGCAGGCCCGGGCACCAGCCGCTGACCTACGCGGTAGACAGCGCCACTCTGTTCTTGCCTTGGGCCTTGGCGCGATACAAGGCCTCGTCCGCACGATGCAGCGCCTGCTCGAAGGTTTCGTGCCGCCGCTGAACGGCAACCCCCAAAGACAGGCTGATCGCCGGCTCGCCCACGGCCCGCACGGCCTTGCGGATACGCTCTGCCATTGCGGCTGCCTCAGGCAAGGCACAAACGGGAGCAAGTACCAGAAACTCCTCCCCTCCCCATCTGATCACACTATCGCCAGCACGCACATGCCGGCCGATTTCCTTGGCGCAGTGCTTGAGCACGGCATCGCCCACCGGATGACCGAACCCATCATTGATGCACTTGAAGTCATCGACATCCGCCAGGATCACGGCTAGCGGTTGCCCGCCGCCATCCGGCGCCTGGCGGATCCTGCGCAGGGCTTCATCAGCACCGCGACGGCTCAGCACCCCGGTAAGGGCATCCTGCCTGGCAAGCGCACTCAGGAAAGCCTCCCGTTCGACGAAATGCGTGATGTCACGCAACACGCTGACATAGTGCCGGCGCGGACCGCTGCCGCTCGCCTCCATGACCCACACCGTCTGCTCCAGATGGCGGGCGCCGCCATCCGCGGCCTGCAGGCTGAACGTGAACCGGCCCGGCCTTGCGCCCTGGATCACCATCAGCAGATTGCGGTAGAACGGCGGGCAATCCGGATCGGAGAGCCTGACGAGCGGTCCTGAGCCGGCCTGCTCCGCCCACCGTTGGAATGCCGCATTCTCGAATTGAATCCTGCCGTCGCCGTCTGCGATGAACACGGCATCATGGGTCACGTTCAAGGCCTGGGCCAACAGCGCCTGCTGCTGTTCGGCAAGGGCTCTTTCCGTAATGTCTCTCTGCACGGAAACGAAGTGGGTAACCGCCCCCTCGCTGCAGCGAACCGGCGAGACGTTCCACTCCACCAGGTAGCAGCTGCCGTCCTTGCGATAGTTGAAGGTGGCGCCATGGAAGTCCGCTGCAGCATCCAGCGCCTCGCGCAGACGCCCGATGACCCCGCGATCGCTCAGGGGCCCTTGAAGGATTTTCGGGGAACGTCCGATCCACTCATCGCGGCAATACCCGGTCATGGCGCTGAACGCGGGATTGCAGTAGACCACCAGCGGCCCTTGAGCACCACGGCCGGCATCAGTGATCACCACTGCATTGAAGGATTGCTCGATTGCCTGCTGCAACAGAGCGCCTGGCAGGTCCGCAAGACCTCGCTCCGGGGAAAGAACTTTCATGAAACTTAACAACAATGCCACCGAGACCGGACAGCACGAAGCGCCATGCCGTGTCTATTCACATCTTTGGATGGGTGGCTAAGATACCCGACAAATGCATGACTGGGCAGGCGTCCACCCCAGGCGCGGCCCATGCAATGGACAGCAAACCCGCTGCGTCGCCCGTGGCCTCGATAACCTTGCGAAGTCGAAACAACCAGGGGCGCGCCGCCCGTCCCGAACCATCCTTGCACGGCAGGAATGCAGGGATGTCAGCCACACGAGGCAGCGCGCCCATACCGCCATTTACTGCGGGATCAGCACCATATCGATGACATGGATCACGCCGTTGTCGGCGCCGACATCGGTCTTGATCACATTCGCATCATTGACCTTCACTTTGCCATCGGCGGCGGTCAGGCTCACGGGGCTGCCCTGAACCGTCTTGACCTGACCGGGCTTGACATCCTTGGCCATCACCTTGCCCGGCACCACGTGATAGGTCAGCACGGCAGTCAAGGCCTGCTTATCCTTCAGCAGGGCATCCAGCTTGTCCTTCGGCACCTTGGAGAATGCCTCGTCGGTCGGCGCAAACACCGTGAAAGGCCCGTCCGACTTCAGCGTGTCGGTCAAGCCGGCCGCCTGAATGGCGGTAGCCAGGGTATTGAACTGCCCTGCGGACTTGGCGGTGTCCACGATGTCCGCCGCACTCGCCAGACCGCACACCAAAGCCATCGCGGCACCCATTGCAAATCGCTTCATGATGAACTCCAAAAAAAGTGAAGGCGCTCAAGCACCTGTACACGTAGGGAACGCTACGATCGCCACGCCATCGATTTCTGCGTTGCGTAGACCCAGCGTAGAGCGCTGCCCCGACCAAGTCCACCAAATGAACCGGATTTTTAATACAATATCGGTTCAACTACGGTTCAATCATGAAAAAACTTCCCCTCGACTCCCAGGCCGACAGCAACACGTCCGCCGTGTTTCGCACCGGTGTGGCAGCGCGCATGGCTGGGCTGCCTGTTGAGACATTACGGGTCTGGGAACGGCGCTATCAGCTGTCCTGCGCTGCGCGATCCCCGCAAGGGCAGCGCCTGTATTCAGCCGAACAAGTCCGCCGCCTCAGCCTGTTGAAACAACTGTCTGACCAAGGCCACGCCATCGGCACGCTGGCAGAGCTGTCGATCGCACAACTGCAGGCCATGATCCAGGCGCCACAGCATCAGGCCAACCGGCCCTTGAGCGTGGTCGTGATCGGCGCGACGATCGCTGCACGCCTGACCGACAATGGCCACGACGCCTCCCCGCCCGGCAGCTTCTATGGCGACGCCTCCATCAAACTGAGCGGCGCATGCCAGCGCCCGCAGGATGTGGCTTCGTTGCCGCGCCATGCCGACGTGCTGATCATGGAAATCTCGGAGCTCGATGTCGATGCTTTGGCGCGCATCCAGCAGGCACGGAACGAAACCCAGGCGAAGGCTGCTCTGGTGCTGTATCGCTTCTGCGCCAGCAGCACGATCCGCCAGCTGCGCGCGCAGGGCTGCGCCGTCGCGCGTGTGCCCGCCGACCTGCAGGAGCTGCTGCCCCTGATCCGATTGGCAAGCGCGCATGCGCCCCGCCCCCACCTCGTGGCCCCCGACATGCCGCCCATCGAGTTCAATGACGAGACCTTGGCGAAAATCATGGCCTTGCGCAATCCCGTGGCTTGCGAATGCCCCCGGCATCTCGCGGAACTGCTCATGATGGTCGGCAGCTTCGAGCGCTACAGCGCACAATGCGCGTGGCGCAACGACGCGGATGCGGCCCTGCACGTCTCGTTGCAGCAGGCTGCCAGCCAGGCGCGTCTGATCCTGGAAACGGCCATGGACGATCTGCTGCGCAGCGAGGGCATGTGGCCCGTGCCTGACTGATCGCCGCAGGCCGGCATCAAGGCACGGGCGTCAGGCCCGCCATGGCGGCAGACATGTCTGCCGCCACCGGCCGCTCAGTGCCGGATATCCGACAGGAACTTCCTGGCCCGCTCCGTTTCCGGCCGGGTAAAGAAGGCCTCGGGCCGGGCACGTTCGACAATGCGTCCGGCATCCATGAACCACACGGTATCGGCGACCTCTCGTGCGAAGCCCATTTCGTGGGTTACGCAGACCATGGTCATCCCATCCTTGGCCAGCCCCTTCATCACCTGCAGCACCTCGCCCACCATCTCCGGATCCAGCGCGCTGGTGGGCTCGTCGAACAACATCACCGGCGGACTCATTGCCAGGGCCCGGGCGATGGCCACCCGTTGCTGCTGTCCGCCGGACAACTGCGCGGGATAGGCGCCGGCCTTGTGGGCCAGGCCGACACGCTCGAGCAGCTGCATGGCGCGCGCCTGCGCCTCGGGCTTGCGCGCGCGCTTGAGCTGCAGGGGCGCCAGCATCAGATTCTCCAGCACCGACAGGTGCGGAAACAGGTTGAACTGCTGGAACACGAACCCGATGTGGCTGCGCAGGGTGTCCAGCTGCACCTTGGGCCCGTAGATGTCCTGGCCATCGACCTCGATGGTCCCCTGCTGGATCGGCTCCAGCCGGTTGATGGTGCGTATCAGGGTCGACTTGCCCGACCCGGAGGGGCCGCAGACCACCACCACCTCGCCGCGCTCGACCTGCGCGGTGACGTCGGCCAGGGCCTGATACTCGCCATACCACTTCTGTACTTCGGAAAAACGGATCATGTCGCAGCTACCTCTGGGGCCGGCGCGAGCCCGGCGCGCCGCTTGCCTATGCGTTTCTCGGTCAGGTGCACCAAGGCACTCAGCCCGAAATTCAAGATGAAATACGTCAACGCCAGCAGGCCGAAGACTTCGAACGGACGGGTCAGCAAAACGCTGTTGATCTGGTTGGCCGCATACGTCAGCTCCTGCACGCCGATCACGTAGGCCAGCGAAGTCTCCTTCACGGTCGACACGAACTGGCTCAGCATGCTGGGCAGCATGTTGTAGAGCGCCTGCGGCAGGATGATCCGCCGCATGGTCTGCATGTACGACAGGCCCAACGCACGACCGGCCTCTTGCTGCCCCGGCGGCAGCGCCTGGATGCCGGCGCGGATGATCTCGGCCAGATAGGCGCTTTCATAGCAGACCAGCGCCACGACCATGGTCGTCACGCCTGCCACCGGCCGGCCGATCAGCACCGGCACGAAAAAGTAGGCCCAGAAAATGAACATCAGCAACGGCAGGCCGCGCACCACGTACACGATGGTCGAAGCCGGCCAGCGGAAGATGCGGTAGGGACTGATTCGGCCCAGCGCCAGCAGCACGCCGCAAGGCAGCGCCAGCGTCAGGCTGATGGCCGCCAGGCCGAGCGTGGCGACCAGGCCGCCGATGGGGCCGTGCGGATACTGGCCGATCAGCAGCAGCAGCCAGTTATCTTTGAGGATATCCCACATTCAATGGCCTCCCAGCGGGCGATAGCGCCGTTGCAGCAAGGCGCCGCCGGCCATGATCAGGAAGGACAGCAGCAGATAGATCACCGTCACCATCGCATAGGCCTCGAACGTACGGAACGTATTGTTCTCGATCTCGAGCGCGACGGCGGTCAGCTCGGTCACGCCCACGGCCATCGCCAGGCTGGTGTTCTTGAGCAGCAGCAGCGTCTGGTTCAGCAGCGGCGGGATGGCGATACGAAAGGCCTGCGGCAGCACCACGCAACGCATGGTGCGCAGAAAGCTCAACCCCAGCGCGCGCGAGGCCTCGACCTGGCCGGCGGGAATGGCTCGCACCGCGCTGCGCAAGTCCTCGCAGACATAAGCCGACATCACCAGCCCGATAGCGATACAGGAAAGGATGAACTCGCTGCCATGCTCGTTGAGCCAGTCGGCAATCCCCTGCGGCAACAGCGCGGGCACGCCGAAATACCAGAACAGGATCAGCACCAACATGGGCACGTTGCGATGAAAGGCCACGTACACCGAGATCAGCGCGTTGGCGGTCGGCGAGCCTGTCAGGCGGATAACCGCCAGCAGGCTGCCCACGACAAAGGCCAGAATCCAGGCAAGCCCAGCCAGCGCCAGGGTGGTGACAAGCCCCCTGAGCAGCCAGACCGGGTACTCCCCCTGGAAAATGGCGGAAAAATCGAAGACGTAATGCATCTATGAAGATTCCGGCGCGAGACGCGTCAGCCCTTGATCGCTTCGATACGGAAGTCCCGCTTCATGTTGAACTGGGTATCGGGACCGAACCATTTGTCGAAGATCTGGGTCGCCTTGCCCGAAGCTTCCAACCCGTCGAGCACCTGGTTGACCTGCTTGAGCAGGGCCTCATCGCCGCGACGCACGCCCACGCCCCACGGTTCCACGAACAGCGCCGGCTCCAGGATCTTGACCGGCACGGCGCTGCCGGCGGCCTGCTGGCGCAGCTTGGCCAGCATCAGCTCGGAGCCGACAAAGCCGCGCACCTTGCCCTGCTGCAGGGCCAGGAAGGCGCCGCTGGGGTCCTTGAAGGTCACCGGGTCGACATCGGGAATGAACTTGCGCGCGCCCTGTTCCGAGGACGAGCCACGCACCGCGCTCACGCGCTTGCCGGCCAGATCGGCCGGCGTCGACAGGTCTTGGTCGTTGTCGCGCGCCAGCACCTTCTGCAGGCTCACGAAATGCTGGTGCGAGTAATCGATCTGCTGGGCGCGCTCCGGGCTCCAGCCCAGGTTGGCCGCCACCACGTCCACCCGGCCGGCGATCAGCTCGGGAATGCGCGCCTCGACGGCGATCAGCTTGATCTCCAGCGGCACGCCCAGGCTATCTGCGATCTCCTTGCACATGTCGACCTCATAGCCGACGATGGCGCGCGTCTTGGGGTCCTGGAAGCTGAACGGCTCGGCCGTGCCCATCGTGCCGCAGATGAACTTGCCGCGCGCCTTGATCTCCTCGGGCGTAGCGGCCTGTGCGACGGGCGCCAGCGCGGCTGCCAGGCCGATGGAGGCGACGCAGGTGACGATCCATTTTTTCATGATGTTTCCCTTGAAATATTGGTATGGCTGACTTGCCAACGACGATGGCCCCGTAAAGGGGCCACCGGATTTAAACCAGCCTGCCGCAAGCCTGGGCAATGCGGCGGCATCCCTCCTCGATGTTCTCCATCGAGGTTGCGAAACTCAGGCGCACATACGGCGACAGCCCATAAGCCGTGCCGTCGAGCACCGCCACGCCAGCCTCATCGAGCAGGAACATGACGACGTCCAGATCGGTGCGCAGCTCCTTGCCCGCCGGCGTGCGCCGGCCCAGCAGTCCGCCCACGCAAGGATAGACGTAGAACGCCCCCTGGGGCTGCGGGCAACGAATGCCCGGCACCGCGTTCAGCAAGGCCACGATGCGATCACGACGTGCATGGAACACCCGCGCAGCCTCGCTCACGCACGCCTGGTCGGCCGACAGCGCCACGCATGCGGCCGCCTGGCTGATGGCGCTCACGCAGCTGGTGCTCTGTGAAATCAAGGCCGCCATGGCCTTGATCAGCACCTTCGGCCCGCCCGCGTATCCGAGACGCCAACCGGTCATGGCATAGGCCTTGGAGACGCCATTGATCGTCAATGTGCGGCTGGCCAGCTCGGGCGCGGCCACCGCCGGCGACACGTGGCGCTGCTCGCCATAGGCGAGATGCTCGTAAATCTCGTCGGTCATCAGCCAAACATGCGGATGACGCGCCAGCACCCCGGCCAACGCCTGCAACTCCTGGGGACTGTACATGGCGCCGGTGGGATTGCTCGGCGTATTCAGCAGCAGCCACTTGGTGCGCGGCGTGATGGCCTGCTCCAGCGCCTGCGGCGTCAGCTTGAAGCCGGCCTCTTCCGGGCAAGCCACCACGACCGGCGTACCTTCGTTGACCAGCACCATGTCCGGATACGACACCCAGTACGGCGCAGGAATGATCACCTCGTCGCCCGCCTGCACCGTGGCGGCCAGAGCCGTGTAGAGCAGCTGCTTGGCGCCAACGCCCACGATCAGCTCGTCCAGCGCATAGTCCAGGCCGTTCTCGTTCAGGAACTTGGCGCGCACGGCCTGCAGCAAGGACTTCATGCCCACCGACGCCGTATAGCGGATATCGCCGCTGTTGAGCGCCTCGATGCCCGCCAGCACGATGTGCGCCGGCGTCGGCAGATCCGGCTCGCCCACGGTGAAATCGACGATATCGCGCCCTTCGGCCCGCAACTGATCCACCCGAGTCTTGGCCGCCATGCTGGGAGAAGGCTTGATGGCGCGGGCGCGCGCAGCCAGCAACCCCGTATCCACGCCGCTCATGCCAGCCCCTTGGCGGCAAACGCGGCCTGCATCCAGCTTTGCGTCTTCGAGCCGCCGGCGATTTCTTCCATGATGCGCGCCTCCTTGTCGGCGTGCGCCCGGGCGGCCGCGATCAGCGCCTCGGCCTCCTCGGCCGGGAAGCTCACCAGGCCGTCTTCGTCGCCCACCAGAAGGTCGCCCGGCTGAATCACCTGCCCGCCGATCGACACCGGCACGTTCACCTCGCCGGGGCCATCCTTGTAGGGCCCGCGATGGCTATGACCGCGCGCATAGCACGGAAAGCTATCGGCTTCGAACGCGCCCACGTCGCGAATCGCACCATCGACCACCACGCCGGCGCAGCCATGCACCTGCAGATAACGCTTCATGATTTCGCCCAGCACCGCATTGGACAGATCGCCGCCGGCGTCGATGACCAGTACATGACCCGGCTGCACCATCATCATGGCCTTGTAGATCATGAGGTTGTCACCCGGGCGGGTCTTGACCGTCAGCGCGGTCCCGACCAGCTTGCCGCTGCGGTTGTAGCGATGCAGGCCGGCGACGCCCTCGCGGCGGGCCAGGTTGTCGCTCAGATGCGGCGTGACGATACCGGCCAGCGCCTGCAGGACGGAAGAAGAAGCAACAGGGGCGGCAGGCAAGATGCGCGTGCCGGTGATGGGGGTGGCCATGGAGTCTGCGTAATCCTGAAAATCGAATGAGACAGGCAGCATGGTCGGCCCTTTCCCCGCGCGAACAAAGGGATTAAATTTCACCCCACTCCATCTCTTTTAGGAATATAAGGGTTATCACCTAATAGAATTTTAGGAATGAACTCCCTAAGCCATGCTGACCTTCAAACAGATCGAGGCCCTTTACTGGACCGTACGCCTGGGCACGCTTTCCGCTGCCGCCCAAAAGCTGCACACCACCCAATCGGCCATCACCAAGCGCATCCAGGAGCTGGAAGCCGACTTCGACGTGGCCCTGTTCGACCGCTCGGGCCATCGTGCCGAACTCACGGCGCGCGGCCACGAAGCCTTCACGCTTGCCGAAGAGATGCTGGGGCACCGGGACCGGCTGCTGGTGCGCCTGAAAGGACAGCACACCCTCACCGGAACCTTCCGTTTCGGCATCACCGAGATCACCGCCATGACCTGGCTGCCCTCGCTCATCCGCCTGCTGCGCACGCACTACCCGCGCATCACCCTGGAGCCGCATATCGATCTGGGCGCCGACCTGCAGAAACGGCTGCAGGCCGGCCAGCTCGACATGGCATTTCTGCACAGCGAGTTCGCCGAGCCGGGCCTGGAGGTTGCCCCGTTGCAGCGGCTGGAGTTCGCCTGGATGGGCAGCCCTGACATGATCGACCCCAGCAGGGTCTACACCCCCGCCGATATCGCCGCGCTGCCGCTGCTGCGCCAGAGCCGGGAATCGGGCCTGAACATGATCTACGACGGCTGGCTCAAGCCACACACTCCCGCGCACAACATGTTCACCATCAACAGCCTGATCGCCATGGCCGGCCTGACCGCCGCCGGCTTCGGCGTCAGCTGCCTGCCACGGGATTACTTCACCGAAATGCTCAGCAGCCGCAAGCTCGTGATAGCCCGCACCAGCATCGCGGCGCCGCAATCCATGTACTGCGCCATGTACCGCAACGGCGCCGACGACGCCTTCTGCGAAAGCGTCGTCGAACTGGCCCGCAGCTGCTGCGAGTTCTCCTTCAACGGCCGGCACTGAGCCGGCAAGCGGGGCAGGCCGCCCCGCGCCCTGCGGTCCGGCCCCGCCTCACCACCGTGCAACACCGGCGAGGCTGCGCGCAGCGCCTCGCCGGGCGTGACATTTGCCTGTCGTCTGCAATCGCCCCTCAGGGCCCGATCCGGGCGCCCCGATGAGGAAAAATGTTTCTCTGCATGGCCACGCCCTGCCTCGTTTTTCCTCTTCATCCCCGTTCCCATGCAAGCGCTCCCGGATCCCACCTGTCCTCGCCCTGCGGGTCAACGCGACCTGCCCCCGCACGCGGCCACCGGCCAGCCAGCCCACGCCCTGACGGCAAAGGCCCGTCCGCGGCCTGCCCCCCGCCCCGACTCCATGCAACGCTCAGTGCCGGCCGCGTCGCGCCCGGCCGCCGCGCATCGTCGCCCCGCGCTCGCCAGCGGCCCGCCCCGGTAACGCAGCCCCATGCAGGCCCGCGCTGCGCCCGCCAGGGCCAACGCCGCACCAGCCGTCTACCCCGAAACACGTTCACCCATCCAGCCGCCGCCCAGGAGGCATCATGCGCATCTCCGAGCACATCCACTTCTACAAAGAACTCCTGCGCGACCCGCTCGCCGTTTCCGCCATCGCACCCTCCGCGCCCGGGCTGGCCACCCTGATGACCGCAGGCGTCTCGCCCGGCAACGGTCTGGTCATGGAACTGGGCGCCGGCACCGGCACGCTCACCCGGGCGCTGCTCGCCAAAGGTGTGGCCGAATCCGAAATCGTGCTGGTCGAATCCAACCCCCGCTTCGCCGCCCTCCTCAGAAAGCAATACGCGCAAAGCCGTATCGTCGAAGGCGACGCCAGCAAGCTGCCCACCCTGCTGCACGACGTCCCCCGCCAGATCGCCACCGTCGTCAGCGGCCTGCCCCTGCGTTCCATGCCCCGGCGCGTGATACACAACATCCTCGACGGCGCCTTCCGCCACCTCCGTCCGGACGGCTCTTTCTATCAATTCACCTACGGCTTCAAATGCCCCGTGCCCGCCGACACCCTCCACCATCTCGGCCTGCGCGCCGAACGCGTCGGCCGCGTCATCCTCAACGCCCCGCCCGCCACCGTCTACCGGATCGAGCTACGGCGATAACATCCACGAAAGCGACTCAAGAAGGATTCTTGCCCAAAGATCTCCCCCCGGCCATCGCCCCAGGGTCCCGCCTCGTTGGCGTGTGCTGCGAGGCGCGCTCATCGCTACCGCGACCGGCCGCGCGCCGCAGGTTGACTCACCACAAGCGCATCTTGTCGTTGAACCGGGAGTGACCGAGCCCCGCCGGGGCCAGGTGGAAACACGAAAAACCGGCCTCCAGACAGACGATGCCTACGCCGACCAGGCAGTCGTCGGTCCTGGCGTGAGATCTTAAAGGAGGGATATCAAGTGAGCGGCCGCCAAATCACTTTCGCAGCTTGCGGACGGACCCGTCCCGCTCATCGGCCGAGCATCCTGAGACGTCAGGAGTCGACATAAACACGTGGCCGCGCCGGCACAAAAGAGCCCAGCATACTGGACGCCACCGGGCCTGCACGCACGCCCCGGGGTCAGTATCGCCACCAGGCCGGCAGAAGCAAGCCCGTGGCGAACTGCCCCAAGGAATTAACCCGAGTGCGCGCGCTTGCCGGGGTTCTTCTTGTGGTGGGTATGCGCGCCACGCTCACGGCTAACGCGCTGGCCACGACCTTGCGTCGTAAAGGTCACGCCCTTGGGTGCGACGGGAGCGGGAGTGCGCCGACGATCGGCTTCGGTAACGATTTTGGTGCCCATGGACATCTCTCCAGTTTGGTTAAGCCCGCTATTGTTCCACATTCGCCCGGTTTATTCTCGGGAACAAGGGGCTGGCGGAGACGATGCGCCGGCCAAGGCGACGCGCCCTCGCCCTTGATGCCCTAAAGCGCATGGCTGCAGGCCTAAGCATTCCTGGGGTAATCCCCCCCCATCCATTGCTAAGCCTGGGATGCTTAGCGGGTCTGATATTGATAAGCTAATCGATCGTTGATACCGGCAACGCGGTGCCGCCATTGGGTCGATGTCATGCGAGACTGCTCTACAGGCCGACAAAGAACACCACACGGGCTACGACCACAATGACGACCGTGAGTTCCTGCAGAACGACTTTCGACATATGGTCTTTGAAGCCTGCGCCATTCGCCATACCTCATTATGAGTATGCGCTTTCCAGTGGTTTGGTATAGCGGCCATCTTTTAGATTGAAAGAGATGCTGGACGCATCGATTGTGCGAATCTGAGCCGCCTTGCTGCGCCGGACTTCGCAAAGGCCAGAATAGACCTGATGCGGCGATATTTGGGGCGTCTGATCAATCAACCGTTTAATTAGAACGAAGGCACTTGAGTTAGATTCTTATCCGTGCCATGTCGTTATTTTGATCGAATGGGACAGTGTACGCAAAATTTTGAGTCCGCGCTCGCTAGGAGAATCGCCCGCCCACCGTGCCTGCCTAATAAAACTGTTGGGACCTCGGAACAGCGAGACACCGGAAGGATCGTCGGCTATCGATGGTAAGGCACTAACGGTCAAGAATGATTGGTTCTAACGGACTGCTTCGGCCAGAAGCGGACTTCCGATAAGCGATGTGGCGTACCACGAGACGGGATGCGATTCCGACTTAAACATTGAAGCTAGGCGCCAAAAAGCAGAGAAGCTTATATTGTTCACTTGTTGCAATTTCTATACATCTAAGGTAATATAAAATCGGGCGAATGGTGTAATGGAAACACACCCGCAAGGGAGTATTTGGAGGGTTCGATTCCCTCTCCGCCAAAGGGCATGACACGTTTCGTGCCCTTTGGCGGAGCCCATATGACATATGGACATGACCAATAAAAAAGCTACCGTTGCAGAGCTTTACAGGTATCACACAGCGAACCTTCGTGCGCTCAAAGCAGCGAAGGGTCAGATCGCTCCTCTGGCTAAAGCGGCAATTTCGACAAATAGGACCGCAGAGCTGACGTCGCTTCTAAAGCTCTATGCGTTTCTAATTGGTGCATGGGCTGAAGTTCGTCTGCAGAAAGTACTTCATGAGCCAAGTGCATTCTCGGCAATAGAACGCGCTTCGGTCTCAAATGAAAGAACTCAACTTGATCAATGGAAGAGACTCGCAGAGGTCGCCTTCCGTAAGCATTACCACATCGAGCCCGCTACGCCCGTGCGTACGTTTCCGTTTACGGCCAGGTCAAGATTTGAGGCAATTTTAAAGCTGTTTGATAATGAACTAAGCGTCGTCATCACCGTCAGAAATAAGCTCGCACACGGTCAATGGGCATACGCTCTCAACGGTGCTAATGACGCGGTCGAACAAGGCATAATGAAGGAGCTGAGAAGAGAGAATTTTCTTTCCTTACAGTTCAAAGATGCTCTGATTTCTTGCATTGCCGACATCGCAAATATCTTGGTTGTATCGCAGCAAACATTCGAAAGAGATTTTGACCGACTGTTCGCCAAGCTCGAACAGCTTCAAGCGAACCTAGAAAATCGACAATACGCTAAATATGAGGCGATGCTGATTGCCCGCCATCAGCGTGCGAAACAAGCTCGGAGTGGCGGCGGCTAGGTCGCCGTGATAACGCGCTGATCGATGCATAGCACGCCACAGTCGCTGGCCGGCTGACGAAACTCTCTTTCCGGCCACCAACGGACGTTTGATCGCACGTCACGACTCAGAGGATTTTGAAACCATCCGGCCAGCTTGTAAAATTTGCAAAGCTCACCGAACAACTGATCAATACGGCTTGACGGGTTGCGCGCTTTCAGCTTTGAAGCCGAATTGTCCCGCTAGTGTCCCAGGGCGCAGGACGGGCCTCCAGATCGCAGATTGCTAGGCTCTTGAGCGTGTGATGAATGTATGCGTCTTCGAAAGGCTCGGGGGATCGGGTTCCGTGCCGGTTCCAAAAAGGCCTCTATGCCAACACCCAAATTCAAACCACGCCCACAGATGGGCACACAATCTCGCAAAGATTGGAAGGATCACCCACTTGCAATAGCGGTTGTCGTTGCAGTGGGGACGGCCGTGTTCTTCATGACAGTGGTCGTTCCCTTGCGCGTTGACCTTCTTACTGCGAAGGTGGAGCGCCTTGCCGAATTGAGCGCGAACTCGGCCTCGATCGCAAAGGAGCTTGAGCGCACTAAGCGGGAGTTAGCTGAGGTGCGTGCGGCCCTGCAGACGAGTTTGCTGAAGTCTCCGTTCCAAGATAGAAGTGTTTATCCGCTCGGATTTGACGAGGTGGTTATCGGCACCCCAGTGGCTGAACTTATAAGCCGTTACCCGGACGGCACATGGGATGAAGAACGAGCGTACTACTATGTCAACGCAAAATTTGACGCAGTTGTGACGGGGGGGACCTACTACTTCACAGAGAGGGGCGGCAAGGGCAAAGTTTCACAGATACTCTTTCACCTCGCCAGCGGTGAGAAGGCTGGAACTGATCTCGCTCGAAAGCACTTCTTGGCGAACTTTGGTGAGCCTGACGCCACGCGGAGAAGAAGCATGTTTTGGAGAGCCACCGATCGCGAGTGGGTGACGCTGGATGCACCACACGATCCCCTTCCTGGAGCTTATCGCGTGTACGCCGTTAACGCCGCGGCTCCAACGTACGAGTTCGAGCTATTGAAGCGGTAGCGAACTTGAAGGGCTACCTACGAAATACCTTGACGTCCACGTCGAGTCGAGAACGGTCGGCCATCAAGGGCGGCTCCCGGCCGAGACTGTGTGAAAACTCGTGATGGACTTGTTTTCGAGGGTGTTCAAACCCTTCCCTTAACTCCGATCGTCGATCCTGAGTTGATCTGAGAGGCCAACTTCCGACATGACCCTCAGCACGGTGAGTTTTCACACAACCGCGGCCATAAGCAGTCGGCAGCGAGCGGCGTATCGGATCGGAAATGGCTGGCCGAATGATCCATGAGACAAAACGGACGCCATCACCATGGTCATCACCTAGAAGGCCCCATCGGTCGTTACAAGAGCCTTCGTCTTTGCGACCGCAGCGTTGCGACGTTGATCCGGAGAGAAGTCGTGCCACCAGAGCTTGGTCAAAGTTGGGTCGTAAACCCATGGATGGTCAAGCACCTCAGATGACTTCAGGCGGCGACCCCGCAGAAAGATGCCCTGCTCTTCCTCGGGAACATTCGGGGGCCAGTAGACGCCAAAATTCCGTAGATTCATGTGCTCATAGACCTTGGTCACTTGAGGCGCTCCGCCAATGTCTCTGAACTTTCCGGATGTGAGTACTTCGAAAAACGCCGCCGCCGGAGCCATATCGAGTCTTGGGCGTTCTACCTTTCTTTGCCTGAGAATTTCGGACATCCGCCGGACAGTCGCTTTGACCGGTTCCACGTCGCCCACGTACGCTATCGACTCTCGCCCGTAAGATTTGGGGTGAGTCGGTACAAACCGTCTGCTTTTTGACTGGAACTCAATCCGTCGCAGAAAGAAGTCTTTCCTGCGCGCTGAGTAGCCTGCAAAGACAAACGAACATTCCGGGAGTGCCATGGAAGGATGGGCGGGATCTGTCACGAAGGAGAGTGAGTCATTCAGCATCTCGAGGATCTGATTGCATAGGTCCGCTACGTCAACGACTCGTTCCCGCAAGTTGATGAACGATTCTACGTAAGAGGAAATCTGGGCAATTAATGGGTACGTCCAGGATGTGTCTCCCGCGAACGCAATGACAGCGTCACTCCGGCCAATACCGAATATCTTGGGACCATAGTCCCAGAGCCTTCCACCGCTAAGCCTGCTGTCAGACAGCAGCCAGAGTTCACGACCAGTCTGGGTCGTTCTAGTCCAAGCGACTACGAGTGTCATGCGTGGTTCCAGTCAAGAAGATCGTTAGCGTCCGATGCTTTTTCGAACGAGTCCAAAAGAGCGTTCAATGAAGGTGGCGTATTGGCGATCAGCCAACGAAAGGAGCCCGATCAAGGCCTTTAGCCGCCGTCGGCCGAATGCGGCGCAGCGGTCGGCTTACTGCAAGTTGATCTACGATTGCCGAAGGCTGCAAGGGAAAGAAAGCAGCCGGTTCCGAAAAGGCACCTTCCGGCCAAACACGGCCATTGGCTCTTGCCTGTTTTTGGTTGGCTCAGACGGTAATGCTACGGAGCCGAAGGAGCTTGAATGGCTGGCGATCAACAAAGCTTGATCGTGAATTCTCAGCGCGACCCGATACGTCCTTAAGTGCTGCGGTTAGGAGTCGAGCCATGACATTGCAACTATCAACGAAGCACCCCAGGTCATCAGTCACCTTGCCAATCTCGTATCCATCTGCAGCGTTGGGGATCCAGCGCTGCATTTTCCCGGTTAACGCGATCGCCACCTTACTGGACACCTTATATGGGTACCACACTCCGTGATCATGCCGATAGTTCAAATCGTTCCGTATAGACGATAGCCACGCTCCATTGCTCTTTCCGCGTCGACAAAGTTGCGCCCTAAGGTTGGTAAGAACTTGTACGGCGTACAAGGCCTCTTGTGACTGTCCTTGCGTTAGGATCAGTTGCCCTTCCAGTTCCACGACGAGTGCCAGAAAGAGCTTCCACATTTCTTCATGTGATCCCCCGTTACTTCCGCCAATTTTGCTCATCAATACGTGAGGATGGCTCGAAGAATCTACTTGCACCAGATGTAATCCCGTACTGATGTTTGGTGACATGCCAAGGTATTGCCCCCCGACCACATTCAACGTGGATGCGGTCTGAGGAGAAATCATGGTGACGGATCTACCCGAAATGCGAAGCAGTGCATGTGCTGCATAGAACGTAGCGTAGTAGTAGCGAACTAGCGCCCAACCTAGTGCACGATCTGCATGACCGCGCGGGACAGCATCGAGCAGTGACTCGTAACAAGCGCACGAAAACCGTGCAACCTCACTCGCCATCGCCTCTGCCAATTCATCTATGCCAATAGAGACGTCCAGTTTTACCGTGCCGGCGGGGCTAGGAAGCCAAGAATATGTGCCGGACTTTAGCCAAGACTCAACACCTAAGACAGTTGGTGTCTTGACCTTGTTCAAACCGGCGACCCACCGCGGGCGCAGCAGGTCAGCGAAGAACTCTCCAACATCAGCCATGTCAACTGATAAAGAATCCAGCACGCAAGGCTTTTTGCATCTCGCTCGCAAGCTCCTTAGGCGACTTTGGCGGTCCTTTAAAGCGAGCCGGCTTTACTCGGTCAAAAAGCGTTGCCAAAACCTCACTGAAATCGGCTTCATCGAATGCTGTACCTGAACGGTCTACAACACGTTGAGCGACATCCGGAAATATTTCGCAGATCGCACGAAACACGGTCGGACTTACCAAAGCGGTCCTCGCATCGATTGCCACTAATCCCCGGTAGAACGCGTTGAGGTAGTTTTTCAGCGTTGGGTAGATCACAGATGTGGTCGTAGTCGCGAATGTCGACAATACTGGCCGAACGGCTGCATTGAACGACACCCTTGTAAGTTTACCTACGGCCTTTGACGCAGGGCTCGTCAGTCCAACTAGCGGGCTATCCGGGTCATCGCTGAATGCATCGAAAAGCTCACGCAGCATCGCTTCGTCATCATTCTCGGCGTCTGCGAGCTTTTTAATGTCTAGCAGCAACTCATTTGGCACGGGTCGCTGTTTGGTGTTGATGTCCATGAAAAGGCGGGACTCTTGCTGCTTCGTGAGACCGTTATAAATCACCACTGGCACACGGAGCTTCGTCTTTGCCTTAGAGAAACCAAAAACTCGGTGCTGACCGTCGATGATCAGGAATGAATGCGGAGCGATCGTGAACTCAAGAGTCTTGCCTCGGCCAATCAAGCGGAGGTCTGCGTCAGGCTGTGCTGAAAGGACAATGGAGGTTGGGATTGTCCCGAATCCGAGATCCATATAGTCAGCGATATCCTGCGCCCGTTTCTCGTCAAGAACTCGCTGAAAACCCGTCAGTGGATCTTCCTCACGGCTTGAAACAAAACAACAGGCGGCGAGCACATCGGTATGCATTGTCAGGGTAAAAAACCGATGCGCCCCTTGCGTCACCAAGCTAGTGGAATATCGAAGGCGCTCGCCAATTGTGGCGCTGCTCTCCGCGTCGTCGTGATCTGTTGCCATAGCCCTATCTCGATCTGGTGGTCCCGACATGTTACCGTTAATTACGCCAGGATGCCTGTTGCTTGGAGTTGACCCATGCGGAATGTCAGCAATGGGTCGAGGCTGTGTGAAAACGTCGTTCTATGATGCTTCAGAGGGTCTTCGACCCCTTGCCACATTCAAGAAAACGCGACGTGAGCCGTTCTGAGAGGTCGATTGTGTTGATGACTCCAATGCGTTCGCGTTTTCACACAGCCTCGGTCGGAAGCGGTCGGCCGGCTCGAGTTAGTTTCCGCCAAGATTCCAGCCAACTTCAGTGAACCAAATTTCAAGTTGAATGAACCTCGACGATTGGCTTGTTAGAGCGGCGCATAGGCGCCATCGTCCAATGGCTTGGCATCGCAAATCTCGCTGAAGGTTTCCTCAATATGTCGGCCCATGTCCTCCAAGTCCATTGAGAACTCCGCGAACTCTAGGCGACGGCCCTTAAGCAGAATACCGCGCTTCGAGGGCGCCATCGCGGCATGCTGCGTCTGGAGCACGGACTTGGCTTCTAGGTAGTCGAGCAGGTCGGCCACCTCAAAGTCTTCGCCGCGCCAGAATCGTCGGTTTGGACCGTCTGGACCTCTTCCAACGTAGCCGCGGACCAGGACGTTGATCAATTCGTGCGCCTGTCGCACTGGGTGGGCGCCACAGCGGTACCCACTGAAAGCGCGGTTCGCCGTGACGACGCACGTGCGAACGCGCGCTGGAGCAGTGACGTTCCACCTCATCGCCTTGAAGAGCCGCATCTGATTGCTGGGATCGTCAAGCCATTGGGCACGGATGTCCAATTGCTCCTCTGCCTTCAACACCAAATCGTAGCTGTTGCGAAGCTCATGCGGCGAGCACGGGTGGTAAGCGTTCTTGCATTCGATGACAAAAAGCACCCCACTGCCGAAACAAAAGATGTCGGTTTCTCGCCTGCCGTTGATATTGAAGACGAAGCTCTCGCGCACGAGAAGGCCAGCCTTCCGCAACGCTGCCGCAACCGCTACCTGCATCGGATCATCGGCGGCAGCAGTTGCCTCCTTAATCCGGCTAGCGTGCATGATGCTACGCACGAGGTTGGACTTAGCCACGACTGCTGGTGGAATGGCGATGAAATCGCCTTTTGTGCTCAATGAACGGAGGAACGGCCTGTATTGCAGGTCGACGTACTCATTGGAGCTCGGCATGGAACTCGTGGTCGGTAGCGACAGCAGCGAGATCAGTTCCAGTGCCTTCTCATGCGACATTACGAGCTGCAGCATTCCCTGCAGATGGGCGCGTGTTGCAACGATCACTGTAGACCGAAGCCTTAGAATCCTGCGTTTCATCAAGTCGTCCAACGTCTCCAGCTTCTTGACGAACATCGCGTCAATAAGTTTGAACACCCGCTTCGCCTTGATCAGGTCCATAATGGAGAGCTGCTCGCTGACCTGCAGCATCGTCCCGGGCGGCTGAAAATTATCGATATGGGCACCAACGAAAAAGGGCATTTCATCGAGAAACGGGCCGCCGAAATTCAAAACCTCAATCAATTGGGGAAAGGATGGCAACCGGATCACGAGCCGTTCGCCCGGGACTGTTTCAAGAGATACGCACTCCAGAAGAACGGTATCGAAGAAGGGCGACAGCGCATCGTCGAACGAACCCAACGTCGGCTGCTCTCCATTCAGATGTTGCTGGGTCGACGCCGCGCGGATCCACAACTGCAGGTCGGATTGGATATAGCCCAGCCGGACGGACCGTTCGAACGCGGGATCGATTGCGGAAACCAGCACCCCCTTCGGGGTGGCTTCTGCCTTGTAAGGGAGGCCATCGAGCAAAACCTCCGCGTCGATCAGCTCGTTGATCCTTAGAGCGTCCATTATTAGGCTGGAGTAGATCGCTTCGTGTGCCGACGCGGCGTGGTCATCGGTTCTGTTCCACGTCTGGGCATCAATGCCAAGGTCGTCCCGTGCGATCATATAAAGCCGAGAGAAGGCTGATGCAAGGTGGGTTGCACTCCAACGAAGTGGCTGGCTCTCATCAGCTTGCTCGTCACCCATCCAGTTAGCGGAAAACATGGCGTTGACGAACGCAAGCAGAGTCTTCAGCGCCGTGCTTTTGCGCGCCCTCAGGCGGCTGACGATACTCAGATGGATCTGCTTCGCTGGCCTGGCGAGCTCCAGTAGCGCCTGCAGAGATTTGAGGTACCCAATCTGCTCAACCTGCAGTGAGGCGGACGCAGACAGTTCTAACGCCGCCGCCACGATCTTCATCAGACAACGGCTGTCGTACCCGTAGCGCGATGCGCGGAAAAGCCCATCTTTGCGCATGCGCGCGAGCCAAACGCTGCCCTCAAGCCGCAGAAGAGCAAGTGTGCAGGCCACCGCATTGCGGTGATCATTTGCGCTGATGTACCCCGGCAGGCGCTGGTACAGAGCCTTCGCCTCGTCAACGGTAGCGACAGGAGCCGGTATAACCTTTGCTGCAGCCCCCATAGCGTGCAGGTTCGGCGTCTTCAAAAGTTTGTCAACGCAATTAGCTAGGTCCAACAGCATCTCCATTGTTCTCAGGGTTAACTGGGCTGGCGCTACATCCAGCCAAGCAAGCCGAATCAGAATGCTTTTATCGAGCGTTTCAACCGAGCGTACCGAACCAAAGCGCTCGACGTAGATCTGTTTGCCAACCTGGAGCAGGTCCAGGCCATCACCGACCAATGGCGGTCGACTCCAACGAATACCGCCCGCACGAAACGCTGGGCGGCGTCCCGCCGGTGCAGTACATGCCCCGGTTAACCCACACTCCGAATCTCTATCGACCACCGTCACTTGACAGAGGGACTTACGAGTCCTCCGGGTCGGAAACCGGCGTTTGAGATAGTCAATTTTCGATCAGGAGCGGCTGTCAAAAGACTCGCAACGAGGGACCGTTGTAGATGAGTTCCGCACACTGAGTACGGCAAAAATCCCGCTAGCTGGAAGGTGACGATACATGTTGGAATTGCCACCCGAAGCCTGGGCTGATTAAATCAGTTAGCACTGATATTGCGGAAAAACAGCGTTAGGCCCGTAATTCTCCAAGCCCTTGTTCAACGTCGCAATTAACGCATACCGGCGAGCGTTATATTCTGAAGCTCGCGAAGGATTAAGCTGACCCGCATTATTGTCCGCAATAGCCTCGGCTCGAAGGTTCTTAACCTCTTTCAAAAGCTTCGTTCGCAGCTTTCTAAATTCGCCTGCAGGCAACATTTCGAGCGGGTACGAGCCACGCAGAAGCTGTCCGGAAATTCGATCCCGTAGGTAGCCAGTCTGCAAGAAAAGCACCGTATCAGCGAGAGCACTCAAGAAATCAGAGATGCTAAGTTCGTGGTGGAAATCGTCGACAAAGGCAGGGCGATCAAAAGCTTCTCGGAGGGCACCCACCTCCAACAGTTCTGTACCTTCGCCGAACGCTTGGGCGTACGCTGCGTAGCTCTCCTCCACCAATCGGCTCGACCGATTGAGACTGTCGTTGAAGCGCGTCCAGCTCCAGTAGGTAATCTTGAACGGGTACGTCTGAAGTTCATTCAGTTCGGTCACAGCCTTATGAAGCGCTGTGTCTTCTGCCAGCGTTGTAGCAACAACAAAGGTTTTCAGCGCGGGCAAAAATGCTCGCGCATCGTCAGCCTCGTCCTTGATTAATTTTAAAGTGAGCTGCTTCCCGGGCTGCATCTGCTTGCACTGAACGCCAAGATGGCCTTCGCCAAACATCTCACCGTATACATCCACGCCGTTCTGACGTTGACCTTGACGCCCATAGTCACGGACCGTGGTCGGTTCACACAGCTGCTCGACGAGGCGCAAGGTAAGTAATTGGAAATCTTGCCAGTTGGAGGGTGGGGGAAAGTTGAGAATCATGGCCATCCGTGTAACCATCAGCTGTGAACCACGCAACTGTACTCTACCGATAGCCAAGTAGGCTAATCGTGCAGAATTAAGGCTATGTGCAGCATTCTGCTTAGTTTGATAGACGGGTAACGGCAGCAGTCACCGCGCAACAGTCAACCGAATTTTTTCGGTGAACGGCCGCTATGGGTCGCATAGCGACCCTCCGTAGGAGCACACTGAATCTCCCTTTACGCGAAAGGAGATTGTCATGGAATCCACGAATGTCACCGTGGGCCATCGTGTGCCATGGAACAAAGGCAAACTCACCGGGCAGAAGCCACCTCTAAAGCTAGGAGAAATTTGGGCAATCCGAACGAGACTGCAGATAGCGTCGAACGTCCGGGAACTCGCAATGTTCAATCTCGCAATCGATAGCAAGCTTCGAGCGTGTGATCTCACGCGATTGCAGGTGCAGGACATCCGTCACGGAAGCCACGTGGCCGCCAGAGCCACCGTCATGCAACAAAAGACCCTGCGTCCGGTGCAATTCGAGATCACGGGGCAAACCCGTGAGAGCGTTGAAGCATGGATCGAGGCGCGAGGGCTAAAGGCGGCGGATTTTCTGTTTCCGAGCCGTTTGCATACGTCCCCGCATCTGTCGACGCGGCAGTACGCCCGTATTGTGCATCGCTGGATCGCATCGATTGGCCTAGACGATACCGCATATGGAACCCACACTATGCGCCGTACAAAAGCCTCGCTGATCTACCGCCGGACGAAGAATCTTCGGGCTGTACAACTGCTGCTCGGGCATACAAAGCTGGAAAGCACAGTCCGCTACCTTGGCATCGAAGTCGACGATGCGCTTGAGATGGCTGAACAAACAGAGGTTTGATGGATACCGGCCGGCGAGCGGACGCTTGCCGGTCAGAAGCAGCCGCTCGCCGCCACCGTAGTACCGAACTAACCCATCAGCCGAATCCCTTGTCCTCCATCGGTGAAATCACCAGCTATAGCTCAATGTCCCCACCACGGCGCGCCTGTTGCCGTAAAACACGGACTGATCGTAGAAGCCCGGGGTGAAATAGCGTTTATCAAAGAGGTTGGTCGCACTAATCGAAGCGCGCAAGCCCTTAAGATCTTGGCTCAACTGACCCAGGTCATATCGCACCACCGCATCAACCAGGGTGTACCCGCCGATCTTGATCGTATTAGCCGCGTTGTAGGAAGACCCAACATACCGGACGCCGCTGCCCAAGCCCAGCCCGGCGAGCGGCCCGGTGCGCACGGTGTAGTCGACGAACAGGCCCGCCATGTGACGCGGCACCGACGCTGGGCGTAGGCCCTTCTTGCTAACGCCGGTGACGAGATTGGCATTGTCCTTGGTGATCTCGGCATCCAGATAGGTGTAAGACGCCGCCACGTTCAGGCCAGCGGCCAGCGAGGTCTTCGCTTCCAACTCCAGCCCGCGCGAGCGCACCTCGCCGTCCTGCACCGAGTAGCCGGAATACAAAGGGTCCGCGGTGGTGACGTTTTGCTGCGTCAACTGGAACAGGGACGCCGTGATCATGCTGTCGGAACCCGGAGGCTGGTACTTGATGCCGACTTCGTACTGTTTGCCCTTGGTCGGATCGAAATTGCCGCCACCCCGTGCCGGCGCCAGCGTGCCCGAGGCGGGCTGGAACGACGTGGAGTAGCTGACGTACGGTGCGACGCCGTTGTCGAAAAGATAGGTTAGTCCGCTACGGCCAGTGAAGGCCTCAGAATTGACCTTGCTGGACGCATCGGACAGATAGTCGGATTCCTTGTTGGTGGCCCAGTCGTAGCGGCCGCCCAGCGTCAGGATCCAGCGCTCATAGCGCAGTTGGTCCTGCGCATACAACCCGGTCTGATAGACCTGGCTCTTGCCGTCCACCGATTTGAAGCTGTTCCACGTGGTGGTATTGGTGTAGACGGGATTGAAGATGTCCACCGTGCCATTGGTGCCCCCGGTGCGGGACTCGCGGCCGGAATAGTACCCGTAGTCCAGGCCTGCCAAAACGGTGTGCTGCACGGCACCCGTTGAAACGCGGCCTTCGACATTGGTGTCGACCAGGAAGGTGTCAGTGCTTTTCGGGCGGTCCTGCATGCCGAACGTGTAGTAGCGTCCGTCGGTCAGTTGCGCGCTGTTGCGTGCACCGCTGGACACGTAATCCACGTCGGCATGCGTGTAGCGGGCTTTTTGACGCACGGTCCAGTTTTCCGTGGCGGCATGTTCGACTTCATAGCCGACCGAGGTGTTCTCGACCGTGTAGTGCGTCAGGTCGGGTTGCCCTAGAAAGACGTCCGACGGGAAGCGGCCGGCCGGGTTGTCAATGACTGTGCCGGTCAGTGGCAGACTTTGTTCCGAACCGCCGCGCTTGGATTTCTGGTAGCTCGCGTAGACGGTGACGTTGGTCCGGTCGGTAGGACGCCATGTCAGCGACGGGGCCAGATAGAACCGGTCGTCGGGCGAATGGTCGACTTGGGTGCCACTGTCGCGCGCCACGCCGGTGATGCGGTAAAGCCACTTGCCCTCCTGGTCCATCGGACCTGCGAAGTCGAACGCAGCCTGGCGGCGGTCAAAATTCCCGCCCTGCAATTCGATTTCATGCAGCGGCGTTTCGGTCGGGCGCTTAGTCGTCATGTCGACCAGCCCGCCCGGGGCGATTTGCCCGTACAGCACGGACGACGGCCCCTTGATAACGTCGATCCGTTCCAGCCCGTAGGTCTCGATATCGATGTCGTACTGGTTAAACCCCGCGCGCAGGCCGTCCCGGAACGTCGAAAACAGGTTGAAGGCGCGGAAACCTCGAAGGTAGATGTCGGGCGCGCCTTGCCCGCCGGGGTAGTCGATGGCGCGAATGCCGGGTGTGTACGCCACTGCGGAATTGAAATTCTGCACGCCACGCTGATCCATCTCTTCGCGACTGACGACGCTGATAGCTTGGGGAATCTCGATTAGGGGCGTATTGGTCTTGGTGCCTGCCGACGAACGCAGCGCTACGAAGCCGTCGTCGGCAGGCCGCTCGGAAGAGGCGGTCACGGCGATGCTGGGGAGGGTGACCACGGATCCCGCTGCGGGCAAAGCCTGCAGCGTGTAAGCGCCCTGCGCGCCGCGGACGGCCTGCAATCCACTACCCGCCAGTGCAACCGCGAAGCCCGCATCCCCCCCATACGCGCCATGCACGCCGGCAGAGGTCAAGCCGCGCGTTTGCGCGGCATCGAACGAGATGGCCACGCCGGCTGCGCTTGCATACTGGCTGATCACTTGGGCCAGCGGCCCGCCAGGGATGTCGAAGCGGCGGACGGTGGACTCGGAGGCCATGACGGCGCCTTGCGCATGCAGCATCGGCGAGGCAAGCAGGGCCGACGCCATGAACAATAGCGCCAAATGGGAAGGCAAGGCGCGCAGGCGCATGCCGCGGACGGAAATCGAGTGAACAGAGGGGTTGTACGACATGAAGTCTCTCAGGAAGGCGTGAAATAAAGGTTCTGCCTGAGAGGACGAACGAAACGGCCCGAAGACGCAAATTCTTCAAAAATAAATTTGGACGGTTCCTGAGCTCGGCGTCCGCACGCTTCAACGCGCGACAAGCCGGGTCCAATAGCCCAGCACCCGCTCGGTCTTGACCGGAAAGCCCTGCGTCAACGCGGCCAGGGCCTGATCGGTGTTGTCCAGCGGAAAAGAGCCCGACACCAGCAGTTGGGCAACATCGGCGTCGCACCCAAGACCGCCGCGCCGATATCTGCCCAGCTCGGCCGCCAGTTGGCCCAGCGGCATGTCCAACGCGACGAGGTTGCCACTAGTCCATGACGCAGTAGTGATGTCGTTTGGCTTGGCGGGTTCGACGGTGTCTCGGCTGAACCGCGCTTGCTGGCCAGCTTGCAGGACGACGGCCCCCTGCCCCTGTACGGGTTCAATGCGAACCGACTTTTCCAGGACGGCCACGCGCGTCCAGCCACCTTCGGTCTTGACCATGAAACGCGTGCCGAGCGCGGTGGCCGTGCCCTGGCGCGTTCGCACGAGGAAGGGGCGCGGCTTGGCGGCGGGGTCGGGATGCGTGGAGACCAGAATGGCGCCCGATCGCAGGTCCAGGATGCGCGCCTGGGCGTCGAACGTGACGTCGACGGCGGTATTGGTGTCCATCAGCATGGACGAGCCGTCCGCAAGCTTGATGTTGCGCCGTTCGCCGACGGCGCTGCGGTAGTCGGCAGCCCAGCCTTCCCACGGCAGGGTGCGCCATCCCAGCCAGGAGGCGGCGCCGGCGCCTGCCACGAGGCCGATGGTACGCAACACTGCGCGGCGCGACGCCTTGGCCGGCGCCAGCGTGGGGCGGGCGATGCTGCCTGGCAGGCGGCCCATCTGGCGGCAGACCTGCTCGACCTTGCCCCACGCGGCGCGGTGGGCGGCGTCGCTGGCGAGCCAGAGGCTCCAGGCGTGGCGATCGTTGGCGGTAGTGGCTTCCGAACTAAGGCGCGCGTACCACGTGGCGGCCTCCTTGATGGCGCGCAGATCCCGCGCGCTGAGCGGTGTCTCCGTAGACATCGGCGTGCCGCTCACGGCAAGAGCAGGCAGCAATGCGCCATGGCGCGCGCCAGATAATTGTCCACGCTGCGACGCGATATCCCCAGACGGCGGGCAATCTCAGCATAGGGAAGGTCTTCGCACTGCGCCATCAAGAAGGCCTGCTTGACCTTTAAGCCGAGTCCGTCGAGCATGGCGTCAATCTCGATCAAGGCGCTACGCAACACGGCCTGCGTTTCGAGCGAAGGCACCTCCTGCGGTGGGAGTGCGGCCAAAACCTCGAGATAGGTCCGCTCCAGCGTTTGGCGCCGGAAGAAATCGATCATCAGGCTTTTGGCAATGGTCGCCAGATAGGCGCGCGGTTCCCGAATCTCAGCGGCCGGGTCGGCGTTGGCCGCGCCGCATCGCCCTGTATGCGTCTTCAACACCCTGACGAAGGTGTCCTGCATTAAATCAGCCGCGTCGAAAGGATCGCCCACACGACGGCGCAACCACCCCAGCAGCCACCCATGGTTGTCGCTGTAAAGCGTATGCATCGCTGATACGGCAGCGGGAGGAATGGTGGACACCAGGCGCTCCGGATTGAAAATTTAGTAATGAGAATTACTATCAATTTTCCATCAAACCTGCCGATCTTGGCAAGCCGCGCTTGAGTGCCCGTAATGGGTCGAAATCGGCCTGTCGCCAACGCAGTCCAAGCCCGGCGAGGCCATGCAGCCAAGCGTATTGGGCGTGGCCGCATGGCCGATACCAGACCACGCCAGCAGTGTGCCGGACAAGCTCAGGTCGCCTGCCACGAGCAAGGGCTCCATGCCGAACAAATAGCGGCCCCTTTTGGGGTTGAGATACAAAATCAAACCTCCACAGGCAGAACGCCTGCGATAGGCCACGCGGGGAATGACGCAAGTCACCCGACAGCGGATCGAGGCCGGTTTTACGTGCTCTCACCCGCCTGAAGTTCCGAAATTCTCCCAGAAAATCAACTACATACGCGGACTGTTGCCATCGCAAGCTGTGATCCCTCCATACCGTACCTACATGAAGGAATGTACGGTACGCAACTTTCCCAGGTACGACCGTACCTCGCTCGGAGCCGAGGCCACCGACATCAGGTGAAAGTTCGGGCTGGTGAATTCCGCCTGGCAAGAGATAAGGTAGTCCCTGCCAAAGCCGAGATTGCTCCTCCCCTCTACTGCGCGCTAACCTCGTCGCGCCCCTATATCTCATGCGAGCGCCCCCGTGAAAAGTCCTGCCGACCATAAAGCCGATTTTGCAGAAAATGACGAACGATTTTTTCGGCTCGTTCCTCCAACAGCGGACGAACTCACAGTAATACTGAAAGGGGGTAATGCCCCCGTTTTGCACGGGTTTCAAAAGTAGAAACTATGCGGCCATGGCCAGCC
>NZ_FKBR01000013.1 GCF_900078335.1 Bordetella trematum
GTTCCCGGGCAGTGCTCCAGGGCGGTTATCGCAAAGCGAAACGTCGGAGGTGTCCAGGCAGCTTCAGCAGGTTTCGGGGTAGCAAGTAAGTTTTCACTCACTTGCACAGCCTCAGAAAACTGTGTTATAGTTTCGGGCTTGGCTGTTATCGAAACATCAGGGTTAACCCTGATCTTGCAAAGCAGAGATGCACGGCAAGGATGTTTGGATAGCACGCCAGGGGAAGTGAGGTCGAAGGCGCGAGTCTTCGGAAGCAAGTCGGCGGG
>NZ_FKBR01000014.1:0-204 GCF_900078335.1 Bordetella trematum
TAGAACTCCTTAATGAGAAAATTCTACTTCTGATTCCCCCGTTTTTTAGGGGGCATTACCCTGGGCTCGGAACTCTCGCTTTGCTGCCCCAGCACACACAGCCTAAGATGAAGGGGTTTGGCCTGCCCCAAGCGCAACAGTCCCCAGAGCCCACCCAATTGGCCTGATGAGCCTAAAGTGCGGCGAGCTGCCCGCCCCCCCCCC
>NZ_FKBR01000014.1:271-146885 GCF_900078335.1 Bordetella trematum
CACATCCTTGCCTTGATGCCGCCTGAACTTGCCCACCGCCAACTACAAGTTCGTTGTCCCATATGTTGTCCCATATGCCCAGCAAACAAAAAGGGTTAGCTCAACAACATTGAGCTAACCCTTTGATTTTATTGGTCGGGGCGGTGGGATTCGAACTCACGACCCTCTGCTCCCAAAGCAAAAAAATACGTTTCCGCTGACGTCCGCCAAAGTCCGACAAAGTCCAGAAATTCCAATAAAATCAGCGCCAAGACAGCAGTCTTTTTCCGCCAACGTCCGTATTGGTTCGCCTGAAGCCGACAGCTCGTGGTGTCCCAATTGGTATCCCACCGAGCAGCTGACGCATGCCCTCAGACCTATTGACAGACACCGCCATTCGCCGCGCCAAGCCCGCAGAGACCCTGCACTATTTGCAAGATGGGAACGGGCTGATGCTACGAATCCGCCCCGACGGCCGTCGCGACTGGATGTGGCGCTACACAAGCCCTACGAAGGGGAAACGAGAAACACTCTACCCAGGATCGTACCCAGCGCTAACCCTGAAAGCCGTGCGCGAGTTCGTTCAAAAGCGCCGGGAGTTGGTTGCGAAGGGCATCGATCCGAAACGCGCCACAGCAGTATTGAACGACGACACCGACGCGATTCCAACGACGGTATCCGAGCTGTTTGGAGTGTGGTTCAAGAAAGAAATAATGCCTCATCGAAAGAGCGAAACCGATCACCAATCCATTCAAGGCCGCTTCAGTCGATATGTACTGCCGGCTATCGGCGACGTTAGCTTGACCGACGTTCGCCGGCCGCATGTTCTTAAGTCGATCGAGCCAGCGCGCGAGGGCAAAAAACTACGAACGGCCAACTTGATCCTGTCAGAACTCCGGCAAATGTTCGTTTATGCCGTGGCCAGGGAATGGATGCAGGGAGATCCCACTGCGGGGATAAAGCGACGAGACGCCGGCGGCCAGGATAAGGAAGGGGACCGCGTGCTATCCGATGGCGAGTTGTCCCAGCTCCGCGATGCGCTGGCTAGGCCAACAGAACAACGGACGAAGTATTACACGGCAACGCGTCGTGTCCTTCCGGTGCGTAGCGAACTCATGCTTTGGTGGACACTGGCAACGGCAGCTCGGGCGGTTGAGGTCGCCTCGATCAAGCGGCGGGGCGATGTCGATGTTGAGGCGCGCACATGGGATATCCCCTCCGACGTAGCAAAAAACGGGCGGGCTCATACGGTACATTTGAGCAACTTTACGCTGGCTATCTGGTCGCGCTTTCTTCTACTTCCGGCCGGCGACAGTCCATACCTGTTGGTTGGCCGGGAAGGTGGCCACGTTTCAGAGCGCGAGCTGACCCGTCGCCTCACCGACCGACAAACCCGTACGAAAAAGGTCAAGGGGAGAAAGAACACGACAGATCTGGATTTGCCTGGTGGCCATTGGACGCAGCATGATCTTCGGCGCACCGCAGCCACGATCATGGGCGAACTGGGCATACCCGAAGGCGTCGTGGACCGATGTCTGAATCACATTGAACCCAAGAAGGTCACCAGGACTTACCAGCGCCAGCAGATGCTGGTGCAGCGCCGAGATGCATTTGACGCGCTCGGCGCACATCTAACCAACTTGCTAGGCGATCCAGCCGAATGGTTGCCATGGCCAAACCTGGCCGAGGACTCGGCACAGTAAACCCTGCTCGTCACCGGCCAGAGCATCACACTCTGTTATGCATTGATGTAAGCTGTTGCTCACAGTTAACGCTTCACCCTGTTTTTCGACTTCACCGCAAGGTGCGTTTGACTCACATCGACACTACGGTTAACTTATAAGTGAACACATGCCCCTGTATCGGCTGATAACCAATGCCTCCATTGGGAACCCAGATGATGACCCCCAAGCGGCCAAGGACTCATGGAAGCTTTACTCGCGCCTCGAAGACGACAAGCCCGACGCGTCGCTGCTTTTGATCCGACAGATCGCAGCCATGCAAGAGCCTGCGGACAGAAAAGCGGCACTTGCCGCTGTTGTTAAGCTGATTCAAGTTGCCGCGACCGGTAAACCACTCACCGACTTTTATGACAAAAAGCAGTGCCATCCCTTTCATCAATTCCTTCATCCGGAAAAGCCACCGCAGACCAACCATTCGGTCTATCGAATTTGGAAGGGCGCAAGGGTAAGGTTGTCGTTCTATTACGGCGCGGATCGATCCATTTTGTTGGTGAACGCTTTTTCCAAGAAAGAGGACAAGCTGACGAAGGCACAAACGACCGCTCTAGAAACTGAAGTGAAGACCTACCTCGACGCTATGGCGGAAGGTACTTTTCGCATTTGCAAGCAAGAAATCAAGGATTGAGCCTCTAATGAAACACGCCCGTGCTAACACTGATACTCCCGTGAATGTGAGTGCTCTGTGGGCCGAAGCCACCAGCGACGACGACTTCGTTTTTGACGTCCGCGCCGAGCGCCTTTGCGTTGACTTGATCCGCGCTCTCCATCATCAGGACATGACGCAATCCGACTTGGCGTCTATCCTGGATTGGACGAAGGGCCGCGTGAGTAAGGTGCTGCATGGTCACACCAATCTGACGCTGAGAACGCTTCACACATTGGTGACCGCGATGAACTTGGATTTCGACATTGTGTTTCGTTCGAAAGAGGACGCGGCCTGCCGTCAACCTTGGCACGAACGCGAAGCGGACACCTACAAAACCCGCGTTGCGGCAGTGCATGCAATGGAAGCAACGATGCGGCAAAAACTCGCTGAATGCTCGATGCTGCTGGCTTCTGCAAAGCAGGTCAATCAGGCCGCATGGCGCCGTACCGATGTGCAGCAGGCGGCCAAGAAAACCCACTTTTCCCCCAACGAAAATTGGGGCTTTCCAATTGCATGCGCCGCAGCCTGATTTGGGGTAGCAATGAATCTATCTCCGCTGCAACTTGAGCATTACCACTTCTATCAGCTTTCGCTTGTCTCCCGGGACGACATAGAACTCGACCTTGACCGCAAGTCACTCTACCCGCCTATCGGCGAAGACGAAGTACACACAAAGGTCTTATTGCTGACCAGCGATGAGGCTGATCCGCATGAATTCATTGTGCGCCTTCGAGTCCGAAGCGAATTGACGTCCGCTAATGCAGAGTTCCCGTACACGTTCGATGTCGATATCGAAGGCATGTTTTCGATCGACCATGATGGGGAGATCGAAGAGCGAAAGCGACTGGTTGTCTGCAACGGTGCTTCAATCCTATATGGATCGATACGCGAGCAAATCCTTTCACTTTCCGCTAGGCATCGATACGGCCCGATCATGCTCCCGACTGCTAGCTTCTTGAAGCTGACGCGATCAGACAACGCCCCCGCCGAGCCCGCTGAGCCGAGGGAAGGCGCGCGGAAGCGGGCTAGCAAAAAGAAGCTGTAAGCTTCTTGAGCTAAGGAGGCCGCGGAGCTGCGATGCTCCCCGGCCTTTTTTTGTGGGGATTCCTCCTATTTCCAGCCAGTGTGCCTGTCGCGCGATAGCCACCAGCTTCGCCACGACCTGGCGCACCAATTGTTGGCGAGCGCGCTTCCGGGCGACGCCGCTCGATTGCCCCAGATCCGCTGCACCAGCGCTTGGCTAGTGCGCCGCCGGCGGCCGCCGCCCGGTCACACCCACAGATCCACCGCGACCTTATGCATCAGCCGTCTGGCCAGCGCGCCGACGTGGCCACGTCCACGACCGGCAGCAGCGTGTGCGGATCTGGCCAGGACCGGCGGCGGCAACGCGCTATCAGAAGAGTTGCGCGAACCCGAAGCCAGCCCGCAAAGAAACCATTCCTAATATTTCGGGAGGGGCTGGGAAAAACCTAACCTTCCTAACCAGACATAGCAAACTGGCCGGAGAGCCTTTATTCATACGGGTTTCCGGGGTTTCGCAAAACCTAACCTTTTCCTAACCAAAGCCTAACCCGGTTAGGTTTCTATACCCTAACCATATAAAAAATTAATTACTATATAAATCAATGACTTACGAAGCGGTTAGGTTTTAGGTTAGGTCAGGTTAGGTTTTAAACCTAACCAGTATTATTCATATAAATCAATCACTTATTAGGCTTTTTCAGGCCTAGTTAGGAAGGTTAGGTTTTTCCCAGCCCCTCCCCAAACCTGCGCAGAGTTTGAGCAAATCCACCACCACGCCCCGGACACGCCCACAGAAGTGCGTCGTTGGTGCGTCGTAGTGCGTCACCTGCCAAGCCCTACCAGCGGCCCGCAGAGCCGCGCCAATGCTGGCGCTAAGGGGTGACGCATAGATGAGTCTTTTTTGCCCCATTTAGCGCGCAGGCGTGGAGGGGGGAAGACTGCGCGCCAGGGGGTGCCACTGGTCAGAATACTGTATATTCATACAGCCCCTTGAGGTATCCCCATGGACTTCTTCGACCAATCACCGCGTGCCCCCCTGTCTGCGGCCCGCATACGGGCGCTCTACGCCCAAAACCCCACCACTGAGGCATGCGCATTAGCCTGGGAAATATGGCGCCTACAGCGCGTCGTGGTGGCTCTGGAAGCCGGCCTCAGAAACGCCAGCACCTTGCGCCACCGGCAAGACATCCTCGACCACGTGGCCAAGCTGCGGGAATACGTTCAGGGCGAGCCATGTTTGATCGAGGCGCTTGCGGTAAAGCCCGGCCGCCGGCGCGACGAGGAACGGTAAGCACGGCGCGACGTACCGACGAAAAAAAGCCCCGCCGAAGCGGGGCATGTCATCGAAGCCGAGCGGCCTATTCTTTCTCGCCCGTATGGACCACATAGGGCCGGAACTTCACCACCTCCTGCCCGAGCCATTCATTCAGACCCAGGAACTTCGCCTGTAGCGGCTCCAGCTCGTTGCGCGCGAATACCTGCGCAGCCGGCAGGATCGCGCCAAAGCCTCCGCTGTTGCTGGGCACCACCCCCATGAGCTGGGGCGGCACACGGTGCGCGGCGAGCATGTCATCGCGGCTGATGTTCTTGATGTTGAAGAAGTCATCACGTGCCGCGACCTCGCTAACCGGGATGATCTGCAAGCCGTCCTTCTTGCCACCAGGGGCATAGACAAACAGGTTGCGGAAGTTGCCCGGGCCTTTCGAGTTCTTCAACGCCTCACGGATGCCGTTCACATAGCTTTCATCTTGAATGGTGTCCGTCACGTACATGACGAAGCCCGCATGACTGCCGTTCTGGTAATACTTGCGCCGAAACAGCGTCGCGGACTCGTTTAGCCAGGCCGAATTCAGCGCCGCCAGATACTCCGGCATGCCATAGATTTCCTGGTTGATGTCGGGCTGCATGAGATGAGCCACGGCCCCTCGCGCGAATTCGTGTTCCTGGCCGATGCTTGGCACATAGAAATACTGGTCGGCCTCCAGCCCTCGCCGCGTGTACTTGGCCAGCGCATGGCGCAGCCCCAGCAGCTTTCCGGTCACGCTATCCTGCCGCTCCGCATGCGCGTTGCCGAAGATCAGAAAATCGACCGCCATCTTGTGGCACGTATCGCGGCTAAACAGGCGATTCGGCTCCAAAGTAGACGCCAGGATATTGGCTTTGAAGTAGATGGCCGAGCTGTGGTGGGGGCTTGCATGAAACGACTTGGCCAGCCCACCAAAATTGACGGGCGGCTCATACCAGCGACCGTTTTTCCAGCATTCCAGATAGTCCAGAATCTCGCGCCGATCCAGTACCGGCTCCGGCTCCCCAAAGGAAAACGCCTCGATGCCGGCGGAAGCCGGAGCCGCCGCCTGCGCCGCAGCGGTGGCGGCGAGCTGCACGCGCGGGGCTTTCTTTCGTTTCATCCGTAAATCTCCACAAGTCCCTGGTTCGCGCTGGTCGCGCCCTCCAGGGGTTCAAAGTCCAATGCGTGCATAAGCGCCCATGCGAGATCCGCATGCCCCGTGTCAGCAGCGCGCCCAGCGTCATAGGTCACGCTCTTACCGCTGGCGGTCATCGTCTTCTTGATCGACATCAGCGAATGGGCTATGTCGGTAGCGCCGGCGTCAAACTCAAGGCGTTTGTTCCGGATCACGTCGCCTGCCTTCAAGACAAGGCGCGACTTCACTTCAGGCGAATAGGCGTATGCGCGCGCATTCGGGAAAAATTGTTTGACCAGCTGGTAGACGCCCTGGCCCATGCCGGTGGCATCGATGCCGATATAAATGACGGCGTACCGTTCCGTGATTTCCTTTATCTTCTTGGCCTGGGCGGCAAAGTCCATGCCGCGCCACTGGTGACGCTCCAACACCCGGAACTTGCCGCCCGGCGTGCGCGGCGCGGCCAGCACGACGCAACCCGCCGAATCGCCGGTAAGCGATGGGTCATACCCGATCAAAACGGGGTTGTAGCCATAGGGCCGCAGCAGGAATTGCTGCACGTCGATCCATTCCACCATCGCATCCACCATGCAGCCCTGAAGCATGGCCAGGGGGAAGATGGACGCCGTATCGTCGATGAACCCGCACATAAGCAGGTTCTCGAACTGATCCGGGCTGTATTCAAGCCGCAGCTCGTCGATGTCGAACAGGTCGCACCCGCCCGCCTCCGCATCCAGAATCGTGACGATTTGCCGCCATAGCCGATCATCGCAGCGGTGCCCATTTTTCAGAACGGCATGCGCCAGCTCGATCGCAACCTGCTCGCGCTTCGCGCGCCGCTTGTTGAACAGCTCTCCAGTCCACAGCGGATAGGCTTCATGCGCCATGCTGGACGGAGTAGAAAAATAGGTCTTGCGCCAGTGCTTATGCAGCGCCATGCCACTGGCTACCTTGTTCAGCTCCGCGAAATTCGGTGTCCAAAAGAATTCGTCAAAGTAGAAGTTGCCGTGATAGCCCTGCGCCGTCCGCGCATTCGTGCCGAGAAAATACAGGTGCGCGCCATTTGGCAACACGATGGGATCGCCCTTTAGATCAACGTCCGCAGCTTCCCGGGCGAACTGCACGATGTACTGCTTGAAAACGTGCGCCTGCGCCTTCGATGCCGACAAGAAAATCTGATTGCGTCCGGTCCTGATCGCGTCGTCCAGCGCCTCACGGGCGAAGTACCACGTTGCGCCGATCTGGCGCGATTTCAGAATCATGCGCGTGCGCTGATCCCCATTGCGCAACCATACCTTCTGATAATCGAATAGCGACTCCCGGAAGGACTTCGATATCCGATCTGCCTGCGCCTCGCTGATCGCGTTTCGCTCCGGCCGGATTTTCGGGGCGGCGTTGCGGCGCTCAAGATTGGGGTTCAGCGTCGATTCTTTGCCGTCGCTGTCGAACTTGCGCACGCGTGCCGTGCGCTCAAGCTGCCGCCCCAGCAGGTCAATTTCCTTGAAATCCCGGCCGTCCTTCTGATCCTTCGCTATCAGCATGCACAGCCGCGCGTCTAAGGCGGTCTCCACGCGTTCCAGCGGCGACGCCGCGTCCCACTTGTCGCGCGTCTTCCAGCTATGCACGGTTGTGCGCTTCTCGCCGATGTGTCGCGCAATAGACGACACGCGCCAGCCCTGCCAGTACAGGTCTCGCGCAAGTTTTCGGGTATCGATGTTCTCTGCAATTTCAGACATGCCGCCATCGTGCCGACGTTTTCCGCGCGCGCGTGAAGGCGGGATGTGTAGCTACGCCTGCGACATCTTCCAGCCGTTGAGCGCGTGCCAGCCCCGCGCCACTATGGCAATACCCGAACACCACAAACAAAGCGAGACCAACCCATGAAATGGTTCACCGTGGCCACCGAAGGCCAAACGACTGACGGCCGCGTGATCGAACGCAGTTGGCTGGATGACATCGCCGCCACCTACAACCGCGAGACCTATGGCGCACGCATCTGGATGGAACACATCCGTGGCCTCCTCCCCGACAGCCCGTTCAAAGCATACGGCGACGTGCTAGCGGTCCGCGTGCAGGACAACAAAGACGGTAAGCGGGAACTGCAAGCCCAGCTTGACCCCACGCCGGACCTGGTGGCCATGACGAAGAAGCGCCAGAAAATCTACACGTCCATCGAGATCGAGCCGAACTTCGCCAAGTCGGGCAAGTGCGGACTCATCGGCGTGTCCGTCACGGATTCCCCGGCCAGCCTGGGGACTTCGATTCTGGAATTCGCTGCCAAGAACCCGGCAGCCCACCCCTACGCCTCCCGCAAGCAAAACCCCGCGAACCTCTTTACGAGCGCACTGGAGACCGTTCTCGACTTTGACGAAACACCCGCCGCCCAGGTGCCGGACGCAAGCGCCTCGTTCTTCGCGCGCATGAAGGAACTGCTGAGCACCTTCGCCCAGCAGCCCCAGCAGGCGCAGCCCGCCCTGCCGAACGACACCGCAAAGGCGCTCCAAGCGCTGCCGCAACTGTTCAGCGACTTCCAGGCGGCGTACACCGCAGGCAACAACGCGACGGCATCCAAGGTGGAGAAGCTCGAATCGGAACTGGCCGAATTCAAGAAGTCGGCCGCCAGCGCCGCCGACTTACAAGACCTGCGAGAAACCCTCGACAAGACGCCGAACAGCTTCCACCAGCGCCAACTGGCGACCGGCGGCACGGGCGAGCAGCTCACGCAGTTCTAACCCTCGAACCCGACATCAGACATCTATCGCCTACCGGATATCGAAATGCACCAAGAAACCCGCAAGAAATACAATGCCTATCTGGCCCAGCTGGCCGCCGTCAACGGCACCGACGATGCTGGCAAAACCTTCACTGTCATTCCGTCGGTACAACAGAAGCTCGAAACCGCGCTGCAAGAAAGCTCGTCGTTCCTGGGTCGCATCAACATGGTCGGCGTGGACGAATTGCAGGGTGAAAAGCTGGGCCTGAACCTGTCCGGCCCGGTAGCCTCGCGCACCGACACGACCGCCAAAGAGCGCCAGCCGCGCGACCTGTCCACCCTGGACAACAACGGCTATCACTGCCGCAAAACCGACTATGACTCGTTCATCCGTTACGACAAGCTCGACGCATGGCGCCGCTTTCCCGACTTCCAGTTGCGCATTGCCAATCTGCTGGTGCAGCGTCAGGCCCTCGACCGCATCATGATCGGTTTCAACGGCACCAGCATTGCGGCAAATACGGACCCCGCCGCTAACCCGATGCTGCAAGACGTGAACAAGGGCTGGCTCCAGAAGGCCCGCGAAAGCGCAGCCGAACGGGTCATGGCCGAAGGCAAGACCGGCTCCGGCAAGGTGCTGATCGGCCCGGACGGCGATTACAAGAACCTCGATGCGCTGGTGTACGACGCTATCCAGCTGCTGGACCCGTGGCATCAGGAGAATCCCGGGCTGGTGGCCATCCTCGGCCGTGGCCTGATGCATGACAAGTATTTCCCGCTGGTCAACCAGGACAACAAGGCAACCGACACCCTGGCTGCCAACATCATCATCAGCCAGAAGCGCGTCGGCGGTCTGCCGGCCGTGCAGGCGCCGTTCTTCCCGGCTGGCAAGGTCATGATTACGTCGTTGGACAACCTGTCGCTGTACTGGCAGGTCGGCGGGCGTCGTCGCCATGTGATCGAGAATCCGGGCCGCGACCGCATCGACACCTTCGAAAGCTCCAATGATGATTACGTCGTGGAAGACTTCGGCCTGCTCTCGCTGATCGAGAACATCGAACTGGCGGCAGCGTAACCATGGCCAGCCCTGCACAGCTTCACCGCATGCGGGTGCTGGCCGCCAAGACGAGCGCGGCCAGCGAGGGCGCGCCCGTCGTGGTGGGCGGTATCTATGGCCAGATGATGGCCAAACTGACACTGGACGCGCGCCGTCTGCACGACATTCAGTCCGTCGAACGCAAGATTTCGGTCAAGCGCGAACTGCTGCCCGAGTATCAGGCCTACATCACGGGCGTACTGGAGGGCGACTCGGGCCAGCCGGATGAGGTAGTCGCCACGCTCATGCTTTGGCACATCGACGCCGGCTTGTTTGAGCGGGGCCTTGAAATCGCTACCTACGTCATGCGCCACGAGCTGCCGTTGCCGGAGCGCCTGAAGCGCAACGCCGCGACCCTCTTGCTGGATGAAGTTGCTGGCGCCGTGGCCGGCGGCGCAGTCGCTGACGCAGATACTGCCATGGCCATTCTGCAACGGGTGGCCGTTCTGGTGGACGGTCACGACGCCCCGGACCAAGCGCGCGCCAAGCTGCACTTCGCCCTGGGCAAGACGCTGGCGCTCCAGGCCGGCGACACGCTGGACGGACAACGCCTGGAAATGGCACGTGCCGCCGTCGCGCAGCTCAAGCGTGCGGTTGACCTGTTCTCGGGCATCGGCGCCAAGAAGCTCATCGAACAACTGGAACGCAAGATCAAGAACGCCGGCACCGCAGGCTAACCGAGTGCCCCCAAGCGCACGGCGGCGCGGGCTGACGGTGGCTCCCTGAGCAACCCGACGCCTGCCCACCGCCGACCCCACTGGATTCCGCCATGAGCTTTATCGCCACAGCTCCCACACCGTCCAAGACACCCGCCAATGTCATCAAGAACGACGGCTTTTTCCCCGATTTCGACATGAGGGAGGCCCGCGACGCGCTCCGGCTTGATGGCACCGTCACGGACTCGCGCCTCCGGCATGCCCTGCTGGGCGCCATCGTGGAAGTGGGCGGCGACCTGGCGGCATGGAAGGAAGCCATGCGCGCGCGGGGCAGCGACACCCTGGCGAGCGTCCCCACCGGGGATTTAATCGACGGACAGTCGCGGCGGACGCTGGCGTATGTGCGCGCCGTGTACAGCCTGGTCAAAGCGGACCTGATCGAACGCATGGCCGACTACGACACCACGGGCGCCGGCCAGAAGCGCATCGAGTGGCTGGCCGACGCGCCGGACGAGCATCGGCGCAATGCCCGCTGGTCCACCGCCGACGTGCAGGGCCGACCGCGCAATGTGGTGGAGCTGATCTGATGCAGGTCCGCGCAATGCAGGGGGACACCGTAGACGCGTTGTGCTGGCGCCACCTGCGCACCACGCGCGGCGTGGTGGAACAAACCTTTGAACTGAACCCCGGACTTGCGGACCACGGCGCCATCCTTCCGCACGGCCTCGCCGTGACTCTCCCCGAGCCGGCATCCGAACCTTCGACGGTCCCGACCGTCAACCTTTGGGACTGAACTTCATGGCCGAACCCTCCACCGTCACCGCGACCGCAGCGGCGACCACCGCAACATCCGGGCTGGTTCTCGCCCAGGTGCTGCCCTACATCGACGCCAACGCCGCCTTTGGCGCCGTCATCGGCGCGGCCCTGGTCGCCAGCACCAAAAAGGATTTGAGCGCCTGGAAGCGCTTTCTATCCTTTCTTCTATCCGCGCTGTGCGGCTACGGTGGCGCCGGCGAGTTCATCGCGCGAGAATGGGCCAAACAGTCGTTCCTGCCCGCGCTGCTGGGCGCGCTGATCATTGTTCCCATCGCGCTCAAGCTGCTGGCCATGGCGCCGGATTTCGACTTGAGGGCGATCATCATTCGGATGGCCGGCGGCGGGGGGAAGCCATGAACACCGCCGCGCTGACGCTCACCCCCCTGGCCGTGGCCTGCGTCCTGCTGTACGCCCTGGCCGGCGCCCGCCTGCTTTGGTATCGGCCGAACGGCGCACACCATCGGCCGAAGGTGTCCCTATTCGCCTCCATCGCCATCGCCAGCCTGTTCTGCCGCGCCCTGGCGGTCGCCCTCTGCACGTCGGGCCCGCCTGGATTGCTGGAACTGGTCGCGGCCGGCGCCGTCTGCGCCATCGCTTACGCGATCCGGGGCAACTTGGCCATCTTCTTTCGGAGCAAGCAACGTGAATGAAATCCTGAAATCCGGCAGCCGCGGCCTTGCGGTAAGCGCCCTGCAAACGCAGCTGAACAATGCAGGCCATCGCCTGGACGTGACGGGCGAGTTCGACGACGCCACAGAAAGCGCCGTGCGCGCTCTCCAGGCGGCGCGCGGCCTGGTCGTGGATGGCAAGGTGGGAAACAAGACGCGCGCCGCCCTGGCCGGCCAGGACACGTCGAAACTGATGCGCGAATCCGATCTTTCCGCCGCCGCCAAACAGTTGGGCGTGCCCCTGGCCAGCGTCAAGGCGGTCAACGCGGTGGAGTCCAACGGCAACGGCTTCCTTCCCGATGGTCGCGTCTCGATTCTGTTTGAGCGTCATGTGTTTTACCAGCGCCTCCAAGCGCACGGCGTGGACCCCGCTCCGCATGCCCTCCGCTTCCCTGGCATCGTCAATCCCAAACGCGGCGGGTACGCTGGCGGCGCCGCCGAACACGCCCGCCTTGCGACCGCCGCGCAGGTATGCCGCGCTGCCGCCCTGGAAGCGACGAGCTGGGGCGCATTCCAAATCATGGGCTTTCACTGGCAAGCCCTGGGGTATGAAAGCGTCGAAGCCTTCGTTGCTTCCCAGCAGCAAAGCGAGGGCGCGCAGCTCGCGGCATTCGTGAAGTTCATCGAAGCCGACCCCGTGTTGCATAGGGCGCTGATCGGCCGGAAGTGGGCGGCGTTCGCGCGCGGCTACAACGGCACCGCCTATGCGGAAAACCTCTATGACGTGAAGCTGGCCCGGGCCTACGAACGGTTTTCAGCTCCGGCCGGCAAGGTGGCCGCATGAACGGGTGGCTTTGGCGGCTGGCGCCCTACCTCGTCTGCGCCTTGCTGGCCCTGGTCATCTGGCAGCAGCGCGGCACCATCGCCGGGCAGGCCGCCGCCCTGACAGCGTATGGCGAACGCCTGAACGCCCAGGACGTCGCCATGAGCAAGATCACGGCGGGCATTCAGCAAGGCAAGGACGACTTGCGCCAGCTGGTGGCCACACAAGAAGGATTCCGCAGCGCACTGGAATCGCGCCGCTCCGACATCGAGGACTTGAAACGTGAGAACGAAGATTTTCGCCACTGGGCTGATGGCGTGCTGCCTGAGCCTATTGCAAGGATGCGGGAACGCCCCGCGATCACCGGCGCCGATGGCTATGCCGAACACCTGCGCGCCCGTAGTCCCCTGCGTGCTGTCAGCCAGCCGCCCGGTCCGCAATGAGGACCTGAACGCAGCGCTTGACCGCGTAGAGGCAGATTGGGCTATCTGTGCCGCCCAGGTAGATGCGGTCATCGCGTGCGAAGCGAGGGAACGGAATGCGCAAAGCCACTGAACTGCGGGCGTACATCACTGAAGCAAACCCGTATCTGCGACGCGATCCGGAAAAGCTGCACGTCTTTATCGATGCCGGCGCGGTCGCAGCCGTCGCCACGGCCAGCCTGTCGCATGAATACGCTTATACCCTCAACCTTGTCATTGAGGACTTTGCCGGCGACCCGGGCAGCATCATGGTCCCCATCTTGGCTTGGCTGCGCGTGCATCAGCCGGACGTGCTGGAGAACCCCGAAAAGCGCAAGCAGGCCATCGCTTTTGAAGTGGAAATCATCACGAATGACACGTTCGACTTGAGCATCAAGCTCCAGCTCACAGAGCGCATCATCGCGCGACTGGATCCGGCCGGCGAGCGAATCGATATCACCCATGCGCAGGAGCCTTCCCACCCTGACCTATTCCCGGACCCGAGCGCGCCCGCGCGCAGCGTCTGCCGAGACGGTGAGGAAATCGGCATCCTGCCCTACCCTGGCTGGGCCATCGAGCGATGAGCGCCGACTTTGCCGACGTGCAGGACTGGGCCGCTGGCCTGCTCGCGCGGCTAGAGCCGGCTGAGCTGCGCAAGGCGAAGCTGCGGATTGCTCAGGAGCTACGCCGCACGGAAAGCCAGCGCATCGGCGCCCAGGTAGACCCGGACGGCCAGCGCTACAGGCCCCGCAAAGCCCGTAAGAACCTGCGCGGCAAGAAGGGCACCATCCGACGCAAGATGTTCGCGCGCCTGCGCACGGCACAGCACCTCCGCGCAGGCGTCACCGAGGACGCGGCAACGGTTGGTTTCAAGGGCCGCGCCTCGCGCATCGCCTGGGTCCACCAGCGCGGACTAAGGGACCGGGCAGCACCGGGCGCGCCCGACGTGCGCTATCCCGTCCGGCGCTTGCTTGGCTTCTCCAAGGAAAGCCGCGAACGCGTTCTGGATACGCTGGCCGACTTCCTGGCCGGTCGCGGGCTGTAGCAGGCCGAGCAACAACACCGGCTTCGTGCGCGCGCGAAGGCAGCGCGGCAACATGGCCGCATGCACGAAATAGCCGAACTCTTCCGCCTGCTGACCAACCTTATCCGGGTCGGCACCATCGCGCAGGTTGATCTTTCCTCCCGGCCGGCCAAGGTCCGTGTTTCCACCGGCGCGCTGACCACGGACTGGCTGCAATTCCTAGCCCTTCGCGCCGGCACGTCCACGACCTGGGATCCGCCGACGACGGGCGAACAGGTTCTGGTGCTTTGTCCAGGCGGTGACACCGCCGCCGGCATCGTCATCACCGGCCTGAACTCGGATGCGATCCCAGCCCCTTCGACCAGCGCCAGCGAACACGTGCGCCTGTATCCCGATGGCGCCCGCGTCACTTATGACCACCAGGCCGGCGCGCTGACTGCCACGGGCATCAAGACCATCCAAGCCAACGCCAGCACGTCCGCCATCCTGCGCTGCCCTGCCATCACCCTTGACGGCGATGTGACCGTCACGGGCCTGCTGTCCTATCAGGCGGGGATGTCCGGCAAGAACGGCAAGGGCAATCGGACGGTCATCAGCGGCGACATCATCCAACGCGATGGCGAACTGTCGTCCAACGGCGTGGTGCTGGAAACCCACACGCACCGCGTGCGCAGCCTGGGCGGCGAAACCGACGAGCCGACCAAATGAGCTATCTGGGAATGAATGCCAAGACGGGCCGGCGCATCACGGGCGCGGAACACCTGAGCCAGTCCATAGGCAAGATCATTGGAACTTCCGTCGGCACACGCGTTCGCCGGCGTCCCTTCGGTTCTGTGGCGCCCGATCTGGTGGACGCGCCTGCGAACGCCGCGACGCTGTTGCAGCTCTATGCGGCAGCGGCCACCGCATTGCTTGCCTGGGAGCCGCGCCTAACGCTGCGCGCCATCACCGCGCAGGTAGATGCGGCTAGCCCTGGCGCCCTGATGTTCGAGTTGTCTGGTGAAGCCTTGATAGACAACGAAGTGCGCCCGGTCTCCCTGTCTACCCGCATCGGTGCTTAGCATGGCCACGTCCAACACGATTGACCTATCCCTACTGCCACCGCCCGACGTGGTGGAGCAACTTGATTACGAGCAGATCCTTGAAACCCGAAAGGCACGCATCATCGCGCTGTTTGCGGCCGAAGATCGCGATGCAGTCGCCAAGACGCTGGCGCTGGAATCGGAACCGCTTACCATTCAACTGGAAGAGAACTCCGAACGCGAGTTGATCCTTCGCCAGCGCATCAACGAAGCGGCCCGCGCCGTCCTGCTGGCTTTCGCCAAAGGGGCAGACCTGGAGAACATCGCCGCCGAATACGGCGTGCAGCGCCTGATCATCCGCGCTGAAGATCTGACCGTATCGCCACCCATCGATGCCGTCATGGAAACTGATGACGAGCTGCGAGACCGCGTACAACTCGCATGGGAAGGCTTGTCCACGGCTGGCCCCCGTGGTGCCTACGAATTCCATGCGCGATCTGCACATGGGCAAATCGCGGATGCAAGCGCCATCAGTCCCGACCCCTGCGATGTGCTGGTGTCGATCCTTTCGCGTGACGGCGACGGTACGGCAAGCGAGACCATCCTCGCCGCCGCCCGCCTTGCGCTCAATGATGAAGACATCCGCCCGATGGGGGATCGCGTCACGGTGAAATCCTCCGTCATCCGCCGCTACAACGTGCGCGCCACGCTTCACCTGAAAGGCCAAGGCCCAGGCCGCAGCGTGGCAACCGCCACCGTCAACGCTTCTATCGGTGCGTTCGTGAACCGCCCTCGGCGCCAGGGCGTGTCCGTGTGGCGTTCCGCACTTACCGCCGCGCTGCACGTTGAAGGGGTGGATCACCTGGTACTGCACGAACCCGCCGCCGACATCCTGTTGCAGCCAACAGAAGCGGGCACTTGCGTTGAGGTTTCCATCGAGGTTGCGGGCGGGACAGACAATGGCTAAGAAACGCGCCTTGCTGCCGCCCAGCTCCACGCCACTGGAGCGCAACCTCGCCATCACAGGCGCGGACATCGAAGACATTCCCTTACCTATTCGCAGCATCCGGCAGGCCGCTGAATGCCCACCGGATCTGCTTACCTGGCTGGCCTGGGAGCGGTCCGTTGATCGCTGGGACGACGCTTGGCCCGTGGAGGCCAAACGCAAGGCCCTGCGCAACTCGTTCTTCGTCCACAAGCGCAAGGGCACCATCGGCGCCCTGCGGCGCGTCGTGGAGCCGCTGGGCTTCCTGCTGAACGTAACCGAGTGGTTCCAGATGCAGCCCGAAGGGCGGCGCGGGACGTTCCGCCTCACCATCGGCGTGCTGGATAGCGGTATCGACGAAGCGATGTATCTGGAGCTGGGACGCCTGATTGAAGACGCCAAGCGTCTGAGCCAGCACCTTATCGGCCTCGCAATTGCCGCCGAAGTCCGCACGCAAGTGAATTTCGGAATCGCCTCCTACGACGGCGACACCCTGACCGTTTACCCCTACATCCCCGAGACCATCGAAACGCGCGTTTCGCTGGCCTACGGCCTCCGCGATCACACCATAGACACGATGACGGTATACCCATGAGCGCTACCTATTTCGGAATTCTGACCAAGTACGGCGAAGAGCGCGAAGCGCAGGCGCACGCGCTGGGCATTCCCCTCAAAATCACGAGCCTTTCCGTGGGCGACGGTGGCGGCATCGTTCCGACCCCTGATCGCCTGCAAACCGCCGTTATTGGCGAATGGCGCCGTAAACCCCTCAATCAGCTATCCACGGATCCCGCGAATCCGAGTTGGCTGATCGCCGAACAGGTCATTCCTGAAAACGAAGGCGGCAACTGGATCCGCACCCTGGGGCTGCACGACGACACGGGCGGCCTGGTCGCCGTGGCGAACTGCCCGCCCACCTACAAGCCGCTGCTCGCCGAAGGTTCCGGCCGCACCCAGGTCATCCGCATGGTCTTGATGGTCAGCAGCGCCGCGAATTTCGAGCTGAAAATCGATCCTGCGGTTGTATTGGCCACGCGAAAGTATGTGGACGATGGCTTGGCGCTCAAGCTCGACAAGACCGGTACGGCAGTTGCCGCCGCCAAGCTTGCTACTGCCCGCACGATTGCTCTGACCGGAGACGGCACGGCTTCCGTTTCGTTCGATGGGAGCAAAAACATGTCGGCCGCTCTTACGCTCGCCGCTTCTGGCGTTACTGCGGGAACTGCTGGATCTGGAAATGAAATTCCCGTCATCACGGTTGACGCAAAGGGACGCGTCGTCAACCTGGGGAAGGCCGTAGTCGGAAACTCGGCTACAGCGACGAAGTTGGCCGCTGCGCGGCAATTCTCTATTACAGGTGGTGCGACAGCGGGTAGCGTGAGTTTTGATGGTTCCGGAAACGTGACTCTAAATGTGACGGCATTGGATGTGTCCAAGGCCACCGCAGGAACGCTCCCCGTCGCTCGCGGTGGAACCGGCTCTACGTCATTTGCAGCGCGGTCATATCTGACCGGCGCGGGCTCTGGCCCCCTGGTGCCTCGTACTGCGGTAGAAGTACTGGAAGATATCAAAGCCCTTCCCAAGGCCGGCGGCACCATGGAAGGTCCGATCTCTTTGGGCGCCGGAGCCGCCATCGGCGCGGAGTATGGCAGCACGTCCATTGCTAGAACTGCTCACGTGATACTTCCAGACGGCGGAGGCTTCTCCAGCAACAACGGAAGCATTCCCGGCGCAATGAAAATAACACTCCCATCCACATCAGTCGGTGCCAACACTATGTTGCGGCTCCGTGTAGAGGTGTTCGAATATTCGGGATCCAAACCTGTAACGATTTTGCTAGACGGCTACGTCCAGTCGAAAAAAACATGGTCAAGAGCCGGCGCAACGATTATCGCGGGCGAACCTACATCCGATTCATCTATTCGCTTCGGCCACGATGCGGAAGGTGTCCCATGCATTTGGATTGGTGAGCTTTCTAAAGGGTGGTTGTACCCAACCATTACCGTTGCCGAAGTCCTAGCGAAGTACAACGCTAACGGCGCAACCGTGGCCGCCTGGGGGACGGGTTGGAAGGTAGAGCCGGTCACGGCATTTGAGACCGTGGACATAACTCTTCCCGGCGGGAACCTGACATTTGGCCGCAGCGATATCCAGAACGTGGCAGGACTGGAGGATGCTCTTGCAAAAAAAACTAGCACCAGCGTGATGCTGACAGCAGGCAACGGCTTGAACGGCGGTGGAAACCTTGCAGCGAATCGCAGCTTTGAGCTTGGAACACCCGGCACGATCACTAAGGCATCGTCCAATGCTGTGCAGTCCACTAGCCATACACATGCCCTGGACATTTCCGCAGCCGACATTGGTGCCGCTTCATCCGATGTAATCCTGACAGCGGGGAACGGTCTATCTGGTGGTGGCAACCTCAGTGGAAACCGCGCCTTCAGTCTTGGAACGCCGGGAACGATCACTAAGGCATCTTCAAATGCTGTGCAGTCCACCAGCCATACGCATGCCCTCGACATTTCCGCAGCCGACATTGGTGCCGCTTCGTCCGGTGTAATCCTGACAGCGGGGAACGGTCTATCTGGTGGCGGAAGTCTCGGTGCAAATCGAACTTTCACTTTGGGAACGCCGGGCAAGCTGTCTGCAACAACCGCCAGCGCCGTAACTGCCGAAAGCCATACCCATGAGCTGGACACACAAGCCAATCAAATGGACACAACATCAGGCCGCCTGCTGTTGGTCGGCGCTTTTGGATTGGGGGCATATAACCCCCTAGGATCTGCGGATCTTGACACTATTGTGATACCCGGTAGCTACGGGCAAAACTCAAATTTGGGGGCAACGCTGGAGAATAACTATCCTGTTGCCGGCGCTGCTGGCACCTTGGATGTAGGTGTGGCCGGTTCTTACATTGTTACTCATACCTTCACCACGTTTAACCCAGTCCGCCTTTTTGTACGCTCGCGTCACAGCACTACCTCGTGGAAGCCGTGGGTAGAGTACGTTTCTACCGATACGGTGAAACTGAAATCACCAGCGGGACGGATAGCCTACATGGCCAGACGGACGGCCCCCCCAGGATGGCTGAAGGCAAACGGTGCTGCCATTTCCGTCGCTGCATATCCGGAACTGGATGGGGCGATATATTGCGGCGATGCTGCAAATTCAACCGCAGATTTTGGTTACCGCTGCACCAACGGGGCCAGTCCAGCAACGACACGAAGCACAACCGGGGAATTCATCGTACTGCCTGATCTTCGAGGCGAATTTACACGTGGCTGGGATGACGGCAGAGGCATCGATAGGAGCCGTGCGTTCGGCACTTATCAATCCGATACTTTCAAAGCCCACCGGCATACGCTCTCGACATCCGTAAACCGGGGCGTTGGCGGGATATCGGGGAGTCTTGAGCGTGTGCCATTTGTGTCGGACTCGTATGAACCGGAAACGATTTCAGAAGGTGGTGTTGAGACGCGTCCGCGGAACATAGCACTTCTGGCCTGCATCTCGTACTGACATGGAATTGCAATGAACGAATCAACCAATCAAGACGACTACCAACCCCGCATTGTGTCGGGGCTAGATCAGGACGGGTTTTTCCTCGAACCTGTCTATGCGGATCCGTCCCCTGCTGACCCTGGCGCCTTCTTGATCCCTGGTGGAGCAATTGACTACGAACCACCAGAATGCCGCCCAGAGAAATGCTATCGCCCAGATGGCAATGATGGCTGGGATGAGTTTGACGACTACCGAAACGTGCAAACTGTCCTTGTAGACAATGGAGTGCCTTACACCTACGGGCAGGTTATCAATGGCCTGACTTACAACGGGATTGGTCCCGTACCGGCCTGGCTAACACGAGCCACCCGCCCGAACGCTTGGAGCATCTGGGACGGACAAGCCTGGGTGGAGGACGAAGAAAAGCGCAGTCTGCTCATCAGGCAACAGCACGCGGACTCCCGAAACCAAAAGGCTGCACAGGCGGCAACAGCTATTGCCCCATTACAAGATGCTGTAGACCTTGGGCTGGCAACGCCAGAAGAAACGCAACTGTTGTACGCCTGGAAACTATACCGGGTCATGCTGAACCGAGTCGCCATCGAGCAGGAAGCCCCAGATTGGCCGAACCAGCCGACCTAATGACATTTGTACCTGCATCTGCACGAATCATGCCCTGCCAATTTTGGCGGGGCTTTTTGTTTGTCCGCCAGCGACATCAGGCACCCCGTGCGCGCGCGAGGGTCCGCATTCAAACTGATCTCTGTATCCAACAAGGCCCAGCGCCGCCCCGGCGTATCTATCGGAGTAAATCTCAATGGCTGAGGACTATCACCACGGCGTACGCGTCATTGAAGTAGACGACGGCACGCGCCCGCTTCGCACCCCGTCCACGGCTACCGTGGGCTTTGTGGCCACGGCTGAAGATGCCGATCCGGTCACCTTCCCGCTGAACACCCCCGTCCTGGCAACGAACATCGCCGCCGCCGCCGGCAAAGCCGGCACGAAGGGCACGCTTGCGCGCACATTGGAAGCCATCGGCGCCCAGATCAACCCGGCTACGGTCATTGTCCGCGTCGCCGAAGGCGCGACGCCCGCCGAAACGCAATCCAATGTGATCGGCGGCACCGACGCGAACGGCCGCTATACCGGCGTCCGCGCGCTGCTGGCGGCGCAAAGCAAAGGGCCGCTCATCAAACCGCGCATCCTGGGCGCCCCGGGCCTGGAGTCCGCCGCAGTCCTGGCCGAATTGGCCGCTACCGCGCAGAAACTGCGCGGCTTCGCATATGGCAGCGTCCCCGGCATGGACACGATTGAGGAAGTCGCCGCCTTCCGCGAGACCTTCGGGCAGCGCGAGCTGATGCTGATCTGGCCGGACTTCATGGGCTGGGACACGCGCACCAACAGCGAAGCACGCATTGTGGCATCGGCTGCTGCGCTGGGCCTGCGCGCCAAGATCGACACGGACATCGGCTGGCACAAGACCCTCTCCAACATTCCGGTAAACGGCGTGACCGGCATCAGCAAGGACGTGTTCTGGGACTTGCAAGACCCGGCGACCGATGCCGGCTACCTGAACGCCAAGGACATCACGACGCTGATCAACAAGACCGGCTTTCGCTTCTGGGGCAGCCGCACCTGCGCCGGACCGCAAAGCCTGTACCCGTTCGAGAACTACACGCGCACGGCCCAAGTGGTGGCGGACACGGTAGCCGAAGGCCATATGTGGGCTGTCGATCAACCGCTGCATCCCTCGCTGATCCGGGACATCATCGAAGGCATCAACAGCAAATTCCGCACGCTCAAGAACCTGGGCTACATCATCGACGGCAGCGCGTGGTGGGACAGCGAACCCAACACCAAGGAAACGCTCAAGTCGGGCCAGTTCTGGATCGACTACGACTACACACCCGTTCCGCCCGCCGAGAACATCATTTTCCGCCAGCGCATCACCGACCGCTATCTGGTGGACTTCGCCAAGCGCATTGCTGCCTAACGCAACACGGCCGCCATGCGCGGCCTGTTTCCTCTCTATCGAAACACCGGAGCATCAATTATGGGCATGCCCTCCAAGCTCAAGAACATGAACCTTTTCAACGACGGCCGAAGCTTTATCGGCGTCGTTTCCGCAGTCACCCCGCCGAAGCTGTCGCGCAAGATGGAAGCATGGCGCGCGGGCGGCATGGGCGGCGCCGCGCATGCCGATTTCGGCCTGGACGACGACGCGCTCAAGATGGAATGGACTATCGGCGGCTACATGAAGCAAGTGCTTCAGCAAGCCGGCGCGGTGGGTGTTGACGGCGTTCAACTGCGTTTCGCCCAGGCCTACCAGCGCGATGACACCGAGGAAGTCGATGCGGTAGAGATCGTCGTACGCGGCCGGCATTCGGAAATCGACCGTGGCGAATCGAAGGTTGGCGAAGACACGGAATGGAAGATTTCCACCAACTGCACCTACTACAAGGAAACGATCAACGGCGAGACCGTGATCGAAATCGACATCTTCAATCTGGTCCACATGATTGGCAGCGTGGACAAGCAAGAAGCCGTCCGCCGCGCCATCGGCATGTAACCCCTCAGACCCAAGAAAACCATGAAAGCTCAAGATCAAGCCAACGACCTCGCCATTGCCCCACATGAAAACGCAACCGCCGCCCAGGACGTGGACGACGGCAGCACGCAATTGGTGACCCTCGAAAGCCCCATCAAACGCGGCGGCCAGAACATCCACTCCATCACGGTTCGTAAGCCCAAGGCGGGTGCGCTGCGCGGCACCAGCCTAATCAACCTGGTGCAACTGGATGTCGTGTCCCTGCAAACCGTTCTGCCCCGCGTCACCGACCCGATGATTTCGGCGCCCGAAATCGCCAACCTGGAACCGGCCGACCTGCTGGCCCTGGGCGCTGCGGTTGCCTCTTTTTTCATGACGAAGGCGGAACGCGGGGCGCTCCAAACTGCGTAGAGGACGCGATGGCCGACTTGGCTCTGGTGTTCCACTGGAACCCGGACTACATGGACGGCCTATCGCTGGATGAACTGGCCCAATGGCGCGAGCGCGCACGCGTTCGTTTCCAACCGGAGTAGACACCGATGGACAAGACGCTTCAACTGCGCGTCATCGCGGCGATGCAGGACAAGCTGTCCGGGCCGCTCAAGAAGATCAAGCAAACCTCTGCCACGTCTGCCGCCGGCGTGGTGGAGCTTCGTGACAAGCTCAAGGCGTTGAACAACGCCCAGCGGGACGTAGGCCGGTTCCGCGAATTATCGCGCGGTCTGCAATTGACCCGCACAGAAATGGCGAACGCGCAGCAACGCGTGGCCACCCTCGCCCAGCAGATGCAGGCCTCTGCCAGCCCCACGCGTACGATGGCACGTGAATTCAACAGCGCGGTGCGTGCCGCGCAGCAGCTCAAGGCGAAGCATTCCGAACAGTCCATAGAACTGCAACGGCTACGGACTAGCCTCAGCACCGCCGGCTTGTCGGCAAGCAACCTTGCTCGGGACGAGCAAGGACTACGCCAGCGCATCGAGCAGACCAATGCGGCACTCGATAGGCAGATGCAGAAGCTGAAAGCCTCCGCGTCGCACCAGCAGCGCCTAGGCGCCGCGAAAGACAGGTACAACGCTGGCCGATCTGCCGCCGGTACGATGGCTGGCCTGGGCGCCGGCGGTCTGGCCGCAGGCGGCGCTGCGCTCTACGCGGAAACGAAGTTCTTGTTGCCCGGCGTGGACTTCGACGCTGCCATGAGCAAGGTTCAGGCACTCGCACGTCTAGATAAGATGAGCGTGGAAATGCAGGCACTGCGCAAGCAGGCCCGCGACCTGGGCGCGGCCACAATGTTCTCAGCTGGCCAGGCCGCCGAGGCGCAAGGATTCCTTGCGATGGCAGGCTTCAACCCGAAGGCGATTCACGCTGCCATGCCAGGCATGCTGTCGCTGGCCAAGGCGGGCGATACCGACCTCGCGCAGACGGCCGATATTGGGTCCAATATTTTGACCGGCTTCAACCTTCCGGCGGAACAAATGAGCCGCGTAGGGGATGTACTGGTGGGCGCTTTTACGCGTTCGAACACTAGCTTGTATATGCTAGGCGAGACCATGAAGTACGTGGCCCCCGTAGCCGCCGGAGTTGGCCAGGACATCGAAACGGTGGCCGCCATGGCAGGCAAGCTGGGCGATGCTGGTATCCAGGGCAGCATGGGCGGTACCGCCCTGCGGGCAATCCTGGGCCGTCTGGCCTCCCCACCAAAGGCGGCAGCCAAAGCGTTAGAAAGCCTGAAAATCCAGACCAAGGACGCAGCTGGCAACCTGCGCGACCTGCCATCTATTCTGGAGGAACTGCACAAGAAGACCTCCAAGATGGGCAACGCTGAACGCGCGGGGATCTTCAAGCACATTGCTGGCGAGGAAGCCTTTAGCGGCTTGCAGGTGCTGGTGGCACAGGCTGGAAACGGCGAGCTGCAGAAATTCATCCAAGAGCTTCGACAAGCGGCTGGCGAAGCCGACAAGACTGCCGGCACGATGGCAGACAACATGCGGGGGTCGCTCGACGAGTTGTCCAGCGCCTGGGAGGATCTGGGCATCCAGATCTACGAGCAACACGATGGCCCCCTGCGCAAGATGGTCACGGGATTGGCCGACACCATCGGCAAGGTGAAGGATTGGGCCGCAGCCAATCCCAAATTGGCTAGCGGCCTGACGGCGGCAGCGGCAGGCGTCGCCGCCCTGGTGGCCGGCCTGGGCGCGCTTACGCTGACGCTTGCCAGCATCCTGGGGCCATTTGTGATCGTGCGGTATGCGTTCACGATGCTTGGGATTCAGGGCGGCGGACTGGTGGGCGTGCTGGTGAACCTCGCCCGCAAGGGCATTGGTAGCGTAGGCCGCGCGCTCCTTCTCCTGGGCCGCATCCTGATGGTCAATCCGATCGGACTGGCCGTCACCGCCATTGGCCTGGCCGCATTCACCGTCTACAAGTATTGGGAGCCTATCAGCGCGTTTTTTCAGGGGCTATGGGCCAGCGTGCGGGACGCCTTCACCGGCGCTATAAACGGCATTACCGCGTTCCTGCAGGCCTGGAACCCGATGGCGACAATCCGAGCCATCTTCATGGGAGCATTGGAATTCTTCTCAGGGCTTTGGAACTCGATCCGCAGCACTTTTGATACGGCCGTGGCCGGCGTGTCGTCCGTCCTTCAGAGCTGGAATCCCATGGGGTTCATCCGGTCGGCGTTCGCGGGCATTGGCGGCTTCTTTGGCGAGACATGGGAAACGGTCAGCACGACGGTGACGGCGGGAATCGGCGCGGTCGGAAAGCTGTTGGCCGAATGGTCGCCGCTGGCGCTTCTGTCCGATGCCATCAATTCCGGCCTTCAGGCGATGGGCTTGGAAATCCCGGCGAAGTTCTCGGACCTGGGCGGCATGCTCATGCAGGGACTGGTGAACGGCATTACCAACGCCGCCGGCGCTGTGAAGGAGGCAATTTCCAACATGGGCGGCGGGGTCATCGGCTGGTTTAAGGAAAAGCTGGGTATCAAGTCGCCAAGCCGCGTTTTTATGGGCATGGGCGAATTTGTCTCTGACGGCGCGGCAGTCGGCATTGACCGCCATGCGCCGGCCGCTGCACAGGCTGCGCAAGCGCTTGCTGCATCGGTCGCAAAGGCGGGAGAGCTGGCCAGCCTCTCACCCTCTGTCAACCTGCCTCAGCCATCGGCGCTTGCCACTGTCGCCAACGTGGCGGCTCCGCCCGTCGCCCCGCACCAAATGCCGGCCAGCTTGCAGATGCCGCCAGCGGATGCACCGGCCCTGCTTCCCACCTCTAACGACCCGCAGCCTGCGGTATCCGCAGGCATATCTTCGTTCGCGGCACCGCACCCACAGTTTGTCCGCTCCGAGGCTCCACGCATCCCGCTGGCCCTAGAAGGAATCACAGCAGCCGGTAGTGCAATCGCATCGCGCCTGGTAGACGCTCTACGGGCTGCCCAAGGCGTTGTTACCGCACTTGCCATAGGCGGGACAGTAGTCGCGCCCAGTTCCGCGCTTGCAGCCTCTCCAGAGGCCGCAAGGCCATCGGCAATCAGCTTGGACCCCGACACGCTGGCGAGCCGCTTTGATATGCGCCCCACAGTGAAGCCGACTACTGCCCCGCGTTCTGTCGTCGTGCAGGGCGACACCATCGCCATCCACATCCACGGCGCTGGTTCCAGCCCCGCCGACATCGCACGCGCAGTGGAATCTGCCTTGCAACGCCGGGACGCGGAAAGGCAGGCACGTGTGCGCTCCGCCTACTTCGATCCAAACTAAGGAAACCTCGCCATGATGATGGCCCTGGGCATGTTCGTTTTCAGCCTTCCCACCGTCGCGTATCAGTCCCTGCGGCGCTCAACCGACTGGCGGCATGCGTCCAACAGCCGCATGGGCACAGCACCGGGATATCAGTTCGTGGGACGCGGGGAAGACAGCACCACCCTATCCGGCTTGCTCATCCCCGAGCTGGCCGGATCTGCCGGCGCCCTGGCGCTGCTGCGGCGCATGGCAGACACAGGCAAGGCGTACATCCTAGTGGACGGTAGCGGCACCGTGTACGGGCCGCACATCATCGACAAGATCGACGAAGACCATAGTGAGTTTTTCTTCAATGGGCAGTCGCAACGCGTCGATTTCAGCATTTCCCTAAAGTCGGTCGGCGACGATCAGGCCCGCACCCTGCTGGACGATCTGAAGTTGCCCATCGGGCGTATGGACAGCTCAATTCTGGATTGGAGCCTGTAGTGTCGTTCGCAGCCCTCACCACATCGGCCGACCCCTTAACCGGCGGCACCAGTTCGTACCCGCACCCACTGTGGCGCGTGGTCGTGGCCGGGAAGGACGTGACTGGCAAGATGCTACCGCGTTTGATGAAACTCACCTTGACCGAGTGCCGTAGCGACGAGGCAGACCAGTTGGACATCGAATTGTCCGACCATGACGGCAAGCTGGCCCTGCCCGCGCGCGGGGCGGTCATCCGGCTAAGCCTAGGATGGGCCAGCACTGGCCTGGTGGATAAGGGGACGTTCGTTGTGGACGAGGTAGCATTTGAAGGCCCGCCGGACACCATCACATTGCGCGCGCGTAGCGCCGACATGAAGTCGGCATTGCGTACGCGCACCGAGCGCAGCTTTCACAAGCAAACCATTCAGGAGATTGTCGAAACCGTGGCCAAGGCCCATCAGCTAACCGCCGTAGTCGGCCAGCGCTTCGCAAAGGTTAAGCTACAGCACATCGACCAAACGAACGAGTCCGATGTTGCCTTCCTGAACCGCATCGGCAAACGATACGACGCGGTGGCCACGATCAAGGATGGCAAGCTGTTGTTCTTGCCGACCGAACGCGGCCAAACCGCCAGCGGTAAGGACATGCCAACCCTCAGTCTGACCCGCCGCGATGGCGACCGGATCCGGTTTCATGTGGCCGACCGCGATTCTTATACCGGCGTCCGCGCGCTCTGGCAGGACAAAGGAAAGTCTGTGCAGCGCAAGGTTGTTGCGGGCGCTATCGGCAACGCCAAGACGCTGCGCACGGTGTTTGCAAGTGAAGCCGATGCGCTGGAAAATGCGCGCGCCGAATGGCAGCGAATTCGGCGAGGCGTTGCGAATCTGGAGATGTCCCTAGCATACGGCCGACCTGACCTATCACCGCAAACCAAGGTGCTCTTGCCAACCGTAAAAAGTCCCATCGATGAAATGACATGGCTAATTGTCAAGCTCACCCATAGCCTGGACGAACGTGGTTTGACTACCCGTTTCGAAGCAGAGACGGCAGAAGCGGCAGACGTACGAACGCGCGAGGAGGGCGAATCGGACGGCCTGCCAGCGGTGGATGGCGCGGGCTAACCCCGCGTCCGTCACCGCTCGATATTCACCTTCACATTAACCACAAGCTGCACCACACCAATCTGGATATTGTTGTTGCCAGTAATCGACTGACGCGGTGCGGCTTCACCCGCAAGCTGGATGTTCCCCTCACCCTCGATGTGTTGCTCATTGGCGGCACGGGCTTCTATATCGCCCTCGGTGCGATTTTCTTTCGCCATTTTGAGCGCATCAAACAGAGTGCCCAGCACATCGCTGGGCGACTGTTCTCCGCTAGGTTGGTTAAGAAAATGAACGTTTGTACCGGCGTCGTGAGGCTTTTGCATTTTTTATCTTCCTACTGTGCAATGCCAGCTCCATACAGACCCCAATACCGGCGGCGCCCGTAGCCCTTGCCGGCTTATGAGGGCATCTTCACCCCCCTTAAGCCTCTCGCCCGGCAGCGTCAGGTAGACGCCTCTTGTTTTAACTATTGGCCACTTAGCATGCACATGGCGGCGACGCTGGCCACCGCCTGGGATTGGCTCGCTTTGTCAAGGGCCACATCATCAACGCACGACGCGGCCCTCACCGACTTCTCCACTACGTCCATCGGACGCTTGGCGAGCTTCGCGGCAACGACCATATCCGCCATCGTGGCCATCTATGTTCTGCGTCACCGCGCCGGCCCATTCTTTCAGCGTGGCGTTGTGAAGAGTCCCGCCATCGTACCAATTGCCCGCCGCACCTACGGCCAGCGGCACGCCCAGGGCCAGCAGGCCCATAGCACTACGAAACACAGATTTCTCCTTGATGAAAATGCGGCGCGCGAACTACGCCGCCAACTGCAAAACCAGCTCGGTTAATTTGCTTTGGTCGATTGCGATTTGTGCCTTGCTGGCTTTGAACAGCGCATCGACAGCCTTGCGCTTTTTCGCTGGACTGAGTTCACGGCGAGCGGCCTCAAGTGCCATTTCCAGGGTTTCCCAGGCTTTCCCGTAACGCTCTAGATCTGCCTCTAGGTCGCGCTCAGACAGCGCGCGCGCGCCCGTAACGATGTAAAGCACGTCGGCGCCAGCCTGGGCAATCGCCTCCAAGTACGCCATATCAGGCTGCCGTAGCCCCTTTTCATAGTTCGCTTGCGCGCCCCGGCCCACTCCCCCGAGTGCAGCGAATTCGCTTTGCCCATAGCCGAGCCGTGCGCGTTCTTCTGCAAGCCGTTCGTTTGATGTATTCATTTGAGTTCATTCCCATTGACGAATGCTCTCATTTGAGAGCATAATCACTGCGTCACGTCACAAAGCAGAGTGTCACACCATGCAACATACACCATCCAAGCTCCGACCAGCGCCCAAACGAGTGCAACGCCCAATGGTTGGATTGCGTATGGACACATCGGAATTTGAGCAATGCAAGGCATTGGCGGAAGCCGATGCCCGGTCTGCGGGACAGTTCGCCCTGTTGATGTACCGGCGCGGGTTGGCCGACTACCAACGCGAAACGGCCGCCACTCCAAGCCCCCGGCGTCGTGGCGGTGTGAAATGAATGTGCTTGGCCAGCACTGCCCTCACTGCAACAAGTTCGCGACGGTCCGCACCAGCGCAATCGTCTCTCCCACCATGCGAATTCTCTATTTCCAGTGCCGCGACATCACATGCGGGCATACCTGGGTGTCGCACTTGGAAGCAGTACGCACCGTCTCTCCGGCATCGATACCAAATCCGAACGTCCATCTGCCTATGTCCACCAAGGCAGAAATCATTCGTCAACGCCTTGCAGCCTCATCCGATCCACGTCAACTGAGCTTCGACCATGAAAACGAATAACGCCCACCTTTCCGTTGTGAATGGTTCCGTGAACTGGGATCGGAATTTTCTGGCAGACCAAGCCCATCAATTTTTGGCTGTTGAGCTGGCACACGGCACCCGAACCGCAGCATTCCGCGACAACCTTTTGCTTGAACGCTGCACGGCGCACCTGATGGCGGTGGCCAACTGCTCGAAGTACACGGCCGCGACACAAGCCGCCCAGGCAATTGCCGAGATATCCAGCGCCCGCAGCCGCCTCACACTGGACATGGACCGCAGTACAAGCCATGCCCTTTTTGTTATTGACCGTGCTTCCGGCATCACCCGCGTAATTCCCGCCGCAGAGCTTGCCGTCATTCTGGATGTCCACAGCGCCGCACAGGCGCGCCGCCAGGCGCGGACCAACTAAACCCCATTCCCTGTTTTCCGTCTTGCTGGCGGGCGTTCTGACGCCCGCCACGGATAGCTGTTTTCCAAAGGAAATGAATATGCCCGCCATTCCCGTGCATGCCCGCATCGAGGCCCACATGAACGACGACGAAGTAAAGGCCTTGGCCAAGCTGACCGAGTACCTTGTTCGAGGCGCTTATGCGCCGGGGCAATCCCTTTTCTTGACTGCCGCCGCCGGCGACGCCGTCGTGTCCGGCCACATGCTTACCGCCGCCTGCACCGTCCACGCCGCTGCCATGCGCACGCTGCGCGAACGCAACCAACTGGCGTAATCATGAAGCCCGATCTTCACCGCGAGGTCATGGAGCGCCTTGAGGCCTACGGCTTCAAGGAACGCGCCGGCTGGCTACGCCAGGGCCGCTGTCCCGCATGCAACGAAAAAGAGCTGTACACCAACGCAGAGCATCCCTGGGTACTGCGCTGCGGGCGTTTGAACAACTGCGGATATGAGGGCCACGTCAAAGACCTGTATCCGGAAATCTTCGACCACTGGTCTACTCGGTACGCCGAAGAAGCGAAGACCAACCCGAACGCGGCCGCCGATGCGTATCTCATGCACGCCCGTGGCTTCGATATATCGCAGCTGCGGGGGTGCTACACGCAGGAGACCTATCACGACCGCGACAAAGGCATCAATTCAGCCACGGTCCGCTTTCCCGTAGCGCGGACCTATTGGGAACGCCTGATAGACCAGCCCAGCCGGTTCGGCAAGCAGAAGGCCCGCTTCCAGTACGGCGGCAGCTACATGGGCGAATGGTGGACCCCGCCCGGGTTCAATATTGCCAAGGTTGCCGAACTGTGGCTGGTTGAGGGCATATTTGACGCGATAGCGCTCTGGTCGGTCGGCATTCATGCCGCCGCTCTGCTTTCCTGCAACAACTATCCCAGCGTCGCCCTGCGCGCTGTCGCCGACGCGCGCCCCAACAACCTGCCGCATCTGGTGTGGGCATTCGACGGCGATCAGGCCGGCCGGAGATTCATTCGAAAGTTTGTAGAGCGCGCCCAGGACGATGGCTGGACCTGCAAAGCCGCCATCATCCCGCAAGACGGCCCCATCAAGCGCGACTGGAATGACCTGTACCAGCTCGACCGCAATACCGAGGACCCGGCCAAGCGCCGTCTTTCCGTTGAAGGGCGCAAGTTATATCTACATCACGGCGCGGTGCTGTTGGCCAAGTCCGCTACGGAAAAAGCCTTGCTGCTGTATGAACACGACAACAGCCGCACCGAATTTGATTTTGAGTTCGGCAAGCGCCTCTACTGGTTCCGCATGGACATTGATGCGTACCAGAAGGCCATGGACCGAATCGGGAACGAGGCTAAGGAACAGCACGCATCCGAAGAGCTACGCGCGCTTGCGCTGCGAGAGGCCGGCGGCATTCGCCCCATTTCCAACTGCTATCCCACGCCCCTCTACTTCCAAGAAAACAAGCTCACGGACGAGAGTTGGTATTACTTCCGCGTCGAATTCCCCCACGACGGCCCCCCAGTGAAGAACACCTTCACGTCATCGCAGGTATCGACCGCCAGCGAGTTCAAAAAACGTCTGCTTGCCATCGCGCCAGGCGCCATGTTCTCGGGCCAGGGCCACCATCTGGACAAGATGATGGAGCGCCGCCTCTACAACATCAAACGCGTGGAGACGGTTGACTTCACGGGGTATAGCCGCGATCACGGTTGCTTTGTTCTGGGCAAGCTAGCCGTCAAGGATGGCTCAGTCTTTCACGTCAACGCTGAGGATTACTTCGACATTGGCAAGCTGTCGGTGAAGTCGCTTAGCCAGTCGGTGGATCTGAAAATCAATGAGGACATTAACGATTACAAGACTGATTGGTTTGCTCGCCTCTGGACCGCGTTCGGCCCGCGCGGCACCGTGGCGCTGGCCTACTGGCTCGGCTCACTGTTTTCTGAGCAAATTCGCGCCTGCCTTAACTTCTACCCATTCCTAGAAATCGTTGGCGAGGCTGGCTCTGGAAAATCAACCCTTATCGACTTTCTATGGAAGCTGCTGGGCCGGGAGAACTACGAAGGCTTTGACCCGTCGAAGGCCACCGTGGCAGCCCGCGCACGCAACTTTGCGCAGGTATCAGGCCTGCCCATCGTCCTCATCGAATCAGACCGCGAACGGCTCTCCGAAGATAAAACACACGTTAAATCCTTCGATTGGGACGAGCTGAAAACGGCCTTCAACGGCCGCAGCATCCGTTCTCGCGGCGTGGCAAACGGTGGCAATGAAACCTACGAACCGCCGTTCAGGGCGTCCATCGTCATCGCTCAAAACAACGAGGTGAACGCATCCGAGGCCATCCTTTCGCGCATTGTCCACGTCCGAATCGACCGTTCCGAGCAATCGCCGGCGTCCTATGAGGCGGCGCAGGCTCTGGCGGCCGCGAGCGTTGAAGATGTATCCCATTTCATCCTGGCAGCCGTCAAGCGCGAAGCCGACGTAATGAGCGTTGTGAAGGCGCGCATGCCTGTCTATCGCCAGGCGATCCTAGAACGCCGCGAGGTGCGCATGATCCGAATCGGGGAATGCCACGGTCTGCTCATGTCATTGTTGGACGCGCTAAAGAGTCTCGTCCCGATGAGCGACGAGCAACACGCGACATCCGTTCAATACGTGGCCAGCATGGCCACAGCACGACAACTGGTCATCAACGCGGATCACCCGCTGGTGCAAGAATTCTGGGATGCGTATGCGTACCTGAACGGCGACGACGAAATGGCGCCGCAGCTGAATCACTCCTGCGATGACGACGTCATAGCGGTGAACCTGAACCAATTCATTGAGGTAGCCTCCGCACATCGCCAGCAAGTGCCAGCACTGCGCGACTTGAAGAAGGTTCTTCGCACTAGCCGCCAATACAAGTTCCTCGGGGTCAAGACCGTTAAGAGCCGGATCCGTCAGAACAATAGTCAGGCTGGCAGCAGCAAGGCATCCACGGTGCATTGCTGGGTCTTCAAGAAGGGTACATAGGCATGCTGAAACCCACTATGTCCCAGCTCGCGCACGCCCATGGCACCGCCCGCCTGCGCGGCACCCTGGCCGACGCCATGCAATCCCCGACCCTGGCCCGCTGCCTGGAAATCACCGCGCTGGCGCTCGCGCAGCCCCGCTCCGGCCACTACCGCCCGCCGCCGGCCGCGCCGCCGGCGCCCGCCCGATCCGCTGCCCACCCCGACCAACTCAAACCGCCGAGCCGCGATATCAAACGCGCCAGTGCCGGCGACGAGGACGAATAGACATGAGAGATACGAATCAGCCGTTTAGAAAGGCAACGGCACCCCACAAGGCATGGAGCTATAGGCAACTAACTGAGGCAACCGAAGCCCAGATTCATTTCCATACGGACTTCTTGAGAAAGTTGCTGGCACGCAGCCCCAATGACCGTCTGAACCATATCCATGTGAGTCAGGTAAGTGGTTGGGCCTATGGCGCGTTCGTCTTGTGGCAAAGCATGACGCAAGGCTGGCAGGATTCAAGTGACGAGCAACGCCTCCGGGAGCTTGCTGAATCGGTCGAAATGGCCGGCTCTGAGCATGGTGGCCAAGCATGAACGATCAACTTGTCTACCGCCTGGGGGATCTCGTCCGCATTCTAAGCCTGTCCAAGACAACGATCTATGAGCTGATTCAGCGCCAGGACTTCCCTTCGCCCGTGAGGCTCACGGCGCGGACTGTGGGCTGGCGCGCACAGGAGGTCACAGCATGGCTCGAAGCGAGGCCAAACAGTAGGAACAGGCAACCGGCTGACGATTCCGCTTAACGCTGGTATCCCTGGCGGTATCCCAAAGACAAAGGGCTTACAGATTCGCACCTGTAAGCCCTTGATTTTATTGGTCGGGGCGGCGGGATTCGAACTCGCGACCCTCTGCTCCCAAAGCAGATGCGCTACCAGGCTGCGCTACGCCCCGAAGGAGCAGAACTATACCAGATGCGGCGCACGCCCGACAGGGCGAGGCGCTTAGCCGAAGCGGCCGGTGATGTAATCCTCGGTTTCCTTGCGCGCGGGCTTGACGAAGATCTGGTCGGTGGCGCCGTACTCCATCAGTTCGCCCAGGTACATGTAGGCGGTGTAGTCGGAGCAGCGCGCCGCCTGTTGCATGTTGTGGGTCACGATGACGACGGTGTACTCGTGCTTGAGTTCTGCGATCAGTTCTTCGATCTTGGCGGTGGAGATCGGGTCCAGGGCCGAGCAGGGTTCGTCCAGCAGCAGCACTTCGGGCTTGATGGCCACGCCGCGGGCGATGCACAGACGCTGTTGCTGGCCGCCCGAGAGGCTGTTGCCGCTCTGGTGGATCTTGTCCTTGACTTCGTTCCACAGGGCCGCCTTGGTCAGGGCCCACTCGACGCGCTCGTCCATCTCGCCCTTGGACAGCCGCTCGAACAGACGCACGCCGAAGGCGATGTTGTCGTAGATGCTCATCGGGAACGGCGTGGGCTTCTGGAACACCATGCCGACCTTGGCGCGGATGAGCGAGATATCGGTCTTGGAGGTGAGCAGGTTTTCGCCGTCGAGCAGGATTTCGCCTTCGGCGCGCTGCCCCGGATAGAGTTCGAACATGCGGTTGAAGGTACGCAGCAGCGTGGACTTTCCGCAGCCGGACGGGCCGATGAAGGCCGTGACCTTGTTCTCGCGGATCGACATGTTGACGTTGCGAAGCGCGTGGAACTTGCCGTAGTAGAAGTTCAGGTTCTTGACCTCGAGCTTGGCTCGGGCGGCGGTTGCAGTGTTTTCCATGATTTTCCTTGTGCCGACGCTCGGATTACGACTTGCGGAAGAGGTTGCGGGCGAGGATGTTGATGCCCAGCACCAGCAGGGTGATCAACGTCGCGCCTGCCCAGGCGAGGTTGTTCCAGTCCTTGAAGGGGCTGGCGGCATATTGATAGATGACCACAGGCAGGTTGGCCATGGGGCCGTTCATGTTCCAGGACATGAACTGGTTGGACAGTGCGGTAAAGAGCAGCGGCGCGGTTTCGCCGGAGATGCGGGCGATGGCCAGCAGCACGCCGGTGATGATGCCGGTGCGGGCAGCGCGATAGCACACCATGGTGATCATGCGCCACTTGGGGCAGCCCAGGGCGGCAGTGGCTTCGCGCAGGCTGTTGGGCACCAGCAGCAGCATGTTGTCGGTGGTGCGCACCACGACCGGAATCACCAGGATGGACAGCGCCAGTGCGCCGGCCCAGCCCGAGTAATGCCCCACCTGGGCCACATAGACGGCGTAGATGAACAGACCGATGATGATGGACGGCGCCGACAGCAGCACGTCGTTCAAAAAGCGCGTGGCCGGCGCCAGCCAGCCGCGCTGGCCATACTCGGCCAGGTAGGTGCCGGCCAGGATGCCGATGGGCGTGCCGATCAGGGTGCCCACGCCAGCCATCAGCAGGCTGCCGACGATGGCGTTGATGAGCCCCCCGCCCTGCCCCGGCGGCGGCGTGATTTCGGTAAAGAGCGCAAGCGACAGCGCCGGCGCGCCCTTGACCAGCAGGGTCAGGATGATCCAGAACAGCCAGAACAGGCCAAAGGCGAGCGCGCCCACGGAGATGCCGAGCATCAGGCGATTGACCAGGCGGCGGCGGCGATAGACGCCGTTGTTCATGTTGAGCAGAGATTGAGCCATGATGTGCTATGCCTTAGGACTTGCGGCCTTCGCCTGCCGACAGGCGCGCCAGCAGCACCTTGGAGAGCGCCAGCACGACAGTGGTGATGAGGAACAGAATCAGGCCCAGCTCCAGCAGCGCCGCTTTCTGGATGCCGCCGGCCTCGTTGAATTCGTTGGCCAGCGCCGAGGCAATCGAGTTGCCCGGCGAAAACAGCGAGCCCGACCACTGAAAGGCGTTGCCGATCACGAAGGTCACGGCCATGGTCTCGCCCAGGGCCCGCCCCAGGCCCAGCATGATGCCGCCGATGACGCCCGACTTGGTGTAGGGCAGCACCACTTTCCACATGACCTCCCAGGTCGAGCTGCCCAGACCATAGGCCGACTCTTTGAGCATGGCGGGCACCAGCTCGAACACATCGCGCATCACGGCGGCGATGAAGGGAATGATCATGATGGACAGGATCAGCCCGGCCGTGAAGATGCCGATACCGAACGGGGGCCCGGCGAACAGGCCGCCGATGACGGGCAGATTGCCCAGCGTGGCGATCATCAGCGGTTGCACGTACTGCTGGAATACCGGCACGAAGACGAACAGGCCCCACATGCCGTAGATGATCGAGGGGATGGCCGCCAGCATCTCGACTGCGGTGCCCAGCGGGCGGCGCAGCCAGGCCGGCGAGAGTTCGGTCAGGAAGATGGCGATGCCGAAAGACACCGGCACCGCGATGATCAGGGCGATGGCCGAGGTCAGCAGGGTGCCGATGATGGGAACCACGGCGCCAAAGTTCTGTTTGACGGGGTCCCAGTCGTTCAGCCACAGAAAGGACAGGCCGTACTTGCTGAGCGACTCGTGGCTACCGTAGATCAGAGACACCATGATGGCCGCCAGCAAGATGAACACCAGAAAGGCGAACAGGCGGGTCAGGTTCCGGAAAAGCGCATCCATCAGCGCGTTGTTGTTTGGCTTCATAGGCGTAGGCGTGCCAGTGGTGGGTTCTGCCTTGCCTTGAGGCAGCGGCGCACTATTATCCATTACCGCGCTCATGGAGGAGCTTTCCTTTCGATGCCATGTCAGGAGAGGGGGGCAGAGACAAACACCCGGCGCGCCCGCCGCAAGGCAGGCGCGCCGGGTTAAAGGCAGGCTTAGTAGACCGCCTTGCCGTCCGTGGTCTGGACAGTCTTCCAGGCAGCACGGATCTCATCGGTCACGTTCTGGGGCAGCGGCACGTAGTCCAGCGCTTCAGCCGACTTGGCGCCATTCTTGAAGGCCCAGTCGAAGAACTCCAGCACCGCGCGGCCCTGGGCCGGCTTGTCCTGGACCTTGTGCACCAGGATGAACGTGGCGGCAGTCACGGGCCAGGATTCGTCGCCCGGCTCGTCGGTCAGCACCACGCCCATGCCCGGAGCGCCCTTCCAGTCGGCGTTGGCGGCAGCGGCGGCAAAGGCCTTCTGCTCGGGCTGCACGAACTTGCCAGCCTTGTTCTGCAGCTGCGTCCAGGCCAGCTTGTTCTGCTTGGCGTAGGCGTACTCGACATAGCCGATCGAGTTCTTCAGCTGACCGACGTAGGCGGCCACGCCTTCGTTGCCCTTGCCACCCTGGCCGGTGGGCCACTTGACGGCCTTGCCTTCGCCCACGGTGTTCTTCCAGTCGGGCGAGACTTTAGACAGGTAGTTGGTCCAGCCGAAGGTGGTGCCCGAGCCGTCCGAACGGTGCACGACGATGATGTCGGCCGACGGCAGCTTCAGGTCGGGGTTCAGCGCCTTGATGGCAGCGTCGTCCCACTTCTTGATCTTGCCCAGGTAGATGTCGCCCAGGACCTTGCCCGAGAGCTTCAACTGGCCCGGCGCCACGCCGTCGACGTTGACGACCGGCACGGTGCCGCCGATCACGGCGGGGAACTGCAGCAGGCCGGCCTGCTCCAGGTCGGCAGCCTTCATCGGGTCATCCGAAGCGCCGAAATCGACGGTCTTGGCCTTGATCTGCTGCTGGCCGCCGCCCGAACCGATGGACTGGTAATTCACGGCGTTGCCGGTGGCTGCCTTGTAGTCGGAAGCCCACTTGGCGTAGATGGGGTAGGGGAAGGAGGCGCCGGCGCCGGTGATATCGGTGGCCTGGGCGGCGAAGACGGCGGCGCTCAGGGCGGCGCCGAGGGAAACTTGCTTGAAGACACGTTTGAACATTTCGGGTTCCTTCTGTGCTCTTGGGAAAAGACCTGCGGGCTTGATGCCCATTCTTGGCTGACAGGGCTAATCCTAAACACCCAAAATGACAAGATAGTGACAGTCATATTCTTCATTTTGTAACTTGCGGGGCGGCGCCCGGCCTGCAGCGACAAGGGCCAATGTAAGCAATAGTCCTAGAACACGCCCATAGACACCAGACCAGTCTTGATTAGCGCGGCAAGCTCGCGGCCGAATGAAGCCAAATTGATATGTATGACGCTCAGGCTTTCAACGCCCTCACGCTCATCAGATCAATATTAGAAATACTATGCAGCCCAATCTGCCCTTCGGCCCCCCGTCTTTTCGCCCCACCCAGATCGCGCTTTGTCTCTCCCTGCTGATCGGTCCGCCGGTCGTGCATGCCGAGAGCGACTTTGATGCCAAGATCTCAAACAAAACCTTGGAAATCGCGGGCGAGACGATCCCCACCGAGTTGAAAGACAAGACCAAGGTGCTTTTGCAGGGTGACGCACACGTCACCGTCACGAGAGGCACCTGGAATCTCACTTCGGTTACGCTCACCGACAACTTGGACGAGCTGCTCAAGGATGACTCCTCTGATGCCGTACTCCTCGATTACCGCACACCCACGCTGACCGTGAAGCAGGCTGGCAAGGTCATGCTGAAAACCCTCGACCTGGAGGGCGGCACGATTCTCGTCACCGACACCAATTCCAACATCACCCTCAACGACACCGACAGCGGCGCACTCATCATTGGCAAGAATGAAGGCGCGGGCACGCTTGAGGTCAAAAACGGCGGCTCCGTGATCTCTGGCAGCGTCGTCAAACTCACGTCCGGGACGAACGACTTCGCCACCCTGTTGATTGACGGCAAATCGAACGTCACCCTGAACAAAGGCCTGTCCGCCGAAGGCGGCGGCACCGTCGATATCAAGATCAAGAACGGCGGCAAGCTGACCAGCAAAATAATCGCCAAGCTGGGCTCCGCCACGCACTCGGACGAAAACAAGGCCACGACCGTCGTCATCGACGGCAAAAACTCCCAATGGATCCATACCGAAGGGGGTCTCGAGCTGCAAAACAAGGCCAGCGTTCAGCTTTCAAACGAGGGAACACTGAATCTCGGCGCCCAGACCCTGAGCCTGACCGGCAAGCAGGCCCGGCTCATCATCGGCGGCAGCGGCAAGCCCGGCGGCACACTGACCGCGAACCGCCTGGTCTTTTCCTCGGAAACCGAGACGGCCGATACCCAGAAACTGATCTTCAACTATCCGGCCTCCGATGATGGCATCAGCCTGGATTTCAGCACCACTCTGTCCGGCAAGGGCAAGATCGAGCACAAACAGGGGTCCACCGTCTTCAGCGGCGACAATACGTCGTTCAGCGGCAGCACCACGATCACCGGCGGCGAGCTTATCGTCTCGAATAAGCTGGGCGGCACCATGGACGTCAGGACCGGCGGCACGCTCGGCATCGTCGGCAGGGGCGAAGTTGGCACGACCACGATCCACGAAGGCACCCTGTACGTCATCAATCAGGGCAGGAAGATCAATGGCGACCTGACCATCGACAGCAAGGGCACGCTGGACATCTATCTGCCCAAGACCCCTCCGAAAGAGGCCTTGCTGAACGTCACCGGCACCACGACGCTGCAAGCCAACAGCAAGCTGCAGCTTTCGGGGCCTGGCGACGTAACAGTCGACACGCCCTACCCGCTCCTCAAATCAAAAAAAGTCGAAGGCACTTTCGGCAGCACCACCATATCGAACAACCTGGCCTTCCTGGACACGAAGCTGGACTATGAGGCTGGCGCCGTGAATCTCACGCTGACACGCCGCGTCGAAAAGCCGAAGGATGCGGGTGGCGAGCCCGCAGTTGTTCCCCCCGAAGGCGGCAAGCCAGATGGCAATCCCGGCCGCGATGGCGAAAGCCATGCAGGCGGCGGTGGGCAGGGCGGTATGCCCAAGCGCTTTGAAAGTGAAGCGCACAGCCGCAACACCCGCTCGGTCGCCAACGCACTCGAAGCCCTGCCCGACGGCAACACGCTGCATCAGTTCGTACTGACGCTGCCCGAGGGCAGGCCTGACCTGGTCTTCAAGGCCTTGTCGGGCGACGCCGCCACCGCGGTCTCCAGCGCCTTGCAACAGACCGCGGTCTCCGCCGTCCAGCAAGTCCCACTCTCCCGCCTGCGCAACAGTCTGCAAGCCGGCTTGCTCCCCGGCGCCCCTCTCGCGCAAAGCGGCGGCGCCTACCCCGTCTCGGCCCTGCCCTCCTCTGCGGCCCAGCCCCTGTGGGCCCAGACCTTCGGCTCCTGGCAACGTGACCGCGGCGACAGCAACGGCCCCGCCGACCGCGCCGCGACGGGCGGGCTGTTCATCGGCGCCGATCACGCCCTGGGCGCCGGCTGGCGCCTGGGTGGCGCACTGGGCTACAGCCATACCCATATCAATGTCGCCGAGCGCTCGGCCAAGGCCAGCATCGACAACTACAGCCTCACCCTGTATGGCGGCAAGCAATGGCAGACCGGCGCCGGGCAACTCAGCCTCCTGCTCGGCGGCTCCTATACCCTGCACCGCATCCAGAGCGAACGCGATATGGCCCGCATCGGCCTGGGCAACCCGCTCAAGGCCCGCTACAACGGCAGCACCTCCCAGCTCTTTACTGAAATCGGCCGTGCCTTCCCCCTGACCCAGGGCTACATCGAACCCTATCTCGGCGTCAGCCTCAATCGTCTGCGCACCAGCGCCTACACCGAGACAGGTGGCATAGCCGCACTGCGAGGCCAGGCCCAAAGCAGCATCAACCTCGCCACCACCCTGGGCCTGCGAGCCGGCCACAAGCTGCAGATCGGCGCCAAGGATCTGCAGCTGCGCGCCGGCCTGGCATGGCGTTATACCGGCAAGGACCTGACCCCGCGCACCCGGCTGGCCTTCCTGGGCGGCGGGCCCACTTTTACCGTCCAGGGCGTGCCCATCGCGCGCAGTTCGGTCCAGGCCAACCTGGGCGCCGACCTGGCCGTCAACCGCAACGCCACACTCGGCCTTGGCTATACCGGTGAGTTCGCTTCAAGCTCGCAGCAACACACCGTCACCTTGAACGCCCGCTGGGCATTCTAGGGCCCGGGGCCCTGAGCCCTGGTCAACGGCCAGGGCTCAGGGATGGCCCAGTTTCTCCATCAGGTACTGGTGCACATTGAAGGCCGGCCGGCGGCTCTTCACTCGCGCGTAATCGCCGTCGGGGCGCTGCTGCCAGGAGAGCTGGTTGTCGCGCAGGGCATAAGTGAAGGCTTCGTCGATAACGCGCTTTTTCAGGGCCTTGTCGTAGACCGGGAAGGCCACCTCGACGCGACGGAAGAAGTTGCGGTCCATCCAGTCGGCTGAGGACAGATAGACGACCTCCTCGCCGTCGGCATGGAAATAGAACACCCGCGAGTGCTCCAGGAAGCGCCCCACCACCGAGCGCACGCGGATGTTCTCCGACAGCCCGGGCACGCCGGCGCGCAGCGCGCACACGCCACGCACGATCAGTTCGACCTTCACGCCGGCCTGGCTGGCCTTGTAGAGCTCCTCGATGACCTGCTCTTCGAGCAGCGAATTCATCTTGGCCATGATGCGGGCGCGTCGCCCCGCCTTGGCGGCGCGGGCCTCGGCGCGGATCCGCTCGACCATGGTGGTGTGCAGGGTGAAAGGCGATTGCAGCAAAGCCTTGAGCTCGCGCCGTGCACCCAGTCCGGTGAGCTGGCCGAAGACCTTGTCCATGTCTTCGCACAGGCGCGGGTCGGCCGTCAGCAGGCCGAAATCGGTATACAGGCGCGCAGTGCGCGGGTGATAGTTGCCGGTGCCCAGGTGCGCGTAGCGACGCAGGCGGCCCTTTTCGCGCCGCAGCACGAGGGCCATCTTGGCGTGGGTCTTGTGGGCCACCACGCCATAGACGACGTGCGCGCCCACCTCTTCGAGGCGGGCAGCCCAATTGATGTTGGTCTGCTCGTCAAAGCGGGCCATCAGTTCCACCACCACCGTCACTTCCTTGCCGGCGCGGGCGGCTGCCAGCAGGATCTGCATCAGCTCGGAGTCCTCGCCGGTGCGGTAGATGGTCTGCTTGATCGCCATGACGTCCGGATCCAGCGCCGCGGCAGTCAGGAAGTCGATCACGGGCTGGAAAGACTGATAGGGATGGTGCAGCAGTCGGTCACGCTCGGCCACCGCGGCAAAAAGATCGGCCGGGCGATCGCCCACCCGGTCAAAGGGCGACGGGATAGGGGCCTGATAGCTGGAGAACAGCTGCTCGGGCCGGGTTGCGGCATTGCACAGCTGCATCAGGCGCGACAGGTTCACCGGCCCGTTGACGCGATAGGTATCAGCCGGCGTGAGCGAGAACTCGCGCTGCAGAAAAGCCTCCAGGTCCGGCGGCGTGAGTTTGTCGATTTCCAGGCGCACGGCCGCGCCGAAGTTGCGCTGTGACAGCTCGCCCTGCAAAGCCTGACGCAGGTTGGTGACTTCCTCCTCGTCGACGAACAGGTCGCTGTTGCGCGTCACGCGCCACTGGTAGCAGCCCAGCATCTGCAGACCGGGGAAGAGCTCGCCCACGAAAGCGCGCAGCAACGAAGTCAGCAGAATGTAGCCTTCGGGATGGCCGGACAGTTCGCTGGGCATCTTGATCAGGCGGGGCAGTGCGCGCGGGGCCTGCACCACCGCGATCGTGGCCTCGCGCCCGAAGGCATCGGCGCCCGAGAGCGCCACGATGAAGTTCAGGCTCTTGTTGTAGACGCGCGGAAACGGATGAGCCGGATCCAGACCGATCGGCGTGAGCAAGGGCATGACGTCGCGCAGGAAGACCTCGTGGGCCCAGGCCTGCTGGGCCTCATCCCACTCGGAAGCATGATGCAGCGCAATACCTTCCTTTTGCAGGCGTGGCAGGATCTGATCGTTGAGCAGATCGTATTGCCGGCTCACCAGCGCGTGCACGGCGCTCTGCACTTCCTCGAAGGCTTCGTCCGGGGTCCGCCCGTCCGGGCCGATCACTTTGGGATTCTGTCTTTGCTGTTCTTTCAGGCTGGAAATCCGGATTTCGAAGAACTCATCCAGATTGGAACTGACGATACACACGTAGCGCAGCCGTTCAAGCAGGGGCGTGGCAGGATTCTCGGCCATCGCCAGCACTCTTTCGTTGAACTTGAGCAGCGACAACTCGCGATTCAGCAGCAAGGGTTCGTCAGGCAAGCGAATGGCCATTATTAGGTTCCAAGCAAAGGGACAGCCCGTGGTTTTACTGCAATATCATGACGATTCCATGACTGTCCGCCAGTCCATAGCAGCTGTCAATTGCGCCCCGGGCCGCGCGCATGACGCCTGCCGTGGCAGGCCGGTCAGGGCAGGCCGGCCAGCGCTGTCATATTGAGTCTCTATAATCGGGCCAATTACCATCTAAGCCACAAGCAAAATGGATCATCTTCTGGCAGCCGTGGACCTCGGGTCCAATAGTTTCCGCCTGTCCATCGGCCGCGTCATCCAGCAGGATGGGGTCGCGCAGATTTACCAAATCGACCGCATGAAAGAAACCGTCCGGCTGGCTGCCGGGCTGGGACAGGACATGACGCTGGGCCCCGAGGCGATCGATCGCGCCTTGTGCGTGCTGGAGCGTTATGGCGAGCGCCTGCGCAGCTTTCACCCGAGCCGCGTGCGTGCCGTGGCCACCAACACCTTCCGCGTGGCGCGCAATACCAACGAGTTCCTGCCGCTGGCCGAGGCCGCGCTGGGCTTTCCCATCGAGGTGATCGCCGGTCGCGAAGAAGCCCGCCTGATCTTCACCGGCGTGGCGCACAGCCTGCCCCCCTCACCCCACAAGCGCCTGGTCATTGACATCGGCGGCGGCTCCACCGAGGCCATCATCGGCAAGGGCACAGAGCCCAGCCTGATGTCTTCGCTGTACATGGGTTGCGTGAGCTACAGCCGCCATTTCTTTGCCGACGGCAAGGTCAGCGCGCAAGCCATGAAGCAGGCCGAGATCGCCGCCCGGCGCGAGATCGAGGTGATCGCCAAGCAGTACCGCAAGACCGGCTGGAAGGAAGCCTATGGTTCCTCGGGAACGGCCAAGGCACTGTTCGCCATTCTGACCGAGTGCGGTTTCGCCAAAGCCATCACGGCTGCTGGCATGGCCAAGCTGAAAGACCGCATCATCCGCTCCGGCAAAGTGGTGCCCTCCGAGTTGCCGGGCATCAAGCTGGAGCGCGCCGATGTGCTGCCCGGCGGACTGGCCATCATGAGCGCCCTGTTCGACGAGCTGGGGATCGAAAGCATGCACACCGGCGACGGCGCGCTGCGCCTGGGCGTGCTGTATGACCTGCTGGGCCGCGATGACCAGCACGACAAACGCAACGAGTCGGTGCGCCAGTTCATGAAGCGCTACCACGTGGACGTCAACCAGGCACGCCGGGTGCGCCAGACAGCCCTGACGCTGTTCGACGCCCTGCTGCCGGCGGGCGCCGAGCGCGCCGACCTACGCAACGCCATCGGCTGGGCGGCCGACCTGCATGAAGTCGGCCAGTCCATCGCCTATAACGCCTATCACAAGCACAGCGCCTATGTGCTGGGCCACGCCGACATGCCGGGTTTCTCGCATGCCGACCAGCAGCTCATGGCCTTGCTGGCGCTGGCCCACCAGGGCAAGCTGGCCAAGGCCGAACCGCTGGTGCGCAGCCACGCCCAATGGGTGGCAATCCTGTGCCTGCGCATGGCCACCCTGCTGCTGCGCCGCCGCGAGGATACCGCCCTGCCCTTCGACCTCAATGTCGAGGGCAAGGAGATCCTGATGGATATTCCCCAGGAGTGGCTGGACAATCATCCGCTGACCGACTTCACGCTGCAGGCCGAGGTGGCCGAATGGCGCAAGGTCGGCTTCACCTTCACGCGACGCGAGCACTGAATGAAAAACGCCGGGCAAGCCCGGCGTTTTTGACTCATACCAGTCGGAAGTGGCGTTTGTAGCGCTCGTCCATGGCCTGCATGTCCATGAGGACCGGGAAGTCGGCTGCATTGAAGTCCGGATCCCAGGCCGGCTCGCCGCAGACGCGCGCGCCCAGTTTCAGATAACCCTTGATCAGCGGCGGCACGCGCGCCGGCAGCGTGCTGTCCAGGCGTTCGACCGGATAGCGATGCAGGGGCGTGACCCGCGGCTCGCCCTCCTTGGGCAGCTGGCGCGACACCGTGCGCCAGACCTCGGCGGCGGTAACGCCGTCATCGCGCAGACTGACGCTGGCGCAACCCAGCGCGTAGCGGTGCCCGCCGCGACGCAGGAACTCGGCCAGGCCGCCCCACAACAGCATGATGACCGCACCGCCGCGATAATCGGCCGCCGTGCAGGAGCGGCCCAGTTCGACGACTTCGTTGCGCAACGGCCCCAGGCCGGTCAGATCGAATTCGGATTCGGAATAATAGCCCCCCGCCTCGCGGGCTTTTTCAGGCGTGAGAATGCGGTAGGTCCCCACCACGCGGCCGGTATCCAGTTCGGTGACCATGAGGTGTTCGCACCAGGGATCGAAGCGATCGCATTCGATGCCGTCCTTGGCGTCGGGAAAAACAGCGCCCATGTCCTGGGTGAAGACCTGGTAGCGCAAACGCTGGATTTGTTCGACTTCTTCGGGCGTGCGGGCCAGACCGACCGCCAGCGTTCGCAGCCCAGCCCCGGGCCAACCATTGGCGCCATCGGCCACTTTGTCCAAACGGGCTAGTTCAAGCATTGCGCGAGGCTCCTAAATATGCAGCAAGTGTGGACGCGCGTCATGTCAGTGTTCTGACGATAGTGTTACTTGACTATGAAGTTTACGCCGGCCGCGCGAAGTGCGCAGAACACAGCGGCCTTTCATCCAGTTACAGCACGGCCCGCACAGGGCGGGCCGCTTTGCAGGAAAGTTGCTGCCGCAAGGTCACGCCAGGCTGGCGGCCAGCTTGTTGGCGCTGGTCTGCGCCAGGGCGGCGTCTTCGGCCTCGACCATCAGTCGCAACTTCGGCTCGGTGCCGGACGCCCGGATCAGGACCCGTCCACGCCCGGCCAGCTCGGCCTCGACCTGCTCCCTGGCCGCGGCAAGACCGGCATGGCTCTTCCAATCCTGGCCCGGCTTGAGCGGGACGTTGATCATGACTTGCGGATACATGCGCAGATCGGCGATCCAGTCGGCCAGCGAGGTCTGGTTCAGCTGCAGCGCGGCCAGCACCTGCAGCGCGGCAATCGTGCCGTCGCCGGTGGTGTGGCAATCCAGGCACAGCAGGTGGCCCGAGCTCTCGCCGCCAAACTTCCAGCCGCGCGCCTGCAGCAGCTCCAGTACATAGCGGTCGCCCACGTTGGCGCGCTCGAACGGCACGCCCAGGCGCTGCAGCGCCAGCTCGAAGCCGTAATTGGTCATCAGCGTGCCCACCACGCCCTCGACCGTCTGGCGCTGCATGCGCTCGCGCACGATGGCGTAGAGCAGTTCGTCGCCGTTGTAGATACGGCCCCGCGCATCGACCATCTGCAGGCGGTCGGCATCGCCGTCCAGTGCGATGCCGTAGTGCGCGCCGCGCGCCTGCACTTCCTGGGCGAGCGATTCGGGATGCAGAGCGCCCACGCCCTTGTTGATGTTGAAGCCATCGGGCGACACGCCGATGGCATGGACCTCGGCGCCCACCTCCCGGAACACGTGCGGCGCGATGCTGTAGGCCGCCCCGTGCGCGGCATCGACCACCAGCTTCAGGCCGCGCATGTCCAGCGTCTGCGGCACGGTGCTCTTGCAGAACTCGATGTAGCGGCCCTGCGAGTCGGCCATGCGGCGCGCGCGGCCCAGATCCTCGGAACGCACGCAGCCCAGCTCGTCATCCAGGGCGGCCTCGATCTCGGCCTCGACCTCGTCGGGCAGCTTGGTGCCGTTGGCCGAAAAGAACTTGATGCCGTTGTCCTGATAGGGATTGTGCGAGGCACTGATGACGATACCGGCCACCAGGCGCAGCGTACGCGTGAGATAGGCCACGCCCGGCGTGGGAATCGGTCCGGCCAGCACCACATCGATGCCGGCGGCCGACAACCCGGCCTCCAGGGCGGACTCCAGCATGTAGCCCGAGATGCGGGTGTCCTTGCCGATCAGCACCTGCGGACGGCCGCCGGCGCGTTCGCCATGGCGGCGCACCAGCACGCGGCCGGCGGCATAGCCCAGACGCAGCGCGAACGCGGCATTGATCACCGGGCCGCCAACCTCGCCACGCACGCCGTCCGTACCAAAATATTTACGTTGACTCATGTAGAAATGACTCCAGTTTCAACTGCCCGCCAGACCTTCAGGGCGTCGACCGTGGCGGCCACGTCGTGCACCCGCAGGACCGCCGCGCCGCGTGCGGCGCCGGCCAGGGCAGCGGCCAGGCTGCCGGGCAGACGCTGATCGACGGCACGGCCGGTGGCCGCCCCGATCATCGACTTGCGCGACACGCCGACCAACAGCGGATAGGGGGACCCCAGACCGGCGAGATCGCGCAGTAGCTGGTAATTCTGGTCCATGGTTTTGCCGAACCCGAAGCCCGGGTCCAGCATGATGCGTTGCGGCGCCACGCCGGCCGCGCGCAAGGCGCGGGCCTGGGTCAGCAGAAAGTCCTCGACCTCGCCGCGCAGGTCGGCGTACTCGGGGTGGTTCTGCATGGTGCGGGGCTCGCCCTGCATGTGCATCAGGCACAGGCCGCAATGCGAGGCGGCCACGGCCTCGATGGCGCCGGGCTGACGAAAACCGTAGATATCGTTGATCATGTCGGCGCCGGCATCGAGCACGGCGCGCATGACCTCGGGCTTGAAGGTATCGACCGACAGCGGCACCCCGCAATCGCGCAGGGCCGCCAGCACCGGCAGCAGGCGACGCAGCTCTTCGGCCGCCGGCACCGCCGGCGCGCCGGGGCGGGTGGACTCCCCGCCCAGATCGAGGATGTCCGCGCCTTCGACGATCAGCTGCTGCGCATGCGCGACAGCGGCCTGCGGCGCATCATGTCGCCCGCCGTCGGAGAAGGAGTCGGGCGTGACGTTGACGATGCCCATGACAAGCGGGCGTCCAAGTTCGAGCTGGAAGCGCCCGCAAGCAAAAGTACTGGCCATGGGTGGAACGCAGGGTTCCTAGACGGCTGCTGCCGTGTTGTCGCCGGTGGCCACGCCACCGCTGGCCGGGGTGTCAGGAGTATCCGACGGACCCTCGGGGGTCTTGGGCGGACGCGGCGGACGATTCTGGATGATGTCCTCGATCTGGTCGGCGTCGATGGTTTCCCATTCGAGCAAGGCGCGGGTCATGACCTCGACCTTGTCGCGGTTGTCTTCCAGGATCTTGCGCGCCACGCTGTACTGCTCGTCGATGATGCGGCGGATCTCATTGTCGACCTTCTGCATGGTCGCCTCGGAGACATGCGTGGTCTTGGTCACGCTGCGGCCCAGGAAAACCTCGCCTTCGTTGTCCGCATACACCATGGGGCCGAGCTCGTCGGTCATGCCATAACGGGTGACGATATCGCGTGCGATGGCCGTGGCCCGCTCGAAGTCGTTGGAGGCGCCCGTGGTCATCTGGTGCATGAAGACCTCTTCGGCGATACGGCCTCCGAACAGCACGGCGATGGTGTTCAGCAGCCGCTCCTTGTCCATGCTGTAGCGATCGCCTTCCGGCAGCTGCATGGTCACGCCCAGCGCACGACCGCGCGGGATGATGGTGACCTTGTGCACCGGGTCGGTCTTGGGCAGCATGCGCGCCACGATGGCGTGACCGGACTCGTGGTAAGCCGTGTTGCGGCGCTCTTCTTCGGGCATCACGATGGAGCGGCGTTCCGCACCCATGATGATCTTGTCCTTGGCCTTCTCGAAGTCAGACATGTCAACCGTGCGGCCATTGCGACGCGCGGCGAACAGCGCAGCCTCGTTGACCAGGTTGGCCAGGTCGGCGCCCGAGAAGCCCGGGGTGCCGCGCGCCAGGATGGTGGCGTCGACATTGGGCGACAGCGGCACCTTGCGCATGTGGACCTTGAGAATCTGCTCGCGGCCGCGGATATCGGGCAGCGGCACCACGACCTGACGGTCGAAGCGGCCCGGACGCAGCAGCGCCGGGTCCAGCACGTCCGGACGGTTGGTCGCGGCGATCACGATGACGCCCTGGCCCGACTCGAAGCCGTCCATTTCGACCAGCATCTGGTTCAGGGTCTGTTCGCGCTCGTCGTTGCCGCCGCCCAGGCCGGCGCCGCGCTGACGGCCCACCGCATCGATTTCGTCGATGAAGATGATGCACGGCGCGTGCTTCTTGGCGTTCTCGAACATGTCGCGCACGCGGGCGGCGCCCACGCCGACGAACATTTCAACGAAGTCGGAGCCCGAGATGCTGAAGAACGGCACCTTGGCTTCGCCGGCGATGGCCTTGGCCAGCAGCGTCTTGCCGGTGCCCGGCGAGCCGACCATCAGCACGCCGCGCGGGATGCGCCCGCCCAGCTTCTGGAACTTGGTCGGGTCGCGCAGGAAGTCGACCAGTTCCTGGACGTCTTCCTTGGCCTCGTCGCAGCCGGCGACGTCGGCGAAGGTGATCTGGTTGGTGTTCTCGTCGAGCATGCGGGCGCGCGACTTGCCGAAGCTGAACGCCCCGCCCTTGCCGCCGCCCTGCATCTGGCGCATGAAGAACACCCACACGCCGATCAACAGCAGCATGGGGAACCAGGACACGAAGATGCTCATCAGCAGCGACGGCTCCTCGCGCGCCTTGCCGGAGACCTGCACGCCGTACTTCAACAGATCGGAGACCATCCACAGGTCGCCGGGCGAAGTCAGGCTGTAGGCGCGACCGCTGTCGGGCGTGACATAGAGCACGTCGCCCTGTACGTCGACCTTGCGGATACGGCCTGCCTTGGCGTCGTCCATGAACTGCGTGTAGCTCACGCCGTCCTGGCTGGGTGCACGTCCATCAAATTGCTTGAATACCGTGAACAGCACCAGCGCGATCACCATCCATACCGCAACTTTAGAAAACGAATTGTTCAAGGTCGATCTCCTGCTCTCGCTTCCGACCGGCAGACCCGGCGCTCCCGCGCGCAACAGCGCCCGGCCTGCAAATAGATATTGTCAATAGCTCATTCTACCCTGAGCGGGGGAATTACGCCGGGCGTTACCCGGCCGGGGCTGTAACACCCCCTTTCCGCCCGCTGCCCGCGTCAACCGGCGACCGTGTCGTCGGCCTGACGGGCCGGGTTCTTCAGATCGCGAGCCACCAGAAAGGTTTCCGAGGATTTGTCGCGCGAAGCCTTGGGCTTGCGCTCGACCACGCGCCGGAAATGCTGTTTGAAGGACTGCACGATCTGCGAAAACCCGCTGCCATGAAACGCTTTGACAATCAGGGCGCCATTGGGCTTCAGGTGAGCGCAGGCAAATTCGAGCGCCAGATCGCAGACGTGCTGGATCCGGGCAGAGTCTGCCGCCCCCACCCCCGACAAGTTGGGGGCCATATCGGAAATAACAAGGTCGACCGCGCGATTTCCCAGACGACGTTCGAGCTCCTGGAGCACTTCGTCATCGCGAAAGTCGCCCTCGAAGAACTCGACGCCGGCAATCGGCTCCATGGGCAGCAGGTCCAGCGCGATGATGCGCCCGTCCACTACCCCGCCGGGGCCGACCATGCGTTCACGGGCGACCTGCGACCAGCTGCCTGGCGCCGATCCCAGGTCGACCACCACGTCGCCTTTTTTGAGCAGTTTTTCCGTGTCGAGGATCTCGATCAGTTTGAAGGCGGCACGCGCCCGGTAACCCTTCTGTTGCGCCAGCTTCACATAAGGGTCGTTGATGTGCTGGTGAATCCAGTCTTTGGAGAATTTCTTTTTGGCCATTACCGTACAATTCCACGCATGCCTATATTAGAACTCACCTCACGCGAGCGCAGCGATCTTCGCTCCGCTGCCCACCCCCTGCGCCCCGTCGTTCTGATCGGAGACGCCGGCCTGACCGATGCCGTGCTCAAGGAAATCGACCGCGCCCTCAACGCCCATGAGCTGATCAAGGTGCGAGCCGGCGGCGATGACCGCGATGCACGCGAAGCCATGCTCGAGGCCATCTGCGAGGCGCTGTCCTGCGCTGCCGTGCACCATCTCGGCAAGATGCTGATCCTGTTCCGCCCCTCGACGCAGACGCAAGAGGTTACCACTGCTGCCGACCCGTCCAAGCGCCGCGCCAACGAACCGCATACGCCCAAGAAGCTGGCGGCCGAAGGCAAGACGCTGAGCAAGACCCGCAGCCGCAAGCCGGCCGAGGCGCCTGCAGACGGGCCGCGCGCCGTGCCCCTGAACGAAAAGGGCCGCGCGCTGCGTCCTTCCACGCGCAAGCCCAAATCGGCCTCCGGCCACGGCATTCCGCGCCGCTCCGGCAGCGCGCTGTCTCTGCGGGCAGGCGCGCGCAGCGGCAGCAACTCGCGCGGCGGGCTGCAGCGCGCACGCGTGATGCGAGGCAAGTAAAGGCAGGGAGGCAATGGCGGGCCGGACGTGAGCCGGCCTGTCGGGCCATCCGGTGACGTGCTCCGCATGGCCGGAAATGAAACCGCCCCCCTTTTTGCCGGGACCCGATGCCGCTCGATGAGCCGGCGCGGTCCGCGCAGGGGGGCTGTCGTGGCGCTACGTGTTACCGCTAGGGATTACAGATAGCGGATACCGATCACTTCGTACTCGCGCAGGCCGGCCGGCGCACGCACTTCCACCACATCGCCTTCGGACTTGCCGATCAGCGCTCGCGCCACGGGGCTGGACACCGAGATCAGATTGGACTTGATATCGGCTTCGACGTCCCCGACGATCTGATACGTCAGGCGGTCGCCCGAGTTCAGGTCTTCGATTTCCACCGTTGCGCCAAACACGGCGCGGCCATCGGCCTCCAGCGCGGCCGGATCGATCAGGTGCGCATTGGACAGCGTGCCTTCGAGTTCGGCAATGCGCCCCTCGATAAAGCCCTGGCGCTCACGCGCGGCGTCGTACTCGGCATTTTCCGACAGATCACCCTGCGCCCGCGCTTCGGAAATCGCACTGATCACAGCCGGACGCTCAATGGTTTTGAGCCGATGCAACTCTTGTTGCAAGCGCTCGGCCCCGCGCACTGTCAAAGGAATGGCAGACATGTCGTTTTCCCAACAAAGTAGAAAACGCCCCGGACGAGGCGTTTCGGTCTAGACCCGAACCACGCAACCGAAAAGACAGTACACCGGCGCTGCCCTGGCGGGGTCGCCCCGGGGCAGACAAGGTTTTCGGTCTTCCAGAATGAGAGTCATGCGGCCAGGCCGGCCGGCATGACGCCACGCCAGAACTGGCGCGTGGCAGTAGCCAAAACAAAACCCCGGCTCGGGTCGGAACCGGGGCAATCAGGTGTCATTGTGGTCAAACTCACAGGGAAAAGCAAGCCCCCGGAAAAACACCAAAAGTTGCAGGGAGTAGCGTGTCAGTTGCCCCTGTTTTTTTGTAAAAAAGCCGATCTTGTCGTCAGAGCCCGCCGTAACGGCGCACGACGGGCCGAAACGCTCAGCGGCGCCGGGCCCGGCCGAGCAGCGCGTACAGGATGATCGCGCCGAAGGTGGCCGTGCCGATGCCGCCCAGGGTGAACTTGCCCAGTTGCAGGGTGAAATCGCCCGCTCCCATGACCAGCGTCACGGCCGCCACGATCAGGTTGCGGTTATCGCTGAAATCGACCTGATTCACCACCCAGATCCGTGCGCCCGCCACAGCAATCAGACCGAACACCACCACCGACATGCCACCCAGCACCGGACCAGGAATAGTCTGAATCAATGCCCCGAACTTGGGCGAGAAACCCAGCACGAGGGCGATGACCGCTGCCATCACGAAAACCAGGGTGGAATAGATGCGGGTGACGGCCATCACGCCGATGTTCTCGGCATAGGTGGTCACGCCCGTGCCGCCCACCGCGCCGGAGACCATCGTGGCCACGCCGTCGCCCACGAAGGCGCGACCCAGGTAGCGATCCATGTCTCGCCCGGTCATGGCTGCCACGGCTTTCAGGTGGCCCAGGTTCTCGGCCACCAGAATGATGGCCACCGGCACGATCAGGCCCATGGCCTCGCTCTTGAAGACCGGCGCCGTGAACGTGGGCAGGCCGAACCAGGCCGCAGCGGCCACCCCGGAGAAATCGATCGGCTTGCCCATTCCCAGGCCATTGGCCAGCGCCGCGTAGATCAGGCAGGCGAGCACCAGTCCGACCAGGATCAGCAGCCGCTGCACCATGCCACGCGTAAAGACGGCGATGCCGCCCACGCATAGAATGGTGACCAGCGCCATGGCGGCATCGAAGCCCGATCCGCCCATGGCCCCCTTGGCGGCAATGGGCGCCAGGTTCAGCCCGATGACCGCCACCACGGCGCCGGTGACCACCGGTGGCATGAGGGCCTCGATCCAGTTGGCGCCCGCCCCGCCACGCGCATTGGCCGCCCAGACGATCAGGCCGATCAGGGTATAGGCCAGGCCGCAGGCAATGATGGCGCCCAGGGCCACGCCGATATTCGCGTTCGGGCCGCCGCCCGCATAACCGGTCACCGCGATCACCCCGCCGATGAAGGCGAAGCTTGAACCCAGATAGCTGGGCACACGCCCGCCCACGAACAGAAAGAAGATCAGCGTCCCGACGCCGGACATCAGGATGGCGACGTTAGGGTCAAACCCCATGAGCAAGGGCGCCAGCACCGTGGAGCCGAACATGGCCACAACGTGCTGGGCGCCCATGGCGACGTTTTTGGGCCAGGACAAGCGTTCGTCGGGCGCGATCACGACGCCGGCGGCGGCGTCGTCATCGACACGCCGCCAGCGCGGAAAATAGGATTCGGACATGGTCAGGGAAGAAGAGGGAGAAGAGAACCGGGGCGAAGTGTAAGGGCTGCCTCGCACCAGCGGCAACCCGGTTTAAGTCCAGGGCCCAAGATGTCGTACTAGGACAAACCCTTGAACCCTTCCACAGGAGCAGGCCGTGGCCATTTCCCCTCTGGGCGGCAGCCCCTTCATCAGCCTGTATTCGCGCGAAAAAACGGCCACTGCCGACAGCCGCAACGACGACCCCGTGCAACAGACCCTGCGCGAGCTGCAGCAACAGCTGCGCGAGGTGATGCGCCAGATGCAGCGCATCCGTGACAGCAACCTACCGCCGGCCCAGAAAACCCAGCAACTCCAGATGCTCAACAGTCAGGCGGCATTCCTGCAGGGCCAGATCCAGAAGATCCTGGCCGCGCAACTGCGTCAGCTGCAGGCGCAGGGCTGACACCCCGTGCGTGCTAGCGGCCCACCTTGCGCGACTGTGACTTGTTCAGGCGCGCGGCCTCTCTCTCGGCGTAAGCCTCTTCGCCCGCGTCATACGGGCCGTCATACATGCAGCTGGCGCGATCCCAGGTACATTCGCTGAACAAGCGCTTGGTCAGGCTGGAGCCGCCCGTGGCGGAGCAGCCGGCCAACGCGAGCAGGCCGACGATAAGGCCACCGCGCAGCAGAGTTTTCTTCAACATCGCTTCCTGTCTCCCCGGAAAGCCGCCGCCGCCGGAAAGGCAGCTGTACGACCCCATTTTACCCGCCACGCCAGGATCGCCCCCTGCAGGCGCGATAGCGCCCCCCGGCCGCTCGCGTTAAGCTCGCGGCTTCGATGGCTCTGGATACTTGCGGTTCAACACTCATGACTGAAATCTGGTTCATCCGCCACGGCGAAACCGACTGGAATCACCAGCGCCGCCTGCAAGGCTGGCAAGACATTGCCCTGAACGCCACCGGACGTGCCCAGGCAGCACGGCTGGCCACCCGCCTGGGCAATCCCCCTGCCCCGCCCGCTTTTGACGCCCTCTACAGCAGCGACCTGCAACGCGCGCAGCACACCGCCGAACCCCTGGCGCAGGCGCTGGCGCTGCGCCTGCGCACCGAGCCCGGCATGCGCGAGCGTGCCTATGGCGTGCTGGAAGGGTTGGCTCTGGACGATATCGACCGTCTCGCCCCTGAAGCCGCCGCGGCCTGGAAAAGCCGCGACCCGCTGCGCGAACTGGAGGGTGGCGAAACGCTCGGCCAGTTCCAGTCGCGCATTCTGAGTACGGTCGAAGACCTGGCGGCGCGCCATGCCGGCCAGCGCATTGTGGTGGTCACCCACGGCGGCGCGCTCGACATCATCTGGCGCCGCGCCAGCGGCGTGGCGCTCAACGGGCCGCGCGAAGTGCCGCTGCTGAACGTGAGCATCAACCGGGTGGCCGTGGCCAGGCCGGACTGGCGCATCCTGGGCTGGGGCGATGTCGCCCACGTGCAGCAGCCCGCCGGCGACGACGTCCAACCCTGAACCGTGCGCCTCAGCGCCGCGGCTTGCGCGGCGCGTCGCGCGCCAGGCGGTCATAGACGGCATTGGGCAGCAGGCGCATCAGCTTGGCCACGATGCCCATCTGCCACGGGATGACGCGGTAGCTCGCGCCACGCTCGATTGCCGCCGCGGCACGGCGCGCGAATGCCTCGGGCGCCATGAGGAAAGGCATGCGATAGGGGTTGTGCCGGGTCATGGGCGTGTCGATATAGCCCGGCGCAATCGTCACCACGCGCACGCCGCCGGCGGCCAGCTCCAGGCGCAGACTCTCGCAATAGGTCACCACCGCGGACTTGGAAGCGCTGTAGGCGCCCGCCCCCGGCAGGCCGCGCACGCCCGCCACGCTGGCAATGCCCACCAGACGCCCGCCGCCAGCTGCCTTCATCGGCCCGATGAAAGGCGCGAAGGTCGCCACCGTCGCCATGACATTGGTGTCGAAAATGGCCTGGAATACCGCAAGATCGTCGGCTTCTTCGGTGAGCGTGCCGGCGCTGATGCCTGCGCTGGCGATGACCACATCGATGCGCCCGCCCGAGAACGCCAGGAAATCCGCCGCAGCCGCCTGCAGGGCCTGGTGATCGCGTACATCCAGGGGATAGCAGCGGTGCTCGCCCGGCAGGCTCTGCGCCAGGGCTTCGAGCGCCCGGGCGCGCCGGCCCGACAGTCCCAGGCGCGCGCCCAGGCCGGCGTAATGCTGCGCCAGCGCCTGGCCCAGACCGCTGCTGGCGCCGGTGATAAAGACATACATGCCAAGGACCCCCTAGGTTGTTCAATAAAAAAGCCCGCATGACGCGGGCTTTCGGGCCGACCGGAGGATCACAGGAAGATCAGCGCAAAGATGCCGATCACCAGCAACCACTTCAGGACGTAATACAGCGTTTTGTTCTTCTTCTTGATGCCCTTGCCGAAGCGGCGCACCGCATACACCGCCCCGAAAATGCGGTTGATGCCGCCGGTACGGTCGCCTTCCTGGTTGGGCGAGGCCGCCGCACGCAGCAGAATGGCGCCAAAGAAGTTGTTCACCGCCTGCGCCCAACGATACTTCATGGGACGCTGCAAGTCGCAGAACAGGATGATGCGGTTCTGGTCGGTCTTGTTTTCGGCGTAGTGAATATAGGTTTCGTCGAAGATCACCGCCTCGCCATCGCGCCAGTAATAATTCTGGCCGTCGACGCTGATGTAGCAATCCGGACTGTTGGGCGTCATCAGGCCCATATGAAACCGCAGCGAACCGGCATACGGATCGCGATGGCGCGGCAACCGGCTGCCGGGAGGCAGGGCCGTGAACATCGCCGCCTTCATGCCGGGGATGCGGCCGACCAGCTCGGTGGTCACCGGGCACAGGGCGCGGGCCGAGGGATGGTCGGTGTCATACCACTTGAGGTAGAAACGCTTCCAGCCGCTCTTGAAGAACGAATTGAAGCCGGCGTCGTTGTACTTGTCGGAAGCCTTGATATGGCCGTCGCCGAACAGTTGCTCGGCCTCGGCACGGATATCTTCCCAGCGGTCCATCAGCACCTTGACCTCGGGAAAGAGTTTCAGATCGAGATAAGGCTGGTTCGGCACGCCCGAGAAGGCGTACATGAACACGTTGATGGGGGCCGTGAACGTCGAATGATCCAGTACCTGGCGCGAAAATCTGTGCCGCACGCGGCCGCGGTAGTGCACCACGATGGCCGTGACGATGAACAGGGCGAGTATGAACCACTTCATGCCGAATCCTCCGCCAAGGGGGCCGGCCCGCGGCCGGCCCCGTCTGGTTGCTGCTTTGTTGCGTCTGCTTACTGCATCGAGGCGTGCAGGTCCTGCAGGGGATAAACCTGCAGGCCTTCCTGGCCTTGACGCAGATACTGCATCCCTTCGACCGCCGCGCGGGCGCCCGCGATGGTGGTGAAGAAGGTGACCCGATTGGCCAGCGCCTGGGTACGGATGGTCCGCGAGTCGGCGATCGCGTTGCGGCGCTCTTCGACCGTGTTGATGACCAGGGCGATTTCGCCGTTCTTGAGCATGTCCACAATATGCGGACGGGCCTCGGTCACCTTGTTGACCACCTGCACCGGGATGCCGGCGGCCTCGATCTCGGCTGCCGTGCCGCGCGTGGCGACCAGTTTGAAGCCCAGGTTATGCAGACCGCGGGCGACTTCGACGGCACGCGGCTTGTCCTGGTTCTTCACGCTGATGAACACCGTGCCCGATTCCGGCAGGCTCACGCCGGCGGCCAGCTGCGATTTCACGAAAGCTTCGCCGAAGCTGCGGCCCACGCCCATCACTTCGCCGGTGGATTTCATCTCGGGGCCGAGGATGGTGTCCACGCCGGGGAACTTGACGAAGGGGAAGACGGCTTCCTTGACCGAGAAGTAAGGCGGCACGACTTCCTGGGTGATGCCTTGCTCGGCCAGCTTGCGGCCGGCCATGGCGCGTGCGGCGATCTTGGCCAGTTGCAGCCCGGTTGCCTTGGACACATACGGCACCGTGCGCGAGGCGCGCGGGTTGACTTCCAGCACGTAGACGTCGCCGTCCTGAACCGCGAACTGCACGTTCATCAGGCCGCTGACGTTGAGCGCACGTGCCATGGTGGCGGTCTGGCGCTTGATCTCGGCCACGATGTCGGCCGACAGCGAGTAAGGCGGCAGGCTGCAGGCGGAGTCGCCCGAGTGCACGCCGGCCTGCTCGATGTGTTCCATGACGCCGCCGATGAAGACGGTCTCGCCGTCGGCCAGGCAGTCCACGTCGACTTCGGTGGCGTTGTTCAGGAAGCGGTCCAGCAGCACGGGCGAGTCATTGCTGACCTTCACAGCCTCGCGCATGTAGCGCTCGAGGTCCTGTTGCTCATGCACGATTTCCATGGCGCGTCCGCCCAGCACGTAGCTGGGGCGCACGACCAGCGGGTAGCCGATCTCGGCGGCGTGCGCCAGGGCTTCGGCCTCGGTGCGCGCGGTGCGGTTGGGCGGCTGACGCAGACCCAGCTTGTTGAGCAGCTTCTGGAAGCGCTCGCGGTCTTCGGCGATGTCGATCGACTCGGGGCTGGTGCCGATGATGGGCACGCCATTGGCTTCCAGGGCGCGCGCCAGCTTCAGCGGCGTCTGGCCGCCGTACTGGACGATCATGCCGACCGGATTCTCCTTGTGCACGATTTCGAGCACATCTTCCAGCGTCAGGGGCTCGAAGTACAGGCGGCCCGAGGTGTCGTAGTCGGTCGAGACGGTTTCGGGGTTGCAGTTGACCATGATGGTCTCGTACCCGTCTTCGCGCAGCGCCAGCGAGGCGTGCACGCAGCAGTAGTCGAACTCGATGCCCTGGCCGATGCGGTTCGGGCCACCGCCCAGCACGATGATCTTCTTGCGATCGGTCGGCTGCGACTCGCACTCTTCCTCGTACGTGGAGTACATGTAGGCGGTGCGGGTGGCGAATTCGGCAGCGCAGGTGTCCACGCGCTTGTAGACCGGGCGCACGTTCAACTGGTGGCGCAGCTTGCGCACTTCGGACTCGGAGGAGTCCAGCAGGAAAGCCAGGCGACGGTCGGAGAAACCGCGGCGCTTGAGCTCAAACAGGGTGGCGGTATCCAGATCGGACAGGGTCTTCTGCTCGAGCGCCAGCTCGATGTCGACGATTTCCTTGATCTGGGCCAGGAACCACGGGTCGATGTGCGTCAGGTTGTGCACTTCGTCGAGCGTGAAGCCCTGGGCGAAGGCATCGCCCACGTACCAGATGCGCTCGGGACCGGGCTCGGCCAGCTCGGCCTGCAGCTTCTCGCGGTCGGTGGTCTTCTGGTTCAGGCCGTCGACGCCGACTTCCAGGCCGCGCAGTGCCTTCTGGAACGATTCCTGGAAGGTGCGGCCCATGGCCATCACTTCGCCGACCGACTTCATCTGCGTGGTCAGGCGGGAATCGGCCTGCGGGAATTTCTCGAAAGCGAAACGCGGCACCTTGGTGACCACGTAGTCGATGCTGGGCTCGAACGAGGCCGGGGTCGCGCCGCCGGTGATTTCGTTCTGCAGCTCATCGAGGGTGTAGCCCACGGCCAGACGGGCGGCGACCTTGGCTATCGGGAAGCCGGTGGCCTTGGAGGCCAGCGCCGAGGAACGCGAGACGCGCGGGTTCATCTCGATGACGATCATGCGGCCGTTCTTGGGGTTGACCGCGAACTGCACGTTCGAGCCGCCCGTGTCGACGCCGATCTCGCGCAGCACCGCGATCGAGGCGTCGCGCATGATCTGGTATTCCTTGTCCGTGAGCGTCTGCGCCGGGGCCACCGTAATCGAGTCGCCCGTGTGCACGCCCATCGGATCGAGGTTCTCGATCGAGCAGATGATGATGCAGTTGTCCGCCTTGTCGCGGACCACTTCCATCTCGAATTCCTTCCAGCCCAGCAGCGACTCTTCGATCAGCAGCTCTTTGGTCGGCGAGGCTTCCAGGCCGCGACGGCAGATGGTTTCGAATTCTTCGGCGTTGTAGGCAATGCCGCCGCCGGTGCCGCCCAGCGTGAAGCTGGGACGGATGACGGCGGGAAAGCCCGAGGTGCCCAGTTCGCCGGCGATGCGGCGCTGGACTTCCCAGGCCTCGTCCATGGAGTGCGCGACGCCCGACTTGGCCGACTCCAGACCGATGTCGGTCATGGCCTGCTTGAATTTCTGGCGGTCTTCGGCCTTCTCGATGGCGTGCTCATTGGCGCCGATCAGCTCGACGTTGTACTTGGCCAGCACACCGTTGTGGGCCAGGTCCAGGGCGCAGTTCAGCGCGGTCTGGCCACCCATGGTGGGCAGCAGCGCGTCGGGACGCTCGCGCTCGATGATCTTCTCGACCGCCTGCCAGGTGATCGGCTCGATGTAGGTCACATCGGCCGTCTCGGGGTCGGTCATGATGGTCGCAGGGTTGCTGTTGACCAGGATGGTGCGATAGCCCTCGGCCTTGAGCGCCTTGCAAGCCTGCGCGCCCGAATAGTCGAACTCGCAAGCCTGGCCGATGATGATCGGGCCGGCGCCAATGATGAGGATGCTTTTTATGTCTGTACGCTTGGGCATGGTGGAATCTTTATTTCTGGCCGGCCATCAGGGTGATGAACTTGTCGAACAGCACGCTGATCTCGTGCGGTCCGGGGCCGGCTTCGGGGTGCCCCTGGAAGCCGAAGGCGGGGCGGTCGGTCAGCTCGAAGCCTTGCAAGCTGCGGTCGAACAGCGAGATATGCGTGACGCGCGCATTGGCAGGCAGGCTGGCGGTGTCGACCGCAAACCCGTGGTTCTGGCTGGTGATGTAGACACGCCCGGTCTGCACATCCTGCACCGGATGGTTGCCGCCGTGGTGGCCGGTCTTCATCTTGACGGTCTTGGCGCCGACGGCCAGGCCCAGGATCTGGTGACCCAGGCAGATGCCCAGCAGAGGCAGCTTGCGCTCCAGGAAGGTGCGCGTGGCAGCCACGGCGTAATCGCAAGGCTCGGGGTCTCCCGGGCCGTTGGACAGGAACACGCCGTCCGGATTGAGCTTGAGCGCTTCCTCGGCCGGCGTTTCGGCCGGCACGACGGTGATGCGGCAGCCACGGTCGGCCAGCAGGCGCAGGATGTTCTGCTTGGCGCCGAAGTCATAGGCCACGACATGAAAGCCGTCCAGCGACGGACGGGTATAGCCTTCGCCCAGCGCCCAGGACCCTTCGGTCCAGGCGGTGATTTCCTTTTGGGAAACCACCTTGGCCAGATCCTGCCCGGCCATGCCGGGGAAGGCGCGCGCCAGCTCAAGGGCGCGCTCGGCGTCTTCGCCGACCAGGATGCAACCACCCTGATTGCCCTTCTCGCGCAGAATGCGGGTCAGCTTGCGGGTGTCGACACCCGCAATGGCGACCACGCCTTGCGCGGCAAGGTAATCGGGCAGGGATTGCGTAGCACGGAAATTGGAAACTCGCGCGGGACAGTCGCGCACCACAAGACCGGCAGCGTGCACACGGGAGGCTTCGACGTCTTCTGCATTGACGCCGGTATTGCCGATGTGCGGATAGGTGAGGGTCACGATCTGACCGCTGTAGCTCGGGTCAGTGAGGATTTCCTGGTAGCCCGTCATGGAGGTGTTGAACACCAGCTCGGCAACCGTGTGACCCGGCGCGCCTATCGAGACGCCCCGAAAAATGGTACCGTCCGCCAAAGCCAGAATTGCTGGAGGGAAGCGATTGGTTCCCTCGGGAAAAAGTTGCGGCAGCACAGTAAACCCCGGTTTTCAGAATCGATAATGAAACTTTCAGATTATAACCTGATCGCGGACTGTTCCCGTCATTTTCCTGCAATAGGGTCCGTAAGGGCCTCTGGCGCACGCCCGGCGCGGCCCGCCTGCGCCTTCGCCGGCCCCTGTTTTCCGACTGCCTTCGCCTGACGCTACGCCATGTCCACCCAGCTTGAAGCCCTGCGCCGCCACACCACGGTCGTTGCCGACACGGGCGACTTTGAAGTCATGCGGGCCCTGCGCCCGACCGATGCCACCACCAACCCCTCGCTGATCCTCAAAGCGGTGCAGCAGGAGGCCTACCGCCCGCTGCTGGAGGCGGTGGTGCGCGACCACCCTCAAGCCGGCCTGCCCGAACTGACCGACCGCCTGCTGGTGGCCTTCGGGCGCCGTATCCTGGACATCGTGCCCGGACGCGTGTCCACCGAAGTGGACGCCCGCCTGTCCTTCGACACCCGTGCCACCGTCGAGCGCGCACGGGGCCTCATGGCCCTTTACGAAGCGGCCGGCGTGCCGCGCGAACGCGTGCTCATCAAGATCGCCGCCACCTGGGAAGGCATCCAGGCGGCTCGCGTGCTGCAGGCCGAAGGGGTGCGCTGCAACCTGACGCTGCTGTTCTCGCTGGCGCAGGCTGCCGCCTGCGCCCAGGCGCGCGTGCAACTGATCTCGCCCTTCGTGGGCCGCATCTACGACTGGCACAAGAAAAACGCCGGCGCCCAATGGAACGAAGCGGCGCAGGCCGGCGAGAACGACCCCGGCGTACAGTCGGTGGCGCGCATCTTCGCCTACTACAAGGCCTATGGCATCGACACCGAAGTCATGGGCGCGAGCTTTCGCAACGTGGGCCAGATCCTGGCCCTGTCGGGCTGCGACCTGCTGACCATCAGCCCTGACCTGCTCAAGCAGCTGGACCAGACGCCGGGCGATGCGCCCCGCCGCCTGGCAGCAGCGCCGGCCGGGACGGCCCGCCCGGCCCCGATTGCGCAGGAAGAAGCCGCCTGGCGCGCCCTGCTCAACGAAGACGCCATGGCGAGCGAGAAACTCTCCGAAGGCATCCGTCTTTTCGTGGCCGACGCCCGCAAGCTCGACGCCTTGCTGCAACAGGGCCGCGCCTGACGATGCGCTGCGCGGGCCTGGCGGCCCGCGTCGCAGCGCCCCCCCCCGATGGACGCACTCCCCCGGCCAGCCCCCGCACGGAGGCGGGCAGCCGCTGAGATGGCACGGCGGATGCGACAAGCGGCCGGCGGGATTTTCCAGGCGCCATAAAAAAACTCCCGCCGCAGCGGGAGTCCGTGCGCCGCGATCAGAGCTTTTCGGTTTCGCCCGAGCGCGGCTGCCAGCGCATCAGGCGCTTCTCGCCCAGGCCGACCAGATAGTCCAGCAAGAGCGCAAAGGCCGTCAGCACCACGATGCCGGCAAAGACCGTATTCACATCGAAAGTGCCTTCGGCCTGCAGGATGAGATAGCCCACGCCGCTGGCCGAGCCCAGGTACTCGCCCACCACCGCCCCCACGAACGCCAGGCCCACCGACGTATGCAGGCTGGAGAACACCCAGCTGGTGGCCGAGGGCAGATAGACATGGCGCAGCAACTGGCGGCGGCGCGCGCCCAGCATGCGGGCGTTGTCCAGCAGCGTCGGGCTGACCTCGCGCACGCCCTGATAAACGTTGAAGAACACGATGAAAAACACCAGCGTGACCGCCAGAGCGACCTTGGACCAGATCCCCAGGCCGAACCACATGCCGAAAATCGGCGCCAGGATGACGCGCGGCATGGAGTTGGCCGCCTTGATATAGGGATCGAGGATGGCGCTGGCCGCCGGCGACAGCCCCAGCCACAGGCCGCAGCCCAGGCCCGCGACCGTGCCGATCACGAAGGCCAGCACCGTCTCCGAGAGGGTGATCCAGAGATGGTGGTAGATATCGCCGGTGGTCACGAACCACGACCAGATGCGCTGGGCCACTTCCAGCGGCTGACCGAAGAAGAACGCCACCTTGCTGTCCAGCGAGGCCACATGCCAGATCAGCAGGATGGCCACCAGCAGCAGCAACTGCCAGACGCGCAGACTGGCGGAGCCGGGTTTGATCAGTTTCGCCATGATTCAGGCCCGTTTCTGTTGGGCATAGCCCTTTAGCACTTCTTCGCGCAACACCGCCCAGATCGCCGCGTGCAGTTCCACGAAGCGGGGATCCATGCGCACCTCGGCCACGTCACGCGGACGCGGCAGATCGATGACGAATTCGCCGATCGGATGGGTGCCCGGTCCGGCCGACAGCACCACCACCCGATCGCTCATGGCAATGGCTTCGTCAAGATCGTGCGTGATGAACAGCACCGCCTTGCGACGCGCCATCCACAGATCCAGCACTTCGTTTTCCATCAGCTGGCGCGTCTGGATATCGAGCGCCGAGAAGGGCTCGTCCATGAGGATGATGTCGGGGTCGCGGATCAGGGTCTGGGCCAGCATCACGCGTTTGCGCATGCCGCCGGACATCTGGTGCGGATAGCGATGCTCGAACCCGCCCAGACCGACCCGGCGCAGCCAGTCTTGCGCCTGCTCCTCGGCCTGCGCGCGCGCCACGCCGGCGAACTCGAGCCCGGCCTTGACATTGTCCAGCGCATTGCGCCAGGGCAGCAGCGCCTCGCCCTGGAACATATAGCCGGCACGCGCATTGATGCCTTTCAGGGGCTGGCCGAACACCTTCACCTGCCCCGAAGAAGGCGCCAGCAGGCCGGCGCCGACATTGAGCAAGGTGGACTTGCCGCAGCCGGTGGGGCCGACCACGGAGACGAATTCGCCGGCGGCGACCGTCAATGTGGTGTCGGCCACCGCCGTGTAGCGCTGCGAGCTGTCATCGCGCGAGATGAAGGTGCACGTGATGCCTTCCAACGAGAGCGCCACCTCAGGCATTGGGATACTTCTCGTTGGCGCGTTCGGCGAACGCGTTGGTCCAGACCCGGGCGGTATCGATCTTGGCCAGGTCGATGCCGGAGTAGCTGGCCAGCGCACGGGCGGCGGTGGCCGCGCCATCTTCCGGGAACATGCCGTTGGGCGAGAGCCCCTCCAGGCTGGCCTTGACCGCCGCCTTGTAGATGGCCGGATCGCCCAGCAGATAGCTGGTCGGCACGGTCTTGGCGATTTCGTCCACGCCGGCCGTCTGGATCCATTTGTCGGCGCGCACGATGGCGTTGGTCAGGGCCTGCGTGGTGGCGGGGTTGTTCTCGACGAAAGCCTGGGGCGCATACAGACAGCCGGCCGGCATGTTGCCGCCAAAGATCTCCAGCGTGTCCTTGAGCGTGCGGGTATCGACGATCAGCCGCATGTCGCCGCTCTCGGTGAGCATGGTGACCACCGGGTCGGTGTTGGACATGGCATCGACCTGCCCGCTGCGCAGCGCGGTCACCGCGCCGGCGCCGGCGCCCACACCGATGAAGGACACATCGCTGGCCTTCAGGCCATGCTTGGCCAGGAAGAAACTCACCACCATATTGGTCGAGGAGCCCGGCGCGGTCACGCCGATCTTCTTGCCCTTGAGGTCAGCGGCGCTTTTGTAGTCGGGCAGATTCTTGGTGGACACCCCGACGCCGATCATCGGGCAGCGCCCCTGCAGCACGAAGGCGCGGTAGGCCTGGCCCTTGGCCTGCATGGCGATGGTGTGCTCAAAGGCGCCCGAGACCACATCGGCGCTGCCGCCCACCACGGCCTGGAGGGCCTTGGAGCCGCCGGCGAAGTCGGCGATGGTGACATCCAGCCCTTCGTCCTTGAAGTAGCCTTTGATTTCCGCGATGGTCAGCGGCAGGTAATAGATCAGTGCCTTGCCGCCGACGGCGATCTGCAGTTTGGTCTTTTCAGGTTTCTGGGCGCGCACGATGGCCGGCGCCAGGCTCATGGCGCTGGTAGCGCCGGCGAGTTTGAGCAAATCACGACGAGATACGGACATTGAGATCGTCTCCTGTGTGCCGCCGACGGCGGCCTGTGCTCGCGCGGCCGGACCCGGCCGCGTCGGTAAACCCGGACGTGATGCCAGCCCGCGCGCCCGGCCGTCTCAGGTACTGATTGCGCCGGTCTTCGCCAGCTCGGAAATCGTCGCTGAATCATACCCCAGCGATTTCAGCACGGCTTCGGTGTGCTCGCCCAGGCGCGGCCCCAGCCAGCGGGTGCCGCCCGGCGTGGCCGACAGCTTGGGCACCACGGCCGGCAGCTTGACCGGTTCGCCATCGGGGAAATGATGTTGCTCGATCATGCCGCGCGCCAGGAACTGCGGATCGGCAAACATGTCGGCCACGCTGTAGATCTTGCCCACCGGCACATCGGCCTGGCGCAAGGTCTGCAGGGCCTGCTCGATGGTCTGCCCGTCGCACCATTGCTGGATGGCGCCGTCGATTTCCCCGACCCGGCGCGCGCGCCCGTCATTGCGCACCAGCTCCGGGTCCTCGGCCAGGTCATCGCGCCCGATGGCGCGCATCAGGCGATGAAAAATCGCGTCGCCGTTGCCGGCGATGACGATGTTCTGGCCATCCGACGTGGTGTAGGTATTGGAAGGCACGATGCCCGGCAAGGCCCCGCCGGTGCGCTCGCGTACCACGCCGGCCATGTCGTATTCGGGCACCAGGCTTTCCATCACGTTGAACACCGACTCATACAGGGCCACGTCCACCATCTGCCCCTGACCGGCGCGGCAGGCCTCGCCGGTCTGGCCATTCCACCGCCCGCCGGTGGCATCGCGGTGGCGCAGGGCCATCATGGCCCCGATCACGCCGTGCAGCGCGGCCAGCGAATCGCCGATGGAAATGCCCACCCGCACGGGCGGGCGGTCCGGGTGGCCGGAGACGTAGCGCAGCCCTCCCATGGACTCGCCGATGGCGCCAAAGCCGGGCAGATCACGCATGGGGCCGGTCTGGCCATAGCCGGACAGGCGCAGCATGATGACTGCCGGGTTGATGGCGCGCAGGTCTTCGTAGCCCAGCCCCCACTTTTCGAGCACGCCGGGACGGTAGTTCTCGATGATGATGTCGGCCTGCAGGGCCAGCGCGCGCGCGATCTCGCGCCCGCGCGGATCCTTCAGGTTCAGGCCGATGGATTGTTTGTTGCGCGCCTGCACCGCCCACCACAGCGAGTTGCCTTCATGCAGATGCCGCCAGCTGCGGATGGGATCGCCACCGCCCTTGCCATCGGGCCCGGGCGGCGTCTCGACCTTGATGACCTCGGCGCCGAACTCACCGAACATGCGGGCGGCGAACGGCCCGGCGATTAGCGTGCCCAGCTCGAGCACCTTCAAGCCTTGCAAGGCTGACATCTGTCTGTCCCTCCGTCGCGGGCCTATCCTGGAGCGGCAGCCCGTCTGCGTACCGGTCTAGCGGCGCTCCATCAGCGCCCAGGCAATGGTGCCGGCATCGACATATTCGAGTTCGCTTCCGGCCGGCACGCCGCGCGCCAGGCGCGTGACGCGCAGACCGCGCTCGGCCAGCGCATCGCCCAGATAATGGGCCGTGGTTTCGCCTTCGGCGGTGAAATTGGTGGCCAGGATGACCTCCTGGACCACGCCGTCACAGGCGCGATCCAGCACGCGCTGGAAATCGAGCTCACGCGGCCCGACTCCCTCCAGCGGAGCCAGCCTGCCCATCAGCACGTAGTACAGGCCACGATAGCCGTGGCTGGACTCGATGACGTTCTGGTCGGCCGGCGTCTCGACGATGCACAGCAGCGAAGGATCGCGCTTGGTGCTGGCGCAGGTGGCGCACAGCTCGTCTTCGGTGAAGCTGTTGCAGCGTGCGCAGTGGCGCAGGTTCTGCACCGCACCCGCCAGCGCCCGCCCCAGCAGGTCGGCCCCCTGCACATCGTGCTGCAGCAGGTGATAGGCCATGCGGCGGGCCGAGCGCACGCCCACGCCGGGCAGGCGGCGCAAGGCCTCGATCAATGCCAGCAACGGCTCGGGTTCGGGAAGGGAGTTATCCATGGCAAAGGCAAAGGCCCCCGGAGGGGCCAGGACTCAGAACGGCAGCTTCATGCCCGGGGGCAGCGGCAGGCCGGCAGTCAGGCCGGCCATTTTTTCCTGCGAGGTGGCTTCGGCCTTGCGCAGCGCATCGTTGAAGGCGGCGGCGACGAGGTCTTCGAGCATGTCCTTGTCGTCGGCCAGCAGGCTGGGATCGATGGTCACGCGCTTGACGTCGTTGCGGCAGCTCATGGATACCTTGACCAGGCCGCCGCCGGCGGCGCCTTCGACCAGGATGTCGGCCAGGGCATCCTGGGCCTTTTTCATGTTTTCCTGCATCTGCTGGGCCTGGCGCATCAAACCGGCCAACTGTCCTTTCATCATGATGTGTCTTCCTTGAGAATGGGTTGAACGCCGGCCTCAGGCGGCCGGCGGGTCGACGGCGCGTACCGAATCCGGCACGACATGACCGCCAAAATCGTTGATCAGGGCCTGCACGAAGGGGTCGACCGCCACGGCCTGCTCGGCGGCCTCCTGTCGGGCGGCGCGCTCGGCGCGCGCCACCGCATGGGCCGTGCCGTCGCCGGTGGCGCCGACCTCGATCTCCAGGCGCAGGCTTTGGCCGAAATGTTCGCACAGCACGGTCTGCAGGCGCACCCGGCTTTCGCTTTCGGCCAGGGTGCGGACGGCCACGCGCAACTGCACCGCATCGCCCTGCACGCCGGCCCATTCGCTCTGGCGCGCCAGTTCGGCGGCCAGGCCGGTGACAGGCAGGCGCGCGGCCAGCTCCGGCCAGGTATTGGCGCTCATCTCGACCAGCCGGGCGCGCGGCGCGCGCCGCGAGGCAGCGACCGGCGCGCGCATGACGGCCGGCGCAGGCTCGGGCGCTTCGGTCACCAGGGTTTCGAACTCGTCGTCATCCGGGTCAGGGGTATAGCTCTGGGCGGTGTAGCCTCCCTCGGCATCATCGGGAATGGCCTCATCCACCCAGGCAGGCGGCCCGTCATCGGGCGGGGTCCGGGTTTGAGGCAAGGCCTCGGGCTGGGCTTGGCTCGCGGCGCGGGCCGGCTCAACCGGCACAGGCGTCTCCTCCCAGGGCGGCGGCAAACCGGCCGGCGCGACAACCGCCGCGGCTTGCGGCGCCGGAGCGGCCTGGAGCCCGGGGGCTGGCTGCGCCGCAGGCGGGGCCGGCTCGGGGTCGGCCGCAGGCTCGAATGCCGCCGGCTGGCTGGCTGGCGGCTGGCTGGCTGGCGGCGGCGCAGCGGCCACCGTACCGGTGTCCGCCGTGCCGACGGCTTCGGGTTCCGGCTTGGAGGCAGGCCCGGCCGCAACCGGCGCCACGGCGGCAACCGCTGCGACAGGCGCTGCCTGCGCAGCCGGCGCGGCGGATGCCGGGGCCTCGGCGCGGGTGGCCGGACCGGCCTCGCCATGCAACGACAACATGCGCAGGCAGGCCATCACGAAGCCGGCGTATTCATCGGGGGCCAGACTCAGCTCGCCCCGGCTGTGCACCGCCACGGAATAGAACAACTGCACCGCATCGGGATGCAGCAGGCCGCCCAGGCGAGCGATATCGGCAGCCAGCGGATCCTCGGGAGCAGTGGCGCCAGCCACGCGTTGCTCGATCGCGATACGCGAGAGCAGCACGGCAAAGTCGGCCAGCGCACCGGCATAGGACAGGCCGCGGGTGGCCAACTCATCGGCCACGGCCAGCACCGCCCGCGCATCGCCCTGGTGCAGCGCCTCCAGCAGGCGCAACAGATGCCGCTGATCGATGGTGCCCAGCATGCCGCGAACGGCTTCCTCGGTCAGGTTGCCGGCGCTGTAGGCGATCGCCTGGTCGGTCAGCGAGAGCGCGTCGCGCATCGAACCCGAGGCGGCCTGCCCGATCAGGCGCAGCGCCGGCACTTCGAAGCCGATCTGCTCCTGACCCAGCACAGCCTGCAGATGGCCCACGATGGACTCGGGCGGCATCTGCTTCAGGTTGAACTGCAGGCAGCGCGACAGCACCGTGACCGGGATCTTCTGCGGATCGGTGGTCGCCAGGATGAACTTGACGTGCGGCGGCGGCTCTTCAAGCGTTTTGAGCATGGCGTTGAACGCATGCCCGGTCAGCATGTGGACTTCGTCGATCATGTAGACCTTGAAGCGGCCCGCGCCCGGCGCGTACACGGCCTGCTCGAGCAGCTGGGTCATTTCCTCGACGCCCCGGTTGGATGCGGCGTCCAGCTCCAGGTAGTCGACGAAGCGCCCGGCGTCGATCTCGGTGCAGGCGCGGCACACGCCACAGGGCTGCGAGGTGATGCCGGTTTCACAGTTGAGCGACTTGGCCAGGATGCGCGAGAGCGTGGTCTTGCCGACCCCGCGCGTACCCGTGAACAGCCAGGCGTGATGCAGCCGCTGGGTATCCAGGGCATGGGTCAGGGCGCGCACCACATGATCCTGGCCGACCAGGGTATCGAAGGATCGCGGACGCCACTTGCGGGCCAGAACCAGATAAGTCATGCGGGGGATTGTAGAGCCAGATTAGGCCGTCTGCGCCGCCGCCGGGCAGATGCGGGCGTGGCCGAAACAAAAAGGGGCGCCGCGCAGGAGAGTGAAGATACACCATCATCTCTTGCGCGGCGCCCCTTTCGGGAAAACCGGGAGGCGAGCCTTACTCCGGCACTGGTCCTAAACGACTATGGCTGCTTCGTTCCCGACCTGACCAGTTTCACCGTCGAACCATGCGAAGGGGCCCGCCAGCACGCATTCTAGCAGAGCCCGGGAAAACCTGCTGCAGCGCCGTTCACAGGTCGATCCAGGCGCGGGCGCGGGGGAAATACAGTGCCGCTCGCGCGGCCCGCCCATCCAGCGCGCTGACCTGGGCGCAGTAGCGCTGCAGCTGCTCGCCATGGCGCAGGCGCATGCGTTGCGCGAAGTGGCCGGCCGTCTCGCCCGGGCCGGGCTGGCCGGTCTTGTAGTCGACGATCAGCCAGCCGTCTTCGGTGCTCAAGGCCAGATCGATGACCGAGACGCGCCCGCTGGCATCGATGAGCGGCCATTCGCGCCGCGCGCGCGACTGGCTCAGCAGCCAACGCCCGCGCTCATCATCGAGGGTCGCCAGCAAGGTCTGCAGCACGGCGTCGGCGGCGCGGTCGGCCTGGCTGTCGGGGATGCCGGCGCGCGTGAGCTGCCGCCGCATGGCCGGGCGCGCCGCGCGCAAGCGCTCGCCATCCCAGGCCTGCCGGCCCTGCTCTCCCATGCGCGCCAGCCAGGCATGCGCCAGCGTGCCGACCGCCGCGTCATAGCCGGCCTCCAGCTGCCAGCCCGGATGCTCGCCCTCGGCGGCCAGGCCGCCCGGCGCCACGCGCCGCCGCCCCTGCGCCACCCAGCGGGCCACGCAGGCGTCGTCCAGCCGTTTGAGCGGCTCGCCCTGCCAGGCAGGTTGCGCCTCGGCGACAGGAGCGTCGGGCACCGAACCCGGCGCCACGCCATCCCTGACGTAGGGCCAGAGCCTGCCCAACAGGCTGCTGGGTGGCGGGCTGCGCACTTCCCCCTTGGCGCGATCCAGGGCCAGGTTGCCCACCAGCCGCAGGCGCTTGCGCGCCCGGGTCGCGGCCACGTACAGCAGACGGTCGGTTTCATAGGCCGCCCGGCGCGCCTCGCGCGCCCCCAGGTAGCGCGATACCGGGTCGGCATCGGCCTCGGCGCGCGGCTTGACCGGCCCCATGAGCACACGGCCGTCATGGTGCTCGAAGCGCACCAGAGGCGCCGTATCGGCGCGCGGTGCACGGTGCAGGCCATACAGGATCACCGTGTCGAACTGCAGCCCCTTGGATTTGTGCATGGTCATGATTTCGACGGCGGCCTGCCCGCCCTGGACATCGGGCGCGGCAAACAGCCGGGCCACCGCCGCGTCCAGGACGGCCAGATCCAGGCCGCCATGCGGCGCCAACCGTTCGATCAGCTGGAACAGGCTCTCGGCATCGGCTGCCGCGCCCACGCCGCTGTACAGGCCCGCTCCGCCCAGCGCCTGCCAGACATGTTGCAGCCAGGCCGCCAAAGGCCAGGCGCCCGCCTCGTTGCCGCGATCCAGCAGAATGTCGGCCACGCGCCGCAGGCGCAGACATTCTTCGGGGCTGAGCAGACGCTCGGCCGCGCCGCTCAGGCCATCCGGAACGTCGGGCGCGTCGAACAGGCCCGCCTGGGCCGGCGCTGCCGGCGCGGGCGCCAGGGCGCGGCGCAGCAGTTGCGGCACCGGCGTGTCGTGATCTTCGCCGAACAGGCGCTGCAGGCTGGTGAGCGTCAGGCCGCAGCAGGGCGAGCGCAATACCGACAGCCAGGCCATGCGGTCTCCCGGATGCGACAGCGCGCGCAACAATTGCACCAGGTCGGCCACCACCGGACGCAGGCGCAAGGGCACCAGCTCCACGGCGCGGCAGGGGATGCCCTCTTGCGCCAGACGGCGCGACAGGCTGCCAAGATGGCTGCGCGCGCGCACCAGGATCGCGACCGGATGAGCGCTGTCGGGATGTTCGGCCAGCGCCTGGCGCACCAGCGCCAGCGCGATCTCTTCGGCCGCCGCCTCGCCGTCGGCGGCGCTGCCCTCGGCCCAGGCGGGGTGGAAGGTCACGGCCGGCCCTTCCAGCGCCGGGTGAAAGGCTGCCGACGCGCTGTAGCGGATGGCCCCGGCGGCCGCGTCGTTGGCCGCCGGCAGCAGGCCCGAAAAACAGCGGTTGACCCATTCGACCACGCCGCCCTGCGAACGGAAATTGTCGGACAATTGCAGGAACTCCAGTTCGACCTCGCCCACCCGGCCGGCCGCGGCACGCAGGAACAACCCGACTTCGGCCTTGCGGAAGCGGTAGATCGACTGCATCGGGTCGCCCACCAAAAACAGGCTGCGGCCATCGCCGGGCTGCCAGCCGGCGGTCAGGCTTTCCAGCAGGTCGATCTGCGTCTGGCTGGTGTCCTGGAACTCATCGACCAAGAGATGGCGGATGGAGGCGTCGAGTTTCAACAGCAGCTCGCCCGGGTCGTCGCTGCTGCCCAGCGCCCGTTGGGCACGCTGATTGATCTCGATGAAATCGACCTCGCCGGCCTGCGCGAACACCTGCTGCAACTGCGCCACGGCCAGCGCCAGCGTCACCAGCTGGGCGCTCAGCACTTCCCATTGCTCATCGCTGAAGGTGGCCGGCGGCATACTGCGCAGGGCCGCCAGACGGGCGACCCAGGCTTCGTCGCCCGACCAGGCCGACAGCCACTGCACGAAAGGCTCTTTGTGCGCGCTTTTGGCCGGAAAGCCCAGGTTCTTGGTAACCCCCTTGGGGCTGCGCAGCCCGCCCGTGCCGGTCAGCAGCAAATGCGCCAGCGCATGCCAGCGCGGCAGGTCTTCCACTTGCGGCGACAGCGCCCCGGTCCAGTCCAGCAGCGGGCGCAGGCGCGTGTCGCCGCTGCCCTCGAGCTCGGCGGCGGCGCGCCGCGCCGACTCGCACAACGCCTCGCCGCAACCGACCGGCAAGGCCTGGCGCAAGGCCAGCAGTTCTTCTTCGAGCGTCTCGGCCATGCCGGCCTCGACCCCCTCGCGGTCCAGGCCGTAGCGCAACAGGGGCAGCCACTGGTCGCGCTGCCCCAGCATGGCGGCGATGGCCTGCTGAGCCGCGCCGACGTCCACATCCATGTGAGCCAGCAGCGTCACCACGCTGGGATGCTCATCGGCCAGCGCCAGCGTGGCGCTGGCGGCGGCCTCGTAATGCACCATGGCGTCGTCGGCGATCTCGGGCATGCCGCCCAGGCCCGAGAGCCAGGGCATGCCTCGCACCAGCCCGGCGCAGAACGCATCGATGGTGCGGATGGCCAGCCGCGCCGGGTGCTGCAGCAAGCGCCAGCCGCGCTCCTGATCGCGAGCCAGGGCGCGCCGCGCCAGCAGCCAGCTGCGTTGCTCATGGGCGCTGGCCGGCTCCGGGCCGCTCGCCAGGGCGAGCTTCTCCAGCACCCGCGCGTGCATTTCCGAGGCGGCTTTGCGCGTGAAGGTGATGGCGACGATTTCTTCAGGCCGGTTGACCGTGGCCAGCAGGGCCAGGATACGGTCGGTCAAGAGTTCGGTCTTGCCGGAGCCGGCCGGCGCCTGCACCAGAAAGGACTGCTGCGGATCCAGGGCCCGCAGCCTCTGGGCGTGATCCTGGGGTTGGCGTTCACTCATGACTCAAGCGTCCTCGTCATCCAGATGCAGGCGCAGAAAGGGCAACGCATCGCAATACTGCAGATCGTCGCGGCCCCAGGCCCGGTTGGCGGCTTCGCCGCGCGCATATTCATCGGCCAGGTTCTCGATGGCCTGCCGCCAGCCTTGCAGAATCTCCGGCCAGGAGCGTGCGCCGAAAGTCTCGCTATCGGCGGCCAGCTTGACGCCTTCCAGCCCCAGATCCTCGTCGGCCAGGCCCTGGGCGGCCACATTGCGCGCATGGATCTGCACCAGCAACAGGCCGGCCACGCCCTCTCCGCCATCCTGCCCGCTCAGCACGGAGGCGTAGAAAGGCAGTTGCAGGTTGATGGGACGGGGACGCGACCAGTCGGCTTCGGGGCGGGCCTGCGCGGCGCCCGTCTTGTAGTCCAGGATGACCGTGCGCCCATCGCCCAGACGATCGATGCGGTCCAGCCGGAGTTTGAGCGCCAGCGCACCACGCTGCCAGCGCTGGTCAGCTTCCAGCTGCTCGATGGCGAAGGGGGGGCGCTGCGCCTCCAGTTGCATCCAGCGCGCCAGGACGGCCTCGGCGCGGGCACACTCCAGCCCGCGCACGGCAGGCGCATAGGCTTTCAATTCTTCGTCGGCCGCCTGCGCGACGGCCTGCCCCAGCAACGCCGGCAGGCGTTGCTCCTGCATGGCCAGATGCAGCGCTTCCTGGTCCGGCAGCATACGCCAGGCCAGCTCCAGCGCCCGGTGCAGAAACTGCCCGCGCACGTTCTGGCTGGCCGCCACGGCATAGGGCGCCAGCTCGCGCGCGCCCAACCGGTGACGCACGAACGCCCATTGCGGATTGCGGGCCTGGGTGTCGAGCACATCCAGCCCGCCGGTGCTGGCGCCTTGGGCCGCCAGGGGTGGGCCCTGCTCGTCCACCAGGCTTTGCAACGGCAAGGGTTCGACCGCCTCATCCTGCGGCGCGCACGCCTGGCGCAGGGGCGCCGCAGCGATCAACGGCGAGGGCCGCAACTCGCGCTCGCCCTCGTGGGCCGCGCAGCTGACGATCATCTCCGGCGCGCAAGCGCGCAAGGCCTCGAACATGGTTTCGGCCCACTCGCGCTCGCGCTCGGGCGTGGCGCGCGGGGCCCCCGCCTGGCGCAGCACCGCCAGCGGCAGCAAGGGGTTGGGGCGCGGCGAGGCCGGCAGGACTTCGTCGGTCAGGCCCAGCATCCAGACACCATCCCAACTGCCGCCTTCGGCTTCCAGCAGGCCCAGCACATCCAGGCGCGCCAACGGATCGCGCTGCGGTTGAAAACTGCCAGCCCGCGCGGCGCTGGTCAGCAGGCGCACCGCGCCATGCCCGTCAAGCGGGCCGGCAGCCGGCGCCAGCGCGGCAAAATCCCCCAGCAACTCGCCCAGCGCGCCCATGACCTGGTAGCCCACGCTGTCGAGCGCCTGCTCCCCCGGAAAGCCCAGCGCGATCAGCGCTTCACGCACATGACCGGCCCAGATATCGCAGGGCGCGCGCGACGGCGCAGCCTGCCAGACCGCCAGCGCGGCTTCCCAACCCTGGGCCAGCCGCGGACAGAACTCCAGGCGTTTTTTCCATTCGGGCTCGCTGATGCGGATCTTTCCCTGACGACGCCAGCGCACATCGATGGCGGCATGGCGCTCGCTGCGATCGCCCGCGCAATGCCCGGCCAACAATGCCGCGCCGAATGTGGCCGCCGCCACCGAACCGCTGCGCGCCATATCGGCCAGCGCCTGCAGCCAGGCCAGCGCGGCGCGCAGCGCCGGCCACTCCAGCAGGGGTCGGCCGACCGCCACGTTAAAGGGCAGATCGGCCTGCCCTTGCCCCCCCTGCAGCGCCTGGCTCAGCACGCGCCGCGCAAACGGCGCCTCGTTTTCCAGTTGCGCCGAGACGATGGCATAGCGGCCGGCCGGATTGGCGCGCAGACGCTGAGCGGCCCAGGCCGCGGCCGCACGCCATTCCTGCGCATGATCGGCGCTCAGTACGCGAACCGGCTCGGCCGGCTCGGCGCGCGTTTCGCGCCAGACCCGCAATTGCGCCCCGCCATCCTCAAAGGCGGCCAGCAGCCGCGCAAAGCGTGGCGAAACCTCGCCGAAGCCGGCCAGCACGATCCGTTCGGGCGCCGCCAGCTCGCCGCCGCGCAAGGCGCGCAACACGCGCAGATAGCCCTGGTTGGCGTCGTCCGCATCCAGCTTGGCCAGCATGGCGCGATAACGCGCCCGCCAGCGCGCGAAGCCGCGATATTCATCGGTCTGCGCCGCCTCGGGAATATCCAGCCGCCATTCGTCGCACAGCATGTCGGCATCCATGGCCAGGCGCGCCGCCTGATCGATGTCCAGCAGCGCGCGATCAGCCTCTTCATGGGCGATCGCCTCGCGCCAGACGAGCTGGGCGGCAAAGCCGCCCAGGCGGAAGGCGGGCAGATCTGCATCCACCTCGAACGCCAGCTCGTCGGCGGCGGCGGCCAGCCAGGCCGACAGGGGCACGATGCGAGGCAGTTCGCTGACCTGGCGCTGCGCCCGCAGACGCGCCGCCAGCTCGAGGGTCAGGCGCCGGGCCAGACGATTGTTCACAGTCAGGATCAGCGTGCCCGCGCAGGGCAGCTCGGCCAGGGCCTGCACATCGCAGGCGGGCAAATCGGAAAGGACGGTGTCCGGCATGCAGGCATGGGCCGCCACGCGGCCAGGGGAAAGTCGAACAGCCGCTAGGATACCGTGGCCGAGGCGCCTAAAAACCGCACATGGCGGCCACGTTTTCCCAGTTGATGCGCATCTCGGGCGAGAGATAGCCGACAAAACCGAGCAGCATCACGGCAGCCAGCAGCAATCCGCCCAGCCAGCGCACCCAGCGACGCGGCCTCATGCGACCGCCACGCCCGGCGTCAGCGCGCGTTCGCGCACCGGCAGGCAAAGCAGGGCCGCCAATACGGCCAGCCCCAATCCCAGCCACCACACCCCGTTGTAGCTGCCGGTAGTGGCATAGACATAGCCGCCCAGCCACACCCCGCTGAAACTGCCTACCTGGTGCCCCAGGAACACGATGCCCGACAGGGTGGCCGCATAGCGCAGCCCGTAGATATCTCCGATCAGCCCCTGCGTCAACGGCACGGTGCCCAGCCAGAACAGCCCCATCCAGGCCGCAAAGACGTACAACACCAGCGGCGTGAGCGGCACGGCCAGCACCAGAATGATGCCGAAGGCCCGCATGGCGTAGGTGCCGGCCAGCAGCCATTTCTTGCTGTAGCGTCCGCCCAGTTTGCCGGCGTAGAAAGAGCCGATCACGTTGAACAGACCAATCAGCGCCAGCGCCGTGGCGCCGTCGGCTGCGCTCAGGCCCGCATCGGTCACGAAGGCCGGCAGGTGCAGCGTGATGAAGGCCGTATGGAAGCCACAGACGAAGTAGCTCCAGAACAGGAAATGGAAAGAGGGATGCAGCACCGCCTGGCGCACGGCCTGCCCCAACGACTGGGTCACGCCGTGCGAGGAGGCCTTGCCGCGCAACAGGAACGCCATCGGCAGGGTCGCCGCCATCAGCAGGGAAAGCAGCCACAGGGCGCCACTCCAGTCCAGCGCGCCGATGGCGAACTGGCCGGCCGGCACGATCAGGAACTGGCCCATGGAGCCGCCCGCACTGGCCACGCCCATGGCCGTGCTGCGATAGGCCGGCGGCACCGCGCGCGCGATCACGGGCAGGATAATGGGGAAAGTGGTGCCGGCCTGACCCAATCCCACCAGCACACCGCTGGTCAGGTAGAGCATGAGCGGGTCGCCGGCGTAACGGGTGCCCACCATCCCGAGCGCATACAACAGCCCGCCCATCGCGATCACCCTGCCGGCGCCATAGCGATCGGCCAGGATGCCCATGAAGATGCTGGCCAGCCCCCACACCAGATTCTGCAGCGCAAAGGCGAAGGAAAACACTTCACGGCCCCAGCCCTGGGCCAGTCCCATGGGTTGCATGAACAGGCCGAAGGTGGCCCGCAAGCCCATGGCCACCATGACCACGGTCGTTGCCGCCACGATGGTGCGCACGGAGATCGTTTCTGAATTCGACATATTCGATGGAGGCAATGAGGTCCGCAACGGCAGACCACCCGTCACAAGGCCCGCCACCGGGCGGGCCCAACCGGGCAGACTGCCCCGGACCGGGCCAGCCATGACGGGCCGCGTACTGCGCGGCCGCCGGCTGCCCGAGAATTCAGCAGTTGTCCTATGACAAGTTTACCTGCTCCCGCCGCCCACGCCCGCACGAGCCCCTGCGAGGCCGGGACCCGGGGCGGGTCCGCAGGCGGCCAAAACGGAAAAGCCAGCGTATCGCTGGCTTTTCCTGCTTGCCCGTCAATGCGCTCAGGCGGGGCGATGGACGGCACAGAGCTTGTGGCCATCGGGATCGCGCACATAGGCGAGATACATGGCGCCCTTGCCGCTGCCGCGCAGCCCCGGAGGACTTTCGATCGAGGTCCCGCCGTTGGCGACCGCCACATCATGGAAGGCCTGCACCTGCTCCGGCGAGTTGCACTTGAAACCCAGGGTCGCGCCATTGGCCACGGTGGCGGGCTGGCCGTCGATGGGCTCGCTCACGCCGAAGGTGCTGCCGTCGTGGCGATAGAAAAGCCGGCGCTGGCCGGTCGCGGACTGGTTGCTGACGGCCTCGCCGGCCCCCAGCAACCCCAGCACGGCGTCATAAAAGCGCTTGGAACGTTCGATGTCGTTGCTGCCGATCATCACATGATTGATCACGGTGAATTTCCTCTATCTGCTTGCCTGTGGAGGCGGGAATCGGGCGGCACCGCCGACGGCGGCCGCCCTGCATTGTCTGCCAAGACACGGCCCCCCGCCACTGATGCCCGGCATTGCTGCAAAGCAGGCCGGAATGCAGCGCCATATGCTAGGATTGCGGGCTGCATACCGGATGCCCCCGTAGCTCAGTGGATAGAGCATCTCCCTCCTAAGGAGAGGGTCGCACGTTCGATTCGTGCCGGGGGCGCCATGCCCGGGCCTGCCCTGGGCCGCCCCGCTGTGATATGCCCCCCCTTTCCGAGCACCATGTCGGCCGGCCCGGCCCGGCGCTCGCGTCCTTGGCGACTCTTGCCGTCCTGCGGGTTTGCCCCGCCTCAAATTCAGCCGAAAAAAGCCTGTCCCCTCTTGCGCAAGAGTTTAAAATACTGTTTAAATTTGCGCCGTAAACGTTTAATTCGTTTAGGGTTTTCCTTCTTCCGGACAGGACGGCCCTCGGCGATATCCCCTTACAGTCAGACAAGGCCTGTAAACATGGCAATTTCCTGGATGCGCCTGGCTGCGCGCGCCGTTGCGCCCCTGGCCCTGGCGGCGGCAATGTTCTCCGCCCCGGCGCTGGCAGCCAAAGCCACGGATCCCTGCAAGACCAACGCCAAGTCGGCGGAATGCCGTGCCGCCAAGAAGAAGGCGCCGGCCACCAAGACCGCGGCAAGCAAGCCCGCCGCCAAGACTGCCCCCAAGACCACCCCCAAGGCCGCCTCCCGCGCCAGCGCGAAACCGGCAGCCAAGGCGCCGGCCAAGACCGCTTCGAAAGCGAGCGCCAAATCCAGCGCCAAATCCACCACCAAGGCCCGCAGCAAAACCGCCAGCAAGGCCTCGCCCAAGGTCGCCGCCCGGAAAGCCCCCGCCTCCGGCAAGAAAGCCGCCCCCCGGAACGCCAGGGCCCGCCACGCCGCCGCGGCTGCGGCAGGCGCGGCCGTGGTCGAACCGGCCCTGGTGTCGGTGGCCGAGGATGTGCGCTCGCTGCGTTCGAGCACGGCCTACGTGATGGACCTGGAAACCTCCACGGTGCTGTTCGCCAAGAACGACAAGGTCGTGCGCCCCATCGCCTCGATCTCCAAGCTGATGACCGCGCTGGTGGTGGTCGACGCCAATCTGCCCATGGATGAAATGCTTGAGATCACCGATGAGGACATCGACACCCTCAAGCACACCACCTCGCGCCTGAGCGTGGGTACGCGCCTGTCGCGCGGCGACATGCTGCACCTGGCCCTGATGTCTTCGGAAAACCGTGCCGCCAATGCCCTGGGGCGCAACTATCCGGGCGGGCTGCCGGCCTTCGTGCGGGCCATGAACGCCAAGGCCGCCACGCTGGGCATGGTGGACTCTCGCTTCGTCGAACCCACCGGCCTGTCGGCCCAGAACGTTTCTTCGCCGCGCGATCTCTCGCGCCTGCTGCGCGCGGCCTCGCAACGTCCGCTGATCCACCGCTACTCCACCGATTCGGAATACGAGGTCGAGGTCAACAAGCGTACCCAGACCTTCCGCAATACCAATCTGCTGGTGCGCAAGCCCGACTGGGATATCAAGGTATCCAAGACCGGCTTCATCAACGAGGCCGGCGAGTGTCTGGTCATGCTTACGCGCGTGAACGGTCGCGACCTGGCCATCGTGCTGTTGGATTCGCAAGGCAAGCTCTCGCGCATCGGCGATGCGGTGCGTCTGCGCCGCATCGTGCAAAGCGAGGTGGCGATGCTGTAACGGGCCTGCCTGCCCGCTACCGCCAGGGCCGCAGATGCGGCCCTTTTCATGTCCGGGGGAATCAGGCGTGCGCCGGCTCGTAAAGATGAGGCGGCAGCCCCTCGAATACCTGGGCCGCGTCCAGCGAGGCGATGGCCCGCCCGGGCGGCAGACGGCCGCTGGCCTGCAGCATCTGGTAGCGCAGGCAGCAGACCCTCAGGAAGGACGTGAAATTGGGCGTCTCGCCGCGATAGGCCAGCAGCTCATCGTAGAGCCGCTCGATCAGTTGCGTGACGCGCAGGCCGTCACGCTCGGCGATTTCCTGCAGGACAGTCCAGAAGAGTTTTTCCAGCCGCACGCTGGTGGCCACGCCATGCAGCCGCAAGGAGCGGCTTTCGGCCGTATAGGACAGGGCGTTGGCTCGGATGAAGATCTCGCACATGGGTCGCTCCGCATGGGTCGCTCCGTTGAGCAAGCAATGTACGGCCTGGACTGAGCCGGCGGCAAGCGCTGCCGGCCCAGCCTGCCTCAGTGCGAGATCCGCGTACCCAGCACCGCGAGGAACTGCGCCAGCCAGGCCGGGTGTGCCGGCCAGGCCGGCGCAGTGACCAGGTGGCCGTCGGTATGGGCCTGATCGATGGGGATGTCGGCGTAGGTGCCGCCCGCCAGGCGGACCTCGGGGGCGCAGGCCGGATAGGCCGAGCAGCTGCGCCCGGCCAGGATGCCAGCCGCCGCCAGCAACTGCGCCCCATGGCAGACGGCGGCGATCGGCTTGCGCGCCGCATCGAACTGCCGCACGATGTCCAGCACCTGCTCGTTCAGGCGCAGGTATTCCGGCGCGCGGCCGCCCGGGATCACCAGGCCGTCATAGTCCTGCGAGCTGACCCGGTCGAAATCGAAGTTGAGGGTGAAGTTGTGGCCCCGCTTTTCGCTGTAGGTCTGCGCGCCCTCGAAGTCATGGATGGCGGTGGCGATGGTGTCGCCGGCCTTTTTACCGGGGCAGACGGCATGCACCACATGCCCGACGGCCAGCAGCGTCTGGAACGGCACCATGGTTTCATAGTCTTCGGCGTAATCGCCAACCAGCATCAAGAGCTTTTTGCCCATTGTCGTCTCCTGTCTCCGCCCCCCTTGGGACGCCTGACCCATTGTGGCGCGGGCGCGGCGCCCCGGGGTGGTACAGGATTACCGCGCTATTCCAGCCCGACGCTGACCGGCCTGGCCTGCAGCAGATCCACCAGCACGCCGGGCGCGATGCCGATCAGGTAGCCGCGCCGCCCGCCGTTGATGTAGACCTGGGGATAATCCAGGATGCCACTTTCGATATAGACCGGCATGCGTTTGCGAGTGCCGAAGGGTGACGTACCGCCGACCTGATAACCCGAATGACGCTGCGCGACCTCGGGATGGCAGGGCGTGATCTTCTTGGCCCCGGCCTGGCGCGCCAGATTCTTGGTAGAGACCTCGCGATCGCCATGCATGATCACCACCAGCGGCTGGGCCGCCTCGTTTTCCATGATCAGCGTCTTGACCACGGCGTGCGGATCCAGGCCCAGCTGGCGCGCGGCTTCGCCGGCGCCGCCGTGATCGACGTAATCGTAGGTATGTTCGGTGAACGCCACCTTGTGGCGCTTGAGAAACTGGGTCGCAGGGGTTTCGGAGACGTGTCGGGTTTTGCTCATGGGTCACGGACGCCGTCAGGCGCGCGGGTGATGCGCGGCGTGCAGCGACTTGAGCCGCTCGCGCGCCACATGGGTGTAGATCTGGGTGGTGGAGATGTCGGCATGGCCCAGCAACAGCTGAACCACGCGCAGATCGGCACCATGGTTCAGCAGGTGGGTCGCGAAGGCGTGGCGCAGCACATGCGGCGACAACGGCGCCTGGACATCGGCGACCCGGGCGTACTTCTTGACCAGTTGCCAGAACGCCTGGCGCGACATGGCCTGGGCGCGCGCGGTGATGAACAGCGCATCGCTGACGCGCGCACCGGCCAGCTCGGCACGGGCCTGCTCCAGATAGCGCTGCAGCCAGTGTGCCGCCTCGGCGCCCAGCGGCACCAGCCGGTCGCGTCCGCCCTTGCCCTGCACCACGCGCAATACGCCGTCGGCCAGGCTGACATCGAGCGTGCGCAAACTGACCAGTTCGGTCACGCGAACGCCGGTGGCGTAGAGCGTCTCCAGCATGGCGCGGTCACGCAGCCCGCGCGCCAGCGACAGATCAGGAGCCTGCAACAGCGCCTCGACCTGGCCTTCTGAAAGCGTCTTGGGCACGCGCAGGGGCTGGCGCGCGGCCTCCAGGCTCAGGCAGGGATCGGCGGCGCAGCGCCCCTCGCGCAAGGCCCAGGCGAAGAAGCGCCGCAGGGTGGCCAGCCGGCGGTTGGCCGTGGCTGGCCGGCTGTCCTCGTGGCAGGCGGCGAACCAGGCCGCCAGGTCCGCCGCGCTGGCCTCGCACAGCTGGCCGGCGGCCCCGGGCGGCGCCTCTGGGGCCTGCAGCCAGCGGGCAAAGGCGCTCAGGTCGCGGCGGTAGGCCGCCAGCGTGTTGGCGGCCAGGCCGTCTTCCAGCCAGAGGGCCTGGATGAAGGCATCGATGTCGGCCTGAGAAACCAGGACAGAGGTGTCGGACATGGAGGTTCAGGAGCGGGAAGCGGCCTGCTCGGCGGCAGCCACCTGCAGCCAGGCTTCGAAGGCCTTGAGCGCGCCGGGCCGCTCGCTGTGCTGCGGATAACCGAAATAATAGCCCTGCCGCACCTGCAGAACATGCGGCACCGGCATCACCAGCCGCCCCTCGTCCAGCGCCCGCTGGGCCAGAAAGCGCGGAATCAGGCCCACTCCCAGACCGGCCTGCACCGCCGCCATCACCATGGTGAACAGGTCATAGCGCGGCCCGCCCGCAGCCGACGGCCCATACAGCAGGCCATTGGCGTCATACCATTGGCGCCATGCGTCCGGACGCGAAGCCAGGTGCAGATGGGTCATGGCCGCCATCAGCGGGCCGCCGCGGGCGCGCGCCTGCTCCAGCAGTGCCGGCGCACAGACCGGCACCAGTTCGCGCTCCGGGAACAGCAGCACCCCCTGGCTGCCGGGCCAGATGCCGTCGCCATGGTAGAGCGCGCCGTCAAAAGGCTGATCCTTGAACTGAAAGGGCAGCGTGCGCACCGTCAGGCTGACGGTGATATCGGGCTCGGCCTGCTGGAAATCCGGCAGTCGCGGAATCAGCCAGGTGGTGGCCAGCGTGGGCACCACGGCGATGTGGATGCTGCGCCCCATGCCGGTGCGGCTGACCAGACCGAAGGTGTCCTTCTCGATCTGGTCCAGATGGTGACGGATGCGCCCGGCGTACTCGGCGCCATGGTCGGTCAGCACGATGCGCCGGCGCACGCGGGTAAAGAGCTGCACCCCCAGGCGCGCCTCCAGACTGGCCACCTGGCGATAGACCGCGCTGTGGGTGAGCGAGAGCTCCTCGGCCGCACGCGAAAAGCTGCCCAGCCGGGCGGAGGCCTCGAAAGCCTGCAGGGCGCTCAAATTGGGAATACCGTTTCTCATGCGCACGATCCATCGCAAGGCGAGCAGGGCCGGAGGGTCTGCACCCCCCATTGAACAAGTGCCGTCTGCTCACTATCATGTGCAATTTTATCAATTGCATTGTGCAAGTCAGGAACATTATCCTGATGCGATATTTTTCATAATCCAAAATACGAGACACTCCACCCGCCGTGACTTCCTCCACTCGCAAAACCGGCCCTCGCATGGGGGGGCATATCCTGGTCGACCAACTGGTCAACCATGGCGTCAAACATGTTTTCTGCGTCCCTGGTGAGAGCTACCTGGCCGTGCTGGACGGTCTGCATGACGCCAGCATCGATGTCACGGTCTGCCGCCAGGAAGGCGGCGCGGCCATGATGGCCGATGCCTATGGCAAGCTGACCGGCGAACCGGGCATCTGCATGGTGACCCGCGGCCCGGGCGCGGCCAACGCCCTGGCCGGCATCCACATCGCCCTGCAGGACTCCACGCCCCTGATCCTGTTCGTGGGTCAGATCGAACGTGGCATGCGTGAGCGCGAAGCGTTCCAGGAAATGGACTACCGTGCCGTGTTCGGCACGCAGGCCAAATGGGTGACCGAGATCGATCAGGTCGAACGCATCCCCGAATTGCTGTCGCGCGCCTTCCATGTGGCAACCTCGGGGCGTCCGGGCCCGGTGGTCATCGCCCTGCCCGAAGACATGCTGGTCGAGATGGCCGACGTGGCCGATGCGCCCCGCTACGAAGTGATCGACGCCGCGCCGAGCGCCGCGCAGCTCGACCGCCTGAGCCAGTTGCTGGCAGAAGCCAAAAAGCCGGTCGCCATCCTGGGCGGCACGCGCTGGGATGCCGACGCGGTGGCCGGGTTCGCCCGCTTCGCGCAGGCCCACGCCCTGCCCACGGCCGTGTCCTTCCGCCGCCAGATGCTGTTTCCGGCCGACCACCCCTGCTATATCGGCGATGTGGGCCTGGGCATCAATCCGGCCCTGCTCAAGCGCCTGCAGGACGCCGACCTGATCCTGCTGGTGGGCGGACGCATGTCGGAGAACCCGAGCCAGGCCTACACCCTGCTGGACATCCCGGTGCCGCGCCAGAAGCTGGTGCATGTACACCCCGACAGCGCGGAGCTGGGCCGCGTCTATCGCCCGACGCTGGCAATCAACGTGTCGCCGGCCGCCTTCTGCGCCGCGCTGGCCACGCTGCCCGCGCCCCAGGCCGCCCCGGCCTGGAGCGAGGACACCGCCGCCATGCGCCAGAGCTATCTGGCCTGGAGCGATCCGGCCCAGGTCAAGACGCCGGGCAAGCTGCAGCTGGGCGAAGTGATGGCCTACCTCGAAGCGAAGCTGCCCGCCGACGCCATCATGGCCAACGGCGCCGGCAACTATGCGACCTGGCTGCACCGCTTCCACCGCTTCACGCGCTACGGCACCCAGCTGGCGCCGACCTCCGGCTCAATGGGCTATGGCCTGCCGGCCGCGGTGGGCGCCAAACGCGCCCAGCCCGAAAAGATGGTGGTGTGCTTCGCCGGCGATGGCTGCTTCCTCATGCACGGCCAGGAGTTCGCCACGGCCGTGCAGTACGACCTGCCCATCATCGTGGTGCTGATCGACAATGGCATGTACGGGACCATCCGCATGCACCAGGAGAAGCACTACCCGGGCCGCATCTCGGCCACCGGCCTGAAGAACCCCGATTTCGCCGACTACGCCCGCGCGTTCGGCGGGTACGGCGAACGCGTCGAGACCAGCGCCGAATTCGGCCCGGCCTTCGAGCGCGCCGTCGCCAGCGGCAAGCCGGCGATCCTGCACTGCCTGCTGGATCCGCAGGCCATCTCGCCGTCGACCACGCTGGACAAAATCCGCGCCGCCGCCGAACAGGCTCAGGCGTAAACCTGGCGGGCGGGCCTGGCGGCCCGCCCTGCCGGATTCCGATTTCACTTTTACCGCTTGCCCTTTCTGGAGTACCGAATGTCCTCGATGCCCTCGTTTAACTGGGAAGATCCGCTCCTGCTGGATCAGCAACTGACCGAAGAAGAGCGCATGGTGCGCGACGCCGCCTACGCCTATTCGCAGGACAAGCTGGCCACCCGCGTGCTGGAAGGCTTCCGCCACGAAAAGACCGACCCCGCCATCTTCGCCGAAATGGGCGAACTGGGCTTGCTGGGCGCGACCATTCCGGTCGAGTACGGCGGCGCCGGCCTGAACTACGTCAGCTACGGCCTGATCGCCCGCGAAGTCGAACGCGTGGACTCCGGCTATCGCTCCATGATGAGCGTGCAATCCTCGCTGGTGATGGTGCCCATCAATGAATTCGGCAGCGAAGCCCAGAAGCAGAAGTACCTGCCCAAGCTGGCCTCGGGCCAGTGGATCGGCTGCTTCGGCCTGACCGAACCCAACCACGGCTCCGACCCCGGCGGCATGGAAACGCGCGCCCAGAAGATCGACGGCGGCTACAAGCTCACCGGCAACAAGATGTGGATCACCAACTCCCCCATCGCCGATGTGTTCGTGGTGTGGGCCAAGTGCGTCGGCGGCGAATTCGACGGCAAGATCCGCGGCTTCATCCTGGAAAAGGGCATGAAGGGCCTGTCGGCGCCGGCCATCCACGGCAAGGTCGGCCTGCGCGCCTCGATCACCGGCGAAATCGTCATGGATGAGGTGGAAGTCAGCGAAGAGCAGATGATGCCGGGCGTCTCGGGCCTGCGCGGTCCCTTCACCTGCCTGAACTCGGCCCGCTATGGCATCGCCTGGGGCGCGCTGGGCGCCGCAGAAGCCTGCTGGCACACCGCCCGCCAGTACACCCTGGACCGCAAGCAGTTCGGCCGCCCGCTGGCCGCCAACCAGCTGATCCAGAAGAAGCTGGCCGACATGCAGACCGAGATCACGCTGGCCCTGCAAGGCTGCCTGCGTCTGGGCCGCATGAAGGACGAAGGCACCGCCGCCGTCGAAATCACCTCCATTATGAAGCGCAACTCCTGCGGCAAGGCCCTGGACATCGCCCGTCTGGCGCGCGACATGCTGGGCGGCAACGGCATCTCCGACGAATTCGGCGTGGCCCGTCACCTGGTCAACCTGGAAGTGGTCAACACCTACGAAGGCACGCACGACGTGCACGCGCTGATCCTGGGCCGCGCCCAGACCGGCATCCAGGCTTTCTTCTGACCGGCAGCGGCCTGCGCGCCGCGCCCGCACAGCAAAACGCCCCGTCAGCCATGGCTGACGGGGCGTTTCCTTTTCCGCTGGGCCGTCCCAAGGAAAAGCGCCACCTCGGGGGGCAGCAAGCCGTCAGGCGCAGCGTGGGGGCACCCCTCTCCGCTGGGCCGTCCCAAGGAAAAGCGCCCCCGGGTCGGGCTCAGCCGGCCAGATCGAACAGGCTGGTGGCATCCAGCTCCAGCACCACTTCGTCATGCTGGTTGTAGACCAGCCACGACCAGCTGACGATGCCCAGATCGGCGCGCGTGGTGGAGCGGCGTACGCCTTGCACCCGCGCCTGCAGCGTGAGGGTGTCGCCCGGACGCACCGGTACGCGCCAGCGCACCTCGCCCAGCCCCGGCGAGCCGAAGGACTCGGAATCATGCAGGATGGCGTCCACGGCCATGCGCATGGCCAGCGCGCAGGTGTGCCAGCCGCTTGCGATCAGGCCGCCCCAGCGCCCTTCTTCGGCGCGGGCGACATCGACATGAAACCATTGCGGATCGAACTGGCGCGCGAAAGCCAAGACTTCGTCCTGAGTGACCGTGAGCGGCCCTCCCTTGATCACCATACCTTCGCGCAGCTCGGCGAATTTCATTGCTTCCCTCCTTGATTGGCCGCTTTCAGGCCGTCTGAAGCCATAGGATACAGGGATAGGGGCAACGGCTGCCCACGCCTTGATATAAGCCCAAAAAAAGGCCCGGCAAAGCCGGGCCCCGGGCGAGACAGGAGCGTCGGCCCCGCCCGGCCGCCGCGCGCCTAGAGATCGCGGCGACGGACCCCGAAAGCCAATGCCAGCAACGCCACGATGCAGGCTCCCATCACGTAAAGCGCCGGCGCGAAAGACACCCCGGTGGAGAAGCTGATCCAGGTGAGGATGGCCGGCGCAAAACCGCCGAAGATGGTGACGGCGGTGTTATAGGCCAGCGACATACCAGAGGAGCGCACCGCCGTCGGGAAGATCTCCGACAGCGCTGCCGGCGCAACCCCCACATACATGGCCACCATCAGGCAGCACAGCGACTGCGCGACGATCAGCGCCGACAGCGAATGATTGGCCTGCAGCCACATCAGCAGGGGATAGATGCAGACCAGCATGATGAGCGCGCCAGCCGTCAGCACCGTGCGACGGCCGAAGCGGTCGGACAGCGTGCCGGCGAAAACGCATCCGCCAATCATGAACAGGTTGCCCACCAGCGCCGCCGTGAAGGCATCCGAACTGGCAAAGCCCAGATTGCGCTGCACGTAGATGGGCATGTAGATCACCAGGGAATACGGCCCGATGGCCCACAGCACCGACAGGCCCAGGGCCGAAGCCAGCTCGCGCGGATACTCCTTGACGACCCGCAGCAAGGGGGCGCGCGCCTTCTCTGCGCTACGCGCCTGGCGCTCCTGCTCCTCGCGGAAATGCGGGGTTTCGTCCAATGCACGCCGCATCCACAAGCCCACCGGCGCGATGGCCAGGCCCAGGATGAAGGGAATGCGCCAGCCCCACTCGCCTACCTGGTCTTCGGTCAGCGTGGTGGTGACCACGGTCGCCACCAGCGCGGCCAGCAGGTTGGACACCCCCATGCTGGCCTGCAGCCACGACGCATACTGCCCGCGCTTGCCGGCCGGCGCATGCTCGACCAGGAAGGCCGTAGCCCCACCGACTTCGCCGCCTGCCGAAAAGCCCTGCAGCACGCGGCCGCAGACGATCAACAAGGGCGCGCCCACGCCGATGGCCGCATAGGGCGGCGCGATCGCGATGAGCAGCGTGCCCGCGGCCATCAGCATGATGGTCAGCGTGAGCGCGGCGCGACGGCCGGCCCGGTCGCCATAGGAGCCCAGGATGAGCGCGCCCAGCGGCCGCACCACGAAGCCCAGGCCAAAGGCCAGGAAGGAGGCCATCAACTGCACCGTCGGGTCTTCGTTCTGAAAGAAGTTCTGCCCGATATAGACCGCGAACAACGCGTAGACCGTGAAGTCATACCACTCCAGCGCGTTGCCTGCCGAAGCCGCAATGACCGCGCGGCGCCCCGAATGAGACGGCTGGGCCGCCTGTTCGCCTCCGGCCGCTTTTGCAGCGGTATGGATTGCGATGTCTTTCATGCTTGCTTTCCCCTTGGACTCGCGCCTTGCCGGCGCTGTGGTCCGTTAAGAGCGCCCCTGCCCGTCAGGCGGCGCCCGCTCTTACGCCGCCGCCGTCGCCAGCCGCGCCAGATGATGGCGGCTGGCGCCGAACAGCGCCTCGATGACCGTGCAGCGCTTGAAGTGCGCGCCCACGCTCAATTCATCGGTCATGCCGATCCCACCGTGCAACTGGATCGCGCCCTGCCCGACCACCTTGGCCGAGCGACCGGCCTGAACCTTGGCCATGGACAGCAACCGGTCCGCCTCGGGCAAGCCGTCAGCCAGCGCCATAGTCGCGGCCAGCGTCAGCGAACGCGCCTCCTCCAGCGCGATATACATATCGACCTGACGATGCTGCAAAGCCTGGAACTGGCCGATGGGCCGGCCGAACTGGCGCCGCACCTTGAGATACTCCAGCGTGGCGTCATGCATGGCCTGCATCGCGCCCAGGTTTTCGGCGCACAAGGCGGCGATCGCATGACGATAGGCATCGTCGACCAGGTCCGCGCCGCTGCCGCCAGCGCCCAGCAAGGCCTCGGCCGGCACATGCACGTCCGTCAGCGTCAGATGCGCCGCGCGCCCGCCGTCCAGCGTCGTGAAGGCCCGCCGCGACAGGCCCGCCGCATCGGCCGGCACCAGAAACAGCGACAGGCCATCGCGCTCGCCCGGCGCCCCGGCGCTGCGCGCCGACACGATGAAGACATCGGCTGTCGGCGCGTCCAGCACAGTGGCCTTGGCGCCATTGAGCACGAAGCCCCCGCCCTGCGGCTGCGCGGCCAGCGCGACCGCATAACGCGCATCGCGTGCCCCGGCCTCGGCATGGGCCCAGGCCACTTTGCAATGGCCAGCCGCCAGCGGCGCCAGATAGCGCTCGCGTTGCGCGGCGCTGCCATGACGCAGCAGCAGGCCAGCGCCCAGCACGGCCGTCGAGAAGAACGGTTCGCTGGCGCGCGCGCGCCCCAGCGCCTCCATGATGAGCATGGTTTCGACCGGCCCGCCGCCGATGCCGCCGGCATCTTCCGGCAGCAGCAGGGCGAACCAGCCCAGCTCGGCCATCAGCGCCCAGTCCGTCTCGGCATAGCCCGGCTCGCTGGCCAGCAAGGCGCGCCGGCGCTCGAACTCGCCATGCTCGCGCGCGAAGGTTTCGGCGCTGTCCTGCAGCATGCGCTGCATGTCGTTCAAGGAAAAATCCACGGCTTGCTCCTACAGGCCCAGCACGTGCTTGGCCAGAATGTTGCGCTGGATCTCATTGGATCCTCCCCAGATCGACACCTTGCGCAGGTTGAAGTACAGCGGCCCGGCGGCAGCGGCGAACTCCGGCGCCAGCGCCTGGCTGTCGTCGACCTCGCCGTCCAGCAAGGCTTCGTCCAGCGCCAGTGCATCCAGCCCCATGCAGTCCATGGCCAGCTCGCTGATGGACTGCTCGATCTCGGTGCCGCGTATCTTCAGCATGGAGGCCGCATTGCCCGGGCTCTGCCCGGCGTTCATCGCACTCAGGAAGCGCAGTTCGGTGTACTCCAGCGCCGCCAGCTGGGTTTCCAGGTCGGCAAAGCGCAGCCGCAGCACCTGGTCGTCGAGCAATGCGCCGCCCAGGCCGTCACCCCGCTGCCCGGCCACGGTTTTCAGCCGGGCCAGCAGGCGACGCGAACGCGCCACCCCGGAGATCACGAAGCGCTCATGCTCCAGCAGAAACTTGCCGTATGACCAGCCCGTGCCCTCGCCGCCGACCAGTTGCTCGACCGGCACGCGCACATTGTCGAAAAACACCTCGTTGACTTCGGCATCGCCATCCAGCATGCGGATCGGCCGCACGCTCACGCCCGGCGAACGCATATCCAGCAGCAGAAAGGAAATGCCCTGCTGCGGGCGCTCTTCCTTGCTGGTGCGCACCAGGGCGAACATCCAGTCGGCCCATTGCGCCCAGGTGGTCCAGATCTTCGAGCCGTTGACGACATAGTGATCGCCATCGCGCACGGCCGTGGTCTTGAGCGAGGCCAGGTCGGAACCCGAACCCGGCTCGGAATAGCCCTGGCACCACCAGTCCTGGTTGTTCAGGATGCGCGGCAGGAACCGCGCCTTCTGCGCCGGACTGCCATAGGTGTAGATCACCGGGCCGACCATGTTCACGCCGAACTGCACCAGCGGCGGGCAGGGCTGCGCGCCGTACTCCTGCATGAAAAGATATTTCTGCACGGCGCTCCAGCCCGGACCGCCGTACTCCTGGGGCCAGTTCACGGCATACCAGCCGCGCCGGGCCAGGATGTCCTGCCAGCGCACGAAATCCTCGCGCTCAAGCCGCAGGCCCAGCGACACCTTGCGTCGGATGTCCGCCGGCAGATTGGCCGCGATGAATTCGCGCACCTCGATCCGGAAGGCTTCCTCTTCCGGCGTAAATCGCATTTCCATTGCCTACTCCTCAGATCACGCCATCGGCGCGCAGCGCCGCGATGGCGGCCGCATCCAGCCCCAGCAACGCGCCGAGCACTTGCTCGCTGTGCTGCCCCAGAGCCGGCGCCGTGCGCACCCGCCCGCGCTCGACGCCGGAAAAATGCACGGGCTGCTCCATGAGCGCCGTCTCGCCCAGCACCGGATGCGTGGCGCGCGCCAGCAGCCGGCGCACCTGCGCCTGTTCGCTGTCGGCAGCCTGCGCCGTATCCTGGATGGGCGCGGCCGGCACCCCGGCGCGGCTCATGGCGTCCACGGCCGCGGCCACGCTGCGCTGGCGGCTCCACCCCTCGATGTAGCCACGCAGCTCCGCATCGTGCCGGCTGCGCAGGCCATCGCTGACAAAGCGCGCATCACCCGCCAGCTCGGGATGGCCGATGGTTTCGGCCACGGCCCGGAACAGCTTGTCGTTGGCCGCCGCGATCACCAGATGCCCGTCGGCGGCGGCGTACGCCCCGAACGGCGAACTCAGCGGGTGACGGTTGCCCACGCGACGCGGCGCGCTGCCGCCAAACAGGTACTGCGCCATGGCGGTCGGCTGCATGGCCAGCAGGGCATCGAACATGGCCACATCGACGTGGCGGCCCTGCCCGGTGCGCTCGCGGTGAAACAGCGCCGCCATCACGCCCCAGGCCGCGAACATGCCGGCGCAGATGTCGCCGATGGATTCGCCGATCAGGGTGGGCGCGCCATCCGGCTCGCCAGTCAGGCTCATGATGCCGCTCATGGCCTGGGCCACCACGTCGTACGACGGCCGGTCCGCGTTCGGGCCGTTCTGGCCGAAACCCGAAATGCTGCAATACACCAGGCCCGGCGTCTGCGCCGACAGACAGGCATAGCCGATCCCCAGCTTGTCGGCCACGCCGGGCTTGAAGTTCTCGATCACCACATCGCACTGCGCGGCCAGTTCGCGCGCGATGCGCTGGCCGGCCTCCTGTTTGAGATCCAGGCGCAGGCTTTTCTTGCCCCGGTTGTTGAGCACGAAGTTGGTGCTCTCGCCCTGCACCATCCGGCCCATGTGGCGCTGGTCGTCCCCGTGCGGCGGCTCGATCTTGATGACTTCGGCCCCCAGGTCCGCCAGCATGGCCGTGCAATACGGCCCGGCCAGCACCCGGGTGAAGTCCAGAACGCGCACGCCCGCCAGCATCTCTTGATTCATGGTCTTGTCCGCTGTCGCGTCCTGCTCAGGCGCCGAAGGCGGCGGTGTCGATGCGGCCGATGGCTTTGAGACGCACCTCGTCGAGCGCTTCCTCGTAGCCGGCGTCGGCATAGCGCAGCACGCCACTGGCGGTATCGTTGGTCATCGACAGCGACAGGCGGCGCTCGGCGCCTTCGGTGCCATCGGCCACCACCGTCACGCCGGCGCTGGTCATATAGCCGCTGTAACCGCCGCCGCCCGAGTGGATCGCCACCAGATCGGCGCTGGAGGCGCAATTGATCATGGCGTTGAGCAAGGGCCAGTCGGCGATGGCATCGGAGCCGTCACGCATGTTCTCGGTCATGATGTTGGGATGGGCCATCGCGCCAGCGTCCAGGTGGTCGCGCGTGAAGGCGATGGGGCCCGAGAGCACGCCGTCGCGCACCATCTGGTTGACCGCCAGCGCCAGCTCGGTGCGTTCGCCGTGCCCCAGCCAGGCAATGCGCGCCGGCAGCCCCTCGAAGGGCACTTCCTTGCGCGCCAGGCGCACCCAGTTGGTGACGATGGCATTGTCGGGAAAACGTTCCAGCAGCAGATCATCGATCTTGCGGATGTCGTCCGGATCATTCGACAGGGCGATCCAGCGGAACGGCCCGATGGCCCGCGCAAACAGCGGACGCAGGAAGGCCTCGGTGAAAACGGGAATATCGAAGGCGCGCTCGACGCCGCCATCGCGTGCGTGGGTACGGATCAGGTTGCCGTTGTCGAAGACGATGGCGCCGCGATCCTGGAAACCCAGCATGGCCGTCACATGGCGCACGATCGAGGCGCGGCTGGCGTCCATCAGGCGGGGCACGTCGGTCTTGCGCAGCTCGGCCACTTCGGCCAGGGTGTAGCCGGCCGGGATATAGCCGTACACCAGATCATGCGCCGAAGTCTGGTCGGTGACGATATCGGGAACAATGCCGCGCGCCAGAATTTCCGGGAAGACCTCGGCCGCATTGCCCAGCAGGCCGACCGACACCGGCTCGCGGCGCGCCTGCGCCTCGCGGATCATGGCCAGGGCCTCGTCCAGGGTATCGGCGCGCTTTTCCAGATAACCGGCCTTCAGGCGCTTCTCGATGCGTTCGGGATTGATTTCGACCGTCAGGATGGCGGCGTTGGCCATGCGGCCGGCCAGCGGCTGGGCGCCTCCCATCCCGCCCATGCCGGCGGTCAGGATGAAGCGGCCGTGCAGGTCATTGTCGAAATGACGCTCGGCGATGCGCGAGAAGATTTCGTAGGTGCCCTGGATCACGCCCTGCGAACCGATGTATTGCCAGTCGCCGGCGGTCAGACCGCCCCAGCAGATCAGGTTTTCCTGCTCCCAGCGGTAGAAGTTCTCGGCCCGCGCCCACTGGCCCACCATATTGCAGTTGGCCATGATGACGATGGGCGCATCTTTGTGGGTGCGCAGCACGCCGATGGGCTTGCCCGACTGCACGATCAGGGTCTGGTCTTCCTCCAGTTCCATCAAGGCCTTGACCATCGCGTCATGCGAGGGCCAGTCGCGTGCAGCACGCCCCAGGGCGGCATACACCACCAGATTGTCGGGGTCTTCGCCCACGGCCAGCACGTTTTCCAGCAGACGCAGCAATGCTTCCTGGCGCCAGCCCTTGCAGCGCAGTGTCGGGCCGCCCGGGATTTTGAATTCGCGTTTCACTTCGAGTACCTCAACGAGCCAATGCGTAATCAGTAAAGTTCATGCCGAGCGCACGCTCGACGATGGGATAGACCGAGGGATCGGTGACGCTGGACGACAGCGGGATGTGGCGCTTGTGCACATGCAGGATGCTGACCTCCAGGCCGTCACGCAGCTGGCCGGCGCTCACGGGCTTGCCGTCCGTGTCCAGCGTGGTGATCACATCCGGGTAGCAGGCGATGCGTTCGCCATGGGCATCGGTGACGGCCATGTGCTCGTTCATGACGTGGAGCACGCGTTTGCCGGCGCCTTCGCCGATTTCCACCGTGCCGATGTCGAAGGCTTCCTCGGTGTACTTGAGCGTGTTCAGGCGCACCTTGCCCGAGCCGATGATTTCGCCCTTGAGTTCCCGGCAGATGGCGTCGATGACGGCGGCCCCACCCCGCGGCTGGGCCGCCAGGATGGCTTCGCCCAGCGCCAGCGCCATGCTGATGCCACCCAGCGCGGCGTGCTGGCGCACATACGAGGCACGAATGGGATTGCGGCAACTGGCGATGAAGCCGCCCGACATATCGGAGGCCTTGCGCAGCACCGGCGAGACCTTGCCGGTCGCCCCGCGCACGGTCAGTTCCATATAGGCGTTGTTGCGGCGGTTGCCGCCCACGGCGCACTGGATCATGGGCTCGGGGCTGTTGGCCAGGCCCAGCGAGCCCATGTCGCCGGTCGGGTGGGCGCGCAGGTCGCCCACCGCGTCGATGACCTTGGTGCCCAGCACCGCCGAAGGCAACCAGGCATTGAGGGTGCTGGACATGCCATTCTGGCCGATGATCAGGCCATACAGCGGCTCGCCCAGCGCCTCCTGCACCAGGCTGGCCGCCTTGACGTAGTCCACGCCCAGCATTTCCCAGTCGGTCAGCCCGCCCGGCGCGCCGATGGCAGCGGCCGTGGCGATCCAGGCCTCGTCGGGCACTTCGTCCATGCTGACCAGCTCGGGGCGACCCATGGTCACGGCCAGCGTGCCCAGTTGACGGCCATGCTCGGCCCAGCCGCCGCCGCCGCAGGCGAACACCGAGCCGCCCAGCACCGCAGCCTCAACGTCCTTGAGGGTCAGAATCCTTCCCATGATTGCTCCTTTCCGTCTTGATAGGTGATGCCTTGCACCGGTCAGGAAGTCGCGATCTCAACCCCTGTCGGACAGTGCGTTGAGCGGATCATAGGAAGGTCTATTGATAATGTCGTATTACCTTTTATGCCATGTATATAACAGCATGTTAATCATCATTGCTCGCCCTGGGGACGCTCCCGCGGCCCGTCGGCAGGGCCTAGGGATAGTCCTAATCCGCAATGACGGCGCCTGCCTCAGGTTTCGAGCTCGCGCAACACGCGGATGAACTCGCGCGCCAGACGCGACAGGGGTTCCAGTTCCAGGTGATAAACGCTGATGGGCGCGCTGACCGTCTCGGCCACGGGCACCGTGACCACGCCGCTCCAGATAGGCCCGCGTACCGACATCTCGTCGACCAGGGCCACCCCGGCGCCGGCCTGCACCATGGCGCAGGCCACGTGCGCCTGCTGCACCTCGATGCGCGCCTCGGGCTCGGCCGGCAAGCCGGCAAAGATGTCGCGCACCAGCATGGCAAAGGGAATGTCGGCGCTATAGCCGATGAGCGGCTGCTCGGCCAGTTCGGCGGCGCTGACCTGGGCGCGCCCGGCCAGCGGATGGCCTTCGGGCAGCACTGCGACGAAGTGGTTTTCATACAGCGACTGGGAGGCGAAGCTGGGGTGATCCATCGACAGATAGGCCACTCCGAGCTCGACCTGCTGCGTGAGCAGCGATTGCAGCATCACGCTGGGAATGAGGGTCTGCAGCACGAGGCGCACTTCGGGAAACTCGCGCCGGAAGGCGGCGATGGCGCGCGGCATGAGCGATTGCCCCAGGCTCGGGCTGCAGGACAGGCGCAACTGCCCGACCCGGTTCTCCGCCAGGTTGTCGGCCACTTCATTGACCCGCTGCACGATCTGATAGAGCGTGGACACCTCGGCGAAAAGGCGCTTGGCCTCGGGCGTAGGGTAGAGCCGCCCCTTGATGCGCTCGAACAGCATCAGGCCCAGGCGCTGCTCGGTGTAGGCGATCAGGCGGCTGACGGCCGGCTGCGATACGAACAACAACTTGGAGGCGCCGCTGATCGAACCGCTCAGCATGATGGCGCGAAAGACTTCGATCTGACGCAGGTTGAGCTTCATGGCGACTCACCGGTTTCATTAACGTGATGTTAATTATTACGCACAATTAAGCATAAGACGTTGTGCAAGGCGGCTCACTACACTGGCTCCCATTCCTGTTGCAAAGATAAGGGAGACAGCGATGAGCGATTTTGATTTGGTGGTGCGCGGCAACATCGTCGAGCCGCAAGGCATCGTCGAAGACGGCTGGCTGGCGGTACGCGGCACGCAGGTAGCCGCCCGAGGTACGGGGCAGCCGCCTGCCGCGCGCGAGACGGTCGATGCGCGCGGCCAGTGGATCATGCCGGGCGTCATCGACGGCCAGGTGCATTCGGGCAGCCAGGCCAACCAGGAAGGGCTGGGCTGGGCCTCGCGCGCCGCGGCTGCCGGCGGCGTCACGGTCATGGTGGACATGCCTTATGACGACCCCGAACCGGTGGCCTCGCGCCCCCACCTGGACGCCAAGATTGCCGAGGCCGAACGCGACTGCCACGTCGACGTGGCGCTGTTCGGCACGCTGAACCGCGAGCACGGCCTGGCCGCTGCCGCCGGCCTCATCGAAGGCGGCGTCTGCGCCTTCAAATTCTCGACCTTCGAAGCCACGCCGGGGCGCTTCCCGCGCATCGAGGAGGACGACCTCTACGAAGCCTTCCAGTTGATCGCCCCGTCGGGCCTGGCCTGCAGCGTGCACAACCAGATGCAGGAGCTCACGCGCAAGAACATCGCCCGCCTGATCGAGGCCGGCGACACCGGCTGGGACGCGTTCATGCGGGCCCACACGCCGCTGATCGAAAATCTGGCCACCGGCATCATCTACGAGCTCGGCGCCGAAACCGGGGCGCGCGCCCACGCCGTGCACGTGTCGACGGCACGCGGCTTTGAGCTGTGCAATATGTATCGCCGCGCCGGCCACCAGGCGAGCATCGAAACCTGCGTGCAATACCTGATGCTCAATCACGAAGAGCACACCCGCCGCTTCGGCGCCAAAACCAAACACTATCCGCCCATCCGCCCCAAGGCCGAGGTCGACCGCCTGTGGACCCACATCGCCCGGGATGAATGCACCTTCGTGTCTTCGGACCACGTGAGTTGGGGCCTGGAGCGCAAGGGCAATCCCAACGTGTTCAAGAACGCCTCGGGCGGCCCCGGCCTGGAGACCCTGCTGCCGGCATTCTGGACCGGCTGCGAGGAGCACGGGATTTCGCCCTCGATGGTGGTGCGCCAGCTTTGCCTGAACCCGGCGCGCCACTTCCTGCTCGATGACCGCAAGGGCTCGCTGGACGTGGGCCGCGATGCCGACATCGTCATCCTGAGCCCGGAGCGCTACGCCTTCGACCCTTCGGTCAGCCTGTCGGCAGTGAAGTGGAGCTCTTTCGAGGGCCGTGAATTCCGCGTGCGCGTGGCCGCCACCTGGTGCCGCGGCCAGCAGGTCTATGACGGTCAACGCATCGTCAACCAGGCCGGCCACGGACGCTTCCTGCGTCCGCGCCAGGCCTGAATCCGACCCTTATCGCGGACATCATCATGGCATCTGAAACCGAATTTCCTCCCTTGAACGCCGAGCGCCTGTGGGCGCGGGTCGAAACGCTCTCGCGCATGACGCTGCCCGACGTGCCCTGGACCCGGCGCGCCTTCTCTCCCCTGTTCGAACAATCGCGCCAGTGGCTGCGCAGCGAGTTCGAGGCCGCCGGGCTGGCCGTGCGCCAGGATGCCGGCGGCAACCTGATCGGCGTGCGCGCCGGGCGCGACGCCACGCGCGCGCCGCTGTCCACCGGTTCGCACTGCGACACCGTGATGGGCGGCGGGCGCTTTGACGGCATCATCGGCGTGCTGGCCGGCATCGAGGTGGCCCACACCCTGCAGGAGCAGGGCGTAACGCTGGCACACCCCTTCGAGGTCATCGACTTCCTGTCCGAAGAGCCGAGCGACTACGGCATTTCCTGCGTCGGCAGCCGCGCGCTGTCGGGCCAGTTGCATGCCGACCAGCTGGCCGCACGCAACGCTGAAGGCGAAACCCTGGCGCAGGGGCTGCGACGCATCGGCGGCGATCCGGATGCGCTGAGCGCGCCCTTGCGCGGCCCCGGCGGCACGGCCGCCTTCGTCGAACTGCACATCGAGCAGGGGCCGGTGCTGGAGACGCGCGACCTGCCCATCGGCGTGGTCACCAACATCGTCGGAATCCGGCGCGTACTGATCACGGTGCACGGCCAGCCCGATCACGCCGGCACCACTCCCATGGACATCCGCCGTGATGCCCTGGTCGGCGCGGCGCGCGTCATCGACGCCGCCCATGCCCGCGCCACGGCGCTTGCCGGCAAGCCGCATTACGTGGTCGCCACCATCGGCCGCATCGCCATGACGCCGAACGCGCCCAATGCGGTGCCAGGGCAGGTCGAACTGTTGATGGAGGTGCGCAGCGACAGCGATGCCGTCCTGGATGACTTCCCCGAAGCCGTGATGCAGTCGGTGCAGGCGCCCCTGGCGCAGCTGCGTCTGAGCGCGAGCTGCGCGCCGGTCAGCCGGGCGCGGCCGACCGACTGCTCGCCGCTGGTGATGGACGCCGTGCAGGCTGCCGCCGATCGCCTGGGCTACGCCAACATGCGCTTGCCCAGCGGCGCAGGTCATGATGCGGTCTACATGGCCCCCACCGGCCCGATCGGCATGATCTTCATCCCTTGCCTCGATGGCCGCAGCCACTGTCCGGAAGAGTCCATCACGCCGGCCCAATTGCTCGACGGCACGCGCGTGCTCTATGAAACCGTGCTGGAACTGGATCGTCGCCTGAGCCAGGGCTGACCCGGCGTCCGGATGCCGGACGGCGTGCCTGCGGGCCGCCGCCCGGCCCGGATTCAACCGGCCAGACCGGCCGTGTCCAGGCTGAAGGCAGCCGCGGCGCGGCCGATGCGGTCATTGACCGCATCCCAGGCGGGATCGGCCGGCGGCGCCTGCACCCAGATGCGGGCATAGCCTTGCGTATCCAGGTCGCGCAACGTGGCGTACAGCGCCTGGGCATAGCGCGCCGGGTCGGCCGGCACGCGATGGCAATCCAGGCCCGGCAGATCGGCGTGCCAGCCATAGGTCACCAGCGCGCTGCGTCCGGGCGGCAGGCCCTGTTGCGTCAGCTGCGCCCAGGCGGCCTCGTCGAGCAGGGCCAAGGGCGTGCGCGGCGCATAGTGCGCCTTGAGCGTGCCCGAGGCGCGCGGCGCAGCCGCATCCGGACGGCGCACCGGCACACCCAGCACCTGCGCCAGTTGCGCAGCGCTGATATGCCCGGGGCGCAGCAGCACCGGGCCCGCCCCCTGATCCAGGCGGGACAGATCCAGGATGGTGGATTCGATGCCGACCTCGGCTGCGCCGCCATCGAGCACCGGCATGCCGGCAGCCACTTCATTGGGGAACTCGCTGCGCACATGCCCGGCCTGTGTCGGCGAGACATGGCCGAAGGTATTGGCCGACGGCGCCGCCACCCCGCCCTGACCGCCCGGCTTGAGCGCGGCAAAGGCAGCCAGCAGCGCCTGGGCGACCGGATGCGAGGGGCAACGGATGCCGATGCTGTCCTGCCCGCCGCTGACGGCTTCGCCGATGCCGGGGCGACGCTTGAGAATGAGGGTCAGCGGCCCCGGCCAGAAGGCCGCGATGAGACGCTCGGCCTCGGGCGGCACTTCGCTAGCCCAATGCCGCAGATCGGCCTGCGGCGCCACATGCACAATGACCGGGTGCGTCGCCGGACGCCCCTTGGCGGCATAGATGCGCGCCACGGCCTCGGGATTCTCGGCATCGGCGCCCAGCCCGTAGACCGTCTCGGTCGGGAAGGCGACCAGGCCGCCTTGGGCCAGTCGCTGCGCCGCAGCGGCGATATCGGCATCAGCCATGGCGGACATCCGGCGCCGGCAGGCCGAGCACCTGAGCCACGCTTGCGGCATCGGCCTGCACCTTGGCCAACGGATGACCGACCACGGTCAGGTGGCCCATCTTGCGGCCACGGCGGGCCTCTTCCTTGCCATACAGATGCAGCTTGGCGCAATCGACGGCCAAGGCGCCCGCCCAGTCGGGCTCGCGCGGCGTCTCGCCATCGAACCAGCTGTCGCCCAGCAGATTGAGCATGACCGCCGGCGCCAGCAGCCCGGTGCTGCCCAGCGGCAAGCCGGCCATCACTCGCGCCTGCTGTTCGAACTGGCTGGTCACGCAGGCATCCAGGGTGTAGTGGCCGCTGTTGTGCGGGCGCGGCGCCATTTCATTGACCACCAGCGCGCCGTTGCGCAGCACGAAGAACTCCACGCACAGCACGCCGTGGTAATCGAGGCCCTGGGCGATCGCCTGAGCCGCCTGGCGCGCCTGTTCCTGCAGCGCCAGCGAGCCTTCCTCGCCGACGGTGGAGACGGCCAGGATGCCCTCGTGATGCACGTTGCGTGCAATCGGGAACACCACGTTGGCGCCATCAAAGCCGCGCGCGATGATCACCGAGATTTCGTAGTCCAGCGGCAGCAGCGCTTCCAGCACACAGGGCACGCCGCCGAAGGCCTCGAAGGCGGCCAGCGCATCTTCGCGATTGCTGACGCGCGCCTGGCCCTTGCCATCGTAGCCCAGGCGGGCGGCCTTCAGGATGCCCGGAAACAGGTGCTCGCCGGCGGAGCGCAGATCATCGGCGTCGTGTACCGCCACATAGGGCGCCACGGCGATGCCCTGGGCGGCGATGAACTGCTTTTCCGCGATGCGATCCTGCGCTACCGCGACAGCGTCGCCCGACGGGCTGACGCGGCAACGGCGGGCCAGCACGCGCAGGCTGTCGGCAGGCACGTTCTCGAACTCGGTGCTGATCACGGTGCAGCGATCGGCCAGCGCGGCCAGGCCCGCGGCATCATCATAGGCGGCACAGATATGCAGATCGGCCACGCGGCCGGCCGGGCAATCCTGGGCGGGGTCCAGCACCGCCACGCGATAGCCCAGGCTTTGCGCGGCATGACAGAACATGCGGCCCAGTTGCCCGCCGCCCAGCAGGCCCAGCCAGCCGCCAGGGGCAACGATGAGTTCGGAATGAGATTGCGACATGGTCAGTCCCGCCCGGGGCGGGGAAAACAGGGCGCCCCGAAGGACGCCGCGATCAGAAAAGCCGCCGGCGCCGGGCGCAGGCGGTGCGAACGGCGATCAGGCCTGCGGCGGCAGCGTCATGTTGCGCGCGGTCTCGGTCTGCGCGGCACGAAACGCCAGCAGTTTGGCGTGCAGGGCATCATCGGTGGTGGCCAGCGTGGCGATGGCATGCAACGCCGCGTTGGCGGCCCCCGCCTCGCCGATGGCGAACGTGGCCACCGGCACGCCCTTGGGCATCTGCACTATGGACAGCAGCGAATCCTCGCCGCGCAAATAGCGCGAAGGCACGGGCACGCCGAACACCGGCACCTCGGTCAGGGCGGCCATCATGCCCGGCAGGTGGGCAGCGCCCCCGGCGCCGGCGATGATGGCGCGCAGCCCGCGGGCGCGCGCCTGCGCGCCGTAGTCGGCCATATCCTGAGGCATGCGGTGGGCGGAAATCACGCGCGCCTCGAAAGGCACGCCGAACGACTCCAGCATCGCCACGGCATTTTTCATGACCTCCCAATCGCTGGAAGATCCCATGATGACGCCCACCACAGGGGCGCCGGTAACCGAAGAGTGTGTGGTCATGAGCGGGTTCGATGCGCCCGGGCGGCGCAGCAGTGAAGAAACCAGGCCGGGGATGTCCCCGGCCGCGAAGGCAGTTATTTTACCCGCCTTCTGATGTCTCCCCTAGAACGGGGACGCTCCATGCCGGGCGGAAACGGCGCGACGCGCCAGAAATGCCGGCCACCACGCCCCCCCCCCATCGCCCGCAAAAGCAAAAGCGCCCCGAAGGGCGCCGGTGACGATCGCGGGGAACGCGCGGGCTCAGGCCGTCAGGCGGTCCAGGGCTTCACGGTACTTGGCGGCCGTCTTTTCCAGCACGTCCTGGGGCAGGCGCGGCGCGGGGGCCGTCTTGTCCCAGGGCTGGGTTTCCAGCCAATCGCGCACGAACTGCTTGTCGAACGACGGGGGGCTGGTGCCTTCGCGATAGCCATCGGCCGGCCAGAAGCGCGAGGAATCGGGCGTGAGCACTTCGTCCATCAGGTGCAGCTGACCCCGGTCGTCCAGGCCGAACTCGAACTTGGTGTCGGCGATCATGATGCCCTTGGTGGCCGCGTAGGCCGACGCTTCGGCATACAGCCGCAACGTCACGTCGCGGATGCGCTCGGCCATTTCCTCACCGACTTCGGCGACCACATGTGCGAAGTCGACGTTCTCGTCGTGCAGGCCGAACTCGGCCTTGGCTGCGGGCGTGAAAATGGGCTCGGGCAGGCGGCTGGCCTGACGCAGGCCCTCGGGCAGGCGGATGCCGCAGACGGCGCCGCTGTCCTGGTAGTCCTTCCAGCCCGAACCGATCAGATAACCGCGCGCCACGGCCTCGACCAGAATGGGCTTGAGGCGCTTGACCACGACCGCGCGGCCGCGCACCTGGTCCACCTCATCGGGGGCCACCACATCTTCGGCGCGCACGCCGGTGGAATGGTTGGGCAGGATGTGGGCCAGCTTGCCGAGCCAGAACTCGGTCAATTCGGTCAGGACCTGGCCCTTGCCCGGAATGGGGTCGTCCAGGATGACGTCGAAAGCCGAGATACGGTCGGTGGCCACGATCAGCAACTTGTCGTCGCCGACCGCGTACATATCACGCACCTTGCCGCGCCCCAGAAGAGGCAGGGACTTGATGCTGGATTCATGCAAAGCGGAAGTCACGGATTGAGCCTATGGCGGTAAAGATTCCGTCGGCCGACGGAAAGCCCCGGAGCGCCGGCACGCCGGCGGGAGCATTGGGAAAGAGCTATAGATTACTGCAAAAGCAGCCGCGCCCGCAGCGGGCGGGCAGATGTGAAAAAGGCCCCGAGGGGCCTTTTTCATCAGGTCGGCTTACTGCACGACCTGCGCCAGTTTGCCGGAGGCATACAGCCCGGCCATGTCGCTGAGCGACACCGGCTTGATCTTGCTGCCGTTGCCGGCAGCGCCGAAGGCCGTGTAGCGTGCCACGCAGACCGCCTTGGCAGCGGCACGGGCCGGCTTGAGGTACTCGCGCGGGTCGAACTTGGAGGGGTTCTCGGCGAAGAAGCGACGGATCGCGCCGGTCATGGCCAGGCGGATGTCGGTGTCGATGTTGATCTTGCGCACGCCGAACTTGATGGCCTCCTGGATCTCTTCGACCGGCACGCCGTAGGTTTCCTTCATGTCGCCGCCGAACTCGCGGATCTCGGCCAGCAGTTCCTGCGGCACGCTGGAGCTGCCGTGCATCACCAGGTGGGTGTTCGGCAGACGGGCGTGGATTTCCTTGATGCGCTGGATCGACAGGATGTCGCCGGTGGGCTTGCGCGTGAACTTGTAGGCGCCGTGGCTGGTGCCGATGGCGATGGCCAGGGCATCGAGCTGGGTGCGGCGCACGAAGTCGGCGGCCTGCTCCGGATCGGTCAGCAACTGATCCATGGTGAGCTTGCCGTCGGCGCCGTGGCCGTCTTCCTTGTCGCCTTCCATGGTTTCGAGCGAGCCCAGGCAGCCCAGTTCGCCTTCGACCGTCACGCCCAGTTTGTGAGCCATGTCGACCACCTTGCGGGTCACGTCGACGTTGTATTCGTAGTCGGCAATGGTCTTGCCGTCTTCTTTCAGCGAGCCGTCCATCATGACGCTGGAGAAGCCCAGGTCAATGGCGCCCTGACAGATGGCAGGCGACTGGCCGTGATCCTGGTGCATCACCACCGGGATATGCGGATACGACTCCACGGCGGCCTGGATCAGCAGCTTCAGGAAACCTTCGCCGGCATATTTCCGGGCGCCGGCCGAAGCCTGCATGATGACCGGGCTGTCGGTTTCCGCCGCGGCTTCCATGATGGCCTGGACCTGCTCCAGATTGTTGACGTTGAAGGCGGGAATGCCATAACCATTCTCGGCCGCATGGTCGAGCAACTGGCGCATGGAAACGAGGGCCATAAAAAGGACTCCTGAATTCGGGTGAAGATGGGGAAGATGAAATCCGGCGAATTCCGTGATTTTAGCCGGGTTTGCGATGCAGTCCCATGCCGGCCGGCCTGGGTGATTTGTTGCAGTTCTTTACCTGGCCGCCGGGGTCGCCGGCAAAGGGGAATTTTTGTCGTTTTTCGATTAAGGCTATGATTCCGTTCTGCCTTTCCGATACATCGGGCGTATTACCCCCTCTCCTGGCCGGCCGCATCGCGCTTGCGGGCCTTCTCTGTAGTTGATCATGAACACCAAAAAACTGACGCGTTACATCGGCATCTCCATGGTGCTGGGCATCGCCGTGGGCTACGCATGCCACCGCTATGCGCAGGATGCCGCCCATGCCGAACAAATCGCCTCCTACTTCAGCATGGTGACCACCATCTTCCTGCGCCTGATCAAGATGATCATCGCGCCGCTGGTCTTCGCCACACTGGTATCGGGCCTGGCCAGCATGACCGATGGCCGCGCCGTCGGCCGCATCGGCCTGCGTGCCATGCTGTGGTTCGTCAGCGCGTCCTTCCTGTCGCTGCTGCTGGGGCTGCTGCTGGTCAATGTGTTCCAGCCCGGCGCCGATCTCAACCGCGCGCTGCCGGACGCCGGCGCCTCGACCTCGCTGAAGACGGGCGACTTCACCCTGCAGGGTTTCCTGACCCACGTCTTCCCGAGCAGCATCATCCAGGCCATGGCCAACAACGAGATTCTGCAGATCCTGGTGTTCTCGCTGTTCTTCGGCGCGGCGCTGGCCTATGTGCGCCGCGACGGCCACACCACCATCGTCAATGCCATCGACGAGCTCGCCAAGGTGATGTTCCGCCTGACCGACTACGTCATGCGCTTCGCGCCGCTGGGCGTGTTCGCCGCCATGGCGGCAGTCATCACGACCGAAGGCCTGGGCGTGCTGGTGACCTACGGCAAGCTGATCGGCGAGTTCTATCTCGGGCTGGTGCTGCTGTGGGCGTTGCTGTTCGGTGTCGGCTATCTGTTCCTGCGTCGCGATGTGTTCCGCCTGGGCGGGCTGATCAAGGAACCCACCCTGCTGGCCTTCTCCACCGCCAGCAGCGAATCGGCCTACCCCAAGACCATCGAGGCGCTGACCCGCTTTGGCGTGCCGCCGCGCGTCTCCGGCTTCGTGCTGCCGCTGGGCTACTCCTTCAACCTGGACGGCTCCATGATGTACCAGGCCTTCGCGGTGCTGTTCATCGCCCAGGCCTATGAAATCCCCATGACCTTCACCCAGCAGTTGATGCTGCTGCTGGTGCTGATGATCACCAGCAAAGGCATGGCCGGGGTGGCGCGCGCCTCGCTGGTGGTGGTGGCGGCCACCCTGCCGATGTTCGATCTGCCTGAAGCCGGGCTGCTGCTCATCATGGGCATCGACCAGTTCTTCGACATGGGCCGCACCGCCACCAACGTGGTCGGCAACAGCATGGCCACCGCCGTGATCGCCAAGATGGAGGGTGGCGAGTCCGCCAGCCCCGATGAGATCGCCGCGGCCAGCGCGGAAGAACAACGGGCCTGACCCGGGTCCGGCAATGCCGCCGGCGCCCCGCCCCGCCAGCCGCGGGCCGGGGCGCCGGCGTTTTCGAGAGACGCGATTCAAGCCGGGCGGGCCGCCTCGTCCAGCAGGAACAACGGCAAGGCCAGCGCCGCGGCCAGCCGGGCCGCATGCAACTGTTGCGGCCCGACACGCTCGGTCTTCATCAGAAAATTGAGCGTGCCAAGACAGCGGCCCGCCTGCACCACCGGCACGTTGATCACCGAGCGCAAGCCCAGCCGGGCAATGGCGTCGTGGTCATCGAAGAAGTTGCGGATGGCCTCGCTGCCCTCACCCACGAACAGGCGCTGCTCGATCAGCACCTGCTGCCCCCAGGCCGTCCCGGTCTTGTCCTTGCTGCCGCCCGGCGGGTACGCCCCGGGCTGCGAGCTGTACAGACGTTGCACCTGCATGGCGGCGGCATCGAAACGGTTGGCGGTACACAAGCGCTGATCCAGCACGGGGGCGGCGTAAGCATCGATGGCGGCGAACGCGGCGACGATATCGCCGGCGACATGGGCGGCCATCAAACGCTCAAGCGCGGCTCCGGCGGCAGTGTCGAACGCGCTCATTCGGCCGTGATCCCGAGTTCATTGATCAGGTCGCCGTACTTCCGGGCATCCTGCTCCAGCAACTCGCCGAACTGTTCCGGCGTACTCTCGACCAGCAGCACCCCCATCTCGTTCATCTTGCGGATCACGTCGGGCCGCCGGAGCACGGCATTGATTTCCTGATTGAGTCTCGTCGTCAGTTCCGGCGGCAGGCCCGCCGGGCCAAAGGCGCCGTACCACACCGACAACGCATAGCCAGGCAGGGATTCCGCCACCGTCGGCACTTGCGGCAGCAAAGGCGAACGCTCGCTCTCGGTCACGCCCAGCAGCTTGAGCTTGCCGGAATTCACGTGGGGCAGCGTCTGCGTGCCGGCGCTGAACAGCACTGGCGTGCGGCCGGCCACCGTGTCCAGCACCGCCGGCGCGCCGCCCCGGTATGGGACGTGCATCATTTCCACGCCGGCGGCGCGCTCGAACAGCACGGCGCTCAGGTGATTGGTCGAGCCCTGTCCGGCCGAGGCATAGGCGACCGTGCCCGGATTTTTCTTGAGATAGGCAACGAAATCGGTCACGTTGTCAGCCGGCACGGAAGGATGCACCACCATGGTATTGGTCACACGCGCCAACTCGGCAATCGGCGTGAAGTCCTTCACGCCATCGAACGGCATGTTGGCGTAAAGCGCGTGATTCATGGTGTGGGTACTCATGGAACCCAGCAGCAAGGTGTAGCCATCCGGCTTGGCGCGCGCCACATAGGCACTGCCGATGTTGCCCGACGCGCCAGACCGGTTTTCCACCACGACGGGTTGGCCAAGAGACTGCGACAGGCCTTCGGACAACATGCGGGCGAGAATATCGGTCGAACCGCCCGCCGCCCACGGCACGACCAGTGTGACCGGTTTTTCAGGCCAGGCCGCCTGGGCCGGCCCTCCCAGCGTCGCCAACCCCAGCGTCAATCCGGCAGCCAGTTGTTTGATCGAGAAAGTCATGGTGTTCAACCCCTGTATGTAGAGACCGGTCTGGATGCCGGTTGGAAAAGGCGTGAAAAACTAGCGCCCCACGGCGTAGCCCTGCATGCCACGCGGATTGGCGCCAGCCTTGAGCAGCCAGCCGCCGGCGCGCGCCTGGCGCGTGCAAACGCTGATGCGGCCTTCCGACCACGGTCCGCCGACGACCACGTCATGGCCGGCGGCCTGCAGGGCCGCAATCGTTTGCGGCGGCAGGCGCGACTCGACCGTCAGGCGATTCAGCGTGGTCGAACGCGGCCAGAAGGAGCCGGGGAAATGATCGATATGCCAGGATGGTGCATCGATGGCCTGCTGCAGATTCAGCCCGGCCGCGTGACGCAGCAAGAACGACACCGTCCACTGATCCTGCTGATCCCCGCCCGGCGTGCCAAAGGCCATGTAGGGCAGGCCGTCGCGCAGCACCAGGCCCGGCGACAGCGTGGTCGACGGCCGCTTGCCCGGCATCAGACTGCCTGGCAGCCCCTCGTCCAGCCACGTCATCTGCAGCCGGGTGTTCAGGGAAAAGCCCAGGCCCGGCACCACCGGGCTGGACGACAGCCAGCCGCCCGAGGGCGTGGCGGCGACCATGTTGCCGTGTCGGTCGATGACATCGATGTGGCAGGTATCACCCACGAACAGTTCACGCTCGGCCCCTTGCGACACCGGCGGCAACGCGGCAAAGGTGGGCTCGCCCACACCGAATCGCGTATCGGCGTGCGCCAGCGTGCGCTGCGCGGCGGCCAGATCAGGCAGGCGCGGCGCCTGCCCGACGGGGGCGCCGGGCTGCAGCATCCTGCTGGCCTGTGCGCCGACCAGCGCGGCGCGCTCACGGGCGTAGGGAGCCGACAGCAGGGCCTGCATCGGCACGCGCACGAAGTCCGGGTCACCGTACCAGGCGCTGCGGTCGGCGAAGGCCAGTTTGGCGGCCTCGGCCACGCGATGCACAAACTCGAAGGAATCCGGCGCCAGCCCCTCCATGCCCAGTTCGCGCAGGATCGCCAACTGCTGCAGATGCACCGGCCCTTGTGACCAGGGCCCGCACTTGGCCACGGTGAAAGGCCCGTAATCCAGCATCACGGGCTCGTCATACTGTGCCTGCCAGCCTGCCATGTCGTCCTTGCGCAGCAGGCCGCGATTACGCTGTCCGGTGGTATCGCGGATCTCGGCATGTCGATAGAAATCATCGATCGCATCGGCCACGAACCCCTGGTACCAGACATCATGCGCGGCCTGGATGCGGCTGCGCCGGTCGCAGCCCCGCGCGGCGGCTTCGTCCAGGATGCGTGCATAGGTTTCGGCGATGGCCGGCGTACGCATCCAGCTGCCCGGCGCCGGCACCTGCCCCTGCGGCAGCCACACCTGCGCCGATGACGGCCACTCGTCCCGGAACAGCGATTGCACAGCCAGGATGGCCTGGGCAATGCGCGGCACCACCGGAAACCCGTCGCGCGCATAGGCCATGGCTGGCGCCAGCACATCAGCCAGCTCCCAGCTGCCATAGTCGCGCAGCAGCGCCAGCCAGGCGCCAAAGGCGCCCGGCACCGTCGCCGGCAGCAGGCCGATGCCCGGCACCAGATCCAGGCCCAGGGAGCGGAAATAGTCGCTCGAGGCCAGCGCGGGCGCAGGCCCCTGGCCGCACAGCGCGCGCATGCGCCCTTCATCCTCGCTCCAGAACAACACAGGCACTTCCCCACCCGGGCCGTTCAGGTGCGGTTCGACCACCTGCAGCACGAAGCCGCCGGCGACGGCGGCGTCATAGGCATTGCCGCCCTTTTCGAGCACCCCCATGGCGGTCTGGGAGGCCAGCCAGTGGGTGGATGAAACCACCCCGAAGCTGCCCTGGATCTCGGGACGGGTGGTGAATTCGGAATGCATACCTGCGCCTGCCGCAAAGAAATCGTCGTGAGGGGCAGTATAGGAGTGGGAAATAACTAAAATTCAGTTTCTTTGCATAGCTACATAACCATCAAGGAATAGCAGGATGTCATCCGCCCCGAGCCTGGCGCGCCGCCTCAAGCACCGTCATCTGACGCTGCTGCTGGCCATCGAACGCCACGGCACCCTGACCCGGGTGGCCGCGCAGGCTGGCATCAGCCAGCCTGCGGCCAGCAAGATCCTGCTGGAGATCGAAGACCTGTTCGGCGCGCCCCTGTTCGTGCGCACAGGACGGGGTTTGCAGGCCAACGCGCTGGGACAGCTGGCCATCGATCGTGCTCAGCGCATGCTCAACGACCTGTCGCGCTGGGAACAGGAGGTGCAAGCCTTGCAGGGCGGCCACGCCGCCCATCTGCATGTCGGGGCCGTGCCGTATGTCTCCAGCACGCTGCTGGCCCGGGCCATCGCCCTGCTGCTGGAACGCCATGGCATCACCGTGACGCTGCATCGCGCCACCACCGACCATCTGCTGCCCATGCTGCGCCGTCACGAGCTCGATGGCATGATCGGTCGCCTGCCGCCACTGGCCGGGCTGGAAGGCCTGCGTCACCAGGCCCTGTATCACCAGCGTCCCAGTCTGATCGCGCATCGGCATCTGGCGCGGCGCCTGAACGCGCGCGCGCCCGACTGGGCCGCCGCTGCCGCGCTGCGCTGGGTGCTGCCCGAAGCCCGCACCCCGACCCGCCATCTGATTGCCGAGCACTTCGTGCGCTGTGGCGTGGCACCGCCCCAGCCTGTGCTGGAGGCCTACTCCACCGACGTCATCGAAACCCTGCTGGGCGGCGATGCCACCCTGGTTTCGGTGGTGCCCACGGAGATCGCCCAGGAGCTGGCCGCGCGCGGGCGCATCAAGGCCATCACCTGGGACTGGGGCTGGGAATTGCCCCCCATCAATCTGATCCAGCGCGAGTGCGCCGACCTGCAGGCGCCGGCCGCGCAAACGGCGCTGGCCGGCATTCTCCGGGAACTCTGCGGGCCACCCGCCTGAGGGCAGGCCCGCCGCGCCGGCCTACTCCAGTTCGATGCCGGCCTCGTCGATCAGCGTGGCCCACTGGCCGGCGTCGCGCTTGACGATCTCGCGCAGTTGCTGCGGGGTGCTGGCGACGAACTCCACGCCCTGGGATTCGAACTTCTGGTTCAGGGCCGGATTCTTCAAGGCTTCGGCGGTGGCGCGATTAAGCTTGTCCAGCACCTCGGGCGAGGTGCCCGCCTTGGCGAACAGGCCATACCAGGTGGTATAGGAAACACCCGGCAAAGCCTCGGACACCAACGGCAGGCTGGCCGTGTCGGCCCCCTGGCTGGGCGCGCTCATGGCCAGCGGCTTGACCAGCCCCTTATCGATCATGGGCTTGAGCGAGGGCATGCTGCTGAACAAGGCCTGGACCTGGCCCGATGCCAGATCCGTCAGCACCTGCGAGGTGCCGCGATATGGCACGTGCACCACATCGACACCGGCCTTGCTCTTGAACAGCTCCATGCCCAGGTGCGCCACGCCGCCCACCCCGGCCGAGCCGAAGTTGACCGTGCCGGGATGGGCGCGGGCATAGTCGACCAGCCCCTGCACCGACTCCACCGGCAGCTTGGCGTTGACCACCAGCACGTGGGGACTTTGCGTCAGCAGGCTGATCGGCTCCAGCAGCGCCAGGACATCGCGCCCTTGCATCGCCTTGGACGGAATGGTCATGTTGCCCGAGGCCGGCATCAGCAGCGTGTAGCCGTCCGCCTCGGCACCCAACACCTGGTTGAGCGCGGGCACGCCGTGGCCGCCGCCGGCATTGACCACCACCACCGGCTGGCCCAGCTGCTCGCCGAGCACCTGTGCGAACTCACGCCCGACGATATCGGCCGGGCCGCCGGCGGCAAACGGCACCACCATGCGGATCGGGCGTTCGGGATAAGCGGCCAGCGCCTGCGTGGCCGGAGCCAGCCCGATGGCCAGGGCCAGCACGGCCCAGGATTGCTTGAATGACATTGTCTTCCTCCAGGTTGAAATCGGATGCGGCGCTCAGCGGATCTGCGCCATCTCTATCGGGTTGTCGGCCAGGGCCTGATCCAGCCAGACGGGCCGCAGCTCGCCGCGTGCGATCGCCGCCATGCGTTGCGTCTCGGCCTGCCCCTTGGCCAGCGCGGCTGCCACCAAGGCCTCGCCGCGCGCCGGCTCGAACGCCACCACCCCATCGTCGTCGGCGAAGATCCAATCGCCCTTGCGGATGGTCACGCCCCCGCAGCTGACGGCCTTGCCTACGCTGCCCCCGCCGCGCTTGTGCGGGCCGGCTGGCGAGACCGCGCGGGCGAACACGGGCAGCGCCGCCGCGCGCAACTCCTGCGCATCGCGCATGGCCCCGTCGATCACCACCCCTGCCAGGCCGCAGGCGGCCGCCTGGGCGCACATGATCCCGCCCATGACGGCGCGCTCGGTATGCCCTTGCGCATCGATGACCAGCACCTCGCCCGGACGGGCAATGGCCAGCGCGGCATGGATCGCCAGGTTGTCGCCCGCCGGCACGGCCACCGTCAGGGCCGGCCCATGCAGCACCCAGCCCGGGCGCAGCGGTTTGATCGCGGCCTGCAATACCGAGGCGCCCACGTCGGCCAGCAAGGTGCTGCTCAGGCCCGGGCTGTGAATATCGCTCATCGTCTACTCCACCAGGCTCGTCACGGCCGACGGGAAAATGCGCTGATAGGCCTCGCCATAACGCGTGCCGGCCTGCTTGCCGCGCCGCCCGGCCTGCGCGCCACGCTGCAGCGCGACGCGCTCGTAGTAAGCCCACAGATTGGACTGGGTCGGCATGGCCTGCATGGCCTGCCACTTCACGGGCCACACTTCCGTGATGTCCAGCAGCAGGTCGGGCTTGAACTGGCACAGCTCGGGCTGGTGCGGCTCGAAACACAGCACCTGAGGCGGCGTGACGTAATCGGCCCCATGGCCCGGCGCGATGGCCTGCATGCGCGCACGCAGCACCATTTCATAGCTGCGGCAATGGTCCAGGTTGGACGGATCGTGCTCGGGATGGGTCAACACCACCGAAGCGCGCGTCTCGCGCAGCTTGCGGCTGATGCGGCGGACCGACTCGGCCGACTCCGGCATGGGATAGTCGCCCAGGTCATGGAAATCCAGCGACGCCACGCCCAGCAGTCCGGCGGCCGCTTCGGCCTCGGCACGCCGCAATGCCTTGACCGCATCGCGCCCGGTGTCGCCCTGCCAGGCGGCATTGGACTCGCCGTTCTCGCCAAAGCTCAGGCACAGGAGGTGCACGTCCACCCCTCGTCGCGCGTGCAAGGCCATGGCCCCGCCGCAACGCCATACAAAATCGCCCACATGGGCCGTCACCACCAGCATGGAAGCCGCCATCGTTGTCTCCAGAAAAAGCAGCCTGCATTCTATTTCCGTGAAACGACGTTGTACTGTGTACAATCACGGGGATTTCACATCCCCTTGGAGTCCATCTTGAGTAATGACGGAGTGATCGCCGTCGAGCGCGCCCTGAGCGTGCTGAACTGCTTCAAGCCCGGCAGCGAACGCCTTTCGCTGGCCGACTTCGCCGCACGCCTGCCGCTGCACAAGACCACCATCTTCCGCTTGCTGAATTCCCTGGTGCGCTGCGGCTACGTGGTGCGCGAAGCCAACGGCCAGTACAGCCTGGGGCCGCGCGTGCTGTATCTGGGGCGCGTCTATGAGCGAGGGTTCGACCTGTCGGCCCTGGTCATGCCCGTGCTCGACAGCCTCTCGGCCGAAACCGGCGAAAGCGCCGCCTATTACGTGGAAGGCGGCGAGCCGGGCAGCCGTCTGTGCCTGTTCCGCCAGCAGCCGCACGAAGGCCTGCACACCCAGGTGCTGGCCGGCAGCGTCATGCCGCCCGACTCGTCTTCGACCGGGCGCGTGTTCGCCATCTGGGCCCAGGGCGCGCCTCGCGGCAACGAGGCTCTGCCCTTCGCCTCACGCGGGGTGCGCGACCCCTATACCTCATCCTGGTCTACGCCGGTCATCGGCAACGACGACCGCTTCGCTGGCGCGCTCACCATCGCCGGGCCCTCGGTGCGTCTGGACACCGTCGACGCCCGGCACTTCCGTCGCCTGCTGCTGACCCGCGCCGATGAGCTGTCGCACCGCCTGGGCGCCTCGCCCGAAATGCGCGACGCCCTGTATCACGCCGACAGCGCAGCCGATGCCTGACGCAACGCCGGCAATGCCGCCACCGCCATGCGCGGCGCGCAGCCTCAGCCGGTCGCGGTCCAACGCGCCGGCCAGCGGCCATCCTGCATCATCGTGCAGGCCAGTTCGCGCAACTGCGCACTGACGGCCTCGATGGCCGGTTCGCCCTCGCCGCCCCGACGCTGCGCCAGGCAGATGCTGCGGGTGAAGGGCAAGGCCAGCCGGCGTGCAACCAGCTCGCCGGCGGCCAGCTCCTCGGCCACGGCACAAGGCGCCAGCAGGCTGAACCACGCGCCGCTCTTGATGAGGCGGATGAGCGGCTGGCCGGCATCGATATCCAGCCGCCCGGCCAGACTCACCCCGTGGCGCGCGAAATGCGCCTGCAAGGCAAGACGGATGCCATGCTTGGGCGAAGGCAAGGCCAGCGGATAACGCGCCACCGTCTTCAGCGACAACGCCGCGCCCGGCTTGAGCCGGGCGGCCTGACCGATGAGATGCAGGTCTTCCTGGGCCAGCGGCTGGCTGCTGACTTGCTGGCTGGGGGGTTGGTCGAACACCAGCGCCATATCCAGCTCGCCGCTGTTGACCCAAGCCCACAGATACCCTGAGAAGCTGTCCACCACCCGCAGGCGTATGCGCGGATAGCGTTGCGACAGCCGCTCGATCAATGGCAGGGCGAACACCGCCGCGCAGGAGGACGGCAGCCCGACCGAGACCTCGCCCTCCGGTTCGCCGCGCGCCCCGCCAATGGCTTCGGCCGTGCGGCGCGCCAGCCCCACGATGTCATAGGCGCGCGCCAGCAGCGCACGGCCGCTGGGCGTGAGCGTCACGCCACGCAGCCCGCGCTCCAGCAGGCGGGCCTCCAGCAGGGACTCCAGCTTGTTGATGGCCACCGTTACGGCGGGCTGGGCCAGATGCAGGCGCCGGGCCGCCGCCGAAATGCTGCCTTCCTCGCACACGGCGATGAATACCAGCAGTCGGGGAATATCGAGTTTCCGGGCCGCGTCAGCCATAAATTTCCACTATACCGGGATAGAAAGACAATATTTTATGTTTAGGTCGGCAGCGGGCCATACTGCGCCCCGTTATTCCCACTGCCCGCCACCATGCCTCTTTCCGACACCCTGCACCTGCGAGCCATCCGCGGCTTTCATGTGGGCGGCAGCCTGCAGGCGCTGCACGGCCAGGCCGTGCGCACCCTGCAGACCGTGCCCGGCCTGCCCCCGCGCGCCTCCGATCCCAACGGCCATTGCGCCGCCGGCCAGCTGTACGTGCAACATTTCCAGCAGGCACACCCCGGCAGTCCCTGGCCGGTCTATCTGTGGCACGGCGGCGGCATGACGGGCTGCACCTGGGAACTGACCCCCGACGGACGCCCCGGGTGGCACGACTATTTCATGCGCCAGGGCTACGACACTCTGGTGAGCGATGCTGTCGAACGCGGGCGCGCCTCCTGGCCAACGCAGGCGCTGGCCGAGGCCGGCCCGCCCGAAGCCCGCACCCTGGAGCAGACCTGGGATCTCTTTCGCCTGGGACAACGCCAGCCTGACGGCCAGTGGCGCGCCCATGCCGGGCTGCAGTTTCCCTGCGAGGCCCTGCCCCAGTTGATCAAGCAGTTCGTACCGCGCTGGACCGCGCACCGCGAACAGGCCATCGCCGCCTATATCGCGTTGCTGGAACAGACCGGGCCCGGCATCGTCATCGCCCACAGCGAAGGCGGCCGGCTCGCGCAGGCCGTCGCCCAGGCGCGCCCCGAACTGATCCGCGCCCTGGTCCTGGTCGAGCCCGCAGGCGGCGTGACGCTGCAGCCCGGCCAGGCGGACGCCCTGCGCGCAGTCCCGGTGTGCGTGGTCTGGGGCGATTTTTTCGAAACCAGCCCTCTGTGGCGGCAGTATCGCCAAGGCTGCGAACGCTGGCTGCAAACGCTGCGCAAGGCCGGCGTGCGCGCCGACGTCCTGGACCTGCCCGCGCTGGGGCTGACCGGCAACTCCCATCTCCCCATGATGGACCGCAACAGCCTGCAGGTCGCCAGCCACGTGCTGGCCTGGATACGGCAGGCCGCCGCCTAGCCCCTACTTCTTTCCCAACGATCACGGAGACAACCATGACCCGACACCGCCTGCTGCGCCGCCTGACCCTGGCCGGGCTGGCCCTGGCCGGCTGCCTGAGCCTGCCCGCCCTGGCCGCCGAAGACTATCCGCAGCGCCCCATCCGCCTCATCATTCCCTATCCGCCAGGCGGCTCGCTCGACCCCATTGGCCGCGTCCTCGCCGAAGAGCTGTCGCAACGCGTCAAGCAAGCCGTGGTGGTGGAGAATGTGGCCGGCGCCAACGGCATGGTCGGCTCGACCCGCGTGGTGAAATCCCCGGCTGACGGTTACACACTGCTGCTGGGCATCACCTCCAACGTCGCGCTGGTGCCGCTGGTCACACCCAACAGCCCCTACCAGGCCAGCGACCTGGACGCCATCGGCATGGTCGGCACCAGCGGGCTGGTGCTGGTCGGCAAACCCGACCTGCCCGTGGATTCCTTGCAGTCGCTGCTGACCGAGGCGCGTGCCCGGCCTGGCAGCTTTTCCTATGGCGTACCCGGCAGCGGTTCGCTCTACCACCTCGTGATGGAAGCCATCAAGGCCGACACCGGCACGGATATCGTCGCCGTGCCCTACCGCGGAGCCGGCCAGGCCAGCGTGGACATCATGGGCAGCCAGATCGATGTCGCGCTGCTGGGCCTGCCCGCCATGCTGCCGCATATCGCATCGGGCAAGATGAAGGCGCTGGCAGTGATGAGCCGCGAGCGCGACATCGGCAATACGGACATCCCCGCTGCGGCCGAAACCCCCGGACTGCAGTCGGTCGACTACACCATCTGGACCGGCCTGTTTGCGCCCAAGGGCCTGCCCGCCCCGGTTCGCGAGCGCCTGCATGGCGAGCTGCAGGCGGTGCTGGCCTCGCCCGAGGTGGCCCAGGCCTATGCCAGGATGGGCGTGCAGGTGGCCGCTCCCCAAAGCAGCGAGGCCTTTGCCAGTTTCGTGGCCCGGGACAGCGAAAAACTGCGCCAGGACGTCCAGCGCACCCAGCTGAAGATTGACTGAGCCGGGCGGCACCGGGCCAGCTGCGGCCCGGTGCCTCTTGCCAGCGCACAGGCTTTGTGCATTGCTGCAACGGGTTTACGGGTTAATACTAGGAATTTCGTGGCTTGCGCGCTACAATGCAGGGCAAGTTCCACAGAACTGGCCGGGCTCATGAAAAGATCGTCTACGCGGTCCCCCTTGTCCAGTTCTCGCGGGCGGTCTCAGTCGCGCCGCCCGACGCTTCTTCCGGCAGGATCCGATCCTGCCGCGACCGAGCCGCGCTTGACCGCGCACACTGCCCTCGCGGCGTGAGTACCCGCCTTAACCAGGCCCTGCAGGGCCGGCCCGTACCCCAGCCTGCCGCGGCGTTTTTTCGCCGCGCCACGCGAAGCGATGCGTTGGGCATCCGGCGCATGCCCCAGCATGCACAATGACAAGAGGAGTTGATTAATGGCTAAAGAAGAACTCATCGAGCTGCAAGGCGTCGTGGACGAGGTGCTGCCCGATAGCCGCTATCGCGTCACCCTGGACAACGGCGTGGAAGTCGGCGCCTATGCTTCGGGCCGTATGCGCAAGCACCGTATCCGTATTCTGGCCGGTGACCGCGTCACGCTGGAAATGTCGCCCTACGACCTGACCAAGGGCCGTATCAATTTCCGCCACAAGGACGAGCGTCCCTCGGGTGCCCCGCGCCCCCCGTTCCGTCGCTAAGCGTAATGCGCCGCCGGCGCGAAAGCGCCGGAACTGGGCCCCATACCGGCCTGTCCTGGGCCGATAGCCGCCTCCCCTTCCGTGGGAAAATCGCGGCATGAGTGCTACTGACCCCACCCCCATGGAACGTCTGCGACAAGCCGCCGACAGGCTCACGCGTGTGCGCCGCGCGCATGAGCAAAGCGAACTCGGGTTGGCCCAGCTGCAGCAATCGCGCGAGCGCTTCATCAACAGCTTGCGCAACACCGGCCTGAGCTATGCCCAGGCCAAACTCAAATTCGACAACTGCCTGGAAGAACAGCGCCGCTTGCAAGAGCGCATTGCGCACGAGCTGGACTACGCCGAACGCTTCTATGCGCACCAGGCGCTGAGCCTGCCAGCCTGAACGACCGGCGCGCCTCAGCGCCGCAGGAAGATGGCCGGATCCACGCGGGCATCGTTGAGGCTGACATTCCAATGCAGATGCGGCCCCGTGGCACGCCCGGTCGAACCGACCTTGGCCACCACCGCGCCACGCGCGACCTCGTCGCCCTCTTTGACGTCAATGGCCGACAGGTGCGCAAACATGCTGATCAGCCCCTGCCCGTGGTCGATGAACAGCGTCTTGCCGTTGAAAAAGTAGTCGCCTACCAGCACCACCGTGCCGGCCGCCGGCGCCTTGACGGGCGTGCCCGCCGGCACCGCGAAGTCGAGCCCGGAATGCGGGTTGCGCTCTTCACCGTTGAAAAAGCGCCGCAGCCCGAAAGGACTGGACAGACGGCCGCCCTGCACCGGGCGGTCGAGGATGACGTTGCTCGGCAGCACCTCGGCGCGGAAACGCGCATAGGCCTCGTTCTGGGCCGCCAGTTCACGCTCGATGCGCTTGAGGTCCTGCGGATCGGGATTGACCTGGCGCCGATTCTTCAGCGTGATGTGCTGGGCCGCGTACGTTTTGGGCCCGACCGTGAACGTTTGCTGCCGGGGCTGCCCCTCCGCCACGACATCCAGCGTCTGCACGCCGACCGGCACTTTGAGCCCCACACCGACAATGGCGATCCAGCGCTGATCGCTGTCGCGCACCACCAGTACCGGCTTGCCCTGAAAGCGCGCCTGCGGCGCGCTCGCGCCGCTGCCCAGATCGACCACCGCCACCCCGCCCGGCACGGGCTGATTCAGGCTGCGGGCGATATAGCCGGCCTGCGCCGAGGCCGCCTTGGCCGGCGCTGCCGGCGCGGCAACCGCCGGCGCGCCTGACAGCGACGCCGCCAGCAACAAAGCCGCCAGAGGCGGCGCCGGCATCAGAGACACAGGTTGGCCGCCTCGCCCAGCGGCTGCGCGCGCTTGGGCAGGCGCGAAGACAGGCGCACGTCGGTCTTCTTGCGGTACGTGCTGGCCGAGAGCACCGATTCGGCGCCCATGGCGCCATCGACGATCAGCTCATAGCCGCCATGGATGGCGCGCTTCTCGAACTCCGTGCCCAGCCCCTTCCAGGCGGCGCCCACGCAGGCGACGTAGTCCTCGGCGCTGCGCAGCGTCGATCCGTAGAACACCGGATCCAGCTTGCTGACATCTTTCGAGGTCACGCAGGCGCTCAGGGTGGCGGCCAACAACAGAGGCAGGGCAAGACGGACATTCATGGATAGCATCCAGGCAAGAAAAACAGGCAGCCACTATACCGCAGGCGGGCGTTGGGCCGATTTGGGCCGAAAGGCCTTGACCACCTCGGGCCGGGTTTCAATGTACGGACCGCCGATCAGGTCGATGCAATACGGCACCGCCGCGAAAATCCCCGGCACGCGGGCGGCGCCCTGCTCGTCCTTGAGACCTTCGAGCGTCTCGCGGATGGCCTTGGGCTGGCCGGGCAGGTTGAGAATGAGCGCGGCATGCGAGCCGGTCTCGCGCAGCACGCCGACCTGACGCGACAGAATCGCCGTGGGAACGAACTGCAGGCTGATCTGGCGCATCTGTTCGCCAAAGCCCGGCATCTCGCGCGTGGCCACGGCCAGCGTCGCCTCGGGCGTGACATCGCGCCGCGCCGGGCCGGTGCCGCCAGTGGTCAGGACCAGGTCGCAGCCCTGCCGGTCCACCAGTTCGACCAGGGCTGCCGAGATCGCCGCCGCGTCATCGGCCACCAGGCGCTCGACCGCCTGCCAGGGCGAGGACAGCGCCTGGCCCAGCCATTCGCGCAGCGACGGCACGCCCTGATCGGCATAGGCCCCGCTGCTGGCGCGGTCGGAAACCGACACCAGGCCGACGATCAGTTTGTCGGGATGACGGCGGGAAACGGGGGAAGAACTCAACTCGGTCATGGCATATCGATAAAGGGTTACAGGAGACGCCAACGCGCGAAAAACATCCTAACTCATCCTTAGTCACGGCAGTCGGTCGCAAATCTGTAATAATTCCGCCACTCCATACCGGCTCGCACCCTAATGTTTGATCTTTTCTCCGGCCTGGACCTCTGGGTAGGTCTTAGCCTTGTTCTTGCTCTGGCTTTCGTTCTTGCGTTCGAATTCATCAATGGCTTCCATGACACGGCCAACGCGGTGGCCACCGTCATCTACACCAAGGCCATGCCGCCGCATCTGGCGGTGATCCTCTCCGGCATATTCAATTTCCTCGGCGTCCTGCTGGGCGGCGTGGGCGTGGCCTACGCCATCGTGCACCTGTTGCCGGTCGAGATGCTCATCAACGTCGATACCGGCCGTGGCCTGGCCATGGTGTTCGCCATGCTGGCCGCCGCCATCGCCTGGAACCTGGGCACCTGGTACTTCGGCATCCCGGCATCCAGTTCGCACACCCTCATCGGCGCCATCCTGGGCGTTGGCCTGGCCAACGCCGCCATGTCCGATCTGCCCATGGGCGACGGCGTGAACTGGGGCAAGGCCATCGATATCGGCATGTCGCTGCTGGTCTCGCCGGTGGCCGGCTTTTTGGTGGCGGCCGGGGTGCTGCTGCTGCTCAAGCGTTTCTTCCCTCTTTCCAAAATGCACAAGACGCCCGAAGAGCGCCGTGCCCTGGACGCCAAGAAACACCCGCCCTTCTGGAACCGCCTGGTCCTGGTCCTTTCGGCCATGGGCGTGAGCTTCGTGCACGGCTCCAATGACGGCCAGAAAGGCATCGGCCTGATCATGCTGGTGCTGATCGGCATCGTGCCGGCCAAGTTCGTGCTGGACGTCAATGCCACGCCCTACCAGATCGACCGCACCCGCGATGCAGCCTCGCACCTGTCGGCCTTCTACGAGCGCAATGCCGACTCGCTGGGCGACTACCTCGCGCTCTCGCGCAACGGCACCCGCGAGGACCTGCCGGCCAGCTTCCGCTGCGACCCCGAACTGACGCTGCCGACCATCGACGCCCTGCGCGCCGAACTGGCCGGCGTGCATCATTACAAGGATCTCTCGCCCACCGAACGCATCAGCGTGCGCCGCTTCCTGCTCTGCCTGGACGACACCGCCAAGCGGGTGCAGGCCCATCCGGGCCTGGACGTGCGCGAGCGCACCGATCTGCAACGCCTGCGATCCGACCTCACCGCCACGACGGAATACGCCCCCCTGTGGGTGATCGTGGCCGTGGCGCTGGCTCTGGGCATCGGCACCATGGTCGGCTGGCGCCGCGTGGTGCTGACCGTGGGCGAGAAGATCGGCAAACAGGGCATGACCTACGCCCAGGGCATGTCTGCCCAGCTGACCGCCATGGGCGCCATCGGCATGGCCAACGTTTTCAGCCTGCCGGTCTCGACCACCCACGTGCTGTCTTCCGGCGTGGCGGGCACCATGGTCGCCAACCGTGTCGGTCTGCATGGCAGCACCGTGCGCAACATTCTGCTGGCCTGGATCTTCACCCTGCCCACGTCCATGATGCTGGCCGCCGGGCTGTACTGGCTGGGCGTGACGCTCACCGGCGCCTGAGCCTGCCGGCGGGCCGCAGGCGCCCGCCCCGGATCCTCTCGGATCCGCTCAGCCCAGCCACCAGAGCGCCGTCCCATAGGCGGCCAGCCCGCCGATCACCGCCACGCCGCTGTTGCCCGCCCAACGGGCCAGCACGGCGGTGGCGGCCAGGCCCGCCAGATAGGGCCCCGACTCGGGCACCCGCTGCGCGCCCCACAGGTCCGGCACGATGACCGCAGCCGCAATGGCCGCCAGCAGCGCCGGGCCGAGCGCCGACAGGGCCGAGCCCTCTTCGGACAGCTTGCGCAATAAACGATTGCGCGGCGACAGCAGAAACGGCAGGCCGCGCGTCAGATAGGTGATTGCCGCCATGGCCAGCACGGCCACCCAGAATTCCAGTTCGTCGCTCATCCCCGCCCCCTTCCCCAGGCCAGGCAGCCGGCCAGCGCCCCGAGCAGGATGCCCAGGGTTGCATGGCCATTGGCGGCCAGCAAGGCACTCACGCCGAACCCGGCCGCCAGCGGCAACAACAGCTCACGCCGCAGACTTTGGCAGACCAGCGCCACGAACAGCGCCGGCAGGGCAAAACGCATGACCTGCGAGAGCATCGGCGTGTGACGCTCCAGGCCGTCGCCGGCATACACGCCCACCGCCGTTCCGGCGATCCAGGTCAGCCATGCAGCCAGGCCCAGCGCCGTCATCCAGCCGGCGCGGCGCCCTTGCGGCACCTGCCCCATCTGCTGCAAGGCGGTAGCGAAGACTTCATCGGTGAGCAGAAAGGCCAGGCCCAGCCGGGTGCGCAAGCGCGGCGGCAGCACCCGCGCGAGAATGGGGCCATAGAGCAGATGACGGGCGTTGAGCAGCGAACACAGCGCGACCACCCAGATCCAGGGCGTGCCCGCCTTGATGGACGCCAGCAACAGGAACTGGCTGGCGCCGGCGTAGACCAGCACCGAAATCAGGATCACCTGATAGGGCGCCAGCCCCACGCCGGCGGCGGCGATGCCGAAGGCCATCGCCACCGGGAAATAACCGATCATGACGGGCAGGCCGGCCTTGAGCCCTGCCGCCGCGCCCGTCGAGGGCCGAACCGCTTCCTGATCCATGGAGGTTTTGCGCCAAATCAAAACCCCCTATTGTAGAAAGCCCCGGCGGGCCTGCGCTAGCTGCCCAGGCCGAGCGCGTGCAGCTGCCCGCGCAGGCGGCGGATCTCCTGGCTGAGGTCCAGAATCAGGGCGGCGGCATCCAGCCCCGCGCCCAGATCGCGCTCCAGGCGGCGCGCATCCATGGCGCGGCGCAGGTCGGCGCTTTCAAAGCGCCAGGCCGCCGGATGGCTGCCATGCGCGGCGACGATGCCCACTTCGACCAGCTGCGCCACCCAGGCGACCTCGGCCTGGCAGGCGCGCGCCAATTCTTCGGCGGTCAGGGGATCGGCGGGGCAGACTACGGTTGCTTGCGTGATGGTGACGGATTTCATCTTCACACCCCCAGGTTGCGGCGCGGATTGAACGACATTTTCTCGGCGAAGGCTTCATAGGCCTGGCGGGCCGCGTCGGTGTCGGCCGGCGGCAGCACCAGCTCCAGGACCAGATACAGATCGCCGGCAGGCTCGCCCGGAATGCCGCGTCCGCGCAGGCGCAGCTTGCGGCCGTTCTTGGAGCCGGCCGGCACCGAGACCTCCAGCGTACCGCCCGGCGTGGGTACCTGCACCGTGGCGCCCAGGGCCGCCTCCCAGGGCGCGATGGGCAGCTCCATGTACAGATCGCGGCCTTCGGCGCGATAGCGGCCGTGCGGCTTGAAACGAATTTCCAGGAAAAGATCGCCCGGCTCGCCGCCGCCATAGCCCGGCAGACCCTGCCCGGCCAGACGGATGAATTGGCCTTCGCGCACCCCTGCCGGGATCTTCACGCTCAGGGTGCGCGAACGCAGCTGCGGCTGCCCATGCTCGTCGGGCTGCATCGATCGCAGGCTGATCTCGCGCGTGGCGCCATGCAGCGCATCGTCGATATCGACCTCGATGGCGGCGTGCTGGTCTTCGCCGCGCGCGCGGAAATTCTCGCTGTGGGCGCGGCGTCGCTGCTGGCCGCCGAACAGCGACGAGAAGAAGTCACTGAAGCGGCCGTCTTCCTGGTCGCCCGGACCGTAGTGGAACTCGAAGCCCTGATCCCAGCCCGGCGGCGGCTGGAAGCCGCCATCCGGCGAGACGCCCTTGGCCAGGTTGTCATAGGCGGTGCGCTTTTCCTGGTCGCGCAGCACGTCGTAGGCTTCGTTGACATCGCGCATGCGGGCCTCGGCGTCGGCTTCCTTGCTGACGTCAGGGTGGTACTTGCGGGCGAGTTTGCGATAGGCGCGGCGAATTTCGTCTTCAGAGGCGGAACTTTCCACGCCGAGAATTTTGTAGTAGTCCTTGAACTCCATGTTCCGGCTCTTTTTGCGTGAAAGAAAAAGGGAAAAACGGGCGGCGGCAACTGCGCCATACACAAGATAGGGGTTATAGGGCCATTTTTCAATGCACTGCCGCAAATGCGGCGTGTCGCAAGCAGCAGGCATAATCCAGGCATCACCCACTCCATCGCGCAATGCCATGATTTCCGTCACCCAAGCCGATCTGCACAACCCCGACGATGGCCAGGCCATCCTGACCCTGCTGGACGAGTACGCCCGCGACCCCATGGGCGGCGGCGCACCGCTGGACCCCGCAGTGCGCGCCCGGCTGATCGACGAACTGGCCAAGCGCCCGACCGCGCGCGTGCTCATCGCGCGCGACGAGGCCGGTCCGGCCGGTCTGGCGATCACCTTCGAGGGGTTTTCCACCTTCGCCGGAAAACCGCTGCTGAACCTGCACGATTTCATGGTGTCGGCCCGCTGCCGGGGCCAGGGCGTGGGCCTTCGCCTGCTGGCCGCGCTGGACGAACTGGCGCGCAGCCTGGGCTGCTGCAAACTCACCCTGGAAGTACTGGAAGGCAACGAAGCCGCGCGCAGGCTCTACCGCAAGGCGGGCTACGAAGGCTACGCCCTGCAGGCCGAACATGGACAGGCCCATTTCTGGCAGAAGAAGCTCGAAGCCTGAGCGCGCCTGAGACACCGCCGCCGCCGAACACGGCCCACCCCCTACCCGCAAGGATCCCACAATGAAAATGCAAGACATCCCCTTTGGCGTCACGGACTGGAGCACGGTCGAGCCGACCGAGCACCCGGGCGAGACGGGCAAGGCCATCTGGCGCACGCGTCACTTCGGTGACATCCGCGTGCGCATGGTCGAATACACGCCCGGCTACCTGGCCGACCACTGGTGCAGCAAAGGCCACATCCTCTTCTGCCTGGAAGGCGAGCTGCACACCGAACTCGATGACGGCCGCCACATGGTGCTCACCCCCGGCACCAGCTACCAGGTCGCCGACCAGGCCGAAGCGCACCGCTCCTCCACCCCGGTAGGCGCAAAGCTCTTCATCGTCGACTGAGGCCCCCGCGCGCGCGGCACCAGACGAGAACCAAAATGCCGCGCCAGCGCTGCGCAGCGGATGACTGACGCCGCGCACATGCGCTACGCTAGTCGCGGGCGGCCACAAACGCGCAGCGCCGCCCGCCGCCGCCCTGGCGGCTGAACTGCCCCGCCGGAGATCACCCTTGACTGCCCCCCTGACGCTGTACGTGGATGCCAACTTCCTCAGCCCCTACGCGATGTCGGTCCATGTGGCCCTGAGCGAAAAGGGGCTGCCGTTCGAAGTCCGCCTGGTGGACCTGGCGGCCCGCGAACAGATGATGGTGCCGTTTCAACAACGCGCGCTGACCTGTCGGGTGCCCGCGCTCACGCACGACGACTTTCCGCTGACCGAATCCAGCGCCATCGCCGAGTATCTCGAAGAATCCTTCCCGCCGCCGCAATACGCGGCCCTGTATCCCGCCGAGCCGCGCCTGCGGGCACGCACGCGCCAATTGCAGGCCTGGCTGCGCAGCGACCTGGGCGCCCTGCGCAAGGAACGCTCCACCGAACATGTTTTCCACGAGGCGTCACAGGCGCCGCTCGGCCCGCAGGCCCAGGTCGACGCCGCCAAGCTGCTGCATGTCGCGCAACTGGTGCTCAAGCCCGGCCAGACCCAGCTCTTCGGGCAATGGTGTCTGGCCGACACCGAGCTGGCGCTCATGCTCAAGCGCCTGTCGCCCGGCCAGCAGGAACTGCCTGCCTGGCTGCATGACTACGCCAGCCGGCAATGGGAGCGACCGTCCGTGCAGCAATGGGTCGAACACAACCAGGCCGCACGCGCCTGAGCGCCACCACCGGGGCAGGCCCCGCCCGGCGCATTGTTGCGGCGCAACATGGAATGCGGTGTAATGGACAGGTTACCCCTATCCCCTTCCCGATCCGGGAGCCGGCTACCCGCCGGTCAAGCAGGAGACCGTCATGGCAACTTCGGCTAAGCCCAGAAAGCCCCATGCCGCCAGCGCGCCCGCCAAGGGCGCTGCCGCCGCCCCCCCTTTCCCCGCTGCCTTTTCGCTGCCCACGTTGCCGGGCCTGTCGCCCGAAGTGATGCAGGCCCTGCCCGGCCCGGCGCTGGCCCACGCGGCCGCCAGCTACGCCGTCGATGCCTGGCAGCGCAGCGTGCTGTACCTGGATGTGATGCGCCAGCGCGGCAACCAGTACCTGGACCACATGGCCAAGCGCGCGCCCAATGTGCTGGCCATGGAAGCCGAGGTGCTGCTGGACGGCCGCGAATTCGAGCGCCCGGTCAACTACATGCTGCTGCGCATCGTGCCGCCGGCCGATACGCCGGCCGATCCCGAGAAGCGTCCCTTCCTGGTCGTGGACCCGCGCGCCGGCCACGGCCCCGGCATCGGCGGTTTCAAATCCGAAAGCGAAATCGGCGTGGCCGTGCGGGCCGGCCATCCCTGCTATTTCGCCTCCTTCCTGCCGCAGCCCACGCCCACCCAGACCGTCGAAGACGTGATGCGTGCCGAGGCGCGCTTTCTGGAAGAAATCATCGCCCGCCATCCGGATGCCGAAGGCAAGCCGGTGGTGGTGGGCAATTGCCAGGCCGGCTGGCAGATCATGATGACCGCCGCCATGCGCCCCGAATTGTTCGGCCCCATCATCGTGGCTGGCGCGCCGCTGTCATACTGGGCCGGCTGGCGCGGCAAGAACCCCATGCGCTACAGCGGCGGCATGCTGGGCGGCAGCTGGATCACCGAGATGACCAGCGACCTGGGCGACGGCAAGTTCGACGGCGCCTGGCTGGTGCAGAACTTCGAGAACCTGAACCCGGCCAACACCTTGTGGGGCAAGCAGTACAACCTGTATTCCAAGGTCGACACCGAAGCCCCGCGCTACCTCGAATTCGAGAAATGGTGGGGCGGCCACGTCTTTCTGAACGCCCCCGAGATCCAGTACATCGTCGACAACCTCTTTGTCGGCAACCGCCTGGCCACCGCCGGCCTGGTGACCTCCGACGGCATCCGGATCGACCTGCGCAACATCCGCTCGCCGATCATCGTGTTCTGCTCCAAGGGCGACAACATCACGCCGCCGCCGCAGGCGCTGGGCTGGATCACCGACCTGTACCAGGACGACAAGGAAGTCATCGCGCACGGCCAGACCATCGTCTACGCCGTGCACGAGAGCATCGGCCATCTGGGCATCTTCGTGTCGGGCAGCGTGGCGCGCAAGGAGCACCAGGAGTTCACCAGCAATATCGACATGATCGATATCCTGCCGCCGGGGATCTACCAGACCGAGATCACCGACAAGACGCCGGACACCGCCAATGCCCAGCTGGCCCACGGCGACTACGTGCTCTCGTTCGCCCGGCGCGGTCTGGAAGACATCTGCAAGATCGTGCAGCGTATCGAGGAAGACGACCGGCGATTCGCCGCCGTGGCCCGCATCTCGGATATCAACCTGGGGCTGTATCGCAGCTTCGTGCGCCCCTGGGTCCAGGCCGCCGTCACGCCGCAATCGGCCGAGTGGTCACAGCGTCTGCATCCGCTACGGCTGCCCTACGAACTCATTTCCGACCGCAACCCGGCCATCGCGCCGGTGGCCAAGGTGGCCGAACAGGTGCGAGAGCAGCGCGCTCCGGTGGCGCCCGACAATCCCTTCCTGATCGCCCAGCAGATGATGTCGCAGGCCATCGTGGCCGGCCTGGACATCTGGACCGAGCTGCGCGACGCCACCGTCGAACGGGTGTTCATGAACGTCTACGGCTCGCTGCTGGTGCAGGACTGGGCCGGCCAGGGCGCGCGCAGCGGCCCGCCCCGCAAGCACCCGGGCGTCTCGCCCGAGCACCTGGCTTTCGTGCGCAACAGCCATGAGGCGCTGCGCGCCCGCCTGACCGAAGGCGGCGCCCGAGAAGCCGGCATCCGCATGTTGCTGGCGGTCTCCGGCGCCGGTGGCGGCCTGGATGAACGCAGCTACGCCATGATCCGCCAGTTGCGCACCCATGCCGAAACGGGTGTGGCGCTGCAGGATTTCAAGGACGCCGTGCGCGACCAGGCCCTGCTGATGCTGATGGACGGGGCGGCCGCCGTGCGCGCCATCCCCAAGCTGTTGGAACAGGTGCCGGCAGACGGCATCCGCCTGACGCTGGAGACCATGCGCCACATCGTGCTGGCGACCCAGCCCCTCACGCCCGAAGCCGAGGAAACGCTGCAGGAAATGGAGCGTCTCTTCGAGACTGCAGAGCGCCGTGCGCGCCGTCGCGAGGGCGACCATCCGCCGGATATCCGCCAGTTACCCCTGATGGACGCCTTCAGCGCCACCGATGTCGGGCGTGCCGCGCTCGAAGCGGCCGGCCTCGCCCTGCCGCAAGCGCGCCAGGCCAGCCCGCTGCCGCGCCGCGGCGCCGTGGCGCCGGACGCGAGCCCTGCGACGCCGCAGCCCGCCCAGGCCAGGCCTGCTCCGCGCACAAGCGCCAAACCGGCCGCCCGCAAGCCCGCCGCCAAGGCCGCCGCCGAAGCCCCGGCCAAGACTGCCGCCAAACCGGCCGCCAAGACCGCCGCCAAACCCGCGACGAAACCTGCAGCCAGGCCGGCAACCAAGCCGGCGGCTGCGGTCCGCCGCCCGAGCACGGCCGCCAAACCGGCCAGCCCCGCCGCGAGCCAAACGGCCGCCGCGCCCGCCAAGCGCGCCACCACCCCCCGCCCGGCGCGCAAGCGCAGCACGGGCCGTTGACGCCAAGGACGCCATGACCGCCCCGCATCCCCATTACGATCGACTCATCGCCCGCGCGCGGGAACTGCCGCCAGCCACCTGCGCCATCGCCCATCCCTGCGACGAAACGTCGCTGGGCTCGGCCCTGGAAGCGGCCCGCATGGGCCTGCTGCAGCCCATCCTGGTGGGACCGCAGCGCAAGATCCATGAAGTCGCCCAGGCCTGCGGCATGGATCTGAACGGCATTGAAATCGTCGATGCGCCCCACAGCCACGCGGCCGCCGCCATGGCGGTGGAGCGGGTGCGTTGCGGCCAGGCCGCGCTGCTCATGAAAGGCAGCCTGCACACCGACGAACTCATGCACGAGGTCGTGGCGCGCGACACGGGCCTGCGCACCGGCCGACGCATCAGCCACGTCTTCATCATGGACGTGCCCAGCTACCCGGAGCCGCTGTTCATCACCGATGCGGCCATCAACATCTTCCCCGACCTGGCCACCAAGGCCGACATCATCCGCAACGTGATCGAGCTGCATCTGGGCCTGGGCCTGGGCACCCCGCGCGTGGCCATCCTGTCGGCCGTCGAGCAGGTCATGCCCACGATCCCCGGCACCATCGAGGCTGCCGCGCTGTGCAAGATGGCCGATCGCGGCCAGATCGCCGGCGGCATCCTGGACGGCCCGCTGGCGCTGGACAATGCCATCAGTCCGCAGGCCGCCGAGGTCAAGGGCATCGTCTCGCCGGTGGCCGGGCGCGCCCAGGTGCTGGTGGTGCCCGATCTGGAGGCCGGCAACATGCTGGCCAAGAACCTGACCTTCCTGGCCGGCGCCGACGCCGCCGGCGTGGTGCTGGGCGCACGCGTGCCCATCATCCTGACCAGCCGCGCCGACAGCGCGCGCTCGCGCCTGGCCTCCTGCGCGGTGGCCATGATCTACGCCCACCACCTGGCCCGCGTGGCCCCCATCCAGTAAGGTCAGCCATGCCCGCCCGTTCCCGCGACACCATCCTGGTCATCAACGCCGGCAGCTCCAGCATCAAGTTCTATCTGTACGATATCGGCGCGCAGCGCGAGCTCACGCCCGTGCTGGGCGGCCAGCTCGATGGCATCGGCACCCAGCATCCGCGCCTGCGCGTGCGCGATGGCGACGGCCAGCCGGTGCTCGAACGCCAGATCGCCCCGCGCCATGCCAGCGACGTCAACGACGCGCAGGAAGTCGTCGGCACCTGGCTCAGCGGCCACCTCAACGGTTCTCCCATCGCCATCGGCCATCGCGTGGTGCATGGCGGCACGGCCTTCAGCGCCCCGGTGCTGGTCGATGACCAGGTACTGGAGCAGTTGCGCGCGCTCAATTCGCTTGCCCCGCTGCACCAGGCCAACAACCTGGCGCCCATCCAGGTCATCCGCGAGCGCCGCCCCGAGCTGCCTCAGGTAGCCTGCTTCGACACCGCCTTCCACCGCAGCCACAGCGCCCTGGCAGACCGCTACGCGCTGCCCGAGCAGCTGTACCAGGAAGGCGTGCGGCGCTACGGCTTCCATGGCCTGTCCTATGAGTACGTGGCCCAGCGACTGCGCCGCGCGCTGCCCGACATCGCCCCCGGCAGGGTGATCGCAGCCCACCTGGGCTCCGGGGTGTCGGCCTGCGCCATGGTCAACGGCAAGAGCGTGGACAGCACCATGGGCTTCACCGCGCTCGAAGGCCTGCCCATGGGCACGCGCCCCGGCCGGCTGGATCCGGGCATCGTGCTGTGGCTGATGGAACGCGGCATGAGCCACGACGAAATCCAGCATTTCCTCTATCACGAGTGCGGTCTGAAAGGCCTGTCGGGCATCGGCAACGACATGCGCGAGCTGCAGGCCAGCGACGACCCGGCCGCCGTCATGGCGCTGGACTATTTCGCCTGGCGCGTGGCCGAAGGCATGATCGGCCTGGGCTGCGCCATGAACGGCATCGACGCCATCGTCTTCACCGCCGGCATCGGCGAGAACTCGCCCGACATCCGGGCACGGATCGCCAGCTACTGGGAGTGGCTGGGCATTCGCATCGACCCCGAGCGCAACCGGCACAACGGCCCGCGCATCAGCGCCGACGACAGCAAGATCGGCGTCTACGTGGTGCGCACCAACGAAGAACTGGTCATCGCGCAGCACACGCTGGACCTGGTGCGTCCGGCCTGAGCCGGGAGCACCGCGGCACGCTCAGCGGCCCGCCGCCAGGCGTCGCAGCGCCTCCAGGCGCAGCACGCACAGATCGCCGCGCCCCTGCGCGATATAGCCCTCGCGGCGCCATTTGGCAAAGATGCGGCTCAGGGTTTCGGCCCGCATGCCCAGCTTCACGGCGATCTGGGCATGATTGAGCGGCAAATGCACCGGCTGGGCCGCCAGCGGCCGGCCGGCGCGCAGGATGTACTCGGCCAGGCGCTGCTCGGCGCCGCTTGAGGTCAGCCAGTCGATCTGATCGGTGTGATGATGGATCAGGCTGGCGCCATGCGTCAGGATGCGGCAGGCCAGGGCGGCGTCCGCCAGGCACAACTGCCGCAAGGCCGTGCCATCGATCAGGCAGCCGGCTCCGGCCTCCTTGGCCAACGCCGAATGCAGGTGGCGCGGCTGCGGCTCGAACAGCGTCAGCACCGAGAGCCAATTGCCCGGGCCGACCTGACCAAACACCTTCTCATCGCCCTCGGCGGTATAACGCAGCCCCTGCAGCAAGCCCTCGCAGACCAGCAGGCAGGCGGTGGCCGGCTGGCCTTCGCTGACAAGAGTGTCGCCCACGGAGAATCGCAGCCAGCGGCTTGCCGCCGCCAGCCGCGTCAGGGCCGGCGGGCAAACGTCTTTGAACCAGGCATGGCCGCGCAAAGCCTCGGCAACCCTCGGGTCGGGCGAATTGACAATAGTCATTTGGGATCCACTGGACACAACGCTAGAATGAATAAGAGTCATTCTTGTTTGCAATACTAGCATCTACCCGGCCTTACCGCTTCCGTCCGTTTCCCCTCCCATGATTCTCCATCTTCTGCGCAGCGCCGTGCTGGCCGGCTGCGCCCTGCCCGCCTGCGCCGCTCCGATCATCGATATGCTCGGCGCCTCCGTGCCGCTGATCCAGCCCCCGCAGCGCGTGGTGACGCTCCCCATGCCGGCGGCGGCGCTGTTCCTCTCCATCGAGCCCGATGCGACGCGTCTGGCCGGCATGCATCCGAACGCCCAGGCCCTGATGCAAGACGGTCTTTTGATGCGCCATTTTCCGTCGCTGCGCCAGGTGCGCAGCGACGTGACGCGCTCGGGCTTCGCCCCCAACGTCGAGAGTCTTCTGCTGCTGCAACCCGATCTCATCTGGCAATGGGGCCATATGGGCGATGAGTTGATCGCTCCCTTGCGCCAGGCCGGCCTGCCCGTGGCCGCGCTGCGCTATGGCGACGACAAGCAGAGCCGCCAATGGATCGCCCTGATGGGCCAGGCGCAGGATCAGCAAACGCGCGCCAAGGCCCAGCTGCAATGGCGCGCCGCCGTACGCGAGCGGGTCGCCGCCGAAGTCGCCTCGATCCCCCCCGGATCGCGTCCCGGCGTGCTCTATCTGTCGCGCCAGCAGCCGCAGTACCGCTCCGCCGGTGCGGGCAGCAGCACCGACGAAGACATCCGGCTGGCGGGCGGGCGCAATGTCGCCGCGCGCATCGGCAGCGCCCAGGCCATTGGCGTGGAGCAGATTCTCACCTGGGCGCCCGACGTCATCCTGCTGGGCAACTTCGACGACGGCCTCACTCCTGAGGCCATCTATGCCGATCCGCTGCTGGCCGACCTGCCCGCCGTACGCCTGCGCCGCGTCTACAAAGTGCCGGCCGGCGGCTATCCCTGGGACCCGCCCAGCCAGGAATCCCCGCTCTACTGGGAGTGGCTGGCGATGCAACTGCACCCGGCGCTGCCCGGCTGGCCCTTGCGGGAGCATATCCGCCAGGCCTATCAGCAGCTTTATGGCCTGACCGTCGATGCCGCCCAGATCGACCGCGTCCTGCATCTGCCGCTCAACCAGGAGGCCGCTGGCTATGAGCGTCTGCGCTGAGACACGCCGCCCCGGCGCCAGGCTGTGGTGGCTGCTGGGCCTGGCCCTGCCCTTGTCGCTGCTGGCGGCGCTGTGCATTGGCCGCTATCCGCTGTCGCTGGCCCAGGCCGCCAGCGGGCTGGCCAGCCTGTTGCTGCCCACCCCCCTGACGGATGGCTTGCCGGCGGTGAACGCCACCGAGTTCCGGGTCCTGACCCAGGTGCGACTGCCCCGCCTCTTGCTGGCCGTGCTGACCGGCGCCAGCCTGTCGCTGTGCGGCGCGGCCCTGCAGGGCGCTTTTCGCAATCCGCTGGTAGGCCCGCAGATCCTCGGAATTTCCTCCGGCGCCGCGCTGGGCGGCAGCAGCGCCATCCTGCTTTTCTCCTCGCTGTGGGCCACGCTGGGCATGGCCTTCGCGGGTGGCCTGCTGGCCGTGGCCATCGTCTATGCGCTGGCACGGGTCGGCGCGCGCAGCAGCCTGCTGATGCTGGTGCTGGCCGGCGTGGTCACCAGCGCCTTTTTCTCGGCGCTGATCTCGCTGGTGACCTATTTCGCCGACCCCAATGACAGCCTGCCGGCCATCGTGTTCTGGCTCATGGGCAGCTTCGCCACCGCCACCTATACCAAACTGCTGGCTGCCCTGCTGCCCATTCTGGCCGGGGTGGCGATCCTGCATGCGCTGCGTTTTCGCATCAATGTGCTGTCGCTGGGCGACGAACAGGCCAGCGCGCTGGGCATTGCCGTCGAGCCCCTGCGCTGGGCGCTGCTGGGTTGCGCCGCTCTGGTGGTGTCGGCCAGCGTGGCGGTCTCGGGCACGGTCGGGTGGGTCGGTCTGGTGGTCCCGCACATCGCCCGCATGCTGGTCGGCCCGGACCATCGCCACCTGCTGCCGGCCAGCGCCTTGCTGGGCGGCACCTACATGATCTGGGTCGATACGGCTGCGCGCAGCCTCACCAGCGCAGAAATCCCACTGGGCGTGATCACCGCGCTGATCGGCGCGCCGCTGTTCGCCTGGCTGCTGCGCCGCACCCAGGGCAAGGGAGTGCACCATGCTTGATATCACGAACCTGGCGGTTCAGGCCGGCGCTCGCCGGCTGCTCAGCGGCCTGACCCTGCACCTGCCGGCCGGCGCGATTCTCGCCGTGCTGGGTCCCAATGGGCGCGGCAAGACCAGTCTGCTCAAGACCATGCTGGGCCTGCGCACGCCGGCCGCCGGCACGGTGCGCCTGGATGGGCCGGCCGCCTATGTGCCGCAGCAGCAGGACATGCTGTTCGACTATGACGTGCTGACCCTCGTGACCCTGGGCCGCGCCCGCCACCTGCCCTGGTACGCCTCGCCCGGCAAGGCCGACTTCGAGATCGCCCATGCCAGCCTGGCGCAGGTCGGCCTGGCCGGGCTGGCCCGCCGACCGCTGCGTGCGCTCAGCGGCGGGCAGCAGCAACTGGCCGCCATCGCGCGCGCCCTGGCCAGCGAAAGCCCATTGCTGGTGCTCGATGAGCCGGCCGCCGCGCTGGACTTGCGCAACCAGGACATCGTGCTGACGCTGCTGCACCGCCTGTCGCGCGAACACGGCATGACGGTGGTGTTCTCCACCCACCAGCCCCAGCACGCCCTGCACATTGCAGACCAGACCCTGCTGATGATGCCCGGCCCCTGCGAGGCCGGCGCGACCGCGCAGATGTGCACCGAAGCGCGCCTGAGCGCGCTCTACGGCCTGCCGCTGCGGCTGGCCAGCACAGGCGGCACGCAGGGCGTGATCCCGATTTTTTCCGTTCCCCAGGCCAAGCCATGATTGCCTATCTGAATCACTGGAGCGGCGACGGTCCCGCCGCTCTGCGCGGGCAGGTCCGCCTGCTGCCGCATGGCGCGCCGCTGGCGCTCGACGGCGTACGCGCCGTCCTGGTGCCGGCCCACGCCGACCAACGCGACCTGCTGGCGCGGCGCGACACCCTGCAGGCCTTCCTGTTCGAGGGCGGCACGCTGGTTTTCAACGGCCATGTCGCCTATCCCCTGCTGCCCTGGCTCAGTCCCTTCGAGCCGGCGGCGTCCGCCGGCCTGGACGGCCTGCGCATCCATCGCGCCGCCGAGCACCCGGTCTTCGACGGCGTCCTGGCCGAGGACCTGACTTTCCGGCGCGGCGTAGCCGGTTTCTACGCACGCGGCAGCAACCCGCCCCCGCCCCAGGCGCAGGTGCTCAACACCATCGGCCCGCAGCGCCTGCCGGTGGACTGGCTGCTGACCCTGCCCGGCGGCGGACGCCTCCTGATGCACTCGGGCAACGATCTATGGATGTATGCCGGCGGCCAGGACAGCGCCGCCCGCATCGTGCCGCAGCTGCTGCATTGGCTGCAAGGAGAGTCTGCATGACAGCCTCTCCCGTGATCGCCATGCTCGACGCTGGCACCTACTACCACCATCGCACCCTGCACACCCCGTCGCTGGCGCCCTACCTGGACCGCGCCCTTTATCTGCCGGAGCTCGACGATGCCGCGCTGGCCGACTGCGATGCCCTGATCGTGTCCTGCCGCAGCAACCCGGACCTGTTGATGGCGCAGCGCGAACGTCTGGCACGCTTTCTGGCCTCAGGAAAAACGCTGGTGGCCATGGGCGAGACCGCCTCGCACCGCTGGCTCGAGGGCGTGTCCTGGACGCCCTGCGAGGTCAATTTCTGGTGGTGGAAGACGCCTGGCGCCGATGGCGGCCTGCGACTGGCCGCGCCCGACCACGCGCTCTTCTCACGTCTCACGCTGGCCGACGCGACCTGGCACCAGCACGGCACCTTCGCCGTGCCGCCCGGCGCCCGCTCGCTGATCGACAAGGCCGGCGCAGGCTCGGTGCTCTACGAAGACTGTGCCAGCACGCCGGGCCGGCTGGTCGTCACCTCGCTGGACCCGATGTATCACCACGGCAGTTACTTCATGCCGGCGGCAAGCCGTTTCCTGCATGGATTCCTGCCCTGGCTCAAGGACAGCACTCCCCGCCTGGCGCGCTCCTGACACACGCGCCGGCCTCTTCATCTAGGTTTGATCCCGGAATGTCTTTCTCTCGCCGATTTTTTACCCGCGCCCCCCTGGCGCACGCCCTGCTGCTCGCCCTCGCCTCGCCCGCCGCGCTGGCCGACGGCGTCGCGCAGCTGCCCGCCATCTCCGTGACCGGCGCCGACCCCCAAGCCAGGGGCCTGCGGCCGCTGGGCCCCACGCCCCCGCCCGCCAGCATCGCCCACACCCCCGAACAGTCCGTCAGCGTGGTGGGCCAGCAGGACATCGAACGCCTGAACAGCGCCAGCACCCTGGACCTGCTGGGCCGCGCGCCCGGCGTGACCGTCAGGCGCGCCGGCGGCATCGCCGGCACGGTATTCCTGCGCGGGCTGGACAGCAACGCCATGCGCGTGCCGATGTTCATCGACGGCGATCGCTTCCGCGGCCGCAACACGCTGCAGTTCATGCTGATCAGCCCGACCGAGCTCGAGCAGGTCGAGATCGTGCGCGGTCCGGACTCGGCGCGCTTTGGCAGCGACGCGCTGGGCGGCCTGATCAACTTCAAGACCCGTCGCGCGCATGGCAACCTGGAGCAGCCTTTCGGCATCAATGGCGGCGAAGCCTCCATCACCTATCGCAGCAACGGGCATGGGGTGCAGAGCAATCTGGCGCTGGATGCCGCCGGCGACGGTTTTGACCTGCGCGTCTACGCCACCACGCGGCGCTCCAGCGACTATGACAGCGGCAGCGGCAAAGTGCCCAACAGCGATTTCCGCGGCGACGCCGGCGGCATCGTGCTGGGCTACATGCCCGATGCGCGCCAGCGCATCGAGGCCAGCGCGCGCGTGGCCTATGTCAAGGATGGCGCAGCCGGCACCGTGCCGCCCTACCCGCAAAGCATCAGCCGCCGTGACCCCAACCGCGTCAAGCAGGCCCGCCTGGCCTATCGCGGCGAATTCGACGGCACAGTGCGCGAAGTCGATGCCAGCCTCTACGTCAACGAGTTCGACACCTACATCTCGGCACGCAACGCCAGCAATCCGGCACGCGTGATCGAAACACGCAACCACGTGATCGGGCCGCTGGTCTACGGCGGCCGCGTGGCCGCCTCCATCCCCTGGGCCGACACCGACACCACCCTCGGCCTGGACTTCACCCATGAGCGCCGACCCGGCTCGCAGGCCCGCAGCAACGTCACCACGCTGCGGCCGGACGGCAGCCTGGACTTCGCCCCCGGGCGTTATGCGCAGAACAACCCCACGCAGTACCAGACCAATATCGGCGCCTTCCTGGCCACCACCTGGAAACCCGCCGATCGCTGGACCGTCAGCGCCGGCGGCCGCTATGACTGGTTCCGCTCTGACGTGAATCTCTCGCCCCTGCCCTCGCCCGACCTGCTGCCGGCCTTCAAGGCGGCCCGGAACAGCACCCAGAACGCCGTGACCGGCAGCCTGGGGCTGTCGTATCGCGCCACCGAGGTCGTCGAACTGCTGGGCGGCGTCTCGACCTCCTTTCGCATGCCGTGGACCTCGGAGATGTTCAGCTCCGGCTACACCGGCACCAGCTACACCATCCCCAACCCGGGCCTGAAGCCGGAACGCGGGCGCAGCGTGGAACTGGGCAGCCGGCTGCATTTCGAGCAGGCCACCGTCGGCATGACGGCCTTTCGCAGCGACTTCCGCGACTTCCTGGAATCCAGCGTGACCCGCTACGAAGGCCTGCCCGCCACGCAACGCCGCAACGTCGGGCGCGCACGCATCCAGGGGCTGGAAATGGATTGGCGCTGGCAGCTGACCCGGTCGGTCAATTTCTACGGCAACGCCAGCTACCTGCATGCCACCAACCGCAACACCGACCAGCCGCTGCAGGCCATTGCCCCCCTGAACGGCCTGATGGGCCTGCAATACGTGGGCCCCAACGAAGCCTATGCCTTGAGCGCCGAACTGCAGTGGGCCAAGGGCCAGAGCCGATACGACAAGCGCACCGAGTACCCCTCGCCGGGCTATGGCACGGTCAACGTCTACGCGCAGTTGCAGCTCGATCGCCTGGGCCTGCCCCGGCTGGGCGACACCCAGCTCACGCTGGGCGTGACCAACCTCTTTGACCGGTCGTATCGCACGGCAGCCACCGCGTCCAACATCAATTACCCGATGACGGACCTCAACCCCCTGCTGGAGCCGGGCCGCAGCCTCATGCTGACGCTGCGCACGCGCTTCTGATCCCCTGGCCGGCCCATGCCCCGGGCCGGCCGCCACTTTCCGGAGTTTCCATGCATACCCTGACGGCCCCGGCCGCTGCCGCCCTCACCATCCTGGCCGAACAAGGCCCGCAACGCATCGGCTTTGACGCCGTGCAGGCCTATCACGGCCACGGCGCGCTGGCCATGCTGGCGCTGGTTTTCCAAGGCCTGCGCGGCGCCCTGCCGCTGCTGCAGGACGACGACACCCCCATCGCACGCGCCGAACTGCGCGTGACCAGCGGCCACCCCGGCCCCGGCGTGCGCGACGCCTTCGAATTCGTGACCCGCGCCGTCACGCGCGGCTGTTACGAGGTCGACCTGGACCTGCCGCAGGCGCGCTACAGCCCGCGTGCCGACAAGTCGTACAGCTTCATCCTGCATCGCGGCCCGCGCAGCGTGTGCGCCGTGCTGCGCCCGGACGTGCTGCCCGCGGATTTCTTCACGCTGATGCCCGACACCTCGCCGCAAGGGCAGCAGGTGCACGCCGCACTGCGCGCGCGCATCGGCCAGGCAGCCCTGCAGGCAAGCCCGCAGGCGCTCTATACGTTCACGCAGGGCTAGGCGAGGCCTGGCGGCGCTGCTCGATGGCCTCGACCGCCTGCTCGACACAGAAAAACACCTGATCGCGGCCCACGGCCTCGATCAGGCCGGAGCGCTCCATGGCCATGCGGAACCAGCCATGGCCTCCGGCGATCATCATCTCGGTGCCGCAGGCATCCAGGTCGCGCTTGAGCGCGAACAGCGCCTCGACCGCGTCGGCATCGGCATGGGTCATGGCCTCGGCGTCCAGCACGAACCAGCGCGCCCGCCCGGCCAGCGCCAGCACATCGCGCGCGCGCCGCCGGAAGGCGTCGGCATTGAAGAACCAGATCGAGGACTCGAACAACCAGATCACCGTCTCGGGCACCGGCTCGGCCTCGGGATTCAAGTGCAGCTTGCACAGGGCGTGATCGCCCGGCACGCGCCCCAGCAGCGCATCGCGCGGATTGGCCGTGACGTACATCACATACATCAGCGTGGCCGTGACAGCCGTGATCACCCCGCCCAGCACCCCGAAGGCCACCACCCCTACCGCGGCCAGCACGGCGAACATCAACTCCGCGCGCGAGACGCGCGCCAGCTGGCGGAACGCCTGCCACTGCACCAGGCCGATGGCCGCCCACAAGAGAATGGCCGCCAGCGCCGGCTGCGGCAGCCAGTACAGCGCGCCGGTCGCCAGTGCCACCACCGCGCTCAGCGCCAGGGCCGCCACCACACTGGCCAGCGGCGAACTCGCGCCCGCATTCAGGCTCACGGCGGTGCGCGAGTCCGCGCCGGTGACGACAAACCCCTGGAACAGCCCCGAGGCCAGATTGGCCGCGCCAAAGCCGACCAGTTCGCGATTGGGATCGACCTCCTCGCCGCTCATGGTGGCAAAGCTGCGCGCAGTCACGATGCCGCTGGAGAAGCTCACCAGCAGCACCCCGCCGGCGCCCAGCAGAAAGCCCGGCACATCGTGAAAATCGCCCGGCCAGCTCAACGACGGCAGGCCGGCCGGAATGTCGCCCACCACGGCGATCCCCCAGGACGGCAGGTTGAAGACCCAGGACAGCAGGCAAGACAGGCCCACCAGCAGGATCGGCCCCGGCCAATGCGGCCGCCACCAGCGCACCGCGCCCAGAAAAGCGCAGCACAACACGCCCAGCGCCAGCGTGGCCTGATGAGCCTGGGTCACCAGGCGGGTCAGGATTTCGAAGGGGCGCAGCAGATCCGCCGGGCGCGGCCCGGCGCCGGTCAGGATGGCCAGTTGCGCCCATGCCAGCGTGACCGCCACCCCCGCCATATACCCCACCAGCACGGGGCGCGACAGCAGATTGGCCAAGACACCCAGGCGGAACACCCGCGCCAGCAGGCAGCCCATGCCTACCACCACCGCCATGCCGGCGGCCGCCGCCAGGCGCGCCTCGGGCTCGACGATCGCCAGACCCGTCAGGGTGGCCGCAATCAGGGTGCAGGTGGCCGTATCGGGCCCCACGACCAGCACCCTCGAGGCGCCGAAAAAAGCATAGCCCAGCATGCCGGCGATCGCCGCCCACAGGCCGGAAGCCGCCGGCAGCCCCATCATGGTGGCGTAAGCCAGCCCCACCGGCAGCGCCACCGCCGCCACGCCCAGGCCGGCCATCGCATCACGCCGCGCCGAGGCCGGCGTCATGCCGCGCCAGCGATCCAGGCCCGGTTGGAAAAACAGTTTCAGATTCATCGACGACCGCTCAAGAAACACCCGCCGCATACAAAGAGAAAGGGCCCGCTGCCGCGGGCCCCGATCCTGCCGCGCCGCCCGTGGGCGGCTGGCTGCCTCAGCCCGCGCGGGCCTGCAGCACGGCCACGGCCGGCAGCGACTTGCCCTCCAGGAACTCCAGGAAAGCGCCGCCACCGGTAGAGATATACCCCACTTTATCGCCAATGTGGTACTTGGCGATGGCGGCCAGCGTATCGCCACCGCCGGCGATCGAAAAGCCCTCGGAATCGGCGATCGCCTGAGCGATGACCTGCGTACCGTTGGCGAACTGATCGAACTCGAACACACCCACCGGGCCGTTCCAGACAATGGTGCCGGCCTGCTTGAGGATAGCTGCCAGCGCCTGCGCCGTCTGTGGGCCGATGTCCAGAATCATGTCATCCTCAGCCACATCGGTCGCAGCCTTGACGGTCGCCTCGGCGTCAGCGCCAAAGGCCTTGGCACACACCACGTCGGTGGGGATCGGCACCGCCGCGCCACGCGCCTTCATGATCTCGATCACGGCGCGCGCCTGGTCGACCTGGTCCGGCTCGGCCAACGACTTGCCGATCGGCAGACCGGCAGCCAGCATAAAGGTGTTGGCAATGCCGCCGCCCACCACCAGTTGATCCACTTTGCCGGCCAGGGCCTGCAGAATGGACAGCTTGGTAGACACCTTCGAGCCGCCTACGATGGCAACCAGCGGGCGCTTGGGTTCGTGCAGAGCCCGACCCAGGGCTTCCAGCTCGGCCTGCAGCAGCGGGCCCGCGCAGGCGACCGGCGCAAAGCGCGCAATGCCGTGCGTGGTGGCCTCGGCGCGGTGCGCGGTGCCGAAGGCATCGTTGACGTAGACATCGCAAAGCGCCGCCATCTTGCGCGCCAGCGCCTCATCGTCTTTCTTCTCGCCCGGATTGACCCGGCAGTTCTCCAGCAGCACCACGCTGCCCGGCTCGACCGTCACGCCATCGACCCAGTTCTGCACCAGCGCCACCGGCATGCCCAGCAGTTCCGACAGGCGCTGCGCCACGCGCGCCAGCGAATCGGCCTCGGTCAGCACGCCCTCCTTGGGGCGTCCCAGGTGCGAGGTCACCATGACGGCCGCGCCGGCGTCCAGCGCCATGCGGATGCCGGGCACCGAGGCGCGGATGCGGGTGTCTTCACTGATGCGGCCAGCCTCGTCAAACGGCACGTTCAGGTCGGCGCGGATGAACACGCGCTTGCCGGCGAGCGCGCCGGACTTGGCCAGGGCGGAAAGGGTATTCACTTGGGACATCTCGTTCTCCTTCATGGGCGGCGCTGGCCTGGGCGACAAAAAGGCCGGCTCCAGGGGGGCCGGCCCATCGTCCAAGCCGGAGCCGCGCAGCGGCTCCACGCCTGCGACGGCTTACTTGGCGTTCATCAGCGCGACGGTGGTGTCGAGCATGCGGTTCGAGAAGCCCCACTCGTTGTCGTACCAGGACGACACCTTCACCAGCTTGCCCGAAACCTTGGTCAGGGTGGCGTCGAAGTTGCTCGAAGCCGGGTTGTGGTTGAAGTCGATCGACACCAGCGGCTCGACGTTGTAGGTCAGGATGCCCTTGAGCTCCTTGCCTGCGGCGGCTTCCAGGATGCTGTTGACCTCTTCGACCGTGGTTTCGCGCTTGGCGATGAAGGTCAGGTCGACGATCGACACGTTGATGGTCGGAACGCGGATGGCGTAGCCGTCCAGCTTGCCGTTCAGTTCCGGCAGCACCAGGCCGACCGCGGCGGCAGCGCCGGTCTTGGTCGGGATCATGCTCATGGTGGCCGAACGGGCGCGGCGCAGGTCTTCGTGATAGACGTCGGTCAGGACCTGGTCGTTGGTATAGGCGTGGATGGTCGTCATCAAACCAGTCTCAACGCCCAGCTTGTCGTTCAGCGGCTTGACCAGCGGGGCCAGGCAGTTGGTGGTGCACGACGCGTTCGAGATCACGGTGTGCTCGGCGCGCAGCACTTCCTGGTTGACGCCGAACACCACGGTGGCGTCCACGTCCTTGCCGCCCGGGGCCGAGATGATGACCTTCTTGGCGCCGCCCTTCAGGTGGGCGCTGGCCTTTTCCTTGGAGGTGAAAAAGCCGGTGCACTCCAGCACCACGTCGACCTTGAGCTCGCCCCACGGCAGCTCGGCCGGGTTGCGGTTGGCCAGCACGCGGATCTTGTCGCCATTGACGACCATGTAATCGCCTTCGACCTCGACGGTGCCCGGGAATTTGCCATGGGCGGTGTCGTAGCGCGTCAGGTGCGCGTTGGTCTTGGGGTCGCCCAGGTCATTGATGGCCACGATCTCGATGTCGTGCTTTTTGCCGTTTTCGTAGTGGGCGCGCAGGATGTTGCGGCCGATACGGCCATAGCCGTTGATTGCGACGCGAATGGTCATGACGAAATCTCCTTTTTCAGAACCCGCTGATTTTTACAGAACCCGCTTCACAGCCTCGACCACCTTGTCGGTGGTCAGGCCAAAGAACTTGAACAACACACCGGCCGGCGCCGATTCGCCGTAGCGGTCGATGCCGACCACGGCGCCTTCCAGGCCGACATATTTGTGCCAGAACGCGGTCACGCCAGCCTCGACGGCCACGCGCGGCAGGCCCGGCGGCAGCACCGCACGCTTCCATTCCGCGTCCTGCTGATCGAACACATCGGTGCTGGGCATGGACACCACCCGCACAGCCACGCCTTCGGCAGCCAGCGCCTTCTGCGCATCCAGGGCGATGGCGATCTCCGAACCGGTGGCGATGATGACGGCACGCGCCTCGGGGGCATCGCTCAACACGTAGCCGCCCTTCTCGACCGCCTTGAGCGTGGCTTCGTCGCGCGCCACGAACGGCAGATTCTGGCGCGACAGCAGCAAGGCCGTCGGACCGCCGTCATGCACGTCCATGCCGATGCTGGCCGGACGCTCGACCGCCAGCTTCCAGGCCACGGCGGTCTCGACGGTATCGCAGGGACGCCACACCGACAGATTGGGAATCAGGCGCAGGCTGGCGGCATGCTCGATCGACTGGTGGGTCGGACCATCTTCGCCCAGGCCGATGGAGTCGTGCGTGAAGACATGCACGACGCGCTGCTTCATGAGCGCGGCCATGCGGATGGCATTGCGCGAGTAGTCCGAGAACGTCAGGAAGGTCCCGCCGAAAGGCAGATAACCGCCATGCAGGGCAATGCCGTTCATGATGGCGGCCATGCCGAACTCGCGCACGCCGTAATTGATGTGACGACCGAAGCTCACGCCACCGCCCTCGGCGGCGCGCACGGCGGCCACGCCCTTCCAGTCGGTGAAGTTCGAGCCGGTCAGGTCAGCCGAGCCGCCCAGCAGCTCCGGCAGCAGGGCGGCCAGTTCCGTGATGGCGAATTGCGACGCCTTGCGCGTGGCAACCGTTTCTCCCTTGGCAGCGGTCGCGGCGATATAGGCCTGGACCTTTTCGCCGAAGCCGGCCGGCAGCTCGCCCTGCATGCGGCGCGTGAACTCGGCCGCCTCGGCCGGAAACTGCGCGGCGTAGGCGTCGAACTGCTGCTGCCATTGATTCTGGGCCGCCGCGCCGGCGGCACGGCTGTCCCAGGCCTGGTAGACATCCTGGGGGATTTCGAAGGGCTCGCCGCGCCAGCCCATGGCGGCGCGCGCGCCGGCGATTTCATCATTGCCCAGCGGGGCGCCATGCACGCTGGCCGTGCCGGCCATGGTGGGCGCGCCCTTGCCGATCACGGTACGGCACAGGATCAGGGTGGGCTTTTCGGTCTGTGCGCGGGCCGCCTTGATGGCGGCATCCACGGCGGCCGCGTCATGGCCGTCCACACCGCGGATCACGTTCCAGCCATAGGCCTCGAAACGCTTGGCGGTATCGTCGCCGAACCAGTACTCGACCTTGCCGTCGATGGAGATGCCGTTGTCGTCGTACAGCGCGATCAGCTTGGACAGCTTGAGCGTGCCGGCCAGCGAACACGCTTCGTGCGAGATGCCTTCCATCAGGCAACCGTCGCCCAGGAACACATAGGTGTGGTGATCGACGATGGCGTGGCCGGGACGATTGAACTCGGCCGCCAGCAGCGACTCGGCCAGCGCCATGCCGACCGCGTTGGCCAGACCCTGGCCCAGCGGGCCGGTGGTGGTTTCCACGCCTGCGGTGATGCCGACTTCCGGGTGGCCCGGGGTCTTCGAGTGCATCTGGCGAAAATGCTTCAGCTCGTCGAGCGACAGATCGTAGCCGGTCAGGTGCAACAAGGCATAGATCAGCATCGAGCCGTGGCCGTTGGACAGCACGAAACGGTCACGGTTGGCCCAGGCCGGGTCAGCCGGATTGTGGCGCAGATTTCCCAGCCACAACGCCTGGGCGATTTCAGCCATGCCCATCGGCGCCCCGGGGTGCCCCGAGTTTGCTTTCTGAACCGCATCCATCGAAAGAATGCGGATGGCATCTGCCAAGGCTAGTTGGGGGGCATTCGGAGTGCTCATGCGGAGGCTCTTTGGCTGCTGGCACCGCCGCCTCGGCAGCGCCATCGGTATCGGGTTATAAAGCTCGCCATTTTACCATCTAGGGGTAATCCCATCCGAGCCATGGACAAGCCGGCCCCCCCCTGCGACCTGCCGGCCGGGTAAACTTTGCGCCCATTGCCTGTCATTCACCGAGTTCCTGCCGCATGAGTCTGCCCCGGTTCTACTGCGACACCCCCCTGGCTGCCGGCCAGCGACTGGCGCTGCCGCCGGCCCTGGCGCACCACGCACTGCGCGTGCTGCGCTTGCGCGAAGGCGCCGGGATCGTGCTGTTCAATGGTCAGGGCGGCGAGTACCCCGCGCAGCTGGAGGTCGAAGGAAAACAGGCCTATGCGCAACTCGGCGCCCACGATCCGCGCGAGGCCGAGCTACCGGGCCGACTCTGGCTGGCCCAGGGACTGCCATCGGGCGACAAGATGGATTGGGTCGTCGAGAAGGCCGTCGAGCTGGGGGCGGCCGGCGTGGCGCCCATCGCGGCCCAGCGCAGCGTGCTGCAATTGAGCGGCCCGCGCCTGGAAAAACGGCTGGCTCACTGGCAACGCATTGCCGAATCCGCCAGCGAGCAGTGCGGCCGCAACCGTTTGATGGCGGTCGAGCCGCCGCAATCCCTGCGTGCCTGGCTGGCCTTGCCGGCCCAGGGCGTGCGCATCATGGCTCACCCTGATGCCGAGCTACATCTATCAGACTGGCTGAAGACCCAGCCAACGCCCGAGGCGCTGACCCTGATGGTGGGTCCGGAAGGGGGCTGGTCGCCCGAAGAGATGACTCTGGCGCAGGCCGCCGGGGTGCAGACGGTACGCCTCGGGCCGCGGGTGCTGCGCACCGAAACCGCAGGGCTGGCCCTGCTGGCCTCGGTCAGCGCCTGGCTGGGCTGGCACTGAGCCGGCCTCAGCCGCCCGGGAATCAGGCTTCGCCGTAAGGCGCGGCGGCCACGCCCGGCTCCGGGTCCGGATGGCGGCCCGCATGTTCGATCACGTAGCAGAACTGCCGGCCATTCTCACGCGCAAACTCGGCCGCGTCGGCGCACACCGCCTCGATGGCGCCGGCATCTTCTTCCAGGGCGGGGTCGCCCGAATGCAGCCGCTCCAGCCACAGCACCGCGCCGACCTTCTGGTCCAGCACCGTGTCGCACAGGCAGTCATAGAGGGCGTCGAGATTGCCGCCGAAGAACTCGGGGAAGTCCACCGCCTTCACAATGGCTCGCAGCACCGCCGAGCGACTGCGGGCGCGATCGCAATCCGCCACGAGCAGGGTCATGCCCAGCTCCTGGGTTGCGTTGGCCAGGGACGATTTGTCCATGGCGTCGGGCGCGATGGCGCCTCCCTGCTGCAATTGTCGTAACAGCGTATCGTGGCCGTTGCGCGTCATGCCCGGGCCTCCTCGAAAAACTTCAGCACTTCTTCATTACGCCGCATCGTATCGGCATAACCCAGTTCAATCAATCGTTGTGTAAACGCGCTTTCAAACAGCAGATAGGACATCAACGCCCCGCCGCCTGCGCGACCCGGCTCGGACGATACACCGAGCACGCGAAAAAGAGTACGCGCTTCAACCGGCATGGCGTGCAAGTGTTGTAATGCCAACTCATCGAGCGACTGGCTGGGGGTGATGGCCAGCGCCTGGATAGGACGCAGTTTCAGGTCCGCCGGGTCGCGCGCCGAGGCCTGGCACAGCAGGCGATTGTTACGCTCGAGCTGCTCCAGATCCATCGCCAGGCTATCCAGGAAAATACTCGACAACGCATGGCCGCCCACCTGCGCCAGCGTCGGATAACCCGGCTCGGCGGCGCGCTTCTCGGGATGGGTTTCATCACGGAAACTGGTGCCGATGACCAGCACGCGCTCGGCGCCCAGGTGGATGGCCGGGCTGATGGGGGCCAGTTGGCGCACCGAACCGTCGCCGCACCACTCGGTCTGCCCCTGGACGCTGACCGCGCGCGCCGGAAAGACAAAAGGAATGGCCGACGAGGCCATGATGTGATCCACCCCCAGGTCGGCCGGCACCGCGCGCCGCAGCGAACGCCGCCAGGGTTCGATCGGCGTTTCCGCCTGATAGAAGGTCAAGTGCTCGCCGCTGGTATAACCCGAGGCCGTGATCGCCACCGCCGCAAGATGGCCGGTGGCCAGATTGTGGCGCATGCGCTGGAAGTTGAGCACCCGTTCGAGCAGCAGGCTGAGCGGCTCACTGTCCAGCAGCGACTGCGGACGGCGCCGGCGCCAGCCGGCGAACATCCAGCCCAGCGCCAGCAGGCTCAGCCAGCGCACGCCGCTGCGGATCAGCCCGGGGGCATCCGCCCGATAGACCATGCCGCTGTCCAGCGAGGTCCACAACCGCTCCATGCGGCGCACGGCCAGATGCGGCCGGTCTGCGCGGCAGGCCAGCGCGGCCGCGTTGACCGCGCCGGCCGAGGTGCCGCAGATGATGGGGAATGGGTTGGGAAAACCGGCCCGCGCACGCGGGTCGATGATCTCCATGATGGCGCGCAACGCGCCCACCTGATAGGCGGCGCGCGCGCCGCCGCCGGTCAGCACCAGGCCGACGGGACGGGGCTGGCGCGCCACGCAGCGCATGTCAGCGCGCGAGGTTGGCGTCCACCACCGTGAGCGCCGTCATGTTGATGATGCGGCGCACCGATGAACTGGACGTCAGGATGTTGACCGACGCATTGGCTCCCATCAGGAAGGGGCCGATGGCCACGTTGCTGCCGGCGGTGGTCTTGAGCAGGTTGTAGGCGAT
>NZ_FKBR01000015.1 GCF_900078335.1 Bordetella trematum
GAGGGCGACAACGCCATCGACCTGACCGTGGTAACGGTGGGTGGTGCTACCCAGATCACCTCGGGCGCGGGCAACGACAGCGTCACCCAGGTGCAGACCGACATCGGCGGCTCGCTGGCAATCGAAGCGGGTGACGGTGCCAACACCGTGAGCCTGGATACGGTGACGGTGGGTGGCGACACGTCCATCACCACCGGTGCCGGCGTGGATGCGATTACGCTGGTGGACAGCGGCCTGCTGGGTCAATTGATGAT
>NZ_FKBR01000016.1 GCF_900078335.1 Bordetella trematum
TCACTCCTTCGCCGCATACGCGGTCTTTCCGCCATCGCTGGCGGTGTGGATGGGTTCGCCGTGGGCGTCGAGGGTCGGGCCGATGACGCCGGTCATCAGCAGCAGGGAAAAGACGATGGCGGCGCTGCACAGGCCGTAGCAGGCGACGTTGATATCCCACTGCTTGCGGTAGGCCAGCAGGTACAGGGCCAGGGCGCGGCGGGAGAGGGTGC
>NZ_FKBR01000017.1 GCF_900078335.1 Bordetella trematum
CCTGCAGCGTCTTTTCCCACCTCGCTAAGTCGTCGTCCAAGGCTTTCAGCTCGGCCGAGACACTCTCCAAATACGCCGATCCAGTCGGGGCCGGTTGCATCAGGTCGGCTGCTGGCGCTGGTAGACGCGGCGTCCCGCTGGGCAAGTTGGCGGCGCAGCCCGTCAATGCGAGCAACAGCAGCGGCACGATCCCGATCTGACTTGACCAGTTGCGCTTCGACAGCTTGCCGCGCCAGCACGGCCCCCCGGCGTTCAGCATCCGCACGATCTTTCTCCTCTTGCCAGCCGCGCTCGATGGCGAGCTGGCGCTTCTCGATTTCTACCTGTTTGGCGGCAGCGCCTGCCCTGTATTGGGCAGCGCCGTACCAATGCCGCTCGGCCAGCAACCCGGCCAGCAGCAGCGCGCCGACGGCCGCGCCGATGGCTACAGCCCGGACAGACATATCTGCATCTCCGCTGCGCGCCGACGCTCCAGGCCCCGCAGCTTGGTGCCGCCGGCATACACCCAGCGCGGCAGCTCGCGGCAGGCCCCGGCCAGGTCGCCCGCGCGCAGCTTCCTGACCAGGGTCGAGCCGGCGTAGGCGCCCGGCCCTACGTTGTAGACGAAGCTGGCCAACGCCACCCGCACGCCGTCCGGCAGCGCCTGGGGCGTCGAGCCCTCCACCACGGCCAGCGCCTTGACGACTTCCTGGCGGGTCAGCTCGTCGCAGCGCGCCGGCGTGGCCACATCACCCAGCTTCACGCCATGGGTATACCCTTCGCAGATCGTCGGGATGCCAACCGGATCGGCATACGCGATCAGCGAGCGCCCCTCCCAGGCCGCCACCAGGGCGATGGCCGCAGATACCACCCCGGCCGCGATTTTCCCTTTATCCACGTCGGCCTCCACGCAGAACCGACATGACCCACGCGCACGCGCGCCGGAACATCGGGTTCTTTTCGTGCAGCTCGGGCAGCTTGATGGCGATCAGGATCAAGACATAGATCCCCCAGAGCACGGGCACTACCGCGCTGAAGGTGGCCAGCCAGGCCGCCAGGCCCGTGCCGGTGCTGACCGCAAGGTTCAGGCCGTCGTTGTTCATTCTTATGATCCTTTTGGGCATGTCTACCCCTCTGTTCGTCAGAGCGGTGCAGTGTCGAAAGTCGCGCTACCGATGGCGGGCAGCGCCTTCGTGCTGCGGCGCGCATAAAAAGGCATGAAAACTCTGCCTGGGCTGATCTCGACAGGGGACGGCTGCCCGCCGTCGGTCGAGTAGATCGGAGCAATGCGAGTGCGATAGCCCCACGTCGCCCCGCTCATGTCCGTTGTACGAAAGACCGTGATCCCTGTCGTGCTGAAGCTGGTGACTTGATCTCCAGCAGACCCTCCGTATCCAGAGGTTCCGCTTCGGTCGCCCGTGGCGAGCAAAAGAGAGCCGTCAGAAAGTTTGATCAAATCCGGCTGCCGGCCTTGAACTAGATTTGTCGGATAGGCCTGGGCCGCAGACCATCCGGATATGCCCATGTTTGACGTCGATCGAGCCCAGTAGATGGGGTTATTCGCGCCGGAGTCCTCGCGGCACAGGGCGAGCCAAGACCCTGGCGAGGTTTCTACAATTGCGCACTCATTCAGCAGCCGCCCAGGAAGAGACATGATCACAGACTTAAAAATCCACGTGATCATGTCGCTTGACTCAAACACCGCAGGTTGCTGCTGCGCGGGAGACAAGCTTGCGTAGGCCGTCCGGTAGTATTTACCATCACTACCGCGCGTCACCCTCCCCCATGTGGAGTATGTGAGACCTTCAGCCTGGATCTGGCTTACTACGGTCGGTCGGAGCGTGCCGCCATCATTGGTAATGGTGAACACCTTCAGCGCAACCGATTCCCCCGCAGAGACGAGATCTTCAATCAGCGAGAAGTCATAGAGGTACCCGCCACCCTGTGGATTCTTGACAGCGAAAGGCGTAGTGCGAAAAGACTCGCCATAATCATCCGATCTGAACATTACTTGACGATCAGAGTCAGCGTGCCCTACGCCGTCACTGTAGATGCCAACAATTGAGCCCTTAAGCAACTGCGCCTGAGGAAATGCAAGATATCGATCTGCTCGCGAATCAATCAACTTGGTCCGGAAATTCAACGCTTGCGCCATGACGTGATTCCGCACCTCCCTGGGGAACAGGCACGGACGCCCACGAAGATCGTTGCCGGTGTATTCAAACTCGCGCTTGATGCCAATAACCACGGGCATGACAGCTCCTAAAAAATGACCGATGCAGTCCAGTGGCACAAATACCGATGCCCCACCACTGCGGCGGCGTTGTTTGTTATCACGGCTCCGCGCTCGCTTAGGTCATAACCCAGGCCGTTAATCACTGTGTTGGAATCCACGTCAAGCAGCCTCGACTCCGTCCCACTCAGTGGCTGCTGAAACAAAAACTGCGGCGGAACTACCATTGGAGGGCTGAATTTGATCGGAATCGATATCGCCCAATTGACCGCGGCCGTTACAGCGACTGCAGAAACAGCCCCTTGCCGAGTCACGGATCCACGCGGAGCGCCATAGGGATAGCTTGTCTGATAGCGTGTCGATGCCTTGTCGAACTGCTGAGATACGGTCAGCTCATCAAGCCGCTCGGGCGCCTCGCCGGGATACATACGTATCCACTCAAATTCGACGTAATCGTCGGCCGGAGCCTCACCAGAAAAGCCAATCGCCAGGGCCACTGATACCTGGATGGAATCCTCTGGCACATCCACTGTTATAAAAAATGGCGCGCTCCTGGGGCGAGTCACAAGAGGAAGCTCAATGCTCCCAACCGCAAGCACCTCATTGCCACTGGTATAAGCGCCGTCATCCCTCAGAATGGGTTGTTCAGGCTCCCGAGACATCTGGATGCGATAGACCACCCCGGAACCCGTGTATGCGGAGGATCGGCAGCCGTTGATCTCGAAGATGCACCGCCGCCCTTGCAGTGGCTTGGTCTCTTCACGCGACAAATTGATCACGACCACGTGATCGCTTTCGTCGGCTGTAGTAGCGTTGCGCTGGATGCGCATAGCATCCGCGACCCTGGTTCCTTCTACGTGATAGACAGTTGTATTTTGCGAAAACCCCATTCGTGCATGTGTCACACCGCAAGGGATTTGCATGCGCTGAACATTGTTGGTCCCCAGCGCATGCCCCATCGCCCAGACGTTGAAGTCCCCTGGCCAAAGGACATTAGTTGCTGCGTGCCGCAAAATTTTGTAGTCCAGCCCATCGAACCTAACGCTGCCAGGGCCCTGTGGGTTGCGCGCAAACAGCGCGTCAATATCGCCTCCATAGAGATAGGTACCGTCAGGGAAATATGGCGAATCCGTCTCTTGCAGCGCAGCATCAATGGCCGTAGTGCTATCAGTCTGCCCGGACGGGTCTGCCCCATAATCAACTACGCTGACCGATTCCCTCATCTTGTCTTGGA
>NZ_FKBR01000018.1 GCF_900078335.1 Bordetella trematum
GCTGGCCATGGCCGCATAGTTTCTACTTTTGAAACCCGTGCAAAACGGGGGCATTACCGCGCCATCCCCCGGTGTCGATGAAAAACACGTTACCCAATTGCGCCATCTTGCTCACGGTCATGTGACCATGCACGATGGCGCGAACACTGCGGACTGGCTGCTTGTACCCGGTACGGTAGCGGTCGATAGACCACAGGCAGGTATCTTCGTCCTCGGCGCTGAATTGGTGTTCGTATACGGCTTGCCAATCGTCATATGGGAAGTCGGCATGGATGATGCCTACTGGCCCATCTGCCGTGTCCACTTCAATCGCTAACGGCAACTCACGCAGACTTTGTGCAATGCGTTGGTGCGTCAGTTCATCCAGACTGTCGAGCCATTCCCCGCCGTGCGCGGCATGGTCAATATCTGGCAGTGGATCACCCGACGCCCGGCGCCATGTCATCAGGTCGTGATTGCCACAGACGGGATGAAACCAAGGTTGCGCAAGCCATTCCAGCACCAGAGCTGACTCTGGCCCCCGGTCTACCAGATCACCAACGGCAAACAGCCGATCACGTTCCGCTGAAAAGCGCACCTTACGCAGCGCAGTATCCAGCTTGCTGAAACAGCCGTGAATGTCGCCAACTGCGAAGTCTCGTCCCTGTGTATTCAGATTGAAGCGGCGCAGGCGTAACGTGTCTTGCATTGTCTATCGTCGGAGAGAACATAACAGAGCAACTTACCTAGACTGCGTGTGCCATGTCAAGGACGGGCACGGAAGCCGCAGCCCGGCTTGCCGGGACCGGGTGAGTACCCGGCGAAGCGAATCCTTGACACACCTCTGATCACACACGCTGTTGGTTGGGTTGCAGGGTGTTTTTACCCTGCAACCCTGCCAAGCGGCGAGCGTGGAGCTATCTGATGTCAAACTTTGAATTGAATCAAAGCGATACTGCTGGTATCATAGTTTTGGCCCATAAGCAGATTTTTTTGCCATTGTTTCGTGGCAAGTGACAACAACGGCAGGAGCATTGCTCCTGTACGCCCCATAATCCCTAGTAGTTGACTGGGATATATCCATTGCATACGCTTAGGAGTGCTTGTGGGCCACCCATCCCCCTCCCTTTATGACACAATTAAAAAAACTTAAAGCGGCCAAAGATATTTACGATATTTCTACCTTGTTGAATTACAAGGCAGGAAAATTGTCTTATATTTTGTATGTCATTGATGAATCTGATAAATACTCATCTTTTGAAATACCGAAGAAGGGTGGTGGCACTAGAACAATAAAATCACCAATCCCTAAGCTTAAGCGTCTACAAAAGAATCTTTCTAATTTATTGCAGAACTGCCTAGATGAACTGCGATCAGAAAATAGTTATGTTGATCCCATGTCGCATGGATTTGAGAAAAAAAGAAACATAATTACAAACGCAGAGGTTCATAGAGCGAAGCGCTATATTTTTAATATTGACATTAAAGATTTTTTTGGGTCAATAAATTTTGGTAGGGTGCGTGGGTTTTTCATAAAAGACAATCGGTTTGAACTTGATCCAAAGATAGCAACCATAATTGCACAGATATGTTGCCACGAAAACTCGTTGCCACAAGGAAGTCCTTGCTCTCCTGTTATATCTAATATAATTGGACATATTTTAGATGTGCGATTACTATCTTTAGCCATTAAAAATGGTTGCTCTTACACTCGCTATGCTGACGACATAACCTTTTCAACAAACAAAAAAAAATTTCCTTCTTCCATAGCAGCCAAAGATGATGAGGGGCATGGATGGAGTGTCGGAAAAGAATTATCTGATATATTGAAAACAAATAAGTTTTCTGAGAATAAAAATAAAACCAGAATGCAATACAAAACATCCAGACAAAGCGTTACTGGTTTGGTTGTGAATAAAAAAATAAACGTTAGATCAGAGTATAGAAAGCAAGTTCGAGCTATGGTGCATAGCCTTTTTTCAAAAGGAACCTTTTTTATCCCAAAAGCAGGGGTTGCACCAATGGACGAGTTTCCTGAGGGAACGCTGAATCAGTTGCATGGAATGCTTGGATTTATTGATAGCATCGACCAAAACAACGTTCTTAGGCAGGGACTTGAGGCAGCAAGCATCACGCAAAAAGAAAAAACATATAGAAAATTTCTTCTTTACAAGGATTTCTATCTATCTACGAGACCTATAATTCTTTGCGAAGGAAAGACAGATAATATTTATCTGAAATGTGCTATTAAAAGTCTGGCTGGTCAACATCAATTGCTTGGGGAGAGGGTTGGTGTCGATAGTTTTAAAATGAAAGTCAGGTTTTATAAATATGCTGAAACCAGTACGGGCCGGATACTGGGCTTGAGTGGTGGTACTGGAGATTTTCCGAAGTTTATTAATTCTTATTTGAGCGGAATAAGTAAATTTACAGCATTGGAACTAAATCATCCAGTTATCATGATTATAGATAATGATTCTGGTGCGAAGGGAATCTACTCTAAGTTAAGGGAAATTCTAAATAGGCAAATTTCCCCTGCTGAGGAATATATATATGCTGGGGAAAATTTATATATAGTACCTACCCCAATAGCTAAACATGGTCAACACTCCATGATTGAAGATTGTTTTGATAAAGACACAAAAAAAATTTTGGTTGATGGGAAAAAATTTAATCCAGACGATAAAGCAAGCATAGATATGTTTTATGGGAAATCTGTTTTTGCAACTCAGGTAATTGAAAGATTCTCTGAAAAAATCAACTTTAACGGATTCTCAGTTTTTTTATCTAGAATTGAATCGGCAATAAATCACTTTCATAATATGAAAGGTTAGTTGGTGTATGAGATTTTGGTGTCAACAAAGCGTCAACCGCATAGCAAAACATAGCATATGCATAGCGGTTGAAGAATGACCTAACAAATTGATTGCAAAGACAAAGCACCATCAATGCGTTGCCATCAAACTGAATCATAATCCGCAGGTCCCCTGTTCGAATCAGGGATGCGCCACCAGAGAATTCAAGGCCCTCACTTCGGTGAGGGCCTTTTGTTTTGCTCCGCAACTACCCCAGTGCTCCGCATACTATGAAGTCAGGCGGTACATCCACAAGAAGCTGAAAAATTGGGGCTGAAAAGCTCATCGTCAAAAAGAAGAAAGCTCCGCAGGCCAAGGTCGCGTACAACACCCTCACCGGCAGCGGCGAGGCAGTTCCAGAATTTGAGGCCATCATTGGCCGCTGAGACCTGACCAGTGCAATGACCAAAGCAGACAGCATGAGCAGGGCTGTATGGACCCAGCAGAACCTGCTCAGGTTGAGCAGCTAATGAAAATTGCGCTGTGCCAGTAGAGTTAGACGTTATTTGCCGACGGATCTCGGCTACGCCTTGTCACTGCCTCAGTCGAGATAGAACGTATTCTGGACATCTTGGGCAGTCAGCCCAAATAGATCGCTGCTTGCCCGGGATCTCACACACAACAGATAATGAGATGGCTGCAGCACGGGAGAACCGCAAGAAAAATCGGCATCTGAAGGAGCCAGATCAGGATGAAAAATTACTGCAATGTAGTAGCCGCAAGCCTCATCACCCTCGCAAGCTCAGGGGCGGCAGCAGAAGAAATTTTTTCTTGCACTATAGAAAAAAACAAGAAATTTCTTCAAATCACGCAAAAAAATGAAAATCTTACATATTCTTATGGGCCAAAAAAAGGAACGCCCGAGTTGAGAATCACGGTTCCAAAAAGAAATATCGAACTTTTTGCATGGGACGGTTTCGGGAGATACCACAACCATTCGTTGACATTCCCGAATGGGGAATATAAATACATAGTATCAACATCCTACGACTCTCATGAGCAGACAACGACGACAGGAGTGAATGTTCTCAAAGGGAGCCCTAGCATCGCAGAACTGACATGCAACCCGCGCTCAATTAAGGGCAGCTTAGAAGACTATGTATCGGAATTGAAGCTATCCGACGGATAGTTGTCCCGCTGCACCCCGCACACGAATCAACAAAAAAAGCCGGCCCCTCATGATTGCAGGAGCCGGCTTTTTTGAGATGCAGGATTACTTCAAGCGCGGCAACCCTGGCACACCCTTGACCAGTTTGTAATAGGTTTCGTCTTCCATTCTCAGGAAAATATATTTCCTGTTATCCGTCTTGCCATCGCCTTCAAACTGAACGGCAAGTCGCTTGCCATCCAGCATGTACATCTTGGTTTTATAGTCCTTTACCTCGTTTATTTTTTCAATCTTTTCCGGCTTTCCATTCACGACCGATTTTCTCTCGGTGGAATGCATGGTGAACACCCGGGTTTTCTCGTTGAACTTCCAGGTCAACGCCTCCGTATAGACGGATTCCGGCTTGCCATCCTTTTCATCCATGGTGAGATAAAGCACGCCCATGTGATTCGGCATGAAAACCACCAGATAGAGGAAATCGATGGGGTCTTCATCCGAGATCGCCCAGGCCCCATAGAGATCGCTGGTCTTTATCGAGTCGGCAAGCTGCATGCGTGCCACTTTCTCGTCATTAACCCCTTCGAAGGGAGAAGACAGCATCCCGCAGGCGGCGACCAGCAAGCTCAAGGAAAACATCAAAGCCTTGCCAAACAATCTCATCCCGGATTCCTTTTTAATGGATGATTGGAGAACTGCTCCCCGATTCGACCCACGATAGTGAACCTGAAAATGGGTGCCAATCGAATTAATTCGGCTTTGGCCATAAATATCCCCCCGCAGAAACGTACGATCAGGACAAGAGGGAAACTATAGCGGGACAAATACGTGCTCCGCGCTCACCCCAAGCCCTCCCCTCTCCCCGCAGGGCAATCCACGAACGACAGCCCCCCGGCTCGTATTTTCCGTGCATAGAAAAGAAGTACGACTACGCGAACGCACTGGCCGCTCGCCAGCTGGCCCGACACCCCGTTGAGCGGGCGTTCTTGCCGGCCTCATGATCTCCGGCATCACCGCTTCGGGTGATGCGCATCCCCCGCTGCGTGGCATGATGCTCGCACATCGCCATGACGCCATCGCGAGGGCGAGCCGGACATTGATAAAACGAGGGCGCGGCCTGTGTGCCGGCGCCCATGGGGGAGAAAATGAAAACCATCCTGTCGCTGCTGGGTGCAGCCGCTATCAGCGCTCTTGCCGGTTGCGCATCGGTACCGGGCACGCAAGATTCTGAAGACTTTGCCACGCTCAAGCGTGGGTACCATCCCCCCACGTCCAGCGAACAGGCCTATACCCATGCCGACACCTTGTTGCGCAAGCGAGGCACCCCGGTATACGTTGCGGTCCGCATGGGCGGCAACAGCAGCGGCATGGTCAACATCGACCCTTCACGCACACGGCCCTGGCAGGAATTCGTTGCCCTGAACACTGGCCGCGACAACGTTCGGCCCTTCACGAACAACCAGGGTTTCATCTATACCTTTTTCTACGACCATGAGCCCAATCGCGCCGCCCAGCAACAGGAGGGCATGGTTCAACGCTACTCGGCCAATCTGTATCTAAGCTATGTGCTGCCGGACGGCAAGCGCATCGACATGGGCGACACCAGGGCGCTGCTCGATACCGCCTGCCTCAACCTGGATGTGATCTATCAATACATGGGGCGGGAACTGATCGGCGTGCTCCACAAAAGACGCACGGAAAATTCCCCCTACGTCCGGGCGGACGACGGCGAGTTCTTCCCCATTCCCTGGGAATCAGAGGAATTCAAGTCACTCTGCGCCCGGCCGACCTCGCCGAACTCTCCCTTTGCGCCACGCTCCTGATCCGCAGAGCAGGCAGCCCCGAAGAGCCCCAGTTGATCCACCAGCCGCAGCAGGTCGGACTGCCGTCGGCAATGGGTCTTCTGAAAGATCGCCTTCAGCTGCGTGCGCAGCGTGTTCAAGGACAACTGCAACTGACCGGCGTGCTCCGTCAGGGGTGCGTCATGCAGCGCCAATTGCCTGAGCAACCGGGATTCCGCCGGCGTCAGGCCGAACAGCGCCCGCAACATCTCGCCCGGCACCGCCGCACGCCAGCGCACGCCCTGCACCGCCACCAGCGCCAGGGCGTCGCGCCCGGCCTGCTCACGCGGCGCCAGGGGCAAGGCCACGAGCACCTCCCCCGGGCCCAACAGCAACGTCCCCGCCGCAGCCATCTCCACCCCCTCGCCGCAAGCGCGCCGCAGCAAACCACGCAGCGCCCTGGACGGTTCGCCCTTGCCAAGGGGGCAGTCCGCCTGCGCCAGCCATTGTCTGCCCGCCGCATTGGCCATGACGATATCGCCCCGCAGGGAACAGGCCAGGACCGGGCTGCGCAGCGCATCGAGACTGCGCTCGACCCAATGCGTTCGCGCCTGCCACCGTGACAGCTGCTGACGCAGATCAAGGGCATGCCGCAAGTGCGGCTGCAGGAGCCGCATCAGGCGTCGCTCTTCGATGCTGAAGCCGCCCCGACCGGCCTCTCGCAAGACCGACACCACATGGGTGTATTGCGCATCCGCGCCGGCCGGCAATACGGCATAACGCCCCATGCCCAACGGATTCAGAAAATCGCGATAGAACGCCAGGCGCTGCAGGGCGGCCTCGCCGTGAAACTCATGATCGACATAGATGTGACCGGCCGCCAGGCTGGACGCCGCCGCACGGGCCGGATCGCTGGCGTTCATTTCCTGGAAACCTGCCATGACCCCGTCGGGCAACGTCCCCGCATCGACGATGCTCAGGCGGTCGGAGGGCCGGTGATGCGTCAGGACGGACACCGCCACACCTCCCAGCGCCACCCCGAGGCCACGCACGGCCTGCGGCCACGCCTCAGGGGAAGCCACGCCGCCATACAGGTCATCGAGCAATCTGAACGCCAAGGGAATCAATGCATCCTGGGACATGGGCGCACGAGCGAAAGGGAACCTGCCCGACATACTACAGGGTCGCCGGCAGCACGCCACTACGGATCAACGGGCAGGCTTCAGCGTATGCAGATCAAGCAGCGTGAAATGGCCGTCGTTACGCCAGCCGCCGGTGTCGATATAAAGGACGTTGCCCAGTTGCGTCATGCGCGGCAGGGTCAGATGCCCGTGCACCACGGCGCGCACATGACGAATGGGCTGATGGTATTGGCTGCGGTAGCGGGCCATGGACCAAAGACAGGTTTCCTCGTCCTCGACGCTGAATCCCCCCGTATGGGCGACGCGCCAATCGTCATAAGGGAAGTCGGCGTGCACCAACCCGACCGGCCCCAGGCGGGTCTCGACCTCGATGAGCAGCGGCAAGGCGCGCAACTGCCGGCCAAGCTCCAGCTGTTCAGGCGTATCCAGGAGATCCAGCCATTGCCCGCCATGCCTCACATGGTCGATGTCCGGCACGGGGTCGCCCAAGGCCCTGCGCCACGCCAGCTGCTCGTGGTTGCCGCTCACGGCATGAAACCACGGGTAGCGCAGCCACTCCATCACCCGATGCGATTCAGGCCCGCGATCGACCAGGTCGCCCACGGCGAACAAGCGATCCGTTTCTGCGGCAAAGCCGATCCGGCGCAAGGCGGCCTCCAGCTTGCCGAAGCAGCCATGGATATCCCCCACGGCGATATCGCGCCCTGCCTGGTTGCACGAAAACTGCTGCAGCATGGCCGGGCGACACGAAGAATCAGAATTGGAAAGAAGGTTCACAGTGGGGCAAGTTACCGAGCGCGGCGCAGACCTGTCAACCGGCATGCCGCAACGCAACAGGAAAGGCGGCTGGCAACGGCCCCATGCCGGCGCATCAGAGTGGACCTGTCCGCAAACGCGCAGTCTTTCTATCATGGCCTCTTTACCTCGCGCGCGGCGTCCCCCGCGCCTGTCCAACGCAAACCACGGATCTACCCATGAACGGTGCTGATAGTCTTTGCGATACCCTGCTTGCCAACGATGTCGATGTCTGCTTTGCCAATCCTGGCACCTCCGAGATGCATTTCGTCGCGGCACTGGATCGCAAACCGCGCATGCGCTGCGTTCTGGGCCTGTTCGAAGGCGTCGTGACCGGCGCCGCCGATGGCTATGCGCGCATGGCCGACAAACCGGCCGCCACGTTGCTGCACCTGGGCCCCGGCCTGGGCAATGGTCTGGCCAATCTGCATAATGCCAAGCGCGCGCGCACGCCCATGGTCAATGTCGTGGGCGATCACGCCACCTACCACGTTCGGTACGACGCGCCGCTCACCAGCGACGTCGAAGGCGTGGCGCAACCGATGTCGCATTGGGTGCACCGCAGCCTGACGGCGCAGGCGCTGTCGGCAGACACCGCCGAAGCGGTGCGCATTGCCCGCCAGGCGCCGGGCAACATCGCCACCCTGATCCTGCCGGCCGACGCGGCCTGGGGCGAGCTGCCCGCCAACTCCCCTGCTCCGGTCGTTGCTGCGCAAGAAGCAGCCGCTCCCGCCGATGCGGCCATGCTGCGCGCGGCCGCCCAGGCCATTCGCAGCGGCAAGCGCACGGCCTTGCTGTTGGGCGGCACGGCCCTGCGCGAGCCGGCGCTGTCGGTCGCCGGCCGTATCGCACAGGCCACCGGGGTGCGCCTGCTGTCGCCGACCTCGAACCGCCGCGTGCAGCGCGGATTGGGGCGTACGCCCGTCACCCGCATTCCCTACCCCGTCGACCAGGCGCTGGCTGCCCTGAATGACGTGCAACAACTGATCCTGGTCGGCGCCGCCGCCCCGGTCGCCTTCTTCGCCTATCCGGGCAAGCCCAGCCTGCTGGCCCCTCAGGAGCACGCCCCCATCGTGATGGCCACGCCCGAACAGGATCTGCTCCAGGCGCTGGAATGGCTGGCCGATGAACTGGGCGTGTCCCCCAGCGCGCCCGGCCTGCCCCCCGTCGAGATCGCCACCGAGATCCCGCGATCCGGTGCGCTCACCGGTGCAGCCGTATGCCTGATCACCGCCAGGCGACTGCCGGAGAACGCCATCGTTTGCGACGAATCGATCACGCAGGGGCGCGAATTCGGCATCAGCAATGCCGTTTCCGCCCCCCACGACTGGCTGCAACTGACCGGCGGCGCCATCGGTATCGGGCTGCCCATGGCCACCGGGGCCGCTGTCGCCTGCCCCGACCGCAAGGTCATCACCCTGCAGGCCGACGGCAGCGGCATGTACACCGTGCAGGCGCTCTGGACCCAGGCCCGCGAGCATCTCGACTGTCTGACCATCGTGCTGGCCAACCGCTCATACGCCACACTGCACGGCGAGATGAAAAACGTCGGCGTGCAATCGCCCGGCCACAACGCGTTGCGCATGCTGGACATCCAGGATCCCAGCCTGAACTGGGTCCATCTGGCCGCGGGCATGGGCGTCGAGGCCGTCAGGGTCGACACTGTCGAAGCCTTTACCCAGGCACTGGAGCAAGGCCTGTCCCGCAAGGGGCCATATCTGATCGAAGCGCTGATCTGAACCCGCTGCCCCGCAAGGCCCCGGGCTACCCTGCCACGCGGCAGCCCGGGCCCGCTCCGCATTGACGCCAGACTACGGGGGATTTAGGTGTTTTCTCGGCCCTTTGCGGGCCGGGACGACGCCGATAATGGGGCTTTCCCTGCACCACGACCCCCATGGCAAACACCCGCGCTCACGCTACTCCCCAATCAGATGCTTTTCTGCAATTCCTGGTAAACCTGGTCAACAACGGCGACGGCCTGCAAGGAATCGGGGTGACCCTGCAGATGGGCGGCATGTTGTTGGGCGGGACCATCATCTCGGGCGCAGATTATTTCGACCGCTTTGCCGACGGGTTCGCCAGCGCCCTGCAAGCTGACACGGATGACCGCGAAAGCGTGCGCCGCACGTTGGCCGAACTGGGCGACGTTTTCCGCCTGCCACAGCCTGTCGAGCCCCTGCCCAACTACATCCATCTGAGCGATGCGCTGTTTTTCACCACGGATGGTGAACCCATCAGCGAGCAACCGACTTTGTGGCGAGGCCGGCTGAGCGAGGTCGACGGCTTTGTATTGGGCCGCCTGCAGCCCAAGGGCTGATACCCCCTGCCGGCCCCCTCCGGGGCCGGCAGTCCGGAATACGGAAAAAATCAAATATTTACCGACAGATGAATTAATGTGAATTAATCTGAAAACAATAAAACATTAATCACGAATCATCTCTGCCGATACATGGAGATTAATAGAGGAATTAATATGGATTTGAAACAGGCCCATATTAATTTACTCCCAACTGCGGTACGATACTGCGCTGCGCGTCCCATTATCGATCCCGGAATTGTGCAACAACTAATAGGGCCAACGCCCCCGGGGCATTAATCAGGCGCAGCCCTGGCCAGAATGCCAGCTGCCTGTCCGCTCCGATCAAAGCCTCGCCATCCCCCCACGATGCGACCAGGCAGCCGTGAGATCGAGATTGACATTACCCGCGCAACGGGTTTCCGACCCGCCCAGCAAGATTCACGCATTGCCTTCTACTGACTGATGCCAGGCGCGACCGCGCGCCCTTTACAGGAGTCGTTGATGGATCGCCCGCTGTTTTCCGCGAATGCCGCTTCGGCGCCACTCGCCCTTCCCGCCCCGCAGGTCAGACCTGGCGCGGCCCCCACCATTTCCGCATAGTCCCCCAACGCAGCACCCGATCTGGCCAGGGCCGCGCCGCGCCTGGCCCATTGCCTTACTTGGCTTGCCGCCGTGATTCAGAATTTAAGCACCACGCAGGTCCTGACGCTGGGAAGCCCAGCCATTGCCATTGTCATCTCAGGCACCTTTTTCTGCCTCTGGAAGTTCCATGATCGCCGCAGCTATCTCATTCTGCTGGCAAGCGCCTTCCTGCTTTACGCAACGGGTGCGGCGATGCAGATCCTGCGCTGGCCGGCCGACCCGGGCCTGAACAACATCGTTTCAACCGCCGCCATGCTGGCCAGCATTACCAGCCTGGCAGCCGGACTCGCCGTGCGCTACGGCCGGCGCGCCAAACGCTGGCTGATCCTCGCCATGGCCGGGATCTGGCTGGTGAACAGCTACTTCTGCTATGCCTCGCCCGAGCCCGCTCTGCGCAGCTATGCCTTGAATTTCGGCATCGGGCTGGTGCTGTGCGCCGTCGCCTGGCGCATCCGCCACGCCTTGCGCGGCAGCCTCATTGACCGGGGCATCTTCTGGATCCTCCTGCTGTTCGGCCTGAGCTTCTTTGGCCGCCCCCTGCTCACCCAGGCCCTGCCAGCCTATCTGATCGTGCCGGATTGGCTGGGCAGCCAGGCCTTCGACCTCATCCTGCAGGTGTCCCTGGTTCTCATGGGCCTGGTGCTGGCGCTGCTGCTGTTTGCCGCCAGCGTGGCCGATATGTTCACCCGGATGCGCAACGATCGCGATATCGATGGCCTGACCGGCCTGTGGAACCGACGCGCGTTCGACGAAAGACTGGAAGCCCTGATCACGCGGGCCCCACGCCAGCCCTACACGCTGCTGCTCATCGACATCGATCACTTCAAGTCCTTCAATGACCGCTACGGCCACGCCGTGGGCGACACAGTATTGCGCCTGATGGGCCGCTTGATCCGGGACTGCGCGGGCGATCAGGCGCTGACCGGCCGGGTGGGCGGCGAAGAGTTCGCCGTCGTCGTGCCCGCAGAACCTGCCGAAGCCCACGAGCTTGCCCTTTGCCTGAGCCGGGCGCTGCACGACAGCAAAATCCCCGACATCCACGAAGACCACCAGATTACCGCCAGCACGGGCCTGACTATGCTACAAACTGGGGACACGGTGTCCATCTGGATGCGGCGCGCCGATATCCTGCTGTACCAGGCAAAACACGGTGGCAGAAACCGTATCGTGCGACAAGCCTCAACAACCTGAATGCCCCACCGCCAGCACTCCGAGCCTGGCCCACTTTTGACATCTCCGACGTCTTGAACTCCCCAACCGCCACGTATGTCCTGCGCTGGAAAGCCACTTGTGCCCAGTACTCCAGCGAAACCATCCATCTTGCGCACGAGCGTGTCGTCGAACACGCCAGGAGCCTCGCTGATTATTTCTATGAGTCGATGCTGGCTGATGACGCGGCCGCTTTTTTCCTTTCCGACAAACTGGTCCAGGAAAAACTGCACGCATCCCTGCAGGCATGGATGCGCTCGATCTTCGGCGCCGCGCTGACACAGGAATTCGAAGCGACCGTCGCTTTCCAGCAACGGGTGGGCGAAGTGCATGCGCGCATCAACATCCCCGTTCATCTGGTCATGCGCGGCACCCGTGCGCTTATCCGGCGCATGCAGAGCATCCTCGCCGACGACGCCAGCCTGAGCCCGGCCCAACGCTGGAGCACAGGCAACTTCATCAGCGAAATCATGCTGTTTGCGGTCGAACTGATGTCGATGGCCTACGCCGCCTCGCATGACCGCAATGCCCGCGCCGAAGAAGGCTATCGCCTGCTGAGCCTGTCGCAGAACATCGGCACCGAAAAAGAACGCCAACGCGCCGCACTGCTGGACTGGGAAAACCAGTTGCTTTTCGGTCTGTCTGTCGGGCAGAACGGCAGCTCGCTGCCGCGCCTGAGCAAATCCGAGTTCGGTCTGTGGTTCAACCACAAGGCAGCCCACGCCTTCGAAGGCACGCGCGAGGCGGAAGAGGCCAAGCAGAACATCATCGAGCTCGACCGCATGCTCGACGAAGCCGATACCGCCGACACCACCAGCCGAATTGAATTGCTGCACGCTTTGCGCGACGGCGCGAAAGCCATCGGCTATCTGGTCGATGCGCTGTTCGAGAAAGCCAGCCAGCTGGAGTCGGGTCGCGACACCCTGACCCATCTGCTCAACCGAAAATACCTGCATGTCGTGATGAGCAAGGAGGTCGCCTACGCACGCAAGACCGGCTCGCCGCTGTCGGTGCTGATGGTCGATGTCGACTTCTTCAAGCGCGTCAATGATGAGCATGGTCATGATGCCGGCGACTTCGTGCTGCAACAGGTGGCCAGCCTGATCTCGACCTATAGCCGCGGCGGCGACTATACCTTCCGCCTGGGTGGCGAAGAGTTTCTGGTGGTGCTGGTCGATGCCACCGCGCAGCAGGCCTTGCAGGTCGCCGAGAGCCTGCGCCTGCGGCTGGCCGACAAGCCCATGTCGCTGCCCGACGGTTCGCAGCAACGCGTCACCATGAGCGTCGGCGTGGCCGCCCATGACGGGCATCCCGACTACCAGCGCCTGCTCAAGCGCGCCGATCAGGCGCTCTATGCGGCCAAGGCGCGCGGTCGCAATGCCTGCGTGCTCGAAGGCATGTAACCCCTCCGCAGGGCAGGCAGGAACGCCAGCCCTGCGGCCAGCCCAGCCTGTCGCGTCATGTTCGCTCTACTGAAACTCGCCCTTCTGTTTGCCGTCACCGCCGTGGCTGAAATTGTCGGTTGCTATCTGCCGTGGCTGGTCGTGACCCAGGGGCGCAGCCCCTGGTTGCTGGTCCCGGCCGCCCTGGCGCTGGCGCTGTTCGCCGGGTTGCTGACCCTGCACCCCAGCGCGGCCGGACGCACCTACGCCGCCTATGGCGGCATGTACATCACCATCGCCTTGCTGTGGCTGTACTGGGTAGAGGGTGTGCCGCTGACCCGCTGGGACATCGCCGGCGCGCTGCTGGCGCTGGGGGGCATGGCGCTGATCGGGCTGCAGCCGCGCCACTGACGCGCCTCAGGCGGTATTCTGGGTACGCCAGTCGTGCAGCACCGACGCGTGATCGGGAATGCCGCCATAGCTCTGCAGGTATTCGGCCTGCAGGATCCCCATGCGCAAGGCGTCCCGGTAGCGCCCATTGGAGAAGAACTCCTCGCGCAGCTCCCCTTCGACCGAAAACCCGCAAGCCTGATAGATGTGCACGGCGGCGAGGTTGTCCTTGTCGACCACCAGAAAGACTTTATGCAGGTTCAGAACGCGGAAGGCATAGCCGATGGCCACCCGCGTCGCCGCCTTGGCGTAGCCATGGCCCTGAAAGGACGGCGCAATGATGATCTGGAACTCGGCCCGCCGGTGAATATGGTTGATCTCGACCAGCTCGACCAGGCCGATACGCTCGCCACCGCTGCGCTCGACGATGAAGCGCCGCTCGAACTGATCATGGATGTGCCGGTCATACAGGGCGACCAGTTCGTCGTACGCCTCGTAGGGCTCCTCGAACCAGTAACGCATGATGGCGTCATTGTTGTTCAGCACATGCACGAAGTGCAGATCGCTGCGCTCCAAGGGGCGCAGATGGATGGTGTCAGCGGCCTCGCCCATCGCGAATATCCTTTCTCAAGCCCGGGCCGGCGCCAGACACGAAGCGTCGGCGACGTTGCGCACCCCGGCCTGCGCCAGCTCGACCATCGCGCTGGCCGCGCTTTGCGGCGCAATCGCCCGGCAGGCGGCGAGATTGATCACCACATCCAGACCGGCGCGGCGCAACTGCAGCGCCGTGGTCTTGACGCAGTAATCCAGCGCCAGGCCGCCCACGATGACCGTCGTGATTCCCCGTGCGCGCAGGAACTCGATCACGCCGGTCGAACGCCGCTCTTGCAAATCGTGATAACAGGCGCCGTAGGGATGCATGTCGGGTTCCACGCCTTTCCAGACGAAGAAATCGTAGTCCACCGGCGCCGGCAGCCCATCGAGCAACTCGAAGCCCGGCGTTCCTGGCACACAATGCATATTCCAGTGCAGATCGGCCTGCGCCGCATCCAGCGGGGTCAGCATGGGTGTCTGCGCGGTGGCGCGCCAGATCGCCATGGGGCTGTGCGCATCCTTGGAGCCCAGACGGCAGGCGGCCAGACCGGCCTGAGCATTCAATTCGGCCACGATCTCGTGCCCGCCAGGCACGGGCAGCTCATCCGGGCACAGCGGCGTGAAACTCTTCTGCGCATCCACATCGAAGGCTGCGATTAGGGTCTTTTCCGGCAAAAACATGACAACCTCTCTGACGATGCCGCCGCGACGGGCCGCCTACGGCCGGGCATCCTTGTGTTTATCGTCCTTGTCCTGGGGCGGCAGGTCTGCAGGATCCGGCGGAGAGAAAAGATCCCAACAAGCCACAAAAAGCGCCGCGATCAGCGGGCCGATGACAAAGCCGTTCAGGCCGAAAATCGACATCCCGCCCAATGTCGATATCAGAATCACATAATCGGGCAGCTTGGTGTCCTTGCCCACCAGCACCGGACGCAGCACATTGTCGACCATCCCGATGACCAGCACGCCGACCAGAATCAGCACCACGCCCTGCCAGACCGCCCCCGACACCAGGAAATAGACGGCCACCGGAGCCCAGATCAGGCCCGCCCCGACCGCAGGCAGCAACGACAGAAATGCCATGACTACGCCCCAGAGCAAAGCCCCCTGGATGCCAAGCGCCCAGAAGGTCACGCCTCCCAGCGCCCCCTGCACCGCGGCCACGGCAATATTGCCTTTGACCGTGGCGCGCACCACCGTCGTGAACTTGCGAAACAGGTGCGCCTTGTAGCTGTCTTCCAGGGGAACGGCCCGGCGCAGCCGGCGCGACAGGCGCGACCCATCGCGCAACAGGAAAAACAGCAGGTACAGCATGATCCCGAAGCCGATCAGGAAGTGCGCGGTGTCCTGGCCGATATCCAGCAGCTGGGTTGCCATGAACTGGCTGGCCTGCATGGCGCCGTTGGAGAGTTTCTCCTGCACGCTACCCAGATCGGCCAGGTCAAATCGTGCCAGCAGCGAGTGGACCGCCGGCGGCATGGCTTCCATGACCTGTTGAAAATACGCGCCGAAGTTCAGCGAGCCCGACTTCATGCGCTGATACAGGGCCATGCCTTCCTGCGCCAGCGAGCCCGTAATGAGCGTCAGCGGAACGATCACCACCATCAGCACCAGCAACAGCGACAACAGGGCCGCCAGGTTGTTGCGCGGCGCCAGCCGGGCGGCCAGCTTGCGGTGCAGCGGTGAAAAGATGATGGCGAGGATGGTGCCCCAGAAAATCGCCCCATAGAAGGGCCACAATAACCAGATGAATGCCAGCGATACGGCGATCAGCAGCGCAATGAAGGTCTTGCTGTGATGAAACGGTGAATGCATCGTAAGTCCGTCGTTGGGTGGGGCACCCGGCCTGCCGATTGTAGGCCAAGCCATGCCAGGCTAAATCGTACCTGGGTCGAAGTACTTGACATAACTATCTTTACCTCTTAGTATTACCTATTGGCAAAAATCTGCCCACCTGAACTGGCTGCATTGAAAGCAGCCCGCCGTCAGAACCAAAGCTCCGGCTTTGCCTCGCAGACCCCAGCGCCGGGTTCACCCCCGACGCGCCAAGCCGAAAGCAATAAGATGACGGCAACGGCATGCGCTCCGAAGATACCTGATCGCATTCCTCCCTCCGGCTCCGAAACCGGATACTGGCGCCAGACGCCAACTGCCTGAATCCTGCGATGGCCACCCCTGGCCACTCCCCTGACGGCCCCGCCCAGGGCCAACCCGAGCCGCCACCTAATAACACCGACTTCCCGGCCCGGGTCCCGCAAGCATGCGCCTGTCTGCTGCACGCAGCCAGAACGCCTGACGCAACGGGCACGTCCGCCATTTCCCCACAGGGATCTTGCCGACATCCGTGAATCGTTCCGCCTTTGGCTTATGTCATGGCTGAACCCATAAAAATCCGGCATCGTAGCCACATGGCTCACGCCGGCAATCAGGCGCACCTTCGCGCCGACAGAAGTACGCTCTCCGGAATACCGGAACCGTGTTTCCCTAAAAACAACTCTAACGAGGAAAACATATGAATACGCAATTCAACACGCAAAACCTGGTTCGACGCCCGGCTCATTTGCAACTGGACGACACTCCCATCAATGTGGGCGATGTCGTGCATCTGAAACTCGCCGATGGCCCCGCGATCCGCGCTGCCGTCATTTACAACGCGCCCATCAACGGCACGACGACCTACACTACCGAGCTCATCCGCCCGCGTGGCGCCAGCCGCGGTGAACGCATCCGCTTTCGCCACGAGCACGTGCATTGCATCGAGCCGGTTGCTCACGCCTGCGCTTAAGCCCTTGAGGCCGCGCCCGAGGCGGCAGGCCGCAGCCATGCTAAATTCCTGGCACGCTCATTCCTGCCGGCCCCGCGCCGGTGTCTGCCTCTAGGAAACCTGCCCCCATGCCCCGTGCACTGCGTATCTGGGATCTGCCGACCCGACTCTTTCACTGGGCGCTGGTCGTCTGTGTCACAGGGGCCTTCGTCAGCGTCAAGCTCGGCGGCCTCTACATGGACTGGCATATGCGTTTCGGGCTGGCGACGCTGGGCCTGATCCTGTTCCGCCTCATCTGGGGCATTCTCGGCCCGCGCTACGCCCGGTTTACGCAATTTGTGCGTGGACCTCGCGCCCTGGCCGCCTATCTGCGGGGCACCCTCCCGACGGCCGGCCATAATCCCCTGGGTGCGCTGTCGGTCATCGCCATGCTGGCGGCGATCGGCTTTCAGGCGGTCAGCGGCCTGTTCATCAGTGATGACATCATGGTTGAAGGCCCGCTGTATGGCCGCCTGGACGGCAGCCTGACCAGCACGCTCGCCGCCCTGCACCGTGCCAACGAGGTCGTGATCCTCGCCCTGATCGGCCTGCATGTGGTGGCGCTGGCCTGGTACGGGCTGATCAGGCGCAAGCCGCTGGTACCGGCCATGATCACCGGCGACCTGGATGCCCGGCACGCCCCGGCCGACGCTCTGCCCGCCCGCGACGACCTGGCCGTCTGGATACGCGCCCTGGTGATCGCGGTCTGCTGCACGGTGTTCGTTCTGTGGGTCCAGAGCCTCGCACCCAGCTTCTACTGACACCAGGCACAGCCCCCCATGAAAAACGCCTCTTGAAGAGGCGTTTTTCATGGGGGGCTGTGGCGGCGTTACTTGCGATAGGCGTCGTGACAGGCCTTGCAGCTTGCACCCACCGCGCCGAAGGCAGCGCGGACCTTGGCCAGATCACCACTGTCGGCAGCCGCAGAGAGATTGGCCACCCCGTCCTGGAAGGCCTGTTCTTTCTGTTTGAAGCCGGCCGCATCCGACCAGATTTCCGGCTTGGCGTTGCCCCCTTCCATGCCCGGGCCGAAGGCGCCCCACGGCAGGGTCGCCAGCGTCTTCAGGATGTCGACGTTGGCCTTGATCTGGGCGGCATCGTACGGGGCCTGCCCGCGAATCACCGGCTGCATGCGACTGAAGTTCGAAGCCAGTACCGTGAATGCTGCCTGGCGGTACTTGACGGCGTCTTCCGGCTTGGCGAATTGCGCCGCGGCCGGCAGCGCCAAGGAGGTACAGGCCAACGCCAGAACGGCGGTCAATTTCTTCATGAAATGTTCTCCTGGGATGGGGAAGCCTGCCGGCAGGATCAACCTGCCGGCGGGCATCACTATACCGCCCGGGCCAGGCTGACAGCCAGCCCGACGTAGGACCTCGGCGTCATCGCCAGCAGGCGCGCCTTGGCATCGGCCGGCAACTCCAGGCCGGCGATGAACTCACGCAACGCGCTCTCGGTAATACCCTTGCCGCGCGTAAGCGCCTTGAGCTGCTCATAGGGCTGCGGCAGACCAAAACGGCGCATGACGGTCTGCACCGGCTCGGCCAGCACTTCCCAGCAGGCGTCAATGTCGGCGTCGATCGCCGCCGTATTGACTTCCAGTTTGTTCAGGCCACGCAGGCAGGCGTCCCAGGCCACCAGGCAATAACCCAGGCCGACACCCAGATTACGCAAGACGGTGGAGTCGGTCAGGTCGCGCTGCCAGCGCGAGACGGGCAGCTTTTCCGACAGGTGGCGCAGGACGGCATTGGCCAGACCCAGGTTGCCTTCCGAGTTCTCGAAGTCGATCGGATTGACCTTGTGCGGCATGGTCGAGGACCCGACCTCGCCCTCCTTGAGGCGTTGCTTGAAATAGCCCAGGGCGATGTAACCCCAGATGTCGCGGTCCAGGTCCAGCACGATGGTGTTGGCGCGGCCGATGGCATCAAAGAGCGCCGCCATCCAGTCATGCGGCTCGATCTGAATCGTATGGCGGTTCTGGGTCAGGCCCAGGCCTGCCAGCACCTGGCGGCTGAACTCGGGCCAGTCGATTTCCGGGTAGGCCGACAGGTGGGCGTTGTAGTTGCCGGTGGCGCCATTGAGCTTGGCCAGCGGCTCGACCGCCTCAATGGCGGCGATGGCGCGCGCCAGACGCGCTGCAACGTTGGCGAATTCCTTGCCCAGCGTGGTCGGGCTGGCCGGCTGACCGTGCGTGCGCGACAGCATGGGTTGCTCGGCCGTCTGCTCGGCCAGTGCCGTCAGCTTGGCCAACACTTCACGCAGACGCGGCAGCACGACGTGGTCGCGCGAGCGCGTCAGCATCAAGGCGTGCGAGGTGTTGTTGATGTCCTCGGAGGTGCAGGCAAAGTGAATGAACTCGGCAGCGCGCGCCAGTTCGGCGTCGTCGGCCACGCGCTCCTTGAGCCAGTACTCGACGGCCTTGACGTCATGGTTGGTGACGCGCTCGATTTCCTTGATGCGCTCGGCATCGGCTTCGGAGAAGTGCTGCACCAATTGCGTCAGACGAGCCCGAGCACCCGCAGAGAACGGCGCCAGTTCCGGCAGCCCGGCGTCCGACAGCGCCACCAGCCAGGCCACTTCGACCTCGACGCGGTGCGCCATGAACCCCGCCTCCGACAGCAGACCGCGCAGTGCGTCGCAGCGCGAGGCATAACGTCCGTCCAGAGGAGAAAGGGCGTTGAGTTGAGTAAGATGGTCTGCGATCTGCATAGTCGGTTGGAAAGAAAGGATTGAAATTGGCCCGGATTTTATCACCCGTGCCTTTTGTAACACCGCCACCACCGAACGGGTGCGTCGAAACGGCACCCCATCCTGCTATACTGCGGCCGCTTTCCGACTACGTCTTTCCGTGCCCACATGAAACTGATTGGTTCGCTTACCAGCCCTTATGTACGCAAAGTACGCGTGGTAATGGCCGAGAAGAAGTTGGATTACCAGCTTGAACTCGAAAACGTCTGGTCTCCCGACAGCCAAATCCAACAGTTCAACCCGCTGGGCAAGGTGCCATGCCTGATCATGGAGGATGGCGGCGCGCTGTTCGATTCGCGCGTCATCGTCGAATACCTCGATACGCTGTCGCCGGTCGCCCGGCTGATTCCGCAATCGGGTCGCGATCGGGCCGCGGTCAAATGCTGGGAAGCCATCGCCGATGGCATGCAGGACGCCTGCGTGGCCATCGTACGGGAAAATGCGCGCCCCGAGGCGCAGCGCAGCCCCGACTGGATTGAGCGTCAGTACTCCAAGATCCATGCCGCCCTGCGCGCGATGGAAGACAGCCTGGGCGAGAACGCCCACTGCATGGGCGTGAACTACACCCTGGCCGATATCGCCGTGGGCTGCGCCCTGAGCTACCTCGACCTGCGATTTGCCGCGCTCAATTGGCGCCACGACCATGCCAACCTGGCGCGCCTGGACGAAAAACTGGCCGCCCGTCCCTCCTTCATGGATACGGCGCCCCCGCCAGCCGCCTGAGCCGCCATCAAAAGCCCAAAGAAAAGCCCTGCGCATGCAGGGCTTTTCTTTGGGCGGGCCCGCCATGGCAGGCCCGGTCTTGCCGCCTACACCATGAAGGCCTGCCAGGCCTTGACCAGCATGTAGGCCGACAGCACGAACAACAGGCCGGCAAAAACGCGCTTGAGCGTACCGACCGGCAGACGATGCGCCATGGCGGCACCCACCGGCGCCGTCAGCACGCTGGCGCAGATCAGCACCAGCAGCGCCGGCCAGTAAATAAAGCCCAGCATGCCGGGGCGGTGCATGCCTTCGGCCACGCCCGAGACCACATAGCCGATACTGTTGGCCAGCGCGATCGGAAAGCCCAGCGCTGCCGAGGTCGACACCGCCGTGTGCAGGGCCACGTTGCACCACACCATGAAAGGCACCGAGAGAAAACCGCCGCCCGCGCCCACCAGACCGGAAACGAAGCCGATCCCGGCGCCGACCGTGCTGGTGCCGACCACGCCCGGCAGTTGGCGGCTGGGCTTGGGCTTCTTGTTGCGCAGCATGTTCCAGCCCGAATAGCCCACGAACAAGGCAAAGAACAACGACAGCCAGGCCGTGCTGAGCGCCGCGAAAGCCGCGCCGCCCGAAAGCAGGCCGCCGACGATGATGCCCGGGGCCATGGTCATCACGAGTTTCCAGTTGATGGTGCCCTTCTTCTGGTGCGCCCGCACGCTCGAGATCGACGTAAACAGAATGGAGGTCATGGAGGTGGCGATCGCTGCATGCACCACCAGATCGACCGGCATGCCCTGCCAGCTGAACAACATCGTCAGCAAAGGCACCAGCAGCATGCCGCCGCCGATGCCCAGCAGGCCCGCGGCAAAGCCGCCGACCGCCCCCAGCGCCAGCAGCGCTATCACCATTGGAATATCCATACCCACGTTGCAACTCCTCGAGATTGATGATTGATATTGAAATAGGAAATCACGGCAGGGCCGGCCTCCTTCCCCGGAAGGCCTGATGGCGCTGCCCGCTAATCAGATGATGATGCCGCCGCCCAGGCAGACGTCGCCGTCGTAAAGCACCGCCGACTGGCCCGGCGTGACGGCCCACTGCGGCTGAGCAAAGGTCAGTTGGAAACCCGCCTCGCAGAGCGCCAGGCGGCAGGCGGCATCGGCCTGGCGGTAGCGCGTCTTGGCGCCATAACCACCCGCTGCGGGGGCCTGACCATCGATCCAGCTGACGTCCTGCGCCTGCAATTGCTGCGACAGCAACCAGGGATGGTCATGCCCTTGCACCACGTAAAGCGTATTGTTTTCCAGATCCTTGCGAGCCGTGTACCAGGCGTCGGCGGTACCGTCGTCGCGTTGCTGGCCCTTCACGCCACCGATGCCCAGGCCCTTGCGCTGGCCCAGGGTATAGAAGGCCAGACCATGATGCTGCCCCACCCGCTGGCCTTGCGGCGTCAGCATCGGGCCGGGCGCGGTCGGCAGGTAGCGGTTGAGAAACTCGCGAAACGGCCGCTCGCCGATGAAGCAGATCCCGGTGGAGTCTTTCTTGGCGGCATTGTGCAGGCCGATCTCGTGGGCAATGCGGCGCACTTCGGTTTTATGCAGCTCGCCCAGCGGAAACAACGTACGCGCCAATTGAGCCTGATTGAGCCGATGCAGGAAGTAGCTCTGGTCCTTGGAGGCATCGAGCGCCTTGAGCAACTGGAAGCGGCGCCCGTGCGGGGCATCGACCGCACGCACGCGCGCATAGTGGCCGGTGGCAATATGCTCGGCGCCCAGCGTCATGGCATGGTCCAGGAAGGCCTTGAACTTGATCTCGGCATTGCACAGCACGTCCGGGTTCGGCGTGCGCCCGGCTGAGTATTCCCGCAGAAAGTCGGCAAACACCCGGTCCTTGTATTCGGCCGCGAAGTTCACATACTCGAACTCCACGCCGATGAGATCGGCGACGCTGGCCGCGTCCAGCAGATCCTGGCGCGTCGAACAATACTCGTCGTTGTCGTCATCCTCCCAGTTCTTCATGAACAGGCCGATGACCTCGTAGCCCTGCTGTTTCAACAGCCAGGCGGTGACCGAAGAGTCCACGCCGCCGGACATGCCGACCACGACACGGGGCTTTTTATGTGCAGTAGTTTGAACCATGATGCGGTTATTTTAGTGCTGTCGCGCCTTGGCTGCCGTCCGGGGTCGGCTCAGGCTCGGCCGCGCGCGAAACTTCCATGAGCCAGCGCCGGAATGCCTGCAGGGTCGGCTGGCCGGCTTTCTGCTCGGGATAGCACAGGTAATACCCCTGACGCGCCCGGATCGGCAGATGCAGCGGCACGATCAGTTTGGCGTCGCGCAGTTCGTCTTCGATCAGGCAACGCGGGATCAGCGCGATGCCGAAACCGGCCGCCGCCGCCTGCGAGAGCAGGGAATACTGATCGAAACGCGCCCCCTCCAGGGTGCGCCGCGTCGCGCAACCCGCCTTCTCGAACCAATCGCGCCAGCCCTCCAGGGCCGAAGTATGGTGCAGCAGCGGCAGGCGCAGCAGTGCGGCGGGATCCTCGCAGCCGCCCGGCATCAGCTTGGGGCTGCACACCGGCAGCACCTCGCGCCCGACGATATAGTCCGCGCCGCTGCCCGGCCACATCCCTTCGCCGAAACGCACCGCAGCGTCGAGTTCCGGCACCGAGAAGTCATAACCCTGCCGGTGCGGCAGGAACTCCACCTGGATATCCGGGCGCAGACGGCGGAATTCGCTCAAACGCGGGATCAGCCAGCGCGCACCGAAGGTGGGCATGCAGGTCAATTGCAGTCGCCCGCCGCGCCCCTGGTGCGCGATCAATTCCATCGTAGCCGCCTCGATCAGGCTCAGGCCGGCCTGAACCTGCTTCAGATAGCTGCGCCCGGCATCGGTCAGAACCAGGCCTTGCCTGATACGCAGGAATAGCTGCACCCCGACAAACTGTTCAAGATGCTTGATCTGCTTGCTGACCGCGCCCTGCGTGACGCACAGCTCCTGGGCCGCGCGCGTAAAACTGCTATATCTGGCAGCAACTTCGAAAGCCTGCAGATCCGTCAAAGAAGGGCAGAAGCGACGCATGGTGGCAGGAGAGCGTTAAGATGACCTGGACAGCGGCGCTGTCAGGCATGAAAAAAAGTAATAGCTTACGGAGAATCTTTCGTTTGCGCAAACCTTCCGCCACCCAGAGAATGGGTGGGTCAGTATGACGTCTTCGTGTCCAAAACTCAGCCAAACAAGGGGAATCATGCAACGTCGAAATCTCATCCTGGGCCTGTCCATGGCCGCCGCGCTGGCTTCGCCTTTTGCCGCCTGTGTGGCGCAGGCCAATGACAGCTATCCCAACAAACCGATCCGCCTGGTCGTGCCCTTCCCGCCCGGCGGCACCACCGATATCGTCGGCCGTCTGTTCGCCGACAAGCTGACCAAGGAGCTGGGCCAGGCCGTGGTGGTCGAGAACCGCGGCGGCGCCGGCGGCTCGATCGGCAGCGCCTACCTCGCGGGCAGCCCGCCCGATGGCTACACCCTGGGCATCGCCACGGTCAGCACTCACGGCATCAACCCGGCCATCTATACCAACCTGTCGTTCGATGCCGAGAAGGACTTCACGCCCATCTCCAATCTGGCCGCCGTGCCCAATGTGATGTCGGTCAACCCCAAGGTTGGGCCGAAGAACATGGAAGAGTTCGTCAAACAGGCCAAGAGCCAACCGGGCAAGATCAGTTTTGCCTCGGCCGGCAATGGCTCGGTGTCGCACATGATGGGCGAGCTCTTCAAGACGGCCTCCGGCACCGAGCTCATGCACGTGCCCTACCGCGGCGTCGGCCCGGCGCTCAACGATACGCTGGGCGGCCAGGTCGACGTGCTGTTCGACAATCTGCCTTCGTCGTTGCCGCATATCCAGTCCGGCGCGCTGATCGCGCTGGCGGTCGCCTCGCCCCAGCGTGTGGCCGCCCTGCCGGACGTGCCGACTTTCGCCGAAGCGGGCCTGGCGCCGGTCAATGACTCGTCCTGGTTCGGCCTGATCGGTCCGGCCAAGCTGCCGCAGCCGATCACCGACAAGGTCTACGCGGCCGTGCGCAAGGTCAGCGCCGATCCCGAAGTGGTGGAACGCCTGGCCGGCCTGGGCGCCGCCCCGGTGGCGAACGCCCCGGCCGATTTCGCCAAGCAGATTTCGACCGAAATCGCCAAGAACAAGCGCATCGCCAAAGAAGCCAACATCAAGATCGACTAAGCCGTTCATGGCCCCCGCGTCCCGCGGGGGCCCTACTTTTTTACCGCCGCCGCATTTTTTCATGCCTATCATCAAACCGCTGTCCTATCGGCTCGACCTGCCCCAGGACTTCCCACAAGCCAGCCCCTTGGTGCTCGACTCGCCGCATAGCGGCACCAGCTATCCACCCGATTTCGCGCCCGCCGCGTCGCTGGGTGCGCTGCGTACCGCAGAAGACACCTGGGTCGATGACCTGTGGAGCGATGCGATCGATCTGGGGGTGCCCCTGATCGCGGCAAGTTTTCCGCGTGCCTACATCGATGCCAACCGCGCTATCGACGAGGTTGACCCCGAGCTGCTGGAACAAGCCTGGCCCGGGCCCATGAGCCACTCATCCAAGGTGCGCCTGGGAAAGGGCCTGATCTGGCGCATGCTCGATGACGGCACGCCGCTCTATGACCGCAAGCTGTCGATCGAAGAGGTCCGGCACCGCATCGAGGCCTGCTGGAAGCCTTATCACGCCCGCCTGGCCCAGTTGCTGGACGACACCCACGCGCAGCACGGCAAGGTGTGGCATATCAACTGCCACTCCATGCCCAGCGTCGCCGGTGCCTACGCCACCGATCAGCCGGGTCTGGTGCACCCCGACTTCGTGCTCGGCGACCGCGACGGCACGACCAGCGATCCCGCCTTTCCGGCCTTCATCGCCGATTGGCTGCGCGCCCGGGGCTACCAGGTGCAGGTCAATGATCCGTACAAGGGCGTCGAACTGGTGCGCGCCTATGGCCGCCCCGAACAGGGCCGCCACAGCCTGCAGATCGAGATCAACCGCAAGCTGTACATGGACGAAGTCACGCTGCGTCCGCACGCCGGCTACGCCCGACTCAAATCCGATTTGCGCGACCTGACCGCCGCGCTGATCGACTGGACGCGCGCGCAAACCGTCTGACTCCGGACGTCAGCGCGCGCCTCGATCCGGGCAGCGGCATCCGCCGCCTGCCCTGTCCTCCTCCCCCGTCGACCCAAAAGATCGCCGGGGGATTTCTTTTTCCCCGGCCCCCTTCTCTTTTTGCAGACGCAGCGCGCAAGCTTCTTACTCGAGCGGGCTTCGTGTATAAACAACCCTCGCCTTCTGGAGGAGGAGCAACAATGCACATCGGGATCCCACGAGAAACCCGAGACGGGGAGACGCGCGTCGCCGCAACCCCTGAAACCGTCAAGAAGTACGTGGCCGCCGGCCACGCGGTAGTTCTCGAACGCGGCGCCGGACTGGCCGCTCATTATCGCGACGAAGATTACGAGGCGGCTGGCGCCACCCTGGGCGATGCGGCCCAGGCCCTGGGCGCCGAGCTGGTCCTCAAGGTACGCGCGCCCTCGGAACAGGAACTGCCCGCCATGAAACGCGGCGCGGTGCTGGTCGGCATGCTCGACCCCTTTGACCGCGAAGGCCTGCAACGGCTGGCCGATGCGGGCCTGACCGCCTTTGCGCTGGAAGCCGCGCCGCGCATCACGCGGGCACAAAGCCTGGACGTGCTGTCTTCGCAGGCCAACCTGGCCGGTTACAAGGCTGTGCTGCTGGCTGCCAGTCACAGCGCCCGCCTGTTCCCGATGATGATGACCGCCGCCGGCACGCTCAAGGCCACCCGGGTGGTCGTGCTCGGGGCAGGCGTGGCAGGCCTTCAGGCCATCGCCACCGCACGCCGCCTGGGCGCCGTGGTCGAGGCCTCCGATGTTCGCCCGGCCGTCAAGGAACAGATCGAGTCCCTGGGCGCGAAATTCATCGACGTGCCTTTCGAGACCGATGAAGAACGCGAGATCGCCCAGGGCGCGGGCGGCTATGCCCGGCCCATGCCGCCGGCCTGGATGGCGCGCCAGGCCGAACTGGTCGCGCAACGTTGCCGCCAGGCCGACGTGGTCATCACGACAGCGCTGATCCCCGGACGCCCGGCCCCCACACTGGTGACGGCCGAGACCGTGGCAGCGATGAAGCCGGGCTCCGTCGTGGTCGATCTGGCCATCGAGCGCGGCGGCAACTGCCCGCTGAGCGAAAAAGGCCAGGTCACCGTCAAACACGGCGTCACCCTTATCGGCCTGACCAACCTGCCCGGCATGCTGGCCACCGATGCCTCGGCGCTCTACGCCCGCAATCTGCAGGATTTCCTCAAACTCATCATCGGCGATGGCGCGGCCCTGGCGGTGCGCCGCGACGACGAAATCGTGGCGGCCTGCCTGATGTGCGAAGACGGCCAGCTCGTGCAAAGGACTTGAGATGGAAAGCATCAGCCCTACCCTGATCAACCTGATCATCTTCGTGCTGGCCATCTACGTCGGCTATCACGTGGTGTGGAACGTCACCCCGGCGCTGCACACTCCCCTCATGGCGGTCACCAACGCCATTTCCGCCATCATCATCGTCGGCGCCATGCTGGCTGCCGCGCTCACTGAAGGCGGCCTGGCTCGCGGCATGGGCGTACTGGCGGTGGCCCTGGCTGCCGTCAACGTGTTCGGCGGCTTTCTCGTCACCCGCCGCATGCTGGAAATGTTCAAGAAGAAAGAGCGCCCGGCCAAGGAGAACAGCCGATGATCTCCCTCAATCTCGTCACCCTGCTTTACCTGGTGGCTTCCGTCTGCTTCATCCAGGCGCTCAAGGGGCTGTCGCATCCTGCGACTTCGCGCCGGGGCAATGCCTTCGGCATGGTCGGCATGGCCATCGCGGTACTCACCACCGGCGCACTCATCTATGCCCTGGCACGTGAAAGCGCAGCCATCGGCCTGGGCTGGGTGGTGCTTGGCCTGCTGGTCGGCGGCGTCATCGGCACCGTCATGGCCAAGCGCGTCGAAATGACCAAGATGCCCGAACTGGTGGCCTTCATGCACAGCATGATCGGCCTGGCCGCCGTCGCCATCGCCGTCGCCGTGGTAGCCGAGCCGCAGGCCTTCGGCATCGCCGAGGCCGGCAGCCTCATCCCGGTAGGCAACCGCTTCGAGCTCTTCATCGGTACCTTCGTGGGCGCCATCACCTTCTCCGGATCGGTGATCGCCTTCGGGAAATTGTCGGGCAAGTACAAGTTCCGTCTCTTCCAGGGGGCTCCGGTCACCTTCCGCGGTCAGCACTGGCTGAACCTGGTGCTGGCGCTGGTCATGCTGGGCTGCGGCCTGTGGTTCATGGTGACGCAATCCTGGACGCCCTTCATCATCATGACGGCCCTGGCTTTCGTGCTGGGCGTGCTGATCATCATCCCGATCGGCGGGGCCGACATGCCGGTGGTGGTGTCGATGCTCAACAGCTACTCCGGCTGGGCGGCGGCGGGGATCGGCTTTTCGCTGAACAACCCCATGCTCATCATTGCCGGTTCGCTGGTCGGCTCTTCGGGCGCGATCCTTTCGTACATCATGTGCCGCGCGATGAACCGCTCGTTCTTCAATGTCATCCTGGGTGGCTTCGGCGGCCAGGCGGCAGCGGCCAGCGGCGGCGCGCAACAGGCGCAACGTCCGGTCAAGAGCGGCAGCCCCGACGATGCGGCCTTCCTGCTGGCCAACGCCGAAAGCGTCATTATCGTTCCGGGTTACGGCCTGGCCGTGGCGCGCGCGCAGCATGCGCTGAAGGAACTGACCGACAAGCTCACCGCCAATGGCGTCACCGTGAAATACGCCATCCATCCGGTGGCAGGCCGCATGCCGGGCCACATGAACGTGCTGCTGGCCGAAGCCGAAGTGTCGTACGAACAGGTCTTCGAGATGGACGAGATCAACGGCGAATTCGGTCAGACCGACGTGGTGCTGGTGCTGGGCGCCAACGACGTGGTGAACCCCGCCGCCAAGAACGATCCGGCTTCGCCGATCGCAGGCATGCCCATCCTGGAGGCCTACAAGGCACGCAACATCATCGTCAACAAGCGCTCGATGGCCGCCGGCTACGCCGGGCTGGACAACGAACTGTTCTACATGGACCGTACGTTGATGGTGTTCGGCGACGCCAAGAAGGTGGTCGAGGACATGGGCAAAGCCATCGACTAGGCCCGTGCTGGACCAGCGCTCAGGCGCTGGTCCAGCACCTCGATCCAATGCCTGACCGGCGTCTGCGTGCCGGCTTGCAAATGGCCGATGCATCCTACGTTGGCCGACAGAATCACCTGCGGCTGCGCCGCCTCGATGGCGGCCAGCTTGCGCTGGCGCAATCGCCCCGACAGGTCGGGCTGCAACAGGGCATACGCCCCTGCCGATCCGCAGCACAGATGCTCATCGCCAAACGGCTGCAACACGAATCCCAACGCCCGCAACAATTGCTCGTTGACCTCGCGCAGGCCCTGCCAGTGCTGCAGGGTGCAAGGGGGATGAAACGCCGCCACCGGCGCCTGGCCCAGGCGTGGCGCCAGCTGCGCAGCCTGCGGCGCGATCAGTTCGGCCAGATCGCGCACCCGCTCCACCACATAGGCGGCCTTGTCTGCGTAGTCGGGATCATCCCGCAGGTGACGCGCGTACTCCTTGATCATGGCGCCACAGCCCGAGGCATTGATCACCAGCGCTTCGGCGCCGCCCGCCTGCAACAGCGGCCACCAGGCATCGACATTGGCGCGCATCTGCTCGAGCGCGGCCGCCTGTGCGTCCAGATGAAAACTCAGGGCGCCGCAGCACGCCGCGCCCGGCGCCATGCTCGCCCCGATTCCCAGGGCGTCCAGCACCCGTATGGTCGCCGCATCGATCGACGGCATCATCCCGGGCTGGGCACAGCCATCGAGCAGCAGCACCTGGCGCGCATGATGTCCCACCTGAGGAAGCGCCCCGGCCGGCCGCCGCGCCGGCACCTTCGCCCGCCATGACGGCGGCAGCGCCTGGCGCAAGGCCTGCGCCAGGCGCACGGCCGGGCCGAAGGCCGGCGACGTCACGGCATGCCGCAGCAGCCAGCGCTGCAGGCGCTGCGGCCACGGACGCGCCAGCCGCTCGGCCACCGCCTGGCGCCCCAGGTCCAGCAGCTCGCCATAGGCTACACCGGACGGACAAGTGGTTTCGCAATTACGGCAGGTCAGGCAGCGATCCAGATGCTGCTGGGTGGAGGCACTGGGGCTGGCTCCCTCCATCACCTGCTTGATGAGATAGATCCGTCCGCGCGGGCTGTCGCGCTCATCGCCCAGTTCCAGATAGGTCGGGCAGGTCGCCGCACAAAAGCCGCAATGCACGCAACGGCGCAGAATGGCTTCGGCCTGTTCACCTTGCGTCGTACCGCGCGCCCAGGAGGCCAGACGGGTTTGCATTGAAAGCGCTCCTAGAGCTCCGGCACCATGCGGCCGGGGTTGAACAAGCCAGCCGGATCCAGCTCCTGCTTCAATCGTCGGGTAATGCCAGCCACTCCCGCAGACAAGGGATGAAACACGCCGTCGGCCGGTACCCCGGCGCCGTAGGCACGAAACAGCGTGGCGTGCCCCCCCGCAGCCTGGGCGGCCGCGCGCAGGGCGGCCGCATCCGCGCGCGCACTGAGCCAGCGCACGCCGCCACCCCATTCCAGCAGCATCGGCCCGACCTCCAGCGGCGGCGTGGTGGGCGCAACGGCGAGGCGCCACAGCGGCACGCCTCCCTGAAAAAACGCATGCGTCTGCTCCCGCAACGCCGACCAGATCGCCTGTCCGCTCGCTTCATCGAGCTGTTGTCCATCCAGAGCGAGGCAGGCCGCGCGAACGGCAGGCAACGAGCCGCTCAGTCGCGCCAGCCAGCGTCCACCATCACTCTGGCCGTCCTCGGGTATCCAGGCCGTGGCCGAGATCGGCAACGGCTGGCTGCGCCAGCGCGCAAAACGATGCAGGGCCTCGGCCTGGGTGCTCATGCCATAGACGGTGATCTCCACCGGCGGGCAGGGCACCACCTTCAGCGAGACCTCCAGCAAGGCGCCAAAAATCCCCAGCGAGCCCGCCATCAGACGCGAAACATCGTAGCCAGCGACGTTCTTCATCACTTCACCGCCGAAAGAGAGCACGCGGCCCTGGGCGTCCAGCAGGCGGACGCCCAGCAGGTAATCGCTGATGCCCCCGCACGCAACGCGGCGCGGCCCGGCCAGCCCGGCCGCCACGCAGCCCCCTATCGTCGCGGTGGTATCGAAGTGGGGTGGCTCGAAGGCCAGCATCTGCCCGCGTTCCGCGAGAATCTGTTGCAGTTCGCTCAAGGGCGTGCCGGCACGCGCGGTGACGACCAATTCGGAAGGCTGATAGTTGACGATGCCGCGATAGGCCGTCATGTCCAGCACATAATGGCTGTCTGCCGTCAGCGGCGCATTGCCATAGAAGCGCTTGCTGCCTCCGCCCGCAATGGTCAAGGGCTTGTGGCCGCCTCGCGCCGTCATGACCTGATCGCACAGTTCGGAAAGAACGAATTCCATGATGGGCGGCCTCAGAAACGTGCCAGGTCCGGGAAACGCAGCTCGCCGCCATGGACATGCATCTTGCCGTACTCGGCACAGCGCGCCAGCGTCGGCACCACCTTGTCGGGATTGAGCAGACCCGGCGGATCGAACGCGCGCTTGACGCCAAAGAACGTATCCAGCTCGTCGCGCGAGAACTGCACGCACATCTGATTGATCTTCTCCATGCCCACCCCGTGTTCGCCAGTGACGGTGCCGCCTACCTGGATACACAGCTCCAGGATGGCGGCGCCGAATTTCTCGGCGCGCTCGACTTCGTCGGGCTTGTTGGCGTCGAACAGAATGAGGGGGTGAAGATTGCCATCTCCGGCATGAAAGACGTTGGCACAACGCAGGCCGAACTCGTCTTCCATCTGCTCTATCGCACCCAGCACACGCGCCAGATGACGACGCGGAATGGTGCCGTCCATGCAGTAGTAGTCCGGCGATATCCGGCCGGCGGCAGGAAACGCGTTCTTGCGACCGGCCCAGAATCTGAGGCGCTCGGCCTCCGAGCCAGAGACCTGGCAGGCCGTCGCACCTGCGGCACGACAGATGGCCTCGACGCGCGCCACCTCATCGGCAACCTCCTCGGGATTGCCATCGGATTCGCACAACAGAATGGCCTGTGCGCTCAGGTCATAGCCCGCTTGCACGAAGGGCTCGACCATGTGGGTCGCCTGACGGTCCATCATTTCGAGACCGGCCGGAATGATGCCCGCACCGATGATGCGCGTGACGGCATTGCCCGCAGCCTCGACGCTGGCAAAGCTGGCCATCACCACCTGCGCGCGGACCGGCAGTGGCAGCAGCCGCACCGTGACTTCGGTGACGACCCCCAGCATGCCCTCCGAGCCGATGAACAACGGCAGCAATGCGGGCCCGGGCGCATCGGGCGCATCGCCGCCCAGTTCGACGACCTGCCCGTCGATGGTCACTACCCGCAGCTTGATCACGTTGTGCACGGTCAAGCCGTACTTAAGACAATGCACGCCGCCGGCATTCTCGGCCACGTTACCGCCGATCGAACAGGCGATCTGGCTCGACGGATCGGGCGCGTAATACAAGCCATGCGGGGCTGCCGCCTGCGAAATGGCAAGGTTCCGCACACCTGGCTCAACCACCGCCACGGCGGCCAGCGGGTCGATGTGCTTGATGCGATTCAGTTTGGACAGCCCCAGCAACACTCCCTGCGCATGTGGGAGGGCGCCCCCCGACAGGCCGGTTCCCGCGCCACGGGCCACCACCGGCACATTCAAGCGCCGGCAGACCTGCATGACCGCACAGATCTGCGCCTCGTCCTCCGGCAACACCACGGCTGCCGGCAGGCAGCGCATCAGCGTCAACCCATCGCACTCATAGGGCCGGGTATCCTCCTCGCGATACAGCACGCAATGGGCGGGCAACACCGAACGCAGGGCCTGCAGCAGATTCTGCAGGGAGAAAGACGTCGAAGAGGCGCTCAGGCCGGCGTCGGCGATGGAGGTCATCCTCAGAAGATAGCGCGCACCCTGCGATTGTTCACGCCGGTATTTACCCGGGGATGTCGACACGCCCATGCGAGCGCCTCGCGCGCCAGGCGCCAGGCATAAAAAAACACCCAGCGCCTGGCGATGCGCTGGGTGTTTCGGCCTGCCCTGCCCGGGATGGATTACCAGGCGATGATCTTGCCCGGGTTGAGAATGTTGTTCGGGTCGAAAGCATGCTTGAGACTGCGCATCAGGGCCAGCGCGTCGTCACCATGCTCCTGCTGCATGAACTGCATCTTGTGCAGACCCACGCCATGCTCGCCGGTGCAGGTGCCATCGGCCGCGATGGCGCGTCGTACCAGATTGTGATTGATGGTTTCCGACTCTTGCCATTCGGCTTCGTTGTCGCCATCCAGCAGCATCAACACGTGGAAATTGCCATCGCCCACGTGACCGACGATCGTGTACGGGAAGCTGGCCTGATCCAGTTCGTCGACGGTTTCACGCACGCAGTCGGCCAGACGCGAAATCGGCACGCAGACATCGGTCGTGCTGGCACGGCAACCCGGGCGCAGCTGCAACCCGGCAAAGTAGGCATTGTGACGCGCCGTCCAGAGGCGGTTGCGGTCCTCGGGGCGTTCGGCCCATTCAAAGTCCATGCCGCCATGCTCAGCCGTGATGGCCTGCACGGTTTCTGCCTGTTCCTGGACGCCCGCCGGGCTGCCATGAAACTCGAACACCAGCATGGGTGTCTCGCGCAGCGTCAATTTGCTGTAGAGATTGACCGCCCTGACCGCCGCCGCATCCATGAATTCCACGCGCGCAACGGGTACCCCCATCTGGATGATCTCGATCACGCTTTGTACCGCGTCATCCAGCGAGGGGAAATTGCAAACCGCCGCCGATACGGCTTCGGGCTGCGGATACAGCCGGACCGTGACTTCGGTAATGATGCCCAGCGTGCCTTCGCTGCCCACGAAAATGCGGGTGAGGTCATAGCCGGCCGAAGACTTGCGCGCCCGCCCGGCCGTGCGCACCACCCGCCCGTCGGCCGTCACCACGGTCAGCGACATGACGTTCTCGCGCATCGTGCCGTAGCGCACGGCGTTGGTGCCGGAAGCACGCGTGGCGGCCATGCCGCCCAGGCTGGCGTCGGCGCCCGGATCAATCGGGAAGAAGAGCCCGGTGCTGCGGATTTCTTCATTCAGTTGCTTGCGCGTCACGCCGGCCTGCACGGTGGCCGTGAGATCTTCCGCATTGACCGACAGCACCTGATTCATCTGCGAGAGATCCAGGCTGATGCCACCTTCGATGGCCAGCAGGTGGCCCTCCAGCGAAGAGCCTGCGCCATAGGGGATCAGGGGCACGCGGTGTTCGTTGCACAGCCGCGCCACCTGCGCCACCTCATCGGTGTTCTGGGCGAACACGACGGCATCCGGCAGCATGGGCGGATACGGCGACTCATCACGCCCATGATGCTCGCGAACCGCCGCGGACACGGACAAGCGATCGCCGAAAATGGCACCAAGCGCCTCCAGACAGGCGGGCGGCACAGGACGGCGCAGGTCAGGCAAGGGAGCATTCATGGTCAAAGGCAGAAGTGGGTTGCAAACCCGGCCATTCTACGCCCCCTGCGGCGGAAGCAGGCATCCCCCCCTGCTCCGGCCGGCCTTGCCGCGGCCGCCTACTTGCCGCTGGCCAGCGTCACGCGACGACGCTCGCGCACCCCTTGCGCCAGGCGCTCCAGGGTTTGCACCGAAGCCTCCCAGTCGATGCAGCCATCGGTGATGCTTTGCCCGTAGGTGAGCGCCTGCCCGGGCACCATGTCCTGACGCCCGGCCACCAGATGGCTTTCGATCATGATCCCGACGATGCGGCTATCGCCCTTGGCCATCTGGCCCGCCACGTCATCGGCCACCATCGGCTGGTTCTCGGGCTTTTTGCTGCTGTTGGCATGGCTGGCGTCGATCATGACGCGCTGGGCCAGGCCGGACTTGGCCAGGTCCTGGCAAGCGGCCTCGACGCTGGCGGCATCGTAGTTGGGAGCCTTGCCGCCACGCAGAATCACATGGCAGTCTTCGTTGCCGGCGGTCGAGACGATGGCCGAATGGCCGCCCTTGGTCACCGACAGGAAATGATGCGGTTGCGAGGCCGCCTTGATGGCGTCCACGGCGATCTTCACATTGCCGTCGGTGCCATTCTTGAAACCCACCGGACATGACAGGCCCGATGCCAGCTCACGATGCACCTGGCTCTCGGTCGTACGCGCGCCGATGGCGCCCCACGCCACCAGATCGGCAATGTACTGCGGCGTGATCATGTCCAGGAATTCGCACCCGGCAGGCAGGCCCATGCTGTTGATGTCCAGCAGCAGCTCGCGGGCCACGCGCACGCCCTGGTTGATATCGAAGCTGCCATCCAGGCCGGGATCGTTGATCAGGCCCTTCCAGCCGACGGTGGTACGCGGCTTCTCGAAGTAGACCCGCATGACGATTTCGAGATCGGCGCCCAGTTTGTCGCGCATCGGCTTCAGGCGCGCCGCGTAGTCCAGGGCGGCGGCTGTGTCGTGAATCGAGCAAGGGCCGATGACGACGATGAGACGATCATCCATGCCGTGCAGGATGCGGTGCATCGCGCTGCGCGCGGCGTACACGGTTTCCGATGCCTCCTTGGTGCAAGGGAATTCGCGCATGACGTGAGCGGGCGGATTCAGCTCCTTGATTTCACGGATACGAAGGTCGTCTGTATTGTGTGACACGGTAAGGCTCCTGGGATGTCTCGGATTGCAATGGCCCGGCTTGCAGGCCTGTCGGCTGTGTGATCCCGAAGGGCCCCGCCTTCACCGACGGCAACAAAAAAAGCCGCCAGTGACGCTGGCGGCTTTCTTCGGGGGGATCTTTTACTAGGTTAAGCGCGTCCCTTCCTCCGCCAGCGGCTTCAGAAAACCAAAAAAATAAAAGTAAAAAGCGGGGGACGCGAATTTCATAGTGAAAAACTCTAGCACAAAAAAGACCACGCGTCATCCACGCGATGGCAGGCGGAAGCCTTCTCAGGCCGTGCCGCCCACGGTCAGACCCTCCATGCGCAAGGTCGGCATCCCGACTCCGACCGGTACGCTCTGGCCTTCCTTGCCACACGTGCCGACGCCGGAATCCAGGCGCATGTCGTTGCCGATCATGTCGACCCGGGTCATGGCGTCCGGCCCGTTGCCAATGAGCGTGGCGCCCTTGACCGGGTAGGTCACCTTGCCATTCTCGATCATGTAGGCCTCCGATGCGGAGAACACGAACTTGCCGCTGGTGATATCGACCTGGCCACCCCCGAAATTGACGGCATACAGGCCTTTCTTGACCGATGCGATGATTTCCTCGGGAGCCTTGTCGCCACCCAGCATGTAGGTGTTGGTCATGCGCGGCATGGGCAGATGCGCGAACGATTCGCGCCGGCCATTGCCCGTGGCCTGGGTCTTCATGAGACGCGCATTGAGGGTGTCCTGCATGTAGCCGCGCAAGATACCGTCTTCGATCAGCACATTGCGCTGCGTGGCATTGCCTTCGTCATCGATGTTGAGCGAGCCCCGGCGTCCCGGCAACGTACCGTCGTCGATGACCGTCACGCCCTTGGAAGCCACCCGCTGCCCGACCCGCCCGGAGAATACGCTGGAGCCCTTGCGGTTGAAATCGCCTTCCAGACCATGCCCGACGGCCTCGTGCAGCAGAATCCCGGGCCAGCCCGAACCCAGCACCACGGTCATTTCCCCGGCGGGCGCGGGACGCGCCTCCAGGTTGACCAGGGCCTCGTGCACCGCGCGTTCGACGTAATCGCGCAACACCTCTTCGGAAAAGAACTCCAGACCGCTGCGCCCGCCGCCGCCGGCATGCCCCATTTCGCGCCGGCCATCGCGCTCGGCGATCACGGTCAGCGACAAGCGCACCAGGGGACGAACATCTGCGGCCAGCCGGCCATCGCTGCCGGCCACCAGCACCACGTCGTACTCGGCGCCCAGCCCGGCCATGACTTGTATGACATGTGGATCGCGGGCGCGCGCCATCCGCTCCAGCCGCTCCAGCAAGGCCACCTTGTCGGCGGCGCTTAGCGTGGTCAGCGGATCGATGCTCGCGTAAAGGCTGCGGCTGTCATCGACCGGACGGTGCGCGGCCACCTTCACCTTGCCTGCGCCTTGCCGGGCAATCCCGCGCACGGCCTGCGCCGAGGACAGCAAAGCCTGCGGCGAAAGCGAATCGGAATAGGCGAAGGCGGTCTTTTCGCCGCAGACCGCACGCACACCGACACCCTGCCCGATAGAGAAGCTGCCCGTCTTGACGATGCCCTCCTCCAGGCTCCAACCCTCGCTGCGCGTGTATTGGAAATACAGGTCTGCGTAATCGACCTTGTGCGTAAAAATCTCACCCAGGGCACGGGCCAGGTCAGCCTCGGTCAGCATCCAGGGGTCGAGCAGCAGCGACTTGGCCGTCGCCAGGGATTGAATCGCGGGATCGTTCAGTTTCATGGAATTCCGTTGAGATAACTCGGCGGCCCACCTGCCGATGCAGGACAAGGGCGCGGCGTTCAGCCGCTATCGTACCGCTGTTCGGGGGCTCGCTGGAACGGCGCCATTTCAGGCGACCATGACAATAGCATTCACTGCTGTATTCAATTAAGCGCACGACAACTCATCATACGACCTGACCAATACGAAAATAGAGAACGCCCTTATTAAGCAAAATAGAACACTGCGTTGCACGCATCGCAATAGCGTATTAATCGCTTTACAGACATGAATAGATCCTGAACATGGCTCGGAATCTTCCCTTTATGCGCGGCGATAACATAACCGGCAGCGCTCTTTCGCCTCCTGGCTCATGCGCAAGGCCATGCCTGAAGCGGCATGCCTATGCAGGCAAAACAAACTGCCTAGGCAAGATTCCCGGCCTGATGAAAGGGGAATCGGGAGGAAAACCACATGAGGAGAACTTTCTGATAAATACGCATGAATAGTCACTTCCGAACACTTCTGAAACAACTATCCTTTGAATGACGCGAAAGAAAATACAGACTACCGAAGACAATTTCTGTATTATTGAAAAACAACTAAAACATAACAAGTAAACCGGCGAATCCAAGTCCATAACTAGGAAACAGACATGCCCCGAGAGAGTTACGCAGCGCAGCAAGCCAAGATTGAAAAAGAGATCACCCGCCTCCAGAAGCGCGCCGAAGCCCTTCAAACGCGCCGCCGCAAACCGGTGATCGCCGACATCGTGAAGCTGATGCGCGAGTACAGCATCACGCCCGAAGAAATCGTCGCCGCCATGGGCAGCGCGGGCAAAACCACCCGCACGCCGCGCCGCAAAACCGCCGCAGAAACCCCGGCCAAGCGCGCCGTCGCCCCCAAGTACCGCCACCCCCAGACCGGCGAAACCTGGAGCGGGCGAGGCAAAGCGCCGCGCTGGCTGGCTGCCGAAGAAAGCAAGGGCGTCAGCCGCGAGGACTTCCTCATTAAGTAATCCCGTTGATTCCATAACGGCAAAAGCAACGGCGCCCAATGGGCGCCGTTGCTTTTGCGGCAGTCGTCTGCCTTCCGCAAAACAGGGACGCTATAGTCCGGCGGGCAATTCCACCTCGCGTTCGGAACCATTATTGCCCGGGAAGTTATCGAAAATGGCGCGTACCAGATACGGCATCGCACGCAGCAGGTCCTGTTGCTCGCTGACGATATAGGCACGCGATCGATATACCTCAGCTCCGCCGCGCTCCATGTCACGGATATGCAGGTCGAGGTTGTTCCTGAAAGCCACCGCAGGCACCTCCACCCAATCCGGTCCCCAGAACGGCCCCCAGGGCCCTGGCCAGCGCGGGCCGTAGCCGTAGCCCCCATAAAAATAGGGATCATAAGGACGCGGCACCATGACCTGCGTCTGCGTCACGCCATAAGTGAAACTGACGGTGAACCGTGGTTTCTGACCTTCACGCGCTTCTACCAGCCCGGTCGCCCCGATCCCCGCTCTCACCATGTCCTGAAACGACTGATATTCGAGGTTGTTCACCTGCGACGCGTCAGCGGGCTGGAAACCATAGGTCTGCCCCTGGACGCCCTGCGGCCATTGCTGAAAAGACGTCACGCGGGCGGCGACCGTAGGCGTGGCGCAACCGCTGGCAAGGGAAACCGCAGCCACGGCCAACGACATGGCCGCCACCCTGCGCCATAATGGCCGCTGCAAGGCGACACCTAATTTGTTGCTCATCTTCGCACTCCCTTGAGTTCCATCCGCGACGTAAATTCGACCGATAAGGCTGAAAAAGGTTTCTTACCACGATGGTGGATGCCTACCGTAGCAGCGCCGCCGCCTGCAACTACAATACGGCCTCACCGATTGTTTATTCGAGGGTTTTCATGCGCACTGACTCGTCGCCCACCGTCTATCGCAAGGACTATCAACCCTATCCTTTTGCGATTCCCGACATCGCCCTTGAATTCGATCTGGACCCCGACAACACACTGGTGAGCAGCACCATGCGCCTGGAGCGCCGCCCCGAAGCCGCCGCCGACGCGGTGCTGGAGCTCGATGGCGAAGCGCTGGAACTGGTTTCCCTGCGCGTCGATGGCCGCGACTGGCCGGCTTCGCAATACCAGCTGGATGACACGCGCCTGCTCGTGCACGGGCTGCCGCCGCTGTGCACGCTGCAAATTGCCAGCCGCTGCCGGCCTGCGGCCAATTCTACGCTGATGGGCCTGTACGTGTCGGGCGGCAGTTTCTTCACGCAATGCGAAGCGGAGGGGTTCCGACGCATCACCTGGTTTGCCGATCGCCCCGATGTGATGGCGCGCTACCGGGTGACGCTGCGCGCCGATGCACGCTACCCCATGCTGCTGTCCAACGGCAATCTGCTCGAAACCACACAGCTGCCAGACGGGCGCCAGCAAGCCTGCTGGGAAGACCCCCACCCCAAGCCTTCCTATCTGTTTGCGCTGGTGGCCGGCAACTTCGACCTGCGCGAGAAAACCGTGCGCACCCGCTCCGGGCGCGAAGTCCTGCTTCAGATCTACGTCGATCCGGGCGCGGCCGCGCGCAGCCAATGGGCCCTCGAATCCCTCGAACGCGCCTTGCGCTGGGACGAGACCCGCTTCGGCCTCGAACTGGACCTGGATCGCTTCATGGTGGTCGCTGTGCGCGACTTCAACATGGGTGCGATGGAAAACAAAGGCCTGAATATTTTCAACGCGGCCTATGTCCTGGCCGATCCCCAGACCGCCACTGACGCCAACTACGAAGCCATTGAATCGGTCATCGGGCACGAGTATTTCCATAATTGGACCGGCAACCGCGTCACCTGCCGCGACTGGTTCCAGCTCAGCCTCAAGGAAGGCTTGACCGTCTTCCGTGACCAGGAATTCAGCGCCGATATGATGGCGCAGGGCCTGCCGCCGGCCGCAGCCGCAAGCGCCCGCGCCGTCAAGCGCATCGACGATGTGGTGGCCCTGCGCGCCGCGCAGTTTCCCGAAGACGCCGGCCCCATGGCACACCCCATCCGGCCTGACAGCTACCAGGAGATCGGCAACTTCTACACTGCCACGGTCTACGAGAAAGGCGCCGAAGTCATCCGCATGCAGCACACCCTGCTGGGCGCAGAAGGTTTTCGCGCCGGCATGGACGAGTATTTCCGGCGCCACGACGGCCAGGCCGTCACCTGCGATGATTTCGTCAATGCCATGGAAGCGGTGTACCAGGAACTGCATCCGGGCCGCGATCTGGCCGTATTCCGCAACTGGTACCGCCAGGCCGGCACGCCGCGCGTGACCGTCACGCTCGAACATAACGCCGCCAACCGACGCCTGACTGTCACCCTGGCGCAACACTGCGCACCGGTCGGGGTGGAAAAACGCGCCGGCGAATCCCTGCAGAAGCAGCCTTTTCACATTCCGTTCGCCCTCGGCCTGCTTGACCGGCAGGGCCGTGCCCTGCCCTTGCGCCTGGCGGATGCCGCGCCCCAAGACACCGTACTGCTGGAGCTGCGCGAGGCCCGTGCCAGCTGGACGTTCGACGATATCGCCGAGCCGCCCGTCCCATCTTTGCTGCGCGGGTTCTCCGCGCCGGTGATCGTGGAGTACGACTGGCAGGACGCCGAGCTGGCGCTGTTGTCGGCCCATGACACCGATCCGTTCGCGCGCTGGGAAGCCGGCCAGGAGCTGGCCAGCAGGCAGTTGCTGGCGCTGACCGCGCAGTACCAGGCCGGACAGCCGATGCAGGTTGCGCCCGCTTTCGTGGCGGCCTGGCACGCGCTGCTGAGCGACCCGACGCTGGACGCCGGCTATCGCGCCCGCGCCCTGACGCTGCCGGCGGAAAGAACCCTTGCCGAGCGCATGACGGCCATCGACCCGTGCGCGCTGGCCCAGGCCCGCAATCATCTGCGCGCCGAACTCGGCCGGGGGCTGGCTGCGTCCTGGCAAGCCGCATTTGCCGCCAACCAGGTGAGCGGCGCCTACAGCCCCGCTCCCGGGCCGGCTGGCCAACGCGCGCTCAAGAATCTCGCGCTGGCCTATCTCATGGCCGGCGGCGTCGAAGGCGCCCAGGCACTGGCGCAGCAGCAGTATGCCCAGGCCGACAACATGACCGACAGCCTGGCTGCGCTGGGCTGCCTGGCCAACGACGCCGAGCCGGCCGCGGCAAAGGCCGCGCTGGAAGAGTTCTATACTCGCTGGCAGGAAGACCCCCTGGTGGTCGACAAGTGGTTCGCACTGCAGGCCACGGTGCGCCGCCACGGCCTGACCGAGATCCGCCAGCTGATGGCCCACCCGGCCTTCACGCTGCGCAATCCGAACCGCGCCCGCGCCCTGATTTTCCAGTTCTGCCTCAACAACCCGAGCGGCATGCACCAGCCCGACGGCAGCGGCTATGCCTTCTGGGCCGAGCAAGTGCTGGCGCTGGACGCCCTGAACCCCGAGATCGCCGCGCGCCTGACTCGCGTGCTGGACAACTGGTCGCGCTACACCCCGGTGTTGCGCCAATCCATGCGCGCCGCGCTGGAGCGGGTGCAGGCGCATGCCGGCCTGTCGCGCAACGTCGCCGAAATCGTATCCAAAGCCCTTGAGTTTTCCGCATAGGAACCCGAATGAAACGCAAAACCCTCACTCAATATCTGGTCGAACAGCAACGTTCGGCCAAAGCGATCGCGCCCGAAGTCCGGTTGCTGATCGAAGTCGTGGCGCGCGCCTGCAAGGCCATCAGCCATGCCGTCAGCAAAGGTGCGCTGGGCGGCGTGCTGGGCAGCCTGCAAAGCGAGAACGTACAGGGCGAAGTGCAGAAGAAGCTGGACGTCATGTCCAATGAAATCCTGCTCGAAGCCAATGAATGGGGCGGCCATCTGGCGGCCATGGCCTCCGAGGAAATGGAGACCATCCATCGCATTCCGAACCGCTATCCCAAAGGCGAATACCTGTTGTTGTTCGACCCGCTCGATGGCTCCTCGAACATCGACGTGAACGTGTCGATCGGTACCATCTTCTCGGTGCTGCGCGCCCCGCATCATGTGGCCGGTTCCGAAGTGACCGAAGCCGACTTCCTGCAGCCGGGACGCGATCAGGTGGTGGCCGGCTATGCCGTCTATGGCCCGCAGACCATGCTGGTGCTGACCATCGGCAATGGCGTGGTCGGCTTCACGCTCGACCGCGAGATGGGCTCCTGGGTGCTGACCCACGAAGAGATGACCATCCCTGCGGACACCAAGGAGTTCGCCATCAACATGTCGAACATGCGCCACTGGGCACCCCCGGTAAAGCGCTATATCGACGATTGCCTGGCCGGCAAGACCGGCCCCCTGGGCAAGGACTACAACATGCGCTGGATCGCCTCCATGGTGGCCGACGTGCATCGCATCCTGACCCGCGGCGGCATTTTCATGTATCCCTGGGATGCCCGCGAGCCGGGCAAGGCCGGCAAGCTGCGCCTCATGTACGAAGCCAACCCGATGAGCTTCATCGTGGAGCAGGCCGGCGGCGCCTCGATCAATGGCGATCAGCGCATCATGGACATCCAGCCCGACCAACTGCACCAGCGTGTCAGCGTGATCCTCGGCTCGCGCAACGAGGTCGAACGCGTGGCCCAGTACCACGCCCAGGCCAAGGACTGAGCGACCAGCCCTGGCCGGCGGCAAGATGCCGCCGGCCAGGGGCTTATTTCACTTCCTCGATCGACTTGACGTCGTCCTTGTTGATCTGGACCTTGCGTCCGTCGCGCTCGGTTTCGTACATCCCGGAATCTTCGTCGTACTTCGGTGTATCCGGAGTGATCACCTGACTGCCATCTTCGCGCTCGATCACCGACGGCGAAGAGCAGGCGGCCAACAGGGCAAAGCCAGCCGCAGCCGGGAGCAGAAAAATCCGTTTCATGGCATTTCCTCCTGAGTTCTACGTCCAACCACTGTAGGCCGGATCAAAATCGCAGGCCGTGACGGGTTGTCGGGAAATTGCGAACGGCTGTAATCAAAAATCGGGGCAGGCACGGTACACGTAACATGCCGAATAAAAAAACCCCGCCCATCGCTGGGCGGGGTCTTGACATGCAGAAGCGAACCGGACTTCAGACCTTGGCGTGTGCCTCGATGAAAGCGCGCACCTGTTGCAGGTCGCAATCCATCACCGTGACCCGCTGCGGCAGGGACTCCAGATCGGCCAGCTCGGCAGGCGGCGGCACCGGACGGCCCAGCGCCTCCTCGATGGTTTCGCTGAACTTTGCCGGCAGCGCCGTCTCGAGCACCAGCATGGGCACGCCCGGCTCGATGTAATCGCGCGCCACCTTCACGCCATCGGCGGTGTGGGGATCGATCAGCACGCCCGTCTCGTCGAACACGTTGCGAATGGTGCCGACACGTTCTTCGTGCGAGCTCTGCCCCGCCACGAAGCCATACTGCTCGGCAAACGAGGCCTGGTGCGCCGACAGATCGAAGCTGCCCTTGTCTGCCAGCTCGGCCCACAGGGCCCGCACACGCTCGCCATCGCGACCCACCAGATCGTAGACAAAGCGCTCGAAGTTGGAGGCGCGCGAAATGTCCATCGACGGGCTGGACGTCGCGTAGGTCTGGGCCGGGCTGCGCGGACGATACACGCCGGTACGGAAGAACTCTTCCAGGACGTTGTTCTCGTTGGTGGCCAACACCAGACGACGGATGGGCAAGCCCATGCTGCGCGCAATATGGCCCGACAGGATGTTGCCGAAGTTGCCCGAAGGCACCGCGAACGAGACTTCCTGTCCGGCCTGCGTGGTGGCGCGCAGCCAGCCGTGGAAGTAATACACCACCTGGGCTGCGATACGGGCCCAATTGATGGAGTTGACGGCTCCGATGCGATAACGACTCTTGAAGGCCAGATCGCCAGCCAGCGCCTTGACGATATCCTGCGCCTGGTCGAACACGCCCTTGACTGCCAGGTTGTGAATGTTCTCGTCCTGCAGCGAGTACATCTGGGCGCGCTGGAAGGCGCTCATGCGGCCATGCGGCGAGAGCATGAACACCCCGATCCCCTGCTTGCCACGCAGCGCGTACTCGGCGGCCGAGCCGGTGTCGCCCGAGGTGGCGCCGACAATGTTCAACGTCGTGCCGCGACGGGTCAGCACATACTCGAACACCTGGCCCAGGAACTGCATCGCCATGTCCTTGAAGGCCAACGTCGGCCCTTCGGACAGACCCAGCAGCTGCAGCCCGCCGGCCAAGGGCCGCAACGGCACGATGTCCTCGCTGGAGAACACCTGATCGTTGTAGGCCGCCTCGGTCAGGCGGGCCAGATCCTCGCGCGGGATGTCGGTGGCAAAGCGCGACAGCACTTCGCAGGCCAGCTCTGCATAGGACAGGCCGCGCCAGGACGCCAGCGTCGCGGCGTCGATCTGCGGCAATGATTCGGGCACGGCCAGCCCGCCATCGGGCGCCAGGCCCTCCAGCAGGATGTCCGAGAAGGCCTGCGGCGCCATGCCGCCACGGGTGGACACATACTTCACGTGAGATTCTCCATGCGCAGGCGCGTCACCTTCGAACGCACGAAAGGCAGCGCCTCGATGCACTCGATGGCCTGGTTCACATTGCCTTCGAGCGCTTCGTGGGTCAGGAAGATGATATCGGCGCCTTCGGTGGCCGAGGGTTCCTGGATCATCGAGCCGATAGAAATGCCGCGGTCGGCCAGGATGCGGGCGATATCGGCCAGCACGCCCGGGCGGTCTTCCACGCGCAGGCGCAAATAGTAGGAGGTGTTGACCTCCTCGATGGGCAGGATGGGGGTATCCGACATCGCGTCCGGCTGGAAGGCCAGGTGCGGCACGCGATTGCCCGGATCGGCCGTGTGCAGGCGCGTGACGTCCACCAGATCGGCCACCACGGCCGAGGCGGTCGGTTCCTCACCGGCGCCCTGGCCGTAATACAGCGTCGGGCCGACCGCGTCGCCGGAGACCAGCACCGCGTTCATCGCGCCTTCGACATTGGCCAACAGCCGCTCGGCCGGCACCAGTGCCGGATGCACGCGAAGCTCGATGCCGTTGGGGCATCGCTTGGTGATCCCCAGCAGTTTGATGCGATAGCCCAGTCGCTCGGCATGGGCAATGTCTTCCTGGGCCAGTTGCGAGATCCCTTCGATGTGGGCGCGCTCGAACTGCACCGGAATGCCAAAGGCCAGCGAAGCGAGCAGCGTCAGCTTGTGGGCGGCATCCACGCCCTCGACGTCGAACGTCGGATCGGCCTCGGCATAGCCCAGGCGTTGCGCCTCGGCCAGCACCTCGGCGAACGGCAGCCCGCGCGAACGCATTTCCGAGAGAATGAAATTGGTGGTGCCGTTGATGATGCCGGCCACCCACTGGATGCGGTTGGCCGTCAGGCCCTCGCGAATCGCCTTGATGATGGGCACGCCACCGGCCACGGCGGCCTCGAAAACCACCATCACGCCGCGCTCGGACGCCGCGGCGAAAATCTCGTTGCCATGCTTGGCCAGCAAGGCCTTGTTGGCCGTGACCACATGCTTGCCATTGGCAATCGCCTCGAGCACCAGCTCACGGGCCAGGGTATCGCCGCCGATCAACTCGACCACGATATCGACCTCGGGATCGCGCACCAGACCGTGCACGTCGGTCGAGATGTCCACGCCCTCGCCTACCCGGGCACGCGCCTTGGCCACATCGCGCACGGCGATGCGGCTGACTTCGATGCGACGCCCGGCGCGGCGCGCAATCTCCTCGGCGTTACGAGTCAGCACGCTCCACGTGCCGCCGCCCACGACGCCCAGGCCCAACAAACCTACCTTCATCGGATTCATTTCAACAAACCGTCCTTGCGGAACATATCTTTGATGCCGCGCACCGCCTGTCGGGTGCGCTGCTCGTTTTCGATAAGAGCGAAGCGGACATAATCGTCGCCATATTCGCCGAAGCCGATCCCGGGAGAGACGGCCACTTTCGCATCCGACAGGACACGCTTGGCAAACTCCAAAGAGCCCATCGCCCTGTAGGGTTCTGGGATCTGCGCCCATATGTACATGGACGCCTTCGGAATCTCCACATTCCAACCGGCTTCATGCAGGCCGCGCGCCAACACGTCGCGACGGCTCTGATACTGCTGCACGATTTCCGACACGCAATCCTGCGGGCCGTCCAGGGCGGCGATCGAAGCCACCTGGATCGGCGTGAAGGTGCCGTAGTCGTGATAACTCTTGATGCGCGCCAGCGCGCTCACCAGTTCGCGATTGCCCACCATGTAGCCGATACGCCAGCCCGCCATGTTGTAGCTCTTGCTCATGGTGAAAAACTCGACAGCCACATCGCGCGCGCCCGGCACCTGCATGATGGACGGCGCCACATAGCCGTCAAAGCAGATGTCGGCATAGGCCAGATCATGCACCACCAGGATGTCATGCTCTTTGGCCAGCGCTACCACGCGCTCGAAGAACGACAGATCGACGCACTGCGCGGTCGGGTTGCTGGGGAAGCCGAGAATCATCATCTTCGGCTTGGGAATGGACTCGCGCACGGCGCGCTCCAGTTCCTCGAAGAAATCCACGCCCGGCGTCATGCGAACCGAGCGGATATTGGCGCCGGCGATGACGGCGCCATAGATATGGATCGGATAGCTCGGATTGGGCACCAGCACGGTATCGCCCCGATCCATGGTTGCCAGCATCAGGTGCGCCAGGCCCTCCTTGGAACCGATGGTGACGATGGCTTCGGAATCGGGGTCCAGCTCGACATCATAGCGGCGCAGATACCAGTCACAGATTGCCTTGCGCAGACGCGGAATGCCGCGCGACACCGAATAGCCATGGGTGGTCGGCCGCGTGGATGCCTCGACCAGCTTGTCGACGATATGCTTGGGCGTGGGCCCGTCGGGGTTGCCCATCGACATGTCGATGATGTCCTCCCCGCGCCGCCGTGCTGCCATCTTGAGCTCACCGGTAATGTTGAAAACGTAGGGCGGCAGGCGCTCAATGCGGGAGAACTTCCTCATGATGGGATGGATCCTAAGTGGCGAGGGCGGGATGAAGGAATGGCGCGAGGCGGGGAAAATCGGCTGCCGCGCGCTTGCAGTGCAACAAAACCTTGTAATCTATCGCAAGCCCGCCTGCCCGGCAAATGCCGTAGGTTCCGTCCCCCGACTGCGAGTGGATCTGCAGCAACATGCAGAAAGTCCGATGCGCTATCATGGGACACGTCTAGCCGGAGTATTTATTGAAGCTGCATACCGACCCTGCGACGACGCTCAACACTGTCACCGCCTATGGCGAGGACTACGTTGAGGTCAACAAGATCAAGTATTCCCACTCGGTCGCCTTCGGCCCCGAGGGCGAAGTCGCCGAGTGGCCCGTGCGCGCCGCCGCCGACATCACCGCCGCCCATCTTCAGCAGGCCGCTGGCCTGGTCGCCGCCCCCGCCGATCCCCTGGCATTCCTGGACGCACCCGAAATCCCGGGCCTGCAGCGCACCGAGCGCACCCCGGAAGTCCTGATCGTCGGCACCGGCCTGCGCCAGCGTCTGCTGGCGCCCAGCCTGCTCACCCCACTGCTGATCGCCGGGGTGGGCGTCGAAGTCATGGACACCCAGGCCGCCGCCCGCACTTACAACATCCTGATGGCGGAAGGCCGGCGCGTGGTCGTCGCCCTGCTGCCCACCCACGGAGACCTCCCCGCATGACTGCCATCATCGGCAAGCCCGCGCCCCAGTTCAGCGCAGAAAGCACCATCGGCCCCATCAGCCTCGAGCAATGCCTGGGCCGTACCGTCGTGCTTTATTTCTACCCCAAGGACAACACGCCCGGCTGCACCACGGAAAGCCAGGACTTCCGCGACCTGCATGCGGACTTCCTGGCCAGTGGCGCAATCGTGATCGGCGTGTCGCGCGACTCGCTCAAGTCGCACGAGAACTTCAAGACCAAGCACGAACTGCCCTTCCCCCTGATTGCCGACACCGACGAAGCCGTGTGCAATCTGTTCGGCGTCATGAAGCAGAAGAATATGTATGGCAAACAGGTACGTGGAATCGAGCGCAGCACGTTTCTGATCGACGCCCAGGGCGTTCTGGTGCAGGCATGGCGCGGGGTCAAGGTCCCGGGTCACGCCAAGGAAGTTCTCCAGGCGGCCCAGAGCATCGGTTGATCCGCCAGCGCATCCACGTACCGCCATTTCAGCAGGCCCACACAGGAGATCGACCCTCATGCCGCTTCCGAAGATGCCGACTCGCCCCGCAGCGATTCTGAGCTTCCCCTCGGGGGAAGCCGCCGACGCTGCCGCAGCCCCCGCCGAGGCGCCCAGCGCCGCCCCGCTGCAACCGGAGCTCGACGGTATCGCGCCGGCCCAGGCCCGCCAGAAGACCGCAACGGCCAAGACCGCTGCCCCTGCGGGCGCGCCTGCGCCTGCAGCCAAGAAGACTGCGCCACGCGCAACCAAGGCCGCCCAGCCGAAAGCGGCCGCGCCCGCCAAGACGCCGGCCCCGAGCACGCGCACCAGCAAGAGCAAGCCCGCCGGCAAGACGCAGGAAGCGCCCAAGCTGTTCGTGCTCGACACCAACGTGCTGCTGCACGACCCGTCATCGCTGTTCCGCTTCGAGGAACACGACATCTTCCTGCCCATGATGACGCTGGAAGAACTCGACCATCAGAAAAAGGGCATGTCGGAAGTGGCGCGCAACGCGCGTCAGGTCAGCCGCTCGCTGGACGCGCTGGTGCAGGACACCACCCAGCTCGACGAAGGCATCCCGCTGGACAAGCTGGGCAACAAAGACGCCACCGGCCGCCTGCGCCTGCAGACGACCGCGATCCACAGCACCCTGCCCTCGGATCTGCCCATGGGCAAGGCCGACAACCAGATCCTGGGCGTGGTGCGGGCGCTGGCCGAGAAATTCCCGCAACGCGAAGTGACGTTGGTGTCCAAGGACATCAACATGCGCCTGAAGGCGCGCGCACTCGGCCTGGCCGCGGAAGATTACTTCAACGACCAGGTACTGGAAGACTCCGACCTGCTCTACAGCGGCGTGATGGCGCTGCCCGAAAGCTTCTGGAACCGGCACGGCAAGGATGTCGAATCCTGGCAGCAAGGCGGCACGACCTTCTACCGCATCCGCGGGCCGCTGTGCGCCCAGTTCGTGGTCAACCAGTTCGTGTACTTCGAAGGCCAGATGCCGCTCTACGCGCAGGTGCGCGAAGTCAGCGGCAAGACGGCCGTGCTGGCGACCCTGCGCGACTACACCCACGGCAAGAACAATGTCTGGGGCATCACGGCGCGCAACCGCGAGCAGAACTTCGCCATGAACCTGCTGATGAACCCGGAATGCGATTTCGTGTCGCTGCTCGGTCAGGCCGGCACCGGCAAGACCCTGCTGGCCCTGGCCGCCGGCATCACCCAGGTGCTGGAGACCAAGCGTTACACCGAAATCATCATGACCCGCGTGACCGTCCCGGTGGGCGAAGATATCGGCTTCCTGCCGGGCACCGAAGAAGAGAAGATGCTGCCCTGGATGGGCGCGCTCGAGGACAACCTCGACGTGCTCAACATGGGCGATGGCGAAGGCAATGCCGACTGGGGCCGCGCCGCCACCATGGAGCTGATCCGTTCGCGCATCAAGGTCAAGTCACTGAACTTCATGCGTGGGCGCACCTTCCTCAACAAGTACCTCATCATCGACGAAGCGCAGAACCTCACGCCCAAGCAGATGAAGACGCTCATTACCCGCGCCGGCCCGGGCACCAAGGTAGTCTGCCTGGGCAACATCGCCCAGATCGACACGCCCTACCTTACCGAGGGCAGCTCGGGCCTGACTTTCGTGGTCGACCGCTTCAAGGGCTGGCCGCATGCCGGTCACGTCACGCTGCAGCGTGGCGAACGCTCGCGCCTGGCCGACTACGCCGGCGACGTGCTCTGACCGCCCCTCAGCCCGCCACGACGGCCCTGCACACGCAGGGCCGTTTTTTTTTCCGGTGTAGCATCTGCCTGATCGATTGTTTTCAACCCTGACCCCGCTTCCATCATGCTGCCTGTCGGCTTCACCATGGGCGATGCCGCCGGCATCGGCCCCGAAATCATCGTCAAGGCCTTTGCTCACGGCCTGCCGGCGCCCGCAATCGTGTTCGGCGACGCAGGCGCGCTCAGGCGCGCGGCCAGGATGCTCGGCATCGCGTGCCGCGTTCGCGAAATCGCTTCCCCCGCGCAAGCCGCCTGCACACCGGGCCAGATCGAGGTGATACAGGCCGGCGCCGCCCTGCCGGCCGATCTCCCCCCGGGACGCCCGACGGCAGTCGCCGGCCAGGGCGTCTACGACTACCTTTGCCGCGCCATCGATGCGGCCCAGGCCGGCCAGATCCGTGCCATCGTCACTGCCCCCTTGAGCAAGCACTCCATGCATCTGGCCGGCATCGACCAACCCGGCCACACCGAGATCCTGGCCGAACGATCCGGCACCGAGCATTACGCCATGATGCTGGCCAACGACGAGCTGCGCGTGCTGCTGGTGACCATCCATATCGCCCTGGCCGAGGTACCTGCGCGCATTACTGCGCAGGCCGAGATGCAGGCCATCCGCCTGGCCGACCAGGCCTGCCGCCGGATGGGCGTGGCGCAGCCGCGCGTCGCCGTGGCGGGGCTGAATCCGCACGCCGGCGAGGACGGGAAATTCGGCCGCGAAGACATCGACATCATCGCACCGGCAGTGGCTGCGGCACGCGCCCAGGGCATCGACGCCAGCGGCCCCTGGCCGGGCGACACCATTTTCATGCGCGCACGGCGCGGCGAATTCGATATCGTGGTCGCGCAGTATCACGACCAGGGGCTCATCCCGGTGAAGTATCTCGGCATCGACCACGGCGTGAACGTGACCGTCGGCCTGCCTTTCGTACGCACCAGCGTGGATCACGGCACCGCCTTTGACATTGCGGGCCAAGGCCTTGCGGATGCACGGTCGCTGCAGGCGGCCTTTGATCTGGCGCTATCCATGACGCCAGCCTGACATTGCGCTGACCGCTCCGGCCGGCAGGGCCTCCTACAATACCGTTCACTTTTTCCGCAGACCGGTTTCCTGTCCCATGTCCCTTCGCTTCCTGCCTGACCGCTTCACCCTGATGCTGATCTTTACCGTCGCGCTGGCCAGCATGCTGCCGGCACACGGCCAGGGTGTGGAAATATTCAGCTGGATCACCAACCTGGCCGTGGCGCTGCTGTTCTTCCTGCACGGCGCCCGGCTGTCGCGCGAGGCCATCGTCGCCGGCGTGACCCACTGGCGCCTGCATCTGACGATCTTCTCGGCCACCTTTGTGATGTTCCCGCTGCTGGGTCTGGCGTTGCGGCCGCTGCTCGAACCGCTGGTCACCACCGAGCTGTACCTCGGGGTGCTGTTTCTCTGCTGCCTGCCGGCCACCGTGCAGTCGGCCATCGCCTTTACTTCGATGGCGCGCGGCAACGTCCCAGCCGCGGTATGCAGCGCCTCGGCCTCCAGCCTGCTGGGCATCTTCGTGACGCCCCTGCTGGTGGGCCTGGTGCTGGCCAGCGCCGCGTCGTCGGCGCCGATATCCTTCGATGCGGTCGGCAAGATCATGCTGCAGCTGCTGTTGCCTTTCGTGCTGGGCCAGGTGCTGCGTCCCTGGCTGGGGGCCTGGGTGCATCGGCGCAAGGCCCTGCTCAAATGGGTGGACCAGGGTTCGATCCTGCTGGTGGTCTATACAGCCTTCTCGGAGGCCGTCAACGAAGGGCTCTGGCACACCACCCCCATCCCCGCACTGCTGGCCCTGCTGCTGGCCTGCGCGCTGCTGCTGGCGCTGGCACTGGCCGGCTCCGAAGTGCTCGGGCGGGTGCTGGGTTTCAGCCTCGAAGATCGCATCACGCTGTTGTTCTGCGGATCCAAGAAAAGCCTGGCCAGCGGGATCCCGATGGCTCAGGTGATTTTCGCCGGCCAGGCGGTCGGCGCGATCGTGCTGCCGCTGATGCTGTTCCACCAGTTGCAACTGATGGTATGCGCCGTGCTGGCCACGCGCTACGGACGCCGCGCCGGCTGACGGCCCGGCGCAACCGCCAACGGCCTCAGTATTGCGGCGCCGCCGAGAAATTCAGGAAGCGCGTGCTCATGCCCTGGAAGGTCAGGCGCACGGTGCCGATGGGGCCGTTACGCTGCTTGCCGATGATGATCTCGGCCGTGCCCTTGTCCGGCGAATCGGGGTTGTAGACCTCGTCGCGATAGATGAACAGAATCACGTCAGCGTCCTGTTCAATGGCGCCCGATTCGCGCAGGTCGCTCATCACCGGACGTTTGTTGGGGCGTTGCTCCAGACTGCGGTTGAGCTGCGACAGCGCGATCAACGGGCAGTTCAACTCCTTGGCCAGCCCCTTGAGAGACCGGCTGATCTCGGAAATCTCCGTGGCCCGGTTCTCACCCGGAATGCTGGCCGACATCAGCTGAATATAGTCGATGATGATCAGGCCCAACTGGCCGCACTGACGTGCCAGCCGGCGTGAGCGCGCGCGCACCTCCATGGCCGACAGCGCCGGGGTTTCATCGATATAGACCTGTGCATCCTGCATCAGCTGCACGGCGTGTGTGACGCGGGGCCAGTCTTCGGCCACCAGCTTGCCGGTCCGCATGCGGTGCTGATCCAGCATCCCGACCGAGCCCAGCATACGCATGGCGAGCTGTACCGCACCCATTTCCATGGAGAACACGGCCACCGGCAGCCCCTGCTCGATCGCCACGTGCTCGCCGATGTTCATGGAGAACGAGGTTTTCCCCATCGAGGGACGCCCGGCCACGATGACCAGGTCGCCCGGCTGCAACCCGGAAGTCATCTTGTCCAGATCGGCAAAACCGGTAGGCACGCCGGTGACATCGGATTCCGAATCCCGGTGATACAGCTCATCGATGCGCTCGACCACCTGTGTGAGCAGCGGCTGGATTTCCTGAAAGCCGCCCGAACCCTTGGCGCCCTCCTGGGCAATCTTGAAAACCTTGGACTCGGCCTCGTCGAGCAGCTGGCGCGCCTCCTTGCCTTGCGGATTGAGCGCCGCCGCCGAGATCTCATCGGCAATCGACACCAGCTTGCGCAGGGTGGCGCGCTCGGCCACGATTTCCGCATAGCGGCGGATGTTGGCTGCCGAAGGCGTGTTGTGCGCCAGGGCATTCAGATAGGCCAGCCCGCCCACTTCTTCGGATTTCCCGGCACTGGCCAGCGACTCGTTGACCGTAATCACGTCAGCCGGGCGAGCCAGGGAAATCAGGCGTGCGATGTGCTGCCAGATCAGGCGGTGGTCATGGCGATAGAACTCTTCTTCGGTCAGGACATCGGCAATGCGATCCCAGGCACTGTTGTCCAGCAACAGCCCCCCCAGGACCGATTGTTCAGCCTCGATCGAGTGCGGCGGTACGCGCAGGTACTCGAGTTGGGGATCGGCGGACGTATTCATTGCAGTACTAACCTCAGCGTATCGGTCACCTGGAAAAAGGCGCGCACATCGCGCCACGGCATTTTGCCGGCCAGGGGTTTGAGCAGACGGGCCACCCCGCAGGTCACGCACGCCATGCGTTTCAAGGCGTTGCGCACGGCGGGGTCGGGATTGACCTCGAAATAGGTATCTAAGACCAGTTTACCCATCACGGGCACCTGTTCGGGCGGCATCTTGCTCAAGGACACGACGGAACTCAAGGTCTGATAGAGATCATAGGCCTGGGTCAGCGGCAGCGACAGCGCGGCGCCAATGTTCTCTTCGAAATCGATGCGCCACAGCAGGGCGTCGCGCATGGTGACGTTGCGCACCTGCGCACCGCCATGCCAGAACCCCCGCACGTGAAACGCCGCCAGATCGGCGGCCAGCATGCGGATCAGGCGCAGCCGCGACGCATCATCCGTGCGGCGCAGAAAATACGGCAGGTCGTCGCCGACATGCTCCAGCACCACCAGCCCGGGCTCCTGCCACCAGACCTCCGGCACCCGGCAACCGGCCTGCGCCAGGCGGCGCAGGCGCGCCGCCTCATAATCCAGGCCATTGCGCAACAGCACGCCCGGCCGGGGAAACTCGCCCAACGTTATTTTGCAGGCGATGGCCAGCAACAGTGCGCGCACATAGCGCAGCACATAGCTGACGCCGCGCCCGACGCCAGGTCTGCGCCGCTTGACGACACAGCGCACCCCATCGATGGTGACTTCCTTGACCGATTTCACCTGTGCGGCTTCAGGGCCTTGCAACCACTCCCGCAAACCAGGCGGCGCATTATGGTGTAACGGTCTTTGAGTCACGCAATTCCTCGACAATTCTGACGGCAATCGCGGCGCGGCGCCGCAGGCTCAACTATAAGCAATCGCAGGCGTTAAGAAAAAAGCCGGCACCCGGCCGGCTTTTTTCAACGCGGATCGCGGGCGATCAGTGCATGTCGCCTTCGACCAGCACCACCACGTCGACCACGACGTCGGCGTGCAGGGCGAGCTGGATGGGGAACTCGCCAATGGTCTTGAGCTGGCCGTTGGGCAGGCGGACCTGACCCTTTTCGATGTCGGCAAAGCCGGCGGCGCGCAGGCCTTCGGCGATGTCGGCATTGGTGACCGAGCCGAACAGACGGCCGTCAACGCCGGCCTTCTGGGCAACCTTCAGCTGATAGCCAGCCAGACGCTCACCCAGAGCCTGGGCGGCAGCCAGCTTCTCGGCCTGAACTTTTTCCAGTTCGGCACGACGGGCTTCGAATTCCTTCAGCGCGGCTTCGGTGGCGCGACGGGCCTTCTTCTGGGGGATCAGGAAGTTGCGGGCGTAGCCATCACGCACACGCACGACTTCACCGAGGTTGCCCACATTAACGACTTTTTCGAGCAGGATAACTTGCATGACGTTGCCCCGGATTAGTTGTGGTTGTCGGTGTAGGGCAGCAGAGCCAGGAAGCGCGCGCGCTTGATGGCGGAGTCCAGCTGGCGCTGGTAGATTGCCCGGGTACCGGTCAGACGAGCCGGAATGATCTTGCCGTTTTCTTGCACGAAGTCGCGCAGGGTATCGAGATCCTTGTAGTCGATCTCTTCAACGCCGGCGGCCGTGAAGCGGCAGAACTTGCGGCGCTTGAACAGCGGGTTCTGCTGCGTAAATTTGCGTTTCTCTTTGCGTTTTCCGAAGAAAGCCATGATATGTGCCTCTAAGTTTGTTTGGGACCGGGCGCTTGACGAGCCTGGCCGCCATGATCTGTCCTGGGTCGGAGCCTGTCGGGCCTCAGGCTGACACCGGATCGGCGCCACCGCTGCCGCCCGTTTTACGGGCTCGCTGCAGATGCAGCTTCAGCTTGACGGCGTCTTTGCGGACCGGGGCAAGAAACCCCGTCACCTGCAATTCCGTGCCTAGTGCCACACCGGCCAGCATCTGCGCGATATCCCCAAGCGCCACTGCATTGATGGTCAGTTCCACCCGGCGGGGCATGCCCGCCTCGATGACTTCCGACTCATGGCCCAGAAGCAATTCCAGGGCCGCGACCCCTGCCGGGGTATGCCGCAGCGGCTCGCATTCAAGTACGCGCACGCTGAGCTGCAGTTGATTCATGGTTTTCCGCGCATCGGGCGCCGCACTGCCGCGCCCGCTTGCCGATTCAGCTTCGACGATTCCGACCTTATCCTTTATTCAGCCTGGGCAGCGGCGGCTTCTGCCGACGCCTTGCGGGCTTCTTCACGCTCGACCGACTTCATCATGACCGAAGCGCCGGCGGGGGCCTTCTTGGTCTTGATGACGAGGTGACGCAGCACGGCGTCGTTGTAGCGGAAGGAATGCTCCAGTTCGTCCAGAGTGCTTTGGTTGCACTCGATGTTCATGCACACGTAGTGTGCCTTGACGAGCTTCTGGATCGGATAGGCCAGTTGACGACGGCCCCAGTCTTCCAGACGATGCACCGTGCCTTCCTGGCCGGTGACGAGACCTTGGTAGCGCTCGACCATGGCGGGCACTTGCTCGCTCTGATCGGGGTGCACGATGAACACTACTTCGTAGTGACGCATGTATTACTCCTTGTGGATGTCTCGCGCAGGAACATGTAAAACCCACGCAAGGGGCAGCCCGCCATGAAAATGGTGCGAGCAAGAAAGCCCTCGATTATCACTCATGCGCTTTCTTTACGCAAGCGGATAAAAGAGGGTCAACGCGCCGGGGCCATCCGGACGATGGCGCCCGAATATCGTTGGGGCCGGTTCACCAGGCACACCAGGGTATAGCTGATGATCATCAGCAGGAACCAGGAGCCCAGCTTCGCCAGCGACACCAGCTGCCAGCCGTCGGCCTGGTTGGGATAGCGCCAGGCCTGCGCAAACGTGCCGATATTCTCTGCCAGCCAGATGAAAAGCGCCACCAGAACAAATCCCAGCAGCAAAGGCATGCGCCGGTGGACACGCCAGATGCGGAAATGCACCCAGGTGCGACGGAACATCCAGGCCGTCCAGCCAAAGAGCAGGTAACGCAGATCCGGGATGTAATGATGCGAAAAGAAATTGAGGTAAATCGCCCCCGAAAGCAACAACAGCATCCCCATCGGAGGATGCTGGCTGAACCGGAAATCGAACAGCCGCCAGACGCGCGCCAGATAGCTGCCGACGGCCGCATACATGAAACCGGTAAAAAGCGGCACGCCGCCGACACGCAACAGACTGGCCTCAGGGTAGAGCCACGAACCGGCAGCGGTTTTGAACAGCTCCATGGCCGTGCCGGTGAGGTGAAACAGCAGGATGACCTTGGCTTCGTCCCAGGTCTCCAGCCGCGCCATGATGAGCGCCCCCTGCAGGCCGATGGCTGCCAGGGTCAGGAAATCGTAGCGGGCCAGCTCCGCCTGCGCCGGATACCACCAATGGGTGGCCAGCAGCAAGGCGCACATCAGCCCGCCGAACAGACAGGCCCAGGCTTGCTTGAGCCCGAAACGCAGAAACTCATAAAGCGCCGTGCGCCAGCGGCTGCCCGCGGTGAAGCGCTCGGCCAGCAAGGCCTCGCGACGCTGAAAACGGGCAATCAGGGGCCACTCGCGGGCGGCGGCATCCAAAGGCATATCGATACGACAACAGACAGAAGTGAAATCCGACGCCACCCGGCGCCGGCCGGCCGCATCTTACACGCCTGGCCTGAACACGGGCTGGCGTGCCAGACGCACGCAACGGCTGCCCCGTGCTTGCTCCCCCGCCCGCAGAAGGCCGGACGCAAAAAAGGCCACGAAATTTCCGTGGCCTTTTTTTATGCCGACCCTGCGGCCGGAGTCGTCGGTCAGCCCTCGACCACCGCGTAGGCGGAATGGTTGTGGATGGACTCGAAATTTTCGGCCTCGACACAGAAGCGCGCAATCTGCGGCGCGGCCTTCAGGCGGGCCGCCACATCGCGCACCAGGTCTTCGACGAATTTGGGGTTGTCGTAGGCGCGCTCAGTGACGAATTTCTCGTCCGGACGCTTGAGCAGGCCCCACAACTCGCAGGAAGCCTCGTCCTCGACCAGGCGGATGATGGCATCCAGGCTGATCTCATCCTGCAGGATGGCCGACACCGTGACGTGCGAGCGCTGGTTGTGCGCGCCATACTCGGAGATCGCCTTGGAGCAGGGGCACAGGCTGGTGACCGGAACGAGCACGCGCAGCTCGAACTCCACCTGGTCACCGGCAGCACGCGCCACCCAGGTCGTCTCGTAGTCCAGCAGGCTCTGCACACCGGACACCGGCGCCGATTTGTTCACGAAGTACGGGAAGGTTGCGGTCAGGTCGCCTCGCTCGGCTTGCAGCAGGGGCAGCATTTCGCGCGCCATCTCGGCAAACAGCGCCGGCGTCATGGGAATGCTGCGGTACTTCTCCAGCAAGGCCACGAAGCGGGACATATGGGTGCCCTTTTCTTCGGCCGACAGCGCGACCGTGAGGGTCCAGTTGGCCACGGTGGGCTGGACCGAGCCGTCGCCGGCCTGCACGAGCATGGGGTGGCGCACACCACGGATGCCCACGCGCTGGATCGGGATGTGCCGCGTGTCAAGCGAACTCTGGACATCGGGCATCACGATGGCGGGATCAATCGGGGAATTCATGTCGCTTACCTGTCGGGGGATGGGCTTGCTCCACCCCCAGAAATTGAGAAATGACTGGCATTATCGCCCAAACTTGCGGCGCAAGCCGGTAAAACCCTTCCGTTCGTGGGTTGCCTGGGCGCAACAATGCGTTGCGCCCAGGTTGGCAATCAGGCGCGGGCGGCCGTGACCGGCGCGGCAGCGCCTTCAGGAGCGCCCTGAAGCAAGTCGCCATAGCGCGCGCGGATGGCGCGCTCGATACCGGCGGCATCCAGGCCCACCCCCGCCAGCAAGGCCGCCTGGTCGCCATGATCGATGAAAAGATCGGGCAGCCCCAGCTGCAGCACCGGCATGGCCAGGCCGCTGGCCGCCAGGGTTTCCAGCACCGCGCTGCCGGCCCCACCCATGATGGCGGCTTCTTCGAGGGTGACCAGGGCGTCATGGCTGGCTGCCAGCTCGCGTACCAGGGCCTCGTCGATCGGCTTGACGAAACGCATGTCGGCCACCGTCGCACCCAGGGCCTCGGCCGCTTTCAGCGCCGGCTGCACCAGTGTGCCAAAGCCCAGGATGGCAATCCGACTGCCCTGACGCAGCACGCGCCCCTTGCCCAGCGGCACTGTCTGCAGATCCGTCGAAACGGCCGCGCCGCAGCCAGCCCCGCGCGGATAGCGCACCGAAGCCGGCCCCGGATGCGCATAACAGGTCGACAGCAGCAGGCGCGCCTCGTTTTCGTCCGACGGCGTAGCCACCACCATATTCGGCACGCAGCGCAGGAAGGCGATGTCATAGTTGCCGGCATGGGTCGCGCCATCGGCGCCGACCAGGCCGGCACGGTCCAGCGCAAAGGTGACGTCCAGGTTCTGCAGGGCCACATCATGGATCAACTGATCGTAGCCGCGCTGCAGGAAGGTGGAATAGATCGCCACCACCGGCTTCTGCCCCTCACAGGCCAGACCGGCGGCGAACGTGACAGCATGCTGCTCGGCGATGCCGACGTCGAAATAACGCGTGGGAAAGCGTTTCTCGAATTCGACCAGGCCGCTGCCCTCGCGCATTGCCGGCGTGATGCCGGCCAGACGGCTGTCGGCCTGCGCCTGATCGCACAACCACTGGCCGAACACCTGGGTAAACGTGGTCTTGGAAGGCGCCTTGGCCTGCTGGATGCCCACGGCAGGATCGAATTTTCCTGGCCCGTGATACAGCACCGGATCGGCCTCGGCCAGCTTGTAGCCCTGGCCTTTCTTCGTCACCACATGCAGGAACTGCAGTCCCTGCAGGGCCCTGAGGTTCTGCAGGGTGGGGATCAGGGCATCGAGGTCATGACCGTCGATGGGACCCACGTAATTGAAACCGAACTCCTCGAACATGGTTGCCGGCGTGACCATGCCCTTGGCATGCTCTTCGATGCGGCGCGCCAGTTCCAGCACGGGCGGGACATGCTGCAACACCGCCCGGCCGACGTTCTTGGCCGTGGCGTAGAAGCGCCCCGACATCAGCCGCGCGAGATAGCGATTGAGCGCCCCGACCGGCGGCGAGATCGACATATCGTTGTCGTTCAGGATCACCAGCAAATTGACGTTGGGTGTCACGCCAGCGTTGTTCATGGCCTCAAAGGCCATGCCCGCGGTCATGGCGCCGTCACCGATCACGGCAATGTGCTGGCGTGCAATGCCGGCATTGCGTGAGGCCACCGCCATCCCCAGCGCCGCCGAGATCGAGGTCGAGGAGTGCGCCGTGCCGAAGGCGTCATATTCCGACTCGCTGCGCTTGGGAAAACCGGAAATCCCGCCTTCCTGGCGCAGGCTGGCCATTCCGGCCCGTCGGCCCGTGAGAATTTTATGCGGGTAGGACTGATGCCCGACATCCCACACGATCCGGTCGTGAGGCGTGTCAAAGACATAGTGCATGGCGAGCGTCAGTTCGACCGTGCCGAGATTGGACGACAGATGGCCGCCGGTTTTGGATACCGACTCCAGGATGAAGCCGCGCAGCTCCTTGGCCACGGCGTCAAGATCGCGACGTTCCAGTTTGCGCAGGTCGGCCGGCGTTTGGATACGGTCCAGGTGTTCTGTCGTCATGTGATGCATACGGTGATTGGCGCGGGCTGCCTGCAGCGCCGCGCGGAAAGGTCAACGATCGCGCAATACGATGAAATCGGCAAGCTGGCCCAGCCGCGCGCCCGATTCGCCCAGCGGGCCCAGCGCCTGGTGCGCGGCCTGCCTCAGTTCCTCGGCCAGCGCTTGTGCCGCCTCCAGGCCCAGCAGGGATACATAGGTGGGTTTGTTCTCGACCGCGTCCTTGCCCGCCGTTTTGCCCAGGCTGGCGCTGTCGGCGGTGACATCGAGAATATCGTCCACGACCTGAAAAGCCAGGCCCATAGCCTGCGCGTAGCTGTCCAGTGCGGCACGCGCCGTGGAGCTGGCCCCCGCCACGATGCCGCCCAGCGTCACGCTGGCCGCCAGCATCGCGCCGGTTTTCATGCTGTGCATGACCTGCAGCTCATCGCGGGTGAGCGTCTTGCCCACGCTGTGCAGATCGATCGCCTGTCCGCCCGCCATGCCCAGGCTGCCGGCCGCACGCGCCAGCACCTGCGTGGCCTGGACGACCAGCGCCGGCGCGATGGGCATGCCCGCCAGCAGCTCGAAGGCCAGCGGCTGCAATGCATCGCCGGCCAGCATGGCGGTAGCCTCGTCATAATGGATGTGGGCAGTCGGACGGCCACGGCGCAGGGTGTCATTGTCCATGCAGGGCAGATCATCGTGCACCAGCGAATAGGCGTGGATCAGCTCAACCGCCGCCGCAGCGCGATCCATGGACGCCTCCACGGCCAGCACACTGCCGCTGACCGGGCAGGCCTGCCCGGCAGCGTATACCAGGGCAGCGCGCACGCGCTTGCCCCCCCCCAGCACGGCGTAGCGCATGGCCTCGTGCAGGCGTTCGGGCGCGGTTTGCGCCGCGGGCATCAGCTCTTTGAGCACCTGCTCAATATGCAAGGCACGTTCGCGCAGCCAATCGGCGCAGGCAAGATGGGGTTGCTTCATGCAGTTATTCGTCGTCAATGGCACCGGCCTGCAGCGGCCGCAACAGATCGCCTTCCAGCACTTTGACCTGCTGCTCGGCCTGGGACAGGCGCTCCTGGCAGATGCGGGTCAGCTCCACGCCGCGCCGGTAGGCAGCCAGCGACTGCTCCAGCGGCAGCGAACCGTTTTCCATGGTTTGCACCAGCGCTTCCAATTCGGCCAGCGCGGTTTCAAAATCTTGAGGCAAGGCCTGCGGCGATGAAGACAAGCGTAACTCCGGAACGCGGAAAGAAATGATTTAGCAATCTTCGAATTGTACGAGATAGCGACAGCCCCCGCCGCAGGCCTTATTTCCCAGACAACCGCGCCGCCACGCGGACCAGCGCCGGAGCAACCTGGTCGTGCAGCAACGCCGGCGGCAGGAGCTCTGCCGGCCCGCCGCAACTGAGCACAAAAACGCCTTCGCCGGTCAGGGCCGGAAAGGCCACCGCCGCCGCGTTGATTCCCGACTGCCATTGCCCGATGGCAAAGCAGCAACCGTGGCGCTCGTAGTCGCGCAGCGCTTCCTGCACCACTTGCTCGCCCGGCGCCGAGGGCGAAGCCATCAGGGCTTCACGCGCAGCCGGCGCGAGCGCAGCCAGATAGGCCCGCCCCATGGCGGTATCGAGGCTGGCTCGGTAGCCCACCGGCAGGCGCAGATAAAGCGCGGGCGAACCATGCATCGCCTCCACGTACACCATTGCATCGCCGTCGAAGGCCCCCAGCGCGACCGCCCCGCCGGTCTGGGTGGCCAGCGCGGTCATGTCGGCCTTGGCCAGGTCACGGATGGCCAATCCGGCCAGCAGACCGAATCCCAGCGCCAGCGCCGCATGGCCGGGCGAATACTTGCCGCTCTCGGCGTGATACCGCAGATAGCCCAACTCGGTCAGGGTGAAAGTGATACGGCTGATGGTGGGCTTGGGCAGCCCTGTCAGACGCGCCAGCTCCTGATTGCCCAGTGTCTTCGGCTCGCTGCGAAAGCAGCGCAGAACATCCAGCCCGCGCGCCAACGCCGTAATGAAATCTGGCGACGCCGTTCCGGCGCCCCCCGTCTGGCGTTTGCGCCGGGCCGGGCCTGAAACCGGTGATTGTTGTTGCATTTCGCCCCCAGGATTTCTATATTCCAATTTCGGAATACAAAATTAAATTCCGCCATACGGAATTTATAGCAAGGCTGGCTCAAAGAAAAGCCCCGCCCCACCACTGAAGGAAGACACTATGCGCCGACAAACCCTGAAACTCTGCCTTACAGCCCTGCTGGCCGCAGCCACCCTGCCCGCCTGGGCCGATACGTATCCGAGCCGTCCCATCAAGGTGGTTTCCCCCTTCCCCGCCGGCGGCGCCACGGATGTCCTGACCCGCATCCTGGCCGAGCGCATGGCCAAGGAACTGCAGCAATCCCTGATCGTCGAGAACAAGGCCGGCGCCAGCACCTCCATCGGCGCCGCCTCGGTAGCCCGCGAGCAACCGGATGGCTACACCATCCTCATGGCAACCAATTCCACGCTGGTCACCAACCGTTTCCTCTATAAAGAACTGCCCTATGATCCGGACAGCTTCGCGCCCATCGGCATGGTCGGCGTCGGGCCGCTGGTACTGCTGTCCAGCCCCAAACGCCCCTTCAAGAACACCGCCGAGGTGGTCGCCTATGCCAAGGCGCATCCAGGCGAGCTCACCTACGCCACCTTCGGCCCGGGCACGTCCTCGCACCTGGCTGGCGAACGCTTCAAGCAGGACGCGGGCGTGGACATCCTGCACGTGCCGTTCAAAGGCGCCACCCAGGCCCTTCCGGCCGTGATCAGCGGCGACGTGGATCTGTTCTTCGACATGGTTGCCACCGGTATGCCGCAGGCCAAGGCCGGCAAAGTGAACGTGTTCGGCATTGCCAGCACCGCACGCCTGCCGACCGAACCGCAACTGCCCACCCTGGCTGAACAGGGCTACACCGGCTCGGACATGAGCGCCTGGTTCAGTTTCGTCGCACCCAAGGGAACGCCGCCGCAGGTGCTGGCACGACTGCAGACGGCGCTGCAGAACACCCTCAAGGACGAAGCCGTACGCAGCAAGATGCTGGACATGGGCATCGACCCGCGCTCCGGTTCGGCCCAGGAGCTGCAAAAACAGATCGAAACCGAGCAACCCATCGTCGAGCAGCTCATCAAACAGGCCAACGTGGTGCTGCAGTAACCGACCGCGGCTCACCGGGACATACAGCCCTTAACGCCTGGAAACAGGCGCAAGGGCACGGGGTTGCTATGGTTGAGGCAGGTGCCCCCTTTGGGGCATCGCCCCCCCCAGAGGAGTGCCATGAGCCCGCAGTCACCCTGCCCCGCGCGGCTGGATGCGGCGCGCTGGCTGGCTGCCTTTGCGGTAGTCATGTTGCATAGCGCCGCACAGACCGTTTCCGACCCCACTGGCTATGCCAGCCAAGGCTGGCTGGCCGCCAACCTGTACGATTCGGCGGCACGCTGGTGCGTGCCGGTCTTTGTGATGATCAGCGGCGCGCTGCTGCTCGATCCCGGGCGCAATCAGCCGGCCGGTGAGTTCTACCGGCGCCGCCTGGCCCGCATCCAATGGCCGCTGGCCTTCTGGACACTGTTCTATCTGAGCTGGAGCACCCTGCGGGCCGACGGGCTGGACCTGTCGTTCTGGCCGCAGAAGATCGCCCAGGGTCAGCCCTACTATCACCTCTGGTATCTGTACATGATCGTCGGCCTGTACGCGGCCGCCCCCGCCGTGCGCCTGCTCTACGCGCGCGGCAGCCCAGCCAGCCGCAGCTTCTGGACCCTGGCCATTCTGGGCGTGGCGACACTGGACAGCCTGTATCGCCAGGCCCTGGATGCCGGGCCGGGTTTTTTCCTGACCTGGTTCCTGCCCTACCTGGGCTACTTCCTTGCCGGACGCCTGATCTTCGAAGGGCAATGGCGGTTGCCACGCCCGGGCCTGATCACCCTGGCGGGTATCGCCCTGACGGCCGCCGGCGTCGTGTGGCTGTCAGACAGCCAGACCCTCAACCTCTATTTCTACGACTACTTCAGCCTCACCGTTCCGCTGACCTCGCTGGCGGCCTTTCAGTGCTTCGTGCAGGCGCGCGCCCTGCCGCGCCTGCCGGCGCTGGCGCCACTGACCTTCGGCATCTACCTGATCCATCCCGCGCTGCTGGACCTGTTCGAGCGCAATGTCCCGGCAGCCGGGCAGGGCGCAGCCGCATTCTGGCGCCTGCCCTTGCTGGCCAGCGCCGTCTTTCTGCTGTCGGCAGCGCTGAGCTGGTGCCTGCGCCAGCACCCATTGACGCGCAGATTTATCTGACGCTGCGGCGGAATGGGATGCGGTACAATTCTCGGTTTAGGATCGGCCAGTCCGATTTTTCTTCGCGCCAGCACGGAGTCGGAGGCTCATTCCGCATGCCTTCCGCCGTCCTGGCTTTTTCATCCGAGCGGAGGGAATCATGACCGACATTGGTCGGATGGCACATGTCGTGCCAGCGCGTACCCAGCTTCCGGTAAGCGCCTATTTCGACGAAGCCCGCTTCGCGCGAGAACAAGAACGCATATTCAAGCAATCGTCTCTCTACGTCGGTCACGAGAAAGTCGTCCCCAACGTCGGAGACTGGCGCACCCTGGTGCAGGAAAACGGAGGACGGGTTCTGGTGCGCAACCAGAACGGCGTTGAACTCATCTCAAATGTCTGCCGCCACCGCCAGGCCTTGATGCTGGGCGGCGAAACGGGCAACGTCAACGGCAACGCCAACACCGCCGGCAACCTCGCTGCCACGGGCGGCAATATCGTATGCCCGCTGCATCGCTGGACTTACAACGCCCAGGGCGAGCTGCTGGGCGCGCCCCAGTTCGAGGCCACGCCCTGCATGAACCTGCAGCGCTACCGCCTGCGCGATTGCCACGGCCTGTTGTTCGAGGGTCCGCGCGACCCTGCCAGCGACATGGCTGCGCTGTTCACGCGCCCCGAATTCGACTTCGGCGACTACGTACTGGATCACGTCGAAATCCACCAGTGCAACTACAACTGGAAGACCTTCATCGAGGTCTACCTGGAGGACTACCACGTCGGCCCCTTCCATCCGGGCCTGGGGCGCTTTGTCACCTGCGACGACCTGACCTGGGAGTTCAACGACTGGTACAGCCTGCAGAAAGTCGGCGTGCATCAGGCCCTGGCGCAGCCCGGCTCCGATGTCTACCGGCAGTGGCATGATCGCCTGCTGGACTTCCGCAACGGCCAGGCGCCGGATTTCGGCGCAGTATGGGTGACATACTTCCCCACCCATATGATCGAGCTCTACCCGCATGTGGTGGTGCTGTCCACGCTGTATCCCAAGAGCCCCCAGGAAACGGTCAACGTGGTCGAGTTCTACTACCCCGAGGAAATCGCCGCTTTCGAGCGCGAGTTCGTCGAGGCCCAGCGAGCGGCCTACATGGAAACGGCCATCGAGGACGACGAGATCGCCGAGCGCATGGATGCCGGGCGTCGCGCCCTGATGCTGCGCGGCGCCGACGAAGCCGGCCCCTATCAATCGCCCATGGAAGATGGCATGCAGCATTTCCATGAATGGTATCGCCGCATCATGGAAGAACCGAGCCGCTGACCATAGGCCGGCCTCACCCGACGCCCGGCGCATGCCGGGCGTTTTCATGTCTGCGTCATCAATCCGTCACGAAGCTCTGGTGTACTGCATGCCGACACGGATTCCACGGGAGGCAGACATGCCCCTGAGCCTGCACGACATCGAAGACCTCTTTCTTCAACGCGGCCACCGCAGCTATGACGGCGAGCCCGTCAGCCACCTGCGCCATGCGTTGCAGACTGCCACCCTGGCCGAACGCCATGGCGCGACGCCCCATCTGATCACCGCCTGCCTGTTGCACGATCTCGGCCATCTGCTCGCCGATGAGACCGGCACGCCGACACAACGCGGCATCGACGACAAGCACCAGTACTTCGTGCAGCCGTTTCTGCGCGGCCTGTTCGACAACCGTGTGCTCGACCCGATTCGCCTGCACGTCGAGGCCAAGCGCTATCTTTGCTATCTGGATCCCGGCTATGCCGCAGGCCTGTCGCCAGATTCACGCCGCAGTCTGGCCCTGCAAGGCGGCAGCTTCGATGCAAGCCAGGCGGTGGAGTTCGCCAGCCTGCGCGGCGCGCCTGACGCCATCCGCCTGCGTCGCTGGGATGACCAGGCCAAATGCCCTGACATGCAGACCGAGCCCCTGGCCTACTTCCTGGAAATAGCGGAAAGCATCAGCACCCGGGCCTACGCCTAGCCCCCCGGGATGCGCGTCACAAAAAAGGCGGCCTGCGAGGCCGCCTTCTTGCTTGCACTGTCAGGCCGATCAGCCCTTGGCCACCGGACGCGTCGGATCGGCGCACCACTCGCTCCAGGAGCCCGGGTACAGGCGTGAGCCCGACAGCCCGGCCACTTCCATCGCGAACAGATTGTGGCAGGCGGTGATCCCCGAGCCGCACTGATGCACGACCTCCTGGGCCGGGCGTGCGCCCAGCAACGCCTGGAATTCAGCGCGCAATTGGGCTGCATCCTTGAACCGGCCGTCCGCGGCGAGGTTCTCGCCATTGGGCCGGTTCAGGGCGCCCGGGATATGGCCCGCCACCGGATCCATCGGCTCGGTCTCGCCGCGATAACGATTGGCTGCCCGGGCGTCGACCACGGTGAAGGCGGGGGCCGAAATGTTCTCCAGCACGGCCCGGGCATCGACCGTCCCGACCAGCGAAGCACCTGCCCGGATGCCGGTCTGCGGCGCCAAGCTCTGCGCCACCCCGCTTTCGACAGGCAGTCCGGCCGCCGTCCATGCGCCCCAACCGCCATCGAGGACCGCCACCTGCGCATGTCCCATCCAGCGCAGCATCCACCACAGGTGTGCGGCATAGGCGCCGCCGCTGCCATCGTAGGCCACGACCAGGGTCTCGGGCGTGACCTCATGGGCGGCCATCAAACCGGCGAATGCATCGCGCGAAGGCAGCGGATGACGCCCGTTGGTGCCGGTGCGCGGCGCAGCCAGCTCGGTTTCATGATTCAGGTAGCGCGCCCCCGGGATATGGCCCTCGGCGAACTGGCGCGGCCCGACGGAATGATCCATCAAATCGTGGCGCACGTCGAAGATACGCACATCGGGTTGGCCCAGGCGTGCCGCCAGATCGGCGACGGAAATCAAAGTCATGGTCATGATGGAGTGTCCCTTGGCTGCCTTTGCGCCGGGCATTCAGGCCGGCGAGCTATCCCGCATAGTACGCCATACAGAGAGCAATCCGGCGACGATGATCAAGCCCATCCCGCCCCATGCCAGACCATCCAGCATGTCGCCCCAGAAGCCCATGCCGATCAGGGCCGCGAAAATGATGGTGGAATACTGCAATGCCGCCGTCAGCAAGGCCGAGCCGTGCCCGAAGGCTCGCGTCATGGCCAGCTGGCCGAACAATCCGGCCGTGCCGACGCCGATAAGCGCCAGATAGCCGACCAGATCCGCCTGCCCCCAGCCCTGCCAGGCCAGTCCGCCGATACTGCTTACACAGACCGCCAGCGAGAAAAACAATACCGTGCGCCACTCTGGCTCGCCCACGCGGCCCAGCTGGCGAATCTGCATCATGGCGATAGCCGACAGCGCACCGGCCATCAGCCCCAAAAGGGCAGCCAACCATTGATCATCGGTAATACTGGGGCGCAATACCGTGATCACACCCAGAAACCCCAGCGCCACGGCAAGAATCCGCACCATATCGCGTTGCGCCCCGCCCCAGCCCAGCATCCAGCAGGCGATGAAAAGCGGCGCGGTATAAGTCAGGCTGGTGGCGGTGGCCAGTGGCAGATGCGAAATCGCAAAGAATCCCAGCCACATCGAAGTCACGCCGGCCAGATTGCGCCACAGGTGCAACTTCCATGAAACCGGAATAATCGATTGACGTGCGGCACGCGCCCAGATGAGCAGCAATACCACCGAAGGCAGCCCGCGAAACAGAACCACTTGCGCCAGGGATGCACCGTGCTCGCTGCCGAGTTTCACAAAGGCACCCATCACGGCGAACATAGCGGACGCCACCAACATCCAAAGTGCCTGCATGCGAACGGGCTCGTCAGGAAAAAGTAGGGAACATATAGGGGAAAGCGATACTATACTCCCCAACCCGAACGCACAGCCGGTGCAGGGCCGGCCCAGGGGAACCGGTTCGCACGGCACCGGTCGAAGTGTTGCTTAAAAATCGTTTTCCGCTCGCAGAGGAAACCCAACAGAATGAAACGCGTTATTTTGTTCCTGATCACCAACCTGGCAGTGATGCTGGTGCTGTCGGCCACCTTGCGCATCCTGGGGCTGGATCGCCACATTACCGCGCAAGGCCTGAACCTCACCTCGCTGCTGGTGTTCTCGCTGATCGTTGGCTTTACCGGTTCGATCATCTCGCTGTTGATCAGCAAGCCCATGGCCAAGCACAGCACGGGGGCTCACGTCATCGATCCCAACGCCCCGCGCGACCGCCGCGAGGCCTGGCTGCTCGACACCGTGCACCAACTGGCTGACCGCGCCGGCATCGGCCGCCCTGAAGTCGCCATCTATGAAGGCGAGCCCAACGCATTTGCCACAGGGGCGTTCCGCAACGACGCCCTGGTGGCCGTGTCCACCGGGCTGCTGGAAAGCATGTCCGAAGAAGAAGTGGCCGCCGTGCTGGGCCACGAAGTCGCCCACATCGCCAACGGCGACATGGTCACCCTGACCCTCATCCAGGGCGTGGTGAACACCTTCGTGGTTTTCCTGGCGCGCGTGGTCGGCTATTTCGTCGACCGCACGATCTTCCGCACCGAACGCGGCGTGGGCCCTGGCTATTACGTCACGGTCATCGTCTGTGAGATCATTTTCGGCGTCCTGGCCTCGATCATCGTCGCCTGGTTCTCGCGTCAGCGCGAGTACCGTGCCGATGCCGGCTCGGCGCAATTGCTGGGCTCGCGCGAGCCCATGATCCACGCCCTGGCCCGTCTGGGTGGCGTGCACCCGGGCGAGCTTCCCAAGTCTTTCCAGGCTTCCGGAATCGCGGGCGGGCGCGCCATCTCGGCGCTGTTCTCCTCTCACCCGCCCATCCCGGCCCGCATCGCCGCCCTGCAGCAGATGCGCGTGGCCTGATTCAAGCCAGCCCAAGAAAAAACCCGGCAGCGCCGGGTTTTTTCTTGCCTGCCGGTCCATAAACCGGCCGGGCCTAGCTCAATCCAGTTGCAGAATGGTCGCGCCGGTCGTCTTGCGCGCGGCCAGAGCTTCCTGCGCCACGCCGGCCTCTTCCAGCGGATACCGCTGGTCGATACGGATCACGATTTTCTTTTTCTGCACCAGACCGAACAATTCGTCGGCCGCGGCCTTGAGCTTTTCGGGGGTATTGACGTGCACGCCCAGCGACGGACGCGTCACGTAGAGACTGCCCTTCTGGTTCAGGATGCCCAGGTTGACCCCAGTCACCGGGCCGGATGCATTTCCGTAGCTGACCATCAGGCCACGCGGCTCCAGGCAGTCCAGCGAGGTTTCCCAGGTATCCTTGCCCACGCCGTCATAGACCACCGGCACTTTCTTGCCGCCGGTCAGTTCCAGCACGCGCTCGGCCACGTTCTCGTGCGAATAGTCGATGGTTTCCCAGGCACCGTTGGCGCGCGCCAGGGCGGCCTTCTCGGGACTGGATACCGTACCGATGAGCTTCACGCCCAAGGCCTTGGCCCATTGGCAGGCAATCAGCCCTACCCCGCCGGCCGCGGCATGAAACAGAATCGTTTCTCCGCCCTGCAGACGGTAGGTCTGGCGGAACAGATACTGGACGGTAAGGCCCTTGAGCATCATCGCAGCCGCTTCTTCGAAACTCACGCCCTTGGGCAGCTTGATGACCTGGGCGGCCGGCACGTTGCGGACCTGGGCATAGGCGCCCAGAGGGCTCTGGGCATAACCCACGCGATCACCGACCTTCAGGTGCTTGACCTTGGCCCCCACAGCCTCGACCACGCCCGCGCCCTCGAAGCCCAGGCCATGCGGCAGAGGATGCGGATACAGGCCGGTGCGGTAATAGATATCAATGAAGTTCAGGCCAGCCGCATGCTGGCGGATGGTGACTTCATTGTCGGCGGGCGGCAGCACTTCGACTTCCACCACTTTGAGGACTTCGGGGCCGCCGTGTGCTTCGATGCGGACCGCTTTGACGAGTTGACTGGCCATGCTGGCCTCCTTTCCAGATTTGACTACCAACGCAAAAACCTCAGAAGCGCGGCCCCTGCCCTCAGTTTGCCCGGCCGACTCGCCGGCCGGTCAGTACAAACACCCCCGCCAGCACCAGCGCTGTGCCCGCCAGTTGCCATACGGTGATCGGCTCTTCCAGGAGCCATGCCGCCAGAAACAATACCGATACCGGCCCCACCATACCCAACAACGATGCCGTCGGCGCGCCGATCAGGGCGACCGCCCACATCATCATGAACACCGGCATGACGGTGTTGATCGTGGCGTGGATCAGTGAATATCCGTAGACCCCGACTGGTTGAATCAAGGTCGCCGGCGAATGCACAACAAAGAACTGAATCACACAGGCCACGCAGGAAACCAGCATGGCATAAGCCACCAGCCGAGTCGCGCCCACACGCTTGAGCAGCTCGCCGGAACAGATCAGATAAACAGAATAGCTCAGCGCCGAAGCGAAAACGAACAAAGACCCTTTGACGACCTCGGAACCTCCCGAGGTCTGCGACAGATCATGGGCGAAGACAAGCACCACGCCAAGATATGACAAGCCCATTGCCCAGGCCTGGCGCCGTGTGACGGGGCGTTTGAGCCACCAGGCCGACAGCAGCACCACCATCGACGGCGAGAGGAACAGAATCAGGCGTTCGAGGCTGGCCGTCACGTAGCGCAGGCCGAGAAAGTCAAGAAAACTCGATAGGTAATAACCGATCAATCCCAGCACGCAGATCTGCAGACGTTCACGCCAGCTGAGCACGGCAATTTCACCGCGACGGGCACGGCGCGCCTGCCACCAGCCCACCGCCAGAAAGAACGGCATGGCAAACAGCATCCGGAAGGCGATCAGGGTTACGGCATCGATGTCGTAGCGATAGGTGAACTTCACCACGATGGCCTTTGCCGAGAACAAAATGGCCCCCAGCGCTGCCAGCGCATACCCTGAGGCCAGCTGGGCTTGACGAGAGGCGGGGAAATACTCGGAAAGGCGTTTCATGCGATCATTTTGTTTTTTGCGGCGCACGAGATGCGGTGCTCGCAAAGCATCCAAGAACGGAAAGACAAGGGATGCCGCCCTGGCGTTTGCCGGCAGCGACGCACTCCCGGACACCATGACTCGTCAACGCGCCCTCGCCTCGATCCACTTTGCCGCCATTCTATTCGGTTTGACCGGCGTATTTGGCGAACTCATCCAAGCCAGTGCCGCGGTCATCACACTTGGGCGTGCGGTTTTCGCAGTCATCTCACTGGCTTTCTTTGCGAGGATGCAGCGACGCAAACTGCTGGGAATACTGACCCCCGCCCAGATATTCGTTCTGGTGGTATCCGGCGCATTATTGGCCGTGCACTGGGTCACCTTCTTCATTTCCGTGAAGGTGGGCGGCATCGCCATCGCAACCTTGGGGTTTGCCAGTTTTCCCGCCTTCATCACCCTGTTTGAAGGGTTGCTGTTCCGTGAACAAGTCAGCCGCAACGAATGGCTGGTGCTGGCATTGGTGACTGTGGGCCTGGTGCTGGTCACGCCGGCTTTCGACCTGGCCGACCAGGGAACCATCGGACTGGCCTGGGGCCTGCTTTCCGGGCTTGCCTTCGCCCTGCTGGCCTTGACCAACCGGCGTGCCGCGTCCGGCATGGACCCCATGCAGGTTGCCTGCTGGCAAAACACCATCGTGGCCCTGATGCTGCTGCCCTTCGCCGTCGACCAGCTGGGCCAGGTCAATGCCATCAGCTGGCTGTGGCTGGCCCTGCTCGGCGTGTTCTGCACGGGCCTGTCGCATTATCTGTTTGTCTCCTCGCTCACCCGCCTGAACGCCCGCACGGCCGGCCTGGTCATCGCACTCGAGCCCGTCTACGCCATCGCCTTCGCCTGGGTGCTGTTCGCCCAGGAGCCGTCGTTGCGGATGCTGGCAGGCGCCGGCCTGATCGTGGCCGCCATCGTCGGCTCGGGATTGCGCAAGGGTGCGAAAAACCCGCCCGAACCCGTTTGACAATAACTGCCTAGGCAGTTAAATTTCGCGCATGATTGCGCCTTCCGATCCTCCATCCAGCCAGCCCAGCAATGTTCACTACCGCGCCGACACCGTCACGGCCAGCGAAGACAACTGCGGGTTTTTGATCAAGCTCGTCTATCAGTCGCTCAATCGCATGCTCGATGCGGAAATGGCGCCCCTGGACCTGACTGCCATGCAATGGCGGCCCCTCACCCTGATCGAACGCGGGCGCGCCGACACCTCCGCCGAACTCGCCCGCATCATCGGCGTGGACACAGGCGCCATGACGCGTACGCTGGATCGTCTCCAGGCGAAAGGCCTGCTGCAACGCCAGCGCAGCGAAGAAGACCGCCGGGTAGTGCGCCTGGAACTGACCCCCGCGGGCCTGGCCAAGGCGCGCGAGATTCCCGCCTATATCGCCAAGGCCCTGAACGCCCATCTGCGAGGCTTCAGCGCCGACGAAGTGCGCCAGCTGCGCCACCTGCTGACCCGCATGCTGGCCAACGGCAAGGCTTGAGGCCGATCACCACTTAACCCCGGCGGCGACCGGGTTGCTTCGGCACGAAATCCGAAACTGCGCTTTAATTACTGCCTAGTCAATAACAGCTTAATCAATCATTTAAGCGAAACGTCAGGATGAAACGCCTTCTCTCCACTGCATTGGCGCTCGCATTGAGCGGCTGCGCGCTGATGGACCCGGCCCCTGCGCCGCAGGCTGAGCTGGACCCCGGTCAACTGGGGCTATCGCCTGCCGCCATCCAGTGGCCCGATGCGCGCTGGTGGCAACGCTACGACGACCCTCAGCTGAACCGCCTGATCGATGCCGCGCTGGCCAGCAGCCCCTCTCTGGCTGCGGCGCAGGCCCGCCTGGCGCACGCCAACGCCGCCGTTGCCGGCGCACGCGCGCCGCTCATGCCCCGTGTCGATGCCAACTACGCCCTCAGCCGGCAACACCTGTCCGGCAACTACGTGCAGCCTGCGCCGCTGGGCGGCTCGGTCGTCTCCGATAACCGGCTGGCGCTGGACTTCAGTTATGAATTGGACTTCTGGGGCAAGAACCGCTCGCGCCTGAAGGCGGCCGTGTCTCAGCAGGCCGCCGCCCGGGCCGACGCCCAGGCAGCACGCAATCTGCTGGCACTCTCGGTCACGCGCAGCTATCTCAATCTGCAGAACGCTTTCGCCCAGCACGACGTGATCCAACGCGTGATCGCCCAACGCGACGACGTCTACAAACTGACCCTGGGCCGCAAGCAGGCAGGCCTGGACACCGAAGTCGAAGTCAAACAGGCCGAGTCGGCCGCCGCCAGCGCACGCGTGGATCTGACTCAGGTGGACACCAGCATCGCGCAGCTGCGCAACCAGCTAGCCGCCCTCACTGCTATCAGCCCCCGAGAGGCAGGCGATATCCGGCCCCAGACACTGGCCACGCCTGATGGCGTGCTGCCGCAAGCCCTGCCGCTGGAGCTGCTGGGCCATCGCCCCGACATCACGGCCGCCCGCTGGCGTGCCGAAGCAGCCCGCCACCAGATCGACAGCGCCAAGGCCGAGTTCTATCCGAACGTCAATCTGATGGCCTTTGCCGGCTTTCAGGCGCTGGGCACCAATCTGCTGCTGGAGCGCTTCAGCCGGACGGCCGGCATCGGCCCGGCCATAACCCTGCCGCTCTTTCATGGCGGTGAGCTCAACGCCAATCTGGCTGGCCGACGCGCAGACGCCGACCTCGCCGTTTCTGATTACAACCAGGCTGTGCTGACCGCCATCCAGCAGGTCGGCGATGCCGTCGATGCCCTGCGGCTGATCGATCAGGAAAAAATGCAACGCCGCCAGGCGCGCGAAGCGATCGACAGCGCCTATGACCTCGCAGTCAAACGCTATCGCAACGGCCTGGGCAACTATCTGACCGTCCTGCTGGCCCAGGACGGCGTGCTCGCCCAGGCCCGCCTGCAGACCGATCTGCGTTTCCGCGCCTATCAACTCGATGCTGACCTGGCCTACGCCCTGGGCGGCGGCTATACCGGCGAGCCGGCCGTGCCTCCCTCCTCGACCCGCTGATTCTTCCCATGACCTCCCCTGCTATCAACCCCGCGCGCAAACGCCTGCTACTGATCGCCAGCTGCGTATTCCTGATGCTGGCTCTGTCCTATGCCCTCTGGTGGGTGCTGTTCGGCGCACACTTCGAGAGCACCGATGATGCCTACGTCCATGGCAACCTGGTGCAGATCACTCCCCAGGTGCCCGGCACTGTGATCGCCATCCAAGCCGACAACACCGACCTGGTCAAGGCCGGCCAGCCCCTGGTTCGCCTGGACCCTGCCGACACCGATATTGCGTTGGCCCAGGCCGAAGCCCGTCTCGCCCAGACGGTACGTCAGGTACGCACCCTGTATGTCCAGAATGACAGCCTGGCCGCCGATATCGAGGTGCGCCGGGCCGATATTGCTCGTGCCGAAGCCGATCTCAAGCGCGCCCAGAGCGACCTGAAGCGCCGCCAGGCCCTGGCGGGATCGGGCGGCGTCAGCGGCGAGGAAATCCTGCACGCCGAAACCACCCTCAAGAATGCCCAGGCAGGCGTGGCCCAGGCCCGTGCCTCCCTGGCCTCGGCGCAAGCCAAGCTGGCTACCAACCAGGCATTGACCGAAGGTACGGCGGTCGACAGCCATCCCGATGTGCGCCAGGCATCGGCCGACCTGCGCAACGCCTGGCTGGCGCGCACGCGCACCGAACTGCCCGCGCCGGTCGACGGCATGGTTGCGCGGCGCAGCGTGCAGGTCGGCCAGCGCGTGGCGCAGGGAGCCATGCTGATGAATGTGGTCCCCCTGGATCAGGTCTGGGTCGAGGCCAACTTCAAAGAAGGACAGTTGCGCCATATGCGAGTCGGCCAACCCGTCACGATGACCGCCGACATGTACGGCAGCAGCGTGAAGTACCACGGCCGGGTGGTCGGGCTGGATGCCGGCACTGGCGCAGCCTTTGCGTTGCTGCCGGCCCAGAACGCCACCGGCAACTGGATCAAGGTGGTCCAGCGCGTGCCGGTGCGCATCGCGCTGGACCCCGAAGAACTCAAACAACATCCCTTGCGCATCGGCTTATCGATGGAAGTCGAGGTCGATGTCGGCCAGGGCGATGGCCAGCCGCTCACTGCTGCCGCCAAGAGCGGCCCGGCCTGGTCCACACAGGCTTTCGAGCCCGCCCACGAGGACATCGACGCGCACATCGCCAAAATCATCAGCGATAACCTGCAATCATGAGTGAGCAAGCCCGCAAGGCCCCGGGCGGCGGGCCTTATCCACCGCTCGAAGGGGCCACCCGCATCATCGGCTCGGTGGCGTTGTCGACGGCCGTGTTCATGAACGTGCTGGACACCTCTATTGCCAACGTCTCGATCCCCACCATCTCGGGCGATCTGGGCGTGAGCAGCAGCCAGGGCACCTGGGTCATCACCTCCTTTGCCGTCGCCAATGCCATCACGGTCCCCCTGACAGGCTGGTTGACCCAGCGCTTCGGTCAGGTGCGCCTGTTCGTCATCTCGACGATTCTGTTCGTGCTGGCCTCCTGGCTCTGCGGCTTTTCGCCCACGCTCGAAGCCCTGATCGGTTTTCGCGTCCTGCAGGGGCTGGTCGCCGGACCCATGATTCCGCTGTCGCAGGCGCTGATGCTGGCCGCGTTCCCGCGCGAGAAATCCGGCATGGCATTGGCCATATGGTCCATGACCACACTGGTGGCCCCGGTGGCCGGGCCATTGCTGGGCGGATGGATCTCCGACAACTACAGCTGGCCCTGGATTTTTTATATCAACGTGCCGGTCGGCCTGCTCGCAGCATGGATCAGCTGGCGCATCTTCCGCGACCGCGAGTCGCTCACCCGCAAGCTGCCCATCGACAAGATAGGCCTGCTGTTACTGGTCCTGTGGGTCGGCGCCCTGCAGATCATGCTGGACAAGGGCAAGGAGCTGGACTGGTTTGCCAGCCCCGTGATTCAGGCCTTGGCCGCCCTGGCGATCGTCGCGTTTGTATTTTTCCTTATCTGGGAACTCACCGACGCCCACCCCGTGGTGGATCTGCGGCTTTTCAAGGAACGCAATTTCACTGTCGGCGCATTGACGCTGGCCATCGCCTACGGGGTGTTCTTCGGCAACGTGGTCCTGCTGCCCTTATGGTTGCAAAGCACGATGGGCTACACCGCAACCTACGCCGGCCTGATCACCGCGCCGGTTGGCTTCCTCGCCATCCTGCTGACACCCATCGTCGGCAAGCTGCTGGCCACACGCGATCCGCGTCAACTGGTCACGCTGGCCTTTTTGATCTTTGCACTGGTGTGCTTCATGCGCTCGGGCTTCAATCCGCAGACCGATGTGCGCTCACTGATGACACCGACCATCATCCAGGGCGCAGCCATGGCGATGTTCTTCGTGCCGCTGACCTCGATCACCCTCTCCGGCCTGGAACCGGGGCGCATTCCCGCCGCCTCGGGGCTGTCCAACTTCCTGAGACTGACCGCCGGCGCATTCGGCACCTCCATCGCCACCACGGCCTGGGACGATCGCGCCACCCTGCACCACGCCCGCCTAACAGAAGTGGCTCAACCGGGGCAGCAGGCCTTCGATCAGACCATGGGTGCGCTCCAGAATGGCTTGAGCCTCACGCATGAGCAATCACTGCATATCGTCGACGGCATGATAGGCACCCAAGCCCACACCATGGCCGCAGTCGATGTGTTCTACGCCTCCGGCGTGATCTTCGTGCTGCTGATCGTCACCGTCTGGTTCGCGCGCCCGAAGAGCTCGCGCAAAAAGCCTGGCCAGACTGCCGATGATGATGCTGCGCAAGCCACCGCTGGTGCGCACTGACCGCGACAGCACGGCAGGCTGAAGGCTTCGTGGCCGGCTTCCGAGGAGCCCTCTCCGGCCACCCCTTTCGCTCAACCCGCGGTCTGCTTTATCGCCAGCGCGAAACGGGCATAGCCACGCCCAGCCCGACGATGGAGCGTCCAGTCTCCATCCAGAGCCTTCCCCTATCTGCGGCAACCTTGCGCCTCATCCCCACCTGGGTGTGGGCACTATTGTTCTTTCTGATCTATCGTGCCGTCTACGCCCAGCGGCCACGACACACCCTCTTGTCGCGCGCGCTCCTGGCACCCGTTTTTTTCTGATCTGGGGGCATCGCCTCAGGCAAGCATCAAGCAACGCCTTCCTGCATCGCTGCCATTGCCACTTCATTCTGTCGCCACCCATGACGCCGCAACCCGGCAGATCGCCCGCTGCGGCTCACCCCCTCCCCCTCATCCTGATCGGGTTCGCCTTTCTGTCCATATACATGCTGGCTTGACCCCGCAGCGGCCGGACGAAGCCCGACGATCGAGGCCATGAGGACAGCAGCGGCGGTACAGCGAGGGGTAAGCGCGGGCAGAGGGGATCGCCGCGCGGGCTGGCCCG
>NZ_FKBR01000019.1:0-165644 GCF_900078335.1 Bordetella trematum
CGGCTGGCCATGGCCGCATAGTTTCTACTTTTGAAACCCGTGCAAAACGGGGGCATTACCTGCGCCAAATGGGGTACAAAAAATCCTCGCCAGAGGCGAGGCCACCACGTCGGAATACCAATGTCACCGAACAAGAAGTCTGTCCATTAATCGGCGGCTCGCCCGTTCGAATCCGCCTGGCCGATCACTCCCAAAAACTCGCCCACCACCCGGTAGCGATGTTCGTCGTCTTCCCTGTTGAGTTCGATCGGAAGCAGGTCCGGATTGGTGGATCGCGGTTTCAATAAGATCTGCTGATTCTCAGTCCCGTCTTCGGTTCGTACCTTGAAGCTGTGATACTCCTTCACCGTGTATCGCGAACCGACGTCGCCGTCCTGCGTATCGGCGCATTCCACTAGCACGATTTTTCCATTCCGGCTGCCGCCGGGGTTCAAGCGGAACAGGCAGATGGCTCCGTCGGGGATGACCTTGTTCATTGATTCACCGACGACATGACAAGCAAAAATATTTCTTCCCACGGGCATGTCAGCTGGTACCGCCACCCAGTGTTGGTGTTTGACGTGTTGGAGCGCGCCGAAACCACCAGCCGCCGCTCTTAGGTCATAGAGCGGGACCGCGTTGACGTAAGGTTTCAAGGGTTCGCCACCAGGCTGTGGGAAAGCGATGACGTTGGATTTGTAGCTTCCCACGTGCCGCTTCAGATAGCGCCTCAAGCTATCGTCGCATGCGTAGATAAACGTGCCGCGTATGCCACGCAGCATGATGGTCCGGTAGATGTTCAGTATGTACTGCTTGAGGTCATTCGGATCTTCAATGGTCTGCTTACCGTTCCGGTCATGATAGTTGCGCGGGTCAATGACGATCTGGTCCAGCTCTTCGTCATAGCGGATTTCGTGGCCGAAGATTACGCCGGTGTAGTTCAGATCATAGCCTTGGGTGGTATGAATGCAGCCCACCTCGCCCGCGGCGCCTTTTGCGTTGATCCAATCCACGGTAGTGCTGTTCCACCGCAGCCGCACGTCACCGATTTCGATGTCATGTTGGTAAGGGGGCTTTCTGGAGACCCAGGGCCAGGAGTAACCGGCCACGAGCCGCGCCAAACCGTAGCTGGCGTCTCTTTGTCCTATCTCCTTCACCATGTCGGAGAGTTCGTCAAAAACCAGAAACTCATATTTGTTGGAGCTGAACTTTTCGTCAGCCGGAAGCCGCATGTGCAGGAGATCATCAACGAACCGCACGTAGTGCTGCCCGGCGCGTACCCGGAACTGGGACGCCAGTGTTATGACCGTGCTGTTCGGCGAAGATTTGATCTCCTCGAAGTCGGCTGCATCGGCATCGGATGGCTTGATGCTCTGGCCTGGGTCGTAGAAAAAGATGGCTTTGTCTGACTGGCGCGTCACCCAGTCCACCTCACTGCACGTATTCTTGTCTAGTCCAAGCGCGGTGCAGGCCGCGTCGAAGCTCCCGAAGTAGGCTCCCAGGTTTACGCGCTTGCGCAAGCGATGCGACTCGTCCACCAGGACGATGTCATAGCGCTGTTTTGTCAGCTCGGAAGGACTGATCACCATATCGGGACGTAGGCCCGCAACGTTCCGGAACGCCTTCTTGAGCGTGCTCCTGAAGGAACTCATGGGGACCACCAGGGCCATGCGCGGCTGTGGAATAGACTGCTTGATTTGCCGGAGCAGGTCTCGGACTTTTTTCTCTTCATCGGAAAATTCGCGCAGATCCAGTTCCTCAAGGTCGGAGTGAATGAGCTTGAATAGGAATATTGCCAATACCGATTTTCCGGTTCCGGCGCCTCCCTGGACCACGACATGTCTGAGCCGGGGATCAACCAGCGAGTGCATTATCTCGATCAGACCTTGTTGTTGGTCAGCAGACAGAGATTTGTACGGCGAGTATTTAAAAACGTCAGAATTGTCGATGGCCTCGATCGACCTTTGAGCGATTCCGTGCTGGCGCAGCCTGTCCCAGGCCTCCCGAAATATCCTGGAATAGAGTTCGTCCCTCTGATAGTAGTTGTGGTTGCTCAGCCCCAGGTTGCCGTTCAACATGCTGAATCGGCCATCGGCTGACATGTACTTTATTAGGGAAGACTCTATATCGAGAGTCGCTGACTTGTTGAAGCGTTCGCTGCTGATGAGGTGTACCGTCGTCAATGATCGCTTCTGAGGGTGTTTGAGATGCGTACCCAGGCGAGCCAGCGTGTCTGTCGTCTCGCCGACGTAGGCGCAACGTGTCGTTCCGTCGCTGAGAATATAAACGAGCGGCCAATCGTTCGCTGCGTATGCGTTGGTCTCGATTTCGGTCAGCGTTTCTACGGAGAAGCGGTAACGATTCACTTCGACAAGATGCGGCTGGGTCATAGCTCGTTGTATTTTTTCGCGGTTCCCTTTGCTTTCTGTACGGGGTACTTAAGTTCGTTCTTTTCGATTTTTTCCAGAACGATTTTCTTGATGTCGAAGTTGTACGTATCAGACAGCAGCAGCGCGTAAGCCAAGACATCGGCCAGCTCTTCTTTCACCCTTTCGCGATCAGCGGCTTCGGGAGGTTTCCATAGGAAAACCTCCAGTAGTTCGCTTGCCTCGATGCTGAGGGCCAAGGCCAGGTCTTTAGGGTTGTGGAATTGTTGCCAGTTTCGCTCATCACGAAACTGGCGTAGCCGCTGAATGACTTCTTCCATTTCCTGTCTTTGCGGATGTGATGTTGTTGGAATGCATGATAGACCGCTTGGCGTTTAGTTGCACTTTTGGAGTTTTCCGGGATGCGTTACGAGAGGAGCCCCCGCCTATCCGCTTTTGAGCAGCAGTGACGTCGTTGTGATGAGGGTAAATATTGTCGGGACGCCGGTCCTTTGCCATCTCAGAAGCGGCATCCGCGTTTATCGACACGAAGATTCCCTGATATCAAGGGAGGTGACGAATCGCACTCGATGCTTGCAAACACCGGCGATTTTTAAAGATGGTGCCCGGGGCCGGAATCGAACCGGCACGCCTTGCGGCGGGGGATTTTGAGTCCCCTGCGTCTACCAATTTCACCACCCGGGCGGGGGATGCGCTGTCCTGTTGATGCAGGAAAGGCTGGAAGAGAGTCGGCAATTATACGTGATCTTGGCCGGTTTGTGAGGCTTATTGGGAGAGGCGGCCTTTGAGCTGGCCTTGGGCGAGGGTGGCGGGGGTGTTGCCTTGCTGGTCCTGGGCTTGCATGTCGGCGCCGCGTTCCTGGAGGAGCTGGAGCAGGTCGTGGCGTTGGAAGAGGGCGGCGTACATGGCGGCGGTCTGGCCGGCGCGGTTGGGTTGGTCGAGGGGGCAGGCCTGGTCGATGAGCAGGCGGGCGATGGTGTTTTCGCCCTGGAAGATGGCGCCCATGAGGGCGGTGTTGCCGCGCGCGTCGGCTTGGCAGGGGTCGGCGCCCTGGTCGAGGAGGTAGCGCAGCGCCTGGAGCTGGCCGTGGTAGGCGGCGAGGATGAGGGGGCTGCGGCCCTGGCTGTCGCGGGCGTTCCAGTCGGTGTCGGCCTGGGCGAAGGCGCGCAGGACGTCCATGTCGCCGTCGCGGGCGGCCTGGCGCAGGCGGGCCTGGAGTTCGGTCTGCAGGGCGGTGGGGACGGTGGCGCGGGCGGCGCCGGGCGGGGGGCGGGTGCCGGTGGCGGGGGCTGGGTCGGGCGTGTTGGCGTCGGCTGCGTAGAGCGTCGGCGCGGCCAGGAGGGTGGCGAGCGCGAGCAGGAGCGGGGGCAGGCGTAGGGCGGTCATGGCGTGAGGGCTGGGAGGGCGGCCCCGCCCGCGGAAGTGGCCGGGGGCGGGGAGGCAGTCATCGGGTCAGGATGGCCGCCGGGTTGCGGAGCGGCGCCCGGCGGGCGGGCGCGGGGAGGTCAGTCCTGGAGTTTGTCGGCCAGGGCGCGGACCTTGTTCAGGTCTGCCTTGGCCACGCGCGCCAGGCCTTGGCCGTACTCGGGGTCGGCCTTGTAGAAGTAGGAGAGCATGATGTTGCGCGTGTCTTCGTTGACGCGCGCCAGTTCGCTGCCCAGGCTCTGGATCAGGTCGGCGCGTTCTTTGGGGGAGTAGCTGCGATAGAGTTCGCCGGCCTGCTTGAAGTTCTGCTGGCGCTGGATGGCGCGCTGCTGGACGGTGCCCGACACGGGGGTGGCCGTGGCGCGGGCGGCGTCGCTTTCCTGGGCCGGCGAGAGCCGGCTGGGCTGGTAGTTGACGCTGCCCTGGGTCTGGCCGCTGTTGAGGGTGCCGTCCTGGTTGCGCGTGAGCACGGTGTTGCGCGGCCGGTTCACGGGCAGTTGCAGGGCGTTGGCGCCGATGCGGTACATCTGGGTGTCGGCATAGGCGAAGAGGCGGCCTTGCAGCAGGCGGTCTTCAGAGGGTTCGATGCCGGGGATGAGGTTGCTGGGCGCCATGGCGACCTGCTCGGTTTCCTGGAAGACGTTCTCCGGGTTGCGGTTGAGCGTGAGCTCGCCGATCTTGCGGCTGGGAACGTCGGGCCAGATCTTGGTGGCGTCCAGGGGATCGAAGTCGAACTTGGCCAGGTCTTCGGGCTTGAGCAGTTGCACGTAGAGATCCCATTTGGGGAAATCGCCGCGATCGATGGCCTCGACGAGGTCGCGCGTCATGTGGCTGTAGTCGCGGCCCTGCACGGCCTGGACCTCGGCGGGGTCGAGGTTTTTGCGGCCCTGGCGGGTACGCCAGTTGAACTTGACGTAGTGGGTCTGGCCGGCGTCGTTGACGAACTTGTAGGCGTGCACGCTGTTGCCGTCCATCTGGCGGTAGCTGGCCGGGGTGCCCTCGTTGGAGTAGAGCTGGGTCAGCGTGCGGGTGGCTTCGGGGAAGAAGGCGAAGAAGTCGAAGCGGCGGCGGTCGTCGTCCAGGTTGGTGCTGGGGTCGGTTTTAAAGGCATGCACCATGTCCGGGAACTTGATGGCGTCGCGGATAAAGAAGGTGGGGAAGTTGTTGCCGACCAGATCCCAGTTGCCCTGGGTGGTGTAGAACTTGACCGCGAAGCCGCGTGGGTCGCGCAGGGTTTCGGGGGATTGCAGGCCATGCACCACCGAGGAGAAGCGCACGAACACGGGGGTTTTGACATCCTTGCGGAAGAGTTCGGCCCGGGTCAGGTCGGAGAGGTCCTCAAGGGCGACGAATTCGCCGTAGGCGCCGGTACCGCGGGCGTGCACCACGCGTTCGGGCACGCGCTCGCGGTCAAAGCGTTGCAGCTTCTGCAGCAGCTGGACGTCCTGCAGCAGCACGGGGCCATTGGGGCCTGCGGTCTGGGAGTTCTGGTTGTCGCCGACCGGCGCGCCGTTGTCGCGGGTCAGGGTGGGCGTCTGGGCCAGGGCAGTGGTACAGAGCGTGGCGCTGACGGCCAGGCCCAGGAAAGCAGAAGTCTTGCTCATGGTGGGTTCCTTGTTGAAAGGAGTGCCAACATAGCGAGCAGGGTTATTCGGCTTGATGGTTTTTTTGTGTGGCCGCGATAGCGGCTGGCTATGCCGTTGTTTCGCCCGAGGGGCGGGCCGGCTTGGCGCCGGCCGCGGCCTCGGGAACGAATCAGTCTGGTCTTATGCGCCGGGTCAGGCTGCCTGGGCCTGGGGACGGCTTTCGGGGAGGAACCAGTTCATCAGCAGGGCGCAGATGCCGCCGGTGGCCACGCCCGACTCCAGCACGTTTTGCAGGGCGTGGGGCATGTGGGCCAGGAACTCGGGCACCTGCGATACGCCCAGGCCCAGCGCCAGCGAGACGGCGATGATGAGCAGGGCGCGGCGGTCCAGGCGGGTGCCGGCCAGGATGTTGATGCCGGAGGCCGCGACCGCGCCGAACATCACCATGGCGGCGCCGCCCAGCACGGGCTCGGGCACGGCCTGCAGCAGCGCGGCGACCGACGGGAACAGGCCCAGGAGGATGAGCATGGCGGCGATCCAGATGCCGACGCGGCGGCTGGCCACGCCGGTGAGCTGGATGACGCCGTTGTTCTGGGCGAAGACCGAGCTGGGAAAGGTGTTGAAGACACCCGCCAGCAGCGAGTTGGCGCCGTTGACCAGCACGCCGCCCTTGATGCGCTGCATCCAGACGGGCCCCTGCACCGGCTGGCGCGAGACCTGGCTGGTGGCGGTGATGTCGCCGATGGCTTCCAGCGAGGTCACCAGGTAGATGATCAGCATGGGCACGAACAGCGACCACGAGAACGACAGCCCGAAGTGCAGCGGCATGGGCACCTGAAAGAGGGCGGCCTCGCGCGCGATGGACAGGTCCAGGCGGCCCATGGCGGCGGCGGCCAGGTAGCCCAGCACCAGGGCGATCACCAGGGCGGCGCTGCGCACCCAGACCACGGGCACCCGGTTGAGCACGATGATGGTGCCCAGCACCAGGCCGGACAGCAGCAGGTTCTCGGTGTTGGCGAAGGTGCCGTTTTTCATGGCGCTGAAGCCGCCGCCCATGCTGATGAGGCCGACCTTGATGAGGGTCAGGCCGATGAGCAGCACCACGATGCCGGTCACCAGCGGGGTGACCAGGCGCTTGATGAAGGGCAGGATGCGCGAGACGCCGATCTCCACGAAGGAGCCGGCGATGACCACGCCAAAGATGGCCGCCATCACGGTTTCGACCGGCGTGCCCTGGCTGACCATGATGCTGCCGCCGGCAATCAGCGGGCCCACGAAGTTGAAGCTGGTGCCCTGCACGATGAGCAGCCCGGCGCCGAAGGGCCCGAAGCGGCGGCATTGCACGTAGGTGGCGATGCCGGAGATGACCAGCGACATGGACACGATCAGGGTGGTGTCGCGGCTGGGCACACCCAGCGCCTGGCAGATCAGCAGCCCCGGGGTGACGATGGGCACCAGGATGGCCAGCAGGTGTTGCAGGGCGGCGATGAACGTGACGGGGGCCGAGGGGCGGTCGTCGGGGCCGTAGATGAGTTCGGGCGCGGGCTGCGCCGGATGGGCGGAGGAGTCAGGTTGGGCGGGGCTCATGGTTGCGAAAAAAGAGCGGGCTTGCGGATCGAAGTGCGGGATTTTAGCGGGCCTGCGAAAAGAGGGCGCGCGCGGCCTCCGGCGGCGGCCTTGAAATCGGCGCGGCCGTCCCCACGTGCCTGGGATGCGCGGCGGCATGACCGCCTTTTTTCTTTGTCTACCTATCGCTTACAACCATGAGCCAAAACGCCAAGCCCGAAACCCTGGGATTCCAGGCCGAGGTCAAGCAGTTGCTGCACCTGATGATTCATTCGCTGTACAGCAACAAGGAAATCTTTCTGCGCGAGCTGGTCTCGAACGCCTCCGACGCCTGCGACAAGCTGCGCTTCGAGGCCATCGACCAGCCCGAGCTGCTGGCTGGCGACAGCGAGCTGGCGATCCGCGTGAGCTATGACAAGGCCGCGCGCACCATCACCATTTCGGATAACGGCATCGGGCTGTCGCGCGAGGAAGCCATCGCCAACCTGGGCACCATCGCCCGTTCCGGCACGCGCGAGTTCTTCTCCAAACTGACCGGCGACAAGCAAAAGGACGCTCAGCTGATCGGCCAGTTCGGGGTGGGCTTTTATTCGTCATTCATCGTGGCCGACAAGGTCACGGTGGTGAGCCGTCGTGCCGGCGCCGACGAGGCCGTGCAATGGGAATCCGACGGCCAGGGCGAGTTCTCCATCGGCACGGCGGAAAAGAGCAGCCGCGGCACCGACGTGACGCTGCATCTGCGTGCCGATGAAGACGATCTGCTCAGCGGCTGGAAGCTGCGCGAGATCCTGCGCCGCTACTCCGACCACATCTCCCTGCCCATCCTGATGCAGAAGGAAGAGTGGGATGCCGACAAGGGCGAGCAGGTCAAGCGCGACGAATGGGAAACCGTCAACCAGGCCAATGCCCTGTGGACCCGCTCCAAGAACGAGGTCACCGACGAGCAGTACCGCGAGTTCTACAAGACCATCTCGCATGATTTCGAAGACCCGCTGGCCTGGACGCACAACCGCGTCGAAGGCCGCAGCGAGTACACGCAGCTGCTGTACGTGCCGCGCCATGCGCCTTTCGACCTCTGGGATCGCGATGCGCGCCGGGGCGTGAAGCTGTACGTCAAGCGTGTCTTCATCATGGATGACGCCGAGCAGTTGCTGCCGACGTATCTGCGCTTTGTGCGCGGGGTGATCGATTCGGCCGATCTGCCGCTGAACGTCTCGCGCGAGATCCTGCAGGAAAGCCGCGATGTGCGCGCCATCCGCGAGGGCTCGGCCAAGCGTGTGCTGTCGCTGCTGGAAGATCTGGCCGAGAACCGCCAGGAAGACTACGGCGTGTTCTGGAACGAGTTCGGCCAGGTGCTCAAGGAGGGCGTGGGCGAAGACCCGGCCAACCAGGAGCGCATCGCCAAGCTGCTGCGCTTTGCCTCCACGCAGGGCGAGGGCGCCAGCCAGACGGTGACGCTGGCCGATTACCTGGGCCGCATGAAGGAAGGCCAGGACAAGATCTACTACGTGACGGCCGACAGCTATTCGGCAGCCAGCAACAGCCCGCACCTGGAGATCTTCCGCAAGAAGGGCATCGAGGTGCTGCTGCTGTGGGATCGCGTGGACGAGTGGATGCTCTCGCATCTGCGCGAATTCGACGGCAAGTCGCTGGTGTCGGTGGCCAAGGGCGGCCTGGACCTGGCCGATCTGGCCGATGACGCCGAGAAGCAGAAGCAGACCGAGGTGGCCGAGGCCTTCAAGCCGCTGGTCGAGCGCCTGCAGGCGGCGCTGGGCGAGCAGGTCAAGGAAGTGCGCGTGACGCTGCGTCTGGTGGACTCGCCGGCTTGCGTGGTGGTGGGCCAGAACGAACTCAGCCCGCATCTGCTGCGCATGCTGAAGGCCGCTGGCCAGGAAGCCCCCGAGGTCAAGCCGGTGCTGGAGATCAACCCCGAGCACGCCCTGATCGCGCGTATCCGCGACGTGGCCGAACCGGATTTCGACGCCTGGGCCCAGCTGCTGCTGGATCAGGCCCTGCTGGCCGAAGGCGCCCAGATCGCCGACCCGGCGGGTTTCGTCAAGCGCCTGAACGCGCTGCTCCTGAAGGTCTGAGCGGGGTTTCCCGGCGACCCATGAAAATGGCCCCGCAAGGGGCCATTTTCTTGTCTGAGGGGCTGGCCGGGGTTCAGGCGAGCGGCAGGGTCAGCACGCCCTGGACGGCCGGGCGCATCATGAGGCGGCGGTACCAGGCCGAGAGGTGGGGCGTGGCCGGGCGTTCGGCCGGAAGGCCCAGCCAGCGGTGAGCCGCGCAGCCCAGCACCAGGTCGCCCATGGTGAACTGGGTGCCGCTGATGAAGTCACGTCCCTTGAGCGCGGCGTCCAGGCGCAGCGCGTAGCGCTCGGCGGCCTGCAGCGAGTCGGCAATGGCGGCGGGGTCGCGTTCGGCCTCGGGCTTGCGGATCAGTTCCAGGAAGGCCGTGCGCATGGCGGGCTGCCATTCGGTGGCCTGCCAGTCCATCCAGCGGTCGGCGTCGGCGCGCAGGCAGACGTCGGCCGGCGACAGCGTGCCCGAGCCGTAGCGTGCCGCCAGATAGCGCACGATGGCGTTGGACTCCCACAGCACGAAGCCGCCGTCGTCGATGACCGGCACCAGCTGGTTGGGGTTCATGCGGGTGTATTCGGGGGTGTCCACCCCGCCGAAGCGGCCGCCGACTTCGGTCAGGGTATGCGGCAGCGCCAGCTCGCGCACGGCCCACATGACTTTCTGCACGTTGACGGAACTCAGGCGTCCCCAGATTTTCAGCATTGTGTCGGTCCTCGAAGCGGTCAGCGCGGCGGTATCTGGCGCCGCAGGAAACCGGCCGCCCGGGCAAAGCGCGGCCAGTCGAATGCGGGCCCGGGATCGGTTTTGCGGCCCGGGGCGATGTGTTCGTGGCCCCGCGCGGCCCGGATGGGCAGGCGGGTGCGCAACTGGCGCGCCAGCGCCGCCAGCGTGGCGTACTGGGCGTCGGTATAGGGCAAGGTATCAGTGCCTTCGAGCTCGACGCCGACGGAGAAGTCGTTGCAGCGTTCGCGGCCTTCGAAGCGCGATACGCCGGCATGCCAGGCGCGCTGGTGCACCGAGGCGAACTGCATGATGCTGCCGTCGCGCCGGATGAAGAAGTGCGCCGACACCCGCAGCCCGGCCAGGCGTGCGAACCAGGGATGGGCGTCGAGATCCAGCCGGTTCAGGAACAGGTCGGCCACGTAGCTGGCCTTGCCGGGCCGGCCGAATTCGCCGGGGGGCAGCGTGATGTTGTGCACAACCAGCAGGCTGACCGCCGTGCCGGCGGGGCGGGTATCGACGTTGGGCGAGGGCAGGCGGGTCACGCCGGGCGCGCGGGGCAGCCAGCCGTGGCGGTCCAGAGGCGGCAGGTTCATGGTGGAAACAGACGCAAGGGCAATCCGGCATTATGCCGGGCTTGCGCGGCCCTGCCTACGGCGCGCCGGCTAGGGCTGACGCGCTCCCAGGCGGGCGTGTTCCTGGCTGCACCAGGTCTGGCCCTGGGATTGCAGGGCCTCAGAGCGCGGCAGGTGGATGCCGCAGTGGGCGCAGCGCACCATGGGCTCTGCGGCGGCCCCGCCGGGCTTGCGGGCGCTGGCATCGGAGGTGCGCGGTTTCTGGCCGCGCGCGTTGAGCATGCGCCAGAGCGTCAGCACGACGAGAATGGCGATCAGCCAGAAGAGGATTTTTCCCATGCCGGGTCAGCTCCGCTGCAGAATCATTTCCAGCACGAAGCGCGTGCCGGTATAGGCGAGGATCAGAAAGCAAAAGCCGACCAGCGTCCAGCGCAGCGCCACGCGGCCGCGCCAGCCCCGGATGTGCCGGCCCAGCAGCAGCACGCCGAAGGTCAGCCAGGACAGCAGGGTGAAAATGGTCTTGTGGTCGAAGGGCAGGATCTTGCCGGTCAGGAGGATGGACGAGACCGAGCCGGTGCCGACCGCCAGCGTCAGGGCGATGAAGCCGATGAAGATGATGCGAAACAGCAGTTGCTCCTGCACCAGCAGCGGCGGCTGGGCGTCGAGTACGCGGCCCAGGATGCTGCGCGCGGCTGGCGCGTCCAGGGGCCGGTGCAGGTGGCGGTCCAGCAGGGCCATCAGCATGGCGTGCAGCGCGGCGATGGTGATCAGGCCGTAGGCGGCCAGGGCGATCAGCAGGTGGATGCGCAGCCAGGGGTTGCCCACGTGGGGGACATCCACGCCCTGCGGAAAGAGGGCGGCCAGCAACGTCACCACGGCCGCGGCCGGCAGCAACAGCAGTTGCACCCCGTCAATGCGGATGAAAAGACTCTCCAGCCAGTACATCATCAGACCAAGCCACATGGCGGCCGACAGGGCCAGGGCCCAGCCAATGAAGATATGATGTGTCCCTAGCATGGCTTCGCGCAGGGCGTAGCCATGCACGATCAGGGCGCCAAGCAGGCAGAACCGGGTGATCCTGCCGGTCTGTTCGATGCTGCCGGCCTGTTGCAGGCGGCGCCACATCGAGGCGGCCAGCACGGTATAGACCAGTGCGGCCACCGCGTGAAATACAATGCCTGATGACATAAAAACCGTTGTCTGGGTGGGACCCCGGGCGATTGTCGCCCGCTGGCGGCCTGGTTGGGGCCGGTGGTCCCGTTCAATCAACTAGTTTAAGCGGAAACGCCTCTCATGCTCGATAACTTGACCCAACGCCTGTCGCGCGTCGTAAAGACGCTGCGCGGCGAAGCCCGCCTGACCGAGGCCAACACCCAGGAGATGCTGCGCGAAGTGCGCATGGCGCTGCTGGAGGCCGACGTGGCGCTGCCCGTGGTGCGCGACTTTGTGGGGCGCGTCAAAGAAAAGGCCCTGGGCGAGGAGGTGGCCGGCAGCCTGACCCCCGGCCAGGCGCTGGTGGGCGTGGTCCACAAGGAGCTGACCTCGCTGATGGGCGGCGACCTGGGCGCGACCAGCGGCGAACTGTCGCTGGCGGTGCAGCCGCCTGCGGTCATCCTGATGGCCGGCCTGCAGGGCGCTGGCAAGACCACGACCACCGGCAAGCTGGCCCGCTGGCTCGCCGAGGGCGAGCACGTCCAGAACGGCCGCAAGACCGGCAAGAAGAAGGTGCTGGTGGTGTCGGCCGACGTGTATCGTCCGGCGGCCATCGAGCAGTTGAAAACCGTGGCGGCCCAGGTCGGCGTGGATTTCCTGCCCTCTGACACGAGCCAGAAGCCCGAGGACATCGCGCGCAATGCCGTCGAGCATGCGCGCCGCCACCACTATGACGTGCTGATCGTCGACACGGCTGGCCGCCTGGGTATCGACGAGGCCATGATGCGCGAGATCGCCGCGCTGCATGCCTTGGTCAAACCGGTGGAAACCCTGTTCGTGGTGGATGCCATGCAAGGCCAGGACGCGGTCAACACTGCGCGTGCCTTTGCCGAGGCGCTGCCCCTGACGGGCGTGGTGCTCACCAAGCTGGACGGCGATGCGCGGGGCGGCGCGGCGCTGTCGGTGCGCCACATTACCGGCAAGCCGCTGAAGTTCGTCGGCGTGTCGGAAAAGCTCGATGGCCTGCAGCCCTTTCACCCGGAACGCATGGCGCAGCGCGTGCTGGGCATGGGCGACATCGTGTCGCTGGTCGAGCAGGCCCAGAAGAACATTGACATCGCCGAGGCGCAGAAATTCGCCCAGAAGATCAAGTCGGGCGACAAGTTCGACCTGAACGACTTCCGCGAGCAGCTCGGCCAGGTCAAGAAGCTGGGCGACATGAACTCGCTGCTGGAGAAGCTGCCGGCGCAGTTCCAGCAGGCGGCCAGCCAGATGCAGGGCGGGCAGGCGGAAAAGCAGCTGCGCCGCACCGAGGGCATCCTCAACTCCATGACGCCGGGCGAGCGCGCCAAGCCCGAGCTCATCAAGGCCTCGCGCAAGCGCCGCATCGCGGCCGGCGCCGGCGTGCCGGTGCAGGAGGTCAACCGTCTGCTGAATCAGTTCGAGCAGATGCAGGGCATGATGAAGCAGATGAAAAAGGGCGGCATGGCCAAGATGATGCGCGCCATGGGCGGCCTGAAGGGCCTGGGCCGCTTCGGTCGCTGATCCGGCAATGGCGATGTCCGGGCCCGGGGCGGTCCGGGCTGGCATGCGCCGGTGGCCTTGCCGCGCGAGATCGCCCGTTAACGGCCTGCGCCGTCGCATCATGAAAAAGGCCAGACCTTGCGGTCTGGCCTTTTTGCTGTGCCGCGAGCGGGGCTCAGGCCAGCGGCGGGATGCGCAGCACCTGGCCCGGGTAGATCTTGTCCGGGTGGCTGAGCATGGGCTTGTTGGCCTCGAAGATCACCGTGTACTGGGCGCCCTTGCCTTTGCCGTATTGGGTTTCGGCAATCTTCCACAGGGTGTCGCCCTTCTGGACGGTGTACATCACGGCCTCGGCGCTGGCCTGCCTGGCGTGCAGCTGGTTGTCCACCTTGGCCACGCCAACGGTGTTGCCCAGCGCCAGGGCGATTTTCTCGGCGTCTTCGGTCGAGGCGGCTTCGCCCGAGACCGTGACGGTGTCGCCTTCGACGCTGATCTTCAGGTCGCTGGCCGACAAACCGTGCTTGTCCAGTTCTTTTTGCAGTTCTTCGGCGGTTGCGGCTTTCGCTTCGCTGGCGCCAAAGAGCTTTTCGCCGACATCCTTGATGAAACTGAGCAGGCCCATGTCATGTCCTTTTTCTGAGGGTGATGAATGCGCCGCATGGCGGCGCCCCAGGGGGATTATGAGCATGCTGCCAAGGCAGCTGCGCATCGAGGTTGTAACAGCTTGCTAGCGACGGCTCAGCCGCCGCCCACGGCCACCACGATTTCGATCTGGTCGCCGGCGGCCAGCGCGGTGGCGCCGTGCTGGCTTTTGGGAACGATCTCGCCGTTGCGTTCGACGGCGACCCGCTTGCCGGCGTAACCCAGGGTTTCGAGCAGGCCGATGACGGTGGTGGCGGCAGCCAGCTCATGCGGCTGGCCATTAAGGGTGATCTGCATAATCAATCCTTGCTTGCGTATTGGTTGGTGGCCTCCAGCAGGCGGGCCAGGGTGCCGGGCTCGTCGAAGGCGTGGCCGGCGTCGGGAACGAGGTGGAACTGGGCCTCGGGCCAGGCGCGGTGCAGTTCCCAGGCAGTGCGCGCCGGGGTGCAGGCGTCGTAGCGCCCCTGCACGATGGTGCCGGGAATGCCGCGCAGCTTGTGCGCGTCACGCAGCAGCTGGCCTTCTTCCATGAAGCCGCCGTGCGTGAAGTAGTGGTTCTCGATGCGCGCGAAGGCCAGCGCCGACTGGTCGGCGGCGTGGCTTTGCTGGTGGCGCGGGCTGGGCAGCAGGGTGATCGTATGGTCTTCCCAGGCGCTCCAGGCGCGCGCGGCGCGCAGCTGCGTCTCGCGGTCGTCGCTGGTCAGGCGCTTGCGATAGGCGGCCACGAGGTCGCCGCGCTCTTCGGGCGGTATGGGTTCCAGGTAGGCTTCCCAGCGGTCGGGAAAGAGCCAGGAGGCGCCCTCCTGGTAGAACCACTGCACTTCGGCGCGGCGCAGGGTGAAGATGCCGCGCACCACCAGCTCGCTGACGCGCTCGGGATGGGTCTGCGAGTAGGCCAGCGCCAGGGTCGATCCCCATGAGCCGCCGAACACCAGCCAGCGTTCGACGCCCATGACTTCGGTGCGCAGGCGCTCGATGTCGGCCACCAGATCCCAGGTGGTGTTGTTTTCCAGGCTGGCGTGGGGCAGCGAGCGGCCGCAGCCGCGTTGATCGAACAGCAGCACGTGGTAGCGCTGCGGGTCGAACAGCTGGCGATGCACCGGCGAGCAGCCGCTGCCCGGGCCGCCGTGCAGAAAGACAGCCGGTTTGCCCTGCGGGTTGCCGCAGAGCTCCCAGTACACCTGGTGGCCGTCGCCGGTATCCAGCATGCCGTGGCGGTAGGGTTCGATCGGGGGGTAGAGCATGACGCAGCCTCCGTCAGCGGGCTTCAGCCCTTGCGCTTGAACACCAGATCCCAGACTCCGTGGCCCAGACGCAGGCCGCGGGTTTCAAATTTGGTCTGGGGGCGGTAGGCGGGCCGCTCGGCGTAGTCGGTCGCCGTGTTTTCCAGCAGCGGCTCGCCGCTGAGCACGTCCAGCATCTGGACGGCGTAATCCTGCCAGTCCGTGGCGCAGTGCAGGTAGCCGCCCGGGCGGATGCGGCTGGCCAGCAGCGCCACGAAGGCCGGCTGCAGCAGGCGGCGCTTGTGGTGGCGCTTCTTGGGCCACGGATCAGGGAAGTAGACATGTACGCCGGCCAGCGAGTCGGGCGCGATCATGTCACGCACGACCTCGACAGCGTCGTGCTGGATGATGCGCACATTGTTCAACTGGCTGGTCTCGATGCGATGCAGCATTGAACCCACGCCCGCATTGAACACTTCCACGCCCAGGAAGTTGTCTTCCGGGCGGGCCAGCGCGATTTTCTCGGTGGTCTCGCCCATGCCGAAGCCGATTTCCAGGATGGTCGGGGCCTCGCGCCCGAAAGCGGCGCTGCAATCCAGCACGCGCGGCGCATAGGCGATCGACCACTTCCCCATCAACTGCTCCAGCGCGTCGCGCTGGCGCGGCGTGATGTGGCCGCGACGGTGCACGAAGCTGCGGATGTGCGTGGCGCCGGGGCTGGCCGGCGCATGGGCGGCCGGCGCGAGCGCGGCCTCGGTCGACGGCGTCAGGGAGGGCGCCGCGTCTTGGGCGGGCTGGGCGTCAGGGGATTTGGGGGTCGTCATGGGAATCATCGCGGGCAAGCGGCCCGCACAAGGCAAAGTCACAACCCCGGATTGTAGTGGGACACACGGCCGGGGGCGCTAAGATGGCGCTTGACCGAATGTTCGTATGGATTGCGCCATGATCGACCACCTGGACCACCTCGTTCTCACCACCGGCCACGAAGCGGCCTGCATCGCTTTCTATACCGATGGCCTGGGCATGGCGCTGGAAACCTTCGGGCAGGGGCGCAAGGCGTTCCGGTTCGGGCAGCAGAAAATCAACCTGCACGTCAAAGGCCATGAATTCGAGCCCAAGGCCCACCTGCCGGTGCCCGGCGCGCTCGACCTGTGCTTTATCGCCGCGATCCCGCTGGATGACGTCATCGGGCGTTTGCAGGAAAAGGGCATCCCCATCATCGAAGGCCCGGTGCGGCGCACGGGCGCGACCGGCCCGATCCGCTCCATCTACCTGCGCGACCCCGATCTCAACCTCATTGAAATTTCCGAGCCTGCCAAATAAGGCCGCGCAGCGGCCAAAACCCAGGCTATAATGCTCGCCTGCGCCAGCATCGGCCTTGCCGATCCGCCTGGCGCCAGCCCTTCAGGGCGGGTGTAGTTCAATGGTAGAACGGCGGCTTCCCAAGCCTCAAGCGTGGGTTCGATTCCCATCACCCGCTCCATCTTTCCCAAGGCCTTGGTTCCAGGGCAATCCTCCGCTTGATCGATATCCGCAGGCCTGCCTTGCGCCACTGCGCGGGTCGCGTCGTCTTGCGCCGTCGCGGGCCTGCCCTTGACGCCTGCCCTGCCCTGCCAGGGCCGGCGCCAGGACAGGAGCCATGGGCAATGCTCCGGGCAAGCGGCGGGTTTACTGCATGAACCAGCCGTGGCTGACGACCAGGGATTGGCCGGTCAGGACGTTGTTCTTGGCCGCGGCAAAGAACAATACGGCATCGGCGACGTCATCGGTGCTCGTGAATTGGCCGTCGACGGTTTCCTTGAGCATGACGGTTTTGATGACGGCCTCTTCGGTGATGCCGAGTTCCTGCGCCTGTTCGGGGATCTGCTTGTCGACCAGCGGTGTGCGCACGAAGCCGGGGCAGACCACGTTGGCGGTGACGTTGTGTTCGGCGCCTTCCTTGGCCAGGACCTTGGCCAACCCGATCAGGCCGTGTTTGGCCGTCACGTAGGGCGCCTTGAGTTTGGAGGCCTCTTTGGAGTGCACCGATCCCATGTAGATCACCCGACCGAAGTTGGCGGCATACATGTGCTTGAGGCAGGCGCGCGTGGTGAGAAACGCCCCGTCCAGGTGGATGGAGAGCAGCTTTTTCCAGTCGGCGAAGGGGAAGTCGACAAAGGGTTCGACGATCTGGATGCCAGCATTGCTGACCAGGATGTCGATCTTGCCGTATTTGGCGATGACGTCGGCCACGCCTTTTTCCACCTGCGCTTCGTCGGTTACGTTCATGGCCACGGCGAAGGCTTCTGCCCCGCTGGCCTGGATGGCCTGAGCGGTGGCCTGGGCGGCGGCCAGGTTGAGGTCGGCAATGATCGGGATGCCGCCTTCGGCGGCGAAGCGCAGGGCGATTTCCTTGCCGATGCCGCTGGCCGAGCCGGTGATGAGGCCAACTTTTCCGTCAAATCGATTCATGATGCGGTTTCCTTTCAGGAGCGGGGGGAGCCGTCGGCCAGGTAGTCGTACACCACTTCGCCCAGGCCGAGCGTGAGGTCGGCGATGTAGTGGGTGGCGCGCACGATGTCGCGCACCGGCAGATGGGCCACGTCGCACATGGCGTGCTCGAACAGCTGCAGGGCGCCGGGGCCTTCCCAGGCCCCTTTGAGCGTGACGTCTTCCGTGTAGTAGCGCACCAGTTCGCAGATGCGCGGCGTGCAGTCGACATGCGGGATGATCTTGATCATGAAGGCGGGTCTGGCCATCGCCTTGGCTACCGGCGCCAGATCCAGCGCGCGATGCTTGTAGCCCATCGTGGCGGTGACGCACAGCACCGAGCCGTAATGCAGCGTGCCGACCAGGGTTTCCTGCTCGTGGCGCAGCTTCGGGGTGGCGAGCTTCTTGGGGAAGCCCCAGATTTCACGCCCACCAGCGATCGGCGAGTTGTCGTCCAGATACATGGCATGGACGTAACCGCCCTCCTGGACCTCGCCCGACGGGGTGGTGAAGCGGACCGGGATCACCTGCCCGGTTTCGGTGTAGTCGCCAAAGCCGGTGGAGTCCGGCATGCGGATGAATTCGTAGGACACGGTATCGCCCACCACCTCCAGCGGTTCGGGGACGACGGCGCGCAGGCGCTCCGGGTCGGTGCGATACGTGATGACGAAGAACTCGCGGTTGTAGAACTTATAGGGCGGTTTCGGATACGCGGGATTGTTCAATGGCATGGCAAATGCCTTGGCGCGCACGTCAGCGATCTTCACGGTGCTCTCCCTGTTGATGGGCGGGTGACCTGCTGCAAGAAAGCATGAGGATCGCCAACCCTGTGGATGGAACTGTTATAGGGATTTAACCGTCAGCGGCCGATGCCCACGCGTGGATTTCCGCAATTCGGACAGATCGAAAATCGGTGTTCCGATGGGCTTGCCGGCTTGCCTGGGCGGCGTATGCCGCAAGCCCGCAAGCTGCATGGGATACTGGTCATTTGGGCGCTTGCCGGCTTCGGGCGGGGCGCGAGGCGGGAGGCTTTGATGACGCAGACGCAGGACAGGCAGGACGACAGACCATGGATCGATGCGGCGCGTTTGACGCAGGCGCTTGAGCAGTTTGCCCAGGAGCGCGATTGGGGGCAGTTTCATTCGCCCAAGAATCTGGTCATGGCGCTGACCGGCGAGGTGGGCGAACTGAACGAGATTTTTCAGTGGCTCACCGAGGCGCAGTCGCGTGAGGCGGCGCGCGCTGAGGAGACGGCGCAGGCGGTGCAGGATGAGCTGGCCGACGTGTTGATGTATCTGTTGCGGCTGGCGTCGGTGCTGGGGGTGGATATGAACGCGGCGGTGGCGCAGAAGTTGCGCAAAAATGCCTTGAAATACCCGGTGGCGCAAAGCCGCGGGTCCCGGAGCAAGTATCGCGATCTGTAGCTGCGGATTGTGCCGGGCGGTGGCGGCAGGCCTGATGCCTGCCGCCGTTTTTTTGTCGTCTACAGGCCCCAGGCCGACAGGTCCGGATGGCGCCTGGCCACGGCGAGGATGTCTTCGATGATGCGGGCGCTGTCCAGCAGGGCGGCGTCACAGCTGTGTGGAGCCATGAGCTGGATCCCGCTGGGCAGCCCCTGATCATCAAAGCCGCTGGGCAGCGAAATGGCAGCGGCACCCAGGAAGTTGCCGGGGCGCAGGAGCTTGCCCAGGCCGGCGTGACGCAGGTCGTCGGCATCCAGGGCCTGGGCGGCCTGATCGCAGGCCGGCATCAGCAGCGCGGCGTGGCCGTACATGGCACGCGCGAAGGCGAGCATGTCGGCCCCCCGACGCTGCAGGGCGGCGTGGTAGCTGGCGGTGTCGATGCGGCCGCCGGCGGCAATGCGTTCGCGCACGATGTGCCACAGAGGCTGCTCCGGGTCGCGGGCCAGGCTGCCGTAATAGCGGTAGGCCTCGTAGGCCAGCACCAGCGAGTTGTCTTCGGCCATGCGTTCGAACGATAGCTCGGGCGGCGGTTGCCACGGGCAGAGCTCCAGGCCGGCGTGTTCGAGGCGATCCAGGGCCTGTTGCCAGAGGGCTTGGGTGGCGGCGTCCAGGCTGGCCGGCCAGGCTTGCGGGGCGAGCACGGCGACGGGGCCGGTCATGGGGGCGGCCGACTGGCGCAGCGCGGCCACGCAGGCCGGCGGCATATCCAGGGTGGCGGGATCGTCGATGTCGGGGCCGGACAGCGCGGCGGCGAACCGGCGGGCGTCGGCGACGCTGCGGGTCAGCGGCCCCAGCACGTCCAGGGTGTGTGACAGCGGCAGGCTGGCGGCGCGGCTGATCATGCCGGTGGAGGGTTTGTAGCCGACTAGACCGTTCAGGGTGGCAGGCGCGCGCACCGAGCCGCCGGTATCGCCGCCCAGGGCAATCGGGGCCAGCCCGGCGGCCACGGCCACGCCGCTGCCGCTGGAGGAGCCGCCCGGCGCCCGCGCCACGCTGGCGTCCCAGGGGTTGCGCGCCGTGCCCTGGGTTGCGTTCTGCCCCGACAGGCCGAAGGCGAATTCGGTCATGCGGGTCTTGCCCAGCACGACCATGCCTTGCGCGGCCAGCAGGCGCACAGCGGCGGCGGTGTCCGTGCTGATCTGGCCGACCCGGGCCTGCGAGCCCAGCGTCGCCTCGGTGCCTTCCCATTGGATGCTGTCCTTGACCGCCACGGGCACGCCGTGGAACGGGCCCAGCACGATGCCGGCGGCCAGCAGGCGGTCGGCCGCCTCGGCCTGGGCCAGGGCGCGCTCGGCTGTGACCACGCTGTAGGCATTGAGCGCCGTGGCGCGTTCGATGCGGTCCAGAAAGTGGGTGGCGACCTGGCGCGCGCTCAGCCGGCCCTGACGGATCTCGCGGCCGATCTCAAGCGCGTCTCGGAAATGCAGGGCGGTTTCTTGTTCTGACATGGAGTTTCCTGAAAATGACAAAACCCGCGCAGCGGGTTGTGCGCGGCCCGGCGTCCTTCCCGTGGGGAGACGGCGGGCCGCAGCCCGGGCGCGAGGCCGGGCGATGCGAAGGCGGGTCAACGCAGTTTCTGGCCGACGGTCTCGGGCATGCGGATGAAGGTCACCAGGGTGATCACCGCGCCTGCCAGCACGTAGTAGAAGAACCAGCGCTCCAGGCCATTGCTCTGCAGCCAGGTGAGCAGGTAGGGCGTCGTGCCACCCAGCAAGGCCACCACCAGGTTGTAGGGCGTGCCGATGCCGACGGCGCGCACGCTGGTGGGGAACTGTTCGGACATGATGGCCGGCGCGATGGAGGTGTACATGGCGTAGAGCACCAGACCGAACAGTTCCACCAGCAGAATGGAGCCGAAGGTGGGGCCCAGGGTGTTCATCAGGGGATAGAAGAACAGCAGATAGCCGGCGGCGAAGACGATCAGCTGCGGCTTGCGGCCGATGCGATCCGAGAGCGCGCCGAACAGGGGCTGAACCAGCATGAAGACGATCAGGGCCACGGTGTTGGCGGCAAAGGCCACCTTCGGGTCTGCCTGGACGTGGCGGATCGCGTAGGTGGGCACATAGGCCACGAAGATGTAGAACGCGAAGGTCGTCAGAATCGAGAAGCCGACAATGCGCAGGACCTCCACCGGGTGTTCGCGCAGCAGGGTGCGCAGCGGCTGCTTCTGCACGCCGGCTTTCTTGCTTTCGGCAAAGGCCTCGGTTTCGGGGATGGAGCGGCGGATCCACAGGCCCGCCAGGCCGCCCAGGGCGCCCAGCACGAAGGGGATGCGCCAACCCCATGCGGCCATGTCGGCCTTGCTTAGCGTGGAGGTGAGGATCCAGCCCACGGCCGAGGCGGCCAGGATGCCGACGGCGGCGCTGAAGAACACGAAGCTGGAGAAAAAGCCCCGATGTTTGGGCGGCGCCATTTCTGCCAGGAAGGTCGTGGCCGAGGCATACTCTCCTCCCAGCGACAGGCCTTGCAGCAGGCGCGCGGCGGTCAGCAGCAGCGGGGCGGCCAGGCCAATGGTTGCATAGGTGGGCGTGACGGCGATGATCAGCGAGCCGCCCGCCATCATCAGGATGGTCAGGCCCAGGGCAGCCTTGCGGCCGTAGCGGTCGGAGAAAATCCCCAGCAGCCAGCCGCCCACCGGACGCATGAAGAAGCCCACGGCAAAAATGCCGAAGGTCGCCAGCAGGGCGGTGGTTTCATTGCCCTCGGGGAAGAACTGGCTGGAGAAAAAGATGGCAAAGGAGGCGTAGATGGTCCAGTCGAACCATTCGACGGCATTGCCTACACTACCGGCCAGGATGGTGCGGGCGCGTGACACGGGAGCAGCTGCGGCCCCCTGCGTGGCGCTCGGGTGTTGGGAGGGACTGCTCATGGAATCCTCAAAGCAATTTATTTTTCGACAAAATTAAAGCTAAAGTTTATGTTTTTAGCAATTTCGCAAAGTTAATTTGATGGATATAGTCACGTCAAGTAAGGGTAAGCCCTTAATGCCGGCCCTGGACAATACCGATCTGGCGTGCCTGATTGCACTGCAGGCCGACCCGCGCGCCTCCTGGCGCGAGCTGGGGGCGGCAGCCGGGATCGCCGAGCGCACCGTGGCGCGGCGCATCAAGCGCCTGCTGGAGGCTGATGCCTTGCGCGTGATCGCCGAGACCGATCCGCTGGCCGCGGGCCGGGGCGTGGTGCTGCACGCCTGGATGCGCTGCCGGGCCGGGCGGGTGCCGGAGGTGGCCGAAGAGCTGGCGCGTCTGGAGAACTGTCAGCTGGTCGTGACGCTGGCCGGTTCGGCCGATCTGATGGCCGAGCTGACGTTGGCCGACGAGGCCGACATGCCGGAACTGGTGACGCGTATCCTGCCGTCCATGGCTGGCGTGGAACATGTCGATGCGCGTCTGGTGCTGCGTTCTTTCCGCCGCGCCGGGCAATGGCGCATCCAGTCGCAGGGCGAGCCCGAGCCGGGGGCCGCGCCGGCGAGCCCGCCGGCCCCCCTGAACGAAACCGAGCAGCGCATGGCGGCCTGGCTCAAGCGCGATGGCCGCGCCAGCCTGGCCGAACTGGCCGAGCATGCGGGAGTCAGCGAGCCGACCGCCCAGCGCCTGCTGCAGGGGCTGCTCGAGCGGCGCGCGCTGTCGCTGCGGGTCGAGGTCGAGCCTGCGCTGGTGGGCTTTCCGGTCGAGGCGGTGGTCTCGGTGCAGGTGCGCCCGCAAGCGGTCAACGCCCTGGCGGCACACCTGGCCCGGGATGCCAATACCCGCTGCCTGTTCGGCACCAGCGGCCCGTCACAGCTTTTCTGGCATGTGCTGTGCCGCGACAGCACGCAGCTCTGGGACGTCGTAACGCGCCGGCTGGGCGAGATGGATGGCGTGCTCAACAGCGATGTGGCGGTCGTCATGCGGGCGCACAAGCGTTGCGGCATCGTGCGCGCCGAGGGGGGCGCGATCTAAGCGTGTGGCCGTGCTTGTCTCGCGCGTCGGTGAAACGTAGCCAGATCCATGTGCTCCGGCTGAGCCAGGGCATTGCGCAGGCATGGGCGTGCCTGCGCATGATTGCCTCCTTACACGATATGGGTGACCAGCTCGCCGATGGACTCGATGCGGGCCTTGATGGTGTCGCCGGCTTCCAGCGAGCGCGGCGGCTTGAATGAGAGCCCGACGCCCGAGGGGGTGCCTGTGGCGATGATGTCGCCCGGCTCCAGCGTCATGCCTTGCGACAGGATGGCAATGATCGCCGGGATATCGAACAGCATGTCGGAGGTGTTGGCCGACTGGCGCTTCTCTCCGTTGACTTCGAGCTCCAGGCTCAGGGCGTTGGGCGCGGGGATGGCGCGCGCCAGCGTGATCACCGGGCCGATCGGGCAGGTGCCGTCCAGCGATTTTCCCTTGAACCATTGGCCGTGCAAGGCCTGCAGGTCGCGTGCGGTGATGTCATTGACGATGGTGTAGCCGAAGACGTGGTCCAGCGCGTCTTCCGGGCGGATGTCGCGCCCGGCCTTGCCGATCACGATGCCCAGTTCGATTTCGTAGTCCAGCAGTTTGGAGATCTGCCCGTGGCGGCTGACGCGCGCGTTGTGGCCGCTGACCGCCGTGGGCGGCTTGCTGAAGATCTCCATGGCCTTGGGCATTTGGTCGGCCGGCTGGCCGCGCGCCAGATTGCCTTCGACGATGTGGGCGCGGTAGTTGCGGCCGACGCAGAAGATGTTCTTGCGCGGGCGGGGAATCGGGGCAAGGATGGTGAGCCCGGCGGCCTCGACGGCCTGCGGGTGGCCGCTGGCCTGCGCCTGTTCCAGCAGGCTGTCCAGGGCGGCGATGGCGGCATCGCCCAGGTCGATGATGTCGCCTGCCTGGCGCGGCGCGGGGCTCTGCGACAGCGCATGCGGGTGTTGCGACCAGGCTTGGGTCAGGTCGATCACCTTGCCGTCATCGAGCAGGGCGCCCAGACGGGTCGAGTTGTCATGGGCGAATGTCAGTAGCTTCATGGGGCGTTGTCTCCTGTGCCTGGCCGCCGGGGGCAGGGCTTGCTGGGTGAAGTTGTTTTGTATTCGATGATCTTGTTTTGTATGCAAGATTACTATGCTGTGTTCAGAATGGCAATGCAGCATATTCTTGAGGCGATGCTTGCCGGACGGCGAGCGCAAGCCTGCGCATTGCCGCTTATGCAGCGCAATGTGGCATCGGGTGTGAAGGGGGGCGGGCAAGCCCGCGGCGTTCAGAGAAGCGGCAACACTTTCCAGGAGGCGTATTGCCCGAAGTTGGCATTGCAGAAAGGGCAGGTCTCGCTGGTTAGCGGGATTGTCTTGTCGCAATTGGGGCAAAGCCCTTGCGGGGTTTGCGCCAGGAACTGTCCTTCCAAGAGGTGCTGGGTCTGGGCGCGGCTCTGCGCGGCGGCCTGTTCCTGTGCCTGCATCGCAGCCCAGTCGGGCGGGGCGTCCAGGCGGCTGCGAAGCGGTTCGGCATCTTGCGCGTTCAGTTTGCCCAGTTCTACCTGAAGCGCGATCGCCTGCAGGCGTTCATGGCGCCAAGCGGGATTCTGACGCCTCAAGGTGGTGAACACCTGGGCCAGCTGTATCCTCAGGGACGCAGGATCCTGAGCGTCATAGTGCAAATGCAGTTCGCCAAAATGGGTGATGAGGGTCAGAAAGGTATGGACCTTGGTCTTGGCGGTGAGCTGATTGAGCAGGCCGGCGATCACCCTTCCTTCGGTGTCGATACCCTTTCCGACGAAGCCGCCGCCACTGGCGACCGTGCCGGGGCCGCCAATGCTGAAATCAGCCAGTTCGAGCAGCAGAAACCGGGCGGTGTGGCGAATGCCGAGACAGGCGACGGCGGTTTGGTCGAACGCTAGGGAGATCGTCTCTCCGATTGCGAAGGGAAAGCCGCTGGCGCCCAGCACCGTGCAGTGCTGAAGTGTGTGCACGGTGTTGCCATTCTGTAGATCCATGGTTCTTCCCTCCGGAGTCACGGCGATATCGTTGTGCCACGATTGAACGGTGGCTGCCCGGAAAAGGCAGGATGCAAACCTAGCGGCGTGCGAAGCGTTCCAGGGTCAGGCCGTCGAGGTCGATGGCGGGCTGGCGGCCGCAGACCAGATCGGCGACCACGCGGGAGGTGCCGCAGGCCTGGGTCCAGCCGTTGGAGCCGTGGCCGCTGTTGAGGTAGAGGCCTTCCCAGCCACAGCGGCCCAGGATGGCCGGGCCATCGGGCGTCATGGGGCGCAGGCCCGCCCAGAAGGTGGCCTGGCTGTAGTCGATGCCATCGGGGAACAGGCTACGCACGGCGCGGATCAGGGTGGCTTTGCGGGCCGGGTTGAGGGTCAGGTCGTGCCCGACCAGTTCGGCCATGCCGGCGGCGCGCAGGCGCGAGCCGAGCCGGGAGATCATGACCTTGTTGTGTTCGTCCATGATCGACAGGGTGGGCGCCCGCGCGCTATCGAGGATGGGGGCGGTGATGGAAAAGCCTTTCAGCGGATAGACCGGCAGTTTCACGCCAAGCGGCGCGAGCAGCGCGGGCGCCTGGTTGCCCAGGGCGACGACAGTGGCGTCGGCCAGCAGGGGGCCGCTGCTGCTGTCCGCGCCGGTGACGCGCCCGCCTTCATGGCGCAGGCGTTCGATGGTGGTGCCGTAATGAAAGCGCACGCCCTGTGTCTGCAGCCAGGCGTTCAGGGCCTGGCAGAAGAGGTGGCTGTCGCCGCTGGCGTCGGCCGGCAGATGTAGTGCGCCGGCCAGCGGTGCCGTGGCCTGCGACAAGGCGGGCTCGACCTGCCGGGCCTGCGTACCGTCGAGCACCCGGTGCTCGATGCCCAGTTCGGCCAGGGCGCTGGCCGAGAGATCCCCGTGGCGACATTCGGCCCCCGTCTGGAACAGTTGCAGCACGCCGCCTGCATGGAAGTCGAAGGCCAGCGGGGTGTCGGCGATAAGCTCGCGCAGACAGGCCAGGCTGTAGTGAGCCACGCGCTGCATGCGCAGCTTGTTGATGCGAAAGCGCGGCGCGTTGCACTGCTGCAGCCATTGGCGCACCCAGCGCAGGCGCACCGGATCGGGCCACAGCGAGAAGCGCACCGGCGCATCGGCCTTGAGGGCCATCTTCAGCACTTTCCAGGGCATGCCGGGGGCGGCCCAGGGCGCGGCAAAACTGGGGCACAGGCCCCCGGCATTGCCGAAGCTGGTTTCCATTCCGGGGCCGGCGTGGCGTTCCGCCACCTCGACTTCGTGGCCTTCACGGGCCAGGTAGTAAGCGGTCGTGAGGCCGACCACGCCTGCGCCAAGAACGAGGGTCTTCATAGGGGTTGGGGATCAGTTGGCTTTGATGTCTGCCGAGTCGATGATCTTCTGGTAGCGATCGGTTTCGCTGGCCATGAAGGAGGCAAAGTCGGCGGGCTTGCGATAGTCTACCGAGAAGCCCAGCCCTTCGAGACGCGACTTCATTTCCGGCGTCGCCATGATGCGCTCGGTGGCCTTGGTGAGCTTGTCGATGACCGGGGCCGGCACCTTGGCGGGAGCCCAGAAACCGTACCAGCTGGAGAATTCGAAGTCGGGGTAGCCGGCTTCGCGCATGGTCGGCACATCAGGCAGCTGCGGGCTGCGGGTGGCTCCCGTGACGGCCAGGGCGCGCACCTTGTCGGCCTTGACGAGCGGGAGAGCGGTGAGGATGGGGTCCATCTTGGCCGTGACGGCGCCGCCCATCAGGTCCTGCAGCGCAGGCGCGCCGCCTTTGTAGAGCGCGATCGGGATGTTCTTCTGGCCGATCTCGTGCAGATAATAGGCCGAGGCCAGATGGTCGGCCGCGCCGAAGCCGCCGGTGCCGAAGGTCACTTTCTGCGGGGCGGCGGCAGCTTCGTCGGCGAAGGCCTTGGGCGTGGTGGCCTTGACCGCCGGGTTTACCAGGAAGACCAGCGGGCCTTGCGCCAGCAGCGCGATGGGCGCGTAGTCCTTGACCGCGTCGTACTTGATGGTGTCTTTGTAGAGCAGCGGGTTGATCGAGTGCAGCGAGGCGTTGATGTAGAGCGTGTAGCCGTCGGCCGGCGAGCGCGCCACGTGGTCGGCGCCGATCATGCTGGAGGCGCCGGCGCGGTTCTCGACGATGATGTTCTGGCCCAGTTCGCCGCGCAGCTTCTCGGCGAACAGGCGGGCGACGCTGTCGACCGGCCCGCCCGCGGCATGCGGCACCACGATGGTGATGGGGCGCGAGGGGTAGTCGGTCTCGGCGGCGTGGGCCAGGGGGAGTACTGCGCAGGCGAGCGCGGCAGCGATGAGATTGCGGCGAACGGCGTCCATAGTCGTGATCCTTTGTCGAACAGGTCAAAAACGCGCGCGGCCGGGGTGCGGCGCACAGCGCAGGCAGAAACTCAGAGCGTAAGAGAGGCAGGGGTGAAATTTATTTCCTTGTTGCGCGTGCGCCGGCGCCGATACGAAAGAATATTCACCCTCGCAACGGCGTCGATCAGCCTGGCGTGTCAGAGGTAGTCCAGCGGCAGCGCGGTGGTGTACTTGATTTCCTCCATCGCGAAGCTGGAGCTCACATCGAACAGCTCGGCGATCTGGATCAGCTTCTTGTAGATACGGTCGAAACCCGCGATGTCCGGCACCAGCACCTTGAGCAGGTAGTCGGTGTCGCCGGTCATGCGGTAGAACTCGACGACCTCGGGGATGTCGCGCACTCCCACGGAGAATTTTTTCAGCCACTGCAGGTCATGGTGGCTGGTCTTGATGGAGACAAAGACGGTCAGGCCCAGGCCCGCCTTGGCGCTGTCCAGCAGGCAGACCTGGCGGCGGATCAGGCCGGATTGCTGCATCTGCTGGATGCGTTTCCAACAGGCAGTGGGAGAGAGGTGAACCTGCTCGGCGATTTCGTGGTTGGACAGGCGCGCGTCTGCCTGAAGCAGCGCCAGGATGCTGCGGTCTTTCTTGTCCATAAGGGCACTGTTCCTCCTTGCCGGGCCTGGCCGGGCCCGCACTGGCCCGTATCTTCGGGCCTGATTCGGTGTTCGAGCGCGAGCGCTCCCGCCAGGGCCGCCGGGAGGCGGCGCGGGCGGATGGGGCGGTTGCCGTGACAGTCGTGGCCGGGCAGTGACGCCGTGGGCACGGCGTGCCGGCAATGCGCTGGGGCATCCACCTGAAGGGCATGTTATAGGCAGGCCCGGGTGGCGACCATATAATTCATATGCGCTGAATTATGGGAATTCTTATATGTCGGTTGGCAGCGGAGCGGCCATCAAGGAAGTCGACCTCACCTTGATGCAGACGTTTTTTCTGGCGGCTCGCGAAGGCACGTACTCGGCTGCCGCGCGCCGGCTGAATATTTCGTATCAGTCGGTGGCCAACCATATCCGGCGCCTGGAGCAGCGGGTCGGCGACAAGCTGGTGGTCACCGAGAGGGGTTCAAAGTCTATCGCCCTGACGCCGCGCGGCACCAGTCTGTACCGCTTGCTGGAGCCGGAGTTCGACAGCATCCTGATGCGGCTGGCCAATCTGATCGACAAGGAGCGGCCGGTGATTCGCATCGGCATGCCGCAGGCCATCTTCTTCTACCTGATGCCGCCGCTGCTCAAGGAGTTCCGCCGCCGCCATCCGAATGTCGAGGTGGTGGGCTACGAGCGCGACGTGTCTTTGCCGGAACTCATCCGCAGCGGCTCGCTCGATGTCTGCCTGAGCGAGCGCTATTTCGGCGAAACGGTGATTCCCCAGCGCGTGATCTGCCATTACCAGCCGGCGCTGGTGTTCCCCGCGAGCTGGACGCCGCCCAAGGATGTCGCCTCGGTGCCCCAATGGGCGCGGGGCCGGCCGCTGGTGGCGCACGAGCCGGGCCAGATGCTGCGCAATATCGCGGTGGACTATCTGTCGGTGGGCAACGAGCAGCCGGCGGTGGTGGTGTCCAGTTCGACCAGCGCCAGCGCCAAGCGCTGCGTGGCCGAGGGCATCGGGTTCGCGCTGCTGCCCAGCTGGTGCATCGAGGAGTCGGATACCGGGTTGCAGTGCATGGCCTTGAGCAACGCACCCAAGATTCCCATCTATTTCGGCGAAGCGGCCTATCTGCGTGCCAATCCCTTCGTGCGCACCTTGCATAAACTCTGCCTGGAACTGTTGGCCACCACGGTCAATGCGCGCTCGGCACGCTGGATCGCCAGCCGCAGCGCCAGGCGCCGCGCGTGAGGCGGGCAGCCGGGCGGAGATAAACATTCTCTTTTTTCCGCCCGGCCCCCGATAGAATCGAAAAATATTCACCACCCGTCCCCCTAGACTACGTCAAACCCCAGTGGCGAACCGGTTGCGGCAGGAGCGCCGGACGCTTCTTCGCGGAGATGGAAGTCTATGAAGGAAAATACCCAGCTGGTCGGCGCGGGCCGCCACCCCGAGCGGTTCGGGGGCCTGGTGAATACGCCGATCTGCCGAGCCTCGACGATTCTGGCCGGCTCCATGGCCGAGTGGGAGGCAATGAAGCGCGCGCGTGCCGCCGAGGAACCGGGCGCGACCACCTATGGCCGCTTCGGCACCGCCACCGCGCATGCCTTTGAAGAGGCGATGGCGCAGCTCGAGGGCGGCCGGGGCTCGCTGGTGTTTCCTTCCGGGCTGGCGGCCATCGTCACGGCGCTGACGGCGCTGCTGTCGGCCGGCGACCATATCCTGGTGTCGTACAGCGCCTATTCGCCCACCCGCAGCTTTCTGGATCGGGTGCTGCGCCGCTTCGGCGTGCAGGTGCAGGTCTATGACCCGGCCTGCGGCGAGGACATCCGGTCGCTCATGCAGCCCAACACGCGCGTGGTGTATGTCGAATCTCCGGGCTCCGAGACGCTGGAAATCCAGGATATTCCTGCCATCGCCCGTATGGCGCATGCGCAGGGCGCTTTCGTGGTGATGGACAATACCTGGGCCACGCCACTCTTTTTCAAGCCACTGGCGCATGGGGTGGATGTCTCCATCCATGCCGCCACCAAGTACATCGTGGGCCATTCCGATGCCATGCTGGGCGTGGTCACCTGCAACGAGGCGACCTGGGCGCGCGTCAAGCAGACCACCCAGGACATGGGGCAGACGGCAGGGCCGGACGATATCTTTCTTGCGCTGCGAGGTTTGCGCACCATGGGGCTGCGGCTGCAGCGTCACTGGGAATCGGGCCTGCGCGTGGCGCAATGGCTGGAGCAGCAGCCCGAGGTCGAGGCCGTGGTGCACCCGGCCTTGCCTTCGCACCCCGGGCATGCGCTCTGGAAGCGCGACTATTCCGGCGCCTGCGGTCTGTTTTCCGTCGTGCTGCGAACCCGCGACGCGCAGGCCGTGGCGGCCTTCGTCGACGCCTTGCAGCATTTCGGCATCGGGGTGTCGTGGGGCGGGTATGAAAGCCTGGCCATCCCGTTCACCCCGGGCGAGCACCACGGCGCGCGCTGGCCCTACCAGGGCAGCGCGGTCCGCATGCATATCGGGCTGGAAGACCCGCAAGACCTGATCGACGACCTGCGTCAGGCCCTGACCGTCATGGCTGCGCGCGCTTCCCTTTCACCATCCGCGCAGCCCGAAGCTGCGCGCCAGAACGCCTGAGCCGGCAGCGGCCGGCATCGTCATTCTTCGAGGAGATAAACATGAGCAAAATGAAAATCAACGGTTCCTTCGTGGCCCTGATCACGCCCTTCAACAAGGACGGCAGCGCCGATTTCGAGGCCTTTCGCGAGCTGCTGCGCTTTCAGGAAGACAACGGCACCAGCGCCGTGCTGATCATGGGGTCCACCGGCGAGGTGTCCATGCTGTCGCAGAAAGAGCGCGAGACCATCATCGTCGAGACGGCCAAGATGAAGACCGGCAAGATGAAGCTCTTCTACGGCTGCACGGGCAACAACACCGAGACCACCAAAGACTACCTGCGCTTCGCGCACGCCAACGGCGCCGATGGCGCGATCCTGGCGGCGCCGGCCTATATCTGCGCTTCCGAGTCCGATATCGAGAGCTACTTCCTGGAAGTCGCCGACGCCACCGATCTGCCGCTGGGCATCTACAACAACCCGCCGCGCGTCAAGAGCGACCTGCACTGGGACCAGCTGCTGCGCATCTTCAAGCACCCCAACTACGTGGTGCACAAAGAGTCGACCACGCGCGTGGGCCAGGTGGCCCAGGTGCTCTACGGTGCCCCCGACGTGTCGGTCATGTGCTGCGACTCGCCCAACCTGGGTCTGGTGGTGCCGACCATGAGCCTGGGCGGCCACGGCACGGCCAACATGACCGGCAACATCGCGCCGGCTGAAATGACCGAGATCTCCAAGCCCTGGACCTCGCCGGAAGTCAGTACCAGCTTCCGCGAAGCCTATCTGCGCAATCTGCAACTGCTGCACTACTCCTACTCGGCCATCAACCCGGTGGCGATCAAGTCGCTCATGAAGGCAGTGGGCCTGCCGGCCGGCGAACTGCGCAAGCCCCTGCGCGGCCTGGAAGGCGAGCCGCTGCTCAAGGGCCTGCGCGTGGTCAAGGAACTGGGCCTGGACAAGAAGTACGGCTGGAGCTCGGCCGCGCTCAAGGCCGCCTGAGGCCGGCTCACGACACAAGGAGGAGACACGGTATGGATCTGGGAATCGCGGGCCGGCACGCCATCGTGTTCGGCGGCAGCCGGGGAATGGGGCGCGCCTGCGCCCAGCAGCTGGCCAGTGAAGGCGTCAATGTGGTGATTGCCGCGCGCACTGAAAGCGTGCTGGCCGAGGCCGCGCAGGCGATGACGGCGGCCACCGGCACCCAGGTCCGCCATGTCGCCGCCGATATCACCACGGATGCCGGGCGCGAGGCGGTGCTGGCCGCCTGTCCGGCACCGGACATCCTGGTGAACAATGCCGACGGCGTGCTGCCGGGGGACTTTCGCAACTGGACCCAGGCCGACTGGCACGGCGCGCTGGATGCGATGGCGCTGGGGCCGATCGACATGATCCGGCGTGTGGTCGACGGCATGATGGAGCGCCGTTTCGGGCGCATCGTCAACATCGTCTCGCGCAGTGTGAAGACGCCCCAGCTTGAGCTGGGGCTGTCCAACGGGGCGCGCTCCTGCCTGGTGGGCTTCGTGGCGGGTCTGGCGCGCCAGACCGTGCGGCACAACGTCACCATCAACAACCTGCTGCCGGGGGTCTTCGCCACCGACGCACAGCGCCGTCATATCGAGGGCATGCTGGAGCCGGGCGGCAAGAGTTTCGATGAACTCTGGGAAGAGCGCGGCACGAACAACCCGGCCGGGCGCTATGGCCAGGCCCATGAGATCGGGGCGCTGTGCGCCTTCATCTGCGCCGCGCAGGCCGGCTACATCTGTGGCCAGAGCATCCTGATCGACGGCGGGGCGTATCCGGGCACGTACTGAGCGCAGCGGGCGCGCCGGCCTTACATGCGGGCCGAGTTATGGGCGGCTGTCCAGAGCCAGCGGCCATCACGGTAGCGGAAGTCGAGCGTGACCGCGTCGCTGGGCGCGCGCAGAAAGGGCGCGTACCAGACACGTACCTGGCCGGCTGCCGGGCGTTGCCACAAGGAGGCGCCGGGAATCGGGCTGCCGGCCATCAGGCCCAGCGTGGAGAAATAGGCTTCGGCGCGCGGCCAGGCCTGGCCGTCGTCGAGCGGCCACTGGCCCAGCGTCTGCATGCCCTGGTAGAAGGTCAGGCCGGTGCTGAAGGGGTCGGCGGCGTTTTCCGCGAAGCGCTCGGGGCTGAGCTGCCCCATGCCGTCATCCGAAGGGGCGCACAGGATGCGCTCGACCAGATCGGCCAGCGCGGCGGGCTCGGGGATGTCCAGGCGGCCCTGCAGGGCCGGGATCAAGGTCGACGGGGTCTGGCACAGGCGGGTCTCCAGCAGCAGGCCGGGCGGGTTGGAGATATCTGCCGCCAGGGCGCTGGTGGCGCACAGCAGCCCGACAGCCGTGGCAAGCCGGTTAGGCCAGGAAATCATGAATCGATGCACCGCAGACAAAGCCGGGATTGTAGCGGCGGGCGGGCCGGGCCCGCCCGCCAGGTTTCAATCGAGGCTCATCCCGGCGTCGCGCGCGACCTTGCCCAGGCGTTCGTACTCGCTCGCGGTGAGCGTGCCCAGTTCGGCGGCGCTGGAAGCGCGTGGCGAGAAGCCTGCCGCGAGCAGCTTCTCTTTGACGGCCGGGTCGGCCAGCGCGGCCTGCAATGCGCTTTCGAGTCGTTGCACGGCCGGGGCAGGCACGCCGGCCGGGGCGTAGACACCGAACCAGGGTTCGACGGCATAGCCGGGCAGGCCCGCTTCGGCCAGCGTGGGGACGTCAGGCAGGGCGGGTGAGCGTTCGGCTCCCGCCACGGCCAGCGCGCGCAGCTTGCCTGCCTTGATGTGGGGCAGCGAGGCCGGCAGATTGTCGAAGGCGACCGGCACCTGACCGCCGATCAGGTCGGTGATGAGCGCGGCGCTGCCTTTGTAGGGAACATGGGTCCACTCGGTGCCGCTCAGCTGGCCGAACAGCACGCCGGCCAGGTGCATGGAGGTGCCGGCGCCAGCGGTGGAGTAGGCCAGGCCAGGGTGCTGGCGGGCATAGTCACGCAAGGCATCGACGCTGCCGACGTCCAGCGCGGGGCCGACTTCCAGCACGATGGTGGAGTTGCCCAGCATGCCGATGGGCGTGAAGTCGCTGCGCGGGTCGAAGGGCATGCTCTTGTACAGATGCGGATTGAGCGCATTGGTGGAGATTGCGCCCATGCCCACGGTGTAGCCGTCGGGGGCGGATTTGGCCACCACATCCATGCCGATGTTGCCGCCGGCGCCGCCCCGGTTCTCGATGATGACGGGCTGGCCCAGGGTCTGCGCCATGTGGCCGCCCACCGTGCGGGCCACCAGATCGGTGGTGCCGCCCGCCGAGTAGGGCACGATAAAACGGATGGGCTTGTCGGGGAATGTGTTCTGGGCGGCGGCCGGGCCGGCGCACAGCGCCAGGGCGGTCAGCGCGCCAAGAAAGCCGCGGCGTGAAAGCAAGGGGCGAAACGCTTGCATGATGTCTCCTTGTCAGGCCGTCATCGTGGGTGTGACGGTTCAGGCGCGGGGTGCGCCTGCGCAACGATAGCCTATCCCGCCGCCCGGCCAGGGGGTAAACGCCAGGAGGATGGGCGGCGGCAGGGGTTTACCATGTCTTTTTTGTGGGGCGGGCTGCCCTGCTTTCCTTTTCACCCCTGACCCGGAACTCCCCCATGACGACGCTCCCCGCTTCTCTTGGCCAGTCCATCGTCGAGCAGGCCGAGGCGCTGGCCCGCCACTCCGACATGGAGGGCGGCCTGACCTGTGCCTACCTGAGCCCGGCGCACCGCGCCACGCAGGCTCAGCTGGCGCGCTGGATGGAAGCGGCGGGCCTGGTTGTGCGCATCGATGCCATCGGCAACGTCATCGGCCGCTACGAGGCCGACCCGGCCGTGGCCGAGCCACGGGTGCTGATGACGGGATCGCACTTCGACACCGTGCAGGATGGCGGTCGCTTCGATGGCCGCCTGGGGATTCTGTTGCCGGTGGCGGTGGCCGGCGCGCTGCATGCGGCTGGCCGGCGGCTGCCCTATCACCTGGACGTGGTGGCGTTCTCGGAAGAGGAGGGGCTGCGTTTCAAGACCAGTTTTCTGGCCAGCCAGGTGCTGATCGGCGCGTTCGATCCGGCCCTGCTGGCGCGCCAGGACGCCGACGGCATCAGCCTGGCGCAGGCGCTGGCCGACAGCGGCCTGCCCGGGGCGGGCGATCTTCACGCCCTGCAGGCCGCCGCGGTCGATCCGGCGGACCTGCTGGCTTTCGTGGAGCTGCATATCGAACAGGGGCCGGTGCTGTTGAACGAGGGACGGGCGCTGGGCGTGGTGACGCACATTGCCGGCAACAACCGCTTCATCGCTACCGTGACCGGCATGGCAGGCCACGCCGGCACCACGCCGATGGGCATGCGCCAGGATGCGGCGGTAGCCGCGGCCGAGATGCTGTTGCTGATCGAGTCGCGTTGCAGCGAGTCGACCGGTCTGGTGGGTACGGTGGGGCAGTTGCAGGTGCCCAACGGCTCGGGCAACGTGATTCCCGGGCTGTGCCGGTTTTCGATCGATATCCGCGCCGCCCAGGATGCGGTGCGCGAAGCCGCCGTGGCCGACGTGCTGGCAGGCATGCGGGCCATCGCCACGCGGCGAGGCGTGCAGCTGGCGCTGGACCCGGTGCCGCCGGTGGCCAGCGTGCCTTGCGCGCGCTGGCTGATGGATCAGTTCGGTGCGGCGCTGGCGGGCGCGGGGCTGCCGGTGCGCGAGCTGCCCTCGGGGGCGGGCCACGATGCAATGGTGATGCATCGCATCGTCGATGTGGCCATGCTGTTCGTGCGCTGCGGCAATGGCGGCGTGAGCCACAACCCGGCCGAGACCATCACGGCCGAAGATGCCCAGCTCGCCGCCGAGGTGTTTGCGGCCTTTCTGCGCGACTTTCGCGCGCGTGACTGACCGGCCGGCCTGCAGCCTCGTGCAGAGGCCGCAGGCCGCAGGTCGTTCAGGCCACCTTCTGATGCGCTTCGCTGGATGCGAACAGGCTGCGATCGCCCTGGGCGTCGCGGATGCGGGTGGGCAGGCCCATCGTTTCGAGCAGTTGCAGCCAGGGGCGCGGCGCGAGCTGTTCGATGTTGTTCATCTTCTTGTTGTCCCAGGTGCCGTTGGCAATCAGGATCGCGGCCGCCGTGGCGGGCACGCCGGCGGTGTACGAAATCGCCTGGCTGCCGACTTCCTGGTAGGCCTGTTCGTGGTCGCAGATGTTGTAGATGAAGATCTCGCGTTCCTGGCCGTCCTTGGTGCCGCGCACCAGGTCGCCGATGCAGGTCTTGCCGGTATAGGTCTTGGCCAGTGAGGCGGGGTCGGGCAGCACGGCCTTGACCACCTTCAGAGGAATCACCTCCAGGCCTTCGGCCGTACGCACCGGTTGCTCGGAGAGCAGGCCAAGCGAGTTCAGCACGGTGAAGACGTTGATGTAGTGATCGCTGAAGCCCATCCAGAAGCGGATGTTGGGCACGTCGAGGTAGGTCGACAGCGAATGCAGCTCGTCGTGGCCGGTCAGGTAGGTGGTCTGGCTGCCGACCACGGGCAGATCCCACACATGCCGCTTCTCGAACATGCGGTTCTGCTGCCACTGGCCTTGCTGCCACGACCAGACGGTGCCGGTGAATTCGCGGAAGTTGATCTCGGGATCGAAGTTGGTGGCGAAGTACTTGCCGTGCGAGCCCGCGTTGGTGTCGATGATGTCGATCGAGCTGACGTCGTCGAAGTACTCGTCGACCGCCAGTCGCGCATAGGCGTTGACCACGCCCGGATCGAAACCCGCGCCCAGCACGGCCGTCACGCCGGCGGCCGCGCAGGCGTCGGCCTGCTTCCACTCGTAGTTGGCGTACCACGGAGGCGCTTCGCAGGTCTTCATCGGATCTTCGTGGATGGCAGTGTCGATGTAGGCCGCGCCGGTTTCGATGCAGGCAGCCAGCACCGACATGTTCAGGAACGAGGTGCCCGCCTGCACCACGATCTCGCAGCCGGTGGCGCGGATCAGCGCGGCCGTGGCCTGCACGTCGAGCGCATCGACGGTGTGGGCCTGGATGACGCCGGGGCCCGACAGACTGCCCAGGTCATGGACGGAACGAACGATTTCCTGCGCTTTGGACAGCGTTCGTGACGCGACGTGAATATCGCCAAGGATTCCGTTGTGCTGGGCGCATTTGTGCGCCACCACGTGCGCGACACCGCCGGCACCGATAATCAGGACGTTTCGTTTCATCTTTGACCTCGCTTCAATCAAATGTAGCCAGCCCGTCAGGAGAGGCTGTCTACGTAGTCCTGGTAGCTGAACTCGCGCACCAGTCGGGTTTCACCATTGAGTTCGCGGATGGCGATGGCAGGCATGCGCACACCGTTGAACCAGTTCTTTTTGACCATCGTGTAGCCGGCCGCATCCTGGATCGAGATGCGCGAGCCGGGCTGCAGCGGCGCTTCGAAATTGAACTCGCCGAAGATGTCGCCGGCCAGGCAGGTATTGCCGTAGATCACGTAGCGATGCGGGCCGGTGTCCGGATGCACGCGGGCGCTGAGCTGATAGATCAGCAGGTCGAGCATGTGGGCTTCGGTGGCGGCATCGACGATGGCCAGGTCTTTTTCGTTGCGCATCACGTCGAGCACGGTGACTTCCAGCGTGGCCGCTCCGGTGACCACGGCCTCGCCCGGCTCCAGGTAGATCTGCACGCCGTACTTCTCGGAGAAACCGCGCAGCCGCTCGCAGAAGGCATCCAGGTCGTAGCCGGGTTCGGTGAAGTGGATGCCGCCGCCCAGGCTGACCCAGTCCACGTGCGTGAGCAGCGAGCCGTAGCGCTCCTCGACCTCCGACAGCAGGCTGTCAAAGCGTGCGTAGTCGCGGTTTTCGCAGTTGTTGTGGATCATGAAGCCATTGATCATGGGCAGCGCCTGCGCGATGCGCTGCGGGTCGCTTTCGCCCAGACGGCTGAAGCGGCGCGCCGGGTCGGCCAGATCGAATCCCGAGGCGCTGATGCCCGGGTTCAGGCGCAGGCCGCGCGGCACGCCGCTGGTCTTGGGGGCGAAACGTTGCAGTTGCGACAGCGAGTTGAAAATGATCTTGTCGGCATGGGCGACCACGTCGCCGATCTCGTGCTCGGCATAGGCCACGCTGTAGGCGTGGGTTTCGCCGCCGAACTTCTCGCGGCCCAGGCGCACTTCGAACAGCGACGAAGAGGTGGTGCCGTCCATATGCTCGCGCATCAGGTCGAACACGCTCCAGGTGGCGAAGCACTTGAGGGCCAGCAGCACTTTGGCGCCGGATTTTTCACGGATCTGGCGCACGACGTCCAGGTTGCGCAGCAAGGCGCTTTTATCGATAAGGTAGTAAGGCGTCTTCAACATGGCGTGACTGGGCAGCGCACAACGACCGCAAGGGCGAGCGCACAGCGTGTTGGAAAAAGGATGGAAAACTGCCTGCGGAGACGAACGGGAGTCAGGCGCCGCAGGCGCGATCAGGGCGGCGACAGGCTGAGGCGGTCAGGCCTCAGGTCGGCATTCGATCGGCGGTTGGCGGAAATGCCGAAACCCAGGTACTGGGTTTCTTCGAGGCCAGAGTCAGATTACGCGTCATCGGCGCGAACGGACTTCGCGTGCCGGGCACGAAAATACTGTCTTCCGTTTGGGTAGAGTTCAGCGATACTGGAACGATCCCCAATTGGAAGAGGGCGACACGATTCATAGCGTCCTCTCCAACCAGTGACGGACCCTGGCTTGTCAGGGTCGGCATTTCAATAGCGGTGCGCCAGGGGCAGCACATGCAGCACAGACGGCTGCGGGGGTGTCTCGGCGCCCGGAAAAACTGCGATGGGCAGGCACGCGCCAAGACGCCGGAGCGTTATCATATGATCGTATCATAACAGGATTTGGAAGCCTAGATGGTCAGACCTCGCACCATAGATCGGGAGCGCTTGCTGGATATTGCCGAAGACCTGATTTCGGATGCAGGGGCGGCGGCAATCTCGTTTGGAGGACTCGCGGAAGCCGCCGGCCTGCCGAAGTCCAGCGTGCAATCGATTTTCCACACTCGCGAGGCCATGATCGAAGCCTTGCTGGAGCGCTGGCTGCGCAAGGAAAAAAGCCTTTTCGAGCGGGGCCTGCCAGCCGCCCCGTCGTTGCGCGAGCGGGTGCTGGGCCATATCGACATCACGGTGAATGAACCGGCGGAAACCCGCTCGCGCCTGGCGGCCGTGCTGGCCGCGCTGGTCGGCTCCGATGCTACCGACGGCGTGATGGCGCGATGGTATGCCTCGCGGATCGGCGACTTCTCGGCGCATACGCCCCAGGCGCGCCGGCTGCGCATCGCGTTTCTGGCGGTCGAGGGCATGTTCTTCATGCGCGACATCGCCGGCTTTCCGATGTCGGATCCCCTGTGGCAAGAGATCTTCGAGGATCTGCGCGCCTTTGCCGACGCGCAAGCCGCCTGAGGCAGGATGCCGGGCCGGCGGCCCGGCGCGCGTCAGTGGGCGAACCGCAGAGGAGCGGCGCTGCGGGCCCGCAGGGTTTCGGCGCTGACGCCGGGCGCCAGTTCGCGCACCAGCAGGCCGTCGTCGGTGACATCGATCACGGCCAGGTCGGTGATGATGCGGTCCACCACGTGCTTGCCCGTGAGCGGCAGCGAACATTGCTCCATGATTTTCATGCCGCCATCGCGGGTGTTGTGCTCCATCAGCACCACCACGCGGCGGGCGCCGCCGACCAGGTCCATGGCGCCGCCCATGCCTTTGACCATCTTGCCGGGGATCATCCAGTTGGCCAGGTCGCCCTGGGCGCTGACCTGCATGGCGCCCAGGATGGTCAGATCCATATGGCCGCCGCGGATCATCGCGAAAGACATCGATGAGGCGCATATCGAGGCGCCTGGCGTCAGCGTGACGGTCTGCTTGGCGGCATCGATGAGATCGGGGTCGATCTCGTCTTCGTAGGGGGGCGGGCCGATGCCGATCAGGCCGTTTTCGGATTGCAGCCAGACTTTCAGACCGGCCGGCACATGATGCAGCACCTGGGTTGGCAAGCCGATGCCGAGATTGACGTAATCGCCGTCATGCAGCTCCTGTGCTGCGCGGCTAGCCATTTGTTCGTGGGTCCAGGACATGGTTTCTCTCCTCAGGCAGGGCGCACGCGAAAGCTCTTGCGTTCGATGCGTTTCTCGGGGTCGGGCACGACGATGATGCGGTCCACGAAGATCCCGGGCAGATGCACGGCGTCGGGATCGATGGCGCCCTCGGGCACCAGCTCTTCGACCTCCGCGATGGTGATGCCGCCGGCCATGGCGACGTCCGGATTGAAGTTGCGCGCCGTGCGTGAGAACACCAGGTTGCCGCTGGGGTCGGCGCGTTGCGCCTTGACCAGCGCGATATCGGCGGTGAGCGCCTCTTCCATGATGTAGGTCTGGCCCCGGAACGTGCGTGTTTCCTTGCCTTGCTCGACCACCGTACCCACGCCCGTGCGGGTGAAGAAGGCGGCAATGCCGGCGCCGCCGGCGCGCAGTCGCTCGGCCAGCGTGCCCTGGGGGGTGAATTCCAGTTCCAGTTCGCCGCTCAGGTACTGGCGTTCGAACTCTTTGTTCTCGCCCACGTACGAGGCGATCATGCGTTTGATCTGGCGGGTCTGCAGCAGCAGGCCAAGCCCGAAGTCATCCACGCCGGCGTTGTTGCTGATGCAGGTCAGGTCGCGCACGCCGCTGGCGCGTACGCCTTCGATCAGGCTGGCCGGGATGCCGCACAGGCCAAAGCCGCCCACGGCCAGGGTCTGGCCGTCTTTGAGCACGCCGCTCAGGGCGGCGGCCGCGTCTCCAAATAGTTTTGTCATTCGCTCACCGGAGTGAAGGGGTTTGAGTAACGGGTATCGATCGTTCGAATACTAGGGACTCGATCCCTGCCGGGAAACAGACGCGTCGCAACCTTATTGTGCATATTTGCACAATAAGGTCAGGGGAAAGCAGGCCGGGTGCTCAGGTCGGCGGATGAAAGAATTCGGTCTGGCGTGACATCAGTTCGCGAATGTAATGCCAGACGAACTGGTAGCGCTTGATGCGCAAGAGATCTTCGGGAGCTGCGATCCAGAGGCTGCGGGTGATGAGCGGGCGATTGGGGAAGACGCTGATCAGATCGCCATCGCGGCTGTTGGCGACATAGGGGGTGAGCATCACCAGGCCATGGCCGGCCACGGCGGCGGCGCGCTGCGCCAACACGCTGTTGGAGGTAAAGCTGCGACGCGGGTGGGGCACCAGCTCTTCGAGCACGCGGTAGCGCTCGCTGACGGAGCCATCGTGGATGTAGTCCACGAAATCATGTTGGGGCACTTCGTTCAGGTCGCGGATCGGGCCATGGCGGCGCAGATAGCTGGCCGAGCAATATAGGAAATACTCGATCTGTGCCAGGCGGGCGACCTTGTAGCGCCCCATCTCGGGCGGATCAAGCGTCACCAGGATCTCGACCTCGCGGGTGACCAGGCTGGGAAATTGCGGCTGGGCCATGAGCTCGATGCGCAAGCCCGGATGTTTGTCGCGCAGCGGCTGGAGCTGGGGCGCCAGCACGTGGACGCCAAAGGCTTCCGGCGTGCCGACCCGCACGTTGCCCTGAATGATGTCGGCCCCCTCCAGGCTTTGCTCGACGGCGGCCAGCAGTGCGCTCTCCATCTGCTCGGCGTGGGGGATCAGGGCATGGCCCGCATCGGTCAGCGTGTAGCCGCTGCGGCGGCGGTCGAACAGCACCACGCGCAGAGTGCTTTCCAGCCTGTCGATGCGGCGCGAGACCGTGGAGTGGTCGATGCCGAGTTTTTCGCCAGCCTCGGAAATGGTGCCGAGCCGGGCCACGGCGAGAAAAACCCGCAGGTCGTTCCATTCGGGATGTGCTTCCATGTCGCATTGTGCATCAGTGCACAGTAAGGGTGCAACGGTGATCTTTGATACCGGCAGGGCCGAACGCACAATTGCGCCTGCGGTCCACCCCGGCCTGCAAGTGCGAGCAAGCCCTTGCGGCCAACGCCTAATAAGGAGATGAGGATGACGAAGGAGCAACGCTACCAGGGCTATACGGCCATTGAATTCGACCGTCCGGCCGAGCGCGTGCTGCGCTTGACGCTGAACAACCCTGAGCGCATGAATTCGCTGGATGCGCGTGGCCATGCCGAACTGGCGGAAGTCTGGCGTGACATCGACACCGATCCGCAGGTGAGCGCGGTGGTGATCAGGGGGGCGGGGCGTGCGTTCTCGGCAGGGGGTGATTTCGACATGCTTGATGAGATCAACAACGACTTCAAGGCGCGAGCACGGGTTTGGCGCGAGGCCCGAGACCTGGTCTACAACATCATCAACTGCTCCAAGCCGATCGTCTCGGCCATCCATGGCCCGGCGGTCGGTGCCGGCCTGGTGGCGGCCCTGCTGGCCGATATCTCGATCGCAGCCCGCTCGGCGCGCATTGTCGATGGCCATACCAAGCTGGGGGTGGCGGCTGGCGACCATGCCGCGATTGTCTGGCCGCTGCTGTGCGGCATGGCCAAGGCCAAGTATCACCTGATGCTGTGCGAGCCGGTCAATGGCGAGCGGGCCGAGGCGCTGGGTCTGGTGTCCCTGTGCGTGGACGATGCCGAACTGCAGGATAAAGCGCTGGAAGTGGCACAGCGCCTGGCCGACAGCGCTCCGGGCGCGATGCGCTGGACCAAGTACGCCCTGAACAACTGGCTGCGTCAGGCCGGCCCGATCTTCGATGCCTCGCTGGCGCTGGAGTTCATGGGGTTTGGCAGCCCGGAAGCCAAGGAGGGCGTGCTGGCGCTGCGCGAGAAGCGGGTGGCGCGCTTCGATCCCGATCTGGCCGTCTGAGCGGAGCCGCAGGCATGAGGACGATCAAGACGGTGGCGTTTCTCGGCGCCGGTGCCATGGGCGGGCCGATGGCTTTGCGGGCGAAGGCCGCCGGATTCGCGGTCCGCGTGTGTGACCGCGATCCGGCCGTGCTGGCGCGCTTTACCGCACTGGGCGTACCGGCCAGCGACCGGGTGGCCGATTGCGCGCAGGCCGATGCGGTGGTGGTGCTGCTGGCCAACGACGCCCAGATCCTGGCGGCCTTGCTGGGCGAGGGTGGACTGGCCGGTGCGATCGAGCCCGGGCATGAACTGCTGGTGTGCATGATGAGCACGACTTTGCCCCAGACATTGCAGGGCTTGCGCGCGCCGCTTGCCAGCGCAGGCGCGCGGCTGCTGGATGCGCCGGTCAGCGGAGGCGTGGTGGGCGCACAGGAAGGCACGCTGACGGTGCTGCTGGGCGGTGAGCCTGCCGATATCGAGGCGGCCACACCGCTGATGCGCGCCATGGGACGCCATCTGTTTCCCTGCGGCCCGCTGGGGGCGGGAGAGGTGGTCAAGATCATCAACAACATGCTGTGCGTGGCGAATATGTTCCTGACCGCCGAGGCGATCGAGCTGGCGCAGTCGCATGGCGTGTCCCTGGAGCAGCTCGCTCCGATTCTGTCGGTGAGCACCGGCCTGAACTTTCTGACCGCCGATGCGGAGCTGGCGCGGGCGCAGTACCGGGCTTGGGTGCCGGATGAGGCGGGATTCCAGGGTATTCATCGCATCGTCGCCAAGGACCTGCATCTGGCGCTGGCGCTGGCCGAGGGGCGGGATCTCGGCTTGTTGCAACGCATATCGGCCTATGTGGACGAAGCAGACCCTCTGGCGCCTGGCCGTTGGCTGACGGCGGGGCGGCCAGCCTGACCCGGCATCGCAACGATGCCGCAAGCCGGTGCGGACCGGCAATAACGATATCCATAACGGAAGGAGATAACACCATGATGCACTTCAAGAAAGCGTGCCTGGCGGCCGCATGGCTGGGCGCAGCCCTGACCGGGGGCGCTGCGCAGGCTCAGAACACCGACACCCTGATCCTGGGGATTTCAGCGCCGATGTCGGGCGCCGCGGCGACTTGGGGCCTGGGCCAGGAATGGACCGCCAAGCAGGCGGCACGCGAGATCAATGACGCCGGCGGCGTGAAGGTCGGTGACAAGACCTATCGCTTCGATGTCCGCGCTTATGACAACAAGTACAACGCGGCCGAAGGCACCAAGGTAGCGCAGAACATCGTCAATCGCGACAAGTCGCGTTACGTGGTCGGCAGCATCGGCACCGCGCCCATCCTGGCGTTGCAGTCGCTGACCGAGCGCAACAAGGTGATCCTGTTCACCTCGGCCTGGGGCAAGACCGTCAAGGGGCCAAGCAAGCCCTACACGCTGACGCAGGCCAATACGCCGTTCGAGATCCTGGACCCGCTGTATGTCTACGTGAAAGACAAACACCCGGCGATCAAGACCGTGGTCATGCTGAACCCCAATGATGCGACCGGTAAGGAAACCGAGCCGGTGGCGCGCGAAGCCTGGGAGAAGCTGGGAGTGAAGGTGCTGTCGGTCAACTGGTACGAGCGCGGCACGACCCAGTTCCAGCCCATCGCGCAGAAGCTGGCCGCAGCACGGCCGGACGTGATCGACCTGGGCGTGACGCCGCCGGCCGATGCCGGAGTGGTGTTCCGTGAGCTGGGCGTGTTGGGCTGGGATGGCGTCAAGGTGCAGCCGGTCGGCACGGGAGCGGCGCAGCTGGTGGACATCGGCGGCAAGGCGGCCGACGGGGTCTACATGGGCTTCTCGGGCGATTACGCCGGCCAGCAGGCCACGCCCAAGCAGCGCGAGCTGGACGCCGGCATGAAGAAGGCGGTGGGCGAATCGCTCAACCCGCTGCAGCTGTCGGCCTATGACTCCGTCTATGCCCTTAAGGCGGGCATGGAAGCGGCTCAAAGCATCGATCCGGAGCAGATCCTCAAGGTGATGCCGACCATCGTCTTTGACACGTCCTATGGCAAGACGGCCTTTGGCGGTGCGGCGACCTATGGCGCGCCGCAGCAGATGCTGGTGCCCATCATGATCACGCAGATCCAGGACGGCAAGCTGGTCGAGGTCGAGCGAGTCATCCCGGCCGAGCTGCAGCAGCGCCTGGACGCGAAGCGCTGAGCCTGATGCGCCACGGCATGGAATAACAGGGGGAGACACGTTGGACGTCTACATGCAATTACTCATGAACAGTCTGCAGATTGCTGCGGCCTACATACTGTTCTCATTGGGCCTGACGCTGATCTTCGGCGTCATGCGTATGGTCAACTTCACGCATGGTGAGTTCTTCACATTGCCCTTGCTGGTGATGGGCGTGCTGGTGCCGGTGCTGCTGGGCGCCAACGTGCCGCTGGTGGCCACCTATGCCTTGAGCGCCGTGCTGGGCATTTCCTGCACGTTGCTGCTGGGGGGCGTGATCTACAAGTTCGCGCTCAAGCGCTTCCAGCGCGACATGACAGGTTCTTTCGTGGTGTCGGTGGGACTGTCGCTGTTGCTCCAGGGGATCTTCCTGGAGCTGTTCGGCGGCGTGCCCAGCCGCCTGCCCACCCTGATCGAGGGAACCGTCAATGTGCTGGGCGCCTACATCACGCTGCAGCGGCTGGTCATCACCTGCTGCGCCTTGCTGGTGGCGGGGGCCCTGTGCTGGACGATCGCCTCCAGCCGTCTGGGCAAGGCCTTGCGGGCAGTGGCCGAGGACCACGAGGCCGCCATGCTGCAGGGGATCCCTTACCGCCGTATCGCGCTGATCGGGTTCCTGATCGCAACCGGGCTGGCCGCCGTGGCGGCGGTGCTGCTGTCGCCGGTGACGGTGTCCAGCCCCATCATCGGCAACGACTACCTGATCCGCGGCTTCATTGCCATCGTGATCGGCGGGCTGGGCAGCATTCCCGGCGCCATCCTGGGCAGTGTGCTGATCGCGGTGATCGAGAGTGTGGGCGGCTATTACTTCGACCCGACCTGGGCGACCATCACCATGTTCGCCCTGACCATGTTTGTGCTTCTTGTCCGTCCGAAGGGGATTCTCGGTCATGGCTAAATCCTATTCTCTGCCGGCCGCGGCCTCGATCGCCGTGGTCCTGCTGGCGGCCGCGCTGCTGCAGGGCGGCGGCCTGGCGGCCAGCCTGGCGCTGTGGCTGGCGATCAATGTGCTGATCACGGCCAGCTTCCGCTTCGTGACCCTGATCGGCGAACTGAACTTCGCGGTGGCCGGCTTTGTCGGTCTGGGCGCCTACATGGCCGGGGTCGCGTCGGTGAACCTGGAGTGGCCGTTCTGGGTGGCACTGCTGGCCGGCGGCCTGTTCGCAGGAGGGGTCAGCGTGGTGTTCGGCACCATTACCCTGCGCGCCAAGGGCCCGTATTTCATGCTGATCAGCTTTGCTTTCACCGAGGTGCTGCGCATGATCTACACCAAGACCGAGGCCATCGGCGGCAGCTCGGGCCTGGTGGGGATCTTCCCGCCGGCCTATCTGGACGGCTGGTACCCGGCGTTCACCGTGGCCATCGTGGTGGCCCTGTTGTGGGGGTTGTGGTGGCTGGAGCGCTCGGATTTCGGCAAGGTCATCGTCGCCATCCGCAATAACGACGCCTTGGTCGAGACGGTGGGCATCAACGTGCATATGGCCAAGGTGGCCTGCCTGGCGATCGCCTCGCTGGTGGCGGGCCTGGCCGGCGGACTGCTGGCCTTTGCCAACAACGTGATCAGCCCGGGTGATTTCGGCTTCCTGCTGGCCGTCTATGCGCTGGCATACCTGAAGGTCGGCGGCGAGGCCCGCCTGATGGGGGCCGTGGTGGGGGCTGTGGTGCTGACGCTGCTGGGGCAGTTTGCGCTCAGCTTTGGTCCCTACGAGCATATTTTCTACGGCGCGGCCATCGTGTTGTCGGTGTTGCTGATGCCGGGCGGGCTGATCGGGCTGGGGCGCTGGTTCAGGCCGCGTGTGGCCAAAGTCAATGCCCTGACCAAGCCACAGGCCTGAGGTGAATGATGGAATCGCAAATTCTTCTTAATGTGGAAGGCATGAGCCGCCGTTTCGGTGGGCTGGTCGCGGTCAAGGATCTCAGCTTCGAGGTGCGCCGTGGCGAGATCCTGGGCCTGATCGGCCCCAACGGTGCGGGCAAGAGCACCACCTTCAACGTGGTCAGCGGCTATTACAAGCCTTCGGGAGGACGTCTGACCTTCCTGGGCGAAGACATCACCGGGCTGCCGGCCGCGCGCATCGCCCGGCGCGGTCTGGTGCGCACCTTCCAGCACGACAGCATGCTGCGCGAGATGACGGTCTACGACAACATCGTGGTCGGCACCTTCGCCTCCACGCGCAACCCGGCCGAGCGGGATGCCCGGGTGCGCGAGACGGCCGAGCTGATGGGCCTGAGCGAGGTGCTGGATGAAATCGCCGGCAACCTGTCGCATGGTCTGCAGCGGCTGGTCAGCATTGCGATCGCCTTCGCCGCGCGTCCCCGGCTGTTGTGCCTGGACGAGCCGTTGACCGGGTTGAACCAGACGGAGGTGGGGGCGGTGCTGAAGATCTTCCGACGCATGCGCGAGGAGTACGGCATTTCGATGCTGCTGGTCGAGCACAACATGAAGGCAGTGATGGATATCTGCGACCGCATCGTGGTGCTGGACTACGGGGTGTTCCTGGCGTCGGGGTCGCCGCAGGAGATTCAATCCAATCCGGATGTGATCGCGGCCTATCTGGGGAAGAAGCATGAACGGCAATAAGGGCAGCGCGCTGGAAGTCGAGGGGCTGGCAGTGCGCTACGGCATCGTGCCGGCGGTCAATGGGGTGAGTTTCACGGTGGCGCGTGGTTCGATCGCCACCATCGTTGGCTCCAACGGCGCGGGCAAATCCACCATCATGAAGGCCATCACCGGCCTGGTGGCGCCGTCGGGCGGACGGATCCGCTATCACGGCGAGGACATCACCGGCATGGCCCCGGATGCCCTGGTGGCGCGCGGGCTGGTGCTGGTGCCCGAGGGCCGGCGGCTCTTCAAGGGCATGACCGTGGGCGAGAACCTGGAGCTGGGGGCGTTTCTGGAGACCGACCGCCAAGCCATCCAAGCGCGTCTGGAGACGGTGCTGGAGCGCTTTCCAGCCCTCAAGACGCGTCTGAAGTCCCAGGCCGGCAGCCTCAGCGGCGGGCAGCAGCAGATGGTGGCGGTCGGACGTGCCCTGATGGCCAAGCCACGGCTGTTGTTGCTGGACGAACCCACCATCGGTCTGGCCCCGGCCATCGTGGACACCATCGCCGGCATCATCCAGGACATCGCCCGCGATGGCGTGGACGTCATGCTGGTGGAGCAGAACGCCGAGATGGCGCTGGATATCGCCGATGACGCCTTCATCCTGGAGCGCGGCGAGATCGAGCTGCGTGGCCCGGCGGCCGAGCTGGCCAGCAGCGAAGCGGTACGTAAGGCCTATCTGGGCATCTGACACGTAGACATCGACGATCAAGGAGGTCGGACATGGGCCGATTGGAAGGAAAGGTTGCCTTCATCACGGGAGGCGGCGCAGGGATAGGACGCGCCAGCGCGTTGTTGTTTGCCGCTGAGGGGGCGCAGGTGGTGGTGGCCGAAAGGGATGCGGCCGCCGGTGAGGAAACGGTGGCCCTGGTGGCGCGCCAGGGCGGTCCGCAGGCCCGCTTCGTGGCCACCGATGTCACGGATGCCGACAGCGTGGAGCAGGCTGTTCGCGGCACGCTGCAGGCCTATGGCCGCTTTGATGTGCTGTACAACAATGCCGGCGGCTCGACCGTTCGCGACGGGCGGGTCACGGAGACGCCGGTGCAGGAGTTCTGGGACAAGATCAAGCTGGATCTGTTCGGCACCTGGCTGGGTTGCCGTTACGGCATCCAGGCCATGATCGACGCCGGCCACGGCGGCTCCGTGATCAACAGCACCTCCATCTTTGCGCTCATCGGCACCCACGGCAAGGATGCCTACACGGCCGCCAAAGGCGGCGTGAGCGCCCTGACTCGCTCCATGGCGGTGGAGTACGCAGCCCAGGGCATCCGGGTCAACGCAGTGGCGCCGGGCGCGACGGCGACCGAGCGGGTGCTGAAGCTGCTGCAGGACGACGGCGTGACGGTCCGCTCACTGCAGGGGCAGCTATTCGGACTGGTGCAGCCGGAAGACATCGCCCGTACGGCGCTGTTTCTCGCCTGCGGCGATTCGCGCTCGACGACCGGCCAGATCCTGGCGGTCGACGGCGGGCTCACGATTTCCTGAGGCCGCCGAGGAGTCGATAGCATGTTTCATCATGTCGTCATGGTGGCGTTCAAAGTAGCGCTGGACCCCGCCGACCACGCCTATCTGGTGCGCGCCTGCGAGGAAATCGAACGGGAACTTCCGGGGGTGATACGTCTGCGTTTCGTGACCAACCTGGCCGATCGCGCGGGCCCCTACACCCATGCCTTCGTGGGTGATTTCGTGGATGCTGCGGCCCACGATCATTACCAGGCGGCACCCTTGCACGGCCCGCTCAAGGCGCGTGTGAACGCCTTGTGCGAGGCGTTGCTGGTACTGGATTGCAACGATTGAGGGGAGGCCGCCATGGATATGGGATTGCGTGGTAAATCGGTATTGATCACCGGCGCTTCGCAGGGGATCGGCGCCGGGTTGGCGCGGGCTTTCGCGCGCGAGGGCTGCCAACTGGTACTGGTGGCCCGTTCGGCCGACGGGCTGCAGGCATTGCAGGCTGAACTACAGGCGCAGTATGGGGTGCAGGTGGCCGTGCAAGCCCGGGACCTGACGGCTCCGGGCAGCGCCGAGCAACTGGCCGCCGCCTGGGGCGGGGTGGATATCCTGGTGAATAATGCCGGCGGCATTCCGGCCGGTGACCTCTGGAGCGTGGATGCGACGCGCTGGCGGGCTGGGTGGGAACTCAAGGTGATGGGCTATATCGACGTTACGCGGGCCTTCTACCGCTGCATGCGCGAACGCGGGCAGGGCGTCATCCTGAACAATATCGGCAGCGGTGGCGAAAGCTATGACTTCGACTACATCGCCGGCACCACCGGCAATGCCGCATTGATGGCGTTCTCGCGCGCCCTGGGCGGTCGCAGCCTGCGGGATGGCATCCGGGTGCTGGGAGTGAACCCGGGGCCGGTCGCCACCGCGCGAATCGAGCAGATGTTGCGCCTTCGCGCACGCGATCAGCTGGGCGATGAGGCGCGCTATGGTGAGTTCCTGGCCAAGTTGCCGCGGGGGCGGGCGGCGCATGTGGAGGAGGTGGCCGATCTGTTCGTTTTCCTGGCTTCGCCGCGCTCGGCGTATACGTCGGGGGTCATTGTGACCATCGATGGCGGCATGACGTCCAGCAAAGCCATTGCCTGAGGGAGAAGAGGGCGGCGTTCTCGTTGCGCCGCAGCACCGGATTTCCTATCAATTGATAATTTCTCTTCAGGTGACAGGGCCAGGCCCATGGGACAGAATGGGTCGGCCCCGGAGGAGACAGCCGGGCCTTTGAGCAACCCGTCCCGCGCTGCGGGACTTTCAGGTTCCAGGCCGATGAAAACACCCCGCAACAAGGTCATCATTACCTGCGCCATCACGGGTTCGGTGCACACCCCGTCGATGTCGCCCTATCTTCCCGTGACGCCCGATCAGATCGCGCAGTCGGCCATCGAGGCGGCCGAGGCGGGCGCGGCCATCGTGCATCTGCATGCGCGCGAGCCGGACACGGGCCGTCCGACCCAGGATCCGGCGCTCTATGCGCAGTTTCTGCCGAGCATCAAGGCGGCAACGGATGCGGTGATCAACATCACCACCGGCGGCTCGCCGGTGCTGCCGCTGGCCGACCGCATGGCGCCGGCCCTGCGTTTCAAGCCTGAGGTGGCCTCGCTCAACATGGGCTCGATGAACTTCGGCATGTATGAGCTGCTGGGCCGCTTCAAGGAGTTCCAGCACGACTGGGAGGAGCCTTATCTGGCAGGCAGCGAGGATCTGATCTTCAAGAACACCTTCAAGGACATCGCGCAGATCCTGACGGCCTGCAACGGCAACCGCACGCGGTTCGAGATCGAGTGCTATGACATCGGGCATCTGTATACGGCCGCGCACTTTGTCGATCGGGGCTTGCTCAAACCGCCGTTTCTGATCCAGTCCGTGTTCGGCATCCGTGGCGGTATCGGCACGCATCCGGAAGACGTGATGATGATGAAGCGCACGGCGGACAGGTTGTTCGGAGAGGACTATGTGTGGTCGGTGCTGGCTGCCGGCCGCCGCCAGACGCCGCTGGTGACGATGTCGGCCACCCTGGGCGGCAATGTCCGGGTGGGGCTGGAAGATTCGCTCTGGGACGGCCCCGGCGAGCTGGCGCAGTCCAATGCCGATCAGGTGCGCCGCATCCGGGGCATCCTGGAAGGGCTGTCGCTGCAACCGGCCACGCCGGACGAGGCGCGCGCCATTCTGCAACTCAAAGGCCGGGATCAGGTCGAGTTCTGAACCGCGGCGCAAGCCGTGGTCTTATCCAACAAGGGGACATCACCATGAAGATGACAGGGTGCGCGCTTGCGCTGGCCGCGGCGCTGGGTTTCGGCGGGGCGGCGTTCGCCGATGACGGAGTGATCCGGATCGGCTTCATCACCGATATGTCGGGCCTGTCGGCCGATGCCGACGGCCCGGGCGGAGCCGAGGCCATCAAGATGGCCATCGAGGACGCCGGCGAGAGCGTGGCGGGCAAGAAGGTCGAGCTGCTGGTGGCCGACCACCAGAACCGCGCCGACATCGCGTCGGCCCGGGCGCGCGAGTGGCTTGACCAGAAGGGCGTGGACATGCTCATTGGCGGCGCCAACTCGGCGGCTGCGCTGGCGGTGGCCAAGGTGGCGCATGAGAAGAAAAAGCCGTTCTTCGTGGTGAGCGCCGGCGCGTCCGAGCTGACCAATGCGCAATGCACGCCGTACACGGTGCATTATGCCTATGACACGGTGTCGCTGGCGCGCGGCACGGCGCGTGCCATGCTCAAGGAGGGCGATCGCGATTGGTTCTTCCTGACCGTGGACCATGCTTTCGGCCACGCGCTGGAGCGCGACGCCTCGGCGGTGGTGCAGGCCGACGGGGGCAACGTCAAGGGGCGGGTGCGCCATCCGCTGAACACGGCCGATTTCTCCTCCTACATCCTGCAGGCGCAGGCTTCGGGCGCCAAGGTGCTGGGCCTGGCCAACTCGGCCAACGACACCAGCAACGCGGTGAAGGCGGCCGCCGAGTTCGGCCTGACGCCGTCCATGAAGCTGGCCGGGCTGCTGGTGATCATCACCGATGTGCATGCGCTGGGGCTGCAGGCCGCGCAGGGCATGTACCTGACCACCGCCTGGTACTGGGATCAGGACGATGCCTCACGCCAATGGGCGTCGCGCTTCGAGGCGCGCATGAAGAAGAAGCCGTCCATGCTGCAGGCGGGCGACTACTCGGCGGCCTCGACCTATCTGAAGGCGGTGGCCGCCACGCAGAGCACGGACGGCGATACGGTCATGAAGTGGCTCAAGGCCAATCCGGTCAACGACATGTTCGTCAAGGACGGCAAGATCCGCGCCGACGGGCTGATGGTGCATGACATGTACCTGATGCAGGTGAAGACGCCGGCCGAGTCCAAGGGGCCCTGGGATTACTACAAGCTGATCGCGCAGGTGCCGGGCGAGCAGATCTACACCCTGCCGCAGGAGTCGACCTGCGCCTTGATGAAGCCCTGAGCGGGTTCGCGCGCGCCGTCCGGCGCGCGCCATTGCGAGGTATGACATGAAAGTGGAGAAGCTGGCCGCGCTGCCCGTCGACATGACGGACCGGCGCGTGATCGTGACCGCGGGCGCGGGCGGCATCGGCGCGGCGATTGCCGCCGCCTTTGCCGAGCGCGGAGCGCGCGTGCATGTCTGCGACGTGGACGAGGCGGCGCTGCAGGCCTGCCCGCATGCCTGCGCGCGGGCCGACATGAGCCGCCGCGAGGAGGTCGAGGCCTATATGGCGCGGGCACTGGACTGGCTCGGTGGCCTGGACGTGCTGGTCAACAATGCCGGCATCGCCGGGCCGACGGCCGGCATCGCCGAAGTGGATCCGCAGGCGCTGGCCGCGACGCTGGACATCAACTTGCAGGCGCAGTTCCATACGGTGCGCCTGGCCCTGCCGGCCCTGCGCGAGTCGGGCGGCGGCAGCATCATCAACATCAGTTCGGTGGCCGGACGCATGGGCGTGCCGCAGCGCACGCCCTATGCCGCCAGTAAATGGGGGGTGGTGGGGTTGACGCGCTCGCTGGCCGTCGAGCTGGGCCATGAGGGGATCCGCGTGAATGCCTTGTTGCCCGGGCTGGTGGCCGGGGCGCGCATCGGGCGCGTGATCGAGGCGCGGGCGCGCAACATGGGCGTGAGCGTCGAAGAGGAAACCCGCCTGGAGCTGGCCGGCGTGAGCCTGGGCCGCTTCGTGCAGCCGGGGGACATCGCCAACATGACGCTGTTCCTGGCCAGCCCCTTTGGCGCCATGATCAGCGGCCAGGCCATCAGCATCGACGGCGACCTGCAGGCGCTGCCCTGGCAGCCCGGTCACTGAAGGCGGTATCAGGCCGGGCCGCTGGCGGGCAGCAGCGAGATGGTGTCCGCATACGCGCCCTGGCGGCGGGTCTGCGCCGTGGCCCGCAGCGCCTCCAGCAGGCGCTCGGTCAGGTCCAGGGCGCTGTCTTCCTGGCGGGTGATGAGCACGAAGTCGAACCATTGGCGGGTGGTCAGCGGCCGGGCCGTGAGTTCGGGGTAGGCGGCTTCGATGTCGCTGGCCGACAAGGCATTGACCAGGCTGATGCCCCGGATGGCGCGCACCGTTCCCGGCAGCAGCGACATATGGGCCTGGATGCCCGAGCGCAGGCGCAGGCTGGCGGCGATGTCGCCTTGCGCGACCACATAGTCCGACCAGAGCGGTTGGACATAATCCTGCAGCGGGATCGCGTCCACGGCCACGGCCGGCTGCCCTGCCAGCGGATGGGCGCGATGCAGGATGGCCATCACGTCGGTGCGCAGAAAGGGGTGGTAGCACAGGCGGCTGTTGTCGCGTGCGACGGCGCCCAGGCCGAAGTCGGCGCGCCGCGTGTCGACGGCGCTGAGCACCTGTACGGAGGACTCGACGTCGATCGAGCAGGGCCGCGCGCCGTGGCGCTGCAGATAGTGGCGCACGGCATCGGGGGCATAGGCCAGCGCCAGCGCCGGCGAGGTGGCGATGCGCAGGCCGTGGCCGCCGAACTGTTCGATGCTGTGCAGCGCTTCGTCGATGCGTACCAGCTCGTCGAGCACGTGCTTGGCTTCGCGGTACAGGTAGTGGCCGGCCTCGGTGGGGCGCAGCGTCTTGCGCGAACGGTCGAACAGCGTCACGCCGGTGGCGCGCTCCAGGCGGGAGATGGCGTGACTGACGGCAGGTTGCGTCATGTGCATGGCCAGGGCGGCCTGGCGGGTCGAGCCGGTCATGACCACGTTGTAGAAAATGCGCAGGTCGTGAATGTTGAAGTTGCGCTTCATGGCCTTGGGATTCCCTTGTGGAGCGTGGTGGCGGCTCGCGGCTCAGCCGCGCCCGGCCTTCTGGGTGAGTTTGAGGTTGTTGCGCAGCATGTCGTAGACCAGCCGGGGGCTGGGGTCGACCGGGTCGGGGTGGATCCAGAGATAGTAGGTGACGTCGGGCAGGGCGGGCAGGCCGTCGCCTTCGCCCAGCACGCGCATGTCGGGCGTATGCAGTTCGACGCTGCGCGCCGTGATGCCCAGGCCGGCGCGCAGCGCCGCGCGGATGCCAACCAGGTTGGGGGCCACGTAGTTGGCGTGCCAGGGGATGCGGGCCTGCTCCAGCGCCGTGAGCGCCAGGCGGCGAAAGATGCTGGGCTCGTCGGCCAGCACCAGCGGCAGCGGCGAGCCGGGGTCGTGCACATAGTCGGCCGAGCAGAACCACACGGTGGGCGAGCTGCGCAGCACCAGGCCTTCCAGGGTCTGGTCGAAGCGGGTCGAGATGCACAGATCGATTTCGCCGCTGTGCATCGCCGTCATCAGGACGGGGCTGCGATCGACGCGGATTTCCAGCTTGATCTTGGGCAGAAAGCGGGTGACCTGGTTCAGCACCGTGGGCAGGATGCTGTCGGCGACATCGTGCGGCGCGCCCAGGCGCAGCTTGCCCTCGAAGCTGGCGTCCTGCATGGCGCGGATGGCTTCGTCATTGATGGCCAGCAGGTGGTGGGCATAGGCCAGCAGGCGCTGGCCGTGGGCCGAAAGATGTTTGCGGCGGCCGCGCTTCTCGAACAGCGGAAAGCCGATCAGGGCTTCCAGGCGCTGCAGTTGCTGCGAGACGGCAGACTGGGTTTTGTGCAGGTGCTCGGCGGCGGCCGCGAACGTTTCGAACTGATCGACGGCCACCAGGGAGCGGAGCAATTCCAGGTCCAGATTGCGCATGTCGGACGCCCTTAAAACATTAGCATTGCTTATATTTTAATAAAACAAATTAGGTTGTTTGGGCGGCGGCCCCTCGGTACATTGCCTCTATCAATTCCGATGACAGACGAGAGGGTATTCCATCATGGCCGTTGACGCCGCTGTTCGGGACGCTGCAAGCGTTGCCGTCGAAAATATTAGAAAGATCACGGTTGAGGAAGGCGTGACGCGCAGCAGCCTGGACAAGGTGCTGGCCGAGCTGGTGGCATTGGCAGGGCAGCGCGAATTGTGGGGCGAAGGCCGCTTCGCCGCGCCCGAGGAGGGGGAGCTGCAGGCGCGCTATTTGATCAGCGCCGACGCCGACGACAGCTTTGCGCTGTATCTGAACGTGATGCGCCCGGGCAAGAAGATCGTGCCGCACAACCACACCACCTGGGCCTGTATCGCCGCGGTCGAAGGGGCCGAAACCAATTTCCTTTACGAACGCCGCGAAGGGGGCCATGAACCGGGCCCGGCACGCATCGAGCAGGTGGGCGAGGTGCAGGTCGAGCCGGGCGGCGGCATCGCGCTGATGGCCGATGATGTGCATGCGGTGCAGATCCACGGCGACGATGTGATCCGCCACCTGCATATGTACGGCCGCGCCCTGGAAACCTTGGACCGCCGCCTGGCGTTCGACATGCAGGCCGGTACCTGCGCGGTTATGCCGGTCGGCGTGAAGACGCGGAGCTGACATGAGCGTCAAGCCTCGCCGCGCCACCGCCTTGCTGCGCGCCGGCCGGCCGCATCGCGGCTGGGTCAATACGCCGGTCACGCGGGCCAGCACCTTCATCTACGACAACGTCGAGCATTGGCGCGATGTGCGCGCGCGTCGCGAACAGGAGCAGCTGGTGTCGTATGGCGCCCGCGGCACCGACACCACCCATGCGCTGCAGGACGCCCTGGTCGAACTGGAAGGCGGGCATCGCGCCTGCCTGTTCCCGACCGGACAAGCGGCCATCGCGGTCATGCTGCTGGCTTATCTGAAGGCCGGCGACCATGTGCTGATCACCGATGCGGTGTACGAGCCGGTGCGGCGGTTCTGCGCCGAGCACCTGACGCGGCTGGGAGTCACGTTCACCTACTATCGCGCCGATGGCAGCGATCTGGCGCAGAAGCTGCTGCCGCAGACGCGCATGATTTATGCGGAATGCCCTGGCTCGCTGACCTACGACATGATGGATCTGCCGGCTGTGGCCGAGCTGGCTCATGCCCATGACTGCCTGCTGGCGGTCGACAACACCTGGGGCTCGGGCGTGCTGTACCGGCCGCTGGAGCTGGGCGCCGATGTGTCCGTGATCGCGTCCACCAAGTATCTGGGCGGGCATGCCGACGTGGTCATGGGCGCGGTGGTGACCCATGAGCGCGCCTGGCCCGCCATGCAGCGCGCTGCCATCGATTTCGGCCAGACGGTCGGCGCCGATGATGCTTTCCTGGTGCTGCGTGGCATGCGCTCGCTGCCTCTGAGGCTGGCCCAGCACGAGCGCCACGCCTTGCAGGTGGCGCAGTGGCTGCAGGGCCGGCCCGAGGTGGCCAAGGTGTTCTGTCCCGCGCTGCCGGGCGATGACAACCATGCTTTGTGGCAGCGCGATTGCCACGGCGCCAATGGCCTGCTGACCATCGAGTTCGCGCCCGGGATCGCTGCGGCCAGGGTCGAGGCGGCTGTCGATGCGATGCAGTTGTTTGGTTTGGGGGCGTCCTGGGGCGGCTTCGAGAGCCTGGTGATCCCGGCCGACCTCACGCGCGCCCGCAGCCTGGGCGACTGGACCGGACGCGGGCAGATGTTGCGCCTGCATATCGGCCTGGAAGACCCGCTGGACCTGATCGAGGACCTGGAGCAGGCCTTTGCCCAGCTTATCCGAGCAGGCACTTCCGATTGACTCTTAGCTGAATCACGATGACGAATTTTTCTTCCCGCAGCGCTGCTGCGGTGGCCCCCCTTTTGCTCAAAGAATGGCTGCATGATGGCGCCGAGATTGCTTTGCTGGATGTGCGCGAGCACGGCCAGTATGGCGAGTCGCATCTGTTCTATGCCGTGTCGCTGCCCTGGAGCCGGCTGGAGCTGGATATCGGGCGGCTGGTGCCGCGCCGTTCGGCGCGCGTGGTGGTGTACGACGAGGGCGACGGCCTGGCCCGGCAGGCGGCCGAGCGCCTGCAGGCCCTGGATTACAGCGAGGTGTACTGGCTGGAGGGCGGTACGCCCGCCTGGCGCGCCGCCGGCCTGCAGCTGTTTGCCGGCGTGAACGTGCCCAGCAAGACCTTCGGAGAGCTGGCCGAGCATGCCTTTGATACGCCGCGCATCCGGGCCGAGGAGCTGGCCGCAATGCAGGCGCGCGGCGAGGCGGTGGTGATCGTGGATGGTCGTCCGTACAACGAGTATCGCAAGATGAACATCCCGGGCAGCATCTGCTGCCCCAACGGTGAGTTGCCGTTGCACATCGATACGCTGGTGCCCGATGCGAGCACGCCCATCGTGGTCAATTGCGCCGGCCGCACGCGCAGCATCATTGGTGCGCAGACGCTTATCAACCTGGGCCTGCCCAATCCGGTCTATGCGCTGGAGAACGGCACCCAGGGCTGGTTCCTGGCCGACCTGAAGCTGGAGCATGGCGCGCAGCGCCGTTATGAGGCGTGCGTGCCGGCCGGCGCGCTGGCGCAGCTGCGCCAGCGCGCCCAGGCCGTGGCCGAGCGCTTCGAGGTGCCGGTGGTGGATGCGGCGACCGTGCGCGGCTGGCTGGATGACGGCCAGCGCAGCGTCTTTCTGTGCGATGTGCGCAGCGCCGAAGAGTTTGCCCAGGGCTCATTGCCGGGGGCGCGCCATACGCCGGGCGGGCAGCTGATCCAGGCTACCGACCAGTATGTGGGGGTGCGTCATGCGCGTCTGGTGCTGTTTGACGGCGAGGGCGTGCGCGCTCCGGTCGTGGCCAGTTGGCTGCGCCAGCTCGGCTGGGATGCGGTGGTGCTGCGCGAGGGGCTGGAGGCGGCGCTGCCGCAAGCGCCGGCCGAGGCCGCGTTGCCGTCCTTGCCGGCGCTGACGGTCGACGCCCTGCGCACGGCGCAGGCCGACGGTGCGCCGATTGTCGACGTGCGCCCGAGCATGCAGTACCGGCGCTTGCGGGTGGCCGGAGCCCATTGGGCCATCCGTGCGCGTGTGGAGCAGGTGTTGGCGTTGAGCAAGGCCGCCGGTGGCGCGCCGCTGACGCTGATCGCCGAGGAGGCCGGCGTGGCGGCGCTGTTTGCCCAGTCCGCCCGCGAACTGGGCATGGCCGTGGCCGGCGTCAACCTGGACGGCGAGCAAGTCTGGCGCGAAGCCGGCCTGGCCCTGGCTGCCGGCGGCGATCTGCCGCCCGATGCCGAGTGCATCGACTATCTGTTTTTCGTTCATGACCGGCATGACGGCAACAAGGCTGCCGCGCGCCAGTATCTGGCCTGGGAGACGGGCCTGCTGCAGCAGATCGACGCGCGCGAGCGCGCGACCTTCCGGTTGTGAGCGCCGGGCGCGCGCCGTCACAGGCGTGCGCAACCGGTGTCGGGTTTTATTTCATATACAAGGGGAAATCCAATGCATTCCGGTAGCAAGAAATGGTGGTCTGGAGTGGCGGCGTTGAGCGCGTTCGTCATGGCGATGGGGGCGGCGCCGGCGGCGCAGGCGGCCTATCCGGAGAAGCCGATCACGTTGGTGGTGCCGTTTCCGGCCGGCGGCGGCGTGGATCTGGTGGCGCGCATGCTGGCTCAGCACATGGGGCAGCACAACGGCGCCAACGTGGTGATCGAGAACCGCCCCGGCGCGGGCGGCAGTATCGGGGTGGCGTCGGTGGCGCGCAGTGCGCCGGACGGGTATACGCTGGTCATGGGCAGCCCGGGCAATATCAGTATCGCGCCCAGCGCCTATCCTTCCTTGCCCTACGATCCGGTCAAGGATCTGAGCGCCATCGGCATGGCGGTGCAGATGCCTATCCTGCTGGTCGCCCAGCCGAAGGCCTCGTTCAACAGCGTCAAGGAATTGATCGCCCAGGGCAAGGAGAAACCCGGCAGCCTGACTTACGGCTCCGGCGGCACGGGCACCTCGCTGCATCTGTCGGGTGAGCTGCTGGCCCACCTGGCGGGTCTGGAGGCGGTGCATGTGCCATACAAGGGCTCGACCCCGGCGCTGACCGATCTGATGGGCGGCCGGCTGGACTATATGTTCGTCGACACGTCGGCCATGCCCAACGTCAGCGCGGGCAAGATCCGCCTGCTGGCGGTGACGGCGCCGCAGCGCTCGCAACTGCTGCCCGACACGCCGACCATTGCCGAGTCGGGCTTGCCGGCATACCAGACGCTGAACTGGTATGGCCTGTTCGCCCCGGCAGGGGTCAACCCCGAGGCGGCCCGGTGGCTGCGCAAGGCGCTGGATGAGGCGCTGGCCGATCCGGAGTTGCTCAAGCGCCTGAACGCGCAGATGCTGGAGGCTCCGCCGGCCATGACCCCGGCGCAGTTCGGCGAGTTCGTCGCCGAAGACGTGGCCAAGTGGCGTCAGTTGGTCAATGACGCCAAGCTCAATCTGAACGGGTAGGCGTCGTGCCGCTGCCCATGCGCATCGGGGTGCTGCTGCCGCAGGGCAACCTGACCTGCGAGCAGGAGTTTCCCGCCATCGGGGCGGGGCTGGCCAGCTTTCACTATCAGCGTCTGGCCCGCCAGGGAACGGCCATGTCGGCGGCCTCGCTGCTGACCTTGCTGGAGCAGGTCGAGCCGGCTGCCGGCATGCTGGCCTTGCTGCGGCCGCGCGCCTATGTGCTGGCCTGCACGTCGGGCACCTTTCTGCAGGGCGCCCAGGCGCACGATGTGGCCGGCCAGCGCTTGCGTGCAGCCACGGGCGCGCCGGCCATCACCACTGCCAGCGCCTTGCTGCAGGCCTGCCGCGCGCTGGCGTTGCGCCGCGTTTTCATGCTGACTCCCTATCCGCCGGCCATCACTGAAGAAGAGGTCGGGTTTCTGGCCGCCCACGGGGTCGATGCGCGGTGCTGCCTGTCACTGGGCTGCGCCGATGGCGAGCAGATCCGCCAGCTGACGGCAGCCCGCGTGTATCGCGCGCTGATCGGCGCGCGAGCTCAGCTGCGCGGCGCCGACGCGGTGTTCCTGAGTTGCACCAACATGCCGACCTGGCCTTTCCTGGCGCGCGCCGAAGCGCAGCTGGGAATGCCGGTCTTTTCTTCCAACTCGGTGACGGCCTGGGCCGGCCTGCGCCTGGCTGGCGCAGGCGCAGGCTTGCCCGGGCTGGGCCGTCTGGGCGCGTTGGCATTGCCCGACGCCGCCCTCTATGCTTAGTTCCCCCTTACGGAGACCACGACCCCATGGGTGTCATTCAACAGTTTCTTTCCGGCCGCGGCGCGGCCGCCGACTACGGCCATCTGCGGGTGGGTTCCATGGCATCGGGCATGGCGGTGACGCTGCCCTACGTGGCGCTGCGCGGCGCCCGTCCGGGGCGCACGCTCTGGCTGCACGGCCAGGTGCATGGCGACGAGATCAATGGCATGGTGGCGGCGCTGCGCTTTGCCAACAGCCTGGATCCGGCGGCCATGTCGGGCAATCTGGTGGTCACGCCCACGGGCAATCCGCAGGCCCTGGATGCACGCCGCAAGCGCAATCCCTATGACGAGCTGGACCTGGATCAAACCTATCCGGGCAGCGCCGGCGGCCTGATCTCGCAACGCCTGGCGCACGTGCTGATCGGGGAGATCCGCGGCACGGCCGATATGGTGATCAACCTGCACACCATGAATCCCCTGTTCGATTCGCGGCTGTACACGGTCTACAAGCATCATCCCGGCAGCGGCATCAGCGAGCAGACGCTGCTGGATGCGATGGCGCTCTTTCATCCCAACGTGGCCTGCCGCCAGGATGTCGGCGGGCAGGGCGAGCTGCCGGGCAATATCGCCGGCGCGCTGGACTTCCAGTGCCAGGAGGCCGGCATTGCGGCCTTCATGCTGGAGCTGGGCGGCGGCAGTCGCTACGAGGCGCACAACGTGGCCGCCGCAGAGGCCGGCTTTGCCCGCCTGGCTGCCCAGATGGGCATCGTCGACGGTCCGGCGCAGGGCGGCGCGGCTGGCTGACCTTCGAGCATGGGGGATTGTTCGTGCCCGAAGCCGAGGCCGGCGCCACGCTGGCGCGTGGCGCGGTGCTGGGCGCGGCGATGGATCTGCATGGCAAACCCACGGAAACCATCGCCTTGCCGCAGGATGGCATCGTGATCGGGCTGCGGCGCGACCCGGTGGTGCACACCGGTGAGCGCGCCGCTTTCGTCGCCTACGAGTGGGACGAGGTGGCCTGCACGCTGCGCTGAGGCGCGGCAGGCCGCAGGGCCGGGTTGCGCATGCGCAGCCCGCTGTCCTGCCCATTGCGGCTGTTACGCTGGGTTTGCGGATCGGTGTCGCGCAGGTATTCCTCCAGCGAGTCATCCACCGCATCGAGCCAGCGCGTGTGGTGGCGCGAGGCCTTGGTGCCGGTCATCACCGAGCGGTAGCAGCGGTCGCGATAGCCCATGATGTCGCGCTTCTTGTCGTCCTTCCACTCCAGGAAGATGGCATTGACCGCGTCGATGTCGAACTCCGGATAGTCGGTCTGCGAGATCAGGTGCTTGATGTAGCGCCCCTGGAACTCGTACATCGATGCGGTGCTGGTGAGGCTTTCCTCGTCTTCGCGCCAGCGCGCGCTGTCTGCGGCCATCGCGTCGGGCGAAGGCAGGCTGATGCGGCCCAGCATCACGTCGCGGGCAAACCAGGCCTGCGCGTCGAACATGTTGAAGCTGTACCAGAGATCCTGCATGCCCAGGTAGAACAGGCGCGGGTTCTCCTCCCACACCACGCCCTGGTACAGGCCCAGCGGCCACAGGCGGTTATTGGTCGACAGCGTCAGTTCCTGCGGCAGGAAGGGGAAGTGGTGCTGATAGCCGGTGCACAGGATGATGGCATCGACCTGCTTGCTGCTGCCGTCCACGAAGTAGGCGCGGTTGCCCTTGACGCGCTTGAGCTGCGGACGCTCTTCCCAGCCTTCCGGCCAGTCGTAGCCCATGGGCTGGGTACGATAGGCGGTCGTGATCGAGCGCGCGCCGTACTTGTAGCACTGCGAGCCGATGTCTTCGGCCGAGTAGCTGCTGCCGATCAGCAGCACATGCTTGTCGCGGAATTCGACGGCGTCGCGGAAATCGTGCGCGTGCAGGATGCGGCCGGTAAAACGGTCGAAGCCGTCGAAATGCGGCACGTGCGGCGTGGAGAAATGGCCCGTGGCGACCACCACGTAGTCGAACTCCTGGCTGGTTTCTTCCTGGTTTTCGTAGTCCTGCGCGGTGACGGTGAAGGTCTGCGCGGCCTCGTCATAGGTCACGCTTTTGACGACGGTGTTGAAACGGATGTATTTGCGCACGCCGGCCTTGCTCACCCGGCCTTGGATGTAGTCCCACAGCACTTCGCGCGGCGGGTACGAGGAGATCGGCCGGCCGAAGTGTTCATCGAAGCTGTAGTCGGCGAATTCCAGACATTCCTTGGGGCCGTTGGACCACAGATAGCGGTACATGCTGCCGTGGACCGGCTCGCCGTTTTCGTCCAGGCCGGTGCGCCAGGTGTAATTCCACATGCCACCCCAGTCCGACTGCTTTTCATAGCAGACGATTTCAGGCATTTCTGCCCCTTTCTCGTGGGCGTCTTGGAAGGCTCGCAGCTGGGCCAGGCCGCTGGGGCCGGCGCCGATGATGGCTACTCGGATCGTCATAAGGGGTTCCTCCACAGGTAAAGCGCGGATAAAAAGCAAAAACTCGTCCCGTCCCGGCGTGATGACGCGGGAATGGGGAAAACAGGCAAACGGGAAGCGGCGCTACGCGGCGGGTGGAGGAACCGGGCGCTTGCGCAGTTGCGCGAGGAGCACGTCGCGTGTGCGCACGACGCAGGCAAAGGGCAGGGTCAGCAGTCGCGTGAAAGCGGGGGTGACCAGAGGAAGGCTTGCAGCATACTGACTCGGCCCCTTTCCGCTGTTGCATTGCGCTTGGCGGGGGCCGCAGAGGCTATAGATGCATTTACTCGCTGTCATAGAGGGGTGGTTTCCTTTTTTTATGCGTTGTAATTGCCATTTCTTGCCATGACACCCCGGGGTTGGCCACGGGCGCTGCGCCCTGGCTGTCGCGGGAGGCATGGCGGTAGAACGCCTGGGCCGTGCGCGGGTGGCGCGGCGGGCGGAGACGGCGGCTCGCAGGCCGCAGCGCTGACGGTGACTGTAACGCGGGGTCACCGTGTGTCCCCTGGCGGATCCGTCATCGGGCATCAAGGCCCAGCGTGTTCGTGCTGCGCTGGGAGCCCGCTGGGCGGGCCGCTCACCCGACGAAACGTGGGACGTTCGGGTGTTCTTGCCGGGCGTAGCCGGAAAATGCCGTGGGATCAAGGCTTTCTACAAACCAGACCCTTTTACCTTACGGGTATTTGCAAGATATGGCAAGTCTGGTTATCCCGCGGAAGGAAAGGCGGCGCCGGAAGGGGCGGAGAATCGCCGCCCGGGCTTCAGGGGCTCATGCCGGCTAGACGCATGAGCAGGCGCATGCCCAGGGCCAGCAGAGCCAGGCTGGCGACGCTGGCGGCCCAGATCAGCGCCAGCCAGCCCAGACGGCGCCAGACGGAGGGGGGAGCGTGGCGCATCAGTGGTAGCCCTCACCGGTCTGTACCTTGCCGCGAAAGACGAAGTAGGCCCAGGCCGAGTACACCAGGATGATGGGGATGATGAGCAGGGCGCCCACCAGGGCAAAGCCCAGGCTCTGGGGCGGTGCGGCCGCGTCCCAGATGGTCAGCGAGGGCGGGATGATGTGCGGCCAGATGCTGATCACAAAGCCGGAGTAACCCAGAAAGACCAGCAGCAACGCGGCGGCGAAGGGCCCGCCATGCGGCCGGCGTGCGAGGCTGCGCCACAGGCCGGCGGCCGTGGCCAGCACCAGGATCGGCACCGGCAGGAAGAACCAGAGGTTGGGCAGGCTGAACCAGCGTTGCGCGATGGCGGGATGCGCCAGCGGCGTCCAGATCGAGGCGATCAGGATGGCCAGCAGCAGGGCCAGGGCGATGGGCCGGGTGGCCCGGATCATCTGGCGCTGCAATGCGCCGTCGGTCTTGAGGATCAGCCAGGTCGAGCCCAGCAGTGCGTAGCAGACGACCACGCCCGCGCCCGTGAAGACGCTGAAAGGCGTGAGCCAATCCATCATGCCGGTCTCGCCCGCGGGGTCCACGCCCTCGATGAAGGCGCCCAGGATGGCGCCCTGGCAGAAGCTCGCCACAAAGGAGCCCAGCATGAAGGCCTTGTCCCAGAAGGGCTTGTGAGCCTCGTCGGCCTTGAAGCGGAACTCGAACGACACGCCGCGCCAGATCAGGCCGATCAGCATCAGGATGACCGGCGCATAAAAGGCGCTGAGCAGCACCGCGTAGGCCTTTGGAAAGGCCGCCATCAGGCCTGCGCCACCCAGCACCAGCCAGGTTTCGTTGCCGTCCCAGACCGGGGCGACGGTGTTGACCATGATGTCGCGATGTTCGCGCGAGGAAATGAAGGGAAACAGGATTCCGATGCCCAGGTCAAAGCCGTCGGCAGTGACATACATCATGATTCCGAAGCCGATGATGAGGAGCCAGATCAATGGCAGGTCGATGCCCATGGTCGCTTCCTTGTTCAGGGTTGGGGCCGGGCCGGCGGCACGCTGTCCATCACGGACAACGGGCGCGCGGGGCGGTGGTTGAGGGTGTCGTCGGGCGGGTTTTCGGTGGGGTCGGGGCCGCGCGCGATGAGCTTGAAGACGTAGGCGATGCCCGCCCCGAAGACGGCGGCATACACCGCCAGCAGCACGATCAGCGTGACCGACAGCGTCAGGGCCGAATGGTTGGATACGGCGTCGGCAGTGCGCATCAGTCCGTAGACCACCCAGGGCTGGCGGCCGATCTCGGTGGTGTACCAGCCGGCCAGCAGGGCGATCAGACCGGACGGCCCCATCAGCAGGGCGAAGCGTTGCAACGCACGGGACCGATGGGCGGTGCCGCGCCAGTGCTTCCAGGCGGCCAGCAAGGCCAGCAGCAGCATCAGCATGCCCAGGCCCACCATGATGCGGAAAGTCCAGAAAACAATCGTGGCGTTGGGCCGGTCGGCGCGCGGGAATGACTTCAGGCCGGGGTACTGGCCGTCCCATTCATGGGTCAGGATGAGGCCGCCCAGGCGCGGGATCTCGATCTTGTAGCGGGTCATCTCGGCCTGCATGTCGGGCCAGCCGAAGAGAATCAGCGGCACGCCTTCGCCGGGCCGGTTTTCCCAGTGCCCTTCCATGGCGGCCAGCTTGGCCGGCTGGTGCCGGAGTGTGTTCAGGCCGTGCAGATCGCCCACCAGTACCTGCAGCGGCGCGCTCAACAACAGCGACCACAGGGCCATCGAGAACATTGTCTTCACCTCGGGGCTGCGCCGCCCGCGCAACAGGTGCCAGGCGCCCGAGGCGGCGACCATCAGCGCGGTGGCGATGAAGGCGGCCAGCACCATGTGGGCAAGGCGATAGGGAAAGGAGGGGTTGAAGATGATGGCAAGCCAGTCCACCGGCACCACGACCCCATCGATGATCTCGTGGCCCTGGGGGGTCTGCATCCAGCTGTTCGAGGCCAGGATCCAGGTCGCCGAGATCAGCGTGCCCAGGGCCACCATGACGGTGGAGAAAAAGTGCAGGCGCGGGCCGACCTTGTTCCAGCCGAACAGCATCACGCCGAGAAAGCCGGCCTCCAGGAAGAAGGCGGTCAGCACCTCGTAGGTCAGCAGCGGGCCGGTGATGCTGCCGGCGAATTCGGAGTACTGGCTCCAGTTGGTGCCGAACTGGTAGGCCATGACCAGACCGGATACCACGCCCATGCCGAAGTTCACCGCGAAGATGCGCGACCAGAAGTGATAGAGCGTCTTGTAGACCGGGTTTCTCTTCCAGAGCCAGAGCCCTTCGAGGGCAGCCAGATAGGCTGCCAGGCCGATGGTGATGGCCGGAAAGATGATGTGAAAGGTGATGGTGAATCCGAACTGAATGCGGGCGAGTTCGAGAGCGGTCAGATTGAACATGGCAAAGCTACCTGTCAGCGCGAAGCGATGCATCGCATGGCGACGCCTGGCCGATGCCGGCGAGCGTCCGGGATTGCCGGGGCAGGCGTCACCCTGGAGGCCGGCAATCTTATCCATACAAACTAATAATGTATGTTTATTAATAGTGTATGTCTGGAAAAGTATATTGGTTTTTGTATGGATAAAGCAATTCGGAGCCCATGGCAGGCGTCCGCGGGGCCGGCGGTGGCCCCGGGCATGGACCCGAAGAGCTCGGCGCGGGCCTGTGCCGAGGCGCAGCGCCGGGGCTGATCCTGTCTTTCAGTGGGGCGGGGGGCTTCGTGCCGGGCGTGGCCGCCCTATCGCGGCCGCACAGACGGGAGTCCGGCCATGCCGGCGTGGTTGGCTACGATCCGGCCGACCGGTGGCGAACGCCCGGTGGCGGCGCGACCGTCAGGCGATGTTGGGGCGCAGATGCTCCGACTGCGCGGCCTTGGCCAGCAGGAAGTCGACGCAGGTGCGCATGGCGCGGGTCTGGTGGCGGTTGGGCAGGTAGAGCAGGTAGAGATGCACGCCGAACAGGCTGAGGTGGTAGTCGTTCAGCGCGGTGATCACCTCGCCGTTGTCGAGCTTGTCTTTGACGACATAGTCGGGCACCAGGCCCAGCCCGAGGTCGGCCAGCACGGCCTGGCGCAGAAAAGGGAAGTTCTCGGAACTGAGCGAGGGTTGCAGCATCAACTCCTGGTGTACGCCATTGCGCCAGGCGCTCAGGCGCAGATGCTGGCCGACCAGGGCGGTGGTGATCACCGGGCACCTGGTCAGGGCTTCGATGCTCTCGGGCAGACCGTGCCGCTCGGCATAGCGGCGTGTGGCGCAAAGCACGTAATGCACGTCGCCCATGTGGCGCGCCACCACCGTCTGCGGCGGCTCGTGGGCGACCCGGATGGCGATGTCGATGTCATCGCGCAGGTGCTCGGTGCGGTTGACGAACAGCACGTCGAGCTGGATGCCGGGGTAGAGCCGCTTGAACTCGATGAACCAGTCGCTCATCACGATCTGGCCATAGCCGCTGGGCACGCTGATGCCCACCCGGCCCTGCATGCCCTGGCCCAGCGAAGCGATGGTGTCGCTGGCGGATTGGGCTTCGTCCTTGATGATGCGGCCGTGCTCGTACAGGCGCATGCCGATTTCAGTGGGTTCGGCGCGGCGGGTGCTGCGCTTGACCAGCTGGGCGCCCACCGATTTTTCGAGCTGGCTCAGGTGATAGCTGACATTGGCGCGCGTCATTTTGAGTTTGCGGGCCGCCTGGCTCAGGTTGCCGCAGTCGATGATCTCCACCAGCAAGGTCAGCGCGTTGAGATCCATATCCGTCCCACCACTGCATCAAAATTTTTGACAGTCTATCAAACACCCCTGTAATTGTTGGAAATCGGCATGGCGGCAACAATCGTGGCTTGTTGGAAAAGGCCCCAGGAGACATAAGCATGAATAAACAGGCCGAGACCGCCGTCGTGCATTGCCAGCGTGAAGGTGATGTGCTGGTCGTCACGATAGATAATCCGCCGGTCAATGCACTGAGCCAGGCGGTGCGCGCCGGACTGTTGAGCGCCATTGAACAGGCCGAGCGCGATGGCACGGTGCGTGCCGTGCTGCTGCTGGGCGAGGGCCGCGCCTTCATCGCCGGGGCCGACATCCGCGAGTTCGGCAAACCGCCGCTGCCGCCGTCGTTGCCCGAGGTATGCAACCGCATCGAGGCCTGCAGCAAGCTGGTGGTGGCCGCCATTCATGGTCCGGCGCTGGGCGGCGGGCTGGAGGTGGCCATGTCGGCGCACTATCGCCTGGCGGTGGCATCGGCCCGCCTGGGCCTGCCTGAAGTGAATCTGGGCTTGCTGCCGGGAGCCGGCGGCACCCAGCGCGCACCACGCCTGATGGGGGTACGGGCCGCCGCCTCGCTGATGCTGGGCGGCCAGCCGCTGACGGCGGCCAAGGCGCGCGAGGCCGGCCTGGTGGACGTGCTGGCCGCGAGCGACGAGGTGCGCGCCGAAGGCCTGACCTACGTGCAGGAGCTGCTGGCGGCGGGCGCGCCATTGCGCCGTTGCCGGGATCTGGCGATCGCCGAACCGCAGCAGGCGCTGGCCTGGCTGGATACCCTGGCCGAAGAAACGGCGCGCAAGAGCCGTGGTCTGTTCTCACCCCTGAAAATCGTCGAATGCCTGCGTGCAGCAGTCGAGCTGCCGTTCGAGGACGGCCTGGCCGCTGAGCGCGCGCGCTTTCTGCAGTGTCTGGACAGCCCGCAGCGGGCGGGTCTGGTGCATGCTTTCTTCGCCGAACGCGAAACCGCCAAAATCCCCGAGGCGCGTCGCGCCCAGCCGCGCGCGCTGGAGCGTGTGGGGGTCGTCGGCGGCGGCACCATGGGCGCAGGCATCGCCGTGGCGCTGCTGGACGCGGGCCTGACGGTCACCCTGGTCGAGCGCGATGACGCCTCGCTGGCGCGAGGCCAGGCCAATGTCGAGAAGGTCTATGACCGCCTGATTGCCAAAGGGCGGATGGATGAGGCGCGCAAGGCGGCCATTCTGGCCCGCCTGAGCCTGTCGACCGATTATGGGGCGCTGGCCGAGGCCGATCTGGTGATCGAGGCAGTGTTCGAAGATCTTGACGTCAAGAAGTCGGTATTCCAGGCCCTGGATCGTCATTGCAAACCGGGTGCGGTGCTTGCCACCAACACCTCCTATCTGGACGTCGACGTCCTGGCCGATTCCATCTCCCGGCCCCAGGACGTGATCGGGCTGCACTTCTTCAGCCCGGCCAACATCATGCGTCTGCTGGAAGTGGTGGTGCCGGCCAAGGTGGCCGACGATGTGGTGGTCACTGCCTTCGAGCTGGCCCGCCGCATGAAGAAAACCCCGGTGCGCGCCGGCGTGTGCGATGGCTTCATCGGCAATCGCATGCTGGCCGTGTACAAGCAGGCCGCCGACTTCATGATCGAGGATGGCGCCAGCCCCTATGAAATCGACGCGGCGGTGCGCGGGTTCGGCTATCCGATGGGGCCGTTCCAGGTCACCGATCTGGCCGGCGGCGACATCGCCTGGGCCATGCGCAAGCGCCGCAGCGCCACGCGCGACCCGGACATCCGGTACGTCGAGGTGGCCGACCGCCTGTGCGAGCGCGGCTGGTTCGGGCAGAAGACCGGGCGCGGCTTCTATCTTTATCCGGAAGGCACGCGCAGCGGCCAGCCCGACCCCGAGGTGCTGGAGATCGTGCAGGCCGAGCGCGCCCGCAAGGGCGTCACGCCGCGCACCTTCACCCCCGAGGACATCATGCGCCGCTATATGGCGGCCATGGTCAATGAAGGGGCCCGGGTGCTGGCCGACGGCATCGCCTTGCGGCCGCTGGACATCGACGTGACGCTGGTGGCCGGCTATGGCTTTCCGCGCTGGCGCGGCGGGCCGATGAAATGGGCCGATCAGCAGGGGCTGGAGACGGTGCTGGCCGACATCCGCAGCTTTGCTGCCGAGGATCCCAAGTTCTGGACGCCGGCGCCCCTGCTCGAGAAGCTGGTGGCCGAAGGCCGCGATTTCGACAGTCTGAACCGTAGCGCCTGACCCGGCGCGATCCCGAAGGGGGCAAGCCTGCGGCGCATGGCGCCGGGCGGGCGGTCCTTCTTCGTCCCTTTCCTGGAGCCATCTTGCGTCAAGCCGTCATTGTTTCCACTGCCCGCACGCCGCTGGCGAAGTCGCATCGCGGGGAATTCAACATCACCCCCGGGCCCACGCTGGCCAGCTTTGCGGTGCGCGCCGCCGTCGAGCGTTCGGGTGTCGATCCGCAGCAGATCGAAGATCTGATCCTGGGCTGCGGCTTTCCGGAAGGCACGACCGGGCGCAATGTGGCGCGCCAGACCGTGGTCCGTTCGGAACTGCCCCTGTCGATTGGCGGCACGACCGTCAACCGTTACTGCGCCTCGGGGCTGCAGGCGCTGGCCTTCGCGGCATCGCGCATTGTGTGCGATGGCGCGCCGGCCATGATCGCCGGCGGAGTGGAAAGCATCTCGGCGCTGCGCAACCAGGGCGACAGTGGCCGCGATCCCTGGATCGTGGCCCACAAGCCGGCGCTTTATATGGAAATGATCGATACCGCCGACGTCGTGGCGCGTCGCTATGGCATCACGCGCGAGGCCCAGGACCGCTTTGCCCTGGAAAGCCAGCGCAAGACGGCGCAGGCCCAGGCGGCCGGGCGCTTTGATGAGGAGATCGTCAGCGTCACCACCGTGATGGCGGTGACCGACCGCCAGAGCGGCGCCGTGAGCGAGCGTGAAGTCACCATCAGCGCCGACGGCTGCAACCGCCCTGACACCCGTCTGGAGGGCTTGGCCGCGCTGACGCCGGTCAAGGGCGAGGGGGCGTTTGTGACGGCGGGCAATGCCTCGCAGCTCTCCGATGGCGCGAGCGCCAGCGTGCTGATGGAGGCGCGGCTGGCCGAGCGGCTCGGCTTGCAGCCTCTGGGCGCGCTGCGCGGTTTTGTCGTGGCGGGCTGCGAACCGGACGAGATGGGCATCGGGCCGGTGCTGGCCGTGCCCCGCCTGCTGCAGCGCCATGGGCTGACGGTCGAGGATATCGATCTGTGGGAATTGAACGAGGCTTTTGCCTCCCAGGCCCTGTATTGCCAGGAGCAGCTGGGCATACCGGATGAGCGCCTGAACGTCGACGGTGGCGCCATTTCGGTCGGCCATCCGTTCGGCATGACCGGTGCGCGCCTGGCCGGGCATCTGCTGCTCGAAGGGCGGCGTCGCAAGGCGCGTCTGGGCGTGGTGACGATGTGCGTGGGCGGTGGCATGGGCGCGGCCGCCTTGTTCGAGATTTTCTGAAGGAAGCAATCATGGAACTGCAATTCAGCCCCCAGGAACGGGCCTTCCGGGACGAAGTCCGCGCCTTTCTGCGCGACCGGCTGCCGGCTGATCTGGCGCACAAGGTGCGCGCCAACCTGCGCCTGGGCAAGGCCGATCTGGAGCGCTGGCACGCCATTCTCAACGAGCAGGGCTGGCTGGCCGGGCATTGGCCGCGCGCCTGGGGCGGCCCGGGCTGGGGGGCGATCGAGCAATTCATTTTCGAGCATGAGTGCGCACAGGCCGCCGCGCCGCGCATCCTGCCGTTCGGCGTCAGCATGCTGGGCCCGGTACTGATCCAGTATGGCAGTCAGGCGCAGAAGGCGCATTGGCTGCCGCGCATTCTCAATGGCCAGGACTGGTGGTGCCAGGGCTATTCCGAGCCGGGTTCGGGGTCCGATCTGGCTTCGCTCAAGACCACCGCCGTGCGCGAGGGCGACCACTATGTGGTCAATGGCCAGAAGACCTGGACCACCCTGGGCCAGCACGCCAACATGATCTTCTGCCTGGTGCGCACCAGCCGTGAAGGCAAGCCGCAGCAGGGCATCAGCTTTCTGCTGATCGACATGCAGACGCCCGGGGTGGAGGTGCGCCCCATCATCACGCTGGAAGGAGAGCATGAGGTCAACGAGGTGTTCTTCACCGATGTGAAAGTGCCGGTGGAGAACCTGGTTGGCGAGGAGAACAAGGGCTGGACCTATGCCAAGTATCTGTTGACCTACGAGCGCACCAACATCGCCGGCGTGGGCTATTCGATGGCGCATCTGGACAAGCTCAAGGCGGTGGCCGAACGCAGCCTGTGCAATGGCCGACCGCTGGCCGAGGATCCCCTGTTCGCTGCCCGCCTGGCGCGGGTGGAAATCGACCTGCAGAACATGGAGATCACCAATCTGCGCGTGCTGGCCAGCGTGGCCGCCGGTGGCGCGCCTGGCGTGGAAAGCTCCATGCTCAAGATCCGCGGTTCGGAAATCCGGCAGGAAATCCTCAGCCTCACCCGTCGCGCCATGGGGGTGTACGCGGCGCCGTTTCTGCCCGAGGCGCTGGAGGAAACGCCGGCCGAGCCCCTGGGCGATCCGGCGGCAGCGATGGCGGCGGCCCTGTACTTCAACAGCCGCAAGCTGTCGATCTTCGGCGGCTCCAATGAAATCCAGAAGAACATCATCGCCAAGATGATGCTTGGCCTGTAGGCCGCAGCCAGGCAATCCAAGTCAGGGAATACGACGATGAATTTCGAACATACCGAAGACCGCCGCATGCTGGCGGACAGCCTGAACCGCTTCCTGGCCGGGCAATATCCCATCGAGACGCGTCATGCCATCGCCTACGGCGCGCAGGGTCACAGCCGCGAGGCCTACCGGCAGCTGGCGGACCTGGGCGTGACCGGCGCGCTGTTTCCCGAAGCCGCAGGCGGGCTGGGCGGGCAGGGTTTTGACGTGAGCGTGATTTTCGAATGCCTGGGGCGGGGACTGTCGAGCGAGCCGGTGCTGGGGGCGCTGGTCGTCGGCCAGGCGCTGGTGCACAGCGGGGCGTCGGCCCATCAGCCGGTGCTGGAGGCCTTGATCGAGGGGCGAGCCGTGGCCGCGCTGGCACATGATGAGCCGGGCAGCCACTACGAGCTCAACCGCGTGGCGACCACGGCAGCTCGTGCGGGCGATGGCTGGGTGCTGGATGGCGCCAAGGCGGTCGTGGCCTTTGGCGACAGCGCCGACTGGCTGCTGGTGTCGGCCCGCAGCGAGGGCGAGCGCTGCGACGAACACGGCATCAGCCTGTTCCTGGTGCCGGGCGATGCCGCCGGGCTGGGAAAGCGCGCCTACGGCCGCATCGATGGTGGCTACGCGGCCGAGCTGACGTTCTCGAATGTGCGCCTGCCTGCCAGCGCCTTGCTGGGCGAGGCCGGCGGCGGCCTGTCGCTGTTGCGCCGGGTCTGCGGCTATGGCGTGCTGGCGCTGTGCGCCGAGGCGCTCGGCGCCATGGATGTGGTCAAGGACCATACGCTGGAGTATCTGCGCACCCGTCAGCAGTTCGGCGCGCCGATCGGGCGTTTCCAGGCCCTGCAGCATCGCATGGCGGATCTGTTGCTGGAGGTCGAGCAGGCGCGTTCGGCGGTGATCCGCGCCGCCGCGGCCATGGATGACGACGATGCCGACGCGCGCGAGCGGGCGTTGGCGGGGGCCAAGTACAGCATCGGGCGCATTGGCACCCGCGTGGCCGAGGAAAGCATCCAGCTGCACGGCGGCATCGGCATGACCTGGGAGCTGCCGCTGGCGCATTACGCCAAGCGACTGGTGATGATCGATCATCAGTTCGGCGATCAGGACCATCACTTGACGCGTTATATGCAGTTGGGGCGTGCCGCCGCCCGCCAGGAGCAGCCGGCATGAGCGAAGCCCTGCTGAGCCGCCGCGAGGGCGGCGTGCTGATCCTGTCGAACAATAACGTGGCTGCGCGCAATGCCCTGTCGCCGGCCTTCTACGCGGCGCTGACCGGATCCCTGCGTCAGGCCGCCACCGACCCGGCCGTCGGCGCCATCGTGCTGACGGGCGAGGGCGGTCATTTCTGCTCCGGCGGGGATCTGCGGCAACTGGCCGGACGGCGCGAACTGCCGCAGGCCGAGCGGCGTGAGCGCCTGGAGGCGTTGCACGACCTGATCCGCAGCCTGCGCGACTGCCCCAAGCCGGTGATCGCAGCGGTCGAGGGCGCAGCAGCCGGGGCCGGATTGTCGCTGGCGCTGGCCTGCGACATGCTGGTGGCTGCCCACGATGCCGTGTTTTCGGTGGCTTACGTCAAGGTGGGGCTGACGCCCGATGGCGGCGCCACGGCCTTTCTGGCCGAGTTTCTGTCGCGTCAGTTGCTGACCGAACTGTGCCTGAGCGGCGACCGCGTCAGCGGTGCGCGCATGGCAGAGCTGGGCGTGGTCAACCGCCTGACCGAGACGGGCCAGGCGCTGGCCGCGGCGACTACGCTGGCAGCCACGCTGGCCCAGGGGCCGGAGCTGGCCATGGCGCGCATCAAGGCCTTGTGCCGGCACGCGCCGCGCAACACCCTGGAAGAGCAGTTGGAGCTGGAGGCCCGCGACATGGTGCGTTCGCAGGAGACCGAAGAATCGCGCGAGGGCATCAGCGCATTTCTGGAAAAACGCCGCGCCGATTTCGGTCGGCTGCGTGGCAAGGAGGAGCGATGATGACCGAACAACGACAGCAAGCGCAGGAAGCGACCTTGGACTTCCCCCTGGAAGGGGTGCGCGTCCTGGACCTCTCCAGGGTGTTCGCCGGTCCGTTGTGCGGGCAGGTGCTGGCCGACTACGGCGCCGAGGTGGTGAAGGTCGAGCATCCCCAGCGTGGCGACGACACGCGCGACTGGGGCATCCGCATCGGCAAGACCGAGACCACCTACTACAACAGCATGAACCGCAACAAGCGGTCCATCACCCTGGATCTGCAGACGCCGGAAGGCATCCGCATCGTGCATGAGCTGGTGCCGCAGTTCGATGTGGTGATCCACAACTTCAAGCACGGTGGCGCCGAGAAACTCGGGCTGGGCTATGACGTCCTCAAGGCGATCAAGCCGGACCTGATCTATTGCGTGATCGCCGGTTACGGCAGCGATGGCCCCGAAGCCAAGCGCCCCGGCTACGACCTCGTGGTACAGGGCGAAAGCGGCTTGATGGCCATCAATGGCGAGGCCCATTCGCCGCCGCTGAAATTCGGCGTGGCGGTGGTCGACATGATGACCGGCATGGGCGCGGCGCAGGCGGTGCTGGCCGCCCTGTACGGTCGCAGCCGCAACGGGCGCGGACGCTTGATCGAGCTGGCGCTGTACGACAGCGGCATTTCGCTGACCGGCTACTACGGGCTGGATGCCTTGCAACTGGGGCATGATCCCGAGCGCTACGGCAATGCCCATCCGTCCATCGTGCCTTATGGCATGTACGAAGCCTCGGATGGCCCGCTGATCGTGGCCGTGGGCAACAACGCGCAGTTCGAGCGTTTCTGCCGCCAGGTCATCGAGCAGCCCCATATCGTCGAGGATCCGCGTTTCGCGACCAATGTGCAGCGCGCCCGCAACCGCTTGGAGCTGGTGCCCCTGGTGCGCGAGGCCATCGGCGCCTTGCCGCGCGAGCTGCTGCTGCAACGCATGACCGAGGCCGGCATTCCCTGCGGCCGCGTCGCGGGCCTGCACGAAGCCCTGACCTGCGAGCGTAGCCGGCGCAGCCGGCTGGTGCAGGACATGCCTCATCCGGTCGTGGGCAGCACACCGGTGTTCGCCCCGGCCGTGCGGCTGGATGGCGAACGCCTGCCTATCCGTCGCGCGCCGCCCACGCTGGGCGAGGGCACGCGCGAGCTACTGCAGCAACTGCTCGCCATGAGCGATGCCGAGTTGCTGGCGTTGCAACAAGCCGGCGTGCTCACGCTGCCGGACGGCCCACCCGAGGCCTGACCCCGACCTCGCCCGACAGGGCGGGGCCGTCGTATTTTTATTAGGAGACAACATGCGGCTTCCCATCACTTCGACCTTGCGCCATACGCGCCGCCAACTGCTGCTGGGCCTGGCAGCGGCTTCCCTGGTGGCGGGCCTGGCGCCGGTCCAGGCGGCCGAGTGGCCCGACAAGATGATCCGGCTGTTCGTACCGTTCCCGGCGGGCGGTCCGACCGACACTGCCTCGCGGCTGGTGGGCCAGGAACTGGGCGAACGCCTGAAGCAGACCATCGTCGTGGAGAACCGCCCGGGCGCATCCGGCACCATTGCGGCCACCCAGGTCGCCAACAGCGCGCCTGACGGCTATACCCTGATGACGCTGGCCACGCCCACCTTGCTGGCGCCGCACCTCTACCCCAGCGTGCGGTATGACACCTTGAAGGACTTCACGCCGGTGGCCACGGTGTATGACCTGCCCATCGTGGTGGTGGTCAATCCGGATCTGCTGCCCGAGGTGACCGACCTGGCCTCGCTCATCGCGCATGCCAAGGCCGCCAAGACGCCGCTGAACTACACCAGCTCCGGCGTGGGCAGCTTTGGTCACCTGAGCATGGAACTGCTCAAGCAGATGGGCGACTTCAAGATGCAGCACGTGCCCTACAAGGGCGGCGTGCCGGCGATCACCGATACCATCGGCGGGCAGGTGCCGGTGATGTATGCCGACCTGGTGGCGGCGCTGCCGCATGTGCAGGCGGGCAAACTGCGCGCCATCGCCATCGGCTCGCCCGAGCGCATCAAGGTGCTGCCGGAGGTGCCCACCATTGCCGAGCAGGGCTTCAAGGGCTACGACGCGGTGTCGTGGGGCGGTTTGCTGGCGCCGGCCGGCACGCCTGCGCCGGTGGTCGAACGCATTTCCGCCGAGATGAAGGACATCCTGGCCCAACCCGATATCCAGGAGAAACTGCTCAATGTGGGGGCCATCGCCCACTACGAAGACCCGGCCCAGATGGGCGAGCGCATCAAGCAGGATTACGAGCGTTGGGGCGCGTTGATCCGCGAGAAGGGGATCGCCACGCAGTAAGTCCGGGGCTCGCCCGGACCTGCCCTGGTCGCGCCGGCAGGCGCGGCCAGTGGCAAATCCACTGCCAGGGATGCGGACAATTAATTTGTCGGCGGCGCGGCAGGCTCGTAGGGTTACAGCTTTTGCACGACGCCGCCGGGAGGGCTGCGTCGCTCTGGAGGCCCCGATGAACGAGCGTATTTTCTTGAACGCAGTGGACGCGCAGGGCGCGCCGCTGCACATTGTGGTGCGCCAGGGGCGCATTGCCGCCCTGGCGCACGAGCGGCCGGCCTGTGCCGGCATCGAGACCGTCGATCTGGGTGGCCAGCTGGTATTGCCTGGACTGGTCGATGGCCATATCCACCTGGACAAGAGTTTCGTGGGCGGGCGCTGGCATCCGCACCAGCCGGCCGCGTCGCTGCGCGAGCGGCTGGCATTGGAAAAGCGTGAGCTGGCCGCCGCTGCGCCGATACTGGAACGTGCCGACGCGTTGCTGCGTCTGGCGGCGGGGTGGGGCACCATGGCGATGCGCAGCCATGTGGATGTCGACGCCACCACCCAGCTCACCCATCTGCATGCGGTCATGCGCGCCTGCGAGCGCTGGCGTGATCTGATCGATGTCGAGCTGGTTGCCTTTCCGCAGGCGGGGGTGATGTCCTGTCCCGGCACGGTGCAGTGGCTGGAGGCTGCCGTGCGGGAAGGCGCGCAAGTGGTGGGCGGCATCGATCCGGGCGCCCTCGATGGCGACCCCGATGGTCAGCTGGACGCAGTGTTCGGCATTGCCGATCGCCATGGCGCGAAGATCGACATCCACCTGCATGAGCCCGGCGAACAATGTGCCGAGCAGCTCACGCGCATCGCCACGCGCACGCGGGCCTTGGGCATGGCGGGGCGGGTGGCGGTCAGCCATGCCTATGGGTTGGGCGACCTGGATGAGGCGGCGCTGGCGCGTATGGCGGCGCGCTTGAGCGAGGCCGGCGTGGCGATCATGACCAACGCGCCGGGCCAGCGGGCCTTTCCGCCGGTCCTGGCGCTGCGCGAAGCGGGGGTGCTGGTCTTTACCGGCAACGACAACATCCAGGATGCCTGGTGGCCCTATGGCAATGGCGACATGCTGCAGCGGGCCATGCTGGTCGGCTATCGCAGCGGGTTCTATACCGATGAGGAGCTGAACGTGGCGCTGGAGATGGCCACGGTGTGCGCCGCCCGGGTCCTGGGGCTGGCTGGCTACGGCCTGCAGGTGGGCCACCGTGCCGACTTCATGGCGGTGCCGGCCGCGTGCGCGGCAGCGGCCGTGGCGGGCGTGCCCGCCGCACGCACCCTGGTGCGCGCAGGCCGGGTGTGGCATCCCCTGCGCGATGCGCCGGCCCCGGTCGGGCAGGAGCACCGGCGCTGAAAGAAAAGCCCGCCGCGCTGAGCAAGCGACGGCGGGCCGGGTCAGGCGTGCAGCGGTTTACTTGAGTTTGGCCTGGACTTTCTCGATGGCCTTCAGGGCGCAGGCTTCATCGAGGTGGCCGCCGGGCGCGCCGCCCACGCCGACCGCGCCGATGACGTCATCGCCGGCCTTGATGGGCACGCCGCCGCCCAGGAACAGAAAGCCGTCGATGGCGGCCATCTGGCTGGCGCCAGGGTTCTTCTGGATGTTCTCGGCCAGCGTGCTGGTGGGCGTGCGGGTCGAGGCCGAGGTGTAGGCCTTGCGCTGCGAAGCGCTGACCGTATGCGGCGTGGCCTTGTCGGCGCGCATCAGGGCGCGCAGCGTGCCGGCGCGATCCACCACGGCAGCGGTGACGTTGTAGCCTTCGGCCAGGCAGATCTGGACCGTTTGCTGGGCGATCTCCGAGGCGATGTCCAGCGGCAGATTTTTCTCCTGCAGCACCTGGGCCGAAGCCAGGGGGGCGGCGGAGAGGGCGAGCAGGGCGAACAGGGCAGGACGGAAAACCATGGTGACTCCTGGAATGATCGTTGACTGAATCCCGGGCCGGGGATGGCCGGGAGGGGACTTCAGGTCTAGCCTGAACTGATGATATCGATGCCCGTGGCGATGGAACAATTAATTTCCTGGATGCCTGGAAGTGCCAAATCGGATACTCCAGGCGCTAGGGGTTTTCTTCGTCGAGCAGCGCCACCAGCAGCTCGGCGGCGAGCCGGATGAGCGCGTTGCTGTCTGGCCGGTGCAGCAGGGCGATTTCAAAGGTGGTCAGGGGCGCAAAGCCTTGCGCGGCGTCGAGCACGCGGTGCGCGGGGGTGGCGGCGCGGGCGGGCAGCAGGCTCATGCCCAGGCCGCTGGCCACGGCCTGCAGGATGCCGGCCAGCCCCGAACTGGTGAAGCTGATGCGCCAGTTGCGCCCCATGGCCTCGATGGCGTTGATCATGTCGTCGCGGTAGAGGCCGCGGGGCGGGAAGGTCACCAGCGGCACCGGATCCTGCTCGAAGCTGGGGTGGGCCGCGCTGTCCAGCCAGACCAGCGTCTCGGGACGGCAGAACGTCGCTTCACGGCTGTGGCGGCGCTGCTTGATGAGCACCAGTTCCAGTTCTCCGCGGTCATAGCTGGCGGCCAGGTCGCGGCTCAGGCCGCTGGTGATCTCCAGCTTGGCTTGCGGGTGGGCGCGGCTGAACGCGGCCAGGGCGGCCATGGTGCGGCCGGTGACGAAGTCATCCGGCAGCCCCAGGCGCAGCGTGACGCTGGCGCTACCCGAGAGGGCGTCATTCAGCTGTTCGCTGATGGCCAGCAGGTGGCGCGCATAGCCGAGCAGGGTTTCTCCCGCATCGGTGGGATGGATCTCGCGGTGGCCGCGTTCCAGCAACCGATGGCCGACGACCTCCTCCAGCCGGCGCACCTTCTGGCTGACCGTCGACTGGGTGGAGTGCAGGCGCGTGGCCGCCGCCGTGAAGCTGCCGCAGTCGACCACCATCACGATGGCGCGCAGCAGGTCCAGGTCGAGCGGGGGCCTATTCGGTTTGCCACTGTGGTTCATGTGAATATTTAACTTATGAATATCTCCCGCGACTTTTATCATTCCCGGCAGGGCGTCGCAATCGGCTGCCCCGATAGTTCGAACAATGTATTGAAAAAGGAGGGCCGTGCCTTGCTGATGGAACGTATCGCCATTTTTCTGGGAGGCATGATCGCCATGGTGTCGTCATGGATGGCAAGCGCCGCAGGCGGCGAGCTGGAGCAGCAATTGCGGCGGGCCGCCGAGCGTGGCGACGTCGTGCAACTGCAGGCGGCGCTGGCCGCCGGCGCGCAGATCGAGGCGCGCGATGCGGCCGGGGCCACGCCCTTGCTGATCGCAACCCACGCCAACCAGATTGCGGCGGCCAAAGCGCTGATCGAGGCGGGGGCCGACGTGAACGCCAAGGACCGCATCGATGACAGTCCCTACCTGTACGCCGGCGCGCGCGGCCTGAACGAGATACTGCGGCTGACCCTGGCGCATGGCGCCGATCTCAAGAGCACCAACCGCTATGGCGGCACGGCTCTCATTCCGGCTGCCGAGCGTGGCCACGTGGAGACGGTCAGGACGCTGATCGAGGCCGGCGTGGCGCCTGACCATGTCAACCGCCTGGGCTGGACCGCCCTGCTGGAGGCCATCATCCTGGGCGATGGCGGTCCCAGCCATGAAGCCATCGTGGCTGCGCTGCTGGCGGCGGGCGCCGATCCGGAACTGGCCGACGGCCAGGGGGTCACGCCCTTGCAGCATGCCCGTCAGCGCGGCTACGCCGGCATGGCCAGGCAGCTGGAGCAGGCCGGCGCGCGACGCTGAGACCGACAGAAAATCCGCCACGCCCGACGTGGTCCCGGCCTGCGCTGTGGCGCAGGCTTTTTTTCGCCATGTCCTCGGTGGATGCGGCTGCCGCAGCCTGCCGGAACGGCAGGGTTTCCGTTTAATGGAAATGTAACTCACTGATTTTTAATGGGTTTTCTCATCGTTAACCCTGTGGCTGCAATTTCTGTCTACAAAGATAATTTGTCCATCAAACAGAAAAATCTTTCCGTTTAATGGAAATCATGAAAAAAGACGCAGCCAAAGACGTCGCGGTAGGTTCGCTGGAGCGAGGCATTCTGATCCTGCAGGCGCTGCAGGAAGCGACCGGCCCGCTGACCCTGATGGAGCTATGCGGTCAGCTTGATCTCAAGCCCAGTTCGGCCCACCGCCTGCTGGCCTCGCTGATCGCCCTGGGCTATGTGGTTCGCGAACCGGCGGGCAAGCGCTACCTGCCGGCGCCGCAGAGCCTGGCCCCGCTGAATCTTCAACATCCGATCACGATGGTGCGGCTGGCCTGCCGCAGCGCGCTGGAAGCATTGCGCGAAGAAACCGGAGAGACGTCCTCGTTGGTGCTGTTCGTGGGTTACGAGCGGCTGGTGCTGGATTTCGTGATCGGCCAGCGCATGCTGGCGCCGTACTACCAGGCCTGGCTGCGCAGCCCGCTGCACGGCTCGGCCTCCGGCAAGCTGCTGCTGGCGGCCATGGAGGAGGCGCATTGGCCGGCCATGCTGGGCGCCGAGCCCTATCCCACGCCGACGCCCTACACCTTGTCGAACCTGCCGGCGCTGCGCCAGGAGATCCAGGCGGTGCGCGCGGATCAGTTCGCGATTTCCAAGGATGAGGCCTACGAAGGCGTCTCCGCATTTGGCCGCAGTTTCATTGTCGAAGGCAAGGCCCTGGGCTGCGTCACCCTGACCGTCGAGTCGGCTTCGTTGTCGCCGGCGCGCGAACAGATGCTGCTGGAGCGCCTGCAGCGCTGTGTGGTCAGCGTGGGCGCGGCGGCGTCGGCCCTGCGTCAGCTCAGGCGCTGGCTTTTCTGACGACCCGATTCATCGTCTTTTCATTTCTGAACGAGGAAATACCCATGTCTCGATCCGCCGGGCAGTGGTGCGCTCGTCCCGATCTTCCGGGAGACCACTATGTCGATGCCAACATCTATACCTCCCAGGAGATCTTTGACCAGGAACTGCGCGATATCTTTGCCAAGACCTGGAAGTTCGCCTGCCACGAAAGCGAGATTCCTGCGCCCGGGGACTATCGCGCCTTGAACCATGCCGGCATTCCCATCTTCGTGATCCGGGGCGACGACGGCAGCGTGCGCGCCTTCTACAACGCCTGTCCGCACCGTGGCGCCAAGCTCGTGACCGAGGTGCGCGGCAACGCGCGACGCCTGACCTGTTTCTTCCACCTCTGGTCTTTCGATGACCGGGGGCAGTGCATCGAGATCACGCGTGCCGAGGGCTATGAACAGGCCGGCGTGTGCAAGAGCGCAAACGGCTTGCGGCGGGTGCGCTGCCACGAGAAGTTCGGCCTGATCTTCATCAACCTGGACGATGATGCACCCGACTTTGACACCGACGTGGGCGACGTGATGGATTGCCTGGAAGACGTCATGGCGGTCAAGCCGCTGGAGGTCTTCCACTATCACGAGGTGTTGATGCAGGCCAACTGGAAACAGTGGCACGAAACCAATATGGAGCTCTACCACGAGTGGGGCCATGTGGTGAACCGATCGACGGCCATCATGGCCGACGGCTATCACGACCGGCGCTGGATCATCCATCCCAACGGGCACGGCACGCTGGATCCGATGACGGTCTCCTATGACAACTACAAAGGCTGGGAAAGCCGCGACGAATGCCTGCTGCCCGGCCTGCGCCCTGGCGAGCTGCGCCTGGTGGATCTCTTTCCCAATACCACCATCCTGGTGCGCGCCACGGCCATCCGCATCGACACCACCATTCCGATTGCGCCCGGCGTGACGCTGCTCGAGCAGCGCGGCCTGGGCGTGCTGGGCGAGTCCGAGCATGATCGCGCGCTGCGGGTGCGGCATCACAACGAGATCTGGGGGCCGCTGGGTCGCAACCTGGCCGAGGACGTGGTGTTCGTGGAGGCAGTGTCCGAGACGCACCGGCGCGGCGCATCGCGCTGGGGCCAGTTCGCGCGGCATGAAAACCTGCGCGCCCAGGATGACGAGATCATGCGCGCCTACTACCGGGTATGGGGCCGCCACATGCAACGCGAGGCCAGCAACCCCCTGGCGGGCCAGACCTTGGAGGAGAACGCAAAATGAACGACGCGACGCTGCGTATCAACGACTTTCTGTACGACCTGTCGGAGTTTCTCGACCAGGAGTCGTACCCGGATTTCCTGGGCTGCTGCCACGAGGGTTTTCGCTACTGCGTGCGGGCCTACAGCCCGGAGCTGGGCAAGGACATGGTGTGGCTGGATCATGACAAGGCCAGCATGGCCAACATGACCGGGATGGTCGCCCAGCACGTGCGCATGGGCGGCACGTTCACGCGCCAGGTCGGGCCTGCCCGGCTGCGCGAACTGGGCCCGGGCGAGTATGAAGCCCGAGCCAAGTTCGTGGTGACCCACACTGACCCCGCCGGCCGCAGCGTGCTGTTTGCCTGCGGCACCTACCGTGATGTGCTCGCCGATGGCGAGCGGCTGCTGCTCAAGCAACGCGATGTGCGCCTGCAGACCCGCTCGCTGGGCGCCGGCATCCACGTTCCCCTCTGAAAACGGGGCCGCGCGCCCGCTCGTCAAATAGGTGACTCTCATGTCTGAACGCTACATTGAATCGCGCCGGCGCCTGCTGCTGGCCACCGCCGGCGGGGCCACGATGGCCGCGCTGCCCACGCGCCTGCTGGCAAGCGGCAAGCCGGCCCGGTCGGCGAAGTATCGCTTCCGGTTCGGCAGCATCTATACCCCTGCGGCAGCCGAATACACGGCGCCGGGCATCTATGACTTCGTGAACCGCGTCCAGGAGAAATCGGATGGCGAAATCGCCATCCAGCTTATCGACAAGGCGCAGACCTGTTCGGAAGATCAGTGCGCCGACCGGGTCATGAACAGCGTCCTGGATATGGGCTCGTCCACCTTCCAGAACGCGGGTTCGGTGATGCCCTACTCGATGGCGATGGACTGGCCGTTCTTGTGGGAAAACCGCGCGGCGTATCACAACTTCCTGTTCAGCGCGGACTCCAACCGCCTGTACCGGGACATCCTGCGCAGCAAGTACGGCATCGTGCCGTTGTACGGCAGCGGCGGCATGCGCAACATCATGATGGGTCGCAAGTATGCCGACGAGCCCGACATGAATTCTCCCGAGCGCCTGCGTGGCGCCAAGATCCGCATTACCAACAGCACCATGATCAGCAACTTTGCCAAGAGCATGCAGATGATGCCGGTGCCGCTGGCCTGGGGCGAGTTGCTGGAGGGGCTGAAGTCGGGCCTGGTCGATGCGGCCGAGACCTATCCCAGCGCGGCCGCCGGCTTCGGCATGTACACGGTGCTGTCGCAGGACGTGCAGGTCGAGTTCTGCCCCGGCTTTTCGATGATCTTCATGTCCACGCGTGCGCTCGACAAGCTGCCGGCGCGGCTGCAGGAGGTGGTGTTCGAGTCGGCCTGGGAAACCATGCGCCAGGCCTATGAGGATGCTTCCGTGGCCGAGTCCACGCTGGTGGGCAATGGCCCGGATCCGTCGCCGGAGTCGGCCTATGTGCGCGGCGGGCTGCGTCAGGTGCGCCTGGATGCCGCGCAGCGACAGGCGTTTCAGCAGATGGGCCGGGTCGAGAACAACCCCGAGCTCTACGCCGATGTGCGCAAACGGCTGGACGCCATCGCGGGCCTGGACGTCTATGGCGCCTTCCAGGAAAGTGCCGCGCGCATGCGCACCGATGGCTTGCAGGCCGACAAATGGTGGGCCTGACGGCCGGCACGAACGCAGCGCCGCGCGGCGCTGCGTGAAGGCTTCGGGGGAGACAAACAGTGAAAATCAGAAAAACGGGAGCGGTGCTGGGCCGGTGCATGGACAAGGTGGAAAACACCGTGATCCTCACCAGCTACGTCACCCTGATCGCGCTGGTGGGCGTGGAGACATTGCGCCGTGCCTTGTTCCAGCAGCAGGCCACCTGGGGGCCGGAGGTGGCCATGTACGCCTTCATCTGGCTGTCCTGGTTCGCCATGGCCAAGCATTGTCGCTATGGCACGAACCTGGCCTTTCTGCAGTTTCGCGAGGCCATGCCGGCCTGGGGGCGGCGCACGCTGGAAGTGATGGACATGACGCTGTGGCTGACCATCGGCGGCGTGATCCTCTACACCACCAGCGCCATCATCGAGCGCAACCTGGCCAGCGAACAGACGATCTTCGGGACCTCGATCCCGCTGGCCTGGGCCAACCTGGCGGTGCCGCTGGGCTGGGGCTTTTCCATGGTGCGCATCGCGCAGCGGCTGTTCCTGGTGCTGTTCGACTGGGATCAGCTCGAAGAAGAACGCCGTAACCAGGCTGCGCCGGCGGCCTGAGCCGCCAAGGCGACGAGGAGAACGTATCGTGTCCGTGCTTTGGATTTCCCTGTTCTGCGTGGCCCTGTTCGTGGCGGGCACGCCGATGACCCTGATTCTCGCGGTATGGGTCGCCGCATCGTCATACTGGGTGGTGGATTTCCCCCTGATGAACATGGGGGTGTCATCCATCGATGCCCTGAAGAACTACACCTTTCTGGCCGTGCCGCTGTTCGTGGCTACCGGCGACCTGTTGACCGCAGGCGGGGTGTCACGCCAGCTGGTGCGGTTTGCCAAGGCGCTGATCCGCGCGGTGCCGGGCCGCACGGCGGCCGCTTCGGTGCTGGCCAGCGGGATGTTCTGCGCCATCAGCGGCTCCAGTGCGGCCGCCTCGGCCACGATGGGCAAGCTGATGGCCCCGGAGTTCCGGCGTGCCGGCGTGCCGATGTCGCGCGGCGGCTCGGCGGTGGCCGCCGGCGGCATTCTGGGGGGGCTGATCCCGCCCAGCACCATCATCATCATCTACAGCCTGACGGTCAATGCCTCGCCGGTGGCCTTGAACCTGGCGGCCATCCTGCCCGGGTTGCTCATCCTCGCCTTTATCTTCTTTGCCGCGATCGCGCGGACCCGCCGCTACGAGCCGGGCAGCGTGGAGCAGGGCGGTTACTGGGAAGAGGTGGGCGCCAGCGCGGCAGGGGCCCTGCCCGCGCTGCTTGCCATCGCGATGCTGTTCGTGGGGTTGTATTCGGGCATCTTCAGCCCGACCGAGGCGGCGGGCGTGGTGACGCTGTACTGCGCGGTGGTGGCCGTCTGGTGGGCGCGCGGCGTGCGGCTGCGCGAGTTGCCGGGCGTGCTGATGGGCAGCGCTTCCATCATGGGGGTCATCGGGCCGATGGTGGTGTTTTCGATCCAGTTCCAGCAGGTGCTCTCGATCCTGGAGGTCCCCGATGTGGTGTTCGGGCATCTGATCGCGTTTTCCGAGCAGTTCGGCGCCACGGCGACGCTGATCCTGATGATGGGCATCGTGCTGCTGTTCGGCACCTTCATGGAGGTGGTGGCGGTGATCCTGGTGCTGGCGCCCATCATGGCGCCGATCGCCATGGAGATCGGCATCGACCCCATTCATTGGGGGGTGGTGTTCATCGTGGGCGCGGGCCTGGGCTTCATCAGTCCGCCGCACGGCCTCAATCTGTTCATTACCTCGATGGCCATGGGCCTGAGTTATGCGCAGCTCATCAAGGACATCTGGTTCATGATCCTGCCCATTCTGGTGGCGTGGGGCGTGATCGCAGCCTTGCCTTTCTTCAGCCTTGCCTTCCTGTGACGTCATGAGCACCACATTCCAGATCCGGGGGGCGGGCGCCGCGGCGCCCGTCTTCATCGCCGACCATAACGAGACCCTGCTGCAGGCCGGCCTGCGTCAGGCTGCGCCGCTGGATTATCTGTGCGGCAGCGGAGGCTGCGGCTCCTGCGAGGCGCGTCTGCTGCAGGGGACGGTCTGCCTGGCCGGGGAGGAGGGCAGCCCGCTTGTTGTGGGCGAGGAGGGCGAGGCCGCGCCACGCGTGCTGCTGTGCCAGAGCCGGCCGCGCACCGACTGTGTGCTGCAGCTGCGCCTGGCCGCGGCGCTGCCGCAGGCCGCCACGCCATCGGAGTTGCCGGCCACGCTGAGCGACATCCGGCCGCTGGGCGGAGACCTTTACCAGGTGACCCTGGCGCTGCCGCGCACGCTTCCCTATCTGGCCGGGCAGTACCTGATGGTGCAGGCCCCGGGCCTGCCCGGGCAGCGGGCCTATTCCATTGCGGGGGTCGATCCGGACACGGGACGAGTGCGGCTCATCGTCGCCCAGCGGGGGGAGGGGTGTTTTTCGCGCTGGCTGACCGACCCGGCCCATGTCGGTCAGGCCTTGCTTGCCTTCGGCCCCATGGGCCGGGCCAGCCTGGCGCCGCGGCCCGACCAGGACATGGTGGTGATCGCGGGCGGCTCGGGCATTTCCGTGGGGCTGGCAGCCCTGCAGTGGGCCGCCAGCGAGCGCTTTCTGGCGCGCCGGCGCATGTGGCTTTTCTGGGGCGTGCGCGACGCCGGACAGGTGCCCGCGCTGACCGATGAACTGGCGGCGCGCCAGCGCGGGCAAACCGGGCTGCAGATCGCGGTCTGCAGCGATGCCGCGCCGCCGGCGCATGCTCTCGGCGTGGCCTGCGAGCAGGGCTATCCGGTGGATCGGCTGACCGCGCGCGCAGACATCGACTGGACGGCGGCGGCAGTCTATGTGACCGGTCCGCCGGCCATGGTGGCGCATACCTTGCGCACCTTGCTGACGCAGACCGACATCGAGCCTGACGCCATCAGCAGTGACAACTTTTATTGAGCCGCGTATGCCGGGCTTTCGTGGAGGGTAGTGATGCAGCAAAAGAGATGGGTCGAGGCTTGCGGGACGCAGGACGTGGCCGAAAGCGCGATCGTGGAGCGCAAGGTGGACGGGCATGAGGTGGTGCTGATGCGCCAGGGCGACAGGTTCTACGCCGCACAGGCCGTCTGCCCGCACATGGACGAGCGCCTGTGCGACGGCCTTTTGAAGAAGAACCGCCTGATCTGCACCAAGCACCTGTGGCAATGGGACATCGAGTCCGGCCAGGCGCTGGGCGCGGCGGAAAAACCCCTGATGATGTACCCGACGCGCGTCGAGGGCTCCCTCGTCTACGTCGGTCTGGAACCGGAGAATTCCTGATGGCCAAGAAACTGTTGATGATCGTGGGCGACTATGTCGAGGATTACGAGGCCATGGTGCCGCTGCAGGCCCTGATGGCCGTGGGGCACGAGGTCCATGTGGTCTGCCCCGGCAAGCGGGCCGGTGACTACGTGCGCACCGCCGTGCATGATTTCGAAGGCGCGCAGACTTATAGCGAAAAGGAAGGCCACCGTTTTTTCGTGACGGCCGATTTCGCCGGGCTGGAGCCTGCCGGCTTTGACGGGCTGGTGATTCCGGGCGGCCGCTCGCCGGAATATCTGCGGCTGGACGAGTCGGTGCTGGCGCTGGTGCGCCACTTCTTCGAGACGGGCAAGCCGGTGGCCTGCATCTGTCACGGTGTGCAGTTGCTGTGCGCCGCGGATGTGCTGCGCGGTTACCGCTGCAGCGGCTACGGCGCCTGTGCGCCCGAGGTGCGCGCTGCCGGCGCCGAATATGTGGACCTCGCCATGGACCAGGCGCTGACCGACCGCAACCTCGTCACGGCGTTCGCCTGGCCGTCGCACCCGGCCTGGCTGGCGCAGTTCCTGGCCTTGCTGGGCACACGCATCACGCACTGACCGGCGCGGCGCATCCCGTCATGAAAGGCCGCCTTGATGGCGGCCTTTCGGCTATTCCCCCGCGTGAATTTACGCCGTCTTTACGGCCAGCCGGGGTTTGGTAATGGAAACTTTACGGGCCTCGGATCGATACTTTGTGCAGGCAATTTTGCCGTTCGAACACGAAGAGAACGATGCGGTGCAAGTCATACCTGGCCGTGACCGGCCTGGCCCTGCTGTCGGCGCTGCCGCTGACGGCGCGGGCCCAGTTTTCCGGCTCGCTGACCCTGGCTTCCGATTATGTCTGGCGCGGCGCTTCCCAGACACGCGAAAGACCCGCCTTGCAGGGCGACCTCAGATATACCCATGGCAGCGGCTTCTACGCCTCGGTGTGGGGCTCGAACGTGAAGTACCGGCCTGACAACGGGGCTGCCAGCGAGTTCGACCTGGCCGCTGGCTGGAGCGGGGCGCTCGCCGAGGACTGGGGAGCCGATCTCTATGTCCAGCGCTACCAGTATCCGGGCTCGGACATCGGCCTGAACTGGAATGAAGTCACGGGCGTGCTGAGCTGGCGCGAACGCGTCTGGGCCTCCGCGAGTCATTCCAGCAACGCCATGGCCAGCAAGACGCGCGGCAGCTACCTGACTCTGGGTCTGCGGCAGCCGCTGGGCCAGGGCTGGCGATTGGAGGGAACCCTCTCGCGCTACCTGCTGCAAAGCCGTTATGCCGACAGCTACACGAGCGGCTCGCTCGGCCTGGCCTGGGCGTTCAAGGCGCCGCTGGAAGCACGCCTGACGCTGCATGCGACCGACTCGGCCGCCAGGCGGCTGTTCCCCGAAATGGCGGGTACCCGCGTGGTGCTGTCCCTGCAGGCCGGGTTCTAGCGGCCAGGTTTCTTCCGGAGAGAAAACATGAGTTTCATGACCATCGGGCTGGCGCTCGTGACCGTCGGCTTGTTCGCCTATCTGATCTTCGCCCTGCTGGAACCGCAACGGTTCTGAGGCCCGGGCATGACTGCCAATAATTCGAGGTGCACCCATGGGTGATGTTCTGTTCGTGGCGCTGACGCTGGTCGTCTTTGCGCTGATCGCCGGCTTTATTGCCGGCCTGGCCAAGCTCTGAGCGGGGGTCGTGATGGCTATCGATATCGCGCAATTCGCCATGGTCCTGGCGCTGGCGGTGCTGTTGACGGTGCTGCTGGGCAAGTGGATCGCCCGTCTTTTTACCCGGCCTTCGCACAGCCTGCTGGAGCGCGGCACCTATCAGGTGCTGGGCATCGACCCGGCCGAAGGCATGTCGTGGAAACGTTACGGACTGGCGCTGCTGCTGAGCAACGCCGCCATGATGCTGCTGGGCTATGCCTTGCTGCGCCTGCAGCAGTACCTGCCGGGCGACGCGCTGGCGCGGGCCTCGCAGACGCCGGACCTGGCCTTCAATACGGCGGCCTCTTTCATCACCAATACCAACTGGCAGGCCTATTCCGGAGAGAGCAGCCTGTCCAACCTGTCGCAGATGGCGGTCATCACTTTTCTGATGTCGGTCAGCGCGGCCACGGGCGTGGCTGCGGCAGGCGGTTTCCTGCGCGGGCTGGCAGGCCGCAACAGGCAGGACATCGGTAATTTCTGGGTGGACTTTACGCGGGTGCTATACCGCCTGCTGCTGCCTCTGTGCTTTCTGCTGGCGCTGGTCTACGTCTGGCAGGGCATCCCGCAGACACTGGACGCCCAGGCGGTCGTCAGCACGCTGGAAGGGGCGCGTCAGCAACTGATCGTCGGCCCGGTAGCCAGCCTGGAAGCCATCAAGCACATCGGCACCAACGGGGGCGGGTTCTTCGGCATGAACGCCGCGCATCCGTTCGAGAATCCCACGCCGCTGACCAACACTCTGCACATCCTGGGCATGTTGCTGATTCCGGCCGCGTTGACCTATGCCTGCGGCAGTCTGCTGGGCCGCCGGGCGCAAGGCTGGGCTTTCCTGGCGGCCTTTCTGCTGATGTTCGTGGGCTTCCTGTCGCTGGTCTACGGCGCCGAGCAGGGCGGCAACCCGCTGCTCACGCCGCTGGGCGTGGATCAGGCCCACAGCGGCGCGCAGGGCGGCGGCAACCTCGAAGGCAAGGAAATGCGCTTCGGCGTGGCCGGCAGCAGCCTGTTCGCCTCGGTGACGACGGCTGCGACCACCGGCTCGGTCAACTCCATGCATGCCTCGTACACCCCGCTGGGCGGGCTGGTGCCGCTGGCCCAGATGATGCTCAACAACGTGTTCGGAGGGGATGGCGTCGGCCTGATCAACCTGCTTACCTACGCCATTCTGACGGTCTTCCTGGTGGGCATGATGATCGGCCGCACACCCGAGTTCCTGGGCAAGAAGATCGAAGCGCGCGAAATGAAGTACGTCATGCTGGCCGTGCTGGCGCATCCCCTGTGCATTCTCGGCTTTACCGCCATCGCCAGCCTGATGCCCGGCACGCTGGACAGTCTGGCCAATGGCGGCCCGCATGGTTTCAGCGAAGTGCTCTATGCCTACACCTCGGGCACGGCCAACAACGGCTCGGCTTTTGCCGGCCTGAACGCCAACACGCCGTTCTTCAACACCACCATCGGCCTGGCCATGCTGTTTGGCCGCTATCTGACGTTGCTGCCCATGCTGGCGGTGGCCGGTTGCCTGGCGGCCAAGAAGACGGTGCCGCCCAGCGCCGGTACGCTCTCGACGGCCACGCCGCTCTTTACCGTGCTGCTGGTGTTCGTGGTGCTGGTGGTGGGCGGGCTGACCTTTCTGCCGGCGCTGGCCCTGGGCCCGATCGTCGAACACACGCTCATGCTGTCCGGCCAGACTTTCTGAGGAACCATCATGTCAAACCAAGCCAATGCCCGCTCCGCCCATGCAAGGCCCGCTGCGCGGGGCCTGCTGCGTCCGGCCCTGATCTCGGCCGTCTTCTTCATGGTGGTCACCGGCATCGTGTATCCCTTGGCGACCACCGGGGCGGCCCAGATGCTGTGGCCCGCCCAGGCCCAGGGAAGCCTGCTGCTGCGCGACGGCGTGCCCGTAGGCTCGCGGGTGATCGGCCAGGCGTTCAGCCAGGCGCAGTACTTCCATGGCCGTCCCAGCGCCACTCAGGGGGTGGACCCGACCGACCCGGCCAGGAGTGTGCCGCAGCCCTACAACGCGGCGGCCAGCGGCGCCAGCAATCAGGGCGCGCTCAGCCGCCAGTTGCTGGGCGATGTGGCCGCCAGGGTAGCGGCCTATCGCCAGGAGAACGGCCTGGATGCCGCACAGGCGGTGCCGGTCGATGCCGTGACAGCCTCGGCCTCCGGGCTGGATCCGCACATTTCCCTGGCCAATGCACGGCTGCAGGCCGCGCGCGTGGCGCAAGCCCGCCAGTGGCCCGAGCAGGCGGTGCTGGCCTTGCTGGCCCGCCACAGCGAGACGCGCCAGTTCGGCCTGCTGGGCGAGCCGCGGGTCAATGTGCTGGAACTGAACCTTGCCCTGGATGAAGCGGGCGCAGCCCGTCTCGGGAATCAATAACGCAGGTGCCATCATGTCTCACTCTGAAGCGGCCCGCGCCACCCACGGCGCTCCTTTGAATACCTCCCGGCCGGCCTGGACCGGCATAGCCTGGCAGGCCGTGCGCAAGCTCTCGCCGCGCGACCAGATGAAGAACCCGGTCATGTTCGTGGTCTACGTCGGCAGCATCGTGGCCACGCTCCTGGGCCTCCAGGCGCTGGGAGGCGAGGGCGATGCCCCGGCCGGGTTCATCTTTGCGGTGGCCGCCTGGCTATGGTTCACGCTGCTGTTCGCCAATGCCGCCGAGGCTCTCGCCGAAGGGCGCGGCAAGGCCCATGCCCAGGCGTTGCGCGCCACCCGGCGCGCGGTCATGGCCAAGGTGCTCGATGCGCCGCAGCGCGACGGCACCGTGACGCAGGTGCCCAGCGATGCCCTGACGGTGGGCGCTTACGTGCTGGTCAACGCCGGCGAGATCATCCCGGCCGATGGCGAAGTGGTCGTCGGTGTGGCGTCGGTCGACGAGTCCGCCATCACCGGCGAGTCCGCGCCGGTGATCCGCGAGTCGGGCGGCGACCTGAGCTCGGTGACGGGCGGCACGCGGGTGCTGTCCGACTGGCTCATCCTGCGCGTGACGGCGCGCCCCGGCGAGGCTTTCCTGGATCGCATGATCTCGATGGTCGAGGGCGCGCGGCGCGGCAAGACGCCCAATGAGGTGGCCCTGACCATCCTGCTGGTGGCGTTGACGCTGATCTTTCTGCTGGTGTGCGTGACGCTGCTGCCATTCTCCTACTTCAGCGTGCTGCTCAACGGCAGCGGCCAGACCGTCAGCCTGACGGTGCTGATCGCGCTGCTGGTGTGCCTCATCCCGACCACCATTGGCGCGCTGCTGTCGGCCGTGGGCATTGCCGGCATGAGCCGCATGATGCGGGCCAATGTGCTGGCCACGTCCGGACGCGCCATCGAGGCGGCCGGCGATGTCGATGTCCTATTGCTGGACAAGACCGGCACCATCACCCTGGGCAACCGCGAGGCCGCGTCTTTCCTCGCCGCGCCCGGCGTGAGCGAGCGTGAGCTGGCCGAAGCCGCCTGCCTGGCCTCGTTGGCCGACGAAACGCCCGAGGGGCGCTCCATCGTGGCGCTGGCCCGGCGCCGCTTCGAACTGCCGCAAGCGGCGCTGGCCGGACCGCCGGCCGGCGCACAGGCGATCGCCTTCAGCGCCGCGACCCGCATGAGCGGGATGGATCTGGGCATGCGTCAGTTGCGCAAGGGCGCGGCCTCGGCCATCCGCCAGCATATCGAGCGCGCCGGCGGCGCGTTTCCCGACAGCGTGGCGCGCGCCGTCGAAAGCGTGGCGCAGCGCGGCAGCACCCCCCTGGTGGTGGCCGATGGCGCCGGGGTGCTGGGCGTGGTGGAACTCAAGGACATCGTCAAAAGCGGTATCAAGGAACGGTTCGCCGAGCTGCGGCGCATCGGCATCAAGACGGTAATGATCACGGGCGACAACGCCCTCACGGCGGCGGCCATCGCCGCCGATGCCGGGGTCGATGACTACCTGGCCGAGGCCACCCCCGAAGACAAGTTGCGCCTGATCCGCCAGTACCAGGCCCAGGGCCACCTGGTGGCGATGACCGGCGACGGCACCAATGATGCGCCGGCCCTGGCGCAGGCCGACGTGGCCGTGGCCATGAACAGCGGCACCCAGGCGGCCAAGGAGGCAGGCAATATGGTCGATCTGGACAGCAACCCGACCAAGCTGCTGCGGGTGGTCGAGGTCGGCAAGCAGATGATCATGACGCGCGGCGCGCTGACCACCTTCAGCGTCGCCAACGACCTGGCCAAGTACTTCGCCATCATTCCGGCCGCCTTCGTGGCCACCTATCCGGCGCTGGCCTCGCTCAACGTCATGGGCCTGCACAGTCCTGCTTCGGCCATTCTCGCGGCGGTCATCTTCAACGCGCTGATCATCGTCGCCCTGGTGCCGCTGGCGCTGCGCGGCGTGAAGTACCGCGCCGAGCCGGCCGAACGCCTGCTGCGGCGCAATCTGTTCATCTACGGGCTGGGCGGACTGGTGGCGCCGTTCATCGGCATCAAGCTGATTGACATGCTGCTGACGCCATTTTTCTGAACAGGCCGCGCCAGTGGCGTTACAGTAGCCGCAGCCGGTTTGCGACAGGCGGGCCGGCATGCAACCGCAGAGGGATCCAGGGATGGGCGATGATCGCAGCCGCCAGGCCGACGCACTGATCGGCACCTTGCGCCGCCAGGCGGCCGGACGCCTGACCGTATTCCTGGGGGCAGCGCCCGGGGTCGGCAAGACGTTCGCCATGCTCACACGGGCGCGCGAACTGCACCGCCAGGGGCTGGACGTGCTGATCGGCGTGGTCGAGACGCACGGGCGTCAGGAAACCCAGGCGCTGGTAGAGGGCCTGCCGAGCCTGGCGCCCCGGCGCATGCTCCATCAGGGGCGTGAACGGCTGGAGATGGACCTGGACGGTCTGCTGGCACGTCGCCCGGCCATTGCGCTGGTCGACGAGCTGGCCCATCGCAACGTTCCGGGCAGCCGCCATGAACGGCGCTGGCAGGACGTCGAAGAGCTGCTCAACGCCGGCATCGACGTCTATACCACGGTCAACGTCCAGCACCTGGAAAGCCTGAACGACGTGGTGCGCCAGATCACCGGGGTCCGGGTCACGGAGACCGTGCCCGACGCCCTGTTCGAGTCCCTGCGCGATATCCGCCTGGTGGATCTGCCGGCGCGCGAGCTGATCGAGCGTCTGAACCAGGGCAAGGTCTATCTGCCCGAACAGGCCGCACGCGCGCTGCAGGCCTTCTTTTCGCCATCCAACCTTACGGCGCTGCGCGAGCTGGCCATGCAGACCGTCAGCGACCTGGTCGATGCCGACCTGCGCGAGACGCGCGCCGCGCGCGGGCTGCCCGGCATCGCCATGCAGCGCCATGTCCTGATCGCCATCGATGGCGCAGGCCACTCCGAGTACCTGGTGCGCGCTGGCGCGCGCATTGCCGAGCGGCGCGGCGCGCCCTGGTCGGTGGTCACGGTCGATACCGGTCGCAGCAGCCCGGCCGGCACACCCGGCGGCTCGCCGCCGCCGGCGCAGCAGGCGCGCCAGCTGGAGATAGACCGGGCCTTCGCGCTGGCGCGCAGCCTGGGGGGCGATACGGAGGTGCTCTATGACACCGATGTCACCCAGGCGCTGCTGGACGCGGCAGCTTTGCGCGGCGCGCGCGCCCTGGTCATCGGGCGCACCCGCGAGCGGCCCATCGCGCGCATCTTCAACCGCACCCTGACCCAGCAGCTGCTTCAGCGTGGCGCGCGCTATGAGCTCACCATCATCAGCACCCCGCAGATCCGGCGTCGCGCGGCGCAATGGGAGCTCGATGGCGGCGCGCGTGCCGGCTGGCGCGAGGCCGCCCTCATCCTGTTGGCCAGCCTGGGAGCCGTGGTCGCGGCTGCGCTGGCCGAGCGCTTCGCCGGCCTGCAGGATCTGTCTCTGGTGTTTCTGGTGGCCGTCATCCTGGTGGCGTCGCGCAGCCGCATGGCGGCGGCGGTGATCACGGCCGTGCTGTGCTTTCTGGCCTATGACTTCTTCTTCATCGAGCCGCGTCTGACCTTGCGCATCAGCGCGCATCGCGGCGTGGCCACGGTGCTGCTCTTTCTGGGGGCGGCGCTGATCGCCGGGAGGCTGGCCTCACGGCTGCGCATGCAGGTGGTGGCGCTGCGCGCGGCCAACACCCACGCCACCGCCATGCAGACCCTGGGGCGCAAGCTTTCCAATGCGGCCGATCTGGGCGAGGTCGTGGCCGCAGGGTCGGCCGTGCTTCAGTCGACGTTGCGCGCGCAGGCCTGGATCCGCATCGATGACGTCAGCGGCCCGCCCGCGGCCGCAGCCCAGCTGAGCGAGAAAGACCGCCTGGCGGCCGACTGGAGCGCCAAACAGGGCCTGCCCAGCGGGCGTCACACCGATACCCTGGCCGACTCTGCGTGGTGGTTTCTGCCGATCCGGGCCGATCAGCAGACGCTGGGCGTGGTGGGTCTGCGCTTTGCCGACGCCGCCGCCCGCCCGCCGTTCGAGCAGCGCCGCCTGGCCGAGCGCATGGTCGAAGACATTGGCCAGGCGGCGCTGCGCACGCGTCTGGTGGCCGAGCTGGAAAGCGCCCGCCTGACCGGCGAAACCGAACGCTTGCGCTCGGCTCTGCTGTCTTCGGTATCGCACGATCTGCGCTCGCCGCTGTCGGCCATCATCGGCGCGGCCGACACCCTGGCGAGCTACGGACAGAATCTGGGGCCGGAGGATCAGCGCAGCCTGCTGTCGACCATCCATATCGAGGGCGAGCGACTGGATCGCTACATCCAGAACCTGCTCGACATGACGCGGCTGGGTCACCAGGGCGGGCTGACGCTGGTGCGCGACTGGATCGGGCTGGACGAGCTGCTTGGTTCGGCCGCGCGGCGGCTGCAGCGCTATGCGCCCGGCATCGGGGTGGATATCGTGGTCGATCCGGCGATAGGCCTGGTTCACGTGCATCCGGCTCTGGTCGAACAGGCGCTCTTCAATGTGCTGGAGAATGCCGCCAAGTTCTCGCCGCCGGGGCAGGCCATCGAGGTGCAGGCGCGGCGGCTGGATCCGGCCACGGTGCGGATCGACATCTCGGATCGCGGCCCCGGCATTCCGGAGGCCGAACGCAACCGGATTTTCGATATGTTCTACAGCGTCGAGCGTGGCGACCGGGGCAAGCCGGGCACCGGGCTGGGCCTGACCATCGTGCAGGGCATCATCGGCGCGCACCTGGGCAAGGTGCAGGCCCTGCCCGGCCCGCAGGGCGTCGGGACCACGGTGCGCCTGACGCTGCCATCGGGGCAGGCGCCCCAGGAGGAGGAAGGACCATGACGGTTGCGCAGACCGTGCCGGCGCCGCGTGTGCTCATCGTCGACGACGAGCCGCAGATCCGGCGTTTTCTTGATATCAGCCTGCGCGCGCAGGGCTATGCGACCTTGCAGGCGGAAACCGGTCAGCAGGGGCTGAGCCTGCTGGCCGGGCGCGGCGCGGACCTGGTGGTGCTGGACCTGGGGCTGCCCGACCGCGACGGTCTGGATGTGCTGCGCGAGCTGCGCGGCTGGTCGTCGGTGCCGGTGATCGTGCTGACGGTGCGCGCAGCCGAGAGCGAAAAAGTTGCGCTGCTGGATGCCGGCGCCAACGATTACGTCACCAAGCCGTTCGGGGTCGAGGAGCTGATGGCGCGCATCCGCGCCTTTCTGCGCGCCAGCGGCCCGCGCGGCGCGGCGGGCGTGGCCTTTGATGACGGCCGCCTGCGCATCGATCTGACGCAGCGCGATGTGCGCCTTGACGGCCAGCCGCTGGCCCTGACGCGCAAGGAATTCGCCCTGCTGGCCCTGCTGCTGCAGCAGCAGGGCCGCCTGGTGACCCAGACCCAGATACTGCGCGCAGTCTGGGGGCCCAGCCACGAACAGGACACGCATTATCTGCGCATCCTGCTGGGAAAGTTGCGCGCCAAGCTCGGCGATGACGCCACCGCGCCGCGCTATCTCATCACCGAGCCGGGCGTGGGCCTGCGTTTCGCCGGCTAGAGCGCGCTGCCCAGCCGATGCATTTCGGCGCGTACCTGGCGGCCTTGCAGGGCGCGCAGCGGCTGTCCGCTGTCCAGCGACAGCACGCAGGCCACGGCGGCGGCCCGTCCGTATTCGAAGCACTGCGCCGTCACCCGGGCCGAAGCCAGGGCTTCGTGCTCGGCGCTCAGGCATCGTCCTGCCACGATGAGGTTTTCGCCCTGGCGCGGCACCAGGCTCAGGTAGGGCACCTCGTAGTAGTCGTCCAGCAGCCAGTGCAGCTTGGGCTTGTCGCCGCTGTGTAGTTCGATGGGCCACGGTACTTTGCAGATGGCGTCGTCTTGCTTGCGGCAGGCCAGCACGTCGTCGTTGCGCAGGGTATGGACCCCGGCGATGCTGCGCGTCTGGCGCACGCCGACCTGCACGCCGGTGTTCATCACGTAGCTGGCTTCGCAGCCGGGCACCGATTCGCGCAGGAAGGCGGCGTACTCGCGCACCTGGCGTCGCCCGAGGATCTCGGCTTCGGTGAAGTCTTGCGGGTCGATCACATTGAGCATGCGGCCGTCGTGCGCGGTCAGGCGGGTGGCGTTGACCAGCAGCTCCCGCGGGTGGGTGGTGGGGAAAATCCAGATCTTCTTGCGCGGCAGGGCGTGGCGCGCGGCGGCGTCGGCGGCTTCGATGGCCTCGCTCACCTTGGGCGGGTTGATGGTGTCATCGCCCCAGTAATCCAGAAAGCGCGGCACGTCGACGTTGCCCAGGCGGAAGAACATGGTCGGGTTCTGGATGCGACCCTGGTCGCCGAAGACATAGGGGTAGCCGGCCAGCGCAATCACTGCGGCGTCGCCCGAGGCGTCGATGATGCGTTGCGCCAGCACGATCGAGCGGCCTGCCGCCGAGGTGATCTCCACGCCCCGGCAGGCGTCGCCGTCCATGATGACGCCGCTGACGCGGGTATGGAAAAGCGTGCGGGCGCCGCTGGCCTGCAGCAGGTCATCGGCGGTTTCGCTCCAGGCCAGCGGGTCGTGGGTGACGGTCCAGGTCTTGCCGTAGCGTTGCGGGCCGGTGACGCCGCCGCGCCGGGCGAGCGCGGCGCGAAAGCGTTCGGTGAAACCGAAGACGATCTGCTGCGGAGCCGGATCACGGTCGCTGGCGAGGTACATGCCGCAGATCGTGCCGGACAGGCCGGCCACGGCCGCGCCGCCGCAAAAGCCATAGCTCTCGATCACCAGGGTGGATTTGCCATACTCGGCCGCGGTGGTCGCCGCGGCCACGCCGGCAGCGCCCGCGCCGACCACCAGCACGTCGACCTCGGCCAGCACCGGCAGGTCAGGCAGGCTGTCGTAGCGGTGGATCAGTCGCCAGTCGGGGAATCCGGGTGAGTGTTCCATGAGGGTCTCCAGTGCAGGGCCAGGCCGCAAGCCGAGGCGCGGCCTGGCAGGGGGCAGGGGGCGCCGGCCCCCGGCGTTCAGTCGATTTCCTTGTGCACCGTTTCCGGTCCCAGGGCCAGGGCGATGAGGGTGAACACGCCCATCACGCCCATGTAGACCACGATGGGCCACCAGTGCTGGTAGTAGGAATAAAGCGCGGTGGCGATGAAGGGCGCCAGGCCGCCGGCCAGCAGCGATCCCAGCTCGCGCGAGAAGGCAAAGCCTGCCAGGCGGAACTCGGTGTCGAACAGCTCGGCGTACCAGGCGGCCTGGGGCGACAGCATGGCGGGATAGGCGATGCCCAGGCCCACGGCAAAGCCCAGGGCCACGGCCCAGAAGGCGCCCACATCCAGCAGCAGGAAGAACGGGATCAGCCACAGGACGGAGAAGATGATCCCGCCCAGATAGACCTTCTTGCGGCCCACACGATCCGACAGCGCGCCATAGAAAGGGATGGTCACCAGTTGCACGCAGGAGGCCAGGATCACGGCCCACAGGGCGGTCGATTTTTCCATGTGCAGTGTCGTCACCATGTACGACACGCAGAACACCGGATAGAGGTAGGCGAAGCCGTTCTCGCCCATGCGCGAGCCGATCACGATCAGGAAGCTGCGCGGATGGCGCTTGATAGCCGAGAACAGGCCGATCTTCTCCATCTGCACGGTCTGTTGCGCCTTCTCGAAGGCGGGCGGCTCTTCGATGTTGCGGCGGATGAAGTAGCCCACCACGACGCAGGCTGCGCCCAGCAGGAAGGGCACACGCCAGCCCCAGTCCATGAACTGCGCTTCGCTCAGCGTGCTGAGGAAGAAGAAGAACACCGCGTTGGCCAGCAGCGTGGCGACGGCAAAGCCCAGCGGCGCCCAGGCGCCGGCCGCGCCGCGCTTGCCCTTCTGGGCGTGTTCGACCGACAGCACCACGGCGCCGGCATATTCGCCGCCCGCGCCAAAGCCCTGGATCAGGCGCATCAGCACCAGCAGGATGGGCGCCCAGACGCCGATCGTTTCATAGCTGGGCAATAGACCGATGGCCGTGGTGGCCCCGCCCATCAGGAACAGGGTCAGCACCAGAATGGAGCGACGCCCGAGCCGGTCGCCCATGTAGCCCAGCACCAGGCCGCCCAGCGGACGCGCCAGGAAACCCACGGCATAGGTGGCGAAGGCCGCCAGCGTGCCCATCAAAGGATCGGTGTTGGGGAAAAAGACCTTGTTGAGCACGATGGCCGCAGCCGTGCCGTAGATGATGAAGTCGTACCATTCGAGTACGGTGCCGATGAAGGCGGCCAGCCCGGCTTTGCGGGCTTTTTTGTCATGTGCCTGTGTGGACATGGTGGGGTTGTCTCCAGAGGGGTGCTGCATGGATGCTGCGTGGGTACTGCATCTGCGTGGCGCGCTGCGCGCCCGGCCGTGCCCGGTCGCGCAGCGCGCCGCTCAGGCGGCGTGCACCTTGCGCTTGCCGAGCACGGCGCCTTGTTCGATGGGCTGCACCAGTTGGGCATACTGCAACAGATAGGTGCCGCTGCCGCCGCCCAGCTCCAGTTCGCGCGGCTCCCAGGCCTGCAGGCGGCGCTCGATCTCGGCCGCCGGCACGTCCATGTCCAGGCGCCGGTTCACGAAGTCGATATGGATGGTTTCGCCCTGACGCACCACCGCCAGCGGACCGCCGGCGGCGGACTCCGGCATCAACTGGCCGACGATGATGCCGCGGTTCAGCCCCGACAGTTCACCGTCGGTGACCACGGCCACGTGTTCCGCGATGCCAGCGCCGTTGAGCGCGGCCACGAAACTGCAGGCGAACACCGTGCCGGGGCCGCCGCAGGGCCCCATGTTGCGCAGCACGATGACGTCGCCCCGCTTGATCTTGCCTTCGCCCAGCGCCGCGATGGCTTCGTCCTCGCCTTCATAGATGTTGGCGGGCCCGCGGAACTCGGCGCGTTCGCCCGGCACCGCCGACAGCTTGACGATGGCGCCATTGGGCGCCAGGTTGCCGCGCAGGATGCCCACGCCGGGGCGCTGGCTGACCGGATTGGCCAGGGAGCGGATGATCTTCCCGTCCTTGACGCGCGCCTGGCTGATGTTCTCGCCCAGGGTCTTGCCGGTGACGGTCAGGGCGTTGAGGTCCAGGTGTTCGGTCAGCTGGCTCATGACGGCCGGCGTTCCGCCGGCAGCCTCCAGGTCTTCGGTGCGGAAGGGGCCGTTGGGCCGCACCGCCGTCAGCAGCTTGATGCGCTGGCCGTACTCTTCATAAAGGCGGATCACGTCGATCGGCAGCTCCGCCTCGGTCGCGATGGCCGCGAGGTGGCGCACCGTGTTGACCGAGCCGCCCACGGCCAGCACCATCATCACGGCATTGCGCACGGCGGCCTCGGTGAGGATCTGGCGGGCGTTGACGCCCTGGCGCACCAGTTCCACGATCTGGCGGCCGGCGTCCTGGGCGTACTCGTTCAGGCGGCGGCCATTGGCCCAGATGGGCGAGTTGCCAGGCAGCGTCATGCCCAGGGCTTCGGCCACGATATGCATCGAATTCGCCGTACCCAGGCCGGCGCAGACACCGGGCGACTGGATCGCCACGTCCGTCATGTCGGTGAGGTCCTTGAGCGTGATGGCGCCTGTGGCCAACGCGCCGATCTGTTCATAGACGTCGTCGATATCGAAGAACTGGTCCTCGAATTTTTCGTTCGAACACTTGCCGCCGATCTGGTAGCCGCAGGTCAGCAGCAGGCTGGGCACGTCCAGCCGGGCGGCCGCCATCAGGTGGGCCGGCGTGGTCTTGTCGCAGGACGACAGACAGATCATGCCATCGAGCACCGCGCCTTCCATCATGCACTCCACCTCGTTGACCATGAGGTCGCGGGTGGGCATCAGATAACGCGCCTTCTTGCCGGCGCTGGTGACGAAATCGCTGGGCGCCACCGTGCGCACTTCGAAGGCCAGCGCGCCGGCATCGCGGATAGCCTGCTGCACCTGGGCGCTGATGGCATCGAGGTGAACGTAGCAGCAGGACAAGCTGTTGGAGGTGTTGATGACGGCGATCTTGGGCTTGTCCATATCCTCTTCGCGGATGCCCATGCTGCGCCACTGGCTGCGGCGCACGGCCCAGCGGGTCGAGCCCGGTTCAAAATTGCTTCGGTACATTGCTGCGTTCTCCTGGGGTGCGTGGCGCGGCGTTGGCAAAGCCGGATCGCGCCGATCTGACTGGTATGCTATCGGACTGAAAGTGGTCTGACAACTTACCAATTGCCCCAGGATTGCCCCGATTGACGCCAGGAAAGAAGCGCGGCAGGGCAAAGTGGACGGACCATTTCGGGGAACAATGGTAAAGTCCCACGTCTTGAGATTTTGGCAGCCTGTACCGTGCCCAGATGTACCAGTCTTGAGTGGTTGGCGCGCCTGCATCCCTAGTTTCGCCCGAGGCCATCATGAGCAAGACGCGATTTTCCATGCTTCCGATCAAGCGCACCGATATTTTCCAGGAGGTCTGCCAGCAACTGGAGAACCTGCTGAACAGCGGTCAGTTCCAGATCGGAGACCGTCTGCCCTCGGAGCGCGAACTCTCCGAGAGTTTTTCCGTCAGCCGCTCGTCCATCCGCCAGGCCCTCAAAGTGCTGGAGGCGGCCGGGCGGATCGAGACGCGCGTAGGCAGCGGCACCTATTTCGTCGAGAAGCCGGTCAGCGGCGCGGCCACCGAGAGCCTCAACGGCCTGCTGGCGCACGGCGTTGACCATGACTTCATGCAGCACCTGATCGCCGCCCGCACTGCCATCGAGCGCGCCATCTTCGAGGCATACGCCGGCAAGGTGAACAAGGGCGGCATCCGTGCGCTCAAGGAACTGATCGACGAGAACGCCCAGGACCAGACGGCCAAGGGAGAGTTCGAGGAAAACGCCGGCCTGGATCTCAGTTTCGAGGCCAAGGTGGCAGAACTGGCTGGCAACCCGATCCTGTCGGCCCTGCAACGTCAGATACATCAGCTCTGGATACAGGCCTGGCGCGTCTATGGATTCGTGCCGGAAAGCAAGCAGACCCTGCATCAGGAGCACTGCGCCATCATCGAGGCGCTGGCCTCCAAGAACACCCAGCGCGTGATCGATCTGGTGGTGCAGCACGTCGACAAGGAAGTGGATTAGGCCGCGACCCGCACCCGGACACGAGATGGCTGCCTGTTTCCGCCTCCCTGTCAGCGCGGCGTTGCTGGTGCTGGCTTGCTGCGTCAGCGCTGCAGCGCAGCTGCCCGCCGGCGTCACGCTGCAGCGTGACGCACAGGGGTGGGTCTATGTCGATGCCCGGCAGCGGCCGCTGTTGCGGCCTTTTCTGTACGACAACGGACCTGACTACATCCAGGAAGGACTGGCGCGCTTCGTGGACAACGGCAAGATCGGCTTTCACGACGCAGACCTGAACATCGTCATCCCGGCCCGCTACGATTTCGCCTTTCCCTTCGAGCATGGCGAGGCCCGCGCGGGCTTTGATTGCTGGTACAGCCGCGAGGGCGAGCATACCTCGGTGCATTGCCTGCGCTGGGAAACGCTGCGCCGGCCCTAGCGCCGGGTCGACACCCCGACATCGCGGACATGGCAGGTGCCGTTGGCCAGGTCAAAGGCCAGCCGGCGATCCAGCGTCTCCAGGGCGCGTCCATACATGTGCAGGTGCCGGATCGGCGCATGGCCTTCGATCTGCACCGCATGGATGTCTTCGGGCATGAGCGCCAGCCCCGCGCCCGGGGCCACCGCGACCGTGCCGGTGTGCGTGAGCGTGGCGCGGCCGGGCTCGCTGCCATCGTCCTCGCGGCGATAGGTGTGGTTGTACTCGACCCCTTCGGCGGCGGCGATGCAGGCCCAGGTGGTGTGGTTGTGCGGGGCGCTTTTCTTGCCCGGCCGCATCACGTTCAGGTACAGCGCATATGAGCGGTCGGGATCTTCGTGGATCAGATAGCGGGCCTGCAGCGCCTGCGGCGCCGGATAGCGTTGCGCGTCGCGCCATTGGGGATGCGCGGCCAGGGCTTGCAGGGTATCCAGCACCCGGGCCAGAGCGGCCCGCGTCAGGGTCTGGCCGGCCAGAATGGCCTTGATCTGCGCCACCGCGGCATCGACCGGCGCGGCATCGTAAAGGGTGTCTTGCATGCGGGGCATCCCGGGAAAAGCCAAGGCAGCTACCTTAGCCAGCCTGCCGGCTGAATTCAAGGCGATGGCGGGCGGGGCGGTCGCAAGCCCGCTCGCGTCGTGCGCCAGCAACGTCATGTCTCTGTAGCAGTCGCTACCTAGACTGAGCGCTCAGATTGAATCCCAAAGAGGACCTACCACGATGAAGACCCTTCCCTTGCGCCGCATGGCCGCAGGCGGCTGCCTGCCGCTCATTTCCCTGGCCTGGACCCCGGCGGCCAGCGCTGCCGACACCGTACAACTTTATGGCCTGATCGATGCAGGCGTCCAGGTGCTGAACCATGGCCCCAAGGACGGCAGCCGCCTGGGCATGGCCTCCGGCAACCTCAACGGTTCGCGCTGGGGCCTGCGCGGCAACGAAGATCTGGGCAACGGCCTGAAGGCCGTGTTCACCCTTGAAGGCGGGTTCGACCCCGGCAACGGCAAGGCGCTGCAGGGCACGCGCCTGTTCGGGCGTCAGGCCTATGTGGGCCTGTCCGACCGCAGCCTGGGCACGCTGACCCTGGGGCGTCAGAACACGCTCATGATCGACTGGATGAGCAAGTTCACGCCGTTGCAGAACGCCACCTACGGCGGCAAGCGCATCGACCCGGCGTTCTCGGATCGCATGGACAACGCCATCAAATACGGCAACAAGTTCGGCGGCTTGAGCGTGGGGGCGTACTACAGCTTCGGCTGGAACAATGAGCAGAGCTGGAGCGACAAGAACACCGGCCGCATGATCGGCGCAGGCCTGCGCTACCAGCAGGGCGGCCTGGACGCGGCGGTGCTGTTCCATACCAAGCGTGCCGATGCGCCGCGCGCGCCCGCCGACAGCAGCAACCGCGAGGATCGCGTGCTGGGGGCGCTGTCGTACGACTTCGGCGGCGTCACGCTGTATGGCGGCTATCGCTGGCTGGAGCAGAAGCTGGTGCAGCGCAACTACGTCAGCCGGCTGTACTGGGCGGGCGCGCGCTATCGCGCCACGCCGGCCACGCATCTGTCGCTGGCCTACTACTACATGGACGGCACGACCTGCGACAACCTGAACGTGGCGGCCTGCCCGGCGGTGCAGGGCGCGGGTGGCGACCAGAAACCCTCGCTGCTGGTGCTGGGCGTGGAACATGACCTGTCCAAGCGCACCACGCTGTACGCCATGGGCTCGTATGCGATGAACGACAACGGGTCTTCGGTGAGCGTGATCGGCGGCAAGTATGGCGCCAACGTCGAGCCGGGCAAGAACCAGATGGGCGTGGCGCTGGGCATGCGCCACCGCTTCTGATGCAGGGCGTCTCGGTCGCGGTGCGCGATCTGCGTCACTCCTACCAGGGCCAGCCGGTGCTGGCCGGGGTGGACCTGGACGTGCCGGCCGGCTCGGTGCTGGCCTTGCTGGGGCCATCCGGCTGCGGCAAGAGCACGCTGCTCAAGGCCCTGGCCGGCCTGCTGCGTCCCGCGCAGGGTCGCATCCTGTTTGGCGAGCGCGAGGTCTGCGGGCCGGGTGGTTGCGCGCCGCCGGAGGCCCGTGGCCTGGGCATGGTGTTCCAGGACTACGCGCTCTGGCCGCACATGAACGTGGCGCAGAACGTGACCTTCCCGCTGGCCATGCGGCGCGTGCCGCGCGCCCAGCGTCAGGCGCGGGTGGCCGAGGCGCTGGCGCTGGTGGGGCTGGACGGCATGCAACGGCGTCGCCCCTGCGAGCTGTCGGGCGGCCAGCAGCAGCGCGTGGCGCTGGCCCGCGCCGTCGTGGCCCAGCCCAGCCTGCTGCTGTTCGACGAGCCGCTGTCCAACCTCGACCGGGCCTTGCGCGAATCGCTCTGCCGCGAGATCGGTGCCTTGCTGCGCCGTCTGGGCACGACCGCCGTCTACGTGACGCATGACCACGATGAGGCGTATGCCCTGGCCCATCGGGTCGCGCGCATGGAGGCCGGCCGCATCGTCGCTGTCGCAAATCCTTAATGGAAGATTCATAAAATGATCACCCCGTTTTCACACAAGCCCTTGATGGCTTTTCTTATGGCACTGACTCTGGGCGCTGCGGGCAGCGCCAGCTCCGCCGAGCCGCGTACGCTGACGGTCTACACCGCCGGCCCTGGCAGCCTGATCAAGCACCTGGCCGAAGGGTTCACCAAGGAGACCGGCGTGCGCGTGGACGTATTCCAGGCCACCACCGGCAAGGTCATGGCCCGGCTGGAGGCCGAGGCCGCCAATCCGCGCGCCGACGTGCTGATCTCCGCTTCCTGGGAAACCGCACTGGATATGGACGCGCGCGGTCTGCTGATGGCGCACGAGAGCGTCAACGCGGCGCAGGTGCCGGCGTCGCTGCGCGCGGCCAACTATGTGGCGCAGGGCGTCTCGGCCCTGGGCATCGTATGGAACCGCAGCACCGATACGCCCAAACCCACCGACTGGGCCGATCTGGCCAGGCCGGCTTACCGTCAGATGGTGACCATGCCCGACCCGGCGCTCTCGGGCGCCTCGCTGGACCTGTTGCTGGGCCTGCAGGGCGCGCAGGGCGATGCCTTCTGGAAATTGCTGGCCGAACTGCGCGATAACGGCATGACGGTCTCCGGCCCCAACGCCCAGGCGCTGGCGCCGGTGCTGCAGGGCGCGCGCGCGGCCGTGTTCGGGGCCGTGGACTATGTCGCCTATGCCAGCATGGGCAAGGGCGAGGCCATCGAGGTCATCTTTCCCACCGGTGGCACGGTCATTGCGCCCCGGCCCATGATGATCCTGAAGTCCGCAAAGTCGCCCGGGCAGGCGCGCGCCTTCGTCAACTATGTGCTGTCCGAAGCCGGGCAGGCCGCCGTGGCCGATGCCTGGCTGATTCCGGCCCGCAGCGATGTGCCGGCGCGCCGCCCGCCGCTGAGCGAGATCAAGGTGCTCACTCCCGACGAGACGCAGGGCGCCGGCGCCCGTCAGGCCACCCTGGCGCGCTTCGCCGAGCTGTTCGGCACGCGTTGATCGCAGGAGGGCGCGCGCCCGTGCGGCGCGCGCCGCAACCCATGAAAAGCCTTTTTCTTCTGGCGGCCCTGGTCCTGGCCGCGCTTTTGGTATTGGTGGCGCTGCCGGTGGGCTTCGTGGCGCTGCAGGCAGTGTTTCCGCGCCTGGGCGAGGGCTCGCTGCAAGGCGCTTTCTCGAACTGGGCGCAGGTGCTCAGCGAGCCGGGCACCTTGTCGCTGCTGGGCCAGACCGTCGCCCTGGGCCTGGGCGTGGCGCTGGTGGCTGCTGTGCTGGGCATCCCGCTGGGCACCTTGCGCGGGCTGTGCCGCCTGCCAGGCGCACGGCTCTGGGATCTGGCCTTTCTGCTGCCGTTTCTGCTGCCGCCCTATATCGCCGCGCTGTCGTGGACCATGGCCCTGCAGCCGCGCGGCTATCTGTATCAACTGGCCGGTGTCGATCTGGGCGGGCTGCTGCACTCGCGTGCAGGGGTGATCCTCATCATGGGGCTGAGCACGTTTCCCGTGGTGTATTTCGCCGTCTCGCGCAGCATGGCCGCCAGCGGCGGGCGGCTGGCCCAGGTGGCGCGCGTGAGCGGGGCGGGCCCCTGCGCGGCCTTTGTCCGCGTAAGCCTGCCGCTGGCGCTGCCCGCCATCGCGGCCAGTCTGCTGCTGGCCTTCACGCTGGCGATCGAAGAGTACGGCGTGCCGGCAGCGCTGGGCGCGCAGGCCGGCGTGTCGGTGCTCACCACGGCGATTGAACGACGCCTGGCCGACTGGCCGATCGATCTGTCCGGCGCGGCGTTGCTGTCGCTGGTGCTGGTGGCCCTGGCGCTCACCGCCTATGCCGTGCAGCGCGCCGTGCTGCGCGGGCGCAGCTTCGAGACCACCAGCGGCAAACCGGTGCCGCTGGCGCAGACCGAGCTGGGAGGCTGGCGGTGGCCGGTGCTGCTGCTGTTCGGCCTGGTGGCGGGGCTGGCGGCCGCAGCGCCCCTGGCCAGCATGGTGGCCGCGGCGTTGCAGGGCACGATTTCCGGCGGCTTGCGGGCAGCCAACCTCAGCCTGGCCAACTTCGTCGAGGTCTTCGGCGATCGCGAGGGTTATCACGCCCTGGGCGCGAGCCTGTCGTTGGCAGCCGGCACGGCGTTGCTGACGGGCGCGCTGGGCTTTCTGGCGGCCTGGCTGTCGGCCGGCCGGCAGCTGCGCGGGGCGGGGGCCATCGACGCCCTGGCGCTGTTGCCGGCGGCCTTGCCCGGGGTGGTGGTCGGGGTGGGCCTGATCCTTGCCTGGAACCAGTCGTTCTGGCCGCTGTCGCCTTATGGCAGCTGGGTCATCCTGCTGTGTTCCTATGCCTGCCTGCTGCTGCCTTATCCGATGCGCTATGTCACGGCAGCCCTTGCCCAGCTGGGGCCGACGCTGGAGGCTGCCGCGCGGGTTCACGGCGCAGGGCTATGGCGGACCCTGTGGCGCATCACCTTACCCCTCAGTGCGCCCAGCGTGGTCGCCGCGATGATGATGGTGTTTGCGGTCGCCTCGCGCGAGCTGGTCACGTCGCTGCTGCTGGCCCCGGCCGGGTTGCAGACCGTCTCCATCTATGTGTGGCGGCAGTTCGAGCAGGGTTCGGTCGGCGCCGGCATGGCCATGGCCACGGTGGCGGTGGCCATCAGCCTGGTGCTGATGCTGGCGGGCCTGCGCCTGCAGGCCCGCAGCACCGGCGCGCGTTAGTCTGCGAGGGCGGCTCAGGCCGCCCGCCGCAGACGGGCCCGGCCCGGGCCGGTGTGGCGGTACAGGTCCTTGGGATCGTCGGCCTCGGGCACCAGCTGCACCGCCTGGCCGATCCCGTGCGCGGTGGCCTGCTGCAGCACATAGCGCAGCACCGAATAGTCCTCCAGTGCAAAACCCACCGAGTCGAAGACGGTCAGGTCGTCGTCGCGTTCGCGCCCGGGGATCTCTCCGGTCAGCACGCGCCACAGGTCATGCACGACGAAATCGGCGGGCAGCTGCTGGATGTCGCCTTCGATGCGTGTCTGCGGCTCATATTCCACGAACACGCGCGCCGCGCGCAGCACCTCGGCATGCAGCTCGGTCTTGCCCGGGCAATCGCCGCCCACCGCGTTCAGGTGCATGCCGGGCGCGAGCATGTCAGGAGTGACGATGGTGGCGTAGGCCTTGTCGGCCGTGACGGTGGTGACGATGTCGGCGCCGCGCAGCGCCTCGGCGGTCGAGGCGGCGCGCACGATCCTCAGCGCAGGGGTGTCAGCCAGATTGCGGATCAGCTTGTCGGTGGCGCGGGGATCGATGTCGAAGACGCGCACTTCCTCGATGCCCAGGTGATGATGAAAGGCCAGTGCCTGGAATTCGCTTTGGGCGCCATTGCCGATCAGGGCCATGCTGCGGGAATCGGGGCGGGCCAGCGCGCGGGCCGCCATCAGCGAGGTGGCCGCGGTGCGCAGGGCGGTGGCCAGGGTTAGTTCGGACAGCAGCACCGGATAGCCGGTCTCGACCTCGGCCAGCACGCCGAACGCCATGACCGTATACAGACCGCGGGCAGTGTTGGCCGGGTGGCCGTTGACATACTTGAAGGCGTAGTCGTGGGCATCGGCCACCGGCATCAGTTCGATCACGCCGATCTCGCTGTGGCTGGCCACGCGGGCGCACTTGTCGAAATCCGGCCAGCGGCGGAAGTCGGCAGCGATGACATCGGCCAGCTCGCCCAGGAACACCGGCAGGCCAATTTTCTGGATCAGCCGGGACATGGCGGGAACATCGATGAATCGGGTCATAAGCACATTCTCTGGGCCGCAATGCGGCGACCCGGATATTGTTCCGCTTATGCCCGCCAATGTGTATGGCGCAAAGTGCCCAGTCGGGCCGCCTGCTTGAACAGCTTGCCGGCAGGCGATGCGCACAGTGGCCGGCCGGGCACGACTGCCGGGAAAAAGCCGCCTGCGCCTCAGGGGGCGTCAGGCGGCCGGGAAGCAGACGGGCGTGCCGGCCTTACTTCGACATCCAGGCGTCGGCGTAGGTGTCGACGGCGCCCAGACCGGTGGTCACGGCGTCGTGCACCCGCTTGTCCAGGAAAATGGAGTAGTTGGTGTCATTGATCCAGGCCAGCGGCACGTCCTCCACCAGGATCTGCTGCACCTCGGTGTAGAGCTTTTGCCGTTCTTCATCCGATGTGGCGCGTGAAGCCTGTTCGAACAGCTCGTCGACCTTCGGGTTGCTGTACTGCGAGGTGTTGGTGAAGGGCAGCCCCTTCTTGATGTTGCTGCTGACATAGGTGCGCGACACGCCGATGGCGGGGTCGCCATACTGGAAGACGCCGTTATAGGCCATGTCGAAGTCCCAGTTGCCCATACGGGTGGTCCAGCCGCCCACATCGGTATTCTCGATGTTGACCTCGATGCCCACCTTGCCCAGGTTCTGCTTGGTGTATTCGGCGATGCGGCGCTGCATTTCCCCATAGGGGTTGGGGATCAGGCCCAGCCGTACCCGAACGCCCTTGGCATCCGGCTTGAGGCCCATTTCGTCGAGCAGGGCGATGGCTTTCTCGGGGTCGTAGGGATAGCGCTTGACGTTGGCGTCATAGAAGCGCGTGTTGTGGTGCAGGGGGCCGGTGGCGACCGTGCCCATGCCGAACATGATCTTCTCGGTGATGAAGTCGCGGTTCAGCGCATACATGATGGCCTGGCGGAAGCGCTTGTCATCCATGGGCTTGCGTGCGCCGTTGAGCTCGATCCAGTGCATGGTGGACCAGTACTCGAAGCCCTTTTGGGTGGTGTTGATATGTGGCAGCTTGGAGACGCGGGGGATATCGAAGGGCTCGATATCCTGCAGCCAGGCCTGCTGCACCGTGCCCTGCTCCAGGGCGAGGCGCCGCGAGGCGGCATCCGGAATCACGCGATAGGTGATGCCGTCCAGGTAGGGGCGGCCCTCCTTCCAGTAGGCGGGATTCTTCACCAGTTCGATATACGAGCCGCGCTCCCAGTGCTTGAACTTGAAGGGGCCCGTGCCGACGGGCGCATTGTTGTGGGGGTTCTGCGCCATCGGGGTGTCGACGTCGTAGAGATGCTTGGGCAGGATGACGCCGCCGCCGATGTCGAAGGCGTACAGAAAGGCCGAATACGGCTGCTTGAGCCTGAACACCACGGTCTGGGGATCGGGCGCCGTGACCGATTCCACGTTGGCCATCAGGGTGCGGGTACGCGGCGTGTTGGCCAGGACCTTGGTGTAGGTGAACACCACATCGTCGGCCGAGAACGGCTTGCCGTCGTGCCAGCTCACGTTGGGCTGCAGATGGAAGGTGTAGGTCAGCTGGTCGGGCGAGACTTCCCAGGATTTCGCCAGGCTGGGCTGCGGCTTGAGATCGAACGAGTAGGTCAGCAGACTCTCGTAGATCTTGCCCGCCACCATCTGGGTGGTGCCGACCTGCTGCAGGGCAACGTTCAGGTTGGGGGGCTCGGGGTTCAGAATGGCCGTCAAGACCCCGCCATATTGCGGTTGGGGATCGGCCGCCGAAGCGGTGGCCGTGCTCAGAAGCGCGGCGGCTGCCAGCGCGCCCTGCAGCAGGGCGCGCCTAACGGTATTGCACATCACGGTAAAGCCTCCAGACAGAGGGTCTTGGCACAGACCGACCTCAATACCCTTAAGTAGCATATATTGATACTTAAGGTTCCATTTATTAAATGGTGGAGACTTCCAGGCGGGGATGCAAGCATCCCGGACTAGGGATTTCCCGCTGCGCGCCGGGCCTCAGCCACGATTGGAGACGCTCGACAGCGCGCGCGCCGCCGAGATGGCCAGCGAACTGAAACGCTGTGCAAAGGTCTCCGGCGTCCACTCTGCGAGCAGGCCGGCGATATGGATGGCGGCCTGCGGCCGGCCGGCGTGATCCACCACCGCGCTGGCCAGCACCACCTCGCCTACCAGGTTCTCCTCGATCGACAGGGCATAGCTCTGTTCGCGGGCCATGCGCACGCGTTCGCGGATGACGTCCGGATCAGTGATGGTCTTGGGGGTATAGGCCTTGAGGTGGCTGCGCGCCAGGATATCGTCGACCTCGGCATCGCTCAGGTGGGCCATCATGGCGCGCCCTCCCGAAGAAGAAAAAGTCGGCATGCGCCGGCCCACCAGCGTGGCGAAAAAGGTCTGCCGCTTGGTCTGGCGGCGCAGGGCATAGACGATGGTCAGGTCGTCGAACAGGCTCAGATCGACACGTTCGCCGCATTCGCGCTGCAACTGTTCAAGGATGGGCGTGGCGCGTTCCAGCAGGGGGTGGCCGCGCAGGAAGTCGAAGGTGCGGTCGAGGATCTTCTTGCCCAGCACATAGCCGCGGCCGTTCGGGCCGCGCTCCAGATAGCCGAGCGCGACCAGCGTGTGCAGCATCCGCTGGGTCGAGCTGCGATCCAGCCCGGATCGTTCCACCAGTTCGTTCAGGCTCAGGGGCCCGGGGTGCTGGGAGAAGGCTTCCAGGATGCCAAAACCCTTGGCTAGGGATTGATTGAAGCGGGTTTCCGTAGTGGCCATGGTTTCTGTTCCTGTAGGGCGTTTTTCCGCGCGTAAGTGAGGTGCCGTCGCGCTGTCAGTCTAGGGGAAATCACTCATGCCGGCAGTCTTGCCGGATCAAGGCGGGAAACTCTAACATGCCATTAATAGATATCTAAGTAGCAAATATTGATACTTAAATTTCTACCTTCATCAAAGCCACCCACAGGCGGGAGAGAGCAATGAACGCTGAGCAGGGCAGTACCGTGACATCCGACCAGATCGCCGCGGCCGTTCGCGAGCTACGCGGCTACATGGTGCAGACGCTGGGAGAGTTCGTGCAGCGCCGCAGCCTGCCCGGGCAGGAAACGCCCGCGGCCGAGTACCTGGAACAGGCGCTGGCCGATCTGGGGCTGTCTTCCGAGCGCATCATGCTTCGCACCGAAGAGCTGAAAAATCTGCCGTTGTTTTCGCCGCCGTGCTGCCCCGATGGCGGGCGCTACAACGTGCTGGCTCGCCATGAGCCCGCGACCGGTGCAGGCAAGGCGGTGCTGTTCAACGGCCACCTGGACGTGGTGCCGACCGGCCCGCATGAGCTGTGGAGCGAGGGGCCCTTCGAGGGCAAGGAACATGAAGGCTGGGTTTACGGGCGTGGCTCCGGCGACATGAAAGCGGGTCTGGTGTGCGCCCTCGCAGCGTTCAAAGCCCTCAAGAACCTGGGAGTGCAGCCGGCGGGAGCCGTGGGGTTCAATGGGGTGCTCGAAGAAGAAAACACGGGCAATGGCACGCTGGCGACAGTGTCCGCCCTGCAAAGCGCGATCTCGGCGGCCAAGTTGTCGGCCTTCGACGCGGTGGTGATTCCCGAGCCGACCCATGAGCGGATGATGCGCTCGCAACTGGGGGTGTTCTGGATGTTCGTCGACGTGGTGGGGCGTCCCGCGCATGCCGCCTACATGACGACGGGCGTCAATCCGGTGGAAACCGGTTTGCGCATCGTGGATGCCCTCAAGGCCCTGGAGGCAGAGTGGAACCTGCCCGAGAACCGTCATCCGGCCTATCGGGAGCATGACCACCCCATCAACTTCAACCTCGGGCAGATCCACGCCGGCGACTGGAACTCCTCGGTGCCCAGCGTGTGCACACTGGGCATGCGCATCGCCTGCTATCCCGACATGAGTATCGAGCAGGCCAAAGAGGTTGTGGAAAGTCGCGTGCGCGCAGTGGCCGATGGGCTGGCCGACAGCGATGTGCAGGTGACCGTGCGCTACGAGGGGTTTCATGCGCCGGGCTGCGAGTACGACCTGGAAGTGCCCGCCATGCGCGCGCTGGCGCAGGCGCACCTGGCCGCCACGGGAGAGCTGCCCGGTCACAACGCCGCCACCGCCACCACCGATGCGCGCCATTTCCGTCTGATGATGGATGTGCCGGTGACCTGCTATGGCCCCAAGGCACGCAACGTGCATGGCTTCGATGAGTGCGTGTCGGTCGACAGCATGATCAACGTGGCCACCACGCTGGCACTTTTCATGCAGCAATGGTGCGGCCTGGAGCCGTCCTCCCAGGCCTGACAAGGGCATCGACAAGGAAAGCCATGAAACGAATTCTGTCCCGTGTTGCCGCAATCACCCTGTCCCTGGGCGCGCTGTCTGCCGGGGGCGTCGCCCTCGCTGAAGCCCCGACGCCACAGTACGGCGGCGTGTTGAGCGCCATTCTGAATCCCGAGCCCCCCAACCTGAACGTTGCCCTGCAGCAGGTGGCCGTGACGCAGCTGGTCGCCGGCAAAGTCTACGAAAGCCTGCTGACGTACTCGTTCGATCTCAAGCCGCAGCCCAGCCTGGCGAAATCCTGGGAAGTCTCGCCCGACCAGCTGACCTACACCTTCCATCTGCAGCCCAACGTGAGCTGGCACGACGGCAAGCCGTTCTCGGCCGACGATGTGGTGTTCACCTACACCAAGGTCCTGGCCAACACGCCGCGTACCCGCACCCTGATGGCCAACGTGGAATCGGTCACGGCGCCCGATCCCCAGACCGTGGTGTTCAGACTCAAGCAGCCGTATTCGGCCTTTCTGCACGCCTTTGACATCGGCGGTGGGGCGATCCTGCCCAAGCATCTCTACGACGTCGATACGCCAATCACGCAGAACCCCCATAACAATGCGCCCGTCGGCACGGGCCCCTTCAAGTTCAAGCACTGGGAGCGCGGCTCGTATATCGAACTGGTGAAGAATCCCGCCTACTGGAAGGAGGGCCGCCCCTACCTGGACGGCATCACCTATCGCGTGATTCCGGATGCCGCCTCGCGGCGCCTCGCCCTGGAACAGGGCACGGTGCAGCAGGCCTGGCTGCAGGATATCGAGCCGATCGATCAGCAGCGCCTGGCCAAGCTGCCGCATATCGGGGAAACCAAAAAGGGCTATGAGTACTGGTCCACCATGTCGTGGATCGAGCTCAATGGCGGGCGCGAACCCTTTTCCGACAAGCGCTTCCGCCAGGCGTTGATGTACGGGCTGAATCGCGATTTCATCGCCGAGAAGATCATGTACGGCACGGGTACGGTCGCCACCGGCCCGATCCATCACAACACGCGCTTCTATGACGCCAATGTCAAGCGCTATCCCTACGACCCCGAGAAAGCCATCGCCCTGCTCGATGAAATGGGTCTCAAGCCGGACAAGGACGGCGTGCGTGCGCGGGTCGGGCTGATTCCGTTGCCTTATGGCGAGATGTCGCGTCGCACGGCGGAATACATCAAGCAGAACCTGGGCAAGATCGGCGTGCAGGTCACGATCGAGAACGCCGACGTGGGCGGCTGGACCTCGCGCGTGGGCAACTGGGACTATGACATGGCCGGCAACGGGGTGTTCCAGTATGGCGATCCCGCCATTGGCGTGGCGCGCACCTATCTGGGCAGCAACATCAAGCAGGGCATGATGTTCAGCAACACCTCGCGTTACAACAACCCCAAGGTCGACGAGTTGTTCAACGCCGCCGCGCAGGCGCCCACCGAGGAGGAGCGTCAGAAGCTCTATACCGAGGTGCAGCAGATTCTGGTGGAGGATGTCCCGCTGCTGTGGATCGCCGACACCAACTATTCGGTGTTCCATAACAAGCGTCTGCACAATGTCGTGACGACCGGCCTGGGCGTGGTCGATACCCAGAGCGACGCCTGGCTGTCCAAAGAATGAAGAAGATAGGCAAATTCCTCGCGAGCCGGCTTTTCAAGAGCGTGCTGGTTCTGCTGATGATCGCGCTCTTCAACTTCTTTCTGGTACGCGCCGCGCCGGGGGATCCGGCCGAGATCCTGGCCGGCCAGTCGGGCGCGGTGGATGCCGAGTTCATTGCCAAGCTGCGCACGGAGTTCGGCCTGGACCGGCCCATGATCGTGCAGCTGGGGCAATACCTCAAGAACGTGGCGACCTTCGACCTGGGCTACTCCTATCGGCAGCAGGCGCCGGTCACCAGCCTGATCGCCGAACACCTGCCGGCCACGCTGCTGCTGACGATCACCGCCTTCATCTTCGCGGTGGCTGCCGGGGTCAGCCTGGGCACGCAGGCCGCGCTGCGGGTCGGCAAGTGGGGCGATACGATCATCACGACTTTCTCCATGCTGGCGTATGCCACCCCATTGTTCTGGGTGGGCTTGATGCTGGTGCTGCTGTTTTCGGTCAAGCTGGAGTGGCTGCCGGCCTTCGGTTACCAGACAGTGGGGGCGCAATTCACGGGGCTGGCGCATGTGATGGACGTCGCGCGCCATCTGTTGCTGCCGGCGCTCACCCTGGGCATGTTCTACATGGCGGTCTATGCGCGCCTGACCCGCGCTTCCATCCTGGAGGTCAGTCAGCTGGATTTCGTCAAGACTGCCCGCGCCAAGGGCCTGAGCGAGCGCACTGTCATCACGCGCCACGTTCTGCGCAACGCCCTGTTGCCGGTGATCACCTACGCCGGCATCCAGGCGGGCGGGCTGATCGGAGGCTCCTTGCTGGTAGAGACTGTCTTCGCCTGGCCCGGCATCGGCCGGCTGGCCTTTGACGCCCTGCTGCAGCGTGACTACAGCGTCTTGCTGGGGGTGTTCTTCATCGCGTCGCTGATCGTGGTGATCGTCAACCTCATCACCGACATCCTCTACACCGTGGTCGATCCCCGAATCGAGTTGAAATGAAAGACTTCCTGCATGCCTTCTGCCGCCACAAAGGCGGTGTCGCGGGAGTGATCGTGATCATCGCGGTCGCCGGCCTGGCGCTCGCGGCGAACTGGATCTTTCCCCATGACCCCTGGGAAATCGTCAATGCGCCCTTCATGCCGCCAATGACGGACGATACCTTGCTGGGCACCGACACGCTGGGACGCGACATCGGCGCCGGCATTGCCTATGGCGCCCGGCTGACCCTGCTGCTGGCGGCCGTATCCACGGCGGTGTCCATCCTGTTCGGCGTGTCGGTGGGTGCCATCTCCGGCTTCTATGGCGGGCGCGTGGACCAGGCGGTGGTGGGCTTCATCGAGCTGTTCCAGACCATTCCCAGCTTCTTTCTGGTCGTGGTGCTGGTGGCAATCCTGACGCCCAGCATGACCACCGTGATCTTCGCCATCGCGGTGGTGTCCTGGCCACCGCTGGCCCGCCTGGTGCGCGCCGAGTTCATGAGCCTGAAGAACCGGGAGTTCGTGCAGGCCGCGATGCTGGCGGGGCAGTCCAATGCGCGCATCATCCTGACGCAGATCCTGCCCAACAGCCTGTCGCCGGTGATCGTCTCCGGCTCGCTGATGGTCGCCAGCGCGATTCTGCTGGAGTCTGCCCTGAGCTTTCTCGGCCTGGGCGATCCGAACGCCATGACCTGGGGCTACATCATCGGTGCGTCGCGCAGCGTGCTGCGCGACGCCTGGTGGATGAGCGTGTTCCCGGGCGTGGCGATCCTGTTGACCGTGCTGTCGCTGAATCTGATCGGCGAGGCCCTCAACGATGCGCTCAACCCCAAACTGGCTCGCAAGAGGACGACATGACACAGCCTTTGCTCGACATCCGTGGCCTGACGGTCACGGTCGCCCAGGGCGGGCCGGACGTCGTCCAGGCGGTGTCGTACACCGTCAATCGCAATGAGATCCTGTGCGTGGTCGGCGAGTCCGGTTCGGGCAAGTCCGTCACGGCGCATGCCGTGATGGGCCTGTTGTCGCCCGATCAGCTGAACGTGTCCGCCGGCGAGATCCTGTACCAGGGGCGCAACCTGGTGGGGCTGCCCAACAGCGAGTGGTACACGCTGCGTGGCAAGTGCTTCGGCATGGTCTTTCAGGAACCCATGACTGCGCTCAACCCGATCATGCGCATCGGCCGCCAGGTCGACGAGGTTCTGCAGCGTCATACTGACCTGGATTCGGCAGCCCGACGCAACCGGGTGCTGGACTTGTTTGCCCAGGTCCTGCTGCCCGAGCCGGCGGCGATCTATGACGCCTATCCCTTCCAGCTTTCCGGCGGTCAGCGCCAGCGCGTGGTGATCGCCATGGCGCTGGCGCTGGAGCCGGACGTTTTGATCGCCGATGAGCCGACCACGGCGCTGGATGTCACCACCCAGGCCCAGATCCTGTCGCTGATCAAGGATATCCAGCGTCGCATGGGCATCGGCGTGATCTTCATTACCCACGACTTTGGCGTGGTGGCCGATATCGCCGACCGCATTGTGGTGATGCGCAAGGGCGAGGTGGTGGAAAGCGGGCCGGCGGAGCAGATCCTGAATCAGCCCGAACATCCCTATACCCGCCAGCTGATCGCCGCCGTGCCGCACAAACCGCAGGGCAAGGCGGCGCAGCCCGAGCGCGCGCCCCTGATGCAGGTGCGCGGGCTGAACAAGACCTTTGTGACAGGCGGGCGCCGGGTCACCGCACTGCGCGATATCGAGCTGGACATCCACCAGGGCGAGACCCTGGGGCTGGTGGGCGAATCCGGCTCGGGCAAGTCAACGCTGGGGCGCAGCCTGATCGGCCTCATCCCCCCGGATCGCGGTAGCGTCAAGATGGAGGGACGCGAACTGCTGGGCCTGAACGCCAGGGAGTTCCGTCCTTACCGGCGTCAGATCCAGATGGTTTTCCAGGACCCCTACGCTTCGCTCAATCCGCGCCACCGGATCGCCGACGCCATTTCCCAGGGGCCGATCGCCTTTGGCGAAACCCGCAGCAATGCCCTGCGCCAGGCGCGCGAGCTGCTCGAACTGGTTGGTCTGGGCGGCGATGCGGCCGACCGTTATCCGCACCAGTTCTCGGGTGGCCAGCGCCAGCGCATCGGCATTGCCCGGGCACTGGCGCTCAAGCCGCGCATGCTGATCGCCGACGAGGCGGTCTCGGCGCTAGATGTCTCCATCCAGGCGCAGGTGCTGGATCTGCTCAAGACCGTTTCGGGCCAGTTCGATCTCTCGGTGCTGTTCATCACGCACGATCTGCGCGTGGCGGCCCAGATATGCGACCGCATCGCCGTGATGCGGCAAGGCGAGATCGTCGAGCTCGACCGGGCCTTGCGCATCTTCTATGAGCCCGGGCATGAATACACCCGCCGCCTGATCGCATCCGTTCCGGGACAGTCCTGGGAGAAGCCGGATCTGGCGGCTTGAATCGACATCACAACGAGGAGATGCAGCATGGATAGGGGACAGTACCAGGCCCTGGATGGATTGGGCCTGGCCGAGGCTTTGCAACGCGGCGAGACCACGCCCGCGCAATTGATGGAATGCGCCATCGATGTGGCGAATAGCGTCAATCCCGCCTTGAACGCCCTGTGTTACGAGCGCTACGAGGAGTCGCTGGCGGTCGCGCGCGAATGGACCTTGCGTGGGCCTTTCGGCGGCATCCCGTTCCTGCTCAAGGACTCGGGGCTGGCGCACATCCGCTTTCCCTCCAGCATCGGTTCGCGCCTGCTCGATGATACGACCTATGCCCGCAATGCAACGCTGGCAGATCGCTTCGAGCAGGCCGGCCTGATTCCCTTTGCGCGCACGACCGTGCCGGAGTTCTGCATGGCGCCGACCACCGAGGCGCTGCGCAACGGCGGGCCCACGCGCAACCCCTGGGATCCCGCGCGCTCCAGTGGCGGCTCTTCGGGCGGGGCGGCCGTGGCCGTCGCCGCCGGGATCGTGCCGCTGGCGCATGGCAGCGATGGCGGCGGATCGATACGCATCCCGGCTGCCTGTTGTGGCGTGTATGGCCTGAAGACCTCGCGTGGACGAGTGCCGATCGGGCCGTTCAAGGGCGAGGGCTGGGGCAGCCTGGCGACCGATGGCGTGCTCTCGCGCACCGTGCGCGACACGGCAGCGGCGCTGGATGCGATTGCCGGCATGGAAGTCGGCGCGCCTTACAGCGCGCCGCCCGCGCCGGACTCCTATCTGGCACTGCTGTCCCGCCCGCCGCGCCCCTTGCGCGTGGCGGTCTGGCGCAGCGCTTTCGCCGGGGTGGACGTGGCCCCCGAGTGCGTGGCGGCGGTCGAGCACGCGGCTGCGCTGCTGGCGCGCGCCGGGCATACCGTGGTGGACAGCCAGCCGCCCGATATCGGCTACGACGAGTTTGTCACCGCGCACGCGCAGGTGCTGGCCGCCAATATCGTGCTGTCGGTCGATGCGAAGCTGGCGCAGACAGGCAGGGCGCTGCAGGCAGACGATCTGGAGCCGGCCTACCGTGATGGCTACGAGGAGGGCCGGCGCTTGAGCGCGGCTACCTATGCTGCCTGCGTCAACCGCTTCCATGCCGTCGGGCGGGTGCTCGCGGCTTACTTGCAGGACTACGACATCGTGTTGTCGCCGTCCCTGACGCAACTGCCGTTGAAGCTGGGGGTGTTGTCCACCCGCGGGGTGAGCTTCATGGACTTGCGCCGGCAGGTAGGGCGCTATGGCACGTTTGCCGCCGCCTTCAACGCCTCGGGGCAGCCGGCGGCCAGCCTGCCACTCTACTGGACCGAGGCAGGCTTGCCGGTCGGCGTGCAGATCGCGGCGTCCTTCGGCCGCGAAGACCTGCTGTTGCAGTTGTCCGCCCAGCTGGAGCAGTTGGCGCCCTGGTCCGGGCGTTATCGCCGCTGAGCCCCGCGCCGCCGCTGCCCTAGTCTTCGCGCGCGAGCACCTTGTACAGGTGCGAGCGCGAGATGCCCAGGCGCTCGGCGGCGCGTTTTTTGTTGCCGCCGAGTTCGGCGATGGTGCGGTGGATCAGTTCGCGTTCGACGTCTTTCAGGCTGGCGCCCGCGGGCGCGATGGCGGCTGGCGCCGGGGTGGGCGGCGGCTCGGCATGGCGGTAGCGATCGAAGTCGCTCACGCGCAGTTCCACGGTGTCGCAGAAGACCAGCGCTTCTTCGATGCGCTGGCGCAGCTGGCGCACGTTGCCGGGCCACTCCTGCGCGGCCAGGTAGGGAATCACGCCGGATGAGATCTCCGGCACCGGCATGTTGTTGCGCAGGCAGAAGGCGCGCACGAAGTGCTGCAGCAGTTCCGGAATGTCTTCGCGCCGGTGGCGCAGGGCCGGCACGTGCAGCACCACGCCGCTCAGGCGGTAGTAAAGGTCGAGCCGGAAGCGCTCGGCATCGATCAGGCCCTGCATGTGCCGGTTGGTGGCGGTGATGAGGCGGAAATTGACCTGCCGGCTTTCGCCGCCGCCCAGGCGCTGCACGCGCCGGTCCTCGACCACGCGCAACAGCTTGACCTGGGTTTCCATCGGAATGTCGCCCACCTCGTCAAGAAACAGGGTGCCGCCTTCGGCCTGCTCGATGCGGCCTTGCTGGCCCTGGCGGTTGCCGCCGGTGAACGTGCCGGGCTGGTAGCCGAACAGTTCGGCCTCGAGCAGCGTGGAGGGCAGGGCGGCCAGGTTCAGGCTGACCAGCGGGGCGGGCTCGTCGCGGCGGGCAGCGCTGTGGATGGCCTGGGCCACGAGCTCCTTGCCGGTGCCGCTTTCGCCCAGGATGAGCACGGGGATGTCCAGGTGCGCGACGGTCTGGATTTCGCGGCGCAGGCGCTGCATCGGGGCGCTGCGTCCGATCAGCGGCGAAGGGCCGCCGGCCTCGGCGGGATCTTCCTGTTCGACCTGCTTCAGGGCCACGCTGCGATGCATGCGGAAGATGGAGGCGGGGTCCTTGAAAAGCACCTGGCCGATGGCGCCCACCACCTCGCCGTCGCGGCGGATGGGCAGCCGGTTGACCACCCGAGTCACGCCGCGCATGGCTTGCAGCTCTGCGATTTCGGCCTTGCCGCTGCGCGCGACCTCGCCCAGGCGTGAGTTCGGGATGACTTCGCCGGCGTCGCGGCCGATGGCCGCGCCGGGCGCCAGGCCGAGAAAGCGCTCATGCACCTCGCTGATGTAGCGCATCTTGCCCTGCGCGTCGGCCACCGTCATGGCCTGGTAGGGGTTGCTGATCATGTAGCTGAAGATCTCGGTGGCGAAGGGCACCGCGCCGATGAACCCGAACAGCGGGCTGCCGGTTTCGCCGGCGCGCAGCAGCAGCAGGGTGCTGTCGGCGCCGGGCAGGGCCAGCGCCAGCAGCGGCGCGGGCCGCTGCGGCACGTCGATGCTGAGCAAGGCCTCGGCCTGCGCGCCGTGGCGGGCGCATTGCTGTCGCCAGGCCTGACAGGCCGCCTGGCAGATCGGCAGTTCGGCTCCCAGCCCGTGGGTCCAGCAAGGTTCGCCGCCGGCATCCAGCACGATCACGCCGAGTTCCGGGGGCCTTGCTTGTGTCTTTTCTGCGGACACTGTGTCTCCGGTGTCGTTGTTGTGTCTTCGTAGGGTACAGCTTTGTCGCCAACTTGGGGGCGGCCGAGGGGGAAGGGCAAGTTGGCACGGCATTTGCTTATGAGATGTCTGTATTGAAGACATTCCAATGAGGAGCAGCAGATGTCCTGGCAACCCGAAGTCGACGAACTCGCCTTGCGCATGCGATTGGCCCAGCAGATGGGCGGGGCGGAGAAAGTGCAGCGGCACAAAGCGGCCGGCAAATTGACCGTGCGCGAGCGCGTCGAGGCGATCGCCGATCCGGCTTCGTTTCAAGAGATCGGCGCGCTGGCCGGCAGCGGGCAGTATGACGCGGCCGGCAAGCTGCAGTCGGTGGTGCCGTCCAATCTGGTGATCGGCCGTGCCCAGGTCGAGGGCCGTCCGGTGGTGCTCATGGGCGACGACTTCACCGTGCGCGGCGGCGCCAATGACGGCGCCGTGGGCGACAAACTGATCTACGCCGAACGCATGGCGGGCGACCTGCGCCTGCCGGTGATCCGCCTGGTCGACGGCACGGGCGGCGGCGGCTCGGTGCGCAATATCGAAACCAAGGGCCATACGCTGATCCCCACCATGAAGGTGTGGCAGCATGTGGTGGAAAACATGACGCTGGTGCCGGTGGTGTCGCTGGCGCTGGGCTCGGTGGCGGGCATGGGGGCGGCCCGCGTGGCGGCCAGCCACTACTCCGTGATGGTCAAGGGCAGCTCGCAGCTGTTCAATGCCGGCCCGCCGGTGGTCGAGCGCATCGGCCAGGTGGTCACCAAGAACGAATTGGGCGGCAGCCAGATCCACACCCGCAATGGCGTGGTCGACGACGAGGTCGACAGCGAGGCCGAGGCCTTTGCCCGGGCGCGCCGCTTTTTGTCCTACCTGCCCAGCTCGGTCTTCGAGCTACCGCCGCGCAGCCCGGAGCCGGTGCAGGCCGGCGACCAGTCCTGGCTGTTGTCGGCCATCCCGCGCGACTCGCGTTCGGTCTACAAGATCCGCCCTATCGTCCAGACCCTGGTGGACGGCGATTCCTTCATGGAAATCGGCAGCAAGTGGGGCCGCGCCCTGGTGACCGGGCTGGCCCGGATCGACGGCTGGCCGGTGGCGGTGCTGGCCAGCGACCCCTATCACTACGGGGGCGGCTGGGATCGCGCCACGGCCGAGAAGCTGATCCGCTTCGTGGATCTGGCGCAGGCTTTCCATCTGCCGGTGGTCAACCTGGTGGACATTGCGGGCTTTCAGATCGGCGTCGAAGCCGAGAAGTCCGGCGTCATGCGTGCCGGCGTGCGCGCGCTGGCGGCGGTCTATCAGGCCACGGTGCCATGGTGCTCGGTGATTCTGCGGCGCGCCTATGGCGTGGCCGCCGCCGCGCACCAGCACATGGGCCGGCACAACTTTCGCTATGCCTGGCCGTCGGCCAACTGGGGTTCGCTGCCCATCGAGGGTGGGCTGGAGGTCGCCTACAAGGCCGAAATCGAAGGCGCCGACGATCCGCAGCGCAAGCGCGCCGAGATCGAGCAGCGGGTACGCAGCCTGACCTCGCCGTTCCGCAGCGCCGAGGCCTTCGTCATCGAAGACATCATCGACCCGCGCGATACCCGCGCGCGGCTGGTGGAGTTCGCCAATCTGGCCGCGCGGCTGCGCGAGCCGGGCCAGCGGACGTTCGGCATCCGGCCCTGAGCGGCCGGACTGTTCCCATAACCCGCTGGCGGCAGGGCCGCCGGCACGAGGAGACAAACATGATGCAACGCAGAAAATGCCTGGCGCAGCTGAGCGCCGCGCTGGTGTGCGGCTGGGGCATGCTGGCCAGCGCCACCGTGGCTGCCGGGAGCGACTGGCCGCAGAAGCCCATTACCGTGGTGGTGCCGTTTCCGGCCGGGGGTATGACCGATGTGCTGGCCCGGCGCCTGGCCAAGGACATGAGCGATGAACTCAAGCAGCCGGTGGTGGTGGAAAACCGCGCCGGCGCCAGCGGCCAGATCGGCACGGACTACGTGTCGCGCGCCGCGCCCGATGGCTACACGCTGCTCGTCTCGGCCACCCATCACGTCATCAATCCGGCCGTGCGTGCCAAGCTGCCCTATGACGCCCACACCGCCTTCCAGCCGCTGGCGCTGCTTGCCACCACGCCCAATCTGCTGGTGGTCAACAAGGAGGTGCCGGTCAAGGACATCGCCTCGTTCTCGGCCTATGCGCGCGAGCAGCCGGGCGGCCTGATGTTCGGCTCCTCCAGCATTGGCGGGGCGACCCATCTGTCGGGCGAAATGCTCAAGCTGGAAGCCGGCATTCCCATGACGCACGTGCCCTACAAGGGCGCATCCCCGGCCTTGACCGACCTGCTCGGCGGGCAGATTCCAGCGCTGTTCCATGACGTGATGACCATGGCGCCCTACGTGCGCGACGGCAGCGTCAGGGCGCTGGGCGTGACCTCGGCGCAGCGCAGTCCGGCCTTGCCGGATGTGCCCACCATCGCCGAGCAGGGTGTGCCGGGCTACGAGGCCATCACCTGGATCGGCTTCTACGCTCCGGCGGGCCTGCCGCCGCAGATTGCCCAGAAGCTCAACGCGGTGGCGCGCGCCAGCGTCAACGCCGAAGCGGCGCGCCCCTGGTTCAAGGAGAACGGCACCGAGCCGGGCGATATGGACCTGCAGCAGTACGACGAGTTTGTCAAAGCCGAAATGGCCAAGTGGAAGAACGTGGTGGATCGCGCAGGAGTGAAAATTGAGTAAGTCGACCAGCCAGCCCGACATGCTGGCATTGCTGAGTCCGCGCCGCGTGGCGGTGCTGGGCGCCTCCGACAACCCCATCAAGGCGGGCGGGCGCCCCATCGCCTACATGCGCCGCCACGGTTTCGGCGGCGAGATCTATCCGGTCAATCCGGCGCGCGCGCAGGTCCAGGGCATCGCCAGTTACGCCAGCCTGGCCGATCTGCCCCAGGCACCCGAGGTGGTGGTGATCAGCCTGGCCGGCAGCGAGGTCGAGCAGGCCGTGGCGCAGTGTATCGAGGTCGGCGCCCGGGGCGCGGTGATCTATTCCTCGGGGTTTGCCGAGCTGGGTGAGGAGGGCCTGCGCGCCCAGCAGGCGCTGGTGACGCAGGCGCGGGCTGCCGGCCTGCATCTGTTCGGCCCCAACACCCAGGGGGTGGCGAACTTCCAGCAGGGGGCGATTCTCAACTTCTCGACCATGATCAATGAGTGCCCGCCGCAGGACGGGCCGATCGCCATCGTCAGCCAGAGCGGGGCGGGGGCGGCCATTGTGTATGGCGGCCTGCGCCGCCAGGGACTGGGCGTGCGCTATCTGGTCGCCACCGGAAATGAGGCCGACATCACCGTGGCCCAGACCGTGCGCGGTCTGATGGCCGATGAGGAGCTCCGGCTGGTGCTGATGTACGCCGAGTCGCTGCATGATGCCGATGTGCTGGCCGAAGCGGCGGCGCTGTCGGCCCGACGCGATGTGCCCATCCTGGCCGTCAAGGCCGGCCGCACGCAGGCCGGGCAGCAGACCGCCAGTTCGCACACGGGCGCCATGGCCAGCGAGGATGCGCTCAGCGATGCCTTTCTGCGCCAGCACAACATCGTGCGCCTGCGTGATTTCGATGAGCTGGTCTCCTACGCGCAGTTGTTCGAGCGCCGCGAGCGTCCCGCTGGGCGCAAGGTGGCTGCCATCAGCAACTCGGGCGCGACCTGCGTGCTGGCGGCCGACGCGGTCGAGCAGAACGGGCTGGCGCTGGCGGCCTTCGAACCGGGCCAGGCCCAGGCGCTGCGCGCCGTGCTGCCGCCCTATGTCGCCGCGCGCAACCCCATCGACATGACCACGGCTCTGCTGGGGCAGCCGGCCATCTACGGCGCGGTGCTGGATACCGTGGCCCAGAGCCGTGCGGCCGACAGCATCTTTGTGGGCTTTCCGATCGGCGGCGAGGGCTACGACATGGGTTACTTCGCCGGGCAGACGGCGCAGTTCGCCGCGGCGGCCGGGGTGCCGGTGGCTGTTTGCGCAGTGCAGGATTGGGTCGCCACCGAGTTCCGGCAGCGCGGCGTGCCGGTGTTTCGCAGCGAGTTCGACGCCGTGCGCGGGCTGGCTTTGTTGAGCGATTACGCCCAGCGGCGCGGCGCCGTGCCGGTGTCGTGCAGTCAGCGTGGCGGCGTGCCGCAGGCGGCTGCCGCCTGGAACGAGCCGGACAGCCTGGCGGCGCTGGCGCGGGCGGGCTTGCCGGTCATGCGCCATCGCGTCTGCCGTCAGCGCGCGGATATCGAAGCCGTCTTTGCCGAACTGGCCGCGCCCCTGGTGCTCAAGGGCGTATCGGCCGCGGTCACGCACAAGTCGGATCACGGGCTGGTGCGCCTGCATGTCAGCGATCCTGCCCAGGGGCAGGCCGCCTGGGATGACTATGCCGCCACGCTTGCCGGGCTGGGCGCGGATTTCGGTGGATTGCTGGTCGCCGAGCAATCGCGCGCGGACTTCGAACTGGCCATTGGCGCGCACTGGGATGCGGCGTTCGGGCCGGTGGTGATGGTCGGGCGCGGGGGCGTGCTCGTGGAGGCCTATCAGGACATGCAGTTCCTGGTGGCGCCGTTCACGGCGGCGCAGGCGCGTCAGGCCATCGGGCGTCTGCAGGTGGCGCGCGGCTTTGCCGCCACGCGCGGGCTGCAGGCCGTGGATATCGATGCGCTGGCGGCCATGCTGGTGCAATTGGGTGACTGGTTCGCCGGGCAGGCCGGACGGATCGTGTCGGTGGATGCCAACCCGGTGCTGGTGACGCGCGGTGCTGCGCCCGTGCTGGTGGATGCCGTGGTGATCCCGGCGCAGGAGCAATGATGACGCAATCCAACAAGACCGCCCCGGCCAGTGCGCCCTTGCGGCGCGTGCTGATCGCCAATCGGGGCGCCGTGGCCGCGCGCGTGCTGCGTGCGCTGCATCAACTGGGGCTGGAGTCGGTCGTGGTGCACTCCGACATCGATGCCGGTCTGCCCTACGTGAAGGAGGCCACCGAGGCCTATCTGCTGCCCGGCGACGAGCCCGCCGCCACCTACCTTAACCAGGATGCCATCCTGGATATCGCGCGCCGCGCGCAGGTGCAGGCGATTCATCCGGGCTATGGCTTTCTGTCGGAGAACGCAGACTTCGCGCGCCGCGTGGAGCAGGCCGGGCTGTGCTACATCGGCCCCAGCTCGCGCTGGATCGCCGAGCTGGGCGAGAAAACCCGCGCGCGTCGCTTCATGCACGAGCGGGGCATGCCGCAGTCGCCCAGTTCCGAGATCCTGCCCGACGATCTGGCGCAGGTCGCCGCTGCCGCCCGGGCGATTGGCTATCCGGTGCTGATCAAGCCGGCAACCGGCGGCGGTGGCATCGGGATGATTCCGGTAGCCTCGCCCGAAGCGCTGGCCGATGCCTGGGCCTCGGCCAGCGCCATCGCGCAGCGCAGCTTCGGGCAGGCGTCGCTTTATCTGGAAAAGCTGATCGAACGGCCGCGCCATATCGAGTTCCAGTTTCTGGCCGATCGTCATGGCCAGGTGCGTGCGCTGTTCGAGCGCGACTGCAGCGTGCAGCGGCGCCACCAGAAGGTGCTGGAGGAGTCGCGCGCTCCCGGCATCGAGGCAGCCGAGCTGGACGCCATGGCCGCTCAGCTGGAGCAGATCCTGGGCGGCATCGGCTACGACGTGATCGGTACCGTGGAGATGCTCTACACGCCGCAGGATGGCTTCAGCTTTCTGGAGGTCAACACCCGCCTGCAGGTCGAACATGCCGTGACCGAACAGACCACCGGCATCGACATCGTGGCTGCGCAGATACGGCTGGCGGCCGGCGAGCGGCTGGAGGCGGTCTTGCCGGAGACGCCGGTTTCGCGCGGGCATGCCATCGAGGCGCGGATCTACGCCGAGGATCCCCGGCGCTTTTTCCCGTCGCCGGGTCGCCTGACGCGGTTCGAACCGCCGGCCGGCCCGGGCATCCGCCTGGAAACCGGTTATGCCGAAGGTTGCCAGGTACCGCGATTCTACGACCCCTTGCTGGCCAAGCTGATCGCCAGCGGCGAGACCCGTGCGCAGGCGCTGCAACGCCTGCGCGAGGCGCTGCAGGCTTTCGCCGTCGAGGGAGTCAAGACCAACATTCCTTTCCTGCTGCAGGTGCTGGACAGCCCCGATTACATCGAGGGGCGTCTGGACATCGGGCTGGCCGCCCGTGTGCTGGCCGACCCCGCCCGGGCCGTGGCAACCCTCCATTCCTGAAGGTATCTTTTATGAACGCTATCAAATCCATTGTGTCCGGCGCCGTCGCCAACATACATGTCCAGCCGGGCGATGCGGTCGCCGTGGGCGATGTCATCATCACCGTGGAATCCATGAAGATGGAGATTCCCGTGGAGGCCGAAGAGGCCGGCGTGATCGACGCCGTGCTGGTGACAGTCGGTCAACCGGTCAACGAAGACGACGACGTCGCTACCCTGCGTTGAGGAGCGGACCTATGTCGATGTCTTCGTCTGCACCCGGGGCCGGCGCGCCCGCCGGGCTCACGCCCGAAGCGCAGTACCGCCGTTTTCTGGCCGAAGGGCGTTTTTGCCTGCAGCGCTGCACGGTCAGCGGGCAGTTTCTTTTTTATCCGCGCCGCGTCTCGCCCTGGAGCGGGCGCGAGACGCTCGCCTGGGAGCCGGTCAGCGGCCGTGGGGTGGTGTATTCCAGCACCGTGGTGCGGCGCCGGCCCGAATCGGGCGGCGACTACAACGTCGCCCTGATCGCGCTCGAGGAAGGGCCGCGCATGATGAGCCGGGTCGAGGGGCTGGCGCCGGATGCGGTGCGCATCGGCATGCCGGTGCGTGCCCGCATCGCCATGGTTGGCGAGCGTCTCAATGTGGTGTTCGATGTGCAGGAGGCAGTATGACGGCAGCATTGCGCGGGCGAGCCGCGATCGTGGGCGTGGGCACGTCCGACCGCTGGGCCGAGCCCGGCATGACCTCGCTGGATCAGCTGGCCTGCAGCGTATCGGCGGCCTGCGCCGACGCCGGCATCGCGGTCAGCGATATCGATGGTCTGTTCGCCGCCACCCTGTCGGAGTTCATGCCGGCGCTATCGGTGGCCGAGTACCTGGGGCTGCAGCCCCGCTATCTGGATGGCACCAATATCGGCGGTTCATCGTTCGTGGGGCATCTGCTGCCGGCCCTGATGGCGCTGGAGGCGGGGGTCTGCACGGTGGCCTGCGTGTGCTACGGCTCGGATCAGCAGTCGCAAGGCGGCAAGCTCAAGTCGCTGTCGGAGCGCATGACCTGGGAGGCCGACTTCCAGCCGCGCAATCCGATCTCCGGCTATGCGCTGGCGACGGCGCGGCACATGCATGAATACGGCACCACGCGCGAGCAGCTGGCGCAGGTGGCGGTGGCCGCGCGCGCCTGGGCGCAGCTCAATCCGCAGGCCCACGTGCGCACGCCGCTCTCGGTCGAGGATGTCCTGCAGGCGCGCATGGTGTCGGATCCCCTCACCCTGCGCGATTGCTGCCTGGTCACGGACGGCGGTGGCGCGCTCATCCTGATGCGGGCCGACCGGGCCCGCGCGGTCTGCGAGCAGCCCGTTGCCGTGCTGGGCGTGGGCATGGCCACCACGCATCGCCAGATCTCCAGCATGCCGGACCTGACCACCACGGCAGCGCGCGATTCCGGCCGGCGCGCCTTCGAGATGGCTGGCCTGACGCCGGCCGACGTGGACGTGCTGCAGCTCTACGATGCCTTCACCATCAATCCCATTCTGTTCCTGGAGGATCTCGGCTTTTGCGCCAAGGGGGAAGGGGGGGCCTTCGTGGCAGACGGGCGGATCGCGCCGGGCGGCGCCTTGCCGGTCAATACCAACGGGGGCGGGCTGTCCTGCTGCCATCCTGGCATGTACGGCATCTTCGCGCTGGCCGAAGGGGTGCGCCAGCTGCGCGGGCAGACCGGCGCGCGCCAGGTCGCGGATGCCAGGGTGGCTTTGGTGCATGGCAATGGCGGGCAGCTGTCCAGCCAGGTGACGGCGCTGCTGGGCCGCGCCGATACGCTGTAGGAGACGACGCATGGATTCAACACAAACCGGGCCGGACCTGCAGGCCCTGGATGCGGCCGCCTATCTCGAACGGGCGCAGGCGCAGGCCGCAAGTGCGGCCCAATGGCCGGACAGCGAGCGCCCCTGGCGGCGCGCCGCGGTGCTGGGGGCCGGCACCATGGGCCGGGGCATCGCCATGTGCCTGGCCAATGGCGGCCTGGATGTGTCGCTGGTGGAGAGCCTGCCGGCCGCGCGCGGGCAGGCAGCCGACAGCCTGGATCAGGCCTATGCCGCCTTGCTGCGTCGGGGGCGCATGACGGGGGATCAGGCCGGGGCGGCGCGTGCCCGCATCGCGCTTGCCGATAGCCTGCCCGAGGCCGCAGGCTGCGATCTGGTGATCGAGGCCGTCTTCGAGGATCTGCCGCTCAAGCAGCAATTGCTGCGTGACCTGGAGCCGCAGCTGGCTCCGGGCTGCCTGGTGGCGACCAACACCTCTTTTCTGGACATCGACCAGATCGCGCAGGCGCTGGCGCGCCCGGGTCGCCTGGTCGGGTTGCACTTCTTCAGTCCGGCGCACCTGATGCCGCTGGTCGAGGTGGTCAAGGCGCGGGCGTCCACACCCGAGTCCATGGGGCAGGCGATGGCGCTCATCCGTTCGCTGGGCAAGCAGCCGGTGGCCATGCTGGCCTGCCCGGGCTTTGTCGGCAATCGCATGCTGTCGCCGCGCACCCAGCAGGCCGAGCGGCTGCTGCTGGCAGGCGCCTTGCCGCAGGATGTCGATGCCGTGCTGACCGCTTTCGGCTTTCCCATGGGCGCTTTCGCCATGACCGACATGGCGGGGGTGGACGTGAACTGGCGCACCCGCAAGGCGCGCGGCATGCCGCTGGCGATTGCCGATGCGATCTACGAGGCGGGTCGCCATGGCCAGAAAACCGGCAAAGGCTATTACCGCTACGAGGCAGGCAGCCGCCAGCCCCTGCCCGATCCGCAGGTGCAGGCCATCATCGAGGCCGCCTCGGCCGCCGCCGGCGTGTCGCGCCGGACGATCTCGCCTCAGGAAATGCACGAACAGTTGATCTATCCGATGATCAATGAAGGCATGCGTATCCTGGAGGAGGGCATCGTGGCGCGCGCCAGCGACATCGACGTGGTCTGGCGGCATGGCTATGGCTGGCCGGCCGCCAGTGTGGGGCCCATGCGCTACGCCGACCAGACCGGCCTGGCGCGCATCAGCGAGCGGCTGGCGCACATGGCGCAGGCCTCGGGCGATGCCTCGCTGGCGCCCGCGCCGCTGTTGCAGCAACTGGTCCGCGAGGGTGCCAGCGTGCTGCGTCGCTACGGCTGAGCACGCCAGTGGCACCTTGAGATCGCGCCGGCCTGGCTCTGTCTGGCAGCCGGGGCCGGCGCGACAATAGGCCATTCTTCGCTGTGGATGGCCGCCATGTATCTTCCTTCTCATTTCCAGGTCACCGACACGGCCGAATTGCATGCCTTGATGCGCGCCCACCCGCTGGGCGTGCTGGTCACGCAGGCCGGGGGCGCGCTGGACGCCAATCATCTGCCTTTCGAACTGGAGAGCACCGCCACGCTCGGGGTGCTGCATGGTCACGTGGCGCGCGCCAACCCGGTCTGGCAGGAGCTGGCCGATGGCGACGAGGTGTTGGTGGTGTTTCGCGCCGAGGCGGGCTATATCTCGCCGGGCTGGTTCCCGAGCAAGCACGAGACGCACGAGCAGGTGCCGAGCTGGAACTACCGCGTCGTGCACGCGCGCGGGCGGGTGCGCATCCATGACGACGAACGCTATGTGCGCGGCCTGGTGGCCCGTCTGACGCGCCGTCATGAGGCCGGCAAGGCGCTGCCCTGGAAAATGACCGATAGCGCGCCGGCGTATATCGACCGCATGCTGAGCGCCATCGTGGGCCTGAGCATCGAGATCACGGCGCTTGAAGGCAAGTTCAAGCTCAGCCAGAACAAGGCGCGGCGCGACATCGAGGCGGCGGCGACGGCCCTGGCCGGCGAGGGCGACAACCCTGCGCTGGGGGCGGCCATGCTTGCCGCCCTGTCGCGCTAAGCGGGCTTTATCAGGCCGTCGATATGCACATGGGGGTGGCCCAGCTCGCCGCCCACCACCAGCGTGCCGCGCATCTGCGCGGCATGCGCCGGGAAGGCGCAGAAGCAGGTGTAGGGCTGGCCGGCGGTCAATGCGGCCAGGGGGAAGGTCACGGTGGCGGTTTCCTGCCCGCCCAGCATGGGCGTCTTGGCCAGCAAGCGGGTGTCGCCGGGCTTGAGCCCGTCGTGCCCGGCGCCGGCCTGGATCCCCAGGCACTGTGCGCGCCCTGTGTCAGCGGCGCGGCGCCTGAGAGCGGCAATCTGGGTCTGGGCCTGTCGCTGGTGCAGCGCATCTGTCAGCAGCAGGGCTGGAGCCTTTCCTTCGAACGCGCGCCCGGCTGGCGGCTCCAGGTCGCGATGGACGCAAAAGTGGCTATATCAGATAGTCCATAGTGGCTATCGGCTTTAGCGCCACCCGAACCTATCATCGTTGTCCATCGCAGGCCCACGAGCCGAGGAGACAACATGCCAGCACTGACCCCTGTTCCGAAGGCGCGCACCCTTGCCGCCGCGGGCGCCGGATTTCCCGTCCGGATGACACCGACCGCATTCCGGGCGCGTCACGCATGAGCCCGACGGATTCCACCAGCACGGGACAGGCCTTGTTTGCGGCCGGGCCGCCCAGGCTCACCCCGCAGGATGCCGCCGGACTCGCGGCGCAGCATTACGGACTGCAGGCCCGCGCCGATGTGCTGAGCAGCGAGCGCGACCAGAATTTCCGCCTGACGCTGGACGACGGCCGCCGCTTCGTCCTGAAGGTCACCCATCCGGCCGAAGATCCGGCAGTGACCGATTTCCATACTCAGGCGCAGCTGTGGCTGATGCGCGCCGGCGGCGCCGTGCCGATTCCCCGCTTGCTGGCCGGCCGCCATGGCGATTATGTCCACTGGCACGAAGACGATGCCGGCATGCGGCGCGCCATCCGCCTGATCACCTTTGTGGCGGGGCGCCCCTTGCACAGCGTGCCGCGCAGCGCGGCGCAGCGACGCCATCTGGGTCTGGCTCTGGCGCGCTTTGACCAGGCGCTGGCGGGCTTTTCCCATCCCATGGCCGATCATGAACTGCTATGGGATCTGCAGCATGCAGACCGCCTGGCCGACCTGCTGCCGCAGGTCGACGACCCCGGCCGGCGGCGCCTGGCCGAGCGCCATCTTCAACATTTCGCCGACGCGGTGCGTCCGCGGCTGGCCGGCTTGCGGCGCCAGGTCATCCACAACGACCTGAACGCCTACAACGTCATGGTCGATGACGTCGATCCTGCGCAGATCAGCGCGTTGCTGGACTTCGGCGACATGGTGCGCGCGCCGCTGGTGCAGGATATTGCGGTGGCCTGCGCCTATCAGCTCGATGACGCCGCCGACCCGCTGTCGAACGCCGCGCGCGATTGCCTGGCCAGCTACCACCGCGAACTGCCGCTGACCGAGAGCGAATTGCTGCTCCTGCCGGACCTGATCGTCGCGCGCCTGTTGATCACGGTGCTCATCACCGGCTGGCGGGCGCGTCAGCATCCGGAAAACCGTCAATACATCCTGCGCAACAATGGCCTGGCCTGGAACGGCCTGGAGCGCCTGGATGCCCTGTCCCGAACGCAGGCGCAAGCCATCGTGCTCGATGCCTGCCAGCCCTTTACGGAGAACTCCCCATGAGCCGCGACAAAGCCATGCTCAACGCCTTCGACCCCTCGGCCGCGGGGACGCTGCCACCGGCCGAGCGCGAACTGATCGCCCGTCGCCAGCGTGTGCTGGGCCCGGCCTACCGCCTGTTCTACGACCAGCCCCTGCACATCGTGCGCGGCGAGGGCGTCTGGCTGTATGCGGCCGACGGCCGGCGCTACCTGGATGCCTATAACAACGTGGCCTCGGTCGGGCACAGTCATCCGCGCGTGGTCCAGGCCATTGCCAGTCAGGCGGCCCTGCTCAACACCCATACCCGCTATCTGCACGATGGCGTGCTGGACTACGCCGAGCGCCTGCTGGCGACCTTTCCCGACCCGTTGTCGCAGGTCATCTTCACCTGCACCGGCAGCGAGGCCAATGATCTGGCGTTGCGCGTGGCGCGGGCCTACACGGGCGGTACCGGGGTGATCGTGACTCAGCTGGCCTACCACGGCGTCACGGCGTCGGTATCGGCCGTGTCCCCGTCATTGGGACAGGCCGTGCCGCTGGGGCTGGACACGCGCACGGTGGCCGCGCCGGACAGCTATCGCCTGGACCCGGGCACTTTGGGCCAGTGGTTCGCGGATCAGGTGCAGGCTGCCATCGCCGACATGCAGCGCCATGGCATCAAGCCGGCGGCGCTGCTGGTCGATACGGTGTTTTCCAGCGATGGCGTCTACACCGACCCGGCCGGCTTTCTGGCGCCGGCGGTGGCGGCCATCCGTGAGGCCGGGGGGCTGTTCATCGCCGATGAGGTGCAGGCCGGTTTTGCGCGCACGGGCAGCTGCATGTGGGGGTTCCAGCGTCACGGGCTGGAGCCCGACCTCGTCACCATGGGCAAGCCCATGGGCAACGGCCATCCCATCGCCGCCATGGTGGCGCGCCCCGAAATCCTGGCGCGCTTTGGCAGCGAGGCGCGTTACTTCAATACCTTCGGGGGCAATCCGGTTTCCTGCGCGGCGGCCATGGCGACCTTGTCGGTCATCGAAGACGAGGGGCTGCAGGACAACGCCGCGCGCAGCGGCCGTTATCTGCGCGATGGCTTCCGTGAGCTGGCCGCCCGCCATGCCTTGATCGGCGATGTGCGTGGCGATGGCCTGTTCATCGGGGTGGAGTTCGTCACCGACCGTGACGCCCGGACGCCGGCCAAGAGCCAGACCCACCGCTTCGTGAACCTGATGCGCGACAAGGGCGTCTTGCTGAGCGCTACCGGATTGCACGGCAATGTGCTCAAGCTGCGTCCGCAACTGCCCTTCGGGCAGGAGCATGCCGACCTGCTGCTGTCGGCCGCCGATCAGGTGCTCGCGCAGTTGGGCGGCTGACCCTCCGGCCGGCGTCAGCGCCGCGCGCGGCGTGCCGCGACGCCGCGCGTCTGGACGGCCTGCTCCAGGGCGCGGGCCAGACCGCGCACGCCGTCTTCGATCTGCCCGGCAGGCACGCCGCCATAGCCCAGCACCAGGGCGTGCGGACGCGGGCCGGCGTGGTCGGGCAGATAGCGCGGCTGGCCGAGCACCAACCCTTCGGCGGCCGCGGCCGCGGCGAGCGCGCCGGGGTCGATGCCCGACGCCAGTCCGGCGTAGACATGCAGGCCGGCCCTGGCCTGTGACAGCTGCAGCGCCTGGCCGGTGTGGCGCGCCAGCGCCTCGCGCAGCAAGGCCTGGCGCGCGCCATATTCGATGCGCATGCGCTTGATGTGGTGCGAGAAATGGCCTTCGGCCATGAAGTCCGCCAGCGCGGCCTGCAGATGCAGGTGTCCGGGGCGGTAGATGCTGGCGCTGGCGTGCGAGAACGCCTGGGCGACATGGGGCGGCACCACGATATAGCTCATGCGCAGCCCGGCGAACATGTTCTTGCTGAAGGTGCCCATGTAGATCACCCGGCCGTCGCCGTCCAGGCCCTGCAGCGAGGGGATGGGCGCGCCGTCATAGCGGAACTCGCTGTCGTAGTCGTCCTCCAGGATCCACAGTCCGCGAGCCCGCGCCTGCTGCAGCAGTTCGAGGCGGCGGGTCAGCGGCATGATCACGCCGGTCGGGTATTGGTGCGAAGGGCTGGTGATCAGCAGGCGCGTGCGGCGCGGCGCCTTGGTCGCGCCCAGGCTCAGGCCCTGCTCGTCCACCCGGGCCGCATGGCTGCGCACCCCCACGGCGCCCAGCACCGGCGGGAAGGCCCAGTGGCAGGGGCTTTCGACCAGCGCACCGTCGCCGGGCTGAGCCAGCATGCGTGCGCACAGATCGACCGACTGATGGGTGCCGGCAGTGATGATGACCTGTTCTGCCTCGCAGACCACCGAGCGCGACAGGCGCAGGTAGTGGGCCACGGCCTGGCGCAGCGGCAGAAACCCGGCGCCTTCGCTGGCGTAGCCGGATAGCGCCAGATTGGATTTGCCGAGGTGGCGCGCCACCAGTCGGCGCCAGAGATGAAACGGGAACAGGCTGGCGTCGGCAATGCCCGGCACGAAGGCGCCGCTGTACTGCGCCAGGCCGCTGGCGCTGGTGCTCAGGCTGTTGCCGCGCGCCGACAGCCCGGGGGGCTGCGGCCCGGCGCGCACGCCCCGGGTGGCTTGCAGCGGCCGCGCGGCAGTGTGTTCGACGAAGGTGCCGCTGCCGGCGCGTGTGCTCAGGTAGCTCTCTGCGATCAGGCGTTCGTAGGCCAGGGTCACGGTGATGCGCGACACCCCCAGCTCAGCGGCCAGCGCGCGCGACGAGGGCAGGCGCTGGCCGGCGACCAGAGTATGGTCCAGCACGCCACGGCGCACGATCTCGTAGATCTGGCGTTGCAATGGCAGCTCGGCCTCGCGCGACAGCGCGCCGGCAAGCAGATCGGAAAGCAGTACCTCTTTCATGGCACAGAACCGGCGTCGGCCCGTTTCAGACGGTGTAGTTCAGCGCCAGCCGGCCGCCGTCGACATAGAGGGTTTCTCCGGTGATGTAGCTGGCCGCGTCGCTCAGCAGATAGGCCACCGCGTCGGCCACCTCGGCGGGTTCGCCCAGGCGGCGCATGGGCGTGCGGCTCATGAGGCGCGCGCGGGCCGCCTCATCGGCCATCACGGCGCGTTGCGCCAGTTCGGTGCCGATGGTGCCGGGCCCGACGGCATTGACGCGGATGCCGTGATCGATGAGGGCCAGCGCCATCGCGCGGGTCAGTTGCGCAATGCCGCCCTTGCTGACGTTGTAGGTGGCGATCGACGGGATCGCCAGCACCGCGTTGACCGAACTCATGTGCACGATGGCGCCGCTGCCCTGTGCCGCCATCACGCGCGCCACCGCCTGGCCCACCAGGAAGGCGCCCTTGAGGTTGACGTTCATGACCAGGTCCCAATCGGCCTCGCTGATGTCGAGAAAGTCTCCGGTGCGCACCACGCCGGCGTTGTTGACCAGTTGATCGACCCGTCCGAAGTGCGCCAGCGTGGCCTGCAGCGCCGCTTGCACGGCGTCCTGGCGGCTGACGTCGCACGCCACGAACTGGCCCTGCTGGCCGAGCGCATCTGCCAGGGCCTGCCCCTGTGCGGCGTCCACATCCCAGATGCTGACGTTGGCGCCGGCCTGCGCCAGACGTTCGACGCAGGCGCGGCCGATGCCTTGCGCGCCGCCGGTCACAATCGCGACCTTGCCGTGGAAATCAAACTGGGTGTTGCTCATGACGGTCTCCGTTAAGGCGCCTGCCCGGCCGGCCGGAAGGCGGCGGCGTCGTGCGCGGGGGGATCACCATTATCGCCACAGACGCCGAGGCTGGTCAGCGGTGCACCGCCAGCAGCAGATGGCTCTCGGAGTTGGCCACGCCGGCGATGCTGCGCAATTCGCGCAAGACTCGGTCGAAAGCATTGAGATCGGCCGCGTTCAGGTGCACCACCAGATCCCAGCGGCCGTTGGTGGAGTGCACCTGGGCGGCTTCGGGCAGGCGTCGCAGGGCGGCGATGACCTGATCGGTCGCTGCGCCATGCACCTCGATCAGCGTGATGGCCTGGACGCCGGCCTTGTCTTCATGTTCGGCCAGCCGCAGGGTGTAGCCGGCCACCACACCCTCGCGCTCCAGGCGCTGCATGCGGTTCTGCACCGTGCCGCGCGACACGCCCAGCTGTTTGGCCAGCGTGGCGATGGGCAGACGGGCGTCGCGGCGCAGCAAGGCGATCAACTGGCGGTCCAGCGGGTCGAGCAGCATACGGTTCCAGGGCGTTTCAGGGAAAAGCCGATGATAGTGCAGCCCTGTCAGATCGTCATATTCAGGTGCAATCTGATCGGTAATCTGGCTATACGCAGCATTCTTCTCTCTTTCCGCTGGCAGCGAATCTCTCTACCATGCCTGGTGTCCAGGCGGTTCGGCTTGCCTGCCCGGGCCGTCTGCGCACGGCCGGTTCTTAGCCCAGGAGTTGTCATGTCTCATACCGATGTCAGCCTGATCGGCGCGCCCACCGACGTGGGCGCCAGCGCGCGCGGCGCCTCCATGGGGCCGGAGGCCCTGCGCGTGGCCGGCCTGGTCGAACGCCTGCGGGGTTGTGGCCGGCAGGTCCATGATCGGGGCAACCTTTCCGGTCCGCCCAATCCCTGGCTGCCGCCTCGGCAGGGCTATCGGCATCTGGACGAAGTCGTGGCCTGGAATGCCTTGATCTACCAGGCTGTGTCCGCCGAGCTGCAGGCCGGGTGCCTGCCGGTGCTGCTGGGGGGCGATCACTGTCTGGCCGTCGGTTCGATCAGCGCGGTGGCGCGCCACTGCCGCGACAACGGGCGGCCGCTGCGCGTGCTGTGGCTGGATGCCCATGCCGACTTCAATACCAATGCGCTGACGCCGACCGGCAACCTGCATGGCATGCCGGTGGCCTGCCTGTGCGGCGATGGGCCAGAGGCGCTTACCCGGATGGCGGGCTTTGTCCCGGCCTTGCTGCCCGATCAGGTGCGTCAGGTCGGCATCCGCAGTGTCGATGAAGGGGAGCGTCAGCGGGTCCATGAGGCGGGCCTGGAGGTCTACGACATGCGTTACATCGACGAGGCCGGCATGCGTGCCACCATGCAGGCGGCGCTGGCCGGGATGGCGCCCGATACGCACCTGCATGTGAGTTTCGACGTCGACTTTCTGGACCCCGACGTCGCGCCCGGTGTGGGGACCACGGTGCCGGGCGGGCCGGGCTACCGTGAAGCCCAGCTGTGCATGGAAATGATCGCCGATACCGGCCGCCTGGCGTCGCTGGACATCGTCGAGCTGAATCCGGCCCTGGACGTGCGCAACCGCAGCGCCATCGCGGCGGCCGAGCTGGTGGAAAGCCTGTTCGGCAAATCCACCCTCATCCGCCGTCCGGCTCAGGGATAGACGATGGAGTACTGCACGTAGGCATGCAGCTTGCCGGGCGTGATGGCGTTGCTGCTGGTGCGCACGTAGCGCGCCAGGTAGGTGAGGGTGGCGTCGGCCGTGCTCGCGCCCGCGGCCTTGCTGGCCTTGACCTCCTGCACCGCCTGCTCGGCCAGCGGCGCGCCGGCCTTGATGATCGTGCCATCCGGGTTGGTCAGCTGGATCTGCACCGATTGAAACGTATCCGAGGCGCCGACGCCGGTGCTGGGGATGGCGCTGGCCGCCGTGGTGGGCGGCGAGGTGGTGGTGTAGGCGATCAGGTTATGGGTGGCCGGATCCACCGTGCCGCCTGGTTCGAAGTACGCCTTGAGGTTCTTGTTGTCCAGGGTGGCGGGGCAGTCGGTCAGCTTGATCTGGAAAGCGGTCGCGCCGGCCACGTCATTGGTGTTCTTGAGCGCCGTGGTGGAGATTCTGGGCAGCGTCACCAGCAGGTTGGCGGGCGGCTCGGCGCCGTTGATCTTGCAGGTTTGCGAGGTGATCTCGCCGGTGATGGTGATGGTGCCGTCAGCGGCCAGCAGGGGCATGGGAGCCAGGCCCAGCGCCAGGCCCAGCAGGGCAAGGCGGCCGCGGCGTTCGGCTGCGGTCGTGACCGGGTGGTGCGGAAGTGGGTTTGTCATGATGAGCGAGCAGGAACGTGACGGATTATTTTGTCCGCTTGTACGCTCGGATCCGGCTGAATCGCTTCGTGGCGGGCGTGCTCCTGCGCCAATAGTGCATGAAGCTAGGACGCATCTGATTGTTCAGCGCGAGCCATGCAGGCGCCACTGCGGCAGATCGGGCATGCACGCCTTGTCCCGCTTCGGGGCGACGCCGGTGGCCGCACGCGCGGCAGGCTGGGGCAGCATGCGGGTGGCTTCCATGCGCCGCAGCAAGGCATGCAGGATGGCGGCCAGCTCCAGCCCATCGGTGTCGGCGGGCAGGCAGATGTCCGCGCCGCTTTGCAGCGCCCGGATGCGTGCGGCGCTGCTCGCATGACGCAACAAGGCCACGATGCCGATATCGGGCGCTATGGCGCGCATGCGCCACGACGCGAGCTGGATATCGGCGCCCGAGGCGCTCAGGACCAGCAGCTTGCTTGGCCGGGCGGCCTGGCAGGCATACAGGGTTTTGAGATCGTGGCAGCGCTGCACGGAAAACCCCAGCTGGTGCAGACATTCCAGGCGGGATGCATGCGGAGCGTCGCCTTTGGCGAGAAAGATGACATCCAGCGAGGGCGACATGTGTTTTTCCGGGGAGGCGTGGCAGGGGGAGTGTGGGCGAAATGACGGCGTTCGCAAATAAACTCCGGCAGACCTCTCGAATTCACATTCGTTTTTGATTTAAACACGTGCGTATTTATTTGTGAATAGAGGTTTCGTATATCGCCTCTCATTCCTTCCCCCGGCGGAGCGGAACGCGCATTCGATGCGGCTTGGCAAGGAAATTAATTATTTTCCCCGGTATAACGGAGATACATTATTTTCGGTATATGACGCGGTGCATTTCCTGGCCGCCAGCCGGCTCCGGAGACAATTCGGCTCCCCCGGATCGGTGTTGCAGTGAAAGGAAAGCGATTTCATGTCTGTCTTGCCAGTTAGTCTGGCCATGTCTGCTGTGGCCGCATCCGGCGCCGGCCACCCGTTGACCGCTGCGCCGGTGGCATGAGCACGTTTGCAGAACGCCTGCGGCAGGCGCGTTTGTTGCGCCGCTGGACCCAGAAAGATCTGGCCCAGGCCTGCGGGCTGTCGCAGGGCGCCATCGGCAACTACGAAAGCGGCTCGCGGGCCTGCCCCAGCGCCGATATCCTGATCCGTCTCACCTACGCGTTGCAGGTGTTGCCCGCCTGGCTGGGCGCGGGCGCGGGGCCTATGTTCAGCGATGGCAAGCAGGACTGGCCCTTCGACAGCGTCGCCTTTGCCGACTACATGAAACTCAGTCTGGCCGAGAAGCGCCAGCTCGAAGCCCTGCTGGCTGCCTATATCGCCAACCGCAGCCTTTAGATCGACGCGTCGCGCGGGTTACATTAACTACGTTGCCTGATCAAAGGAGCAAGTGCGATGCCTTTCATTTCCCCGGTTCGCGCGGCCGCCGGCCTGATGCTGGCGCTGGCCGTTGCCGGCTGCGCCACGCACGAGGGCCAGGCCCGCGCGCAAGGCGAGGCCGCCCGCAATGTGACCACCAGCGCCGATTCTCTCGCCCAGACGCATTGGGAACTGACGCGCTGGACGGACCCGCAAGGCCAGTTGCGCGATATTCCCCACGGGGACAATGGTGAGCCGATCTCCCTGATTTTCCTGGCCGAGGGCCGGGCGCATACCGTTGCCGGCTTTGCCGGCTGCAACCGCTATACCAGCGCCTATGTGCTGGAGAAGGGCATGCTCAAGATCGCGCCGCCGGCCACGACCCGCATGGCCTGCCCGGCGCCGCAACGCGCCGCGCTGGAGCGTGATTATCTGCAGGCCCTGACCGACGTGCAGGCCTTTTCCATCGATGCCAGCGGCGCACCGCGCCATCTGGTGTTTACGCTGAAGTCGGGCGCGGTGCTGGATTTCACCCGCCGCCAGGACCCGCCCACACCCGGCATGGCGCAGCCGCGCTGAGCCGGTCCGGGATCCGAGGAGTTTCCATGTTTTCCTTCTTTCGACATGCCGGGCCGCTGGCCCTCGTCCTTGCGCTGGGCGCCTGCGCCAGCTCGTCGCCGCCGCCGGCAGGCGGCCTGGCGGCTCGCCAGCAATCCGACATCCTGGCGCAGACGCGTTGGCAACTGAACGCCTGGACGGGCGCCAACGGCGCGCCACAGCCCCTGAATGCGACGGTTGCGGGGCAGCAGCCCCTGACGCTGGTCTTTACCCAGGAGCAGGGACGGGCCCAGCTCTCCGGTTTTTCCGGTTGCAACCACTACACGGCCCCTTATCGCGTAGTCAATGGCCAGCTGCTGGTGACGGCGCCGCCTGCGACCACCCGCAAGGCCTGCCCGCCGGGGCCCATGGCGCGTGAGCAGGCTTTCCTCAATGGCCTGACGGCGATCACCGCCAGCCGTCTGGACGATGACATGCACCCCAGCCGCCTGACGCTCACCCTGAGCAATGGCGAGGTGATGCAGTTCGGGCGCGCCCAGGATCCGCTGGTCGGCGGGCAGACGGGGCCCACCAAGCTGATCTATGTGCATTCCGCCCGCGTGATGTGTGAAGAGGGCGGGGTGCGGGGCATGTGCTACATGGTGCGCGAAACGCCGTCGCAGCCCTGGCAGGTGTGGCGGGGCGACATCGTCGGCTTCCAGTTTCAGCCCGGCATCGACTATCGCCTGAAGGTGGTCGAAGTGCGCGATCCGAACGCGCCGGCCGATGCGGCGCCGGTGCGCTGGGTCCTGGACAGCGTGGTCGAGCAGGCCGTGGCCCGCCCCTGAGTTTCGGTTAGCATTGCGCGTGCGGCGGCGCATCAGGGTGCCGCACGCTTCTTTTTTCCGCCTTATGTCTATCGTCAATATCGCCGCCTACAAGTTCGTCGGCCTGCCCGACGCCGATGACCTGCGCGAGCCGCTGCTGACGCGCGCCCAGGCGCTGGCGCTCAAGGGCACCATTCTGCTGGCGCCCGAGGGCATCAATCTGTTTCTGGCTGGCCCGGCCGAGGCCATCGCTGCCTTTCTCGCGCAGTTGCGCGAGGATGCGCGTTTTGCCGATCTCGAAGTGAAGTTCAGCCAATCCGAGACGGTGCCTTTCGGTCGCATGCGGGTGCGCCGCAAGCGCGAGATCATCCGCATGGATCATCCCACTATCCGGCCGGAGGCCGGGCGTGCGCCGAGTGTGGCGGCCACCACCCTCGCGCGCTGGCTGGCCCAGGGCCATGACGATGCCGGCCGGGAAGTGGTCATGCTGGACACGCGCAATGCCTTCGAGGTCGATGTCGGCACCTTCCGCAATGCCATCGATTGGCGCATCGAGCGCTTTACCCAGTTTCCCGAGGCGGTGCAGGCTCATCGCGCCGAGCTCGAGGGCAAGACGGTGGTCAGCTTCTGCACCGGCGGCATCCGCTGCGAGAAGGCGGCCATCTACATGGAAGACATCGGCATCGAGCATGTCTACCAGCTGGAAGGCGGCATTCTCAAATACTTCGAGGAAACCGGCGGGCCCGGCTACGACGGCGCGTGCTTCGTGTTCGACGAGCGGGTGGCGCTGGACCCGCAGCTCAAGCCCGTGGCCGCCTGAAAGACGGTGCGCCGCCCATGAAAAACGCGCCCGAGGGCGCGTTTTTCATGGGGCTCAGCGAATTCGCATGCCGGGCTGCGCGCCGGGCCAGGGCTCCAGCACGTAGATGCCGGCATCGGTCTTCTCGTCGGCGTGGCTGGCGGCCAGCACCATTCCTTCGGAGATGCCGAACTTCATCTTGCGCGGCGCCAGGTTGGCCACCAGCACCGTCAGCTTGCCGATCAGATCGGCCGGCTGGTAGGCCGACTTGATGCCGGAGAAGACGTTGCGGTGACGGCCTTCGCCCACGTCCAGCGTCAGGCGCAGCAGCTTGGTCGAGCCTTCGACCGCTTCGCAATTGACGATCTTGGCGATGCGCAGGTCGACCTTGGCGAAGTCGTCGATGGTGATGGTCTCGGCCAGCGCCTCGCCACCCGGGGCGGGGGCAGGTTCGGCTTCGGGGGCCGGCGCCTCGAAGAGCGCGTCGAGCTGTTTGGGGTCGACGCGCTGCATCAGGTGCTTGAAGGGGGCCACGCGGGTCGGCAGTTCGGCCGCATCGCTCCACAGGAAGTCGCGTTGCAGGCCGAAAAGTTCATGGGCCACGCGGGTTGCCAGGGCCGGCAGCACCGGCGCCAGCATGACGGTCAGCGCCTTGAAGCCGGCCAGCGCGCGCGAGCAGATGTCCTGCAGCTGGGCGCGGCGCGCCTCGTCGGCTTCGGCGAAACCCTTGGCCAGAACCCAGGGCTGGGCCGCATCGAAAGCCTGGTTGATGCTGTCGGCATACCCCATGATCTCGCGGATGGCGCGGTTGTATTCGCGCGTCTCCAGGGCCTGGCGCACCGATTCGGCCTGCTGCGTGAACGCCTGTTCCAGCGCGCGGGTGTCGCCCAGGTAGCCGAGCTGGCCGTCGAAGTGGCGGGTGATGAAGTTGGCTGCGCGGCTGGCGATGTTGACGTACTTGCCGATCAGATCGCTGTTGATGCGGGCGATGAAGTCTTCGGGGTTGAAGTCCATGTCCTCGACCCGGGCGTTCAGCTTGGCCGCCATGTAATAGCGCATCCATTCCGCATCCAGGCCGACTTCCAGGTAGCGCAGCGGCGAAATGCCGGTGCCGCGGCTTTTGGACATCTTTTCGCCGCTGACGGTGATGAAGCCGTGGACATTGATCGCATCCGGCGTCTTGCGGCCGGCGAATTTCAGCATGGCCGGCCAGAACAGGGCGTGGAAGTAAATGATGTCCTTGCCGATGAAGTGAACCTGTTCGGTCGGGCCGGCCGGATCCAGCAGGGCGTCGAAGTCCATGCCGGTCTTGGCGCAGTAGGACTTGAGCGAGGCCAGGTAGCCGACCGGCGCATCCAGCCACACATAGAAGTACTTGCCCGGGGCATCCGGGATCTCAATGCCGAAGTAGGGGGCATCGCGCGAAATATCCCAGTCGCCCAACTTGGCCTGGCCGTCTTCGCCGCCCAGCCATTCACGCGTCTTGGCCTGCACTTCGGGCTGCAGGTGCTTGACGCCCTGGCGGTTGCTGCCGGTGGTCCACTGCTGCAGGAATTCGACGCAGCGCGGGTCGGAGAGTTTGAAGAAGAAGTGGTCCGAGCTTTTGAGCACCGGTGTGGCGCCGCTCAGGGCCGAGTAGGGTTGGATCAGTTCTGTGGGGGCATAGACGGCGCTGCAGACCTCGCAGGAGTCGCCGTACTGGTCCTTGGCGTGACAGCGCGGGCATTCGCCCTTGATATAGCGGTCGGCCAGGAACATGCCCTTGACCGGATCGTAGAACTGTTCGATCGAGCGGGTTTCGATCAGGCCGGCCGCCTTGAGCGCATGGTAGATCTCATGAGACAGGGCGATGTTTTCGGCCGAATCGGTGGTGTGCCAGTGGTCGAAACGGACGTGAAAGCCGTTCAGATAGTGCGGACGCTCGGCGGCGTAGCGCGCCACCAGTTCCTGGGGCGTGATGCCTTCCTTTTCGGCCTTGAGCATGATGGGCGCGCCGTGGACGTCGTCTGCGCCGACGAAATGCACCGTGTGGCCCGCCATTCGCATCGCCCGCACCCAGATATCGGCCTGGATGTACTCCATGATGTGGCCGATGTGAAAGGAGCCGTTGGCGTAGGGAAGCGCAGTGGTGACAAATAGCGTGCGTGACATGACGGATTTGACGGGTGAAAAGGAGGACAGGCGGCGCCTGCCGGGTGGGGGCGGGGCATTTCAGGGCCCTGCCAGCACTGATCGGGCCGGCGCACAGGCGCCGGCCCGATCAGGGTAACAGCATGCAGCCCGGCGCGGCGGCGTCGGGCAGGAGGGAGATCAGCGGATCTCGCGGGCTTCGACGTCGATCACGTCGCCGCGGCCGGCCTGCGGGAAGCTGGCGGCCGGGTCGGCGGCGCGAAACGGGCCCGGACGGGCGGCCTGGCGCTGGCTCCAGTAGGCGCGCACGCCGAAGGGCTTGCCGCGCACCTTGGCAACCACGTACAGGATGCCAAGTGCGATCGCGGTCGAGGCCATGAAGATCAGCGCCATGAACATGCCGATCAAGCCCAGCAGAATGATGGGAATGGCGCGAAGAAAGCGAATGAGAGCGTCGGTCATGGAGATAGGATGCAAAACAGGGCAAAAAGGTTCCGCCGGTTCCGCTATCCTTGGGGGTAACGGCGGGCGAAGCACTCGGGACGCCTCTGAATATCATAGTGACATGAGTATAACGATAGACCAGATTCGCAGTGTTTTGCGTGGGGTGAATGATCCTGAAACCGGATTGGCGCTGGGCGCCTCGGTAAAAGATCGTGACATTCGTATCGAAAATGGCAAGGTGCATGTGCTGATCGAGCAGGGGTATCCCGGGCGCGAGGCGCAGCAGCGGCTGGCCGGCCTGGCGCGCGATGCCCTCGCGGCCGCCGGCGTGGCCGAGGCCGAGATTGCCGTCGGGGTGCGGGTCCAGGCCCACGCTGTGCAGCGCGGCCTCAAGCCGCTGCCCAATGTGCGCAACATCATCGCCGTGGGGTCGGGCAAGGGCGGGGTGGGCAAGAGCACCACTTCGGTCAACCTGGCCCTGGCGCTGGCCGCCGAAGGCGCCAGCGTGGGCGTGCTGGACGCCGACATCTACGGCCCCAGCATTCCGGCCATGCTGGGCATCGACGGTCGCCCGGAAAGCCTGGACAACAAAACCATGGAGCCCCTGGTAGGCCATGGGGTGCAGGCAAACTCCATCGGCTTCCTGATCGACCCCGAGTCGCCGGCCATCTGGCGCGGCCCCATGGTGACCCAGGCCCTGGAACAACTGTTGCGTCAGACCAACTGGCGCGACCTGGATTACCTCATCATCGACATGCCTCCGGGCACCGGCGATGTGGCGCTCACGCTGTCGCAGAAGGTCCCGGTGGTGGGGGCGGTGATCGTGACCACGCCCCAGGACATTGCGCTGCTGGATGCGCGCAAGGGCCTGCGCATGTTCCAGAAGGTCGAGGTGCCCATTCTGGGCGTGGTCGAGAACATGGCCATCCATGTGTGCACGAATTGCGGCCATGCCGAGCACATCTTCGGCGAAGGCGGGGGCAAGCGCATGGCTGAACAGTACGAGGCGCCCTGGCTGGGCAGCCTGCCCCTGACGCTGGCCATCCGCGAGCAGACCGATGCCGGCGCGCCGACGGTGGTCAGCGACCCGGGCAGCGAGGCCGCGGGGCTGTACCGCGCCATCGCGCGCAAGCTGGCGGCGCAGGTCGCCACCCTGCCGCGCGACATGGCCGGGCGCATGCCTTCCGTCGTGGTCCAGTCTTCCTGAGTCTATGCGCAGCCTACGTGCGGGTCGGGTCGCGGCCATCACCTTGCTCATGCTGGGGGCGGCCACGGCCGCGCGTGCCGAACGCCCTGAAATCATCATTGATCCGGGCGGCGTCAATCCGCAGTCGCTGACCGCCATCACCGATGCGGTCGATGCGATCGCCCGCCTGGCCGATGACCAGGACGGCGGCGAAACGACCCGCCTGCGCCGACGCGCCCGCGACGCCACTGTGGCGGCGCTGGCCACGCAAGGTTATTTCTCGCCGGTGGTCACGCTGGCGCCCGGCACCGACGTGGGCGGCGATACCTGGGACATCTCCATCGACCCGGGTCCGCGCGCCATGGTGCGCTCGGTCACCCTGAAATTTGCTGGCCGGGTGCTGCGCCCCGAATACGCCGCGCGCCTGACCCAGTGGCGCGAAGACTGGGGCCTGAAGGCTGGACGCCCCTTCGTCAACAGCGAATGGAGCTCGGCCAAGTCCAACCTGCTCAATGACGTTTCGGCGCGCGACTTCATGCTCGCCACCATGACGCATTCGCAGGCCGAGGTCGATGCCGAAAACGCGCAGGTGGATCTGCTGGTGGAGATCGACAGCGGGCCGCTGGTGCGCCTGGGCCAATTGCAGACCCAGGGCCTGCAACGCGTGCCCGAAAGCCTCATCACGCGTTACGTGCGCTACAGCGAAGGCGCGCCCTATGACCAGGACAAGCTCGACAACTGGCAGCAGGAGCTGCAGTCGACCGCTTTTTTCCGTGGCGCTTTCGTTTCGTTGCGACGCTCCGGCGCCCAGGACAACACGCCGCAGAAACCGCAGACCCCGGCCCCGGTGGCCGGGGGCGAGGCGCGCGCGCCCGGCGCCAGCGGGCTGGCCTCCGTGCAACCGTCGGGCGATGCGCGGGTCTCGGGAGGAATGCCGGCCGCGCCCTCGGTGCTCGATTCCGATGGCGAGGTGACGCTGCCGGTCGATGTGCGCGTGGTCGAGGCGCCGCCCAAGCGGGCGGCCGTCTCCATCGGCGTGGACGACACCGCCGGGGCTCGTTTCGAAGCCCTTTACCGCCAGAATGTGGTGTTCGGCCAGCCGGTCATCATGGAGACCGGCTTCGGGGCCGACCGCTTGCGTCAGCGCGCCTTCCTGGACATCAACCTGCCGCCCGATGCGCAAGGCCGGCGCGACGCCATCGGCCTGCTGGCGCAGCATACCGATATCGAGGGTCTGGACGTCACCCGCTACGCGCTGGGTTTCACGCGCTCCCAGGAGCGCCAGGGCGCCGGCGACAGCCGCGTGGTCTATGAAACCCGCTGGGGCCTCTTGGCGGCCCACGACCGCGTCAAGATCGATCGCGGCGACACCTACGACCTGCCCACGGCCACCCTCACGGGCGACTGGCTGCGGCGCGACGTGGACAACAAATATGATCCGCGCGAGGGCAACCTGATTGCCCTGGGCGGCGGCCTGGGCGTCACGCTCGACAAAGGCGATCCCTATCTGCGCATGCGGCTGCGGGGCCAGAAGTGGTGGCCCATTGGCAAGCTGGACGTGCTGACGGTGCGCGCCGAGGTGGGCAAGGTGTGGTCCAACAGCCGCACGCGGGTCCCCGATGACTTCGGCTTTCGCACCGGCGGGGCGCGCTCGATCCGCGGCTATCGCTACCAGAGCATCGGCCTGAAGCAGGATGGCGCCACCGTGGGCGCGCCCACGTTGGCGGTCGGCAGCATCGAATACGACCATTATTTCGACGAGCGCTGGGGGATCGGCTTTTTCGTCGATGCCGGCGACGCAGCCGAGTCTTTCAATTCCATGGACATCGCCCTGGGTTACGGCCTGGGCGCGCGCGTGCGCACGCCCGCCGGCCCGCTGTTCCTGGACCTGGCCTATGGTCAGCGTGAGCGCGACTTGCGTCTACATTTCTCGCTGGGGATCGCGTTTTGAAGAGGTTGCGCGCGCTGTTGCGCCATATTCTGGTGTGGTGGTTGCCCGGGCTGGCGATGCTTGCCGTGCTGGCGGCCTCGTTTGTCTTCTGGCTGGTCGCCTCGCAGAGCGGCACTCGTCTGCTGGTCGGCTCGGCCGTCCAATGGATGGGCGGTCAGGCCGAGGGCATCGAAGGCGCGGTGCTGACCGGCCTGAAAGTGCAGCGGCTCGATCTGACCGTGGCCGACACGCGCGTGCAGGCCGATGACCTCTGGCTGGACGTGCAATGGCGGGTGCTGGGCAAACGGCGTGTCCACGTGCGCGCCCTGACTGCCAGCCGTCTCGAAGTGGATCTGCCGCCGGGCGGCGACAGCGAGCCCGCGGCCCAGGACGAAGGCGGTTTGCCGCAGTCGCTGTCCTTGCCTGTTTCCGTCGATCTGGATCGTCTGGCCGTCGGCGAGTTCATCCTGACCCAGGGCGGGCAGGCGCTGCCGGTGGCGTTCAGCGATATCGCGCTGGGCCTGCATGTGCAGCGCGAGGGCCCTGCGCGCCTGGCGCTGGAAAGCCTGCGCGTGGACCACGATCAGGCGCGCCTGCGGCTCAACGGCCTGGTGGACCTGGAAACGCTGGCCGCGCCCTGGCCGATGAAAGTCCGCCTGGATGCCAAGGCCGCAGCATTGAGCGCCGATTCCCTGCTGTGCGCCGAACAACAACGGCTGCAGGCCGGACGTCAGCGCGACGCAGGCGCGGCGCGCGCCGGCGAGGTCGGCGCCTATCTGGTGACGCGTCCCGAGGCCCAGGCGCAGGCGGCCGATGCCCTGGGTGGGCAGGCGCCCGCCGACAATGTGGCGCAACAGACGCGCGCGCGCTGGCAGGAGTCCCTGCAGCAGCTCTGCCCGGTGTCGCTCACGCTCAACGCCGAGGGCTCGCTGGATGAGCTCAAGGTCGCACTGGACGCCTCGGGGGCCGGGCTGGCGCTCACCGCCCGGGCGGGCCTGCTGCCGCTGGCGGCCTTTCCGCTGCGCGATGCCCAACTGGATCTCAAGCGCGACGACGGCACCGGCCTTAAGGCCTCGGTCGACTGGACGCCGGCAACCCAGGCGGGTCAGGCGGATCATGTGAAAGCCGACCTGCAGGCCGATCGCCTGGATGTGCGCAGCCTGGTGGGCGGCGGCCTGCCGCAAGCGGTGCTCAGCGCCAAGGTGTCGGTCGATGCGCAGGTGGCCGGGCTGAGCCAGCTGCAGTCGCTCGATGCCCGCCTCGACTTCCTGCCCGACACGCGCTGGAACGGGCAGCCGCTGGCGGGGTCTCTCCAGGCGCAGCTGCGAGAACAGGCGGGCGCGGCGGCCCTGGCCCCGGGGCTGCCCGCAGGCTGGCGCATTCCACAACTCGATCTGGATCTCACGCTGGGCAAGAACCGCGTCAAGCTGCAGGGCAAGGCCGAAGAGCGCATGCGGCTCGCGCTGGATGCGCAGGCGCCCGAGCTGGCCGCCTTCTGGCCGGAACTGCCCGGCGGCGCCTCCCTCAAGCTGGATGTCGATGGCAGCGTGGCCAATCACAAAGGCGCGGTGCAGGCGCGCTACACGCCGCCCAAACCGCAGCCCAAGGTGCTCGGAAAGGCGCCCGCCGAGGTCCGGCTGGCCTTCGACGGCGGCTGGGGCGAGCAGAACGGGCTGGACGGCTGGCGCGGCCGGCTGGCCGGCCTGACGGCCGAAAGCGCCGGTTTCACGGTGGCCATTCCCGGCCCGCTGGCGCTGGCGCTGGCGCCGGCGGCCGTCGCACCCGCCTGGCAGTGGCAGGTCGGGGCCGCCGAAATCCAGGCCATCTTCCCCGACAAGCAGCGCCTGGTGCTGCAACACCAGGCATCGCGCGGCGGACAGGGCCGCTGGGAAACGGCAGGCCGGGCCGACAACTTCGAGATCCGCGCGAGCATGCTGCGCCAGATCATGGCGGGGCTCGACCCGGCCGGCGCCGAGCGGGCCGCGCGCGACTCGCGTCGCGTCAATGCCTTTACCGCCGAAGGCCAGCGCCGCATCGCACTGGATCTGGCCTGGGACCTGAAGTTCGCCAGCGCGCTGTCCGGCCGCCTGCGGCTGGCGCGTCGCGACGGTGATCTGCGCATCCCCGGCGACCCGCCCATCCCGCTGGGCCTGAAGCGCCTGCAACTGGAGGTGGTGGCCAAGGCCCTCGAAGGCGCGCGCAGCCGCGTCAACGCCACGCTCGACCTCGAAACCGAGAAAATGGGGCGCGTCAGCGCCACGGCCACGACCCAGATCAACGGGCTGGGCCTGGATCCGCGCCAACCGGTGCGCGCCGACCTGAACGCCGACATCGCCGATCTGGCGTGGCTGAGCCTGTTCGTGGGCGACACGCTGGAGCTGGGCGGCTCGCTCAAAGCCCAGGCTCAGGTGCAGGGCAGCCTGGCCGGCGCCTGGACGGCCACCGGCAACATCGAGGGCGACAAGCTGCGCGTGGTGCGCATCGACGATGGCCTGCGCCTGATCGATGGCACGCTGCGCGCGCGTCTGGCCGGCGACAAGCTGATCCTGGATTCGCTGCGTTTCCCGGCGGTGCTGCGCGTCATGCCCGACGAGTGGCGCACACGCGAATGGATCACCACCAACCCCGGGGCCAAGGGCGGCTACGCCGAGCTCAAAGGGGAGTGGGGCCTGATGGACATGGCCGGCCGGCTGGGCCTGAAACTGTATCGCTTCCCGGCCATCCAGCGTTCGGACCGCTACGCCATGGTCAGCGGGCAGATCGATGTCGACATCGCCCTGCCGCGTATTGCCGTCAATGGCGACATCATGGTCGATGCCGGCTGGGTCAGCCTGGAGATCCTGCAGGGCGTCCCCTCGCTGGACGACGACGTCCAGGTGGTGCGCCCGGGCCAGGAGAAGGCCGGCCCGCCCATGCAGGTCGAGCTCAACATCAAGGTCGATATGGGGCCGCGCTTCTACATCACCGGCATGGGGCTGGACGCCGGGCTGGTGGGCAGCCTGCAGATTCTCACCCAGGGTGGACGCCTGACCGGCATGGGGGCCCTGAGCACGCGCGGCGGCGGCATCGAGGCCTATGGGCAGAAGCTGCGCCTGCGGCGCGGCACGCTGACGTTCCAGGGGCGGCTGGACAATCCGCTGCTCGATATCGAGGCCCTGCGCACCGGTGAGGCCGTCGAGGCCGGCGTGCGTGTCTCGGGCACGGCGCAGCGCCCGCGCATCGATCTGATCTCCTATCCGGACGTCAGCGACGTCGAGAAGCTGTCGTGGCTGGTGCTGGGGCGGGGGCCGGATGCCGGCGGCGGCGATACCGCGCTGCTGCTGTCCATCGGCACGGCCCTGCTGGGTGGCGGGCAGCCGCTCTACAAGCAGTTCGGCCTGGACGATGTCAGCATCCGCAGCGGCGCCATCGGCAGTTCGGGCAGCCTGCTGCCGGACCGCACCGTCGCCAGCTCGGTCAACCGTGACGCCGACTCCGATCTCGCCACGCAATTCCTGGTGGCCAGCAAGCGTTTTGCCAACGGCATCACGCTCAGTGTCGAGCAGGCCATGGCCGGCAGCGAGACCGTGGGGCGGGCCAGTTACCGTCTCGCCCAGGGGCTGTCGCTGGACATCAAGGGCGGCTCGGTCAACGGTATTGAACTGGTTTACCGCTGGTTGGTCGACGACTAGGGATAAAATGCCGGCAATTGCATAGGAATTCCGTTCATGAGCATCAAAAGCGACCGCTGGATCCGCCGCGCGGCTGAAGGCGGCATGATCGAACCGTTCGAAGCCGGCCAGGTGCGCTCCGTCAATGGCGAGCGCATCGTGAGCTATGGCACCAGCAGCTACGGCTACGACGTGCGCTGCGCCGACGAGTTCAAGATCTTCACCAACATCAACTCCACCATCGTCGACCCCAAGCGCTTCGACGAGAAGTCCTTCGTGGACTTCAAGGGCGACGTCTGCATCATCCCGCCCAACTCGTTTGCGCTGGCGCGCACCGTCGAGTACTTCCGCATCCCGCGCAGCGTCCTCACGATCTGCCTGGGCAAGAGCACCTACGCGCGCTGCGGCATCATCGTCAACGTCACGCCCCTGGAGCCCGAATGGGAAGGCCATGTGACGCTGGAGTTCTCCAACACCACGCCGCTGCCGGCCAAGATCTACGCCGGCGAGGGTTGCGCCCAGATGCTGTTCCTGGAAAGCGACGAGGTATGCGAAACCTCGTATCGCGATCGGGGCGGCAAGTACCAGGGCCAGCGTGGCGTCACCCTGCCGCGCACCTGAGGCGGATCAGGCGCCGCGCAGGCGCCTGATCATCAGGATCTCGTCGAGGTCGCGGCCGTGCACCCGCAGGGCTGCCGGTTCGCAGCCATAGGCCTCGAAGCCCAGGCTCCGATAGAGGCGCAGCGCCGCCGTATTGCCCTGGGTCACGCTCAAGTGCAGCTGCTGCAGCCCCGGCATGGCCTCGGCCCGCGCAATGGCCGCCTGCAGCAGGGCGCGACCCAGCCCGCTGCCGCGCAGCGCGGGCGCCACATACATCCCCCAGATCAGGGCCTTGTGAGCCTGCTTGAGCGCGGCCTGGCGCAACAGGCCGATGCAGCTGTCCAGGGGCGCGCCATGGCCGAAGACCGCCTGGCCCGGGCCGGGCGTCAGGCGTTGCGCCAGCTGAGCCAGCGGCAAGGCGCTCTCTTCTTCGGGGCTGGCCCCGAACGCGTGTGGCGCCGCCAGCAGCGCTTGCAGACGCAAGGCGCGGAAGGCCGGCGCATCGTCGGCGTTCAGCAGGCGTACGGAATGGGGCGGCATGGTTCTGACGGATGTCGGGGCGACGTTTTTCTGTGACTTCCTATAATGGACATCGTACCCGAACGCCTGGGAGTCGCCGATGTTTGGTTTCTTCAGAAAGAAGGCCCGTCCCCTCGACGTAGCGCAAGAGGTGCAGGCCGAGTTCGTCGAACGTGTGACCGCCGCCGCGGCGGATTTCGTGGCCGCCTTGCCGGCGGAACTCGCCGCCCAGATGGATTTCTCGCCGGCCAGCCTGGCCGGGCTGGACGCCGTGGCCGAACGCGTGCGCCGCGGCGAGCTCGCGCTCACGCCGATGCAGCGGGTCGGCATGGCCACCTATCTTTACGAAGTGGCGCGGCGTCGCCATGGGGGCCAGTATGCCGTGATCGACAATGACGATCCGGTCGTGCTGGTCTGCGGCCAGCCGGGCGTTGAAGTCTGCCTGGGCGCCATCGGGCGCATCGAGCGCCTGCTCGACGGGCGCAAGATCCCCATGCCCACCCGGCTGTATGCCGAGTTCGACTCGGCCATCGCGGCAGGGCTGCCGAAAATCTTGCGTTAATCGTGGTCGGATTGTGGTTTTTTGTCATCGGATTGGTAGAAAAAGCGTCCTACAATCCTCCCCCAATCGCCGCCAGGGCGCCCAGCTATCCGTTTCCATCGGACGACTCACCGCATTGCGTCCATTTCGCCTCACCCCCCCAGGAGCGCCTGCATGAAATTCCGCTTCCCCATTTTCATCATTGACGAAGACTACCGCTCCGAGAACGCCTCGGGTCTGGGGATTCGCGCCCTGGCTTCGGCCATCGAGGCCGAAGGGGTCGAGGTCATCGGTGTGACCAGTTACGGGGATCTCAGCTCCTTTGCCCAGCAGCAAAGCCGCGCGAGCGCCTTCATCCTGTCGATCGACGATGAGGAGTTCGACGCCGATTCGCCCGAAGACGTGGCCAGCGCCATCAAGAACCTGCGCAGCTTCATCGGCGAACTGCGCTTTCGCAACGCCGACATCCCCATCTATCTGTATGGCGAGACGCGCACCTCGGAGCACATTCCGAACGACATCCTGCGCGAGCTGCACGGCTTCATCCATATGTTCGAGGACACGCCCGAGTTCGTGGCGCGTCACATCATCCGCGAGGCCCGCAGCTACGTCGACACGCTCGCGCCGCCCTTCTTCCGCGAGCTGGTGAAGTACGCCCAGGACGGCTCGTATTCCTGGCATTGCCCGGGTCATTCCGGCGGCGTGGCGTTTCTGAAGAGCCCGGTGGGGCAGATGTTCCACCAGTTCTTCGGCGAGAACATGCTGCGCGCCGACGTCTGCAACGCCGTCGATGAACTCGGCCAGTTGCTTGACCACACCGGCCCGGTGGCCGAATCCGAACTCAATGCGGCGCGCATCTTCCATGCCGACCATTGTTTCTTCGTGACCAATGGCACCTCCACCTCGAACAAGGTGGTCTGGCATGCCAACGTGGCCGCCGGCGACGTGGTGGTGGTGGATCGCAACTGCCACAAGTCCATCCTGCACGCCATCACCATGACGGGCGCGATCCCGGTGTTCCTGCGCCCGACGCGCAACCACCTGGGCATCATCGGCCCGATCCCGCTGGAAGAGTTCGACCCCGAGAATATCCGCAAGAAGATCGAGGCCAACCCCTTTGCCCGCGAGGCGGTGAACAAGAAGCCCCGCATCCTGACGCTGACCCAGAGCACCTACGACGGCGTGATCTACAACGTCGAGATGATCAAGGAAAAGCTGGGCGACTACGTCGATACGCTGCACTTTGACGAGGCGTGGCTGCCGCATGCGGCTTTCCACGAGTACTACCAGGACATGCACGCCATTGGCCAGGACCGTCCGCGCAGCAAGGACGCCATGGTGTTCGCCACCCACTCCACGCACAAACTGCTGGCCGGCATCTCGCAGGCCTCGCAGATCATCGTGCAGGAGTCGGAAGCGCGCAAACTGGATCGCAACATCTTCAACGAAGCCTATCTGATGCATACGTCCACCTCGCCGCAGTACGCGATCATCGCGTCCTGCGACGTGGCGGCAGCCATGATGGAGCCGCCGGGCGGCACCGCCCTGGTCGAGGAAAGCATCCGCGAAGCCCTGGACTTCCGCCGCGCCATGCGCAAGGTGGAGTCCGAGTACGGCAAGAATGACTGGTGGTTCAAGGTGTGGGGCCCGAATCGCCTGGTGGCCGAAGGCATCGGCAACCGCGACGAGTGGATCCTGGAGGCCAACGATCACTGGCATGGCTTCGGCGAACTGGCCGAAGACTTCAACATGCTCGACCCGATCAAGGCGACCATCGTCACGCCGGGGCTGGACATGTCGGGCAGTTTCGGCGAGACCGGCATTCCGGCTGCGCTGGTGTCCAAGTACCTGACCGAGCATGGCGTGGTGGTCGAGAAGACCGGGCTGTACTCCTTCTTCATCCTGTTCACCATCGGCATCACCAAGGGCCGCTGGAACACGCTGCTGACTGCGCTGCAGCAGTTCAAGGACGACTACGACCGCAACCAGCCGCTGTGGCGCATCCTGCCGGACTTCTGCCGCCAGCATCGCATCTACGAACGCATGGGGCTGCGCGACCTGTGCCAGATGATCCATGAAGCCTATCGCGAGCGCGATGTGGCGCGCCTGACCACCGAGATGTACCTGAGCGATATGGTGCCGGCGCTCAAGCCGTCGGACGCTTTCGCGCGTATGGCGCATCGCGAGGTCGAGCGCGTGGAGATCGATCAGCTCGAAGGCCGCGTGACCGGTGTGCTGCTCACGCCCTATCCGCCGGGGATCCCCCTGCTGATTCCGGGCGAGCGCTTCAACCGCACCATCGTGCAGTATCTCCAGTTCGCGCGCGAGTTCAACGAGCGCTTCCCGGGGTTTGAAACCTATATCCATGGCCTGGCCGAGGATGTGGGGCCGGACGGCGCCAAGCGCTATTACGTGGACTGCCTGAAAGAAAACGACGCCTGAGGGCGGCCGGGCAGGGTGATGATGGGCCGCAAGGCCCATCATCTTTTTGGCGGGAAAACATGTTTGACGTAGCAATTATCGGCGCGGGCGCGGCCGGCATGATGTGTGCGGCCGTGGCCGGCCAGCGCGGCCTGTCGGTGGTGCTGATCGATCACGCCAGCCGTCTGGCCGAGAAGATCCGCATCTCGGGCGGCGGGCGCTGCAATTTCACCAACCTGGGGACCGGGCCGGCCAATTTCCTGTCCGAGAACCCGCATTTCTGCCGCTCGGCGCTGGCCGGCTACACGCCGCAGGATTTTCTCGCGCTGTTGCGCGAGCATCGCATCGGCTGGCACGAGAAGCATCGCGGCCAGTTGTTCTGCGATGACAGCAGCGAAGACATCATCGGCATGCTGCGCCGCGAGTGCGAACGCGCGCACGTGGCCTGGCGCATGCCCTGCCAGGTGCGCGACATCGGCCGTGACGGCGCGCACTGGCTGCTCGCCACGGATGGCGCGCCGGTGCGCGCCGCGCGCCTGGTGGTGGCCACCGGCGGCATGGCGATTCCGCAATTGGGGGCAAGCGACTTCGGCTTGAAGACGGCGCGCCAGTTCGGCCTCAAGGTCATCGAACCGCGCCCGGCGCTGGTGCCGCTGACCTTCGATGCGCAGCAATGGCAGCCGTTCGCCGAGCTGTCGGGGGTGGCGCTGGAGGTGCATCTGTCCACCGGACAGGGCAAGACGCGCGGGCAATTTCTCGAAGACCTGCTGTTCACGCATCGTGGCCTGTCGGGGCCGGCCATCCTGCAGATTTCCAGCTACTGGAAGCCGGGCGAGGCCATCGCCATCGATCTGGCGCCCGGGCGCGATCTGGCGGCCGAACTGCTGGCGGCCAAGTCGGGCTCGCGCCAGCAATTGCAGACGGTGCTGGCCGGGCTGTGGCCGCGTCGTCTGGCCGATGCCTGGCTGGCGCAGGGCGAGGGTGGCGGTCTGGCCCAGGCGCGCCTGGCCGACGTGCCCGATCGCAAGCTGCGCGAGCTCGCCGCGCGCATCCACGCATGGCCGCTCACGCCCACCGGCACGGCCGGTTACAAAAAAGCCGAAGTGATGCGCGGCGGCGTCGACACACGTGGCCTGGACCAGAAATCCATGCAGGCACGCAATGTCCCCGGCCTGTATTTCATTGGCGAAACCGTGGATGTGACCGGCTGGCTGGGGGGCTACAACTTCCAGTGGGCGTGGGCCTCGGCGGTGGCTTGCGCGCGCGCCCTGTGAGGCGTCTGCGCCGCTTTCGCGCCGGCATATTTTCGTTGTATGCTTCGCTCGCTGTCACGCATGTCGCGGGAGAGAGCGGGGCTTGCCCCGCCGCCGAAGGCGCAATTCGCCCGGAATCGCTCAGGTAACCCATACCGCGCATCGCACGGCCGCCCCGAGGGGCAGGCCGTAACAGCACTCTGGAGAGACCTGGCACCGCCTTGCGGGCAGCCCAGGCGCCGAAGGTGCAAACCCGCTGCCACATGGCGGGGCAACTCTCAGGCAAAAGGACAGAGGGGCGGAATCGACCGGCAACCGGGCGCTTTCCGCGACTTTTGGGGCCGGCATCATTTTCTATGCCACTGGAGCGCCCCGTCATGTCCGTCCCGTTGAAACGTACCCCCCTGGCCGATACCCATGTGGCCGCCGGCGCCCGCATGGTCGATTTCGGCGGCTGGGACATGCCGCTGGCCTATGGTTCGCAGCTCGAAGAACACCACGCCGTGCGTCAGGACGCCGGCATGTTCGATGTCTCGCACATGCTCAACGTGGATATCACCGGCACCCAGGCCACCGCGTTCCTGCGCCGCCTGGTGGCCAACGACGTGGCCCGCCTGAGCACCCCGGGCAAAGCGCTGTACAGCTGCATGCTCAATCCCGAGGGCGGGGTGATCGATGATCTGATCATTTATTTCTTTACCCCCGAGCGCTGGCGCGTGGTCGTCAATGCCGGAACCGCCGACAAGGACATCGCCTGGATGCAGCGCGTGGCCGCAGCCGGCGGCTTCGAGGTCGGGATCACGCCGCGCCGCGATCTGGCGATGGTGGCCGTGCAGGGCCCCAATGCGCGCGCCAAGCTGTGGGCCGCCCGTCCGGCCTGGCAGGCCGCCACCGAGTCGTTGACGCCGTTCTCGGCCGCCAGCCTGGACGCCGACACCCTGGTGGCGCGCACCGGCTATACCGGCGAGGACGGTTTCGAGGTGGTGCTGCCGGCCAGCGACGTGGTGCTGCTGTGGCATGCCCTGGCCGAGCAGGGCGTGCGCCCCTGCGGCCTGGGCGCGCGCGACACGCTGCGCCTGGAGGCCGGCATGAACCTCTACGGCCAGGACATGGATGAGTTGACCCAGCCCGATCAGGCGGGCCTGAGCTGGACCGTGTCGCTCAAGGATGCGGAGCGTCGCTTCATCGGCCGCGAGGCCTTGGAACAGTTCGCTACGCCTTGCGCCTTTTTGGGCCTGAAACTGTCTGAGCGTGGCGTGATGCGCGCCCACATGCCGGTGCGCACGCCGCTCGGTCTGGGCGAGCTCACCAGCGGCACCATGTCGCCCACGCTGGGCGTGTCGATTGGCCTGGCGCGTCTGCCGCTGGGCATCGAGCCGGGTGCAGCCGTCGAGGTCGAGATCCGCGGCAAATGGGTCCCGGCCACGGTCTGCAAACCCCCCTTCGTGCGCAACGGCAAAGCCGTTTGAGCCCCGTACACTGAGGCCTTGCGCGCGCGGCGCGCAAGGCGCGCATCACCCTTCGTTTTCTTTCCAGACTATCTATCAGGAGCTCGCATGAGTCTGCCTACCGATCGCAAATACACTTCCTCCCACGAGTGGGTCAAGGCTGAAGACGGCGTGTTCGTCGTCGGCATCACCGATAACGCCCAGGATCAGCTGGGCGATCTGGTGTTCGTCGGCGACGTCAATGTCGGCGCCACCCTCAAGGCCGGCGAAACCGCCGGCGTGGTCGAGTCGGTCAAGGCCGCCTCGGACATCTACGCGCCCGTGGACGGCGAAATCGTGGCCTTCAACGAAGAGCTGCAGGCCAATCCCAACCTGATCAACGAATCGGCCTTCACCGCCTGGATCTTCAAGATCAAGCCGGTCAACGCCGCCGACGCCGACGCGCTGCTGGATGCCGCCGGCTACGAGGCCGTGGCCAACGGCTGATCCGGCTGCGCGGGCCTGCGGGCCCGCGCCCATCCCCGAACTACGAGAACACCATGTCGCGCGCCCTAGAGACCCATTCCGATTTCATTCCCCGCCATATCGGGCCCTCGCCGGCCGAGCAGGCCAAGATGCTGGCGACCATCGGCTCGCCCAGCCTGGACGCCCTCATCGAGGAAGTCGTCCCGCCCAGCATTCTGACCCGCAACGCCCTGGCCTTGCCGGGCGCGCGCAGCGAGCCCGACGTGCTGGCAGAACTCAAGCAGGTGGCGGCGCGCAATCAGGTGTTCCGCAACTACATCGGCCAGGGTTATTACGGCACGCACACCCCCAATGTGGTGCTGCGCAATGTGCTCGAGAACCCGGCCTGGTATACGGCCTACACGCCTTACCAGCCCGAAATCTCCCAGGGCCGTCTGGAGGCGTTGCTGAACTTCCAGACCATGGTGGCCGACCTGACTGGGCTGGACATCTCCAACGCCTCGCTGCTGGACGAGGGCACGGCGGCGGCCGAAGCCATGACGCTGGCGCGTCGCGGCGCCAAGTCCAAGAGCCCGGTGTTCTTCGTGTCCCAGCACTGCCATCCCCAGACCATCGAGGTCGTGCGCACGCGCGCCGAAGGCCTGGACATCGACGTGGTGGTGGGTGATGAGGCCGAGGGCCTGCCCGAGTGCTTCGGCGTGCTGGTGCAATACCCGCACAGCCTGGGCGGCGTGGTGAATTACCGCGAACTGGCCGAGGCGGCTCATGCGCAGGGCGCCGTAGTGGCCTGCGCGACCGATCTGCTGGCGCTGGCGCTGCTCACGCCGCCGGGCGAGTGGGGCGCGGACATCGCGGTGGGTTCAGCCCAGCGTTTTGGCGTGCCCTTCGGCTTCGGCGGCCCGCATGCCGGCTTCATGGCTTGCCGCGATGCCTACAAGCGCAATATGCCTGGCCGCCTGGTCGGCGTATCCAAGGATGCCCAGGGCAATCCGGCGCTGCGTCTGGCCTTGCAGACCCGCGAGCAGCACATCCGCCGCGAGAAAGCCACCTCCAATATCTGCACCGCGCAGGTGCTGCTGGCCGTGATGGCCGGCCTGTATGCCGTCTGGCACGGCCCGCAGGGGATCCGCCGCATCGCCACGCGCGTGCACACCTTCACCGGCGTGCTGCGCGAGCAACTGCTGGCGCTCGGCCTGACGGTCAGGAACAGCAGCTACTTCGATACGCTGCTGATCGACGGCGGGGCCGCCACCGGCGCCATCGTCGCGGCCGCCGAGCGCGCACAGATCAATCTGCGCCGCGTCGACGCCACGCAACTGGGCGTCTCGCTGGACGAAACCGTCACGGCCGAAGACCTGGCGGCGCTCATCAATGTGTTTGCCGCCGCCCTGGGCAAGCCTGCCGTCACGCTGGACGCGGCGGCACTGGGGGCCGAGCCGGGCGCGGCCCTGCCTGCGGGCACGGTGCGCACCACGCCCATCCTGTCGCACCCGATTTTCTCCAGCGTGCAATCCGAGACCGACATGCTGCGCTATCTGCGCAAGCTGGCCGACAAGGACTTGGCGCTGGACCGCAGCATGATTCCGCTGGGGTCGTGCACCATGAAGCTGAACGCCACGGCCGAGATGATCCCCATCACCTGGCCCGAGTTTGCGCTGATCCACCCGTTCGCGCCGGCCGCGCAGACGTCCGGCTACCGCGAGCTGATCGAACGTCTGTCGGCAGCGCTTTGCGAGATCACCGGCTACGACGACATCAGCCTGCAACCGAACTCCGGCGCGCAAGGCGAGTATGCGGGTCTGCTGGCCATCCGTGGCTATCACCAGGCGCGCGGCGAACATCAGCGCAACGTCTGCCTGATCCCGTCCTCGGCGCACGGCACCAACCCGGCCTCGGCCCAGCTGGCCGGCATGGACGTGGTGGTGGTGGCTTCCGATGACCAGGGCAACGTGGACCTGCCCGACCTGATCGCCAAGATCGAGCAGGTCGGCGATCGCCTTGCCGCCCTGATGATCACCTACCCTTCCACCCATGGGGTGTTCGAGGAGGCGGTCACGGAGATCTGCGAACGTGTGCACGCCGCCGGCGGCCAGGTCTACCTGGACGGCGCCAACATGAACGCCATGGTCGGCGTGGCCAAGCCGGGCAAGTTCGGCTCGGACGTCTCGCACCTGAACCTGCACAAGACTTTCTGCATTCCCCATGGCGGCGGCGGCCCGGGCGTGGGCCCGGTGGCGGTGCGTTCGCACCTGGCTCCCTATCTGCCCGGCGTGGTGGGCGAACAGGGCTGGCTGGATGCGCAGGCCAAGGTCGGCCCCGTGTCGGCGGCACCCTATGGGTCGGCGGGCATCTTCGCCATTCCCTTCGTCTACATCACCCTGATGGGCGCCGAAGGGTTGCGCCGCGCCACCGAGGTGGCGATTCTCAGCGCCAACTATGTGGCTACCCGCCTGCGCGATCACTATCCCGTGCTGTATGCCGGACGCAATGGCCGCGTTGCGCACGAGTGCATTCTGGATGTGCGTCCGCTCAAGGACAGCACCGGCATCAGCGCCGAAGACATCGCCAAGCGTCTGATGGACTACGGCTTCCATGCCCCGACCATGAGCTTCCCGGTGGCCGGCACGCTGATGGTCGAGCCCACCGAGTCCGAAGGGCTGGCCGAGCTGGAGCGTTTCATCGACGCCATGATCGCCATCCGCGCCGAGATCGCCCAGATCGAACGTGGCGAGCGCGACCGCGAGGACAACGTGCTAAAGAATGCCCCGCACACGGCTCAGATGCTGCTGGCCGACGAGTGGACCCACGCCTATCCTCGCCAGCAGGCCGCCTATCCGGTGGCGTCGCTGCGCGAAAACAAGTATTGGCCGCCGGTGGCGCGGGTGGACAACGCCTATGGCGACCGCAACCTCGTGTGCGCCTGCCTGCCGATCGAGGCTTATGCCTGATCGCCGCTGAGCCATTGCGCCCTCGGGGTCTCCGCGGATGACCCATGCCTGAGGAAAAGCCTGGAGATCGATTCTCCAGGCTTTTTTTTGACCGCCGGGCTTTGCCGGCGGTTTTGCTATTCATGTGCCGCCTTGGGACTGGAGGTGCCGGCCGTCATACCGATACGGTTGTCGAGAATAGCGCTTTCGAACAGGAGATTTCCTGCTTCCTGTTGCGTATTGGATGGCATGGGTCTTTTCTGCGTAGCGATAAACTTTCGCAGCGATAAATTCGTACAAATTGGTGGGCAGCTGAGGTTGTCCGCCGCGATTAGACGGTCATATCCGGCGCTGCATACGCGCCTTCACGGCTGATCTTCCCCCTCTTCCTCCTCCTGATGGCCAGGCCGCGCGCCTTGGCCAGGGCGGCGTTCGGCCTGGCCATGAAGAGCGGCGCCGTGCCCAGATTCATGTCATACAACGTAGGGGGTTTCGTGAACCGAGGAATGGACCATGTCATCTGGCCTCAGGCACGTAATGCATGGCTTGTCGTCGGCGAGCACGCCATCAGCCGCAGCCGTGCCCGGCGTGTCCTGTCCTCGTTCCTGTGCTTGTCAGTGGGCGCGCAGGCATGCCTGCCTTTGGCGGCATGGGGTCAGGGCGCGCCCGTTCTGGCCAGGCAACGCGTAGACGAGACACCGGGCGGTACCTCTGTGCTCAGGCAGGTGGCCGGCGAGGTCCAGGCGCTGGCGCGGCGCGAGGCGGACAAGGGGCCGGGCTTGGACGGCGATTACCTCAGGCGCCAGGGACAGGCGCATTTCAACCAATTCCTGCAAGGAGGCGTGCAGGCGGCCAGGGACAGCGACCTTCCCTTTCTGCGTCATTTGCAGGGAGACTTGCGGTATGACTTCGATCGCGGCCGCACATCGCTGGAGTTGCAGACGATCGATGAGATATATCGCCAGGGACCGCATTCGGGTCTGTTGCAACTGGGCGCGCATAACCAGAATGAGCGGCCCACGGCCAATGTGGGCGCGATCTACCGGCGCGAGGTCCTCGATGGCCTGTTGCTGGGCGCCAATGCCTTTGTCGATTACGAGTTCGGCAAGCAGCACGGGCGGGGCTCGCTGGGCTGGGAGGCGCTCGCGCCGCAGTTCTCTTTGCATGCCAACCTCTATTTCCCTCTGTCGGCCTGGAAAGGCGCCAAGCGCGACGGGCGGCGCGAGGAGCGTCCGGCCTCGGGCATGGATGTGGGGCTGAAGTTCAGGCCGGCCTTCTTGCCCGGGCTGGAACTCAAGGCCAGCCATTTTCGTTGGAATGGCGCCGGCGTTGACTATTTCGACAATGGCCGCCCGCAAGACCGGGCAACCGGTTTCAAGTACGGCGTGCAATACAGGCCCGTGCCGTTGCTGAGCCTGGGGCTGGAGCAGGACAAGGTGATGGGCGGCGCACGCCAGACCCGCGTGCAGCTGGGAGTGGCCATCAATCTGTCGGAGCCCTTGTCCAAGCAGTGGCGGCGAGATAGGCCGGCTCCCGGTTTCAGTCCGTCGCGCACCGCCTTGGTCGAGCGCGAGAATCGCATTGTCCTCAATACGCGGCGCAAGCATGTCATCCTGCCGCTGTCCATCACGCAGGTCTCGACGCATCAGGTCGATGGACGGCTTACCGTGATCGGGCAGACACAGCCGCGTGCGACGGTGACGATACGCATGCCGGATGGCGAGCCCGGTTCCGCCACGGCCGATGCCAGCGGGCGCTATGCCTACACGTCCAGGAGGGATCAGCCATCGGGCAATATCGTGCTGCGCGCCAGCAATGCCGAGGGAGACAGTAGCCGCGAGGTGACTTATCACTATCTCGACGATGTGCCGCTGGGGGATTTGCAGGTGGAGGTGGTGGCGCTGCTTCCTCAGCCGGCAGACCGCGCACTGGAAGTGCAGGGTGTGACCGAGCCCATGGCCGATGTCCGGGTGTCTTTTCCCAACGGCGAGTCGGTGGGCGTGACGGCCGATGGCAAGGGGCACTTCCGGGCGCGCTCGAAACGGCAAGTGGCACAAGGGCAGGTGACCGTGCAGGCGGTCGATCCGCGCACGCTCAAGGAGGCGCGCGCGGCCTTGTCCTATCAGCCGCCGGAGGTCATCGCGCCGACCACGAACGAGATCGTGACCCATCCCGATACCGGCCGGGTGACGTTGACGGGGACGGCGGAGCCGGGGACCGAGGTGACGGTGGGCTTTCCGGACGGCTCGTCCCGGACCGTCAGGGTCGGCGCGACGGGAAGCTTTACGGTGACCTCGGAGCGTGATGTCCCTGCGGGGATGATCACGGTGCAGGCCACGGACACCGCGGGCAACAGGAGCCCCGAGGTGCAGCATGAGTACGTCGACACGGTGGACAAGACCGCGCCTGCAGCGCCGGCCGACACGAAGGTGTCGACCGACACCACCTCGGGGCGTGTGACCGTGACGGGCAGCGCCGAGCCGGCGGCCCATGTGACGGTGACCTTTCCGGATGGCTCGAACAAGCGGGTGCAGGCTGACGCGCACGGGCGCTACACGGTGACTTCGGATGCCGATATGCCTTCGGGCACGATCAGTACGCGGGTCACGGATGCCGCGGGCAACTCGGGTCCCGAGGCGCGCCTTGAGTACGTCGACACGGTGGACAAGACCGCGCCCGAAGCGCCGGCCGACACGAAGGTATCGACCGACACCACCTCGGGGCGTGTGACCGTGACGGGCAGCACGGAGCCGGCGGCCCATGTGACGGTGACCTTTCCGGATGGTTCGAGCAAGCGGGTGCAGGCCGGCGCGGACGGGCGCTACACGGTGACTTCGGATGCCGATATGCCTTCCGGCGCGATCAATACGCAGGTCACGGATGCCTCGGGTAACAAGAGCCCTGAGGTCCGGCATGATTACGTCGATACGGTAGACAAGACCGCGCCGGCCGCACCGGTGGCTGCCGCGGTGACGACCGACTCCGCCTCGGGTCGGGTGACGGTGAGCGGCACGGCCGAGCCCGGGGCCGAGGTGAGAGTGAGTTTCCCGGATGGCACGAGCCAGACCGTCAAGGCTGATGCGGAAGGTGGCTACACGGTTACGTCGGCGCGCGATGTACCCTCAGGTGCGATCAAGGTGCAGGCCACGGATGCCTCGGGCAACAAGAGCCCCGAGGTCCGGCGTGAGTACACCGACACGGTGGACAAGACCCCGCCGGTCGCGCCGGTGGCCTCCGAGGTGACGACCGACTCCGCCTCGGGTCGGGTGACGGTGAGCGGCACGGCCGAGCCCGGAGCCGAGGTGAGGGTGAGTTTCCCGGATGGCACGAGCCAGACCGTCAGCGCCGATGCGGCGGGCGGCTATACGGTGATCTCGGAGCGTGATCTACCTGCGGGGGTGATCAAGGTTCAGGCCACGGATGCCTCGGGCAACAAGAGCCCTGAGGTCCGGCATGAGTACGTCGATACGGTGGACAAGACCGCGCCTGCAGCGCCGGCCGACACGAAGGTGTCGACCGACACCACC
>NZ_FKBR01000019.1:165654-470633 GCF_900078335.1 Bordetella trematum
ACGGAGCCGGCCGCCCATGTGACGGTGACCTTTCCGGATGGCTCGAACAAACGGGTGCAGGCCGACACGCACGGGCGCTACACGGTGACTTCGGATGCCGATGTGCCTTCGGGCGTCATCAGTACGCGGGTCACGGATGCCGCGGGCAACACGGGGCCCGAGCTGCGGCATGAGTACACCGACACGGTGGACAAGACCCCGCCGGCCGCGCCGGTGGCTGCCGGGGTGACGACCGACTCCGTCTCGGGCCGGGTGACGGTGACAGGCACGGCCGAACCCGGGGCCGAGGTGAGGGTGAGCTTCCCGGACGGCACGGATCAGACCGTCAAGGTCGGCGCGGCGGGAAGCTATAGGGTGACTTCGGAACGCGATGTGCCCTCGGGGATGATCACGGTGCAGGCCACGGACACCGCGGGCAACAGGAGCCCCGAGACCCGCCATGCCTACGTTGACGCAGTGGACAAGACCGCGCCCGATGCGCCGGCGGATACGGAAGTGACGACCGATCCCGCCTCGGGCCAGGTCACGGTGAGCGGCACGGCCGAGCCCGGGGCCGAGGTGAGAGTGAGTTTCCCGGATGGCACGAGCAAGACCGTCAAGGCGGGCGCGACGGGCAGCTATACCGTGGTCTCAGACGGCGACATGCCGTCGGGCTCGATCACGATCCGGGCGACCGACGCCGCCGGCAACAACAGTCCCGAGGTGATGCGCACCTATACCGATCTGGTGGATAAGACGCCACCGCCGGTCCCCACGGTCGCAGACGTAGTGACCGATGAGTCGTCGGGCCGGGTGACGGTAAGCGGCACGGCCGAACCCGGAGCCAACGTGACCGTGGCGCTCCCGGACGGCACGCGCAAGACCGTCAAGGCGGGCACGACGGGCGGCTATACCGTAGTTTCGGACGGCGACATGTCGTCGGGGCCGATCAGGATCTGGGCGACCGATGCCGCCGGCAACAACAGTCCCGAGCTTATGCGCACCTATACCGATCTGGTGGATAAAACGCCGCCGCCTGCGCCCAAGGTCGCGGACGTGGCGACCGATGAGACGTCGGGCCAGGTGACAGTGACGGGGACGGCCGAGCCGGGGGCCCAGGTGACGGTGCGCTTTCCGGATGGCACGGGCAAGACCGTCGTGGCTGGCGCCGACGGCGCCTATCGCGTGACTTCGGAGGGCGATATGGTGGCGGGCGACATCACGGTGTCCGCTAGCGATGCCTCGGGCAACAAGGGGCCGCAAGTCAGCAAGGCCTACGTGGACAGTGTGGACAAGACACCGCCGCCGCTGGTCATCACGGCCGTGACCGAGAACTTGGATACGGGCCAGGTGACCGTAAGAGGCGATAGCGAGCCGGGATCCCGGGTGACCGTCACGTTCAGCGATGGGTCGAGCAAAACGGTGGTGGCCGGCGATGATGGCGCTTACACGGCAACTTCCGCCGGGGATCTGCCTTCGGGGTCGATCCTGGCGCGGGCCGTCGACGAAGCAGGCAATTCAAGCGCCGAGGCGCGGCATGCATACGTCGACACGGTGGACAAGACGCCGCCCGAGGAACCCTCGATCACGTCCATCACGACCAATGCCACCTCGGGGCAGGTGACGGTGACAGGCAAAGCCGAGCCCGGAGCCGATGTGGCGGTGACCTTCCCGGACAATACGAGCAAGAAGGTCAAGGCCGACACGGAGGGCACGTACACGGCGACGTCGGATAAGGACGTGCCGTCGGGGATGGTGAAGGTACTCGCCACGGACGCGGCGGGCAATGAGGGCGAAGAAATCGACCAGCCCTACAGGGATGAGAGGAAAGCCCTGTCCATGGGGAATATCGTCAGCCTGCTTGCCGAAGCAGGGACATTCCGACCGATTGAAATATCCAGGGCAAGCGCCACGCTGGCTGCGTACTTTGACGTGATCGGCGTAGCGAAGCCGCTGGTCCGGATCGAGCCGGTGAATCCGGCCGATGCGAATGTTCGCAAGCTGATCGACCTGTTGCAGGTGCGGCTACAGGGCTGGCGCCGTGGTGTGAAGGCGGGCACGATGTACCTGGAGAAGCCTGCCGGCACGGGTCCCGAAGGCACGGTTCCGCCGGGGGACTATGCGGTCAACATCATCTTCACCGACCCAGGGATCCCCGAAGCCCAGGTGGTGATCCCTGGGGTGATCAGGTGGTCTTGATGCGCCAGGGTCTGATAGACCCCGCCCGCCCGTGGAGGGCGGGCGGGGTCCGGTTTACTGCTGAATGAAGTCGCCGAACTCGTCGGTCGTGCCCAGGAAGGCCTGCAGCAGGCTTTCGATGGTTTCCAGATCGAGGATCTGCGAGGCATCGACTTCGAAGTGCAGCTCGGCCACGCCCTTCTTGGTGATCGAGGCCGGGGCGAATTCGCCATATTCCTCGTTCCATTCCTTCAGGCGGGCGGCCGACGGCGCCTTCTGGTCGCCGTAGACGGCCGTCATGCGCAGCACCGTGCAATCCGGGTCGCATACCAGCGTGCCCTTGATCTCGGTCGGGGGCAGGTCGTCGGCATCGAGCGTGAACATGCGGCCGGAAGCATCCAGCGCATACTCATAGCCGGTCGAGTCGAGCAGGTAGGCCAGCGATTCGTCGTCGAAGGACTCGATGTACATCATCTCGTCTTCGTCGTCCATGCCGCCGCCCGAACTGACCAGTTCGGCCAGCATTTCGGCAACCGGCACTTCCTTGCCGTTGAGCTCGCCGCGGCCATCGACATAGCTGAACTTGCTGACGATGTTGTCGCCGTCGTTCTTGCCGGCGTTCATCATCTCGGCCAGGCCGGCCATGGTCTGGACCTGTTCGTCGGCTTCCTGCTTGGCCTGTTCGGCCGGCATGCCGCGCAGGCGCAGCACCTGTTCGGCCATCGTCGCCACCATGGGCTTGGACAGGCGCAGATCGGCGTTGATGCGCTTGATCGCCTTGATGGCGAACTGCTTGTGGTCTTCGATCAGCGAGATGGGCGTGCCGTCTTCGTTGACCGGCTTGGTGAACTCCACGTCGGCAGTCAGCAGGCTGTCGCCGGCGGCATTGCGCCACACCAGCTTGTCGATGGCGATGACGGGATTGCCTGCCAGCACCTTCTGGCCATTGGCCAGCACGGCCTCGATGTCGGCCTGCTGCATGCCGGTGCTGGGCTCACTGCCCAGGGCCTGGCGCATCAGTTGCTGGTAGGTTTCGGTCAGGGCCTTCAGGGCCGGGCCGTCCAGGCGCTTGATCGAAACGGCGATCTCGCCGCTGCCGAAGTCGTCTTCGGCGATGCGCAGTTTTTCCAGGCTGTAGGTCGCCAGGGCGTTGACCATGGTGTCATCTTCGGACACCGCCACGCTATAGCCCAGCTTGTCCAGTTTCACGAAGCGGTCATTCTCGCTATCGCTGACTTCGATGGACTTGATCAGCATGCCGGTCGTACCCACGGACAGGCCGAACTTGCCCATGCGGTTATCCAGATTGACTTCCATGCCCGCCATGCGCAGGTTTACCGGCGAATCCTGGTCGGCGTCCTGGACCAGCAGTTCCTTGGCGGTCAGGCTGCCCTTGACGGCCTGCTTGCGGTGGTCGTAGACCGAATCCAGGGTGGCGCCACTGAACGTGAACGAAGCGTCGTCGTTTTTGTAGCTCAAGGGCGCGATACCGCCCTCGGTATTGGCCTGGCCGTCATAGCTGATGATGGCGTCGCTCCAGAGCGGCGCCTTGCCTTGCGACATCTCGAACAGCGGCTTGAGCAGCTCGCTGCTTTCCAGTTCGGAGTGCACATAGGCCAGCTTGGGCATCAGATAGCCGCGCGAGATGGCGCCGCCAGGGAAGGGCCCGTGGCCGATGTCGTTCTTGAACGACACGCGGATCTGTTCTTCGTCATCGCCCTTCTTGCCGAACACCAGGGTGTAGCGCGACTTGCTGCTGAAGAAACCGCGTTCGTAGCTTTCCTGCTCCAGGCGCAGCTGGAAGCCGGGGATGGCGCGAGCCAGTTGCTCGTTGGCCTGGGCCAGGTATTGCTGGCTCTGTTGTTCAATACGTTGGCCGGTGTACCAGGTGGCGCCCAGCCAGGCTCCCGCTCCCACAATGACCACCCCAGTGGTGATCGCGACGCTTTTTTTCATGTTTTGTTTCCTGAGTGATTCGCGCAGGCAGCAGCGTTGCGCATTCATTCCGATGCGCGGCGAGTATAGCGAGGCCAGAAGTCAGGGTTTACCACGGCCGTTACCAGCCGTATCAAAATGCTAATCCTGATCGCGTCGCGTCCGGCCGGCCCCGTGGCGGGGCCGGCCCGGCATCAATGCGGCAGCATGCCTTGCAGGGCGTCCAGCGGCAGTTCCTTGCCGTTGAGCGTCAGCGCCCCATTCTTGATGAGCAGCGAGGTGACGAGGTCCTCGCCTTGAAGCTGGGCCAGGTTGAGCATCTGCGCCATTCCCGCCATCGTGTTGATCTGGCGGCCAACCTGCTGGGCGGCCTGTTCCGGGCTCAAGCCCTGGCTTTGGAGCACGTTCGTGCCCAGCGCCGTCATCATGGGCTTGGACAGCACCAGTTTGGCATCCAGCGGCTGCATCACCTGGCGCACCAGCTCCAGGCCGGTGGCCTGCGGGTTTTGCGGCGCGACCAGCGTCACAGAAAGATTCAACTGGCTGGCGCCCTTGTCGTTTTTCCAGATGACCGGGTCCAGCGCCAGCGTGGGGTTGTCGGCCAGCATGTCCATGCCCAGCGCGGCCAATTGGCGGCTTTGTTCGGCGGTCAGGCCGTTGCTGGCCTGTCCGTCGCGCTGGTTCTGTTCGGTCAGCTTGGCGGACAGGTCCATGGCGGCCTTGAACTTGGCGGCGTTCACGCGTGCATATTTGAACGTGACCTGCTGGCTGCCCAGCTCGGCGCCATCCACGAGAATCGACGCCGCGGTATAGCCCAGCTCGCCATTGAGCAGGCCGTCGCTTTCCTTATTGACGCCGTGGTAGACGAAGTCCTTCACCTGCACGGTGCTGTCGTTCTCGCGCTTGACCGTCATGCTCGCCAGCTTCAGGCTGCCGGTGCCCAGCTGCAGGCCGGAGGGGCCTTCGCGGCTGTCGACCGTCATGGTGATCTTGCCCAGTTCGATATGGGTATCGGCGGCATCGTCGGTCTTGCTTGCGATCACGCTCAGGGGCTCGGTGACCAGTTCGCCCTGCACGCCTTCGAAGCGTTTGAGGATCTTGCCGTCAAAGCGCGCACCGCCGAATTCGGCGCGTTCCTCGGGGTATTTCATGGCGGGGACTTCCGCCTGCACCGAGGCGTCGCCGCCGTAATGCAGCACGACGTTGCCGGACAGGGGGTTCTTGCCCTGGGCCGCGTCAAAGGCTGGCTGGCTGCTCGGCGTGGGCACCATCTCTGTCTGCACGAAAGCCATGCTGGGCAGGAAGTGGCCGCGCGCCAGCGCGCCCAGCGGCAGCGGGCCGTGGTCGATGCGGGCGTCGAATTCGAGCGCTTCGTCCTTGGCGTTGCGCGCCGATGCCGTCTTGCCGGTCAGGGCGTAGCGGGCATGGGTGGAGAAAAAGCCGCGTTCGGCCGACAGCTCATCGAAGCGCAGCTGCAGGTCGGGGAAGGCACGCGCCAGCTCGGCGTTCAGACGCTCCAGACGGACGGTACTTTCCTCGGCGAGACGTTGCCCGGTGTACCAGGTGCCGCCCAACCAGGCGGCCGCTCCCACAATGATCACTCCGGCAGTGATCGCTACGCTTTTCTTCATGTGTTGTTTCCTGAGTGATTGGCGCAGGTACGCACTGCGCCTTCATTCTGATGCGTGGCGAGTATAACGAGGCCAGGCGGACGCGATTACGGCTGCCCACGGCAGCCGTAATCAGATATTACACCTTCGTCTGTGCGGACCGCCTTGCGCGGCGGCTTACTTCGCCACCGGCATGGTGAACTCGGCGCCCTTGTCGATGCTGTCGGGCCAGCGTTGCATCACGCTCTTGTAGCGCGAATAGAAACGCACGCCTTCCTCGCCGTAGGCGTGATGATCGCCGAACAGCGAGCGTTTCCAGCCGCCGAAAGAGTGCCAGGCCATCGGTACCGGAATGGGCACATTGATGCCGACCATGCCGACCTTGATCTGGCGCGCGAAGGCGCGCGCAATGCCGCCGTCAGAGGTGAAGCAGGACACGCCATTGGCGAATTCGTGGCGATTGATGAGCTCGACGGCGGCGGCGAAGTCCGGCACGCGCACCACGCACAGCACCGGGCCGAAGATCTCCTCGCGGTAGATGTTCATCTGCGGGGTGACGTGGTCGAACAGCGTGCCGCCCAGGAAAAAGCCGTTGTCGTGCCCGGGCACCTTGAGCTCGCGCCCGTCGGCCACCAGGGTGGCGCCGGCGGCGATGCCGTCCTCGATGTAACCCAGCACTTTCTTGCGATGCTGGGCGGTGACCAGCGGCCCCATCTCGGCGTCGGGCTGCATGCCGTCCTTGACCACCAGCGCCGCGACACGCGGCTTGAGGCGTTCGATCACCTGGTCGGCCACATCGCCCACGGCCACGGCCACCGAGATCGCCATGCAGCGTTCGCCGGCCGAGCCATAGGCCGCACCCATCAGCGCATCGGTCACCTGGTCCAGGTCGGCATCGGGCATCACGACCAGGTGGTTCTTGGCGCCACCCAGGGCCTGCACGCGCTTGCCGCGGCGGGTGCCTTCGGCATAGATGTATTCGGCGATCGGAGTCGAGCCCACGAAAGACAGCGCCTGCACTTCGGGGTGGGCGATCAGGGCGTCCACGGCGATCTTGTCGCCCTGCACCACGTTGAAAACGCCATCGGGCAGGCCGGCTTCCTTGAGCAGTTCGGCCAGGCGCAGCGATACCGAGGGATCGCGCTCGGAGGGCTTGAGCACGAAGGTGTTGCCGCAGGCCAGGGCCACCGGGAACATCCAGCAGGGCACCATCATCGGAAAGTTGAACGGCGTGATGCCTGCCACCACGCCCAGGGGCTGGCGCAGGCTCCAGTTGTCGATGCCGCCGCCGATCTGGTCGCTGTACTGGCCCTTGAGCAACTGCGGGATGCCGCAGGCGAACTCGACCACCTCGATGCCGCGCGTGACTTCACCCTTGGCATCGGAAAACACCTTGCCGTGCTCACGCGTGATGAGCGCGGCCAGCTCGTCCTGGTGGCGATCCAGCAGGGCCTTGAAATTGAACAGGATGCGCGCGCGCTTGAGCGCCGGGGTTTCCGACCAGGCGGCAAAGGCGGCGCCGGCGGCGGCCACGGCGGTCTCGACATCCTCGGCGCTGGCCAGGGCGATGCGGTTGATGACTTCGCCGGTGGCGGGGTTGTAGCCTTCGGTGTAGCGGCCGGAGCGTCCTGCGAAGGGCTGGCCGTTGACGTAGTGGTGCAGGGTATTCATGAGGGGGGCAAAGGCAGGCAGGGCCCGCGGCGGACGCGGGCGGGAAAAGGGGCGGGGCCAGGCGGCCCCGGCGGTTCAGTCGATCTCTTTGAGCACCTGGCCGATGGTCTCGAAGATCTGGCCGATCTGCGCTTCATCGATGATGAGCGGCGGCGACACGGCGATGGTATCGCCGGTATAGCGAACCATCAAACCCTGTTCGAAGCAGCGCTGGAAGACCTGCCCGGCACGCGCACCGGGGGCGCCAGCGCGTGGCGCCAGCTCGATGCCGGCCACCAGGCCGATGTTGCGGATGTCGATCACGTGCCGCGCCTGGCGCAGGCTGTGGGCGGCCTGGCCGAAGGCCGGGGCCAGCGCCTGTGCGCGCTCGAACAGCCGGTCGCGGCGGTAGATGTCCAGCGTCGCCTGGATGGCGACGGCTGCCAGCGGGTGGGCCGAGTAGGTGTAGCCATGGAAGAACTCGATGCCGCCCTGGACGCCGTCGACGACGCTGTCGTAGATCTCGCGGCGTACCGCCACGGCGCCGGCCGGCACCGCCGCGTTGCTCACGCCCTTGGCCAGGGTGATGATGTCGGGCGTCACGCCGAAGGCTTCGGCGGCGGTAGCCGCGCCCACCCGGCCCCAGGCCGTGATGACCTCGTCGAAGATCAGCAGGATGCCATGGCGTTCGGTGATCTCGCGCAAGCGTTGCAGGTAGCCCTTGGGCGGCACCAGCACGCCGGTCGAGCCGGCCATGGGCTCGACGATCACGGCGGCGATCGAAGAGGCGTCGTGCAGGGCCACCAGGCGCTCCAGCTCGTCGGCCAGGTGGGCGCCCCACTCCGGCTGCCCCTGGCTGAAGGCATTGTGCTCCAGGTTGTGGGTATGCGGCAGGTGGTCCACGGCGGGCAGCAGCGCGCCCGAGAAGGCTTTGCGATTGGCGGAAATCCCGCCGACCGAGAGGCCGCCGAAACCCACGCCGTGATAGCCGCGTTCGCGTCCGATCAGGCGCGTGCGCTGGCCTTCGCCGCGGGCCCGGTGATAGGCCAGCGCGATCTTCAGGGCGGTGTCGGCCGACTCGGAGCCGGAGTTGGTGAAGAATACCCGGTCCATGCCCTGCGGCATGAAGCCGGCCACGGCGGTGGCGGCTTCGAAGGCGGCCGGATGGCCGAACTGGAAACCCGGTGCATAGTCCATCTCGGCCGCCTGGCGGGCGATCGCCTGGACGATCTCCTCGCGGCAGTGGCCGGCGTTCACGCACCACAGGCCCGCCGTGCCGTCCAGAATCTGGCGTCCGTCCAGCGAGGTGTAGTACATGCCTTTGGCCGACGCCAGCATGCGCGGCTGGGCCTTGAACTGGCGGTTGGCGGTAAAGGGCATCCAGAGATGCGAGAGATCCGGGTGCGCGGGTGCGTTCATGGCAGCCTCCAGGGCGGTCAGTCAAACGGACGGAGACGGGCTCCGTGTTGGGGAAGCTGGGATTCTCGGCGCTCGCAGGGGGAATGGACATATACAATCTGGCGATATCAAGCTGACCGTATTGATCCATTTTTGCCAACTGTACAGAAATGATTGATTTCCAGCCCATCCGCAAGCGTAAAGGCGCGCCCACGCTGGTCGAGCAGATCGTTCAGGCCTTCGCCGATGCGATTGCCCGGCAGACGCTGCGTCCGGGCATGGCCATCCCGTCCGTGCGCGAGTTTGCGCGCCAGCATGGCCTGAGCACCTTCACGGTGGCCAGCGCCTATGGCCGGCTGGTGGCGCAGGGCTGGTTTGGCGCGCGAGCCGGTTCCGGTTATCGGGTGTCGGGGGCGGGGCGAGCCGTGCGCACGCCTCAGCCGGCGGGCTGGGCGCCGCCACGTCTCAATACCGGCTGGCTGCTGTCGGACATCTATGCGGATCATTCCATTCCGATCAAGGCGGGCTGCGGCTGGTTGCCGGGGGAGTGGCTCAACGAAGAGGGCCTGCACCAGGCCTTGCGTCACATGGGGCGGGTGCCGGCGCTGCGGATCTCCGGCTATGGGCATCCGCAGGGCTACGCGCCGCTGCGCGAGAGCATTGCTGCGGCCCTGGCTCTGCATGGCCTGCCGCTGGAGAGCGAGCAGATCGTGCTGACCCAGGGGGTCACGCACGGGCTCGATCTGGTGATACGCACGCTATTGCGCCCGGGCGACGTGGTGCTGGTCGAGGCGCCGTGTTACGCCAACCTGCTGCAGTTGTTGCGCTTGACCGGCATGCGGGCCGTCGCGGTGCCGCGCGACGAAGCCGGCCTGGATCTGGCGGCGCTGGAGCAGGCCGTGCTGCAACATCGGCCGCGGGCCCTGTTCGTCAACACGGTGCTGCAGAACCCTTCCGGCACCACCCTTGGCATGGCCAATGCCTTTCGCCTGTTGCAGTCGGCCAGCCAGCATGACTACTGGATCATCGAAGATGACATATCGCGCGAGTTGCTGCCGGGGATGGCGCCGTTGCTGGCCGCGCTCGACGGTGGCGAGCGCGTGATCTACCTGGGCGGTTATTCCAAGGTCATCAGCCCCTCGGTCAGGGTCGGCTATATCGCCGCCCACCGCGATCTGGCGCGCGATCTCGCCCGCAGCAAGATGGCGGCCGGGCTGACCTCGCCGGAAATCATGGAGCGCGTGGTGCACCAGGTGATCGGCGACGGTCGCTATCGCAACCACATCCTGCGCACGCGCGAGCGCCTTGCCCAGGCTCACGGGCAGGTGGTGCGCCAGATGGAGGAGGCCGGTTTCGAGATTGCAGCGCGACCTCAGGCCGGGCTGTTCCTGTGGGCGCGGCCGGCCGCCGGTGCGCCGGGCGGGCGTGAGCTCGCCGAGCGGGCATTGGGCGACGGCATCTGGCTGGCGCCCGGCTGCTACTTCGATGCGGGCGAGGCGGATACGCCCTGGCTGCGTTTCAACGTGGCCTATGCCGGGCAGGACGCCTTGTGGCGTTTTCTGCGCCAGGCCTGCGCTCAGGCGCGCTGATAGGTGACGAAGTCGTAGCGCAGGCCGTTTTCTTCGGGTTGCGCTTGGCGGGCGGTTTCGCGCCAGGCAAAGGCCGGCAACAGGGGGAAAAAAGCATCGCCCGGCACGTCGGCCTGGATCTCGGTGGCGATGATGCGTGTGGCCAGCGCCAGCGCCTGGGTATAGATCTGCGCGCCGCCGATCACAAAGGCTTCGTCGCCCTGCACGGCCTGCAGCGCGGCCTGCAGACTGTCGACGACCGTTGCGCCCTCGGCCCGGTAATCCGGGTTGCGGCTGATCACGATGTTGTGGCGTCCGGGCAGGGGGCGGCCCAGGGATTCCCAGGTATTGCGCCCCATGATGATGGGGTGACCCAGGGTCGTGCGCTTGAAGTGGGCGAGGTCGCCCGGCAGGCGCCAGGGCAGGGCGTTATCGCGACCGATGACGCGGTTGCGGGCGTAGGCGACGACGAGGGTGAGGCGGGGCGTAGCGGGCATGTCAGACGGCCATGGGTGCGGTCAGGGGGGCGTGGTGCTGGTAGCCTTCGAGGGTGAAGTCGCCCGGCTCGACCTGTTCCAGCCACTGCGGTTCGTACTTGCCCGTCACCGAGAAGTCGGGGATGCGGTCGGACAGCAGCAGGCGCGGCGCCGGGTAGGGGGTGCGCGTGAGCTGCTCGCGCAGCATGTCGAGGTGATTCTCGTAGATGTGCGCATCGCCGATGAAATAACTGAACCAGCGCGGCGTATAGCCCGTCAGGCGGCCCACCAGGTGCAGCAGTGCTGCGCCCTCGGTGAGGTTGAAGGGCGTGCCCAGGCCGACATCGTTCGAGCGGATGTACAGGCACAGCGAAATCTCGCGCGTGCTGGCATTGGGCAGGAACTGATACAGCAGATGGCAGGGCGGCAGCGCCATTTCCTCGATCTGCGCCCAGTTCCAGCCGTGGAACAGGATGCGGCGGTCAGCCGGATTCTGATGAATGGTGTCCAGGCACTGGCGCAGCTGATCGACCGCCTTATAGAGCAGCACCTGCGACTGCCCTTCGGCGTCGAACTGGGCCACCTGCGCATAGCCGCGCGCCAGCGCGTCGGCAATGCGCGCCGACTGCGCGGCGGGCAGTTGCTTGTAGGCGGGCCATTGGCGCCACTGCACGCCATAGACCGGACCAAGATCATCCGGGCCGGCGCGATAGGGGTTGGCCAGCCATTGCTGGTTTTCGTTGGCGTTCTGGTCCCAGACCTTGCAGCCCAGCGCGCGGAACTCGGCCGCGCTGCGCGTGGCGCGCAGAAAGCCCACCATTTCGCCGATCGCCGACTTGAAGGCGAGCTTTTTGGTCGTGACCGCCGGGAAGCCCTGCTGCAAATCGAAGCGCAGCATGGCGCCCGGCAGCGACAGGGTGCGCACGCCGGTGCGGTTCTCCTGCCAGGCGCCGTGGTCAAGGATGGACTGGACGAGGTCGAGATACTGTTTCATGGCGGTGGCGGGCAAGCGCCCGGCGGTAAAACGGGGAAAGTCAGGCGGCGGTATCGACGATGTCGACCGAGAAACTCAGTTCGGCGGTTTTTTCCAGCATTGCCGATGCCGAGCAGTACTTCTCATGCGACAGCTGGACGGCCCGTTCGACGGCGGCGCGCGGCAGCTTGTTGCCGGTCACCGTGAAGGCGAAATGGATCCGCGTGAACACCTTGGGTTCGGTATCGGCGCGCTCGGCCTGCAGCTTCACGCTGCAACCGGTCACATCGTGGCGGCCGCGCTTGAGGATGAGCACGACATCATAGGCGGTGCAGCCGCCGGTGCCGGCCAGCAGCATTTCCATCGGGCGTGGCGCCAGGTTGTTGCCGCCGCCCTCGACCGCGCCATCCATGGCGGCAATGTGGCCGCTGCCGGTAGAAGCCACAAAAAGCATGCCGGACGGGCCGCCCCAGTCGATCGTGCATTCCATTTCAGTCATCCTTGAGCAAAAAGGGGCGCTTGCGCCCGGTCAAGGGGCGATGATAACGCCCCTGGGTACACTTTAGGCTGTAGGCGCCGCCTTGCCGGCGCGCGTGTTTCAGAAGGAGTCGCCCCATGATCTCAGCCCCCCCGCTTGTCCGCCGCGCCGGCCCGCTCGATGGCCTGCTGACCGAAGTCGACCGTGCCTTGCAGGTGTTGTCGCGCTCGGCGCTGGCCTCGCGCGCCTATCCGGCGACGGCGACCGAAGCTCCCGATACCCTGACGGACGCCGAAAAACGTCATGCTGCCGGTCTGATGCGGGTGAATCATGTGGGCGAGGTCTGCGCGCAGGCACTCTATCGGGGGCAGGCCAGCGTATGCCGCGATGCGGCGACCCGCGAGCTGTTGCGCGAGGCTGCCGCCGAAGAGGTCGATCATCTGGCCTGGTGCGACTCGCGCCTGCAGGAACTGGGCAGCCGTCCCAGCCTGCTCAATCCGTTCTGGTATGCGGGGTCGTTTGCCCTGGGCGTGGCTGCCAGCGTGGCCGGCGTGCCGCGCAACCTGGGGTTCATGGCGGAAACCGAGCGCCAGGTCGAGGCCCACCTTGAGGAACATCTCTCGACCCTGCCGCCGGCCGACGAGCGCTCGCGCCAGATCGTGCGCCAGATGAAGGATGACGAGGCCGGCCATCGCGAGAGCGCCGAACGGGCTGGCGGCGTGCCCCTGCCGGCGCCGGTGCGCGGCATCATGCGGGCCATGTCCAAGGTCATGACGCGCAGCGCCTATTACGTCTGAGCGGCTTTTGCCGTCGGGGCGCTTAGTGGCATATTGCAGTGCAGCAATAAAAGCCCCGCCTCTTGCCCGATCTTCCTAAAATATTGAAATCACTTGGGGTTTTTACGCAAGGGTTTCCCCTCGCGGAGGCCGGGAGGGTCGAGGCGGGCGTCTTCGCTCATCGCCAGGAAAGCGTTATGCAGCATGGGTTTGCGATGTCTATGCGGCTTATTTCCAACAATTGCATATCGTGGAAGTCCGGCCCGAAAAAAATCTTGCATCGCACAAAATTATGGGTTAATATTCACACATCGGATGTCAAAACGCATAGGCCAAGAGCCTGGCGGGCAATCCAAGGTAGAGCAAAAACACGGCATCAGCCGCCCGCTCCCCGGATTGCTGGGCCTCTCGCCCGACATGCCACGGTTGTCTCCTCCACCCTCCTCCTTTGGTGGATTTAGCCCGAGATCGTCAGATCTCGGGCTTTTTTTTATTTCAAATCCGGCCTGCCATGCGCTTTGGAGCTTGAGCCTCATGCTCCGGACGTAAATCCGCCCCTGTTTGGCGTAAGCCCAATCGTGACTGTTTGTCAGGCTCCGCCTGCGAACCTCCGTGTTTTCCCCTAAATTCCCCGGCACATCGGGCGGGAAAGCTCTACAATCAGACCCCAAGCGGCCAGGGTTTTCCCAGGCCGGCCAGGTGGCAAGAGGCTTGTTACCTTCTGTACCTGCGACTTGCACTTGAATATTTCTGCCATATATGGGCGTTACACCTGCCAAACATAATGGCGGACCTGTCTCGATAGACCAACCAAAGGTGATTCTGTGACCTGGCTGTATATCTGCGTGGTCGCGTTCATGGTGGGGGGACTCATCGTCGCGTCGGAGCGCTGGCATGGCGCATTTACCGGCGACAGCGATCTCAGCAAGCCCCAGGCCTCACATACGCGAGCCACTCCCCGCGTGGGGGGCTTGGCGGTTCTGGCCGGTTCCCTGGCCGGGCTGCTCGTCCTGGGGCCGAGCAACATGACCCTGAACTGGCTCTGGCCGGCGCTTTTCATGGCGTCGTTGCCGGTATTCGTGGCCGGTCTTCTGGAAGACATTACCAAGGACATCGGCGCCAGCAAACGACTGCTGGCTGCTTTTGCCTCGGCGGCGATCGCATGGTGGCTGCTCGGCGGGGTGTCCCGCGTGGGCATCGCCCCGGTCGACTGGGTGCTGTCGTTCTGGCCGGTTTCCCTGCTGTTCACGGTGTTCGCCGTGGGGGGCTGTACGCACGCGCTCAACATCGTGGATGGCATGAACGGCCTGGCCGGCATGATCGCCACCCTGATGGCCGTGTCCATCGGCCTGGTGGCGTTGCAGGTCGGCGACGTACCCATTTTCATGATTTCGGCCGCGCTGGCTTCGGCGACGCTGGGCTTTCTGGTCTGGAACTTCCCCTTCGGGCGGGTGTTCCTGGGCGACGGCGGCGCGTATTTCCTGGGCTTCATGCTGGCCGAGCTGGCTGTGCTGCTGGTGGTGCGCAACCCCTCGGTGTCGCCGTTCTACGCGCTGGCGGTGCTGTTCTACCCGGTGTTCGAAACCGGTTTCTCGATCTGGCGCCGGCGCTTCAAGCGTGGCGTGCCGGTCGATCAGCCGGACGCGCTGCACCTGCATCAGCTGGTGTTCCGCCGTCTGGTCCGCGTGACCTTCAGCCGTCGCAGCCGACACGCGGTGCCGGCCCTGTGCAATGCCCTGGCCTCGCCGTACATGTGGGTGCTGGCCTTGATCGGCCTGGTGCCCGCCACCATCTGGTGGGACAACGCCTGGGTGCTGTGCGCCAGCCTGCTGGTCTTCGCGCTGGTCTACACCTGGTTGTATGTGCGTCTGGTGTCCTGGCGCAGGCCGGGGTGGCTGCTGTTGCCCTCCGTGTTGCGCACGCCCTGATATCGCACGCCCGCCGCGGTGGCGGCGGGTCTGTCCAATGCCTTCCTGAAACGTTCATAGATTCCGTAACCGCCATACGGTAATTGGGAGATTTATCTTGCGTATCCAAGATGTGAAGCTGGCCGTGGTCGGCCTGGGCTATGTGGGTCTGCCCCTGGCGGTCGAGTTTGGCAAGAAGCGTCCGGTGATCGGTTTTGACATCAACGAGCGCCGCGTCAGCGAGTTGCGCGCCGGGCATGACCACACGCTGGAAGTCGATGATGCGGAGCTGGCCGAAGCCCGGCACCTGAGCTACACGACCGATCGCGCCGAGCTGGGCCGCGCCAATGTGTTCATCGTGACCGTGCCGACGCCGATCGACGAGTACAAGCAGCCGGATCTCACGCCGCTGATCAAGGCGAGCGAGACGATCGGCGCGGTGCTCAAGCGCGGCGACATCGTGGTCTACGAATCGACCGTATACCCTGGCGCCACCGAGGAAGACTGCGTGCCGGTGCTCGAGCGGGTCTCGGGTCTGAAGTTCAACGTGGACTTTTTCGCCGGCTACAGCCCGGAGCGGATCAACCCGGGCGACAAGGCGCACCGCGTCTCGACGATCAAGAAGGTGACCTCGGGCTCGACGCCGGAAGTCGCCGAGCTGGTGGACCAGATCTACAAGGAGATCATCGTCGCGGGCACGCACAAGGCGTCCAGCATCCGCGTGGCCGAGGCGGCCAAGGTGATCGAGAACACGCAGCGCGACGTGAACATCGCGCTGATCAACGAGTTGGCGCTGATTTTCAACAAGCTGGGCATCGACACCGAGGCGGTGCTGCAGGCGGCGGGCACGAAGTGGAACTTCCTGCCCTTCCGTCCGGGCCTGGTGGGCGGGCACTGCATTGGCGTGGATCCGTACTACCTGACGCACAAGGCGCAGTCCATCGGCTACCACCCGGAAATCATCCTGGCCGGCCGTCGCCTGAATGACTCGATGGGCGGCTATGTGGTGTCGCAGCTGGTCAAGTGCATGACCAAGAAGCGTCTGCACGTGCAGGGCGCCAAGGTGCTGGTGATGGGCCTGACCTTCAAGGAAAACTGCCCCGATCTGCGCAACACGCGCGTGGTCGACATCGTTCAGGAACTGCGCGACTACAACGTCGATGTCGATGTCTACGATCCGTGGGTCGATGTGGCCGAGGCCCAGCATGAATACGGCATCACGCCGGTGGCCCAGCCCGCCGAAGGCAGCTATGACGCCATCATTCTGGCCGTGGCGCACACGCAGTTTGCCGAAATGGGGGCGGCGGCGATCCGCAAGCTGGGCAAGGCCGAGCACGTGCTGTACGACCTGAAATACCTGCTCAAGGCTGACGAATCGGATCTGCGCCTGTAAGCGCCGGAGGGACCTGCATGACGACGCGCTACGAAACCGTACAAGCCGAATTGCGCGCGCAGCCGCGCAAGTGGCTGGTGACCGGCTGCGCCGGCTTCATCGGCTCGAATCTGCTGGAAGCCTTGCTCAAGCTGGATCAGAGCGTGGTGGGCCTGGACAATTTTGCGACCGGCCATCAGCGCAATCTGGACGAGGTGCGCACGCTGGTGACGCCCGAGCAATGGGCGCGCTTTACCTTCATCGAAGGCGATATCCGCGACCCGGATACCTGCCAGCGGGCCGTGCAAGGCGTGGACAAGGTGTTGCACCAGGCCGCGCTGGGCTCGGTGCCGCGTTCGCTGAAGGACCCGGCGACGACCAACGCGGTGAACATCGGCGGTTTTCTGAACATGCTGGTGGCCGCGCGCGACGCGCAGGTCGACGCCTTCGTGTATGCGGCGTCCAGTTCCACCTACGGCGACCATCCGGCGCTGCCCAAGGTGGAGGAGAACATCGGGCGTCCGCTGTCGCCCTATGCGGTGACCAAGCTGGTCGACGAGCTGTATGCCGAGGTGTTTGCGCGCTCGTACGGGTTCGAGACGGTGGGGCTGCGTTACTTCAACGTGTTTGGCCGCCGCCAGGACCCCAACGGCGCGTATGCGGCGGTGATTCCCAAGTGGGCCGCCGCCATGATTCGTGGCGAGACGGTCACGATCAACGGCGACGGCGAGACCAGCCGCGACTTCTGCTACGTGGACAATGCGGTGCAGGCCAACATCCTGGGCGCCATGGCGCCGGCCGAGGGCCGCAACCAGGTGTACAACGTGGCCTACGGCGGGCGCTCGACGCTGAACCAATTGTTCGGTTTCCTGCGCGAGGCCCTGGGCCAGCAGGGTGTGACGTACGACAAGCAAGCGCAGTACGCGGACTTCCGCGCCGGCGACGTGCGCCACTCTCAGGCCGACATCGGCAAGGGTCAGCGCCTGCTGGGTTACCAGCCGGCGTTCAGCATCCTGCAGGGCCTGGAAGCCGCCATGCCCTGGTACACGCAATTCCTGCGTTGATTTGAAAGCCCTGCTGCGCAAACTCGGCTCGCTGCACCCGGACCATCAGCGCATTTTCAAGGGCGCTTTCCGGGTTGCGGCCTTTTTGCTTCTGGGCAAGGCGGCCGGCGCCATCAAGGAGATGGCGGTCGCCTACCGCTATGGCATCAGCGATGCCGTGGACGCCTATCAGTTCACCATGACGATGGCCAACTGGCTGCCGGTCACCATCGTGGGCGTGCTGTCGGTGGTGCTCATCCCGGTGCTGGTGCGGCTGCGTCGCGAAGGCGGCGCCGACCGGGATCTTTTCATCCGTGAGCTGCAGGGCTGGACCCTGGTGGCCGGCCTGCTGCTGGCAGGGCTGACCTGGCTGGCCTGGCCGCAGGTGCTGGCCTGGCTGGGGCAGGGCCTGTCGCCCACGGTTGCCGCCATGAGCTACGAGCTGTTGTGGGCTTTCGTGCCCGTCAGCGCCCTGGTGCTCATGGCCGGCATCAGCGCGGCACGTCTGCGTTCGCACGAGCGCCACGTCAATACCCTGCTGGACAGTCTGCCGGCCGTCACGACGCTGGCCTGGGTGATGCTGGCGGCCGGCAGCGCCGGCCAGGTGGGGCCGCTGCTGTGGGGGACGCTGCTGGGCTACGCCATCCAGGCGGCCTGGCTGGCCTGGCTGGCTGCACGTGCCGATCAGGGATTCTGGGGAGCGCCCAGGCTGTCCTGGCGTTCGCCGCACTGGCCCGAACTGGCGGCCGCCGCCGGCGTGATGCTGATCGGCCAGGTCGCCATGAGTTTCGTCAATCCGCTGGATCAGTATGCCGCCGCCAATCTGGGCGGCAACGCCAACGCCACGCTTGGCTATGCGAGCCGGCTGCTGTCGCTGGTGCTGGGCATCGGTGCGGTGTCCGTGGGGCGCGCCGCGCTGCCGGTGCTGGCCGACGTGCAGCATCGCGGCGATGGTGTGCGCGCACGCGCAATGGCGCTGAAATGGTCGTGGATGATGGTGGGCGCGGGCCTGGTGGCCGTGGCGCTGGGCTGGCTGCTGGCACCCTGGGGCGTGGCGCTGTTGTTCGAGCGCGGCGCGTTCACTGCCCAGAACACCGCCGCGGTGGCCAGCGTGATGCGCTGGGGCCTGCTGCAGTTGCCGTTCTATTTCGGGGTGCTGATCCTGGTGCAGTTGCTTGCCAGTCAGAACCGCTATCGCATCATGGCCGCCATTGCGGTGGCCAACTTTCTGCTCAAGGCCGTGCTCAATGAAGTGCTGGCCCCACGCTTGGGCGTGGAGGGCATCATGCTGGCCACCAGCCTGATGTATCTGCTGTCTTTCATCTGCTATGTGGTGGCAGCGCGGCGTCCGGTGCCGCCTGCGTCGCCTCCGGAGGCCGCCTAGATGTCGCAAGCCGCGCCGCGTATCCTGATTTTCATCCATTCGCTGCATGGCGGCGGGGCCGAGCGTGTCGCCGTCGATCTGGCGGGCCACTGGGTAGCCGCCGGCCATGAGGTCATGATCGTCACCCAGGCCGCCGGCGAGGCCTATGCCGTGCCGCCCGGCGTGCAGCGCCGGGTGCTGGGCACCGATGGCGCAGGCGGCGGCCTGCGCGGCCTGCTGGCCAACCTGCGCCGGGTGCGCGCATTGCGCGCCGTGCTGCGTGACTTCCGGCCCGATCTCGTGCTGGGCATCATGACCACCTCGTCCATCCTGGCGGTGCTGGCCGGCTGGGGGTTGCCCCTGAAGGTGATCGCCACCGAACATACCCATCCGCCGTCGCAGCAGATCTCGGGATTGTGGTGGCGTCTGCGCCGCTGGGCTTACCCGCGTGCGGCCCGCGTGGTGGCGCTGACATCGGGCACAGCAGACTGGCTGCGCGAACACGTGCCGGGCTCGAACCTGGCGGTCATCCCTAATCCGGTGAACTGGCCTCTGCCGCGCGGCACGCCCCAGCTGGCGCCGCCGGCCGTGACCGGGCGACGTTATCTGCTGGCGGTGGGCCGCCTGCATGCCGACAAGGGATTCGGCGTACTGGTCGATGCCTATGCCCGGGTGGCGGCGCGTCATGCCGACTGGGATCTGGTGATTCTGGGCGAGGGCGAAGAGCGCACCGCGCTGCAGGCGCGCGTCGACGGCCATGGGCTGCAGGCGCGTGTCGTCATGCCGGGCCGGGCCGGCAACGTGGCGGACTGGTACGAGGCAGCCGATCTGTATGTGCTGAGCTCGCGCTTCGAAGGCTTGTCCAATTCCCTGCAGGAAGCCATGGCCAGCGGCCTGGCCGCGGTCAGCTTTGATTGCGATACGGGGCCGCGCGAAATCATCCGCGATGGCGAGGATGGGGTGCTGGTGCGCCCTGTCGGCGACGCCGACGCCCTGGCCGGGGCCCTGGATGCGGTGATGTCCGATGATGTCGAACGCAGGCGGATGGCCGGGCAGGCCGTCAGCGTGCGGCAGCGTTTTTCTGCCCAACATATCCTGTCTCTGTGGCGGCGGCTGTTTGACGACGTCCTGGGGCGCCCCTCGAAACAGTGAACTAGAGAACACATCATGTGCGGAATCGTCGGTCTTTGGGGACCGCTTGAAGGCAAGGCGCAGATCCTGGCGGAAAGCTGCCAGCGCATTCGTCAGCGCGGACCGGATAGCCAAGGATTCTGGGAAGACAATGACGCAGGCGTGGCGCTCGGGCATGTACGCCTGGCGATCCAGGACCTGACCGAAGCCGGTCATCAACCGATGGTTTCGGCCTGCGGGCGCTATGTCCTGTCGTACAACGGCGAGGTCTACAACCACATGGACATGCGCGCCGACCTGGAGCAGACCGGGCAGGCGCCGGCATGGCGCGGCCATTCCGATACCGAAACCCTGCTGGCCTATGCGGCGGCGCGCGGCGTGGCGGCGATGCTGCAGGCTGCCGTCGGCATGTGGGCCATCGCCCTGTGGGACCGCCAGGCGCGCAGCCTCGTCCTGGCGCGCGACCGGCTGGGCGAGAAGCCGCTGTATTACGGCTATGCGGGCGCCTCGCTGATGTTCGCCTCGCAACTCGGCGGGCTGATGCCGGTGCCGGGCTTTCAGCGCGACATCGATCGCCATGCGCTGGCGGCCTTCATGCGGCACAACTATGTGCCGGCGCCGCACTCGATCTACGCCGGCGTGCGCAAACTGCCCCCCGGCACCTGGCTGTCTATCACGCAGGCGCAATTGCGCGCGCACGAGCTGCCCGAGCCCGTGAGCTACTGGTCGGCGCTGGATGTCGCCCGCCAGGGCCAGGATGCGCCGCGCAGCTTTGCCAACGATAACGAAGCGGCCGACGCCTTGCAGGGCGTGTTGTCGCAGGCGGTGCGTGGCCAGATGCTGTCCGATGTCAGCCTGGGCGCTTTCCTGTCCGGCGGGGTCGACTCCTCGACCATCGCCGCGCTCATGCAGAGCCAGAGTTCGGCGCCGGTGCGCACCTTCGCCATCGGTTTCGAGGAACCCGAATACGATGAGGCGCCTTACGCCAAGGCGGTGGCGGCGCATCTGGGCACGGACCACGCGGAGATGTACGTCACCGCGCAGGACGCGTTGGCGATGGTGCCCAAGCTGGCCGACATCTATGACGAACCGTTCGCCGATTCGTCGCAGATTCCGACTGCGCTGGTGACCCGCATGGCGCGTCAGCACGTCACGGTGGCGCTCTCCGGTGATGGCGGCGATGAGCTCTTCGGCGGCTATTCGCGTTATTTCCGCGTCTCCGGATGGCAGGCCCGTTTTGCGCGCGTGCCGCGGCCGCTGCGTCGCCTGGGTGGCGTGGCCATGCGCGCTTCGGCCAGCCTGCCGGGCGGCGGCGCCTGGCGCGGCAAGGTGGGAAAGATGGGGGAACTGCTGGGCGCGGACTCCGATGGCGAGTTTTACCGCCGTTTCGTGTCGTACTGGAACGACCCGGCGCGGGTGGTGCTGGGCGCGACCGAGCCGTCTTCGGTCTTCGAGCAGCCCATGACGGGGCCCTTGTTCGAGTCCATGATGAAGCTGGATACGATCACCTATCTGCCCGACGACATTCTGGTCAAGGTTGACCGCGCCGCCATGGCGGTCAGCCTGGAGACGCGTGTGCCGCTGCTGGATCACCGGGTCTATGAATTCGCCTGGAGCCTGCCTTTCAAATACAAGGTGCGTGGCGGCAGCGGGAAATGGTTGCTGCGCCAGGTGTTGTACCGCCATGTGCCGCAGGCGCTGGTCGACCGGCCCAAGCGCGGCTTTGCCGTGCCGCTGGCCAGCTGGCTGCGCGGCCCGCTGCGCGATTGGGCCGAGGCGTTGCTGGACCCCGTGCGCCTGCGCCAGCAGGGCTGGTTCGAGCCCGAGCCCATTCTGCGCAAGTGGCGCGAGCACACCAGTGGACACCGCAAGTGGGACAGCCATCTGTGGGGCGTGCTGATGATGCAGGCCTGGCTGGACCGTTATCAACAAGGCATGACCGATAAGGAACGGGATTAATGAAAATAGTGCTCGCCGTCAGTTCGATGCAGGCAGGAGGCGCCGAAAGGGTGGCCGCGACGTTGGCCAATGCCTGGTCAGCGCGTGGCGATCATGTGACGCTGTTGCCCACCTTCTCTGGCGGTGGCACTTGTTTCTATCCCTTGTCAGATGAGGTCGAGCTGTTGTGGCTCGCCGATGAGGTGCCGGCGCGCGGCCTGTGGGGCGCGTTCAAGCGCCTGCTGGGCCTGCGGCGCCTGATCCGCGAGCGGCGCCCCGATGTGGTGGTGTCCTTTCTCACCAACGTGAACGTGGCGGCCATCCTGGCTACGCGCGGCCTGGGCGTGCCGTTGATCGTCTGCGAGCGTACCAACCCGGCGGTAGAAACCAACACCAGCCAGGTGTGGCGGCGCCTGCGTCGTTGGCTGTATCCCCGCGCCGAGATCGTGACCGTGCAGGCCGAGGCCACGGTGGCGCCATTCGCCGCTCAGGTGCCCGGCCTGAAGGATCTGGCCGTGATCCCCAATCCGCTGCCACCCGAATTGCTCGATGCCCCGCATGCGCCGCTTGCGCCAGATGCCCAGGGCCGGCGCCGTCTGTGCGCCATGGGTCGGCTGGTGCCGGACAAGCAGTTTGATCTGCTGATCGATGTCTTCGCTGATCTCGCGGCACGCCATCCCGACTGGGATCTCTGGATCTGGGGCGAGGGGCCGCAACGCGAGGCGCTGCAGGCGCGCATCGACGGGCTTGGCCTGGCCTCGCGCGTGTCCTTGCTGGGGCGCACCGACGCGCCCTGGGAGGCATTGTCACAGGCCAGCGCCTTTGTGCTGTGCTCGGCCGTGGAAGGTTTCCCCAACGTCTTGCTGGAAGCCATGTCGCTGGGCTTGCCCTGCGTGGCCTTCGATTGTCCCAGCGGCCCGCGCGAGATGAGTCGTGGCGGTCAGGATGCCTTGCTGGTGCCGGCTGCAGACCGCCAGGCGCTGGGCGAGTCCCTGGAGCGCGTGATGGGGGACGCTGCCTTGCGCGCCAGCCTGGGTGCGCAGGGCGCCGCCTCGGTGCGTCGCCGCTACGCCTTGCCTGCCGTGCTGGCCGAGTGGGACACCTTGATTGCCCGGGCGCAAAGGAAACGTTGATGCGCATCGCTCATATCATTACCGGGTTGGGGCAGGGCGGGGCCGAGGCGGTGTTGTTCCGGCTGGCCACCTGGGCCGATACGCCCACGCGCCATGTCGTGATCTCGCTGACCGATGAGGGCGTCTACGGCCCGCGCCTGCGTGCAGCCGGCATCACGGTTCATGCGCTGGGCCTGGCGCGAGGCCGCATCACGCTGGGCGCCATGCTGCAATTGCGCGCGCTGCTGCGCGAGGAGGCACCCGACGCAGTGCAGACCTGGATGTATCACGCCGACCTGATCGGGGGCGTGGCAGCCCGGCTGGCGGGGATCCGTGCCGTGGCCTGGGGCATCCGCAACTCCGGCAATCATCTGGATCGCAGCAGTCGCTCGGCTCGTCTGGTGCTGGGGTTGTGCGCCCGGTTGTCGGCCTGGGTGCCGCGCGCCATCGTGTGTGCTGCCCAGGACGCAGCCAGGCGCCATCAGGCGCTGGGTTACCGGGGCGAGAAGATGGTGGTGATCCCCAATGGCTATGACCTGTCGCGCTATGCGCCCGACCCCGAGGCCGGTGCGCGCATGCGGGCGCGCTGGGAGGTGCCGCAGGATGTGGCGCTGGTCGGGTGCGTGGCCCGTTGGGATCCGCTGAAAGATCATGCCAATCTGCTGGGGGCGCTGGCCGCCTTGCGGCAGCAGCAGGGCGGCGCCGCGGTGCGCTGCGTGCTGGTCGGGCGCGGCATGACGCCGGCCAACGGCGAACTGCTGGCCTTGATTGAGGCCCAAGGATTGACCGGCAGCGTGCTGCTGGCCGGCCCCAGCGATGATATTCCGGCCGTCATGAACGCCCTTGATGTGCACGTGCTCTCCAGCTGCGCGGAGGGTTTTCCCAATGTGGTGGCCGAGGCCATGGCCTGCGGCACGCCCTGCGTGGTGACGGATGTGGGCGATGCGGCCCATATCGTCGGTGAGACGGCCGTGGTGGTGCCGCCGCAGCAGCCGCAGGCGCTGGCCGACGGCCTGGCGCAGATGCTGGCCCGGGTTGCCGGTCATGGGCGGGCGGCCACGGGCGAGCCGGGCCGCCAGCGCGTGTTGTCGATGTTCGATCTGGCGCGCATGGTGCAGGCCTATGAAGCCGTATGGCGGCGTATCGCAGGGGGACGCGCATGAGCGCCAAACGCTTGCTCTTCGTGGTGAACAATCCCGCCTTTTTCCTGTCGCATCGCGTGGCGCTGGCCACCGCGGCCCAGGCCGAGGGCTATGACGTCCATGTCGCCACCATGGATGGTCCGGCCGTGGCGCGTATCCAGGCGCTGGGCATGGTGCATCATCCCATTCCCATGAGCCGCAGTGGCAAACGGCCCTTGCAGGAGCTGGGGACGCTGTGGGCCCTGTACCGCCTGTTCCGGCGGCTGAAGCCCGATCTGGTGCATCTGGTGACCATCAAGCCGGTGCTGTACGGCGGGATCGCCGCGCGTCTGGCCCGGGTGCCGGGCATGGTGGCCGCGATCTCGGGCCTGGGCTACATCTTCATGGCCGAAGGCTGGCTGGCCCGGCCGGTGCGCAGCGTCGTGGTCCGGCTTTATCGCCTGGCGCTGGGGCATCGCAACAGCCGGGTGATTTTCCAGAACCGCAACGACCGCGACGTCCTCGAACGCCTGGGCGCGGTGCGGCCAGGGCAGGTCGAAATGATCCGCGGCTCGGGCGTGGACCTGACGCAGTTCCGCGCCACGCCCGCGCCACCCACCCCGCCGGTGGTGGCGCTCATGGTGGCGCGCCTGCTGCGCGACAAGGGGGTCGATGAGTTTGTCGCCGCAGCCACGCTGCTGCGCCAGCAGGGTCTGCAGGTGGTGCTGCGGCTGGCCGGCGGCATCGATCCGGGCAATCCCACCTCCGTGAGCGCCGAGACGCTGCAAGCCTGGCAACAGGCCGGTACGGTCGAACTGCTGGGGGAGTGCGAAGACGTGGCCAGCCTGTATGCCCAGGCCCACATCGCCGTCTTGCCGTCATACCGCGAAGGCTTGCCGAAGTCGTTGATCGAGGCGGCGGCCTGTGGCCGCGCCGTGGTCACCACCGATGTGCCGGGCTGCCGGGACGCGATCGAGCCGGGCCAGACCGGCTTGCTGGTGCCGGCGCGCGATGCGGTGGCGCTGGCCGCGGCCATTGCCCGCCTGGCCGTCGATGACGGGTTGCGCGAACGCATGGGGCAGGCCGCGCGCGAGCTCGCCGAGCGCGAATTTTCCCTGCAGGATGTCTGCCGCCGCCATCTGGATATCTACGCCAGCCTGCTGGCGCAGGCCGGCTGAGGGGCGTTTCAGTCGCGCTGGCGCGAGAGCGTCTCGATCCAGTGGCGGGTCGAGGGGTCTTCGGCCGAGAGCGAGCCGCTGGGCTTGTCCAGCTCGTTCATGATGCCGCGTGCCAGGACCTTGCCGAACTCCACGCCCCACTGATCGAAGGGGTTGATGCCCCACAGCACGCCCTGGGTGAACACCTTGTGCTCGTACAGGGCGAGCAGGGCGCCGAGGTGGTGGGCCGTCATGGCGGGCATCACGATCAGCGTCGAGGGGCGTCGGCCCGGATGCACGCGGTGCTGGGCCAGGACATGGGCTTCGTGCTCGTCGCAGACCCGCTTGCGGGTGTCATGCAGCGCTTCTTCGAAAGAAGTGCCGCGCAGCAGCGCCGCCCGCTGGGCCAGGCAGTTGGCGATCAGCAGGCGGTGGTGGTCCAGGTAGAGGTGGTCGGGACGGGCGCAGACAATGAAGTCGACCGGCGCGCCGGCCGTATCCTGGTGCAGCCACTGGAAGAAGGTGTGCTGGCAGTCGGTGCCCGTCATGCCCCAGACGGCCGGCCCGGTGGGCACGCCGGCCGGGCTGCCGTCGCGCGTGGCGACCTTGCCCAATGATTCCATTTCCAGTTGCTGGGCCCAGGCGATCAGGTGCGCCAGGCGCGAGTCGTAGGGCGCCAGCGCCAGCGAACTGAATCCCAGCACACTGCGGTTGGCCAGTCCGGCCAACGCCATCTGGACCGGGGCGTTTTCCGCCAGCGGCGCATTCAGGAAGTGCTGGTCCATGTCGGCGGCGCCCGCCAACAGCTCGTCGAAGGTGTCGCAGCCCAGCGCCAGGGCGATGGGCAGGCCGATGGCCGACCAGAGCGAATAGCGCCCGCCCACCCAGTCCCACAGGCGGAAGATGCGTTCGGGCGCGATGCCGAAGTCCTCGGCCGCCTGGACATTGGCGGTGATGGCCACGACCTGCTTGAGCGGGTCGGCCACGCCGGCTTCGCGCAGCCACTGGATGGCGACCTGCGCGTTGGCCAGCGGCTCGGTGGTGGTGAAGGACTTGGACGCCACAATCACCAGCGTGCTGTGCGGATCCAGGTGCAGCGTGGAGTCTTCCACGGCGTGCGAGTCGACGTTGGAAGCAAAGCGCACTTCGCGTTGCAGGCCCTGGTGGCGCAGGGCGCGGGCCACCAGCCGCGGGCCCCAGTCGCTGCCGCCTATCCCCAGGTGCAGCACGTTCTGGTAGGCGCCCCGGGCGTTGGCATCGGCGACGAAGCGGCGTATGCGCTCGCGCTCGCCGAGCACGGCCTCGGCCACGGCAGCCGGCGGCTGGGCTGCCCGCAGGGCGGTGTGCCAGGCCGGGCGATGTTCGGTCCAGTTGACCTCGCCGCCGTCGAACAGGGCGCGGCGGGCCGCATTCAGCCCCTGTTGTTCGCACAAGGCCTGGGCCGCGCGCTCCAGGTCGGGCGACTGCACCTGGGCCGTCAGGTCCACGGTCAGGCTGGCGGCTTCGATGAGGCGCAGATGTTCGCCGCTTAGCGAAGCATCGCGCACGGCATCGGCAAAATCCTGCCACGCCGGAGTCGAATCAAGCGGCACGCTCATGATGGGAGTAATGGCTCAGAAAGGCAGTTGGGCGTTGGGGGCCAGGCGCAGCAATTCGCGCTTGAAGAGATCCTGGATCCGGGACAGGGCGGCGGCATCCTCTGCCTCGAACCGAAGCACCACCACGGGTGTGGTGTTGGAGGCGCGGGCCAGGCCGAAACCGTCCTTGAATTCGGCGCGCACGCCGTCGATGGTGATCAGCTGCAGCGCGTCGTCGAAGCGGCCCCCGGCCTGCAGTTCGCGGATCAACGCATGCGGCTGGCCCTCCTCCATTTCGAGCTTGAGCTCGGGGGTGGAGACCGCCGTGGGCAGCGCTTCGAGCACGGACGACGGATCGGCCTCGCGCGAGACGATTTCCAGCAGGCGCGCGCCGGTATACAGCCCGTCGTCAAAGCCGTACCAGCGTTCCTTGAAGAAGATGTGGCCGCTCATTTCGCCGGCCAGCGGCGCGCCGGTTTCGGCCAGCTTGGCCTTGACCAGCGAGTGGCCGGTCTGCCACATCAGCGGCTTGCCGCCAGCGGCTTCGACGGCCAGCCCCACGTGGCGGCTGCACTTGACGTCATAGATGATGGTCTCGCCCGGGCAGCGGGTAAGCACGTCGCGCGCAAACAGGATGAGCTGGCGGTCAGGCCAGATGATCTGGCCGGATTTGGTCACCACGCCCAGTCGGTCGCCGTCGCCATCGAAGGCCAGGCCCAGTTCGCAGTCGGTGGTGGCCAGGCAATGGATCAGATCCTGCAGGTTGGCCGGGTCGGCCGGGTCCGGGTGATGGTTGGGAAAGCTGCCGTCGACCTCACAGAACAATTCGGTGACTTCGCAGCCCAGGGCACGAAAGAGCGCCGGTGCGATGGCGCCGGCCACGCCGTTGCCGCAATCGATGGCGATTTTCATCGGGCGCGCGAGCTTTACGCCGGCGGCCACGCGTGCGATGTAGTCGGGTACCAGATCCAGGCTGCGGCGCGTGCCGGGGCGGGCCGCAGCCGGCGCCTCGGCGGCCTGCATGGCCTCGCGCAGGGCCAGCACGTCGTCGCCATAGATGGCGCGTCCGCCCAGCATCATCTTGAAGCCGTTGTACTTGGGAGGGTTATGGCTGCCGGTGATCGCCACGCCGGCGCCGGTTTCACGCGTGAACGCGCCGAAATAAACCAGCGGCGTAGGCACGCGGCCGATATCCAGCGTATCTACCCCGCCCTCGAGAATGCCTTCCTGGAGCGCCGTGGACAGCTCCGGGCTGCTGAGCCGCCCGTCGTAGCCAATGACGAGTTCCTGGTTGCCCTCCTGTTTGGCACGTTCGGCCAGAGCACGGCCCAGCGCGCGGGCGAAAACCGTGTCGATCAGATCGGGTACGGTGCCGCGGATATCGTAGGCTTTGAAAACCGAAGCAGGGAAGGTTTGATTCACGGAAAATCCTTTTGACTTGCGGGGCAGCATTATTGGCGTGATTATCCCCTATTTCCATTGCAGTCTGTGTGGATATACCGTCGGGCATTCATCATGAGGTTGCCGCAGGTAACGGGCCACGCCCGGCAGCTGCGTGAAAATGAAACTTTTGTAGAAGTGCTACGCTTATTGCATGAATTTGAACGGGAGGTGGCATATGGATGCCAAGACTTCGTTCGAGACTTCGCTGGCCAGCGGGGCCGGCGCAGCAGAACGCCGACTCGATATCCATGTCGTGGTGCATGAGGATGGCCGCATCGATGCCGGCCGGGCCTGGGAACGCTGCGTATGGCGTGACCAACGTGTCCTGATCGCCGAATGCCCTGCGCCCCGGCTGGCGCCCCGCATGGAACAAACCCTGCGCGATGTCGCCATGCGCATTGCCGCCGACCGCGGCTGGATGGGCCTGGGCACCGTGGTGTTCTCGCTCGACGACGTCAGCGGCCTGTTCCGCCTCATCGAGGCCACCCTGCAGCCCAGCAGCGGCAAAGCCGCCCTCATGGAGCCGCTGGCCGCCCATGCCCTGGAAGTCCATATCGGCGCTTGCGCCGCCCTGGGCCGCCCCGGCGCCAATCTGCTGGTCTGGGGCACCACGCGCGGCGATGCCCTGCGGCGGGCCTACAAGGCCATCACCGACATGCCGGGGCTGGTCGTGCCCGAGAGGGCCTTTCTGCTCAACCGCATCGCATCGCCGGCGTTCTGCTCCGGCCTGACCGGCGCCCGCCTGGCGCGCATCTCCGACTGGAGCGATCACCGCGCCGCCAGCTAGGCCGCCGGGGGTGGCATTGCGCCTCCCGGTCAGGCCGCGCTGACCCTACAATAAGGCGCTGTTTCTGCATCGACGCCCGGCATTGCGCCGGGTGCTACCGCGAGAGCGCCTGACATGACACTGTTGCAAGATCTCCAGTCCCTCCTGGGCCCTGCCCACGTGCTTACCGGCGAGGATGCCGTCCCCTATGCCACCGACTGGCGGCATCGCTACCATGGCCGGGCGCTGGCCGTCGTGCGTCCCGGCTCGACCGAAGAGGTCGCCAGCGTGCTGCGCCTGTGCCGCCGGCACGGCGCGCCGGTGGTGCCTCAGGGGGGCAACACCGGCCTGTGCGGCGGAGCCACGCCGGATGACAGCGGCACCGCCGTCATCGTCAGCACGGCGCGTCTGAACCGCGTGCGGGCGATCGACACCGACAACGACACCATCACGGTCGAGGCGGGCTGCATCCTGCAGGCCGTCCAGGACGCCGCCGAGCAGGCCGGGCGCCTGTTCCCGCTCAGCCTGGCGGCCGAGGGCAGCTGCACCATCGGCGGCAATCTCGCCACCAATGCCGGTGGCACCCAGGTGCTGCGCTACGGCAATGCGCGCGACCTGGCCCTGGGCCTTGAGGTCGTGACCGCCGAGGGCGAGATCTGGCACGGGCTGCGCGGGCTGCGCAAGGACAACACCGGCTACGACCTGCGCGACCTGTACATCGGCAGCGAGGGCACGCTGGGCATCATCACCGCCGCCACCCTCAAACTGTATCCGCTGCCTGTGGCCAGCTGCACCGCGCTGCTGACGCTGGCCAGCGTGGATGACGCGGTCGAACTGCTGTCGCGCGCCCGCGCCGGATTCGGGGCCTCGCTCACCGGTTTCGAGTTGATGGCCGGCGATTGCCTGCAAGCCGTGGTGCGCCTGTTCCCGCAGCAGCGCCTGCCTTTCGAGGGCGCGTCGCTCGAGTCTCCCTGGTATGCGCTGCTGCAACTGTCCGACAGCGAAAGCGAGGCCCATGCCCGCGAACGCTTCGAGGCGGTGCTGGGTCAGGCGATCGAAGACGGCCTGGTCGGCGATGCCGCCATCGCCGAGAACCTGGCGCAAAGCCATGCCCTGTGGCACCTGCGCGAGAGCATCCCGCTGGCCGAGGCGGAGCTGGGCAAGTCGGTCAAGCATGATGTCTCCATTCCCATCTCTTCCATCGCCCATTTCGTGCGCGTGACCAACGCCGAGCTCCAGGAGCGCTTTCCCGGTGTGCGCAATGTGATCTTCGGTCATCTGGGCGACGGTAACCTGCACTACAACGTGACCCGCGGGCAGGGGCAGACCGAGGCCGAGGTGCTGGCGCTGCAATCGGCCATCTATGACGTGGTACACGACAGCGTGCAGGCGCACGCCGGCTCGATCAGCGCCGAGCACGGCGTGGGCCAGCTCAAGCGCGATGAGTTGCCGCGCTACAAGGACCCGGTCGAACTGGCGCTCATGAAGCGCATCAAGGCCGCGCTCGATCCCGAGCGCCTGATGAACCCGGGCAAGGTCCTGCAGGCCTGAGGCGACGCCGTGCACACCGCCAACCTGCGCGTGCTGATCGTCGAGGACAACCTGACGATTGCCGGCAACCTCTATGAATACCTCCAGGGGCAGGGGTTCATTCCGGATGTGGCCTATGACGGCCACGCGGCGCTGGCAATGCTGCAGCAGCAGGATTTCGACTTGCTGCTCCTGGATATCGGCCTGCCGGGCCTGGACGGACATGCGGTGCTGCATGCCTTGCGCACGCGCCTGCGCAAGGCCTTGCCGGTGCTGATGCTGACGGCCCGCGACGGCCTTTCCGACAAGCTGGCCGGTTTCGAGCATGGCGCCGATGACTACCTCACCAAGCCGTTCGCCTTGGCCGAGGTCAAGGCGCGGCTGTTGGCGCTGAACCAGCGCGCCCGCGGCACCGTGGTGGATACGATGTTTCGCTGCGGGCCGCTGGCGCTGGACAGCCGCAGTCGCGAAGTCTCGGTGCATGGGCGGCCGGTGCACCTGGCGCGCAAATCGGTGCGCATCGTGGAAATGCTGTTGCGTGATCCGGGCAAGCTGGTGACGCGGCAGTCGCTGGAGGCCGCGCTCTGGGGCGACGAGCCGCCGGCCTCCGATGCGCTGCGCAGCCAGATGCACTTGCTGCGCCGCGCCCTCGCCGATGCCGGCTTTGATGGCATCGAGACGGTGCATGGCGAAGGCTGGCGGCTGGTGGAGCCTGCATGAGCGCCCGGCAGGGTACGCTGACCCAGCGAGCGGTCTGGGCGCTGACCAGCATCGTGGCGCTGTTCGTCACCGCGCTGGCCCTGTTCTCCTACCTGACCTTCGATCAGATGGAAGACGAGCTGGTCGACGATATCCTCGCCACCGAAACCGCGCGGGTGTTGCAGCACCTGGCCACTGAACCGGACTACGTCCCGGCGCGGGGCGCGCGCGAGCTGGGCGGCGCCATGCACGCCTGGCTGCAGACGCCGGGAGAGCCCAATGACGATCTGCCCGAGCCGCTGCGCGGGCTGGACACCGGCCCGCACCTGCTGGAGCCGGGGGCCGATACCTGGCACGTGATGGTGGCCGACGCCGGAGAGGGCATCGGGCGGGTCTATGTGCTGTACGACGCCACCGAGAACGAAGCCCGCGTGCTGGACTTCGGGCTGTTCGTGCTGGGCGTGGGAGCCGTTTGCATCATCATTGCCTATGGCCTGGCGCGCCGCCTGGCCGGCTATGTGGTGCGGCCGCTCAACGAGGTGACCAACCGGCTGGTCAACTGGGCGCCGGGCGCGCCTGACATGACGGTCACGCGCGATGACGAGGCCGGACGGCTGGTCGAGGCCTTCAACCGCGTGCAGAACCGGGTCGACCGTTCGATCGCCCGCGAACGAGAGTTCGCCGCCAACCTCAGCCACGAGGTGCGCACCCCGCTGGCCAGTATCCGTTCCGACAGTGAAATGCTGCAAATGAGCGCGACCGCCACGCCCGAGATGCAACGGCGCCTGCAACGCATCATCGACGACGTGGACAGCATCTCCGCTTCGCTGGAAAGCGCCCGCGCCATGGCGCGCGATGAGCCGCTGGCGCCCGAAACCGTGCTGCTGGCCGAATGCATGCAGGCCGCCTGGCAAGGGCTCGAGGCCAGCGCCGAGCGGGCCGGCCTGGTGTTCATCAACGCCATCGATCCGCAGGCCAGCCGCGAGCTGGACCGCTATGCCTTGCTGACCGTATTGCGCAACCTGCTGCGCAACGCCATCGAGCATGCCGCGCCGGCCACCCTGTACGTCAGTCTCGACCACCAGGGCCGGCTGGTGCTGGCCGACGACGGGCGGGGCATCGCGGCCGCTGAGCTGCCATTCGTGTTCCAGCGCTATCACAGCGGCCGGCTGCGCGACAGCGCTGCGGTCTCCGCGCACGCGCTGCCGCATGGGCTGGGGCTGTCCATCGCCAAGCAGGTCTGCGATATGCAGGGCTGGCATCTGACGGTCGAGTCCCACTGCGAAGGGCCGGAGCGTGGCACCCGCTTCACGCTCAGCCTGGCCTGAGTCGCCGCGACCGCACGGCGGTATACTGGTTGCTCGCTTTTCTGGATTACCCCGCTCATTTGCGGGTAATTGTCATCATGTCCTCGAATACTCCGGCCGAGGCAGCTCCCCGGCCGCGCAATCTGGCCTGGTCCCTCGTGGCCAGTCTGGCCCAGCGCATCCGCTGCGGCGATATTCTTCCCGGCCACAAACTTCCCTCCGAGTCTGCCCTGATGCAGGAGTTCGGCGTGAGCCGCACGGTTGTGCGGGAGGCACTGTCACGCTTGCAGGCGGCCGGTCTGGCCGAGACCCACCATGGCGTGGGCAGCTATGCCTTGCAGTCCCCTCACGGGGACTTTCGCATCGACCCGGCCGATATCGCCACGGTACGAGATGTGATGGTGCTGCTGGAACTGCGTATCCCGGTCGAAAGCGAGGCCGCCGGCCTGGCTGCGCTGCGCCGCTCCGTCCAGCAACTGCAGGCCATGCGCCGTGAACTGGATCGCTTTGCCGTGGCCATCGACGAGGGCGGCGATACCGTCACGCCGGACTATCAGTTTCATTTCCTGATCTCCCAGGCGACCGGCAATCGTTATTTCGCCGAGCTGATGGCTGGCCTGGGCGCAGCCATCATTCCACGCACCCGCATCAGCGCCCAGCGCATCCAGCCCCAGGCCAGCCAGCCTTATCTGGCGCGTCTGCTGGTCGAGCACGAGATGATCTACGACGCCATCGAGCGCCAGGATGCCGATGGCGCCCGGGCCGCCATGCGTTCGCACCTGGGCAATAGCACCGAACGGCTGCGGCGGGCGCAAAGCCTCTGAGGCGCGCCGCCATGCGGCGCGTTGCAAAAATTGACCAAAATTTGACCCGCCGCAGTTATTCTCCTGTTTCGCAGTGGTGCCCCGGCCGCGGGGGGATGCATCACGCCTACTGATTAACGGAGTGGATAGTGCGACGATTGACCCTACGATTCGTAATCGCGGTTTTGTTGATGCTGACTGCCAGCCGTCTGGGGCTGGCCTTCTGGCAATGGGACCGTGTCCAGGCTGCCGGCGGGCTGTGGCCGGTGATTTTCGGCGGCTGGCGCATCGACCTGGTGCTGGTCGCCATGTTGTCGGGCCTGCCCGCCGTGCTGTCCTACTGGTTCGGGCATCGTCCGCTGGCCGTCAAGATCACTGCCTGGTGGTTCCGCCTGTGCTGGATGCTGTATGTGCTGCTGGAGGTCTCCACGCCGCAGTTCATCCTGGAGTACGACACCCGGCCGAACCGGCTGTATTTCGAGTACCTGGTGCACCCGCGCGAAGTCGCCGGCATGCTCTGGGAGGGGTACAAGCTGGTGCTGCTGGGGGCTTTCGTGGTGTTGTTGATCGCCGCCTGGCTGTCGCTGCGCCTGTTCCCGACCCGCCTGCTCGACCCGCGCATGAAGTGGTGGAAGCGGCCCATCGCCACGGTGCTCACCCTGGCCATCGTGGTGCTGGCCGCGCGCGGCACGCTGCAGCACCGCCCGATCAATCCGTCGATGGTGGCCTTCAGCGGCGACGCCATGGTCAATACCTTGCCGCTGAACTCGCTCTATAACGTGGCGGATGCGGCCTACCGGATGCGCGATGAGCGCTCGTCCGCGGCGCTCTATCCCAAGATGGAAGTCAGCCGCATGAATCAGATCGTGCGCGAGGCTTCCGGGATCGAAGGCCCCGAGCTCTACCCCGAACTGCCCAGCGCCCACGTGCAGAAGGCCACGGTGCGGCGCGACAAGCCCTATAACCTGGTCATCATTCTGCAGGAAAGCCTGGGGGCGCAGTATGTCGCCAGCCTGGGCGGCAAGAACCTGACGCCTGAGCTGGACAAGCTGGGTCAGCAGGGCTGGATGTTCCATCGGGCCTATGCCACCGGCACGCGTTCGGTGCGCGGCATCGAGGCCGTGACGGCGGGCTTTCTGCCGACCGTGGCCGAGGCGGTGGTCAAGCTGCCGCGGGCGCAGACTAATTTCTTCACGCTTGCCGCCTTGCTCAAGGCCCATGGCTTCCATTCGCGCTTTGTCTACGGCGGCGAGTCGCACTTCGACAATATGCGCGGCTTCTTCCTGGGCAACGGCTTTGATGAGGTGGTCGATCGCAAGGACTTTGTCGATCCGGTGTTCGTGGGATCGTGGGGTGCGTCCGACGAGGATATGTTCACGCAGGTCGATCGCCTGTTGCGCACCGACAGCGACAAACCGGTCTTCACCCTGGCCTTCTCGGTCAGCAATCACTCGCCCTGGGAATACCCCGCGGGGCGCATCGAGCCGCAAGGTGATCCGGCCTCGGTGGAGAACACCGTGCGCTATGCGGACTGGACCATCGGTCGCTTCTTCGAGAAAGCCCGCAAGGCGCCTTATTGGGACAACACCGTCTTTCTGGTGATCGCCGATCACGACTCGCGCGTGTTCGGCGCCAACCTGGTGCCGGTGCGCCACTTCCAGATCCCGGCCCTGATCCTGGGCGCCGGCATCGAACCGCGCCAGGATGATCGCCTGGTGAGCCAGGTGGATATGGCGCCCACACTGCTTTCGCTGATCGGGGTCGATAACGTCAATCCCATGCTCGGCTCCGATCTGACGCAACGCAGTCCCAATCGCGCCATGATGCAGTACGGCGATAACTACGGCTATCTGAGCGGAGACGATCTGGTCGTGATCGAGCCGCGCAAGGAGCCGACCACTTATCGCTATACCCGTCGCCCCTATGATCAGAGCGACAGCTATGACCCTATCGCCAACCAGCCCTCATTGACCGAGGTGGCGCTGGCGTACGCCCTGTGGCCCAGCTGGGCCTACCGCGAAGAGCGTTATCGCCTGCCGCCGCAGACGGCGGCGCAACAGCAGTAAGGGATGGCGGCTGCCGGCCCCGGGCCGGCAGCCGTGATCCTCAGAAGCGGGCCACCAGATTCAGCGCGAAGTGGCGTCCCGGGGCCGAGTAGCGGTTCAGGCCCTTGGGATCGACCTCCAGGTTACGCAAGGTGTTCCATTCGAAGTAGCGACGATTCAGCAGGTTATAGACGCCGGCATTCAGGGTGATGGCGTCGGACAGCCTCCAGAAGGCGCTCAGATCGACCAGGTGCACCGCGTTGCTGAGGAATTCGGCCTCACTGCTGCTGGGGCCATCGTAATCATATTCAGTCCGCCGAGTATCGGCCGCCCGCTTCGCCCATCGTTGGGTGAGCGTGAGGGTAGCCCCCCATTTCGCCTGCGCGGCGGTATAGAACACCCTCAGCTGGGCCTCATCGGGCTGCAGCGCGCGCAGACCGTCTCCGGTGCTCGTGCCGCCCCGTACGCGTGTGACCCGTAGCTCCGCGCCCAGGCCCGCAGCCAGACCCAGCAGCTTGTGCGCATCGAGTGTCGCGCGCAGTTCAAGGCCCTGCACCCACGCCTGATCGACGTTGTGCGGGCTGTAGACGCTTTCGCTCAGAAACTCTCTGCATCGGCGCTTTGCGCATCCGGCGCTGCCCCATTGCGGATTTTTGATGAGGCGTTTGCTGTAACGCTCCTCGATGAAATCCTGGTAGCGGGTACGGAACACGGTGACGGCCACGCTGGCGCCCGGCCACTGACCCGAGAGGGTGAGGTCCTGGTTCAGGGCTCGTTCGGGCTTCAGGTCGGGGTTGGGCTCATAGAAGTTGCCGAAGGTCTCGAAGTAGAAATAGAGGTTTTCGGCGGAAGGGGCGCGAAAACCCTGCGATACGCCATAGCTCAGCTTGAGGCCGGCCGGCAGGCGGTAACCCAGGCGGGCGAAGCTGCTCAGAGCGCTGAAGCGCTTGCGGCCATCGACATCGACATGTCTGGGCTCCCTCAGTGTCGTCGCCTGGCGCGAGTGCGTATAGCGATCCAGTCGCAGACCGACGCTGCCGTCCAGGTGCTCACCGAAGGCAAAGCGGTCGCTTGCCTTGAGCGACAGCGATGACACCGAGACCGGATTCATCAGGCGATAGGCCAGGACTCGGGTGCCGCGTTGTTCAAAGAAGGCGTCTACGTTGTGGTCAGAGGAGCGCCGCCGCCCGAGGCTGGCCTCGACTGACAGCGCGTGGATGCCCAGCGCACCTGTCAGAGGACGGCTTTCGAACGTGCTGCGCCACTGGATGTCGTCTTGACGAGAGCTGCGGTCGTAGCGCCGGTCAAGCGATTGCCTGCGCGCGTGGTAGCGATCGGTGATGGTGCGCTGGGACTGCTGCTGCAGATAGAGCCCGGTTTCGAAGCGCTGGAGCAAGCCGTCCTGCAGCATGGCCCGATAGACCAGGGCCTGTCGGTCGTAGGGGGAGCGGTCGTGGATGTTGCGTATATCCCATGAGGCGCGCGACAGCGCACGGGTCAGGCGTTCCTTTCTGAGCTGCTCGTAGGTGAGTTGGACGCAATGGCCGACGCGAATGCACACGTCGAGCTTGCCCAGCAAGGCTTCCGAGCGTTGCCGGACCGGATCGGGTATGCCGCGCTGATCTCCCAGGATGTCCTGGCCGGCGCCGTAGTGGCGCGTTTCGCGTCCGTCACGCCGCGTGTACTGAAGAAAGACACTGCTGCCGGTGCCGAAGCGGGCGCCCAGGCCGGTGACGGCGAGCTTTTCACGGTTGCGCGATGCATAGCCGACTTTTCCGTAGGCGCCGAAGGTATGGCCCGGCGAAACGAAATCGTCGATGTCCTTGGTGACGAACTGCACCGACCCGCCGATACCCCCGCTGCCTGATTGCACCGAGTCGGCGCCTTTATGCAGGGTAACGCTTTTGACGTGTTCGAGTTCGACGCCGTTGCGGTTGCCGTTCAGAAACCCATAGCTGGCGTATATGCCCGGGATGAGGGGGTCGGCTTGTGGCATGCCATCGACCGTGACGGCGACACGGGCGCCATCGACGCCTCGCATGGCGTAGCCGTTGCTGTTGCCGCGATTGCCTTCGTTGACCGCAATGCCGGGCTCATACCGAACCAGGTCGCGGCTGTCGAAGACATTGTTGCGGGACAGTTCCTCGGCATCGTACTGGGCGGAGGAAGGACCCTCGTCGGGCGAGTTTCCCTGGACGGGGATGGCGGGAAGTTGCCAGATCGGGTCGGCCGTGGCCGGCCCGCAAGCGGCTGCCGAAGCGATCAGCGCAGGGAGAAGAAGGCGGGGGGGAGAGTGGCGTTTTCGCATGGTTTTCTGTGGGGTGAGGGGGATGGATATCCCGACAGAAACCAGGCGGTACGAAACCGTGGAACGAGAATGGGCGGAGCGAGAACGGGCGCTGGGCGGCGCAATGCCGAAGGAGCATGACGGCGGCTGTGGACAGGAACATGCCGGCATCATCCCCGGGGCGGGGCGGCAGTTCGTCCCGCCCCGGGATATTCAGATCAAACCCGAGGCCTGCTGTTGCATAGCCCGCAGGCTGCAGTCTTTGCCCCGCTTGGCTCAGGGGCGCGCGGCGCTGACCGTGCCGACGCAGGCGCCAAAGCCGATGCGCGGATAGCCCGGCTTGATGCACTCGGCACGCATGATCACCTGATCGCCGTCTTCCAGGAAGGTGCGCGTCTCGCCCCACGGCAGCGTCAGCGGCTGCTTGCCCCCGGCTGTCAGTTCGAGCAGCGAGCCGGCTTCGCTGGCCTGCGGGCCGGACAGCGTTCCGGTGCCCAGCAGGTCGCCGGGTTGCAGGTTGCAGCCGTTGACGGTGTGGTGGGTGATCAGTTGGGCCACATTCCAATAGGCATCACGGAAGTTGCTGCGCGACAGCGCGGCGGGCGCTGCCTGCCTGGCACGCGAGGCCTCGGTGGTCAGCAACACTTCCAGTTGCACATCGAAGGCGCCGTGCGCCTGGTTCTCGGGCGCGCTCAGGTAGGGCAGGGGCTGGGGATCTTCTTGCGGGCGGCTCCAGGGCGCCCGGAACGGGGCAAGCGCTTCCAGCGTCACGATCCAGGGCGAGATCGTGGAGGCGAAATTCTTGGCCAGGAAGGGTCCCAGGGGCTGGTATTCCCAGGCTTGCAGGTCGCGTGCGGACCAGTCGTTCAGGATACCCAGGCCGAAAACATGGGTTTCGGCGTCGCCCAGCGCGATGCGTTCGCCTTGCGGGTTGCCCTGGCCGACGAAGATGGCGAGCTCCAGTTCGTAATCCAGGCGTTGGCTGGGGCCGAAGGCCGGCGCGGCGTTCTCGCTGGGCGGGCGCTGCTGGCCGACCGGGCGCGGGAAGACCTGTTCGACGCCGATGGAGGAGGCGCGGCCGTGGTAGCCGATGGGCACCCACTTGTAGTTGGGCAGCAGCGGGTTGTCGGGCCGGAACTGCTTGCCCACCGCTGTGGCGTGGTGCAGCGAGATGTAGAAGTCGGTGTAGTCGCCGATGCGCGCCGGGGTGGTGAACTCGGCGTCCGCCTGAGGCACCAGCAGCGGTTCGATCAGCGTGCGCTGGGCAGACCCTTCGCGCAGCGCACGCGACAGCGCCAGACGCAGTGCGCTCCAGGCCTTGGGACCGAGGGCCATCAGGGCGTTCAGATGGGTATCGGCGCAAGCCTGCAGGGCATCGGCGGCAGCGCCCTCGAAAGGATGCGCCTGGCGCAGCGCGCCCAGGTCGACGATGGCTTCGCCGATGGCCACGCCGGGGCGGAACGCCTCGTTCGTGCCGCGCCGGCGAAAAGCCGCGAAGGGCAGGTTCTGGATGGGGAAATCGGTGGCGCCGTCATTGGCGCTGCTCACCCAGCTTTTCAGGGTGGCGTCGTGGGTTTCGTTCAGAGTCATGCGTCGCTCAGGTCTCGATGGCGGAAGGGGGGGCGCATGGTATGCGCCTCGGATCGTCTGTCAGGCCTTTTCGGGGTTGAAGTGCTTTTTCAGGCCCTGCCAGCATTGATAGTAGTCGGCTTGCAACTGCGGCGAGCCCAGCGCCTGCTCGGTCGGGCGGATCACGCGGCGGGTCTCGAACATGAAGGCCATGGTGTCGCGGATGTAATGCGCCTGGCTGGTGTCCGCCGTACTGGCTTTCTCGAAGGTGTCGGCATCGGGGCCGTGGCCGCTCATGCAGTTGTGCAGGCTGGCGCCGCCCGGTGCGAAGCCTTCGGCCTTGGCGTCGTAGATGCCTTGAATGAGGCCCATGAATTCGCTGGCCACGTTGCGATGGAACCAGGGCGGACGGAAGGTGTTCTCCATCGCCAGAATGCGGGGCGGGAAGATGGCGAAGTCGAGGTTGGCCGTACCCGGCGAGTCCGACGGCGAGGTCAACACCGTGAAAATGGACGGGTCGGGGTGGTCGTAGCTGATCGAGCCGATGGTGTTGAAGCGGCGCAGATCATATTTGTAGGGGGCATGGGTGCCGTGCCAGGCCACGACATCCAGCGGCGAATGCGTCAGCGGTGCGCGCCAGAACCCGCCACTGAACTTGGCGATCAGTTCGAAGTCGCCTTCGATGTCTTCGTACCACGCCACCGGCGTGAGAAAGTCGCGCGCATTGGCCAGGCCATTGGAGCCGATGGGGCCGAGCTCGGGCAGGCGCAGCGGCGCGCCGAAATTCTCGAGCAGGTAGCCACGCGCCTCGGCATCGAGCAGTTCGACGCGAAAGCGCACGCCTCGCGGCAGCACCGCGATCTCCAGCGGCGCAAGCTCGATCAGCCCCATCTCGGTGGCCAGTCGCAGGCGACCGAGTTGCGGCACCAGCAGCATTTCGGCGTCGGCGTTGTAGAAGAACCGGCCCTGCATGCTGCGATTGGCCGCGTACAGATGGATGCCGACGCCGGAGAGCTCCTCGGGGCCGCCATTGCCCCCCCATGTCTGGACCCCCTCGATGAAGTCGGTCGGTGCGGTGGGAATGGGCAGAGGGCTCCAGCGCAGCTGGTTGGGCGTGACCGGGCCGTGGCCGAAACCGCCCAGCCAACGCGGCGCGCCTTCATAAGGCAGGAAGGGACGATGCACGACGCCCGGGCGGATGCGGTAGAGCCAGGAGCGGCGGCTTTCGACGCGCGGCACCGTGAAGGCGCTGCCCGAGAGCTGCTCGGCGTACAGGCCGTAGGGGCATTGCTGGGGCGAGTTGCGGCCGGTGGGCAGCGCGCCCGGCAGGGCTTCGGTGGCACAGGCGTTGCCGAAACCGGATTGGTAGTTCAGCGGCATGGTTGTCTCCAGGCGGGGGCGGGCGGCAAGGCCCCTTGTATTCTCGGGTGGGCCGGAAGGCAGGTCCCGGCAGGCTGTCCATTCTGCGCAAAATTGCCCACCCTGCCTATGGGAATGTATAAATAGAAGATATAAATTTCATGAATAGTAGGGGGCGTCGTGGATGGCTTGCGCAAGGTCGACCTGAATCTGCTCGTGGTGTTTCAGCACCTGCTCGAAGAGCGCAACATATCGGCCGTGGCGCGCCGCCTCGACCTCTCCCAGCCAGCGGTCAGCAATGCCTTGCGGCGTTTGCGCGCGGCCTATGGCGATGAGCTGTTCGTGCGTACCGGGCAGGGCATGCAGCCCACGCCGCTGGCCGAGGCCATGGGTGGGCCGGTGAGCGAGGCGCTGTCGTTGCTGTCGCATCTGGCCGACGCGGTGCAGCCCTTTGATCCGTCCGTCAGCCAGCGCCGCTTGCGCATCGCCATGACCGACGTGGGCGAGATCCATTTCATGCCCAGTCTGATGGAGCTGTGCGCGCGTCACGCGCCGGGAGTGCGCATCGATTCCTTGCGCCTGGCCGGCGCCGACCTGCAGCGCGAACTCGACGCCGGGCGGGTGGATCTGGCCTTGGGCGCCTTCGAGGGACTGGGCGGCGGGGTGGTCCAGCGCATGCTGTTTCGTCAGGGCTACGCCACGCTCTATCGCCGTGGCCATCCGCGTGCGCATGCCGGGATGAGCGTCAGGGCATTCCGGGCCGAGCGGCATCTGATCGTCTCGCGTGCCGCGCCCGAAGGCCAGGTCAACCAGGCGCTGGAGCGCGCCGGCCTGGCGCTGGCAGAGCAGTTCAGCGTGCCGCATTTCTCCGCGGTGCCTTATATCGTGAGCACCACGGATCTGCTGGCCACGGTGCCCCAGAAGCTGGCGGCCAGCGCCGCGCCGCATTTTGGCCTGCAATGGCTGATGCCGCCCGTGAAACTGGCCGCCCTGCAGACCAACCTCTACTGGCACCGCCGCCTGCAGCGCGATGGCGCCAACCAGTGGCTGCGCCATCTCATCATCGATACGTTCGCCGACCGCGCCTGAGGCCGGGCGAGCCGGGCTCAGGCGGCTGGTTGAACCGATTCCCGCGCCACGTCCAGGGCCTGGCGCAACACCTTCATGTCGCCGATATGGTTGGCCAGCACCAGGATCAGGGCGGCGTTCAGCTCCCGGCTCTGGGTGTCTTCCAGGTCCTGGTGAGCGTCGAGCAGCGCCTGATAGAACGCATCGGGCGCGGCCAGGTTGGGGGTCAGGATCAAGGACATGGGAGCTCCTTTCAGGCGTGTCCGGCGGCACGCGCCAGCGCGCGGCGCAGCGTTTCGGCGTCCGGGCTGCGATGGCGCGCGGCGATATGCTGGTCCGGGCGGATGAGGTAGCAGGTTCCGGGCGTGGCGTCGTAGCGCTGTCTCAGCACGCCCTGGACGTCGGTCACGCAGCTCAGGCCGGCCGGCGCCGGCCAGAACGAACCGGCGGGACGCACCAGCAGGATGCGTGGCGCCAGCGGGTTGGCCGCCACCGTTTTCAGGTCGGCCAGCCAGGCCGCCATGGGTGGGGCATTACCGCAAAAGAGCACCAGGGAGAATGCGCTGTCGAGTTGCTGCAGCCACCAGCCGGGGCCGGCGTCGGTCTCGATGGGGGCGTCGGCAGCGACGCTGCCGGGCAGCATGCCGCCCGTGAAGACGTCGCTGTCTTCGGTATTCAGCGGGGAGCCGTCATAGCGGGAGGGCAGCGACAGCCGGCCGCTGTTGATCAGGCCGCGGGCAAACGGATGGCGCCGTGCCAGGTTCAGCACGGCATTGCGGAAGTGGCGGCTGTTGTCGCTTTTGGGCGTGATGAAATCGGTGGCGCGCGAAGAGTTCAGGATGTTCTCGTCGGCGGCCAGCTCGCGCTCGACGGCATAGCTGTCCAGCAGACTGTCCGGAGCGAGCCCATCGAGCACCAGGCGTAGTTTCCAGGCCAGGTTTTCGGCGTCCTGCACGCCGCTGTTGGCGCCGCGGGCGCCAAAGGGAGAGACCCGGTGCGCGGCATCGCCGGCGAAGATCACGCGGCCATGACGGAAACTGTCCATGCGTTCGCACGCAAAGGTGTAGACGCTGACCCATTCCAGTTCAAAGCGCGCCTGCGGGCCCAGCAGCGCGCGGATGCGCGGCAGCACATTGGCCGGTTTTACCGCTTCGACGGGGTCGGCGTTCCAGCCCAGCTGGAAATCGATGCGCCAGACGTCGTCGGGCTGGCGATGCAGCAGCACCGACTGATTGGGGTGAAAGGGCGGGTCGAACCAGAACCAGCGCTCGGCCGGAAAGGGCGCGGTCATCTTCACATCGGCGATCAGGAAGCGGTCCTTGAAGATGCGGCCATGGGCCTCCTGGCCCAGCAGCTTGCGCACCGGCGAACGCGCCCCGTCGCAAGCCAGCAGCCAGTCGGCCTGCAGGCTGTAGCCGCCGTCGGGGGTTTCGATGCTCAGGCGCACGCCGTCGGCGAGCGCCTGCACGCCGGTGACCTTGTTCTTCCAGCGCAGCTCGATGGCCGGCTCGGCCTGCACCGCCTCCAGCAGGAAGCCTTCGGCGTAATACTGCTGCAGATTGATGAAGGCCGGACGTCGATGGCCATTCTCGGGCAGCAGGTCGAAATGACAGACCTCGCCCTCGCCGAAGAACACCCGGCCCACGTTCCACGACACGCCCTTGTCGACCATGCGCTGGCCAACGCCCAGGCGATCCCAGATTTCCAGCGTGCGCTTGGAAAAGCAGATGGCGCGGGAACCGGTAGACAGGCGGCAGTCATCGTCCAGCACCACCACGCGGCACCCCTGACGCGCCAGGTCCAGCGCGGTGGTCAGGCCCACGGGCCCGGCGCCGACGATGACGATGCTATGGCGGACAGGCGCGCCGGACCCTTGGTCGGCGCAGGGCTGGTAGGCGAACTCCAGCGCTTGGTAATCAATGTCTCCCACGACGATCTCCTGCGTGGATTTTTATCGTTGCGGCCGCGCATGGGCGCGCGCAGGCGCGGCCCGCTCTTGACGGCGGGCCTGCGTAATACCAAAACCAAAGGCGGCGCTCCGGCCGGGCTCAGCCTTCCAGCTGTTGCCACATCTCCAGATCGCGTTTGTCGGTCCAGATGCGCGGATCGACGATGCCGCTGGCCTCGTCATAGGCGCGCGACACATCGAAAGGCATGCAATGATCGAAGATCACCCAGTCGCTGTAGCGCGGCTTCATGAAGTCATAGACCTCGCGGTAGATGGTCTTGAGATCCTTGCCCTGGGCCACGCCGCGGTTGACCGCGCCGTACAGATCGGTCAGGAAGGCACGGGTGCCCGCCAGCGCCTGTCGGACCTCGGTGGCGTTCTTGAGGGCCGGGCCGCGGCCCGGCACCATCTTCTCGGCCTCGAAGCCGGCCAGTGCATCCAGGGTGGTGGGCCAGTCGCGGAAGTAGGCGTCGCCGCAATAGGGCGTGGATTGATACTCCACCAGGTCGCCGGCGAACAGGATCTTCTGTTCAGGCAGCCAGGCAATGGTGTCGCCCTTGGTGTGGCCGCGCCCGACCTGCAGCAGCCGGACCTCCAGGTCGCCCAGATTGACCGTCATCTCGCCCTGGAAGGTCATGGTGGGCCACACCAGCCCGGGCGGAATGGATTCCGCGTTGCGGAACAGGCGCGGAAAACGGCCGATTTCGCTCGCTTTGTCCTGTTCGCCGCGTTCGGCGATGAGGTCCCAGGTATCGCGGCTAGCGAGAATTTCCTGGGCCTGGTAGGCGGACGCGCCGAAGACGCGCACGGCATGGTAGTGCGACAGCAGCACGTACTTGATGGGCTTGTCCGTCACTTCGCGGATGCGCCGGATGACGTCCTGGGCCATGACCGGGGTGGCCTGGGTGTCGATCACCATCACCGCCTCCGAGCCGATGATGACGCCGGTGTTGGGGTCGCCCTCGGCCGTATAGGCATAGGCGTTGTCGGAAAGCTTCTCGAAGGAAACGACCTTGTCTTCCAGGTCGGCGTGCGAGGCGAATTGTTTGCTCATTGCTGTCTCCATGTCCTTGGGCGCGCGGGCGCAGCGGGTAGGTGAAGACTATAGAGGGGCGTTCGTTTTTGTGCAATACGTTTGCTATAAACGAATTACCTAGGCGCGCCGGGGCGTCTGGGGGGCGCGGGCGGGATCAGCGCTTCTGGCAGCGGGGGCAGAAGTAGGTGGCGCGCTGGCCCTGGATGATGCGCCGGATGGGGGTGTCGCAGAGGCGGCAAGGCTGGCCGGCGCGCTCATAGACGGCGGCATGGATGGCAAAGTAGGCCCCCGGCTCGCCAGTGGCGTTGACGTAGTCGCGCAAGGTGCTGCCGCCGCTTTCCAGGGCGTCGGTCAGGGTGGCGCGGATGGCCTGGGCCAGCCGTTCGCAGCGCGGGCGTGACACCCGGCCGGCAGCCAGGCGCGGATCGATGCCGGCGCGAAACAGGCATTCGGAGGCGTAGATATTGCCCACGCCAACCACGGCATGGCCGGCCAGCAGGGCTTGTTTCACGGCCACGCGCCGCCCGCGGAAATGGTCATGCAGCCATTGTCCATTGAAGCGTTCGTCGAACGGCTCTATGCCCAGCCCGATGAGCAGGGGGTGGGCTTCGATGGGGCCTGCCTGGGCCGGGTGCCACAGGACGGCGCCGAAACGACGCGGATCGTGCAGGCGCAGAATGGCATGGTCGAAAACCCAGTCGACGTGATCGTGCTTGCGCGGGGCTTCGTCCAGCGGCACGCGCCGCAGCGAGCCCGACATGCCCAGGTGCACGATCAGTACGCCATGCTCGAAGTGCAACAACAGGTATTTTCCACGGCGGCCGGTACCCAGCACGCGCCGGCCGGAAAGCAGGGCGGTGAGCCCCTCGGCTATCGGCCAGCGCATGCGGGATTCTCGCAGCACCAGATCGCGCAAGGTCTGGCCGCTGATGACGGCGTCGATTCCCCGACGCGTGGTTTCGACTTCAGGCAGTTCCGGCATGAGCCAGTGTAAGATGGACAATTACGTGTACGAAGATTGTGCCACCAACCGGACGGGCCGCGTGAAGTTGTCGTTCAAACACATTAATTATGGATTGGCCTTGCTGGCGCTTTCGCTGGCGAGCGTGCAGGCAGCCCCCCTCTTGGCTGCAGGGCCTCGTCCTAGCGGCGACGCGACCGGGCCGCGCCTGATGGAAATGCCTCAGGAGCCGGAAACCCAGGTCATCCGCCTGCATCCGGGGCAGTTGCCCGACGTCAATCTGACAGGCGATCTCTTTTACCGCCTGGTGGTTGCCGAAGTGGCCGCCCAACGCGGGCTGTACGGACGGGGAGCGATGACGCTGCTCGGTTTGGCCAAGGAAACCGGCGACCCGCGCCTGGCGCGGCGCGCCCTGGAATTCCAGCTGGCGGCTGGCAACCTGGCCGGCGCCCTGGATGCCTCGCGCACCTGGGCCAGCCTGTCGCCCGGCGATATCGAGGCCAGTTCCACCGAGCTGGCGCTGGCGGCGGCCAACGGGCAGACCGAAGGCCTGGCGCGTGCGCTGCGCGAACGCATTGACGCCACGCCCGACAAAGCCGGCGGCATCGCGCAGGCCATGGGGGTACTCAGCCGCATGAGCGACCGCCGCCTGGCCCTGCGTATCCTCGACGAAGCCTTGCCCGACAATGTGCGCAAGCTGCCAACGGCGCATCTGGCGCTGTCCGATGCCGCCCAGGCGGCGGGTGACTTCTCGCGTGCCGACGCCGAGGCGCGTGCCGCCCTGGCGGCCGACCCGCGTTCCGAACCGGCCGCCCAGCGTGTGCTGGAGTACGGCTCGCATATCGATCCTGCCAAGGCCGAGGAGGCTGCGCGCGCCTTCATCGCCCGTAATCCCAATGCCCGCAAGCTGCGCCTGATGCTGGCCGGCCAGATGGCCGAACGTGGCGACTATGAGGCCGCGCAGGCCGAGCTGGCCGCCATGGCGCGCAGCGCGCCCGAAGATTTCGATCTGCTCTTCATGCAGGCGCAGCTGGCCTACAAGGCCGGTCAGCTGGACCGCGCACGCGCCCTGCTGCGCCAGTACCTGGACGTCCAGAACCAGCGTCAGCAGTCCACCGCGCCCGGCTCCACCGACGCCGGTGCGGCGGCAGCCGATGCCCACGTGCTGCTGGCGCGCATCGCCGAGGATCAGGGCCGCTATGACGAGGCCATCGCCGAGCTGGGCAAGATCGATGATCCGGGCATGCGCTACGCGGCCAATATGCGGCAGGCCACCCTGCGTGCGCGCCAGGGCCGCGTGGACGAGGCGCTGGCGCTGATCGCCGCGGCCCGCGCCCAGGACGAAGAAGAACAATTGCTGGGCCTGCTGACCCAGGCGCAGATCCTGCGTGATGCGTCGCGCGTGCCAGAGGCGGTGGCCCTGCTCGAGAAGGCCGATCGCGACTATCCCGACAGCGTCGAGATCAAATATGAGCTGGCCATGCTGCAAGAGCGTCTGGGCCGCATCGACCAGCTGGAGAAACTGCTGCGCGAAGTGATCTCGCTGGAGCCGGAGCACGCCCACGCCTACAACGCCCTGGGCTATACCCTGGCCGATCGTAATCAGCGTCTGCCCGAGGCCCTGGACCTGATCACCCAGGCGCTTGAACTGGCGCCGGACGATCCCTTCATCCTGGATAGCATGGGCTGGGTGAAATTCCGCATGGGCGATCTGGGCGCGGCGGCCGAGTACCTCAAGCGCGCCTACAGCCTGCGCCCCGAAAGCGAGATCGCCGCTCATCTGGCCGAAGTGCTGGCTGCGCAGGGCGAGCGCGCGCAGGCCGAGGCCTTGCTGCGCGACGCCTCGCGCGCCGATCCGCGCAATGCATTGCTGCAAGAAGTCATGAAGCGCCTGGAGATCCAGCCGTGAGCGTTTTGTCAGGCGTTCGACGCCAATGCTTGGCGCGTGCCCTGCGCCTGAGCGTTGCCTTGGGCGTGGCGGCCCTGGCGGCCTGCAGCGGCCTGCCCAAGTCCGAAGACGTGGCGGGCGACGCCTTTGCCCGCGGCGGGCGGTTCGCGATCTCGGCCACCGAGTTCGATGGCCGCCAGCAAGCGGTGCAGGGCGGGTTTCGCTGGCAGGACAATGGCCGCGATTATGTGCTGGACCTGACCAATCCGCTGGGCTCAATCGAGGCGCGGGTCGAGGGCGCTCCGGGGCACGCGCTGCTCACGCGCGCCAACGGCTCGACGCTGCAGGCCCCAGACCCCGACAGCCTGGTGGAGGACGCCCTTGGCAGTCCGGTGCCGGTGTCGGATCTGCGCTACTGGTTGCGCGGCCGCGTGGCGCCGCAGACATCGGATGTGCAACGAAACGAGGCCGGTCAGCCGGTGCAGTTCGTGCAGAACGGCTGGCATGCGCGGCTGTCGCGCTATGACGCGGCGGGGCCGCGGCTGCTGGTGCTGGAGCGCCAGGACGCCGGCCGGCGCATTCTGGTGCGCCTGGTCGTCGATCAGCCCTGAGCGGCGCCATCTGCCACCGAGTACGCCATCGTGACGCTTTACGACGTTCCGGCTCCGGCCAAACTGAATCTGTTCCTGCACATCGTTGGCCGGCGCGCCGACGGATATCACCTGTTGCAAAGCGCCTTCCGCTTCATCGACCTGTGCGACGAGCTGTCCTTCGAGGCGCGTGGCGATGGCGTCATCGAGCGGGACTACACGCTGGAAGGGGTCACGCCCGACCAAGATCTGATCGTGCGCGCCGCGCGCAGCCTGCAGGCTGCCACCGGCACGTCGCAAGGCGCGCGGATCGGCTTGCGCAAACGCATCCCGCAGGGCGGCGGACTGGGCGGCGGCTCCAGCGACGCGGCGACCACGCTGGTGGCGCTCAATCGCCTGTGGGGCTGCGGACTGTCGCGTCGCGAGCTGATGGCGCTGGCTCTGCCGCTGGGCGCCGATGTGCCGGTATTCGTATTCGGCCAGGCGGCCTTCGCCGAGGGCGTGGGCGAGGATCTGCAGCCACTGACGCTGCCGCCGGCGGCCTATCTGGTCCTGCAACCGCCGGTCAGCGTGCCGACGGCTGAAATATTTTCAGCCCCGGATTTGACACGCGATTCAAAACGCGTCAGAATTACGGACTTTCTTGCTTTGCCTACTTCTGGCTTCGGCCAGAACGACATGCAAGCGGCAGTTTTTCAGCGCTACCCGCTTATCCGGGATGCAGCAGAAACGCTGGCGGCGCTGGGAATTCCGGTGCGCATGTCAGGTTCAGGCGCCTGTCTTTTTGCTGAGTTTGCGGATTTGTCCGCTGCGAAAAAAACAGAAGCCGATTTGGCAAAGTTAGAAAATACCGCTATAATGCGCGGCGCTGATAGAAAAATCAGCGACACGCAAACCGGCGTTAAACTGGAATTTCGTTTGATCAAGGCATGCGCCGGATTAAATGAACATCCACTAAAACACTGGATTGCAAACTAGTTGGGGAGTCGCCAAGCTGGTTAAGGCACCGGATTTTGATTCCGGCATGCGAAGGTTCGAATCCTTCCTCCCCAGCCAACCAAATTCATAAAAAAGCTGTTGAACTCCGCCGATGGAAACTGGCTCAGGTTCAGCGGCTTTTTTGTTTTCGGGGGCTTGCGCGGCTCTGAGTCGTCGCGCGGCAGACAATATTTGGACTGCAGGCCCCGGCCCGGCACAGTTTCGAACGACCATCACAGCATCATGGCAAACGACAGCTTCATGATTTTCACGGGCACGGCTAACACCCGCTTGGCCGTGGACGTAGTCAACCATCTGGACATGTCCCTGGGGAAAATGACCGTCGGGCGTTTCTCGGATGGCGAAGTGATGGTCGAGATCAACGAGAATGTCCGCGGCAAGGACGTCTTCGTGCTCCAGCCGACCTGCGCGCCGACCAACGACAACCTGATGGAAATCATGGTGATGGTCGATGCCCTGCGTCGCGCTTCGGCCGGCCGCATCACCGCCGCCATTCCCTATTTTGGCTACGCCCGCCAGGACCGCCGCCCGCGCTCGGCGCGCGTGGCCATCTCGGCCAAGGTCGTTGCCAACATGCTGCAGGTCGCCGGCGTGGACCGCGTCCTCACCATGGACCTGCACGCCGACCAGATCCAGGGCTTTTTCGATATCCCGGTCGACAACATCTATGCCGGCCCCATCCTGCTGGGCGATATCTGGCGCCGCAACTTCTCGAACCTGGTCGTGGTGTCGCCTGACATCGGCGGCGTGGTTCGTGCGCGCGCCCTGGCCAAGCAGCTCGAGGCCGACCTGGCCATCATCGACAAGCGCCGTCCGCGCGCCAACGTCTCCGAGGTGATGAACATCATCGGCGAAGTCGACGGACGCACCTGTATCATCATGGACGACATGGTCGATACCGCCGGCACGCTGTGCAAGGCCGCCCAGGCGCTGAAGGATCGTGGCGCGGGCGCGGTGTATGCCTATTGCACGCACCCGGTGCTGTCGGGCGGCGCGATCGAGCGCATCGCCGCCTCGTCGCTGGATGAGCTGGTCGTCACCGACACCATTCCGCTGTCCGAAGAAGCCCAGGGTTGCGGCAAGATCCGCCAGCTGTCGTGCGCGGCGCTGCTGGGCGAGACCATTCTGCGTATTTCCAACGCCGAGTCGGTCAGTTCGCTGTTTGCGGACTGATTCTGCGGCGTTCTGAATTTGCCCGCCACTGGTCGCGGTGGGGGGCAAACCCATGCCGGGCATGTCGCCCGGCATGTCGTTAACCGGCGAATTCTTCGCCAGAAAGTTTGGAGTCATCCATGAAATTCAATGCCACTGCGCGTAGCGTCCAGGGTACGAGTGCGAGCCGCCGCCTGCGCCGCGCGGGTCGTGTCCCCGCCATTGTTTATGGTGGTGAAGGTGCCCCGCTGAACGTCGAACTGGATCACAACGAGATCTACCATGCCCTGCGCAAGGAACAGTTCCACGCTTCCATCCTGACCATGGCGATGGAAGACGGCAAGACCGAACCGGTGCTGCTGCGCGCCGTTCAATGGCACCCCTACAAGCAACAGGTGCTGCACGTCGACTTCCAGCGCGTGAGCGCCAACCAGGCGCTGCACACCAAGGTGCCGCTGCACTTCATCAACGCCGAGACCTCGCCGGCCGTCAAGCTGAGCGGCGCCATCATTTCGCACATCATCAACGAAGTCGAAGTGACCTGCCTGCCGCAAGCCCTGCCGCAGTTCATCGAAGTGGACCTGGGCAACCTGCTGGGCGGCGCTTCGCTGCACCAGAAGGACATCGTTCTGCCCAAGGGCGTGACCTTCACGCACCCGAACGATGAGCTGGTCATCGTCTCGGCCGTCACCAAGGGTGGCGGCGAAGCGGCTGAAGAAGCTGCTGCCGAGTGATCGGACGGCGGGATAGCCTCCCGCTGCCCCGAACCCTGCGCCTGCGATTTGCATGCGCAGGGTTTTTTATGTTCTAAACACGCCATCATGTCCGAACCGATACGCCTGATCGTCGGGCTGGGCAATCCCGGCCCCGAATACGAAACCACCCGCCACAATGCCGGCTTCTGGCTGGCCGATCATCTGGCTGATGACCTGCGTGCGACCTTCGCACCGGAGAAAGGTTTTTTCGGCCTGGTTGCCAAAGCCCGCTTCGAAGGCGAGAACGTGCTGCTGCTCAAGCCGGCCACCTATATGAACCGCTCGGGCCAGTCGGTGGGCGCGCTGGCGCGCTTCTACAAGCTGACGCCGGAGCAGGTGCTGGTGCTGCATGACGAACTCGATCTGCTGCCCGGCCAGGTCAAGATGAAGCAGGGTGGCGGCCACGCCGGCCACAATGGCCTGAAAGACATCCAGGCGGCCCTGGGCTCGCCCAATTTCTGGCGTTTGCGCATCGGCATCGGCCATCCGCGCAGCCTCAACCTGGCGCAGCAGGTTGCCGACTTCGTGCTGCATGCTCCGCGGCGCGAAGAGCAGGCCGAGATCGATCGCGTGATCGACCGCTGCCGCGTCGCCACGCCTGCCTTGCTGCGAGGCGATTTCGCTGCGGCCACGCGCCAGCTGCGCGAGGCCTGATGACGGCCTTTGCCAGGCGCCTGACGCTGCGCCAGGAGATCGCCGATTTCTGGCGTTTCCTGCGCCGCCCCACGCTTGCCGGCCGCTTCGGGCCGCGCGAAGGCGGACGCTGGGCCGACTGGTATCCGCACATCGGTCTGGGCCGTCTGATGGCCTGGGCCGGTTTGCTGTGGCTGGTGAATCTTTTCGTGCTGGGGCCGATCGCCATCAGCGCCGCGGGCGCCGGAGGCGCGCAGCATCGCATGGATTTGCGCGATCTGCCCTGGGTCGCGGCCATTTTCTGGGCGCCGGTCGTCGAGGAAATGCTGTTTCGCTACGGCTTGCGCCGTCCTCTGCAGGCCTTGTGGGTCGTGCCATTGATGGCGCTGGCCGTCTATTGGGGGCCGCGCGACTGGACCCTGTTCATCGCCGCCATCGTCGTGCTCGCCGCCGTCTGGCTGAGCGGGCGACGCGCCCGCTGGTCGATGACGTTGGGCCGATCGTATTGTGCGCACTACGGCTGGGTCTTTCACCTTGCTGCGCTGGCCTTTGCGGGCGTGCACCTGAATAATTTCGCGCTCAATCAGATGCCGCTGTGGCTGCTGCCCTTGCTGGTGTTGCCGCAATGGCTCACCGGGCTGGTACTGGGCTGGATGCGCACGCGACGCGGCATCGGCGCCTGCTTCGCCCTGCATGCCGTTTTCAACGCCGGCCCCATGCTGCTGATCAGCCTGCTGCTGACGCTGCAGCCGTCGCTGGCTCCCTGAGGCGGCCCAGCGGTTAAACTCCAGCCTATCCCTTTATCACTCCGTCCGCCTGCCCTGGCGGGCTTCGCTCTCAGACAGGAATTCCATGGCTCTGCAATGCGGCATCGTCGGCCTGCCCAACGTCGGCAAATCGACGCTCTTCAATGCTCTGACCCGCGCTGGTATCGCGGCCGAGAACTACCCGTTCTGCACCATCGAGCCCAACGTGGGCGTTGTCGAAGTGCCGGACCCGCGCCTGGAAAAGCTGGCCGAGATCGTCAAACCCGAGCGCGTGCTGCCGGCGACGGTTGAGTTCGTCGACATCGCCGGCCTGGTGGCCGGCGCCAGCCAGGGCGAAGGCCTGGGCAACCAATTCCTCTCGCACATTCGCGAAACCGATGCCATCGTCAATGTGGTGCGCTGCTTCGAAGACCCCAACGTCGTGCACGTGGCCGGCAAGGTCGACCCCATCGCCGACATTGAAGTCATCGAAACCGAGCTGGCCCTGGCCGACCTGCAGACCGCCGAGAAGGCCCTGCACCGCCACGCCAAGACGGCCCGTTCGGGCGACAAGGAAGCGCAGCGTCTGGTGAGCGTGCTGGAGAAGGTCATCGCCCACCTGAACGAAGCCAAGCCCGTGCGCTCGCTGGGGTTGTCGGATGAAGACATGGCCCTCATCAAGCCGCTGTGCTTCATCACCGCCAAGCGCGCCATGTATGTCGGCAACGTCAGCGACGACGGCTTCGAGAACAACCCCATGCTGGACCGCCTGGTCGAATTCGCCAAGCAGCGCAACGCGCCGGTGGTGGCCATCTGCGCTTCCATCGAGTCCGAGATCGTGGACCTGCCCGACGAAGACCGTCAGGCCTTCCTGGCCGACATGGGCATGGAAGAGCCGGGCCTGAATCGCCTGATCCGCGCCGCCTTCAAGCTGCTCGGCCTGCAGACCTACTTCACGGCCGGCGTCAAGGAAGTGCGCGCCTGGACGGTCGCCATCGGCGCCACCGCCCCGCAGGCCGCCGGCGTCATCCACACAGACTTCGAACGCGGCTTCATCCGCGCCCAGACCATCGCCTACGAAGACTTCATCGCCTTCAAGGGCGAGCAGGGCGCCAAGGAAGCCGGCAAGATGCGCGCCGAAGGCAAGGAATACATCGTCCAGGACGGCGACGTGATGAACTTCCTGTTCAACGTCTGATCTTCCCGCTCTCTGCCACCTTGGTGGCAGAGAAGGAAAAGCCCGGCCCGGAGTCATTCCGGGCCGGGCTTTTTCATGGTGCGTTGTCGTGGGCCGGCTGCGACGTCAGAATCTGTAGTTCACATTCAGGGTGACGCTGCGTTCGGCGCCGAAGTAGCAGAACTCCAGCGAGTTGCAGGCCGCGACGTATTGCTTGTCGAACAGGTTCAGAACATTGAGGCGGGCGCTCAGGCCCTTGGCGCCGAGGTTGGCGAAATCGTAGCCCACGGCCAGGTCGACGAGCGTGTACGAGGGCAGCGTGTGGGTGTTGGCCCGGTCGGATTGAATGCCTGCGACATGGCGCACGCCCAGGGCGGTGCTCAGGCCTTGCAGCCGGCCATTGTGGTGATAGTCGGCCCACAGGTTGGCCATGTGCCGGGGCGCATAGACGGCGCGTTTGCCCTGGTTGCCATCGTCGCTGCGGGTGTAGCGGATGTCGTTGTAGCTGTAGTTCGCCTGCAGGCGCAACTGGCGGGTGAGCCAGGTGTCGGCTTGCGCTTCCAGACCGCGTGAGCGAATCTTGCCCACGGCCCGGTAGGGGTCGGTGGGCTGCTCCTTGGTGGCGACGTTTTTCTGCTCGATGCTGAATACCGACAGGGCGTACAGGTCGCGGCTGTCTGCGGGCTGGTATTTGAGCCCCGCCTCCCACTGTTCGCCTTGCATGGGTTTGAGCAGCTTGCCGCCGGCGTCGACAAAGTTGGTGGGGGTGAAGGCGGTCGAATAGCTGACATACGGCGCCACGCCGTTGTCGAACAGGTAGAGCAGGGCGGCGCGGCCGCTGAACTGGTGGTCTTTCAGGGTGCTGCTCAGGCCGGTGTCGCGGTTGGTGCTGCGGATATCAACGCTGTCATAGCGTCCGCCCAGAGTCAGGCGCCATTGATTCCAGGACATCAGATCCTGCATGTAGAGGCCGGTCTGTTTGAGTTTGTGCCGCTCACGCGTGGATGGGTAGCGGGCGCTCGGCCCGCTGCCATAGACAGGATCGAAGGCGTCGATGGCAGGAAAGGCGCCGGATGGCCAGTCGACGTCGTTTTTGCGTTGTTGATAGTCCAGCCCGGTGAGCACACGGTGGCTGATCGAACCGGTGTCGAAACTCAGCTCGATCTGGTTGTCGACGGTGAAGGCGTGCAGGCTTTCGTCGCTGCCGGAGTAATAGCGGGTCAGTTCGGTAGGCGAGGCCCAGCCATAGGCATAGACCTGGTCCAGCTTGACGGTGGACTGGAGGTACTGCGCGTTCTGGCGAAACGCGGCCGTGTCGCCGAAACGATGTTCCAGGGCATAGGCAAGCAGAGTCTGGTTGCGGCGAAAACCTTCATGGCCGGGTTCGCCTTCATAAAAAGAACGTGAGAGTTTGCGGCCGTTGCGTGGCACGACCGTGCCCTCATAGGGCAGGCCGGAATGGTAGCCGCCCTCCGGTTCGCGCTGCAGATAGGCCATGAGATCCAGCGTGGTATCCGGCGTGACATTCCAGGTGAGCGACGGCATCAGTACGTAGCGCTCTTCCCTGACCTTGTCGACCTGGGTGTCGCTGCGACGCGCCTTGGCGTCCAGGCGCCAGGCAAGCCGTCCGTCGGCGGCGGTGTCGTTGAGGTCCAAGGCGCTGTAGCGCTGCCGGTTGGTGCCGACACCGATCTCCACTTCGCCGAAGGTGTCGAACTCGGGCCTGCGGGTCTGCAATGCCACGATGCCGCCCGGCGACGATTGGCCGTAGAGCACGGCCGCCGGGCCCCGCACGACCTCGATGCTCTCCAGGAACCAGGGGTCGATCACCAGCGAACTGTGCGAATTGGTGTCGCCCAGGATCTTCAGCCCGTTGAGATAGGTGTTGCCCAGGCTGCCATCGGAGAAGCCGCGCAGCACCAGATAGTCGAACCGGTTCGAGGCGCCAACCTGGTTGCTGAATACGCCAGGCGTGTAGGAGACGGCCCGTTGGACGCTGACGGCGCCCTGCTGCTGCATCTGCGATTGGGAAATGACCGATACCGCCTGAGGGGTTTCGACCAAGGGTGTCAGCAGCTTGGTGGCGCTTTGCTGCGCGCTGACGCGGACGGCACCCAGGGTAGGCGCTTCATCCGCGGTGGGGCTGGGCGTCGGCTGGGCGTGGCTGGCTGTGCCCAGGCCCGTGGCCAGGAAGGCGATGGCCAGGCGGAACGGGCTGCGGTGCTGCGCAATCATGGTTTCCAGGTTCTGAATTTATGCGAATGAGAATTATTGCTTCTCGTGCTGCCCAATGGCTATGCAAGCTGGCGTATTGCGTATGCGAGCCGGCAAGGCAGGCGTGATTCAGGTATGCCGGCTGGGAGAGGTGCCGTAACGCTTGCGAAAGGCCGTGGCGAAATTGGTGGCGTGCCCATACCCGGACAGATGGGCCGCCTGTTGGACCGAATAGCCTTGCTGGAGGTAATGGCTGGCCAGGGTCAGGCGCTGCTCACGCAGATAGTGGAACACCGGCGCGCCGAACAGAGCGCGGAACTTGCTGCGAAAACTGCTGACGCTCATGGCCGCCAGATCGGCCAGCTGTTCCACGGTGTAAGCCTGGGCCGGGGCATGGTCGAGTTGGAAGCGGATTGCCTCCAGGCGTTCGCGCTCGCCGGGGGAGAGGCTGGCCGGCTCGGCCGGCCAAGCCGCTTGCAGGCCGTGAGCGAGCAGTTGCAGGGCCAGGCCCTCGAGCATGAGCCGCTGCGCCGGGCCGCCAGAGGTCTGGCGCGCCTGCCAGTGTCGCAGCGACTGCAGCAGGGCGGCGGGAACGGGCCAGCAATGGCACAGGGGGCGCGCAGGCAGGGCAATGTCATGCCAGCGGGCGGCGTCCGCGCCCAGGCGGCTGTCCAGGGCGAGGGTCAGGGTTTGCAGATGCTGTCCGCAGCCATGGAAGGCGCGCAACGCGGTATCGCTGTCCAGGCGGGCAATGAGTGCCGTGCCCGCCTGCGCCTGGTACTGGCGGGCAGCGATCTCCAGTTGCACGCTGCCTTGCAGTACTACCAGGAGAAAGCAGTTGGTGTGGCCGGTCGAGCGTGTTTCGTAGGGCCGCAGGACGTCCAGGCGGGAATGGGTCGCGTGCAGTCCGGACGGCAGCATCAATTCCTGGACGCTGCCGCGCAGCACGACGGCGTGGCGCGCTGCGGCCGATTGCCTCGGGAAATGGTAGTCAATGCCGAAGCGTTCGCCGAAGCCGTGCAGATCGGCGATGGACAGTTGCGCCGGCAAGGGGGGTGATGTGGAAAGCTCCATCGGTCGCAACACTTTGAGCGGGATCGTAATGATAATCGTTGCTATGCTCAAAATACAGGATAAACCGCTGGGGCATCCGCCGGGATCCGGTCGTCATTTTGTGTCGCGCGCCCATGGTTTCTCATAGGCGTTGCGGGCGGGGCGTTCATGTCCGTCGCCGGCGGGGTGGCCGGAGTTGCCGTCCGGGTCGGGATTGTCCTTTTGCCGCTTCTGCTACCTGGAGGGTTATTGAGGCTAGGTGGCGAGCTTCTCTGCCGGGCTTTCTGGGCGGTGCGGGCTTATTGGGTTGCTCCAGCATCTGTTAATGCCATGCCCTGTCTGGCAAGTTTTGCGCCTGCCGGGGAGCGGCAGGCGGTCGGGATCGTGCTTGCCGATTGCACGGGCCGTGGCGAGAAAAGGAGGCAACGATGGCATTGATCACTGATGTCTTTGCTTTGCAGGTCGGGCCTGCAGAAATGATCCTGAGGGGATCGACGATCTATTGGGCGCTGTTTCTCCTGCTGCGGCTTGCCGGACGACGCGATCTTGGTTCACTCGGGGCGGCCGACTTGCTGGTCCTGGTATTGGTCGCCGATGCTGCCGGGAACGCGATGTCCGGCAGTTCGGACTCCTTGGGCGACGGCCTGATCGTGGTGACGACGATCGTGGCATGGAGTTGGTTGCTGGACCGGCTCTGTTACCGCTTTCCCGCCCTGCAGCGCTGGATCGAGCCGCGCCGGGTGTGCCTGGTGCGCGATGGCCGCATCGATGTCGCGGGCATGCGGCGTGAGCATGTCAGTCGGCAGGAATTGATGGAGCAGTTGCGCCTGAAGGGAATAGGCTCACTGAAAGGCGTCAGGCGCGCCTATATCGAATCAACAGGGGAAATCAGCGTCATTCCTTGCTCGGAGCCCGAGGCGCCGGGTGAGGACTCCACGCGATCGGAGCCTTGAGCGCGGTGCTGGCGCTGTGTTCCGGCACGCGGCGGTGTGGCGCCTGGGCGAAGGCGGCGGGCGTGATCACCAGGGGGGGATCATGAGGATAAGCCCGATGATCACAATGGCGCCCGCCAGCCAATACAAGAATTTCCTGTTTCTCAATTGCGCCTCCTTGGATGAAACGATCCAGCATGGACTCGTTGTAGCGTATCGGAGCCTGCGCTACGCCATGGCTTCTGATCATTCGCGGTATGCGCGGCCTGCCGCAGCCATTTCGTAGCGCCGATCAATACCCACTCTATATCAGGACGACTTCTGATCGGTGTGCGTCGTGCTCCCAATTGTTAACGAGGATTGCCGGGCCGGACCGAGCTGCTTGCGACAGGTGGTCCGGATGGGGGAGCTGGTCTTTCCTGAGCAGTGCGCTTGTCCCGGGGTGATGGCCGGACCTCAGGGCGAAGGTTGCTAAGCGGCGAAAGCGTGCCGGTCGTGTTGCAGATTTCTCACAGGAAAGTGCCCGTGTGCCGCCTTGTTCCGGAAGGGGAGGACAGAGTCTCTACCGACGGCTGTTACAAGGTTCTTACGGAATTAAATAGAAACAAGCAGAAATTAAATTCCATAAATTGCTTGAAGTTACCGATGCATTTGTCGGGGATGTGAAACTATCTGACGGCATATGCAATATCGTATTGCAATGCAACATCGTCGGCAGATTAAAAAACATCCGGTTTCATTATTCAATTTTTGAAATTAGTACCTGATTTAATCGAGTTTTACTGCTTGCATGGCGCGAGGCCTTGATTTTCGAATTTCCAGGTGCTGATTAGGGCGGTGCCTGTGGCACGGGCGCCCCGAAGTAACGGTTTCAATGCAGGCCGATGTCGCCCGCTGAAAATGCAGAGCTGACGATATTGATCGTCTCAGTCAAGATCTGCGTTGATATGCAAGCATCTGTTTTATATTGGTTATTTTTGTTTATTAATGCGCCCGTCAATATAACACTGATATAAAAGTGGTTATTTACGGGTGGGTGTCTCAAGTAGGTTCCGGGTTTGGAAGCGTGCCTGCCGGGCACCGGAAATAGAATTTGTATGAAAAATAAAATATTGCTTGTTTACGGTGGAGTTTATTCATCTGGATTAAGCTCGGCGGATGGTTGTGAGACATTTAAGTTAAATAGAGTGGCAAATTGTGTTGGCGCCCTGAGGCTTGTGTATTATCTGTATCAACTGTGTTTTTCGTTGCATGTGCCAGCGGTGGTCATTGCATGTTGCGGAACTCCTGTAAGCCATGCGTCCGGACAACCCTGTCTGAGAACGATCGACTATATGCAGAAAGTCTTGCAAGGCTATTTTCCGCGTCTGAGGGGCGGGCGAAAGCGGAAGGATCGGGATAACTGGCCCGAACTAATGCATGTCTACTTTGCCGCGCAATTGCGCTGCGGGGAGCCGATGGCGCCGTCAGAGAAAATAAAGCAGCCTTCGGCGGTTTGTTTTCAACTGGCACCTTAAAGCGCCAATCAAAACTTTGACGAATGTTTCCTGCGTGCAGCAGTGACTGCCGCGGGGGCCTGTGCGTGGATATTGCCACGCGAGATAAGTTGAAGCGCAGATGGAGGAACGCCTTGCGGGACGATATGTTGATCCGTTTGCGGCGCTATCAGCATCTGTTGCTGGTGGGTGGCGGCGCGCTGATCACGATGTTTGTGGTGTTGGCCTGTGTCCTGCAGATATGGACAACGGTTAGCAGCTATGTCGCAGCGACCAGGGATGAGATGACGGCTTCGGCGCATCGCGCCGAGGATGGGATTCTGCGCCTGGCCGTTGCCATGCGCGGCGACGTGCGCAGTATTGCCAGCAGCTGGGCGGTATTGGCCGCAGAACAGCAGATGACGGGCGCGCCGATAGACCGGGATCTGGCCGAGGCGGTCGCCAGCGTACGCAGCGCAACCGAGCTGTCGGTGTATCTGCTGGATGGCGACTTGCGACCTATCGTGGTGTCGACGGCCCTGGGCCAAGGTTTGCGCTGGAACGACGTGGCGATGCCGGATCGTGCCCAGGCGGCGCGCGCATTGCGCGACAGCGTCGTGCCCTATCTGCCGGCGCCTGAGGATATTCCTTTCATGCTGGGGGGGCCGCCGATCGCGTGGGTCATCCCTCATACCAGCCCGGTCACCGGGCAGCGTGTCATCAGCGCGATTACCACGGTGACAGGATTCGAGGGGCGGGTGCTGGGCACCCTGGTGTTCGAGCTTCCCTTGAGCACCTTGGCGGCCACGGTGGCCTGGGATGCCAAACGCGGCCAGTATCTGGTCCTGAGTCCGGATGGCGAGCTGGTCTTGCCCAGCATGGGCAACGAGCATCCCGATACGCTGGCGCTGGCGCACGTCGCGCAGGGTAATGGCCTGGGCCTGGGCAGGGAGCGTCAGAGCGTTTATGCGGACGGCTATCTGCTGTCGAGCTGGATGCTCGAACCCACGCCCTGGCGTCTGGTCTACGCGCTGTCGCGACAGGATATCGTGGCGGGCGTGGCGGCGCCGGCCGTGGCCTCGATACTCACCGGGGTGCTGATCATCGCAGTGGCGTGGTTGTTGCTGATGATGCTCAAGCGCAAGGTCTTCCTGCCGGCAGTGGCGCAATCGCAACTGGTGTTTGAAAGCGAACAGCTGAGCCGCGCGCTGGTCGACACGGCGCCGGTCGGGCTGGGGCTGATTGCAATCAATACAGGCCAGCCCTTATTGCGCAGCACCGCGATGGAAGAGGTCGAAGCACGAGCGCTGGTGCCGGGCGGAAATCTGTCGGCCGAACTCTGCGCGCAGTTCCTGCACCACGAGATGCGCGCGGGGCAGGATACGGAGGCCGCACTCAATCTGGAGCTGAGCCTGGCCACGCGCGCCGGCCCGCCCATGGATCTGTCGGTCAGCCTGGCGCGGGCCCGCTACAAGGGCGAGGACGTACTGGTCGCGGCGTTCACCGACGTGACGGCGCAAAAGCAGGTCGAGCGCGCGCTGCACGAGGCCAGGCAGGCGGCGGATTCCGCCAATGCCGCCAAGTCGGCGTTTCTGGCGGCCATGAGTCATGAGATCCGTACCCCGCTCAATGCCATCCAGGGCAATCTTGAGCTGCTGTCTCATTCCACGCTGGATCCGGTGCAACGGGATCGGCTGGCCACCATACGCAGTGCTTCGGAAGACCTCTTGAGCACCGTGAGCGACGTGCTCGATTTCTCTAAGATCGAGGCCGGCGAGTTGCATCTGGAACAGGTGGTCTTTGATGTTCATGAGGTGGCGGCACGCTCCCTGATCATGTTTGCGCCGCTGGCCAAAGCCAAGGGGCTGGTGCTGGAGGGCGAGTTCGGCTGGCGGCCGGCCCAGCCCATGCGTGGCGATCCGACGCGCCTGGCGCAGGTTCTGAACAACCTCTTGTCCAATGCCCTGAAGTTCACCGCCAATGGCAAGGTAACGCTGCGCCTGGCGCTGGAGGCGGCCAGCCGGCAGCTGGTGGTGTCGGTCGAGGATACCGGCATCGGCTTGTCTCCCGAGCAGATCGCCGGCCTGTTCCGTGCCTTCAGCCAGGCAGACGCCACGATCAATCGCCGTTTCGGCGGCACCGGATTGGGCCTGGCCCTGTGCGCCCGCCTCACGCGCGCCATGGGCGGGCATATCTCGGTGACCAGCGAGCCGGGCCGGGGCAGCTGCTTCACCCTGCGCCTGGGGTTGGGAGAAGGGGTGCCCACCGGCACCATGCCGATCTTCGCCGGCGAGCAGATCGTGCTCGTGGCCGAGCAGGGCGGCGCCTATGTGGCGCGCGCTGTCGGCCTGGGGCTTGCGCCCGCAGGTATTCAGCGATGCCTCGCAAGTCAGCGCCGATACGCTGGAGGCCGCGGCGGCCACCATTTTCTGGGGTGAACGCGAAGCCAGCCAGACCGAGCACGAGAACCGGCTGGTGGAAGATTCCAAATGGGTCATCGATTGCGCCGCCGAGGGGCCGAGCCGTCCGGTCGCGGTGGGCCGTCTGATCAGCATTTCCATCTTTGGCCTGCGCGGGCTGATGCTGTCGCTGGAGTTCGCCCTGCAGCGCCGGGAGCTCGCCATGCAGGCCCGTCCGCGCTATCGCCTGGGGCAGGCCCTGAAGGTGCTGGTGGTCGAGGACCATCCCGTGACGCGCCGTTTGCTGGAAGAGCAGCTGACCCTGCTGGGTTGCCAGGTCCACGCTGTCCCGGATGGGCAACAGGCCTTGCAGCAACTGGAGCGCGAAGGCTGCGAGGTTTTCATGACCGACCTCTCCATGCCGGGCATGGACGGGTATGAACTGGTGCGCCGGGTGCGTCAGCAGCATCCCTGGCTGCCGATCCTGGTCGTGACGGCGGATGTCACCCCCCAGCAGACACGCAGATTTGCCCACGATACCCGCATCAAGGTACTGGGCAAGCCATTGGCGCTGGAGGCGCTGGGGCGTGCCCTGTCGCAGATCTCGGGGGTGCAGCCCGTGGTGGGAGAGCCGCAGCTCAGCGATGACCTGCTGGGCGGAAAGCCCTTGCCCGAAGAGCTCCGGCAGACTTTTCAGACGGCCAATGAGGCGAGTCTGGAAGCGATGCGCGAGGCCTGGGAGAAGAATGATGTGCCGCGCCTGCTGGCCGAGCTGCATGCCTTGCGCGGTGCGCTCAATGTTTTCGGCATGGAGTGGCTGGCCAAGCAAAGTGCCGAACTCTCGCAAGCCCTGAAACAGGGGGATATGCAAAGCCATCAAACCCGTTTCGCCCGTTTCTGCTTCGATCTGCAGCGGACCTTCTCGGTGCAGTCAGCACCCGAGGCGCGCGCAGACAGGCCAGGGAGGGCGGCCGTGGGATGAGCTGCCGAGACGGTGTGCTGAGGTTTGGCATAGATCAAGCCAGGGCTCAGACACGAACTAGTACGAGATACATGCCCGTTGGCATGGCCTACAGTAAACCAGGGCCGGGTTCCAGATTCGAACAATCCTGGCTTGCATTTCAGACGCGATAGGGGGGCTGCGTGACAATCAACTTGATACTTGCCGATGATCATCCTGCTTTGCTGAGCGGCATGGAGCTCGGGCTGTCAGAGGTGCCGGGCTTGCGTGTTGTCGGCAAGGCCAGGAATTCCACCGAGCTGCTCGCCCTGCTTGCAACCCAGCAGTGCGATATTCTCTTCAGCGACTACAGCATGCCTGGCGGTAGCTTTGGCGATGGCATGGGGATGCTGTCTTATGTGCGCCGGCGCTACCCGAAGATCAAGATCATCGTCTTTACCGTGATCGACAACGATGCCATCGTGTTCGAAATGATGCGCCTGGGTGTGAAGTCGGTGCTCAATAAGAGCGAAAGCATGCGGCAGGTGGTCGCCGCGATCCAGGCCGTGCATACCGGCGGCGTCTATGCGCCGCCGTTGCTGGCCCGCGAGGCCCAGGCGCATGCGGAAAGCAATGGCCTGCCGGCGCTTTCGCGCCGCGAAGTCGAGGTGCTGCGGCTGTATGTCAGCGGCGCTTCGGTCACGCAGATCGCCCGCCAGCTCAACCGCACCAAGCAGACGGTCAGCACGCAGAAGTCCAGCGCCATGCAGAAGCTGGGCCTGCAGCGCGATGTCGATCTATTCCGTTTCGCCTACCAGAACGGGATGGTGCAGGGCAGCGATGCCCTGGCCGTGCGCGGTTCTGCCGCATGTGTCTTGAACTGACTTCGCGGGCACAGCCCGAGAGGATACCGAAGCATGAGTGACATCAAGCAAATCGGGCAGCGGGAGGCTGGGCTGCCCAAGGTGTTCGGACGGCATCAGATGGCCATGGTCGCGGTGGGCGCGATCATCAGTTATGGCCTGATGACGGGGGCCGGATTCCCATTGAGCCTGGCCGGACCGGGGGTGGTGGTCAGCTATCTTGCCGCCAGTGTGGTGGTGCTGCTGATGGCCTATTGTCTTGCGGAGATGGCGGCCCGGCATCCCATGCCCGGAGCGTTCGGATCCTATGCCGAAGCCTATCTGGGCGCGGGTAGCGGGTTCGTCGTGCGCAGCGCCTATGTCGTCGGCCTGCTGTGCATCATCGGCACGGAAATGGAACTGTTGGGCAGCGCCCTGACGCCCATGCTGCCGGGGCTGTCTGCGACGCTCCTGTCTGTCCTTGGCCTGATCGCGATCATGGGCGTGAATCTGCTGCCTGCGCAGTGGTTCGCGCGCCTGGAGTTTTCGCTATCGGCGGTGAAGGTCGCCGCCCTGCTTTTTTTCGTGGGCTGCGCCTGGCGTGTTTTTTTCCAGAGCGAGGCAACCTTGCCTGCGCCGCAGAGTCTGCAAGCCGCCGGCGAGATGCTCTATTGGAAGGGGATTCTCGAGGCCTTCGTCCTGGCCGTGCTGGGCTATGCCGGCATGGAGTCCCTGGCAGTTGCAGCTGGTGAAACGACGGCCTCGCCGGGAATCATCCGGCGCGTCATCCACACGACAGCGTGGCTCTTGGTCGGTCTGGCGCTGGCCGTGGTGGTTGTGTCGGTGGCGGTAAGCATGCTGGGCATCCTGCCGTTGTCGGGGCCGCCCATGGCTTTTATCTTGCGCCAGAGTGGAGTGCCGGCCGGCTGGATGAACATAGCCATCGCGGTGGCGGTGCTGTCGGTGCTCAATAGCCAGCTGTATGGCGCCTCGCGCATGCTGTTCAGCCTGGGGCGTGCCGAGCGGCGTCTGCACTGGCTGGGAGAGCTGCGTGGCGGTTCGCCGCGCAACGCGGTGCTGGCGGTGGGCGTGGTCTCGCTGCTGGTTTTCGCCTTTTTCAAACTGTACATGTTCCAGACCTTCATCGCGGCCACGACGATTGCCTCATCGTGCTTGCTATTGGTGTGGTTGATGGTGTTTTTTTCCTATCTGCGCTTTCGTCAGCAGGCGGCGCCCTTGCGACAGTCCGACCGGGCGCTGGCCTCCTGGCCAGCCTGGGGCGGCGTGGTGCTGGTGGTGGGCGTGGCGCTGTCCACCTGGCGTCTGGAGCCGTTCGAGCTGACTCTCATGATCGGGGGACCCTTCCTCCTCGTTTTGTGTCTCGTTTACATGCTGTTTTTCAGGCTGCGGTGAGTCGCTTCGTGAAGTGTTGTTTTTATGGTTTTCAAGGTGCACTCAGGTGCACCTTTTTTATTGATCAAACCCCGTTCTTTTAGATGTTTTAACGCGATTCGACCTAGTTCTATGGTCCCTGTTGCTGGGGGCGCGTAACTTCCTAATCACGCCCTTAGTGGTGACCGGCGAAAGCAGGATTTCCTTGTGTATGCGTTGACTCGCGGAGTGGCTGCAATGAGCAAGCTAGGTTTTTGGGGAGATTTCGAAACGAAGATCGTCTGCAATGAGCTGCGGCGTCAGGAGCTCCTTTCCGTTTCGGATTGGATTCACGACGCAAGCGACTGCGCAGCACGATTCTCGCCAATTACCTACCAGGGGTATTGCCTCTGGGCCACACCGTGTCGGCGGCTGGTGTGCAAATCACCCTGGTTTGCGCGCCGAGTTGCCACTGTGGTTCGTTGGATGGTTGCCGATATCAGGTACCAGAAGGGTTTGAGCAGCCAGTCTCATTTGATGGGGCGTGTAGTCCGCCAAGCGCTGTTTTGGCCGGGAAACTGGCTGCTCGGTAGTGCCATGACTCTTTTGCGTTCGGATATCAGCGTATCGACCCTCCGTGCTCGCGAATCGTTTGTACAGCGTTAATCCATACCGCCGTTTTTCTTGTTAATCGACCCCCCCTGTCCTTAAAAGGATCTTGCATCATGAAGAAGACTCTCATCACCTCCCTGGTTGCCGCCTCGTTCGCCCTGCTGGCCGGCGGCGCTTCCGCCGACACCGGTAAGATCAATTTCCAAGGCGTGATCACCGAATCGGCTTGCTCGATCGGCGGCGGCCAGCAAGGCTCCGACATGATCGTGTCGATGGGCTCGATCTCGACCAACCAGTTCAGCGCTGTTGGCGATCGCAGCACCATGACCGACTTCACGATTGCGCTGCTGGGCTGCGACACGACCGTCGCCCAGACCGCCAGCATCTCGTTCAAGCCGGGTGCCGGCAGCGTGGTGGGCAACCGTTTGCTGAGCCTGGAAAACGGCGGCGGCGCGCAGAACGTGGCCGTCGGCCTGGTCGACAGCCAAGGCGCTGACGTCATCGTTGGCGGCCCGGCCGTCCAGTATGGCCTGGTGAACGGCGACAACAACTTCTACTTCAAGGCCTTCTACGAAGCCACCGACGCGAACGTGGTGGCCGGTTCGGCCAACGCCCGCGCCATCTTCGAGGTTACCTACTCGTAAGGCGTGAAGGGCGCGTAAGCGCCCTGGGGCCGGGTGAGTCATCCGGCCCGTTTTTCCAAAAACAATCACTTCCCGCTTCCCTGCGCCTGTGGCGCCCGGGGAAAGCATGAGTGTTGCCTGCTGTCAGCCATACCAGGCCAGGAATCCAGATTATGCGCAGATGTATAGCTAAAGCCGGAAAGCCGTTTCTCGTGATGGCGCTGTCGATGGTGTCTGGCGCTGCCTGGTCCCAGGCGACCCTGACGATCAATGCCAACCTGACCACGGTGCCTTGCACGGTGTCGACCGAAACCGTGATCTTCGGCGAAGTGCCGACGAACGAGTTCAAGCCCGGCGGTGGCATGGGCACCAACTTTGAACGCAATGTGGCGCTGACGATCGGCGGCTGCGAGGTGGCAACGCTGCGTTCGGCCAGCCTGAAGTTCACCGGCATCACAGTTTCCCAGATCCCCAATGGCACCGGCCTGGCGTTGACGCCCGTGGCAGACGGCGCCGAAGGCCTCGCCATCACCTTGACCAACAACGATGCCGTGCACGGCACGCTGGGGCAGGCCATCCGCTTCGATGGTACCGAGACCTACGCGCTCAACGTATCGAGCGGAAAGAACACCTATGAATTCAAGGCGGCCTATGTACGCGTGCCGGGCGTGCCGCTCAAGCCCGGCCCGGCCGATTCGTCGGTGCTGGTGACGTTGACGTACTCCTGATTCTCCGTCGTTGAGCATGGTAGTTCCTGCTCCGACTTTCTTTTCGCTTGAACGATCCGGATGCCCTATGAAAAAGCCTTTCGTACATCTTCTTCCCGCTGCTGTCCTGTTCGCGACCCTGGTTGGCGCTAGTGCGCAGGCAGGGATCCAGCTGTCGAATACCCGTGTCGTTCTCAACGAAGGCAGCCGCAGTGCTTCGGTCTACGCCAAGAACAGCGGCGAGCCCGTGGTCGTGCAGGCCTGGATCGAGGGCGTGGGCGAGAAAATGGAGACGCCGTTCTTCATCACGCCGCCCTTGAGCCGTTTCGATGGCGATACCGAGCGCAGCCTGACGATCTCGCGTGTTGGGCAGGACGTGTCTGGCGACCGCGAAAGCTATTACTGGGTCAACGTGCTGGAGATTCCGCAGAAGGTCGAGGGACAGGCCAACACCCTGACGTTCGCGACCCGCACCCGCATCAAACTGTTCTACCGGCCCACGGCGATTCTGAAGGCGCCGCAGGGGCCGGAACAACTGACGTGGTCGGTCTCGCGTGAAGGCGCCAAATGCTCCTTGGCCATCGCGAACGCCTCGCCCTTCACCGTGAACTTCGCCCGCATGGAGTTGCCGGGGCAGGTGAAGGGTTTCGGCACCGGCATCGTGGCCATGCCGCTCGACACGACGAGGGTTGAGCTGAAGGGATGTCCGGCGTCCGGCGCTTCCTTGACGCCTTATGTCGTCAACGAGTACGGCGCGATCGAACCCTGGCCGGCGGTCTCGCTGCAGTCCGGCGGCCCCGCTACGCCTGCCGCGGTGAGGCAGCCGTGATGCACAATGCCCCGTCCTTTCCCCGCGCGCGCCTGAGCGTCACGCTCCTGCTGCTGTTGAGTGCGAGCCTGGGCGTACGCGCTCAGGAGCCGGCGCCTGCCGCTGCCTCCGGTCAGCCCGCTGCCGCGCCGCAACAGCCCGAAGTCCGATTTGACAACAGCTTTCTGCATCATATCGATGGCCAACCCCAGGTCGATCTGTCGGTATTCGCGCAGTCCAACCGGGTGCTGCCAGGCATGCACACGGTGCTGTTGCGTCTGAATGAGCAGACGATCGGCATGCGTGACATCGATTTCGTTCCCGAGGAGGGCAAGGTCGACGCTCAGCCGTGTCTGACCGTGCCGTTCCTGAAAGAGCTGGGCGTGAAGGTGGAGGCCTTCCCGGCGTTGCTGAGCGTAGATGAGAAAGACTGCGCAGCGGCGCTCAAGGTTCTCCCCGATGCGTTCACTCGCTATGACCAGAGCAAGAACATCCTGAATATTTCCATCCCCCAGGCTGCACTCGACAACCGGGCGCGTGGCTATATTCCTCCGGATATGTGGGATGACGGCGCCACCACGTTCTGGACGTCGTATCGGGCGTCCTTCAACCGCAGCCGCTATACGGGCGGTGATTCAAATCAGCACAACAACACGACTTTCATCAGCCTGCGAAATGGCCTGAACGTCGGCGCCTGGCGGCTGCGCGCCAATGGCACCTATTACGACTCGGGCAGCCGTTCGAAATGGGATTGGGATGATCGCTACATCGAGCGCACGATCAATCCCTGGCGCGGCGTGCTGCGCCTGGGCGACAGCTACACGTCTGGCGACATTTTCATGGGTTTCCGCTTCCGCGGCTTGCAGCTGCGTTCGGACGAGGGCATGTTGCCCGACAGCCAGCGCGGCTACGCGCCGGTGATCCGGGGCATCGCCTCCGGATACGCCAAGGTGACGGTTCGCCAGCAGGGCAACGTCATCTACTCGACCTTCGTGCCGGCCGGGCCTTTCGTGATCGACGATCTCTATTCCACGCCAGGGGCGGGGGACCTCGAGGTCGAAGTCGAGGAAATGGGCGGACGCACCACCCGCTTTCTCCAGCCCTTCGCCTCGCTGCCCATGCTGATGCGAGAGGGGATCTGGAAGTACAACTTTGCGGTCGGCGAGCATCGCCACAATTACAGCGGCGTGTCCAAACCGTGGTTGGGGCAGGCGACGGCCGCCTATGGTCTTCCCTGGGGCCTGACCGCCTATGGCGGCGGTATGGTGGCGCAGCACAATTACCAGTCTGCGGCCATCGGCCTGGGCTGGAACCTGGAATACCTGGGCGCCATTTCCGCCGACATCATTGGGTCGCGTGCCGAGGACAAGCGCGGCAAGAAAAAAACCGGGCATGCCGCGCACATCCAGTATGCCAAGTCGTTTCCGGGGTCAGGCACGGACTTCACGCTGGCCGGTTATCGCTACAGCTCGGAAGGCTTCCGCAGCCTGGACGATGCGGTGCGTGACCGCGCCTACGACAATCGCTACGCATACGAGTATGGCCGCCAGCACGAGTATCAGCTGTCGCTGTCGCAGCGTCTGGGCAACCGGGCCTCGTTGTCGTTCAACTATTTTGGCATTGCCTATCGCAATGCGCCGCGCAATGCCACCTATGCCAACCTGGGTTTCTCCAGCTTCGTCGGCAATGTGGGTTACTCGCTCAACTACAGCATCAACCGCAGCCCCTGGAGTCAGAAAGACCGTTCATTCATGCTGACGCTGAGCATTCCTCTGGGTGCTCGCCAGACGGCCAGCTACTCGATGAATACCACCAATAACTACGGCACCACCAACGATGTTTCGCTCAGTGGTCCGCTGACCGACGATTATGCGCTGACCTACTCGGTGCAGACCGGTATCACCAGCGGCAACGGCGACAACAACGGCAACTACGGTTATGGATCCCTGGGCTACCAGTCGCCGATCGGCACGCTCAACGTCAGCCATGGCTACGCACGGCACAGCTCCAACACCAATATCGATGTGAGCGGCGCCATCGTGGTGGATTCGCGCGGCCCGTTGCTGGGCCAGAACCTCGGTGAAACCGCGGTCATCGTCGATGCGCCGGGGGCCAGCGGGGTCGCGGTCAACAACCACCCCGGTGTGCGGACCAACTCGCAGGGACGCGCCCTGGTTCCCTACGCCACGCCGTATCGCGAGAACCGTGTTTCCCTGACGCCGATGTCGGATGACGTCGACGCAACCCTGGAGGACAACGTCAAGACTGTCGTGCCCACGCGCGGCGCCATCGTGGTGGCCAAGTTCGATACGGTGATCGGGCGGGTCATGCTGGTTGTGCTGAAGGACAAGAATGGACAGGTATTGCCGTTCGGCGCCACGGTCTATGACCAGGAAGGCGAACAGCGCGGCATTGTCGGCCCGGTGGGTCGGGTCTGGCTGACCGGCCTGCATGGTGAAGCGCGCTTCGACGTGAAATGGGGTGAGCGCCAGGAGTATCAGTGCTCATTCAATATCGACCTGTCGGAGGCAGAAGGCAAGGCCGACATGGGCCAAAGGGAGATGACATGCGGTGGTTGAAAAAGCAGGCGCCCGGCCATGCCGGGATAGCAATGATCAGAGTGGCGATCGCGGGAGCGTTCGGCGTGCTGGCCTGGGCGCCGCAGGTCTTAGCGGGTCCGATGGATGCCCGGGCTGTGGAGACCAACTGCTATGCCAATCCGGGGGGATCTGCGCCTTCAGGCACTGTTTACCAGGCATACAACTCCGCGGCCTTCCAGAAGGTCATCCCGCCGGCGCAGTCTACGATTCCCGTGCCTAGCAATCCGGTCAGAGGTACGGTGCTGATGCAGATGTCTTCGCCTCTGCCGTACTTGACGGGTGGCGGGCAGGGGCAGGCGGCGCCCTATTATCGTTGCCCCCCTGGCGCCATCGAAGAGTTCCGCCCGCCTGCGGGCGTGCTGATTCCAGGCATGGCGGATGTGTACTACACGACTGTGCCGGGCATCGGCTTTCGTGTGGCGTACTTCGCTGGCGGAACCGGGAGTTATGGCACAGCCCGTTATGCGCCGCAGACGTTCGTCAACAGCTATAACAGCGGGGTAATGATCTTCCCCTTCGCGGGCGTCGACATTGGCTCAGCCGCCAGGGCGCAGATTGAACTGGTCGCCACGGGGGATCCGATCAGCCCCGGCGTGATCCAGGCGGGCTCGGTTCTGGCGCGCTCCTATCTCAGCGCGGGCGGCAATGCGCCCGCTCAGACGCTGTACAGCGTGTCGCTGCAGAGTAACGTCACGATCAGTGTTCCGACCTGCACCGCGCCGGCCCAGTCCGGCCTGACCATGACCTTGCCGGATGTATCGACCACCACGCTGCTGGCTAACGGCGAAGGCCCCATGACGGACACCACGATCCGCGTGAATTGCACCGCGTCGAGCCAGAACTCGCCGTCGATGACCATTTCGTCTGCCTATCTGGCGCCGGGCACAACCAATGCCCTGACGAATATTTCCTCGGCAACCGACAAGGCCGAGGGCGTGGGCGTCGAGGTCTGGATCGGCAGCCAGAGCGGCACTTATACGCGACCCACCTTTGGTCTGGCTGCACCGAACCATGGGATACCCGCCGGCACCACGCCCACCTCATCGTGGGACTTCATAATCGGCGCAAAACTGAAACAGTTGGGGTTGGCCAATCAGGTTCGCCCGGGTCCGGTACGCTCCACCGCTACGCTGACGTTTACTTATAACTAATCATGAATGCGGCCCCTTACGGTGCTTCTCCTGATGTAGGATACGGGAGAGCAAAATAAGGTGCCGCATTTTCAATTTGGCGGCGAAGTCGTGCAGCAATAACGTTGGTTGATTAACTTTGCCGAGTCCTTGAATGCAGACATTGCCTAAAGAAATTGTTTTGCCCGACGAGCCGGAGCTGCGTCAGAAACTTGCCGAAATCATTGCGCGGGTTTGCCGTTGCGAGCCGGAGCCTTTGCTGGAAGACCAGGAGTTTTCCGCAGTGGTGACTCAGTTTGACTCGTTGGCGGTTTTGGAAATCCTGTTGGAAGTCGAAACCGAATACGGCATTGAAACCGACGAGATGCTGCCCGTCGACCAGGAGATGGGCGCCCAGGAAATAACCAACATCTTCCCCAAGAACCTGAGCGAACTGATTGTGTACATGCACGAGGTCGTCGCACGGCGTCCTCAGCGTGAGGCGGAGATGCGGGCGCGGCTGGAAAAGGCGCAAGGACGGGCGGCGACAGAGCCGCAGGCCGCGCAGCCAGAGCCGGCAAAAGACCCGGTCGGATCTGAGGCCGGGACGACGGAGCCTAAGCCGTGAGCCGCCGCCGCGTCGTGATCACCGCTGTCGGCATGGCTACGCCGGTGGGCGATACGGCCGGGGAGACATTCGAGGCCTTGCTCGCTGGCCAATGCGGCCTGGGGCCGGATCCGACCGGCAAGATCGATCGACAGGTCGGTTTGCTCAAAGGGGATATCGCCGCCGGCATGCATCCGGCCCAGGTCCGCATGATGGACCGGGTGACGGTGTTGGCGCAGTTCGTGGGTACGCAGGTATTGCAGGCGGCCCAGCTGGATGAAACGCAGCAAAGCCGTTGCGGCGTTTTCCTGGGCACCGGCATTGGCGGCGTGGGCACGCTGTGCGAAGCGGTCGAGGCCTATCACGGCATCATTCCCAAACGACCCATGCTGGTGGTGCCGGCGGTGATGGCCAATGCGCCGGCCGCGCATATTGCGCAACAGATGCGTTCCCTGGCTGAAGCACAGACTTACTCCACCGCCTGCTCGGCCGGGGCGGTGGCCATCGGAGAGGCTTTTCGCCGCATTCGCGATGGCTATCTGGATGTCGCCATCGCGGGCGGTGTCGAAACCATGATGACGCCGGCGGTGATGGCCGCCTGGAAACAGTTGCATGTGCTGTGCGTGGACCGGACCGAGGGCGGGGCTGGCGGTTGTCGTCCTTTCAGCCACCGGCGCAGCGGTTTTGCCCTTTCCGAAGGGGGCGCCATGCTGATGCTGGAGTCCGCCGAGCATGCCCAGGCGCGCGGCGCGACGGTCATCGCCGAGTTGTCCGGCTATGGCCCCAGCAACGACGGCACGCACCCCCTGCGCCCGGACTCGCGCGGTCAGGCGCTGGCCATGGCGCGCTGTCTGGCCGATGCCCAGATGGCGCCCGAGGAGGTCGGCTATATCAACGCCCATGCCACCGGCACGCTGGTCGGCGACCGTATCGAAACCGAGGCCATCAAGCAGGTGTTTGGCGAGCACGCGGCCAGGCTGCCGATCAGCAGCATCAAGGCGGCGGTGGGTCACATGATCGGCGCGGCGGGGGCGGCCGAGGCGGTGGTGACGGCGTTGGCGCTGCAGCGCCGTATGGTGCCGCCTACGCTGTTCTGGGAGGCGGGCGACGAGCAGTGCGATCTCGATTATGTGCCGGATACGGCCCGCGCCTTGCCTGAACTGCGCGCGGCCCTGAGCAATTCTTTCGGCATGGGTGGCAACAACGCGGTGCTGGCGTTTCGCGCCGCGTCCTGAGCGTTCAGGCGCCGGGGGCGGCGGCCGCGCCTGGGGGCTCGTCCTGCGGTGCGTCGTCGCGCACCAGCCCGGTTTCCAGCGCGAAACGGAACAGATCCGCATCGCGCGTGGTGCCCAGCTTGCGCATGGCGTTGGATTTCTGGGAGCTGATGGTCTGTTTGGTGCGGTTCAGGCGCTCGGCGATTTCATTGATCGAAAAACCGGAGACATACAGCCGGATGACCTCTTCTTCGCGCTTGGACAGGGCAACGTGAGTGCTGCGCTCTTCTGCGAGCAGCGTGCCGTTGTCGCGGCTGGAGCGGGGCAGGGCCGTGCCCTGATGGGCCGCCTGGATGGCCGCGGCCAGCAAGCTGATGTCGCTGCCTTTGTTGAGCACGGCCTGCACGCCCAGGTCGGCCAGGGTAATGCCCAGCGCCGGATTGTCCAGGGTCGTGAAGACGATGATCTTCAGATCGGGATGGTTTTCGCGCAGATAGGCGATCAGGGCGATGCCGTCGCCGAACTCGCCGCCAGGCATGGCATAGTCGGTCACGAGCACGTCGCAGGGCTGCCGCTGCAGCAGGCGCACCAGTTCACCGGAGTCGCGCGCCAGGCCAATGATGTCGAGGTGAGCCAGGGCATTCAGCTCGTGGTGGATGCCGGCCAGGACTGCGGGGTGGTCGTCGGCCAGGGCGATGCGGATCTTCATGGCATTTTCACTGAGGACTTATAGGGGGTCGTTCGGCGTGCGAGAAAATCCATGCGCGACGGTACGTGAAGGGATTCTTGCCCATTTCGTAGCTAACTGTCATCTATTTCGGCCTAGTATTTGAATGATATGTGTCACGGGTGGCGACAGACTGCCCGGCCGGGCGCCAGGGCAGGCCTGGCCTCGCAAGACCCATGATGCAAGGCGCGCAAGAGGCGGCGGCAGGCGGGAAGGCGGTTTCGGCCCTTTGATTTGCTACGATAGCGGTATCTGCCGCCTTGGCGAGCGGATCAGGTTGTCCATCTCTCATCGCCCGGCGTCGACGGGTCGTGATCCCGGGCTGGCATGGCGCGGCCAGCGCCGCCGGCAGGAGAGAGTGCGGCGCAGACAGCGCCGGCCCGTTCGGGCCGGCTGACATGACAAAGATTTCCAAGTCGAGGTCTCGACGGGGCGGCAATGAAAACGTGGTTCAAACGTATTTTGATAGGCCTGGTGGTGTTGGTGCTGGTGGCCATCGTGGGTCTGGCCATCTTCTTGCTGACATTCGATCCCAATGCTTATAAGTACAAGCTGGAGGAGCTGGTCCAGGAGCGCTATCAGCGCACGCTGAGCATCGATGGGCCCATCGAGATGTCGCTGTTCCCGCGCCTGGGCCTGTCGGCCCAGGGGGTCTCGCTGTCCGAGGTCGATAGCGACCAGGCTTTTGCCTCCATCGACAGCCTGCGCCTGGCCGTGGCGGTCTGGCCGCTGCTGTCGAACAATCTGGTGGTGGATCATGTCGCCATCAATGGCTTCAAGGCGCGCATCGTGCGCGAGAAGAACGGCCATTTCAATTTCGAGAATCTGGTGGGCGGGCCCGTGCAAAGCACGGCTGTGCCGGCCAATGCGGCCGAGGGCGCCGTGGGCGTGATTGCCGGGGCTACCCAGGCCCTGACCAGCGGCACGGCCAGTGCGCCGCGCAGCATGCAGATCGACATCGCCGGGCTGGACCTGAAAGACGGCGAAGTGCAACTCGAAGACGCCATGAGCGGGATGGGCGTGTCCTTGATTCAGCTCAATGCCAATACCGGTCGGGTGACCTTCGATCAGCCCTTTGACGTCAGCCTCAGCGCCCGCCTGAAAGGCACCGAGCCGGCGGTTGACGCCGGCCTGACGGGCCAGGCGCTGCTGCGCCTGAATCCCGCCGGCAAGCGTTATTCGGCACAGAAAATGGACCTGCGCATGGAGGGCCTGTTGCCCGGCGCGCAGGCCAAGAGCCTGGCGCTGCGCGGCAACCTCGCCTTCAATGGGGCGACCTCTTCGCTCGACGTCGCCGGCCTGGAGCTGGTGTTCCAGGGTGACGTGGCCGAGCCGGCACTGACCGGCGTGGAGGCCAGCGTGGCCGTGCCCAAGCTGTCGGTCGATCCCCACGAAGCCCAGCTGCAGGTGGAAAAACTGAGCGTGCGCGCCAAGGGCAATGCCACGGACGGCCCCTTCGAGCTGGCCATGGACACGCCCAGCCTGCATATCTCTCCCACCTCCGCCAAGGGCGACGCCTTGAGCGGACGCATCCGCAGCGGCGCCCTGGATGCCTCGTTCGGCCTCAAGGGCATCAGCGGCAATGCCACCGAGCTCGACATCAAGGAAGCCAAGGTCGATGGCGGCTACAAACAGGAGGCGCGCCTGATCAAGACGGTGCTGACCTCGCCGGTCGTCATCAACCTGAGCCAGCGCACCCTGGGCCTGTCGGCCTTGAAGGGCGATGTGGACATCACCGATCCGGCCTTGCCCAAGGGCAGCCTGCAGATTCCGGTGATCGGCAGCGTGGCGGCGGACCTGCGCAAGGATCAGGCCAGCGCCAAGATCAACGCCGTGCTCGAAGGCGGCAAGTTTGACCTGACGGCCGACATGGCCCAGTTGTCGGCGCAGCCGCAGATCAGCTTTGCGCTGGCTGTCGACATCCTGGATCTGGACAAGCTGGCGCCGGCCACGGTCGCAGCTGCCGATCCCAAGGCCAAGGCCGAAGAGGGCAAGGGCGAGAGCAAGCCCGCCGCCAAGCCGGCGGCCGCAGCCAAGCCCGCCGACGAGCGTATCGATCTGTCGGGCCTGGTCGGCCCCAAGGCCGACGGCAGCATCAAGGTGGGGCAGCTGGTCGTGCGCGGCCTGAAGGCCAGTCAGGTCGCCGCCAGCATCAAGCTGGACAAAGGCAAGCTGGACATCAGCGGCCTGGCCGCCGAACTCTACGACGGCAAGCTGGCCGGGTCGGCCTCGCTCAACGCGGCCGACAACAATCAGATGCGGGCCAAGCTCAACCTGACCGGCATCAAGGTCCAACCCTTGCTGGTCGACGTGGCCAAGCGCGACACCCTGTCGGGCACGGGCAACCTGGCCCTGGACCTGAACACGGCCGGCGTCGAGCCCGACGCCATGATCGCGAACCTGGCCGGTTCGGTGCAGTTGAGGTTGCGCGAAGGCGCCATCAAAGGCATCAACGTGGCCCAGACGCTGCGCGAATTGCGGGCCGCCCTGAGCGGCCCGGCCGAGGACGCCTCGTTCGGGGTCGATGCCTCGCGGCAGACCGACTTCGCCTCGCTCGATGGCGACCTGACGCTGGCCAAGGGCCTGGCCACGATCAAGCGCCTGGATCTCAGCACCCCGCTGCTGCGCGTCACGCAGGGCAGCCCGGCGGTAGTCAATCTGCTGGATCGCAGCCTCGACGTGGTGGTGCAGCTGCGCGTGGTCAGCACCGCCAATCAGGATCGCGAGCTGGCCGATCTGCGCAATGTGCCGGTGCCGCTGCGCATCACCGGCAGCTTCGAGCAACCGGTTTATACGGTGCAGTGGGCGCAGATCGCCACGTCCCTGCTCAAGCGCGGCGTCGAAAGCAAGATCAAGGATGCGCTGGGTGGCGCGGTGCGCAAGGGGTTGCTGGGCCGATGAGCGATACCTTCGAGCCGGTGGTCGCTTGCGGCCGCAGCGGACAGCCCGAGGCCAAGGGCTACGTGCGGCGCTGGCTGGTCAGCAATGACGCCGGGCAGTGGCTCACGCGCGATCTGTGCCCGCGGCTGGCCGAGGTCAGCGTCGAACTGCGCATGGGCTACCTGGTGCTGCGCGCCCCGGACATGCTGCGCCTGGATGTGCCGCTCGATGTCATCGAGGATGATGACAGCGTGCGCTATCAGATCCTGATCGGCGGGCAGGTGGTGGATGTGGTCGACGAGGGGGAGCTGGCTGCCGCCTGGCTGTCCAACCATCTCGGCATTCCGGCGCGGCTGCTCAAGGTTCATCCCGACATGACGTCGGTGGACTGGCCCGCGGCCTGAATTCTTTCAGGCCTGTTGCCGGCGCCGCCAGTTGACCACGATATGGGTCAGCAGGCCGGCTGCAAGGCCCCAGAAGGCCGAACCGATTCCCCAGAAGGACATGCCCGACGCGGTGGCCAGCAGGGTCACCAGCGCGGCCTCGCGCTGTGCCGGGTTGGACATCGCGCTGGCCATGCCGCCCATGATGGCGCCCAGCAGCGCCAGACCGGCCAGCGTGGCGATGAGCGCGGCAGGCAGGGCCTGGAAGAACACGGCCACGGTGCCGGCAGCCACGCTCAGCAAGACATAACTGAGCCCGTAGGTGGCCGCGGCCACATAGCGGCGCGCCGGATCGGGGTGCGCTTCGGGGCCGGCGCAGATGGCGGCAATGATCGCGCCCAGCGTCACGCTGTGGGCCCCGAAGGGGGCGGCTAGCAGGCCCACCAGGCCGGTCAGGGCGACCAGACGCGAGGCTGGCGGCCGATAGCCGTTAGCTTGCAGGATGGCCAGGCCCGGCAGGTTCTGAGAGGCCATGGCCACCACGAAAAGCGGGATGCCCAGGCTGATGGCGGCCTGCAGCGTGAAGGTCGGGGTAGTCCAGACAAAATCGGTCCAGGCCCAACGCACATTTTCCAGGTGCAGGCCGCCTTGCCCGGCAGCAACTGCCAGGCCTGCGGCCAGCACGGCCAGCACCGCGAAACGCGGCAGCCAGCGTTTGCACAGCAGGTAGGCGGCGCACATGGCCAGCACCAGCCAGGGAGCGCCGGCAATGCTGCGAAACACGCCCAGGCCGAAATCCAGCAGCACGCCGGCCAGCATGGCGCCTGCGATCTCGGCAGGAATGCGCCGGACGATGGGGTCGATCCAGCCGAATATGCCGCAGGCCAGGGTCAGTGCGGCCGCCAGCACGAAAGCGCCGACGGCCTGATCGAACGGCACGCCGGCCAGCCCGGTGACCAGCAACGCCGCGCCGGGGGTGGACCAGGCGAAGACCACGGGCAGGCCGGTGCGCAGGCTCACCAGGGCGCCTCCCACGCCCAGGGCCAGGCAGATCGAGCCCAGCCAGGAGCCGATGTGGATCGCATCCAGGCCGGCGCTATGGCCTGCCTGCACCATCAGCACGGCGGTGCCGCCGAAGCTGACCAGCACGGCCACCAGCCCGGCCACGATGGCCGAGACCGAAACATCGTTCAGGCGAGGCTGCGCCGCAGGGCTCATTTCTGTTCGGTCAGGCGGTGGTATTTGGCCATCAGGGCCTGTTGGTTTTCCTGCCATTGGGGGTGCAGTTCGATGCACTCGACCGGGCAAACGACCTGGCATTGCGGCTCATCGTGGTGGCCGACGCATTCGGTGCAGCGCAGCGGGTCGATGACGTAGTAGTCCTCGCCCATGGAAATGGCATCGTTGGGGCATTGCGGCTCGCATACGTCGCAATTGATGCATTCGTCGGTGATGAGTAGGGCCATGACGGGACAGCGCTTAAGACGGGGTCTGCCGCTGATTGTAGCGCCGCCGGTCCAGGGGGCCGGCAGGCAGCGGATCAGCCGGCTTCGGGAGCCTGCTCGCGGCGCTGGCGGGCTTTCTCTTGCAGCCAACGTTCCACGGAAGGAAAGACGAATTTGCTGACGTCGCCGCCCAGCAGGGCGATTTCGCGCACGATCGTGCCGGAGATGAACTGATACTGGTCCGACGGGGTCATGAACAGGGTTTCGACATCGGGCAGCAGGTGGCGATTCATGCCGGCCATCTGGAACTCGTATTCGAAGTCGGACACGGCGCGCAGGCCGCGTACGATGACGCGCCCGTTCTGCTCGCGCACGAAGTCCTTGAGCAGGCCGCCGAAGCTCTGGACTTCGACGTTGGGGTAGTGGCCCAGGACTTCGCGGGCGATTTCGACCCGTTCCTGGACGCCAAAGAACGGCCTTTTGTTGGGGCTGTAGGCCACGCCGACCACCACTTTATCGAACAGCGCGGCGGCGCGACGGACGAGGTCTTCGTGACCGCGCGTGAGCGGGTCGAACGTCCCTGGGTATACGGCGATGATCATGCTGGCTCCAAACCGGTATGTTTATGGTGTTACACCATCCTCCAAACCCGGATTATTGTCCGTTTCCTGCAATGCAGCAAACGTTAGCAACACGTAGTGGACCGCGCCGGCCTTGCCTTCGCGCAGACGGGTATACGCCTCGGGGTGGAGGATGGGGGATTCGGATTCCACATAGACCAGCGCGCCCTCTGCCAGCACCGCTGGCAGGCCGGGCCAGACCCGGCTGAGCCAGTCCTGGCCGAAGGGCGGATCCAGCAGCACCAGATCAAAGCGCGAGGCATCCATGCGCGCCAGCGCCTGCAGGGCGTCGCCCGCATGAATGCGCACCTGGTCGGCCTGCAGCTTGTCGCGCAGCCGGCGCAGGGCGGTGATGGCCTGGCGGTCGCTTTCGACCATCTGTACCTGGGCCGCGCCGCGCGAGGCGGCTTCCAGGCCCAGTGCGCCGCTGCCGGCGAACAGGTCGAGCACCCGTTTGTCGCTGAAATCGCCATGCCAGAGATGGCTCAGCCAGTTGAACAGGGTTTCGCGCACACGATCAGGCGTGGGGCGCAGCCCGGGGACGTCAGGCACACTGATCGGGGTGCGGCGGAACTGGCCGCCGACGATGCGGATGGCGCGCGGGCCACTAGCGGATTGCTTCAAAGCTGGGAACCTCCTGGCGCGAATAGTAGCGCCTCGGGGCGGATGGGGGCGATCCCGAATATACTTTTGCCTATGTTCCGCTTCTTCAAGAAAAAAACCCCTGCGCCCGCCGCGCCGGCTACGCCGGCCCCGCCGCCGCAGGAAGAAACCATCGCGAGCCCGGCGCCGACGCCCGAGGCCGCGCCTGCGGCTGCGCCTGTTGCGGCGCCCGAGGCCCCGGCCGCTCAGCCGCCGTCCACGCCGCCGCCTGCCCCGGTCCCGGAGCCTGCCCCGGTCCCGGCGCCTTCGCCCGTAGCGCCGCCTTCGCCGGTACCGGCGCCCGCGGCGGCGCCGACCGCGCCCGTGACGCCTGCCGCCGCAGCCGCCGAGCCGGCGGCGGAGCCGCAAGCGGCGGCCGCACCCAAGAAAGCCTCCTGGCTCAGCCGCCTCAAGCAGGGGCTGGCTCGTACCGGCCAGAGCATCGGCAGCATCTTCGTCGGCGTCAAGGTCGACGAGAATCTGTTCGAGGAGCTGGAGTCGGCCCTCATCATGGCCGACGCGGGCATCGAGGCCACCGAAAGTCTGCTGACCGCTTTGCGCGCACGCGTCAAGAAAGAACGCATCGAGGATGCCGCCCAGGTCAAGGTGGCCTTGCGCCAGCTGCTGGCCGAGCATCTCAAACCGCTTGAGCGCCGCTTCGAGCTGGGCCGCGCCCAACCGCTGGTGGTCATGATTGCGGGCGTGAACGGCGCCGGCAAGACGACTTCCATCGGCAAGCTGGCGCATACCTTCCAGCGCCAGGGCGCCAGCGTGCTGCTGGCCGCGGGCGATACCTTCCGCGCGGCGGCGCGCGAGCAGCTGATCGAGTGGGGCAGCCGCAACAATGTCACCGTCATTGCCCAGGAGGGCGGCGACCCGGCCGCTGTCGCCTTTGACGCGGTCAACGCCGGCAGGGCGCGTGAGGCGGGCGTGGTCATGGTGGACACGGCCGGCCGCCTGCCTACCCAGCTGCACCTGATGGAAGAGCTCAAGAAGATCCGCCGCGTGATCGGCAAGGCCGACGCCAAGGCGCCGCACGAGGTGCTGCTGGTGGTCGATGGCAACACCGGCCAGAACGCCCTGGCCCAGATCCGCGCCTTCGACGCCGCGATCCAGCTCACCGGGCTGGTGGTGACCAAGCTCGATGGCACCGCCAAGGGTGGCACGCTGGCGGCCGTCGCCGCGGGCAGCCAGGGGGTGCGGCCCATCCCGGTCTACTGGATCGGCGTGGGCGAGGGCCTGGAAGACCTGCAGCCCTTTGTCGCCGAAGAGTTCGCCGCCGCGCTGCTGTCCGACTGACCCTGCGCCCCGGGCCGATCTCCCGACAAGCCGCCCCGTGCCTGCACGCGGCGGCTTTTTTGCGCCCCGCACCGGCCGGCGCATGATGTGCTGCGGGCCCGTCTGCGGGCGCTGCCTGCGAGGGCGGGCCTACGCGCCGACTTCCCTTACAGGCAAGGCCGGTGCGCGCACTGGCAAGCCCGGCGCGCACGCCGGCCCCTAACATTGGCCGCTACTTGTTCCATAGGTCCGCCATGCCGGGCCGTACTGCCCGAGCCCGCCATGATCACGCTCTACGACCACCCCCGTTCCGGCAATTGCTACAAGGTGCGCCTGTTCCTGTCGCTGATCGGGCAGCCCTGTCGGCGCGAGTTCATCGATGTGCTGGCGCGCAAGAACCAGACCGAGGAGTTCGAGCGCGTCAGTGCGTTCCGGCAGGTACCGGCCATCGAGGAGGATGGCCTGGCCATCTGGGACAGCCACGCCATTCTGCTTTATCTGGCGCAGAAGTACGCGCCGCAGTGGCTGGCGCCGCTGGCCGACTGCGGGCAGATGTATGCCTGGATTTCCGTCTCGACCAATGAAATCGCCAACAGCCTGCAGCCGCTGCGCCTGACCCGGGTGGTCAGCAACGCCGAGGCCGCCCATCACCTGGGCGTGAGCGAGGCGCTGCTGGACCTGGAGGGGTTGCAGCGCCGCACGGCGCGTGTGCTCGGCCTGATGGAAAGGCGCCTGACCGGCCGGGACTGGCTGGCCGGCGGCCCGACGGTGGCCGATATCGATTGCTATGGCTACCTTTCGCTGGCCGAGGAGGCCGGCATCGACATGGCCGCCTATCCGGCGCTGGCGGCCTGGCGCCGGCGTATCGAGCAGTTGCCCGGTTACGTCCCGCCGGGGCAGGACGCCTGAAGCCGGGCCATTCATACCTATAAAAAATCACTTCGAGGAGACAGCATGGACGCCGTCCATTCATCGGGGGCCGCTGCTGCCCCAGGCAAAAAGCCCAATCTGTTGCGCGTGTCGGTGGCCACGGTCGTGGGTACGGCCGTGGAGGCCTTTGATTTCCTGGCGTATGGCACTGCCGCCGCGCTGGTGTTCAACAAACTGTTCTTTCCCCAGTTCGATCCGTTGACGGGAACGCTGGCGGCCTTTGCCGCCTTTGCCAGCGGCATGCTGGCGCGCCCCGTCGGCGGCATCCTGTTCGGCCATTTCGGCGACCGGGTCGGGCGCAAGTCCATGCTGACCTTCAGCCTGCTGATGATGGGCATCTGTACGGTGCTCATCGGTCTGTTGCCCACTTATGAGCAGATCGGCGTCTGGGCCCCCATCCTGCTGGTGGCATTGCGCATCGGCCAGGGCCTGTCTTTCGGCGGCGAGATGGGCGGCGCCATGCTGATGGCCGTCGAGCATGCGCCGCCGCGCTGGAAGGCGCTGTTCGGCAGCCTGCCGCTGGTGGGGGCGCCGCTGGGCATCCTGATGTCGGTGGGCGCCTTTGCACTGGTGACACGCCTGCCGGAAGAAGACTTCCTGTCCTGGGGGTGGCGCCTGCCCTTCCTGGCCAGTGCGGTGCTCATCGTGGTGGGCGTGCTGATCCGCCGGGGTATCGACGAGTCGCCGGACTTTGCGCGCGTCAAGGCCGAACGCACCCAGGTCAAGCTGCCCATCGTCGAGCTGTTGCGCCGCCATGGCCGCGCGTTGCTGCTGTGCATCGGCTGCAAGCTGGCCGAAGTGACGTTGATCTACACCTTCCTGGTGTTCTCGGTGTCGTATGCCGTCTCCAATCTCGGGTTCAGCCGCAGCGACGCCTTGCATGCACTGTTGTACGGCGCAGCCGTGCTGACCTTCACGATCCCCCTGTTCGGCCTGCTGGGCGATCGTTACGGGGCGCGACGAGTCTGCGGCTGGGGCGGAATACTGCTGGCCGTGATGGCCATCCCCATTTTCATGGCGGTCGGCAGCGGTTCGCTCATGGCCTACGGGATTGCGGTCTTCATCGCGATGGCGTTGAACTACGCAATGATGATCGCGCCGCAGTCCAGCCTCTATGCCGCCCAGTTTCCGCCCGAGCTGCGTTACTCGGGCCTGTCGATCGGCGTGCAGTTTTCGGCGGCCATCGGCGGCGGCCTGGCGCCCATGGTGTCGGCCATGCTGGTAGCGCGCTTTGACAGCATCGTGCCGGTGGGCGCCTATCTGGCGGTGCTGGGCCTGATCGCCGGCACGTCGGCTTTCCTGATGCGGCCGGCCGGGCAGGAGCGCCGCGCCGCCTGAGGCCTGCGGCCGGCCTCTCAGGAGGCCGGCCGCAGGCTTTCGCGATACTGGCTTGGCGGGCTGCCGAAGCGCTGCTGGAAGCGGCGGCTGAAATGGCTCGCATCCTGAAAGCCGCAGGACAGCGCAATATCCTTGACCGGCAGATGTTGTTTGCGAGGATCTTCCAGCGCCGCCCGCGCCAGTTGCAGGCGGCGTTCGCGCACATACTGGTTGTATTGCGTGCCCTGCATCTGAAACAGCCGGTGCACCCAGCGGCTGGAGACCCGCAGGGCCCGGGCGACAGCGGCCACCGACAGGTCGGCATCGGTGATATGGGCGTCCAGATAGCCGGTCAGGGCCTGCCAACTCTCGGCCGGGCCGCGTTGCGGTCCGGGTATCTGTTCCAGCGCCTGGCTGGTGTAGATGGCCGCCAGCAGGGAAATCAGAGCCTGTTCGGCAAACATGCCCGAGGCCGGGCTGCTCTCGTCCTGGTCGAAGAACACATGCGCCAGACAGCGGTGCGCGGTGCGCACCATGGGCAGCGCGGCGCTAGCACGCTGGGCGGTGAACTGCGAGCTGTCGTGCAAGTGCATGCCCAGCAGGCGCAGCAGCGAGCCCTTGATCACCACCAGGTGAGAGTCGGTCAGCATGCGCACTTCCGAGGGCAGGGCCGTAGTGCGAAAGATGATGTCGCCGGTCTCGACCGGCAGGCTGGCGCCGTTCTGGCTGATCACGCCATGTCCGGCGATCACGAAGCTGGCGAGAAATTCGGCCTGCAGGGCGTCGGCGGCATGTTCGGCCCGGTGGTGCACCGCGATCGGGGTGGACTCCAGGTTGACCGCCAGGCCGCCGGCGCGCAACCGGCATGCCTGCAGCCGCAGGCGCGGTTGCGCCGTCAGCGCCCGGAAATCGCCCGGCAGCACCAGCTTGTCGAGCTGGGCCTGGTAGCCGGAGAGTTCGGTTTCATAGAAGGGGCGAAAGCGCGGCGCGAAGTTCAGGTCCGGTTCTGCCGGACCGGGCGCGGGGGCGGAAGCGTGCATCACGAAAACCCTCAGACTTGCAAGGGCGGGCAGGCTGCCCGCCCGGCCATTGTATCGGGCCGCCGCCACCGCGCCGGGAGGTGGCAGGCATGGACAAGCGCAGTGCGCCTGCGGTCAAGCGCCGGGTGCGCGTGGCGCGGTGTAATCGCAGCTGAACCCCAATCAGGAGGCCATGGTGGACGACAAGCAGATGCAATCGGACGCGTTTTTCAAACGTTCGGCCAACAAACTGGATTTCGGCAACTGGACCATTCGCGAGAAGATCGCGCTCAGCTGTCGCATCCTGGCCAGCGAGGGGCATTCGGAGACCCTGGCCGGCCAGATCACTGTGCGCAACGACGATGGCAGCTATTACACCACCGCACTGGCGCAGGCCTTTGATGAGATCCGCCCCGAGGCCCTGATTCGCATCAATGAAGACATGGAGGTGCTGGAAGGCGAGGGCACGCCCAATCCGGCGGTTCGCTTTCATTTCTGGGTCTATCGTCATCGCCCCGAGGTGCGTTGCATCATCCACACCCACCCGCCGCACGTCTCGACGCTGGCCATGACCGGCCGTCCGCTGGTGGTGTCGCACATGGACGCCACGCCGTTTCACAATGACTGCGCTCACCTGAAAGAGTGGCCGGGCCTGCCCATCGCCGACCAGGAAGGCGAGATCATCTCGGGGGCTCTGGGTGACAAACGCTGCATTCTGCTGGCCAATCACGGTTTCCTGGCCGCGACCGCCTCGGTCGAAGAGTCCCTGTACCTGTCGGTGCTGATCGAGCGCGCGGCGCGCAACCAGTTGATGGCTGCGGCCGCGTATGGCGAAGTCAAGCCGGTCAATGATGCGCTGGCTGCGGAGTCGCATGACTTCCTGCTCAAGCCCAGCATCGTGCGGGCCAGCTTCGCCATGTTTGCGCGCCGTGTCGAGCGCGACCGCCCGCTGCCCGCTTAAGCGCGCCACAACCCCCGGTAGCGCGCCAGCTTGTCGAAGGCGGGCTGGGCGCGCGCCACCGGCGCCTGCAGGCGCGCGGCGATCCAGCCCAGTGCGAACCAGGCCTGGGGGTGTCGTTCGGTCAGGGCGCGATAGTGCTCGGCAGCCACCGCCAGATCGTTGATCTGGCCCAGCAGGTCCTGCAGCAGGGCCAGTTGCTTGCGGTAGCCGCGCAGCCGCGCGCGCGGCAGCAGGCTGTCAGCGAAACTCAGGCCATAGCGCAGCCGCTTGGCGCGCTTGCGCAGCTCGTGGCGGGCCGGCAGGTCCAGCTCGCCGAAGCGGCGTCCGTCTTCGATTACCTGACGATGCCATCGGCGCAGGCGGCGCAGCAGGAAGGGGCGCAAGGACGGGCGGGGCGGCGCGGCATCGAGCGGGATGATGGCCGGGGTCTGGGCATCGCCTGCCGGCAGCGTCAGCTGCGGCGCGGGAGCCGGGCGCACCTCCAGGCTCCAGGCATAAAGGGCCAGCAGCCAGGCTTGCAAGGCTGCGCTACGGCAAAGCGCGGCGGCGTCCACCGGCTCGCCGGCCGGTTCCTGCGCGATCGCGGGCATGCCGGCGCGAGCCAGCTCGGGGGCGATGCCGTCGGCCATCACGTCGCGGTCGCGGCTGGCTCCCAAGGCGGCGAAGTAGGTGCGCATGCCGTCGACCAGTTCGGGGGCGGGCGCTTCGATGGCGCCGTCGAACAGCCGCCATGCGGTGCGCAGGCGACGCATGCCGACCCGCATCTGGTGCACGTGCTCAGGGGTGCCGGCCGGATAGACGCCCGCGGTGTCCACCTCGGCCAGGACGGCAGCATTGCGGATGATCTGTTCCAGGCATTCGCCGGCGATGTGCGTCATGGCCTGGGCCGGGCTCATGGTGTCTTGCAAGGGCGTTGCCGCCGCCATGCGGGGCGCCCAGAAGCGCGCCACGCGCGATTGCGCATCTTTCTGGTCGCGTGTCGCCGACAACTCGGCGGCCAGCAGCGCCAGTTGATCGCCGCGCTCGGCCTTGCTGCGCACGTCCAGCACCAGGGCGTGGCGTTGCTGCCAATCCTGGCCGATGACGAAAATCGTTTCGGGCCGGCCATGCAGCAGTTCGAATTCGATCTCACAAACCGGCAGCTCCAGGCCTGCGGCGCGCAGCACCCCGCGGTCCAGCGCCGCCTCGACCGTGCCGCCCGGCACGCTCAGCTCGCAGCGCAGGCGCTGCACATCGGTTTCGTAATACACGCCCAGGGGGCCGCGGATGCGCGCCAGGGCGTCGCCCACCTCGCTGCCTGCATAGACCGACAGATCCAGCACCGGCCCGGGGCGCGGGTGGTTCAGTTCGATGCGGCTGATGGCGTTGGCGCCCGGCATCTTGACGGTCTGCACCCAGTCCTCGCCCTCCTGGCGCAGCCGCAGGGCAATGCGGGCCTGCACCAGTTCACGCTGGGGGGTGTCGAAGTACATGGCGCGCAGGGCCAGACCTGCCGCCTGATGGCGGCCCAGCTCCTCGGCGACCGCGTCGGCCGAGGCGGCCGGGACGTGCAGCTTCAATTCTTGTTCTGACATGACGGCAGGGCCCACAAAAAAGGACGATCGTACTCAGGGGAGCCGCCATTATTGATGACTTGTCGTAATCTTGAAATGCCCGCGTCCACGGGGGCGGACGACAACAATGCAACAGGCGCCCGAAGGCGCCTGTTGCATCAGCCAGCCAGAGGCGGGAAACCCGCTCAGAGGATGCGCTTGCGGGCTTGCGTGATGATGACCTCGGCCAGGATCACGACCGCGAAGATCGACGCCAGCACCAGCGCCACCCGGTCCCATTGGAACAGGTTCAGGGCCGTATCCAGCGCCATGCCGATACCGCCGGCGCCCACCAGGCCCAGCACCGCGGATTCGCGCACGTTGATGTCCCAGCGCAGCAGCACGATGGACCAGAACGCCGGCCGGATCTGGGGCCAGTAGCCGTACCAGAGCACCGCGCCCTTGCGTGCGCCGGTGGCCGTCAGGGCTTCGATCGGGCCGCGATGGGCCTGTTCGATCGCCTCGCCGACCAGCTTGCCGACAAAACCGATGGAGCGAAAGGCGATGGCCAGCGTGCCGGCCAGGGGGCCGGGCCCGAAGATCGCGATGAACAGCAGCGCCCACACCAGCGAGTTGACCGAGCGGCTGGACACCAGGATCAGTCGCGCCAGCTGGTTGAGCAGCCGGCTGGGGGTGAGGTTGTTGGCGGCCAGCAGGCCCACCGGCACCGCGAGCACCACCGACAGCATGGTGCCCAGGGTGGCGATGTGCAGCGTCTCGATCAGCGCGTCGTTGACGCCTTCGCCGTAGTAGCCCCAGTCGATCGGCCACATGCGTTGCAGCAGGTCGGCCATCTGTTCCGGCGCATCGTAGAGAAACTCCGGGATGACCTCGACGCTGCGCACGGCCTGCACCACTGCGGCCACGCCCAGCAGATAGAGCGCAAAGCGCAGCAGCCGCTGGCCCATGGTGTAGCGTTGCCAGTGGCTGCGGTCCAGGGAAGAGGAAGCCATGGTGGTCATTGTTTGGCTCCCGAGTTGCCCAGCCCGCGCGCGGCGTTAAAGCGTTTCTGCAGCACGCGGTCGAAGCTCCAGCCGTCCAGGAAGATGGCCCGCACCATGCCGGCCAGCAGTTCGCCCAGCATGATGATGGCGATCAGCGTGATCAGGATGGCAGACACGAAGTCGTAGTCAAAGCGCTGGAAGGCCGAGAACAGCGTGCCGCCGATACCGCCGGCGCCCACGATGCCGACCATGGTCGAATTGCGCAGGTTGGAGTCGAACTGGTAGGTGGAGAAGCCCACGAAGCGGGCGAACACCTGCGGCAGCACGCCGAAGATGATCACGTTGCCGAACGAGGCGCCGGTGGCGCGCACGGCTTCGACCTGCTTGAGCGAGATTTCCTCGATGGACTCGGTAAACAGCTTGCCGATGAAGCCGACCGATGCCACCGTCAGGGCCAGAATGCCGGCCAGGGCGCCAAAGCCCACCGCCTTGACGAACAGGATGGCCACGATCACCGGGTGCAGCGAACGGCAAAGGGCCACCACGGCGCGCGCGGGCCAGGAGATCCACGCCGGCATCATGTTGCGCGCGCCCATCAGGCCGATGGGCAGCGACAGCACGATGCCCAGCAGGGAGGCCAGCACGGCGATCTCAAGACTCTCGGCGATGCCTTTCCAGAGCGTATCCGGCTTCTGGAAGCTGGGCGGGAACATGCGCGCCAGGAAGGTCGAGGCGTGCCCCATGCCGTCGCTGATGCGGTTCCAGTTGAAGTCCAGCTGGGAGGCGGCATAGACCGCGTAGACCACCAGCAGCAGGGCGAACGCGCGGCTTTGCCAAGACAGGGCGAATGGGCGCCGTCCGCGGTTCACTGCAGCCACGACTCGCCTCCGTAGATGGCTTTGAGCTTGTCGGCATGCAGGCCTTCGCCATTGCCGTCATAGACGACGTGCCCGCCGGACATGCCGATGATGCGGGTGGCGTAGCGGCGGGCGAGCTCGACGTCGTGGATGTTGACCAGCACCGGGATGCCGTTGGCGTTGCCCTGTTCGGTCAGCAGTTCCATGATCTCCACCGAGGTCTTGGGGTCCAGCGAGGAGGTCGGTTCGTCGGCCAGCAGCAGTTGCGGGCGCTGCATCAGCGCGCGGGCAATGCCCACGCGCTGGCGCTGGCCGCCGGACAGCGCATCGGCGCGCTGGTCGGCAAAGCCGGCCAGCCCGACGGTGTCGAGCAAGGCGTAGGCGCGTTCGATGTCCGCCGGCTCGAAGCGGCGCATCCAGGCATTGAACACCGAGGTGTAGCCCAGGCGGCCGGTGAGCAGGTTTTCCATCACCGTCAGGCGTTCGACCAGGTTGTATTCCTGGAACACCATGCCGATGCGCCGGCGCGCATGCCGCAGCGCCGTGCCGCGCACGCGCGCCAGGTCCACGGAGGCGCCGTCGGCGTTGAGCACGATTTCGCCACGGGTCGGTTCGATCAGGCGGTTAACGCAGCGCAGCAGCGTGCTTTTGCCCGTGCCCGACGGCCCGATGATGGCCGTCAGGCCCTGGCCGGCCACTTCGAGATCGATGCCCTTGAGCACCGGCTGGCCGGCCCGGTACTCCTTGACCAGGCCGGAAATACGTAAAGACGTTGTCATAGTGAGGATTGCTGCTTATTTGCCTTTGCTCTTGGCGCTTTCGCGGTCGTAGGCGGCACGGTTGAACTTCTCGCCGCCGGACTCGGCCACTTCACGCACGATGGCCCAGTCTTTCTTGAAGGTCACCGGGTAGAAACGGTCCGCGCCATCGAAGGCTTTCTTCATTTCTTCGGGGAAGCGGTAGTCGTAGAAGCACTGCAGCATCTTGTCGCGGAACTTCGGCTCCAGGTCATGCGCGTAGGCGAACGAGGAGGTCGGGAACTTCTCGCTGCGATAGATCACGCGGAAATCCTCTTCCTTGACCTGGCCGCGTTCGACCATGCGCTTGAACACGTCGGAGGCCACGGCAGCGGCGTCGTAGTCGCCCGAGTTCACGCCCATGACCGACTGGTCATGCTTGCCCGAGAACACCACCTTGTAGTCCTTGTCGGGGGTCAGGCCTTCCTTGGGGAAGAGCGCCACCGGGGCCATGTGGCCGGAGTTCGACGAGGGGGCGGTGTGCGCCAGCTTCTTGCCCTTGAGGTCGGTCAGTTTCTCGAAGGGGCTGTCTTTCTTGACGATGACGATCAGGTTGTAGCCCTGGAAGTCGTCGGCATAGCCCTTGACCGCGAACGGCACGGCGCCGGCGATGTTGACGGCGAAGGCGGTCGGGCCGGTCGAGAAACCGCCCACATGCAGACGGCCCGAGCGCATGGCTTCGATTTCGGCGGCGTTGCTTTGCACCTGGTAGAACACCACGCGCTTGCCGGTGCACTCCGACAAATGCTTGGTGAACGGCTTGAAGATGTCTTCGTAGACGGCCGGGTCTTCCACGGGGGTGTAGGTGAAGACCAGGGTGGACGGCGTTTTCTGCTTGGCGGGATCGGTCGGCGTATCGGCCACCAGATCGTTGTTGGCGTCGCAGTACATCGTGTCCAGATCGCCCCGGTTGGGGCATTCGTCGGCGAAGGCAACCTGAGCGCCGGCACCCAGGGCAAGGGCAATGGCAGTGTGCAGCAAGTGCTTGGCGTGCATGTATTTCTCCTCTGTGCGTCCGAGTTGACGGCAAATTGTAGTGGTTGTTGATTCAAACACAAAAAAACGCGCGCGAAACTAAGGGGGTTCCCTGTTTTTATTTGCGAGTAAAGTTCGTTTTGATCTCTTTTTTTTCGTTTTAGCAGATTCGAGCAATTCTGTCGCCTTTCGATTTTCGCTTTCGCGCATGGCAGATTCATGACCCCGCTTGACCCTGACGCGACGTCAGGCCGGACAGTGGTATCCGCGCCACGCAAAGGAGGAAAACGTGCAATTGAGAATCGGTGAACTGGCTCGACGCAGCGGCCTGACGGTCCGCACACTGCATCACTACCATGCCATCGGCCTGCTCGTGCCTTCGGCGCGCGCCGACAACGGCTATCGGCTCTACGGCCGCGACGACATCGCGCGTCTGCACCGGATCCAGGCGTTGCGCCGCTTTGGGTTGCCGTTGGCCGACATCGGCGCCTACCTGGACGCGCCCGACATGCCCCTGGCCGGCCTTGTCGCACGGCAGATCGCCCAGCTGACCCGACAGATCGCCCAGGCAGACCGCCTGCGACAGCGGCTGTCGCAGCTGCAGGCGCAACTGCTCGACGGGGTCGAGCCGGAGTTGGGCGACTGGCTTACCACTTTGGAGTTGATGAGTATGTACGAGCGTTATTTTTCGCAGCAGGAGCTGCAGCGCCTGCCCATGTATCTGCGCGGCCCGGCCAGCGATGCCCCCTGGCGCGCGCTGGTCGAGGCGGTGCGGGCCTTGCGGCAGGCCGGCGTGCCGGCCGACGATGCGCGCGCCGGCGAGGTGGCGCGGCGCTGGATGGCGCAGCTGCAGCAGGATACCGGCGGCGACCCGAGGCTGCTGCTCAAGCTGGACCGCATGCACGCCGGCGAACCGGCCATGCAGGCCAGCATCGGTATCGAGCCGGCGTTGCGCGATTATGTGCTGGCCGCCTTCAATGAGACCCGCGTGCGCCTGTTCGAGCCGTACCTGACGCCGGCAGAGGGTGCGTATCTGCGGGCCAACTATGCCACACACGCTGCCCGGTGGCCTGCCCTGGTGGGGGAGGTGCGCGATGCCATCGAGGCCGGGCATGAGCCGGAGTCGCCGGTCGGCCTGGCCCTGGCGCGGCGCTGGATGGCGCTGTTTCGAGGTTATGCCGGCGATGATCCCGCCACGCATGCGCGCTTTCGCCTGGCCATGGCGCAGGAGCCGGCGCTTCGCGAAAGCAGCTGGCTCGACGAGACGGTGCTGGGATTCCTGCGTCAGAGCGCGGCTGCGCTGACGCAGGCCTGATCAGGCTGCGCCGGGGCGCCAGCCGAGCTTGCGCGAGATTTCCCGGGCGCAGGCCTGCAACGGCTGGGCGATGCTGCCGTTGCTGGAAACATCGAACAGGCCGCTGGGGCCGATGGCCGTGATGGCCAGCACCAGCTTGCCGGCATGATCGAAGACTGGCACCGACAGGGCGTCCACGCCGGGCAGCGGGTTGCCTACGGCGCGTGTCATGCCCTGCACCCTGATGTCGGCCAGGATGGCCTGCAGATGGGCCGGGCTGGCGGATTTGAGCGGCTGCGCCAGCGTCGAGGTGACCGCCGTGTCGTTCTCTTCGCGGGCGATGTAGTGCGCCGCCACCTTGGCGGGCAGCCAGGCCGCGAACACCAGCCCGGTGGCGGTGTTGAGCATCGACATGACGGTACCCTGGCGCATGTTGACGTGCACCGGATAGCTGGCTTCGGTGATGTGCACCATGGTTGGCCCGTGCGAGCCCAGCACGGCCAGGCCCACGGTGTGGCCGATGCCGGCCTGCAGCTGCGCCACCTCGGGCAGGGCGATGCGCACGGGGTCCAGCCGTTGCAGGCTGACCAGCCCCATCTGCAATGCGAAAGGGCCCAGTTCATAGTGACCGCTGACGCTGTCCTGCTGCACCAGCCCGACGCGGATGAAACTCACCAGATAGGGATGGGCCTTGGCCGAGGTCATGCCCGCGGCGCCGGCCAGATCGCGCAGCGTCAGCGGGCGGGCGGCCTCGACCAGCGCGGCCAGCAGGGGAAAGCCGACCTCGACCGACTGGATGCTGCGGCGCCCGTCGTTGGCGGTTGCCATGGGATCAGGCCCCGTGGCTGCGGCGCGCGGCCAGCAGGCGGTCAGCCATCTCGACAAAGCCCTCGCCGCCGCGCGACGGCGTCACGAAGGCCGGCTGGTGGCGGATGCGGTGCAATTGCGACTGGATGTTGGCCACGCCGACCGACAGCGGGAAGAACTCGAACATGGGTTCATCGTTGGGCGAATCGCCGATGAACAGCGTGGTGGCGAGCGCGCCCATGATGTCCTGGCCCAGCTCGCGCTCGAACAGGCGGCGCGTCATGCTGAGCTTGTCATAGTCGCCGTACCAGCCGTTGACGTGGATCGAACTGACCTTGGCCTGGGCGCCGGCTTGCTCGAAGATCTTCACGATGCGGGTGACGTCGTTCTCGGCCAGGGGCGGGACGTCCTCGCAGAAGTCGATGGCCAGGTCGGCCACGCGGAACGCCTGGTCGCTGGCCAGTGCCGAGCCCTTCACCTCGCTGAGCACGCGCGTCTGGATGGCAGCCAGCTTCTCGCGGTTGGCGCGGCGCTCGGCCTCATCGGCCCAGTAGTGGGTCTTCATGCGGTGGGCGCTGCGATCATAGGCGTAATAGAAGGCGCCGTTCTCGCCGACCACGGCACGCACCGGCCACATGCGCACGATGTGGTCGCACCAGCCGGCCGGCCGGCCCGTGATCGGGATGACGCGGATGCCGGCCTGCTCCAGGCGCTCCATCGCCGCATAGGCGGCTGCGGGCAGGCGGCCGTCGGTGGTGAGCGTGTCATCGATGTCGGTGAGCACCGTGCGCACCGAAGCGGCAATCGACGGGGCGAGGGCGGCAAGAGGCTGCATGAGAATCCTTTATCCGTAAGGCAGGCGAAACAGAAAGCCAGAGCAGTGTACCCGTGCGGGACGGGCGGCATTGTGCCTCGGGGACGGGCATACGCCAAGGGCGCTAAAATCCCTGCTTCCGCATGTCAACGTCTTCATAGTCTGAGCGCTTCCATGTCTGACCCGCATCATTCCGTAGCCCCCGACGCCGACTCGGAGTTCGGCATCGCTTCCGTCCCCGAGATCATCGCCGAGTTGCGCGCGGGCCGCATCGTCATCCTGGTTGATGAAGAAGATCGCGAAAACGAGGGCGACCTCGTCATGGCGGCCGAATTCGTCACGCCCGAGGCGATCAACTTCATGGTGACCCACGGCCGTGGGCTGGTCTGCCTGACCCTCACCGAAGAGCGTTGCCGCCAGCTGGATCTGCCGCTGATGGCCAGCCGCAACGGTACCCGCTACGGCACCAACTTCACCCAGTCCATCGAGGCCGCCGAAGGCGTGGAAACCGGCATTTCGGCGGCCGACCGTGCCCGCACCATCCAGGTGGCGGTGGCGCGTGACGCCAAGCCCAGCGATCTGGTGCAGCCTGGCCATATCTTCCCGGTGCGGGCGGTGCCCGGTGGCGTGCTGGTGCGTGCCGGCCACACGGAGGCGGGCTGCGACCTGACCGCCATGGCCGGCCTGACGCCGGCGGCCGTGATCTGTGAAATCCTCAAGCCCGATGGCTCGATGGCGCGCCTGCCCGATCTGGTGCGCTTTGCGCGCGAGCACGACCTGAAGATCGGCACCATCGCCGACCTCATCCAGTACCGCAGCCAGCACGAGTCCATCATCCAGCGCATGGGCGAGCGTCGCATGCAGACTCCCTGGGGCGAGTTTCAGGCCATCGCCTACCGCGACGACGCGACCGGATCGCCCCACTTGGCCCTGGTCCACGGTAAGATCGACCCCAGCCGCGAAACCCTGGTGCGCGTGCACGAGCCGGCTTCGCTGCTGGATGCCCTGGATACCGGCGCCACCCCGCACAGCTGGGGCCTGGGCCAGGCGCTGACCGCTATTTCCCAGGCGCCTGCCGGTGTGGTGGTTCTGATGAACTGTCAGGCTTCGACCGAACACGTCTTTGGCCAGATCGCCCACTGGAGCGGGCAGGCCCAGGAACCCGCCACTCCCAGCGACGGCGAGCGCTTCGGCTTGCGCACCTACGGGATCGGCGCCCAGATTCTGCGTGATTTGCAGGTCGGCCAGATGCGTTTGCTTGCGCGCCCGCGCAAGATGCCGAGCATGGCCGGGTTTTCCCTTACCATTACAGGTTACGATTGCCCCCCGCCCGCAACTCTCTCCCACAAGGCCCACGAATGAACCCCTATATCCTTACCCCTGACCTGAACGGCGAAGGGCTGCACATCGGTATCGTGCGTGCCCGTTTCAACGAAGAAATCGGCCAGACCGAACTGGCTGCCTGCCTGGACGAGCTGGCCAAGCTGGGCGTCGACGAGCGCGACGTGATGGTCGTGTCCGTGCCCGGCGCCCTGGAGCTGGGCGTGGCGCTGGCCCGCATGGCCGAGTCCTATGAGTTCGACGCCCTGATCGCGCTGGGCTCGGTCATCCGTGGCGAGACCTACCACTTCGAAGTGGTCAGCAATGAAATGGCCACGGCGATTTCCCGTATTTCCCTGGAGACCGGCATTCCGGTCGCCAATGGCGTCCTGACCGTCGACACCGACGAGCAGGCCGTCGCCCGGGCCGAAGGCAAGGGTCGCGATTGCGCCCAGGTGGCTGTTGAAATGGCCAATCTGTGCGCGGCGCTCGAGCCCGAGGAAGATGACGACGAGGACGAAGATTTTGACGACGAAGAAGACGACGACCAGCGCTGATAGCGCGGTGGCTGCGCGCGCCAATGCGCGCAGCGCACGCCGCCGGGCGCGCGAATTTGCACTGCAGGGCGTTTACGCCTGGCTGCTGCGTGGCGGCCAGGGCAATCAGGATGCCGGTGAGATCGACGCGCATCTGCGCGATGCCGAAGATTTCTCGGAAGCCGACGCCCAGTGGTTCAAGACGCTGCTGCACGGCGTCTTCCGCGAGGCCCCGACGCTGCGTGAGCAGTTCTCGCCCTACGTGGATCGCCCGCTGGCCGAACTTTCGCCGGTCGAGCACGGCATACTGCTGATCGGCAGCTATGAGCTGGTGCACCATGTCGAGGTGCCGTACAAGGTCGCCATCAACGAGGCCGTTGAACTGGCCAAGTCGTTCGGCGGCACCGACGGGTTCAAATTCGTCAACGGCGTGCTCGACAAACTGGCTGCCGACGTGCGCACCGCCGAGGTTCAGGCCGCGGCTCAACAGCGGCGCTAAGGCGCCGTCTCCCGGGCCGTGGCTTCCGAGTTCGACCTCATCGCCCGCCATTTCACGCGGACCGCGCCCGGGGACATCCTGGGCGTGGGCGATGATTGCGCGCTCTTTCCGGTGCCCGAGGGCATGCGCGTGGCGGTCAGCAAGGACTTGCTGATCGCCGGGCGCCACTTCTACCCCGATGCCGATCCCAGGGCCGTGGGCCACAAGGCCCTGGCCGTCAATCTTTCCGATCTTGCCGCCATGGGCGCGCAGCCGCTGGGCTGCCTGCTGGGGCTGGCGCTGCCGGCGCGCGACGATGCCTGGCTGGCCGCTTTCGCCGAGGGTTTCCATGCCCTGGCCCGGGCGCATGGCTGCCCCCTCATCGGCGGCGACACTACCCGCAGCCCGCATGACCTGACGCTCAGCGTGACGGTGTTCGGCGCGGTGCCCGCAGACACCGCCTTGCGCCGCGACGGCGCCTGCGTGGATGACGATATCTGGGTGTCGGGCGCGCTGGGGGCGGCCGACGTCGCCTACCGTCTGCTTGATGGGCAACTGCCCGCCGATGCGGCGCGCCTGGCCCTGACCCGGCGCGCGCTGGAGTGGCCGCAGCCGCGCGTGGCGCTGGGCCTGGCGCTGCGCGGCCTGGCGCACGCCGCCATCGATCTCTCCGATGGGCTGGGCCAGGATCTGGGCCATATTCTGACTGCCAGTGGCGTGGCTGCCGAACTGCTTTTCGAAAGCCTGCCGCGCGCTGCCGGGCTGGACGGCCTGCCGCCGGCCGTGCTGCGCCAGGCGCTGCTGGGCGGCGGGGACGTCTACGAACTCTGCTTCACCGCCTCGCCCGCGCGGCGGGCGGAAATCGAGGCCGCGGGCGCGGCCTGCGGCGTGCCGCTCACCCGTATCGGGCGCATCCAGGCCGGCCAGGGGCTGGTGTTGCGCGATGCACAGGGTCAGGCCATCGAACAATTGCCGGGCGGCTTCGACCACTTCGCCTGAGCGCCGCGCGAAAGTGCCGGCTGCCGGGGCCCTGGCCTGCTACCATGCGGAACACCTTAGTCCGGCCCGTCTGGCCCCGCCCATGAACCCCTCTGCTTCTCCTTCCATGCGCGAACGCTCGCGCGTCGATTACCCCGCCCTGTCCTGGGTGCTGGCCCGTCCGGCGCGCCTGATCGCCTTCGGCTTCGGCAGCGGCCTCATCCGCCCGGCCTCGGGCACCTGGGGCACGCTGGCCGCCTGGATCATCTGGTTGTTGCTGCCGGCCATGTCCGCGCCCCTGACAGGCGCGCTGCTTGCGGTCGCTTTCCTCTATGGTTGCTGGGCCTGCGGGCGTGCCGGGCGAGAGCTGGGCGTACACGATCACGTCGGCATGGTGTGGGACGAAATGGTGGCCTTCTGGCTGGTGCTGTGGCTCACGCCTGCGGGCTGGCTGGCGCAAAGCGTGGCCTTTGTGCTGTTCCGTTTTTTCGACATCGTCAAACCCCCGCCCATCAAGGCTTTCGACGCCCGTCTCCAGGGCGGCCTGGGTGTGATGTGGGACGATATATTGGCTGCCGTCTATGCCCTGCTGGTCATGGCGGCGGCAGTTCGCATGGGAGTGCTGGGATGAATGTGCACAAGACAGCGGGGCTGGCGCCCGCCAACCTGAGCGCAGCCACACAGGCGGGGCTGGCCGAACGCGTGGGCGAGGTGCTGCTTGCCCGTGACTGGATGCTGGGCACGGCCGAGTCGTGCACCGGCGGCCTGCTGGGCGCGGCGCTCACCAGCGTGGCGGGCGCCAGTGGCTGGTTCGAGCGCGGCTTCATCACCTACAGCAACGCGGCCAAGGTCGACCTGTTGCAGGTCTCGACCGAGACGCTGGAGCACTTTGGCGCCGTGAGCGAAGAGGTGGCCCTGGAAATGGCGCAGGGCGTGCTGCTGGCCGCGCCACGGGCCCATGCGGCCATCTCGACCACCGGCATCGCCGGCCCGGGCGGGGCCACGCCGGGCAAGCCGGTGGGCATGGTGTGTTTTGCCTTTGCCATGCGTACCCAGGAAGGCATCAGTTCGCGCGCGGTCACCCACGTCTTCGAGGGCGGGCGCGAGCAGGTGCGTCAGGCGGCGGTGGAGTTCGCGCTGCGCGGCATGCTGGAGCTGCTGGGCGCGGGCCTGAACCGGCGCTGAGCGCGCCGGACAGCCGCTTCAGCGCACCGCGTTGATGGCGTCGCGCAGTTGCTGCGCGGCCTGGCCGGCTGCTTCGCGCCAATCATCGCCGCTGCTGGCGTAGATGATGGCGCGCGACGAGTTGATCATCATGCCGGTGCGTGCCGAGGTGGCGCCGGCCTGCACGGTGGCCGTGATGTCGCCGCCCTGTGCGCCGATGCCGGGCACCAGCAGGGGCATGCTGTCGCCGATGCGCTGGCGCACGGCGGCCAGTTCATTCGGAAAGGTTGCGCCGACCACCAGGCCGCACTGGCCATGGGCATTCCATTTGTCGGCCACCAGGCCGGCCACGTGCAGATACAGCGGCTCACCCTGGTTCACCGACAGGAACTGCAGATCCGAACCGCCCGCATTGGAGGTGCGGCACAGCACGATCACACCCCGGTCGCGCCAGGCGAGGTAGGGCTCGACCGAATCCAGGCCCATATAGGGGCTGACCGTCAGTGCATGCGCCTGGTAGCGCTCATAGGCTTCGCGCGCATAATTCTCGGCCGTCGAGCCGATGTCGCCGCGCTTGGCGTCCAGCACGATGGGCAGGTCCGGATGGTGCTCGCGGATATGGGCGCACAGCGCTTCAAGCTGATCTTCGGCGCGGTGCGCGGCAAAGTAGGCGATCTGCGGCTTGAAGCTGCAGGCATAGGGCGCGGTGGCATCCACGATGCCGCGGCAGAAGGTCAGGATGGCGTCGGGCTTGCCCTGCAACTCACGCGGGAAACGGGCGGGGTCCGGGTCCAGGCCGACTTGCAGCAGGGTGTTCCGGGACGTCCAGGCGTGTTCGAGTTTTTGTAGAAAAGTCATGGGAATCAGTGCAGTTTGACCCTGGGGTGGGTGCGTCGCATCAGCAGGCGCGCCAGGGCCATGGTGACCATGCGCGAGGTACCCAGCACCGCGCGGTGGTGCATCAGGTGCAGGCTCATATACATCAGGCGTGCCAGTGTACCGCTTACGAACAGACCCCGTCCGCTGAGCTTGCCCATCAGGCTGCCGACGCCCGCGTCCTGGCCCAGCGATACCAGCGAGCCGTGGTCCTTGTAGACATAGGGCCCGACCGGCTCGGGTTTGCCGCGCACGCGCGCCTTCAGGCGCTCGGCCAGATAGCTGGCCTGCTGATGGGCGGCCTGGGCGCGCGCCGGCACAGTGCGGCCGTCGGTCCACGGCGCCGCGCAGCAATCGCCCAATGCCATCACATGGGGGTCTTCCGTCTCCAGGCGTTCGTTGACCAGCAGCTGGCCGCTCTTGTTCAGCGGCATGCCCAGCTGGGCCAGCACCTCGGGGCCGCGGATGCCGGCCGCCCACAGGCAGAGCGAGGCGGGCATGCTGCGCCCGTCGGCCGTCTGGACATGGTCCGGATGCACTTCGGCGACCCGGCAGTCGGTTTCGACCCGGATGCCGAGTTCCAGGAGGCGCCGGGTGGCGGCCTGGGAAATTTTTTCCGGCAGGGCGGCCAGGATACGCGGCGCGCCTTCGACCAGGGTGATCGCCATGTCGCGCTCGACCTGGAAGTCCGGCAGGCCGTAGGCGCTGACCACCTGGCTGGCCTCGGTCAGTTCGACGGCCAGCTCCACGCCGGTGGCGCCGCCGCCGACGATGACCAGATCCAGCCGTGCGCCCGGGTTGCGGCGCTTTTCCTGGTCCACCAGCGCCATGGCGCGCAGGATGGTGAGCCGGAAGCTCTCGGCGTTTTCGATGTTGTCCAGCGTCACGGCATGCTCGGCCGCGCCCGGGGTATTGAAGAAATTGGAAGCACTGCCCAGCGCCAGCACCAGGGTGCCGTAGTCGAACTCGCGTTCACCCAGCACCTCGTCGCCGCGCGGGTCGCGTACCGGGCCGATGCGGATGCGCTGTTGCGGGCGATCCACTGCCAGCAGCTCGCCCTGGGCGAAACGAAAGCCCGCCAGGCGGGCCAGCATCAGGTACGACAAGCCTTCCTGGTGGATATCCAGAGTGCCTGCCGCGACCTCATGCAGCGACGGCTTCCAGATATGGAACGGCCGGCTGTCCACCAGCAAGACGTGTTCCGGGCCCAGCGCGCGGCCCAGGCGGCAAGCCAGTTCCAGGCCGCCGGCGCCACCGCCGACAATGATGATCTGTTGCGAAGAGCTGCTGGCGTGTGTCATGGGGGCCGACCGATGAGTCTGGAACACCCAGTATAGAAGCAGCCCGGTCAGACGCAAACGGCGCTTCAGCTCCAGGCGTAACGGCTGATTGCCACGCCGGCCCACACCACGCCCGTGAAAATCAGCATCAGCATCACGGCGGCGCTGCCCAGGTCCTTGGCGCGGCCAAGCAGCGGGTGGCGTTCGACCGAGAGGGCGTCGGCCAGCGCCTCGATGGCCGAATTCAGCAGCTCGACCACCAGCACCAGCACCACCGTCGCGATCAGCAGGAACACCTCGGTGGTATTGCGCCCCAGGAAAAATGCCGCCGGAATCATCAGCACGGCCAGCGCCAGTTCCTGGCGAAACGCCGCCTCGTACTTGATCGCCGCTTTCAGGCCCTGCCAGGAATAGCGCAACGCATTGAAGATGCGGCGCAGACCGCCGGTGCTTTTGAAAGGCGAAGGGTGTGAGGTCATGGCGCGAGAAGGCAGTGGAGGTGGCCGCTTTTTACCAGATAAGCATGGCGCGCGTAAGCGCCGCCTGCGTGCCTACGGCGGATCCATGGCCGGCGTGTCCGGCGCCTTACGGGTGTCGGGCAGCACTCCGCCGCCTTCGATGGCCTGCGCCCGCAGCGCGTATTGCTGGGTGACGACCGCGCCAAAGAAGAAAATCTGCGCCGAGTAATACACCCACAGCAGCACCGCGATCAGCGAGCCTGCCGCGCCATAGGCCGAGGCCACGCTGCCGCGGCTCAGGTACAGGCCGATGCCCCACTTGCCCAGCAGGAACAGCGCCGCGGTCACGACGGCGCCGGGAATCACGTGGCGCCAGGGCAGCGATACGCTGGGCAGCAGCTTGAAGATCACCGCAAACAGCGCCGTGACCACCGAGAAGGAAAACAGGCTGGCGATCCATTCGCCGGCCAGCGCCACGCCCGAGTAGGTCCACAGCTCGCCATATAGGCTGCGCGCCAGGCCCATGGCCGCATTGACCAGCAGGGAAAACAGCAGGAAGCAGGCCAGCACCAGCACCAGCCCGAAAGACAGCAGCCGGCTGCGTACCATGCCGCGCACCCCGGAGGTGCTGGGCTTGCAGTCCCACAGTTCGTCCAGGCTGGCCTTGAGCTCGGCAAAGGCGGTGGTGGCGCTGAACACCAGCACGCCGATCGACACCAGCGCCGCGAGCCAGCCCTTGCCCGACTCGTGCGCACTGGCCAGCACCGTGGCCACGACATCGGCGCCGCGCTCGCCCATCAGGTCGCGCACCTGCTCGAACAGCTCCGAGCGCACCGTGTCCTCGCCAAAGAAGGTACCCGCCACGGCGATTACCAGGATCAGCATGGGGGCCAGCGAGAACACCATGTACAGGGCCAGCGCGGCCCCCTTGCTGGAGGCACGATGGCTGGACCACTGGCGCGCGGCGTCCATCAGCAGGCCGGCCAGCGGCCTGGGGTGGCAGATACGCAGCAGCGTCGGAAAGCGCATGGGGGCTCACAGAAAACGGATCAACCTCATTGTAGGCATGCCCGGCCCCGGCCAGGCAAACCGGCCGCACAAAACAAAACCCCCGCGGGCAGGCCCGAGGGGGTCTTGATCGCAAGAGAGAGCCGCGTGGCGAAGGTACGCGGCGCTCCCGAAGGCCGGATGGCGGGACTTAGAAGTCCATGCCGCCCATGCCGCCCATGCCGCCCGGCATGGCCGGGGCAGCGGGCTTGTCTTCAGCCAGTTCGACCACGGCGGCCTCGGCCGTCAGCAGCAGGCTGGCCACCGAAGCGGCGTTCTGCAGCGCGGTGCGGGTCACCTTGGTGGGATCCAGCACGCCCTGGGCGACCAGGTCGGTGTACTCGCCGGTGGCGGCGTTGTAACCGAAGTTACCCTTGCCGTTCAGGACGTTGTTCACCACCACGCTGGCTTCTTCGCCGGCGTTGGTCACGATGGTGCGCAGCGGCTCTTCGACAGCGCGCAGGATCAGCTTGATACCGGCGTTCTGGTCGGCAGTGGCGCCTTGCAGTTCGGCGATGGCTTGCTTGGCACGCAGCAGGGCCACGCCGCCACCAGCCACCACGCCTTCTTCCACCGCGGCACGGGTTGCGTGCAGGGCGTCTTCGACGCGGGCCTTCTTTTCCTTCATTTCGACTTCGGTGGCAGCACCGACGCGGATCACGGCAACGCCGCCGGCCAGCTTGGCCACGCGCTCTTGCAGCTTTTCACGGTCGTAGTCCGAGGTCGCTTCTTCGATCTGGGCGCGGATCTGCTTGACGCGGGCCTCGATCGACTTGCCGTCGCCGGCGCCGTCGATGATCGTGGTGTTTTCCTTGGCAACTTCGATGCGCTTGGCTTGGCCCAGGTCCTGCAGGGTGGCCTTTTCCAGCGACATGCCGGTTTCTTCGGAGATCACCGTGCCGCCCGTCAGGATGGCGATGTCTTCCAGCATGGCCTTGCGACGATCGCCGAAGCCCGGGGCCTTGACGGCGGTGGTCTTCAGGATGCCACGGATGTTGTTCACCACCAGGGTCGCCAGGGCTTCGCCTTCGACGTCTTCGGCGATGATCAGCAGCGGACGGCTGGACTTGGCAACTTGCTCCAGCACCGGCAGCAGATCACGGATGTTGCTGATCTTCTTGTCGAAGATCAGAACGTACGGATCGTCCAGAGCGGCAACTTGCTTGTCCGGGTTGTTGATGAAGTAGGGCGACAGGTAGCCGCGGTCGAATTGCATGCCTTCGACGACGTCCAGCTCGTTTTCCAGCGACTTGCCGTCTTCGACGGTGATGACGCCTTCCTTGCCGACCTTGTCCATCGCGTCAGCGATGATCTGGCCGATGGAGCTGTCGCTGTTGGCCGAGATCGAGCCAACCTGGGCGATTTCCTTGCTGGTGGTCACCGGCTTGGAGATCTTCTGCAGCTCAACCACGGCGGCGGCCACGGCCTTGTCGATGCCGCGCTTGAGGTCGATCGGGTTGAAACCGGCGGCAACGTACTTCAGGCCTTCCTGAACGATGGCCTGAGCCAGCACGGTGGCGGTGGTGGTGCCGTCACCGGCGTTGTCCGAGGTCTTGGCGGCAACGTCCTTGACCAGCTGGGCGCCGATGTTCTCGAACTTGTCCTTCAGTTCGATTTCCTTGGCAACCGACACGCCGTCCTTGGTCACGGTCGGGGCGCCGAAGGAGCGCTCCAGCACGACGTTGCGGCCCTTGGGACCCAGGGTGGTCTTGACCGCGTTGGCCAGGGTGTTCACGCCGCGCACGATGCGCACGCGGGCGTCTTCAGCAAACAGTACTTGTTTGGCAGCCATTTTTCAGCTTCCTTCCGAGAATGGGGTTCGCAATTACTGGATCACGGCGAGGATTTCTTCCTCGCGGATGACGAGCAGCTCTTCGCCATCGACCTTGACGCTTTGACCGGCATACTTGCCGAACAGCACCTTGTCGCCGACCTTCAGGTCGACCGGCAGAACCTTGCCGTCTTCCGTCTTCTTGCCGGGGCCGACAGCCAGCACTTCGCCTTGATCGGGCTTTTCAGCGGCGCTGTCGGGGATGACGATGCCGGAAGCGGTCTTACGCTCGTTGTCCAGGCGTTTGACGATCACGCGATCGTGCAGGGGACGCAGGGCCATGAAGAACTCCTGTTTCGATAACTAGAAGATTGATCGGTTTTGGCGCGGGAGGCTTGTTAGCACTCACCGGCGACGAGTGCTAATTATAGGGATGACTTCGCAGGCTTCAAGGGGGAGGGGGCGTGCTGTTACATATTGGTGGGGAAATAATTGGGGACGGGTGTTGGATTCCATTGAGTCTGGAATTTTCGTCATCCCGTCTGGCACTGACGGCGCCGCTCGTGATGGGCGCTGACCGCAGTCGTAGCGTCGCTGGCGGCCGCATGGCCGGATGCACTCTGTGCCGGCTTGGTGCAACGCATTGAAAAATAATGATTTATCCGATTTTTCCTCGACTTGGGGAAAGTTCAGACATCGTGAATCTGCATTGCTCGCTCTATGCGCTATGAGGCTTTCCGGTCGCAGCCTTGCCGGATGCGGGCCGGGCGAGGTCTGTACGCCGTGCCCTGCCGGATCCGCGGCGGGAAGGGTGATGTTATCTGGCGGCGCATATGCTCAATAGCCACTCGCGGAACACTCTGCATTTGCGCGGCAGCTCGGCGCGCGGATACACCAGGTACCAGCTCTTGTTGCTCGTGATGGGGCGCTCGAAGGGGATCAGCAGTTCCTTGCGCCGGAGCATTTCCGTGGCGAACGAAGGTCGGCCGAGCACGACGCCCATGCCTGCGAGCGCGGCTTCGACCGCAACGACATAGGAGTCGAACTGGTGCCCCTTGGCGAGCAGGGCGGGATCGGGCAGGCGCTCCGCACCCTGGCGCGTTTCCCGGAACCATCGCGGCCAATCCTCCGGCGACGTCGTGATATGCAGCAGCGGAAAACGCAGCAGTTCATCGGGTTGCAGCAGCGTACTGCGCCGGTACAGCTGCGGAGACAGCATGGGCACCATGTCCGGACTGACCAGTGGTTCGAAGCAGAACTGCGGGTCATGCTCATACGCCCGAATGGCCAGGTCACAGGTGTCGTAAAAATCCGTCAGCGCATGGGTCACCGATAGCAGCTTGATCTGGATCCAGGGGTGGCGCCGCGTGAAGTCAGGCAGCCTGGGAATCAGCCAACGCATCGCGAAATTGGGCAGCACGCTCAGGGTCAGCGTGGAGGCGGCTTGCGGGCCGGTCACGTCCTCCGTGGCCGCCTGGATCAAGTCGAATGCGCTTTTGAGCGAGGGGGCCAGGCTCTCGCCCCGCTCTGTCAGCTCCAGCCCCCCCCGCGTGCGGCGAAACACCGCAAAGCCGAACCATTCCTCCAGGCTTTTGATCTGCTGGCTGACCGCCGCCGGCGTGACATGCAGGTCCTGCGCGGCCTGCGCGAAGCTGCGCAGGCGCGCGGTCGCCTCGAATACCTGAAGCGCCTTCAAAGGAGGAAGTCTGCGGCTCATCGTGATGTTGGCTATCAAGCAATTCCATGGGTGACATTAGAAATTCTAACGATGATTGGCATCATGCTTAGAAAAAAGGCGGCAAAAATGAAGGCTACGCCAAAGGAGACATTCAAGAACATGACGATGGAAACCATTACGCCGCAGGTTCACATGGCCTGCGTCGATGCCATTCAACGATTTGCCATGCTGGTGGACGCGGCAAGGTACGACGAGGCCGCCGAACTGTTCGCCGTCGATGGCGTGCTGCAGCGCCCCAATGAACGTATCGAAGGCCGTGCGGCGTTGCTGTCGTCCTTCAAGGCCCGGCCAGTCCAACGCCTGACGCGCCACATTCTCACCAACGTGCTGCTGGAACCCGCCGGCCCCGGCCGGATTCGCGCCTTCAGCTATGTCTCGGTCTATCGTCATCTGGGCCAGGAACCTGTGCGGCCCGAGCTGCCGGTGGCCGCCCGGCCGCCGGAGACCATCGCGGAGTACAGCGATGAGCTGTGCCTGCACGACGGTCAATGGCTGCTTCGGCGCCGCACGGTGCGCCCTGTGTTCGACACGCCCTAGGGCAAGGCTTTTTCCGGCACGGCCGAACCTGAGGCCGGATGCTGAAGGAGAACGTGATGTCTGAAATGCACAGGCGGCCAGGCGCGATGCGCAAGGGGCTGTCCCGTCTGCAATGCGCAGTCTTGATCGCCCTTGGCGCGCTGTCGCTGGCTGGCGCCGCCCGGGCCGAGGACCCGGCCATCCGCATCGTGGTGTCGCTGCCGGCTGGCGGCGGCGTGGATGTCATGGCGCGCTATCTGGCCCAGCAACTGGGAAAGGAGCTGCAACGTTCCGTGGTGGTGGAGAACCGCCCCGGCGGCAGCGGGACGATCGCCGCTCGCGCGGTCATGAATGCGCCGGAGGGTCAGACGACCCTGCTGGCGGGGGGGAACCAGGAAATCACCATTGCGCCGCATCTGCTCAAAGATGCGCACTACCGGCCGCTGGAGTCCCTGGTGCCGGTGCTGCAAGTCGGCGTGGTGCCGTCGGTCGTGGTCGCCAAGGCTGGAACCGACGCCGGACCCGACGCCTTGCTGCAAGGCCTGAAGGAGCGGCGCGACTTGTCCATCGGCATACCCGGACGCGGCACGCCCATGCATATCGCCCTGGAAGACGTCGCTCACCAGGCTGGCGGGCAATTCCTGGCGGTGCCGTACAAGGGAGCGCCAGACGTGCTGACGGGGGTGTTGTCGGGATCCACCCGATATGGCGCCGTCGGTTATTCGGCCGCCAAGAGCATGCTGGACGGGGGCAGCCTCGTCACGGTGGCCGTGTTGGCGCAACAGCGCTCCCCGCTGCTTCCCCAGGTGCCTGCCATGGCCGAGCAGACCCTGTTCGAGCAAGGCCTGCCGCAAGTCTGGTACGGCTTTTTCATGCCGGGCAAGACGGCCGAGGACGAGGTGCGCAAGATCTCCGCTGCCTTTGAGCGGCTGCTGGGCCAGGCGCCCGTGCAGGCCCGCTTGCGAGAGCTGGGCATCCAGGTCACCGGCCTGGGGGAGTCCGCATTCGCCCAGGCGCTGGAGGCCGAATCCCGCTACTACCGCGATGCCATTCTTCAATACAAGGTTCAATGATGAAAGCCAATCTCGCCCTGATGATCGACCCGAGCGACCACGTGGCCACTGCCTTCGTGGCCCTGCCTGCCGGCAGCAATGTTGCGGTGCAGGCCGGACCGGCCGCGTACCGTGTCACGTTGCGCGACGCCATCCCCTGCGGACACAAATTCGCCCTGACCGACATCGACGAGGGCAGCGAAGTGCGCAAGTACGGCGCGCCCATCGGACGCGCCACGCGACCGATATCCGCGGGCGATCATATCCATCTCCACAATCTGGAAAGCCAGCGTGGCAGGGGGGATCGCTCATGAACGCATCTGTCTGGGGATACCCGCGCGGCGATGGCAGCTTCGGCATCCGCAACCATGTCGCCGTCATCGCGGCGATGGATAACGTCAACCCGGTGGCGCGCCGCATCTGCGAGTCCGTCAAGGGCACGGTGCCTGTTTGCGTTGCCTATGGGCGAGGTCAGTTTGCAGACGATCTGGCCCAGCATGACCGCGTACTGCTGAACTATGCCACCCATCCCAATGTGGCCGCCGTGCTGATCATCGGCCTGGAGCCCGTCACCACACAGCGCCTGGCCACCGCCGTGGCGGCCGCCGGCCGGCCCGTGCGGGCGCTGGACGTGCAGAGCGCCGGCGGCACCATTGAAGCGGTCGCGCAAGGGATCCGCGAGGCCGCCGCGCTGGTGGTCGAGAGCTCCGGCATCATGCGTACGCCTATGCCCTTGAGCGAGCTGGTGATCGGCGTCGAATGCGGCGCTTCCGACGCTACCTCGGGCTTGACCGCCAACGCCACCACCGGGCTGGTGGCGGACTGGGTGGTACAAGCCGGAGGCGTGGTGATCCTGTCGGAGATCGACGAGATCGTGGGCGCCGAAGCCAGCCTTGCGGAGCGCGCCTGCGACCCGGAGGTCGCGGCGCGATTGCTGGCAGCCGTGGCGCGCCTGGAGGCCTTGTCCGCCTTTCAGGGGCTGCAGCTGTGGCCGCTGGGCGAGGACAACATCGCGGGCGGCCTGACCACGGTGGAGGAGAAATCGCTGGGAGCAGTGCGCAAGGGCGGCACGTCCCCGCTGCGCGAGGTAATCGGCTACGGCGAAAAGCCACAGCGCAAAGGACTGGTCTTCATGGATGCTCCCGCGCCAGGCGTGGAGAACATCGCCGCCCTGGCGGCCGGGGGAGCGCACCTGATCCTGTTCAACACCGGCGTGGGCAATCCGGTGGGGCATTCGCTTTCGCCCACCATCAAGCTGACCGGAAACCCCGCCACCGCACAGCGCTTTGCCGACAACATCGATGTGGACGTCAGCGGCATCCTGACGGACGGGCAGACGCTTGAGCAAGCGGCCGAAAGGCTGAGGGACGCCATGCTGCGCGTGGTTGACGGCCGGATGACGCAAAGCGAAGTGCTGGGCGACACGGAGGTTTCCATCTCCCGCATCGAACTGGGCTTCATGCGCCACTTGCGTCAGCATGCGCCGGAGCTGCTGGCATGAGCGCCCCGACCGCCACCGCCGCGCGGCTGACAGAATGGGTTGCAGCCGTCTTGCAGCACGCGGGCGTCGCCCCCAGACATGCGTCGCTGGCCGCCGAAGTCATGGTGCGCACGGAACTGCGAGGCGTGGCGACTCACGGCCTGACGCGTCTGGCTTCCTACCTGGACAAGCTGCGTTGCGGTGAAGTGAATCCCGCGCCCGACATCCGCGTGCAGCGCAGTCCGGGCATCTGCACCATTGACGCCGATGGCGCCCTGGGCCAGGTGGCCGCTCTGACAGCCATGCACGAAGGCCTGGCGATGCTGGAAACAGAGGTTTCCGTGATATGCCGCATCCGCGACTGCGGCCACCTGGGCGCCCTGGGCCACTATGCCCTGCTGGCGGCCGAGCGCGGCCACATCGCCCTGGTGTTCCAGCGCACGCCGCCGCTCATGGCCTTGCCGGGCTATGCGGGTCGGGCGGTGGGCAACAACCCGATCGCTTTTGGCTGCCCTGTCCCTGGCGCGGCGCCTCTGGTTTTCGACATGGCCTGCAGTGTGGCCGCACGCGGCCACATCCTGCTGGCGGCCCGGGAAGGGCGCGACATTCCTGCCGACTGGGCCCTGGATGCCGCCGGCCAGCCGACCACTGCGGCCGACGCCGCCCTGGAAGGCGCCTTGTTGCCTATGGCGGCCCACAAGGGAATGGGGCTGGCCATCATGGCCGAGTGCCTGGCTGGCGCGCTGGCCGGCGCCGCACCCGAGTCGCGCCAGAAGATGCAGCACACGCCGCGCAGCGGCGCAGCGGGCGGACAAAGCACCCTGATCTGGCTGGTGAACCCGCAATGCGCGGGCCAGTCGTCGTTTGCCGACTACATGCACGAATGGGCCGCGGGCTTCCAGCTGCGCGGCGGCGCGCAAGCCCGTCTGCCGGGGGCGCGGGCTGCCGCCTGCGAGCAGGCGGCTCTTGCCGATGGGCTGCGTATTCCCGCGGCCCTGGCGCGTGAACTGGAGGCCGTCGGTCAGGCTACGGGATGCCCGCCGCCATGGGCCGTCGATTGAGCCGCCGCGCCAGAAGGCATTGCCGGGCGGGATGAATGCCGGCATCGGGGGCGGGCCGCCTACGCCCGGGCGACCTCCAATGTCACCGTCCCGCAGCGGCGTAGCTGAACGACCTGTTCCGCGCCCACGGCGCGGGCGCGGAGCTGGCCGCAGCCGGCGTCGACGTCCTGGCCGGCGCTGTTCCTGACCTTGGTCAGCACGCCCCGGCGGTGCAGGGAACGGACGATCTCCTGGATGCGGCCGGCGTCGGGCCGTTGGTAGTCATCGCCTTCGAGGCTGTTGAAGGGGATCACGTTGAGCACGCCATACTTGCCTTTGAGCAGGCGCGCCAGGGCGTCGAGTTCGTCGTCGCCGTCGTTGATGCCCTTGAGCAGCGTCCATTGGTACTGGATTGGGTAGTCGGTGTCGCGGGCGTATTTTTCGCCGTGTTCGATCAGGGCTTGCGGCGTGATTCTCGGGGCGCGGGGCAGGAGGTGCTGGCGCAGGTCGGCTTTGGTTGTGTGCAGCGACAGGGCCAGGGCGGGTTTGACGCGTTGCCGGGGCAGGGCGTCGAAGACGCGCAGGTCGCCCACCGTGGAGAACACGAGATTCTTGTGGCCGATGTTGCCTTCGGTGCCCAGCAGGTTGATGGCTTCGAGCACGTTGTCCAGGTTGTGCGCCGGCTCGCCCATGCCCATGAAAACGACTTTTTTCACGGCGCGCTGGCGGCGCGCCAGCACGACCTGGGCCAGGATTTCCATGCTGCTGACCTGGCGCAGCAGGCCGCTTTTGCCGGTCATGCAGAAGCGGCAGCCGACCGCACAGCCGACCTGGGTGGAGACGCAGAGCCCGTCGCGCGGCAGCAGCACGCTTTCCACCATCTGTCCGTCGGCCAGCTCGACCAACAGGCGCGAGCCGTCCTGGCCGGCATGTTCGGCGTGGACGCGGGCCAAGCCATCGAGTTCGGCGGTCAGCGCGGGGATGGCGTGGCGCAGCGCGAGCGGCAGGAAGTTCTCGGTGCTGCGACGCCGCGTGCCCTGGTCGAGCGCTTGCCCCTGAAGCCAGACGCGCATGACCCGGCCGCGATGCAGGGGCAGGGCGCCGAGGGCGGCGAGGCGTTGGTCGAAGTCGGAGAAGCGCATGGGGGCGAATTCTACTCCGCCGCCCCGCAGACCAGGGCTGGCGATCCATAGGCAGCGCTGGCTGCGCACGCGGACTCTGGCTTGGCAGTAAGTTAAATTTTCCCCAACGATGCCGTTTGAGGGATGCCGGATGTGGCGCAAGATGCCGCGGCCGCGAGTCATGAGGTCAATAGCGGTGACAAGAAGAGGGGGGGCATGTCTTTTGCCAAGAGGGTTCGATTGATTGGGATGGTGGCGCTGTGGTTCGCCCCGTTCCTGGCCTGGCCTGCTGCAGCGGGCGATTGTTCGCGGCGTCCGGTGAGCATTGTGGTGCCGACCACGCCAGGCGGCACCGCCGACGTCCTGGCGCGCCTGATCGGCGCGCGGCTCGCGCAGCGCTGGGATCAGGCCGTCGTGGTCGAGAACAAACCGGGCGCCGGCACGTTTACCGCCTCCGATTATGTGGCCCGCGCCAGGCCGGATGGCCACACGCTGATGCTGACGTTTAACGAGGTGGTCACGCTTTCTGCGCTGAATCCCCGCATCGAGCTGGACGTTGAGAACGGCCTGACCCGCGTGGCCAGGATTGGCAGCATGCCCGTCCTGGTGCTGGCCCACCCAAGCGTCGACGCCGCCAACCTGCAGGCCTTGATCGAGCGCTTTCGCGCTAGCCCAGGGCAGTACAGGTACGCGTCCAACGGGGCGGGGGCGTCATTGCAGCTTTTCACCGAGATATTCAAGCGTGAGGCCAAGGTCGACCTAACGCATGTGCCCTATGAGGGGGGGCGGGAAGCATCCCTGGCGGCGATCAACGGCGAGGTCGATCTGTTGGTGCAGTTCGCTTCGGGTAATGTGATTAACCACGTCAAGCGCGGCAGGCTCAGAGCCTACGCCGTGGCGTCGCCGCAGCGGCTGGAGGCCTTGCCCGAGGTGCCGACGGCCGCCGAAGCCGGTCTGCCGGAGCTTCGGCTGGAAGCCTGGTATGGATTGTTCGCCCCGGCTGGCTTGCCTGAGGACCTTGTGCAGAAGATCAACCACGACCTGAACGATATGCTGGCCCTGAGGGACGTCCGGGCGGGCCTCAAAGGCGTCAACCTGCATGCGCAGCCCGGCACGCCACAGCAGTTCGACGAGTTTTTCCGCAGCGAGTACGAGCGATGGGGCGGCCTGATCCGCAGGCTTGGCATCAAAGGCGATGAATGACACTGTCCTGAACCGCGCCTTGAGCGATGTTCCCGGCCTTTTCGCCCACCTTGTGGCCAGTGAGCCCGGGGATTTGCCGGCGCGCCCAGGGTGAGCGGGCGGGGAGCCTGTTTCCGGGAACGGTGAGGGAGTAAGGTATGGGGCCGGCCTGCCATGTCGCGCCATTTCCGGAGCCACGATTGCCATGAACCGTTATCGCCACTGTCTTTTCACCGCGCTCGTTTTGATGGCGGGCACTGTGTTGGCCGCCTGCGCGCCCGCATCGTCCCGCCAGCCCGAGCCGGGCTACCGCAGTCGCTCTGGGCCCGGCGCACAGGGCGAGGCCGTTTCTTCAGGGGGGCAGCGCCTGAGCATCCAGGCAGGAGAGGGCGAAACCCTCAACCTGCCCTGGTTCATCCGCGATACCCAGCATTGGATCAATCGCCAATGAGGCGGGCGGGTTGACGCCCGCCACCGCAGCCTTGTAGTTTCTCGAGAAACGGTCTGAAGACGGGGGATGCAGCTTCGCAGGGGCCGCAAGACGGAGGGGGAGCGAGCCATGGCAAGCCTGATCCTGATCCTGCTGGGTCTGGACTATCTGAAAAAACGCGCCCGGACGTTGGTGGTGCTGGGATGGGTTTTCCTGGCCTGCGGCGCGCTGGTGTTTCTCGATGCGCTGGACGACGCGCTGTATTTCCCGGTGCAGCTGTTTGCCGTGCTGTTTCTGCTGGATGGGGTGGCGACCCTGCTGGTGGCGCATTCGGGAGTCGGCGGGCAGCGGGTGCTGCGTTATGCCAAGGGGGCGTTCACGCTTCTGGCCGGCCTATTGATCCTGGCCGGACATCATCATGGGCACTTCGTGCTTTCCCTGATTTTCGGCCTGCTTTTTCTCGCCGACGGCCTGCTGCAGTGCATTGCTGCCTGCGTGGTGCGTTACCGGCGCTGGCGGCTGGTGTTCGCCTCCGGGTTGGCCGAGATCGCGCTGGCCATCTTCTTCTTCCAACCCTATCCCACCCATTACGTGGGCACGGTGCCGTACTTCCTGGGCCTGTTCCTGGCCTTCTCGGGGCTGAAGCTGTTGGCGCTGGCGCGCCGCGTGCAGGGGCTGGAGCTGAACCCCGGGCTGCTTGACAACCCCAGCCCGGAATTTGCGCCCAGTGTGTTCGCGCCAGGCGGACGGCGACTGTTCGACGGCCCGCCCGCCGATACCGAGCACGCCCTGACCGTGCATGTCTGGACGCCGAGCGGCTCGGCCAAAGGCGATACGCGCCATTATCCTGTGGTGGACCGCTACATCGCGGCCGTCGATGTGAACGGGGCGGTGTCCACCGGCCACGCGGCGCTGGAGTCGGCCGAGGGGGTCTACATCAGCCTGTATCCGGCGCAACTGATCGACTACTCGCCGGAGCAGTTCAGCAGCTTGCTGCGCGCCACGGCCGACAACGATGTGCCGGGCGTGTTCCAGCCCGACTACGCCACCGAATCCCGTGCCTGGTGCCCATCGACGGTTCAGGTGCGCATCCGCAACTACGATGCGGCCAAGTTGCAGGCTTTCTGGGAAACCTATCGCCAGACGAGCACCTACAACCTGACCCACCGCAATTGCTCCAGCTCGGTGTCGGCCGCCCTGGAGGCGGCGCTGGACGGCGTGGTGGGGCGGCTGTACGGGCCGGGTGCCGGCTGGCGCGTCATGTTGCGCCTGTTGGCCACGCCGGAGCTATGGGTGGCGGCCCAGCTTCGCAAGCGCGCCCTGACCATGGCCTGGACGCCGGGGCTGACGCTGGATTACGCCCGCGCCTTGAGCATGCTGGCCGATCCGCGGCCGTTTGCCTGGTGGAGCATGAGCCAGAAGGCGCTCAGGCAGATCGCTTCGCTGCGGGCGGGTTGGCGCAGCCAGGATCGGGCCGCCGTGGAACGCCGGCCGCAGTAGGCGCTTGCGGCCCATCCGATCTCTTCAGCGTCACTCAAGGAGCCCGATCATGCGTTTTCGTTTCCGCCGATCTGCTGCCGCCGCGGCCATGGCGCTTTCTCTGGCCACCCCTTTGCTGCAAGGCTGCGCGACGGACGCCGCGGCCGATCCCCGGGTGGTTGCGGCCGAAATGGACCAGCCGTTCATGGACTGGAGCCAGGGCCTGGTCACGCAGATCAGGAGCGACCCTTCGTACTCACGCATCCCGCTGGATACCGCTGCGCAGCGCGACGAGTTCCTGGTGTGGATGCACGACGCCTATCGTCAGCGCGTGACCCGGCAGGAGTTTGCCGCCTGGATCAACAGCCGCTATCCCCACCACCAGCACGAGGCCGCCTTCATCGTGTCGCGCCTGCCCTGAGCGCGGGTTCGAGCCTGTTTCGCTTGACCTCAAGTCTGCCTGAGCTTTTATTCTGCCCTGGTGTGGCGATGCGCGTTGCTGCCGGTCCTTGGGGTGTCGGGTGGCGATGCCGGGGCCGGTTGAGGAGATTTCATGCCGCAGACGGACTGGCTGGACCTGTATTTCGATCGCATTGGTTTCCGGGGGCCGATGGCCCCGACGCTGGCGGTGCTGCGGCAGTTGCATGCGCTGCACCCGCAGGCGATTCCATTCGAGAATCTGGCGCCTTATTCGGGGCAGCCGGTATCACTGGCGCTCGACGATCTGGTGGACAAACTGCTGCGACGACGACGCGGGGGCTATTGCTTTGAGCACAACGCCTTGTTCATGGAGGTGCTCACGCGGCTGGGGTTTGCGGTGACGCCGCTGCTGGCGCGGGTGCGCTGGCAGGTGCCGCAGATGGTGCAGACCGGCCTGACTCACATGCTGCTGCAGGTGGACCTGCAGGGGCGTGGCTGGTTTGCCGACGTGGCCTTCGGCTCGACGACGCAGACGGCGCCGCTGGCGGCCTTGCCGCAGGTGCCGCAGTCCACGCCGCATGGACGCTTTCGCTTGATGCCGGAGGCGGCGCACTGGCGCCTGGAGTTCGAGACGGCCGTCGGGTGGCAGCCGGTGTATTGCTTCGGACTGACGCCGGCGGCAAGCGTGGATAGGGAGATCGGGAACTGGTTTACCGCGACCCATCCGCAGTCGGTATTCCGCCTGGACCTGCTGGTCAGCCGGACGCTGCCGGGCGCCCGCGAGTCGATGTTGAACGCGGTGTATACCCGGCGTGGCAATGAGGGGGGGCTGGAGCGGTTCTGCTATACGGAGGCGGCCGCCTGGGCGGATTGCCTGCGGGGGCGTTTCGGGCTGGATCTGCCGGCGCAGGAGGCTGCGGCCTTGTTTGATCGCGCCTTGCGGCGCAGTCAGGCCGCGGGCGCCAGCACGCTGGACGGGAGCCCGGGCGCGGCCCGGCCTAGGGCCGCAGATACGACTTCTTGCCGCTCGGGGTGAGGCAATAGGTGCCGCCGCGCGGGCCGGTGCAGTACTGCCGGCCGCTACAGGGGCAAGGGCCGGTGGCGCGCGCGGGCGGGGCGGCGGCCGGCTCGGGCGCCGTGCATTGGCGCTTGGACGCGCTGATGGAGCCGTCGCGGCACAGGAAGCGGTCGCCGACGCAGCGCTGCACGCCGCCTTTCTTGCCCGAGCAGGGCGTGTTGGCGGCGTGCGCGGCGCTTGCCAGGCAGGCCGCCAGCAGGAGCAAGGCCAGGCGCAGCATGGGGCGGACAGCGCTGCCGGGCTCAGCCCCGGCGGGTGTCGAGCATGTCGGCGCGGCGCTGGTGGCGGCCGCCTTCGAAGGGGGTGTCGAGGAAGGCGCTGACGCAGTCGCGGGCGAGGTCCAGGCCGATGATGCGGCTGCCCAGGGCGAGCACGTTGGCATCGTTGTGCTGACGGCTCAGGCGGGCCATGGTGGCATTGGCGCAAAGCGCGGCGCGCACGGCAGGGTAACGGTTGGCGGCGATGGAGATGCCAATGCCCGAGCCGCAGATCAGGATGCCCTGAGCGGCCTGGCCTTCGGTGATGGCCTGGCCCATGGCGAAACCGAACTGGGGATAATCCACCGAGGCGTTGCTGTGAGTGCCCAGATCCAGCCAGTCGATGTCGGGAAAGGCTTGCTTGAGTTGTTCCTTGAGCTCGAATCCGGCGTGGTCGGCAGCGATGGCGATTTTCATGCGTGAGTTTCCGTGGTGCGAAAGTGGGCGCGCGGGCAGGGCCGGGCAGTCTGTCCGCCATTGTAGGGCGGGCGCGGGCGCGCCGCTTCAGGCGCGTTGCTGTTTCAGGTGCCGCCAGGTCTTGGCCAGGATGCCTTGCAGGGTCGCGCCGGTCCGGGCGGCCCTGGAAAAACCGCGCTCCAGTGGGGATGGGGCAGGGTAAATCCGGAGCTTGAGCAAATCTTGTGGCGGGACTACATTCAGGCCTGTACGTACAGCTTGTACGGATAGGTATAAAATGCCGGCGTCTCAACGTCAGATAAACCACTGTCATGAATGCCAGCATCATTAGAAAATCCCCCTGGAGACTCCCTCAATGAAGACCGAAAAAATACGTTCGCCATTCTTTGGCACGATGCAGAAGATCCCCGGCGGCCTGATGCTGGTGCCGCTGATCCTGGGCTCGCTGTTCGGCACGTTCGCGCCTGACGCGCTGGCCATCGGCGGCTTTACGACGGCACTGTTCAAGAACAGCGCGCTGCCGCTGATCGCACTGCTGATCTTCGCCACCGGCACCCACGTGAATGCGCGCACCGGCGGCCCCATCCTGGCTACGGCCGGGACGATCCTGCTGATGAAAACGTTGGTGCCTGCCACGCTGATCATCATCCTGGGCAGCTATGTGGGCCTGAACGGCGTGCTGGGCGTGTCCATCCTGGCCATGCTGGCGGCGTTCGACAACAGCAACGGCGGTCTGTGGCTGGCCTATACCGGGCAGTATGGCGATGCGCGCGATCGCGGCGCCTATGTCGCCAGCGCCCTGAATGACGGTCCGTTCTTCAGCCTGCTGTTTCTGGGCGCCTCGGGTCTGGCCGACATTCCGGTGATCGCCATGGTGGCGGCGCTGGTGCCGTTCCTGCTGGGCGTTCTGGTGGGCAACCTGGACCCGAAGTGGCGCGACGTGCTCAAGCCGGTGCCGAACATCGTGATCCCGTTCTTCGCGTTCGCGCTGGGGACCGGCATCAATCTGGGCGCCGTGGTCAGCGGCGGAATCTCCGGCCTGATTCTGGGCCTGCTGATCAGCCCGCTGACGGGGGGCCTGGTGTACCTGGGCTATCGCCTGATCCTGCGCCGTGGCGGCAAGAGCGGGCTGGGGTTTGCGGCGGGCACCACGGCCGGCAACGCCATTGCCACGCCGGCCGTCGTGGCCGCGGCCGATCCGAGTTTCCAGCAGTATGTGTCCACGGCGACCGCCCAGGTGGCCGCCTGCGTGCTGATCAGTTCCATTCTGGCGCCGGTGCTGGCGTCGTTCTTCCTCAAGCGGGCGGGCGAGCTGAAGCCGGCCGCGGATGTCGATGAGGACAGCGCAGGCGACCAACGGATGGCGCGCGGGGAGGCGCTTTGAGGCCCATCATCGCGATTGTTGCCGATGACCTGACCGGCGCGGGCGACAGCGCCGTGCAGTTCGTGCGCGCCGGCTGGCGCACCCGCCTGTCGATCGATGGCGCGCACGAAGCGCTGGATGCGCCGACGGCCGACGATGTCGAAGTGCTGGCGGTGACCACGCACAGCCGCGCCCGTCCCGGCCCGGAGGCCGGCGCCACGGTGCGGCGCAATATCGAGCGGCTGCGTGCAGCCGGGGTGTCCCGCTTGTACAAGAAGGTGGACTCGACCCTGCGCGGCGCGTTCAAGGCCGAGATCGATGCGGCCCGCAGCGCCTGGCGCGACAATGCCATTGCGGTGGTCTGCCCGGCGTTCCCGGCCACGGGACGCACTGTCGAGGACGGCGTGCTCAAGGTCAACGGCGAGCCGGTGACGGCCACGTCGGCGGCGACCGATCCGGTCACGCCGGTCACGCAAAGCCATATCCCGACCCTGCTGGGCTGTGCCCACGTGGCGGCGGTGGCGGATGAAAGCCCGGCCTCGCTGGCTGCGCGCATTGCGCAGGCCGGCGATACCGTGGTGGTCGATGCCCGCGAGGAGGCCGACCTGGAGCGGCTGGCGCGCGCCATCGGCCTGTTGGGCGAGCGCGCGCTGCCGGTGGGCGCAGGGGGGCTGGCAGCCCCGCTGGCGCGGGTCTGGGCCGGCGCCGACCAGGTCGCGCCGGTGGTGGTGGTCGTGACCTCGCAGCACAGCACGGCGCGGGCGCAGATTGCCGCCCTGCAGGCGGCGGGCGCGCAGACCTGGGCGCCGCCCCTGGACAGCATGGCCGATGACGCACGCTGGCAGGCCTGGAGCGCGCCCTTGCTGCAGGCCTTGGCCCGGGACGGGCTGCCGGCGGCCAGTACACTGCTGCTCCTTGCGCCTGCCGGACAGCACGCGGCGGTGGATCCGGACCTCGTGGCGCAACGGTTGGGCGCGCTTGCCGCGCAGGCCATCGGCACGGCCGGAGCGGCCGGCGTGGTGGCCACCGGCGGCGATGGCGCACGCCAGGTGCTGACGGCCCTGGGGGCCAACGGCATTGCCCTGGTGGATGAAGTAATGGGTGGCGTGCCGCTGGGCACCCTGATCGGCGGCCGTTCGGCCGGCCTGCCCGTGGTGACCAAGGCCGGTGGCTTTGGCGCCGAAGACGTACTGGTTCGCGCGGTGCGCGCGATCCGCGACAGGAGATTCAAACGATGACGCAAGCCCCTACCCCGAAGACTCCCCTTTTGGCCGTAACCCTCGGAGACGTGGCGGGCATCGGGCCTGAAATCACCGCCAAGATGCTGATGAAGCATGATGCGCTGCGCGACAAGGCGCGCCTGGTGGTTATTGGCGATGTCGATGTGATGGTCCAGGCTGTGCGCAGCCTGGGTGGCGACCCTGCCATCGTGCGCCGCGTCGAACGTGCGGCCGACGTCACCAACGCCCCGGGCACCATCGAGGTGCTGCAGGCCGGCCCGTCGCTGGCAGGCGTGAAGCAGGGCGAGATCAGCGCCGAGGCCGGCGACGGCGCGGTGCGTTTCGTGACCACGGCATGTGCGCTGGCGCGCGCCGGCGAGGTGGACGGCATTGTGACTGCGCCGCTGAACAAGGCCGCGATCCATGCTGCCGGGCACAAATGGCCGGGGCACACCGAGCTGCTGGCGCATGAGTTCGGCGTCAAGACCTTTTCGCTGGTGCTGTCGGCCGGCGATCTGTACATTTTCCATGCCACCACCCACGTGTCGCTGCGTCAGGCCATCGAGGATCTCACGCCGGCACGCACGCGCGCAGTGCTGCGTCTGGCCGGGTCTTTCGCCAAGGCGCTGGGCCGTGGCGATCAGCCGGTGGCGGTGTCGGGACTCAATCCCCATGCCGGCGAGAACGGCATCTTCGGCAGCGAGGATGCCGACATCCTGGCGCCGGCGGTGGCCGAGGCCAATGCCAACGGCATCCTGGCGGCAGGGCCGATTCCGGCCGATGCGCTTTTTCCGCAAGCCGTGCGCGGCAAGTGGCAGTTCGTCATCGCCTGCTATCACGACCAGGGGCACGCGCCGTTCAAGGCGGTCTATGGCGATGACGGCGTGAACATTACGGTGGGACTGCCGGTGGTGCGGGTGTCGGTCGATCATGGCACGGCCTTCGATATCGTCGGCCAGGGCATCGCGCGCGAAGACAGTCTGGTGCTGGCTGCCGAGCGCGCCGCGGCGCTGGTTCCCGGTTGGGGCCATGTATGGGAAACTGCGCAGGCCCAAACTGAAGGTTGATTTGCATGGCAGCGCCCACCAACGCTGGAGATTTACCCGTTCTGGACCGTTCGGCCGATGTTCCGTTGCACATGCAGGTGACGGCGCGGCTGCGTGGCTACATCCGTACCCGCAAGCTCAGCGCGGGCACGCAGTTGCCCAGCGAGGCGGCGCTCTGCGAACGCTTCGGCGTGGCGCGCAGCGTGGTGCGGCAGGCCTTGTCGGCGCTGGCCGCCGAAGGCCTGATCCAGCGGGAGGCTGGGCGTCCTGCAGTGGTGGCGGCGCCCTCCGAGCACCGCCGGCTGGTGCAACGCTCCACCGGCCTGCATGAGCAGTTGGCGCAATCCGGCGTGGCGCTCAAGACGCGGGTGCTGAGTCTGGCGCCGGCCGACCCGCCCCGCGCGGTGGCTGAATTTTTCGGCACGGCCGAGCTGCTGTTGCTGGAGCGCCTGCGGCACGTGGCCGAGGCGCCGCTGGCCTATGTGCGCACCTGGCTGCCTGCGTCGGCCGTGCCTTGCCTGCGCGCCGAAGACCTGACCGACACCTCTCTGCATGGCGTGCTGATCCGTCGTTATGGCCTGCATCCTGGCGCCGGGCGCAATCAGATCCGCGCGGTGGCGGCCGATGCCGAGCTGGCGGGCCTGCTGCAAACGGAGGCGGGGGCGCCCTTGCTGATGCTCGAAGGCCAGAGCCGGGATCAGCGCGGCCTGCCGCTGGAGTGGTTCAGCACCTGGCATCGGGCCGAGCAACTGGTGTTCGATGTCGATGTCGGCAGAAGCCAGGAAATGGTCCAGCCACAGCTGCATGGCAGCGTCGCTGGTCCGGCGCCTGCTGCGCAGGATGCCGCTGACCCCTATGCGCATGCCCTGGCGCTGGTGGCCGAGCTGTCCGCCGAACTCGCGCGGCTGCGCAGCGCGTCTTCGCGCTGACGTGGCCCGACCCGGCTGCGTGCCCGTGGCCAGGCGGGGCTGCCGCCCCTAGCGCATGACCAGCCCGCCGTCGACGAACAGCACCTGGCCGGTCATGAAACCGCTCCAGTCAGACGCCAGAAACAGCACCGGGCCGGCAATGTCCTCGGGCCGGGCGATGCGTCGCAGCGGCGTGGCGGCGATCAGCCCGTCGCGAAACGACTCCTGCGTGAGATGGCTGCTGGCCGTGGGGTAGACCAGCCCGGGCGCCACGCAGTTGACCCGTATGCCGTAAGGCCCGAGCTCGGCAGCCAGGTTGCGGCTGAAGCCGATCAGCGCGGCCTTGGCGGTGTTGTAGTCGTGATAGGGCACGACCGGATGTTCCACGAGGTTGCTGGCGATATTGATGATGCTGCCCCGGGCGCGCTGCTTGAAATGCGGCAGCGCGGCCCGGCTGCAATGGTAGGCGCCGCCGACTGCGGCCTCGAACTGGTCTTGGTAGTCCTGCCAGGCCTGGGTGTCGAAGGTCTGGCGCTGGCGGGGATCGAAGGTGTAGTGACGCAGGGCATTGTTGACCAGCACATCCAGGCGGCCGGTTTCGAGCACGATGGCGTCCATCATGGCCTGCACGGCCGCGGCCGAACTGACATCGGCCTGCAGCGCCCAGGCGTCGCCACCGGCTTGCTGGCAGCGCGCCACCACGCTGTGGGCGGCGGCGGCGTTCTGCAGGTAGTTGATGATGACGGTGGCGCCTTCGCGGGCGAAGGCCAGCGCGATTTCGGCGCCGATGCCGCGGCTGGCGCCGGTGACCAGCACCACCTTGTCGCTGAATTTCATCGGCTTGCTCCTGGCAGCAGGCTGGCGTCGAGCACGTCGCGCACATTGATGGAGCGTTGGATCAGGCCGAGGTCGCGATAGGCGTCGGCGCCTTGCTGCCAGAGCGCCATGTCGAAGGCGCCCAGGGGCGGCGCGATGCCATCGGCGCCGGCAGGCGCGAGCGCGGCGGCATTGCGCAGGCCGATGATCTCGCGGTTGATGGCGCGGTCGGTGCCATCGATGGCGCGGCGCGAGGCCACGGCGGCGGCTTCGTCGGGTTCGGCGATCATCCAGGCCGCGCTGTCGCGGTAGGCGCGCAGGAAGTCGCGCATCAGGGCGATCTGTTGCGGGTCGTCGGTTTCACGCAGCACGAACAGATCGCTGGAAAGATTGATGTAGTCGCGCACTTCCATCACGTCCACCTCGCCCAGGCCGCGACGACGCCCTACCAGCAGGCCCGTGTCGGTGGCGGCGGTGGCGTCGACCTGTCCTTGCAGCAGGGGCGCGAAGTTGAGCACGCCAGTGACCACGATTTCGACATCGCTCTCGCTCAGCCCGGCTTGATGCAAGAGCACCAGCAGGTTCTGGCGCGTACCGCTGGACAGGCTGTAGACGCCGATGCGTTTGCCCTTGAGGTCGGCCGGACGCTTGATGTTGGCGGACTTGAGCGACACGACGTTAAAGACATTCTGCGGGTAGATGTCGTAGATGCCGCGCAGCCGCTCGCCTTTGTCGAGCGCCATGAAGAAGGAGCCGGGGTCGGTGAAGGCCACATCGGCCTGGCCGCTCAGCAGGTTGCGGATGGCATCGCCACCGCCGGCGCCCGGGATATAGGCCAGGTCCACGCCTTGGGCCTTGAAGAAGCCCTTGTCGGGCTCGGCCAGCAGATTGGTGATTTCCGAGATGGGCTTGCTCCAGCCCGCCAGGGTGAGCTTGCGCGCGGCGCTGGCGTGCGCAAACGGCGCGCCCAGCGCGAGCGCGCCGAGGCTGGCAGCCGCAGCCAGCCAGGCGCGGCGGGAAGGTGAAACAAGCAGGGGAAGGCGGCGTGTGGCAGTCATGGGGAATCGGTGTAAGGGCGCAGCAGGCGGCGCTCAAGCATCAGGGTCGCCTGATAGCAGAGCAGGCCGATGGCCGCGATGGCCGCCAGCGCGGCAAACATGAGCGGGGTGTCCATCATGCCCTGGGCCGCGATGATGACCGCGCCCAGGCCACGGCTGGCCCCGATGAATTCGCCGACCACCGCGCCCACCAGGGCCAGAACCAGCGCTACGCGCAGGCCGGCCAGGATGCCGGGCAGCCCGGCGGGCAGCTTCAGGCGCAGCAGGGTCTGTCGGCGCGAGGCCCCCAGCAGGGAGAACAGCTGCAAGCGTTGCGGGTCGACCTGGCGCAGGCTGGTGAACGTGTTCTCCATCAGCGGGAAGAAACAGATCAGCGCCGTCATGATGATGGTGGGCAGCATGCCGAAACCGAACCACAGCACGAAAAGCGGCGCGAGGGCGAGCTTGGGCACCACCTGGCTGAGGATGACATAGGGCTTGAGCACCCGGTCGAGCAACGGGGACTCGGCCAGCGCCACGCCGATCAGCAGGCCGGCGGCGCCGCCCAGGACCAGACCCAGCAGCATCTCGGCCAGCGTGACGCCGATGTGCGGCCAGAGATAGCCGGTGGCCAGGCTGCTCCAGAGGGTGCGGGCCACGACGGAGGGGGCTGGCAGCACCAGGGTCGAGATGCCGGCCTGACGCACGGTCAGCTCCCAGGCGCCCAGCAGGAGGCACAGCAGCGCCAGCGCCAGCAGTCGGGGATGATGGCTCATGGGCGGCCTCCGGTCATGGCCTGGTAGATCTCCGAGCAGTACTGGTTGAAGGCTGCGCCATGTCGCATGGCCTGGGTGCGTGGCACATCCAGCGCGATGTCGATGTCCAGGCTCAGGCGGCCTTGCTGCATGACAGCCACCCGTTCGCCCAGATAGACGGCCTCGCCGATGTCGTGCGTGATGAACAGTACGGTGCTGCGGCGTGCGCGGCACATGGCCAGCAGGTCGTCCTGTAGTTCGGCCCGCGTGATGGCGTCCAGCGCGGCAAAGGGTTCGTCCAGCAGCAGCAGCGCCGGTTCCAGGATGAGGGCGCGCGCCAGCGCCACGCGGCTTTGTTGCCCGCCGGACAGCTGGCGCGGATAGTGCTGGGCATGATCGGCCAGGCCCAGCAGCGCCAGCAGTTCCCGCGCGCGCGCCTGGTCGGCGGCTTGCACGCGGCCTTGCAGCGACACCGGCAGCAGCACGTTGTCGATCACGCGCTGCCACGCCAGCAGCGTGGGCGCCTGGAACACGTAGCCCAGGCCGGGGCCGGGCAGGGCGGGGACATCATCGGCGCGCCGTATTTCTCCCTGCTGCGGCTGGAGCAGGCCGGCGGCCAGCTTGAGCAAGGTGGTCTTGCCGCAGCCGCTGCGCCCGAGCAGGCAGTGAAACCCGCCGCGCCGCAAAGGCCAGTCCACCCCGTCGACCACGGGCGCGCGTCCCGGGTAGGCGTAGCTGACCTGCCGAAAGTCGAGAAAGGGCTGGGCGGCGCTCATGGTTCGTAGGAGGCGTAAGGTTCGGCCGCCATTTCGGCCGAGAGTTCGATTTCCGTCATGCGCACCAGATCGAGCAGGTTGAAGCGGCCGTCGTTGTGCCAGCCGGCTTCGGGCTGGCTCATCGCGCCCAGGGCGCTGATGCGGGTCACGCCGGCGGCGCCCAGGGATCCGGCCAGGCGATGCAGCTCTTCGGGAGAGGCGGCCACGCCGGCGGTCTGCAGATAGGCGGCCTGTGGCGCCACGAGGTCCGCCACGGTATCGAGCGCGTCGATGGCGGCCACCACGATGCTGCGTTGCAGGGCGGTGGGCGTCAGGGCGGCGGGCGCGTCGCTATACACGACGCTCCAGGCGTCATCGGCTTGCCCCAGGAGCAGGTCGGCGGGGCGGCCGGGAAGCTGGCGCCATTCGATGGCCTGACGCCATTTGGCGAAGGCGGCGGCTTCCTCCAGATCGAGCGCGCGGCGCGGATAGCGGGTCTGCAGCCGTGCGAGCTCGGCGGCAAGATAGGCGGCGAATTCGCGCGGCGAGATGGCTGCGCCGCGCTGGACATAAAAAAGGTGGGGCGAGTAGCAGCCCTGTTGGTCGTAGCGCATGACGTCCCAGGCGGCGCGGCGCGCCAGCGCCGGCCCCTTGAGGGTGTCGAGCGCGCGGGCGCTGACTACGCCGAAACCCAGCTTGTGCCCGTGGGCGATGAAGCGCGTGCTGACCGGCAGACGCTGCCGGATGGCCTGCAGGGCGGAGTTGCCGCCATAGGCCACGACGGCGTCGGCCTGCGCGTAGAGGGCGCTGGCCTCATCGCCACCGGCGCCGCGCCACCAGACCACGGCCAGGCAGTCCGCCAGGGGCGGGTGGACGTCGGCCAGCACGCGCGCGAACCAACCTGCGAACAGCGGCTCGGCGCTGGGCAGCTTGCCGATGTTGCCTGCCTTGACCAGCAGGCCGCATACCAGGCTCCAGAGCGCCAGGGCCGGCACATTGCCGGCCCAGCTGTGCGCCAGCAGGTCGGGGCCATAGGCGCGCACCGCGCCGCCCTTGGCGGCCGGCTGAAAGCCGTCCAGCACCTTGGGGTTGGCGAAATCTTCGGCCACGAAGCGGCGCAGTTGCGGCGCGCGGAAGGTCTTGAGCAGGCCGGTCAGGCCCAGGCGAAGCATGTCGGCGTCATAGCCGGTGACCAGGGGCAGCAGGGCATCGGCCTGCTGGCGCAGCGGTTCGGCCGGGTCCAGCAGACGTGCGACGGCCCGATCGACGATGGTGATGATCTCGTCGACGCCCAGCGTTTTCAGATGGATGGCGCTGGCGGCGCGCACGCGCTGCGCCAGCGCCTGCATCTGCGCCGGCGACAGGATGGGCAGCGCGACCTCCAGTTGCTGGCCGTCGCGCGCGAAGGATGCCGTGTGCCAGCCGACCTCGTGCGAGGCCAGGCCGGGCAGGTAGCCGGCTTCGATCCGGCGCACGTTCGTGGCGCGCTGGACCGCAGGAATTCCTCGACCGCCAGCGAGCAGCCCTTGGCCTGGGCGCCTTCGGCGCGGCCCAGCAGCAGAAAGCCGCCCTCGGCCGGCGCCCCGACATCTTCGGTCAGGATGGTGGTGACGGAATTGAAATTCCCCAGATCGCAATGCGCCAGGATGCCACGCTCGCCCTGTGGCACGTTTTGGCCGGTGACCGGATCGACCAGGCGCGAGCGGATCCAGTGGGGCCCGGATTTGACGGACGGCAGCGTGGCGTTGCCGTCGTCGTAGAACTGGGTGCTCAGTTCGGTCATGCCGTACATATTGATGCACAGCGTGCGCGGCACGCCCAGCAGCTCGCTCAGCTCGGCGTAGAACGCCTCCAGCGGCAGCTCGCGGGATTGTTTCTTGTAGCCGCCGGTGTCGAGAATGCGGCTGCCTGCGGGCAGGCGGAAGCGGCGGCCCTCGCGACGCAAGGCATCGATGACGTGCACAAAGCTGAAGCTCGCGCCCAGCAGGGCATAGGGGCGGCCTTCGCCTTCGGCCTGCTCCAGCGTCTGCCACAGCGCCTGCAGGTCCATGCCTTGCGGCGTCATGAAATAGCGGCTGTTGGCGGTGCCGAAGGTCGACTTGGCCAGCGCCAGATAGTGCGCCAGCGAAGAGTTGGGCATGGCCGTCTCGTCGGGGAAGAGAATCCCCATCGGCAGCCGTTGCACACCCTGCATGAAGCGTTGCGCGAAATGGCGCGTCATCGAGAGGTCGTAGACCTCAAGGTGGGGATGAAAATGCCGCCCGCGCATGTCGGCGCGGGTGGTGCCGCTGGTCATGAAGACGCGCTCATCGGGGCGCGGCGGCTCGCAGCGCAGCTCCATGGCCTTGAAGGCGTCGATCGGCACGGGCGGGATGTCGCTCCAGGTGGTCACGCGCCGTGGCGTGGCGCCGCGCCGCTGGCAGAAACTGCGATAGGCGGGATTGGCACCATACTGGTAGGCGAACAGTCGCAAGGCGAGCTGGTCGAACTGGGTGTCGCTGCAGCCGTCCTGGGCAATGAATTCGAGTAGATCCGCAAGCGGCGGTTCGACGTGGGTCATGAGCATTCTGGGAGGCCGGTTGATGGATGCTCCGAAGCCCGGGTGGCCTGGCCCTGTCGAGATCAGTGCTCTTCTTACGCCGGCATGAACCGGGTCAAGTTCGCGGGTGTGGATCTCAGCACTGGCGTGCACCCCGGAGCAGGCCTCATGTTAACCCGCAATGCGCCGGCCGGCCCCGGCGCGGACCGGATCTGGCCGCGCGCAGGCATCCTGCGTAAACTGGCGCCATGCTACGCATCGACCAACTCGGCAAGCGCTACGGCGACCACATCGTCTTTGAAGGCCTGACGCACAGGTTTGCGCCCGGCTGTCTGGCGCTGTGCGAAGAAGACAGCACCGGCAAATCCACGCTGCTGGGCATTCTGGCGGGCGCGATCGCCCCGGATGCGGGCGAGGTCTGGATTGAGGGGCGGGCGTTGCACGGGGCTGCCGAAGGCGCGCGTCGCCGCCTGGCCTATGTGCCGGATAACTGCCTGACCGAACCGCAGCAGACCGGCCGCGGCCTGCTCGAACAGGCCGCGCAGGACAAGGGCGTGGCGCTGGATGCGGCCGTCTTCGAGCTGGCCGCGGCGCTGGGCCTGATGCCGCATCTGGACAAGCGCCTCGAGCAGATGTCGACCGGGACGCGCCGCAAGGTCTACCTGACGGCCGCGCAGCTGGGCGCGCCGGCGCTGGTGGTCGCCGATGGCCCCAGCAACGGGCTGGATGCGGCTGCCCGCGGCGTGCTGGCCGACGTGTTCCGGGCCTGGGGGCGCGATCGTGTGGTGATCTTCGCCAGCCACGACGAGGCGCTGGTCGAGGCCTGCGGCGCGCGTCGCATCGAGGTCGGCGCGTTGCGTTAATCCAGTTTTCCGATCGGGAACTGCATATCCTGGTAGCGCACGAAGCGCGAGCCGCGCATCAGGCGGTAGCCCGCCCAGATCAGCAGAAACAAGGGGATGCCGATGTAGGTGGCGGCCGCGCCGACCCAGTCGATGCGGTCCTGCAGGAAGGCTTCGTAGTTCTGGCCCAAAGTGATGATCAGGCAGAGCGTGAACGCAAACAGCGGCCCGAAGGGAAAGAAGGGCGAGACATAGGGCAGATCAGCCAGCCTGCCTCCCTGCTTGAGATAGCCGCGCCGGAAGCGATAGTGACTCAGCGCGATGCCCAGCCAGGCGATGAAGCCCGTCATGCCAGACGTGTTCAGCAGCCAGATGTAGACCTCGTTGGGGCTGAACACGAAAGACAGAAAGCACAGCGCGGCGATCGCCGTGGTGGCCAGCAGTGCGCGCAGCGGCACGCCGTGGGCCGTGACGCGCGCAAACCAGGCCGGCGCCTTGCCTTCGCGCGCCAGTGCGTACAGCATGCGGGTGGCGGCATACATGCCGGAGTTGCCGGCCGACAGCACCGACGTGAGGACCACCGCGTTCATGATGGAGGCCGCCGCCAGCAGGCCGGCGCGCTCGAAGATGAGGGCAAAGGGGCTGACGCTGATGTCGCCCACGCCGTCGCGCAGCAGATGCGGGTCGGTGTAGGGGATCAGCAGACCGATCACGGCAATGGCCAGCACATAGAAAAGCAGGATGCGCCAGAACACCTGGCGCACGGCGCGTGGCAGGTTGCGCGCCGGATCCTTGGATTCTCCGGCTGCAATGCCGATCAGCTCGGTGCCCTGGAACGAGAAGCCGACCACCATGGCCACGCCGATCAGGGCGGCGAAACCGCCGGCAAAGGGCGCATCGCCGATGGTGAGGTTGTGCCAGCCGCCGGTTTCGCCGCCGCGGATGATGCCCAGCAGCATCAGCACGCCCATGGCAATGAAGGCGATCACGGCAATCACCTTGATCAGGGCGAACCAGAACTCGGCCTCGCCGAAACCGCGCGCCGACAGCGCGTTCAGGCCGAAGGTGATGGCCAGGAACAGCGCGCTCCAATAGACCCCGGGCACGTCGGGAAACCAGTAGGCCATGACCAGCTGGGCGGCCACCAGATCGACGGCGACCGTGACGGCCCAGTTGTACCAGTAGTTCCAGCCCAGGGCGAAACCGAAGCCGGGCTCGACATAGCGCGCGCCGTAGGTCGAGAACGAGCCGGCCACGGGCATGGCGGCGGCCAGTTCGCCCAGGCTGGTCATCAGGAAATAGACCATCAGGCCGATCAGGGCGTAGCCCAGCAGCGCGCCGCCCGGGCCTGCCTGGGCGATGGTGTTGCCGGAGGCCACGAACAGCCCCGTACCGATCGAGCCGCCGACGGCAATCATGGACAGGTGGCGGGCCGACAGGGTGCGGCGCAGGCCCTCCGGCGTCGAGACGTCGCGGGCGGGCATGGGGGTGGCGCGATTGGGATCAGCCAAGATCGTGCTTCCTTCAGGGGGCGGGCCGGATGGGCCTGTTGGCGTAAAACGGGGGAGCATAACGCATGGGCTGGGCCTCAAGGGCGCGCCGCATCGTCGCCGGGGCGGGGCTCGTCCTGGTAGTCGAAACGCATATCCTGGTAGCGGATCCAGCGTGATCGGCGCATCAGCCGGTAGCCTGCCCAGGTTGCCAGGAACAGCACGATGCCGAGGTAGGTGGACAGCGCCCCGCCCCAGTCGATGCGATCCTGCAGGAAGGCCTCGTAGTTCTGGCCCAATGTGATCACCAGGCACAGCACGAAGGCCAGCAGCGGCCCGCAGGGAAAGAGGCCGGCGCGATAGGGCAGGGCGGCCGGATCGTGGCCGTGCAGCAGGTAACCCTTGCGGAAGCGATAGTGGCTGACGGCGATGCTCAGCCAGATGATGAACTCGGTCATGCCGGCCAGATTGAGCAGCCAGATATAGACCGCCTGCGGGCTGTAGATGGCGCTGAACAGGCAAAGGCTGGCCAGGGCGGTGGTGCCGGCCAGGGCATGGACCGGCACGCCCGAGCGCGACAGGCGCGCAAAACGGCGCGGCGCCATGCCTTCGCGGGCCATGTTGAACAGCATGCGGGTGGCCGCGTACATGCCCGAGTTGCCGGCCGACAGCACCGAGGTCAGGATGACGGCGTTCATCACGGTGGCCGCCGAGAGCAGGCCGGCCTTCTCGAACACCAGGGTGAAGGGGCTGACCGCGATGTCGCTGACATCGCTGCGCAGCAGCTGCGGGTCGGTATAAGGCAGCAGCAGGCCGATCACGGCGATCGACAGCACGTAGAACAGCAGGATGCGCCAGAACACCCGCTTGATGGCCAGCGGCACGTTGCGGCGCGGATTCTCGGACTCGCCGGCAGCCACGCCGACCAGCTCGGTGCCCTGGAAGGAATAGGCCACCACCATGGCCACGCCTACCAGCGTGGCGAAGTTGCCGACGAAGGGCGCCTCGCCCACACTCCAGTTGGACAGGCCCGGCGAGGGCACATCGTGCACGATGCCCGAGAGCATGGCCACCCCGGTGATCAGGAAGCACACCACGGCGATTACCTTGATCAGCGCGAACCAGTATTCGCTTTCGCCGAAACCGCGCGCCGAAAAGGCATTCAGGCCCAGCATCAGCAGCAGGAACAGGCAGCTCCAGAGAATGCCGGGCACGTCCGGCAGCCAGTAGGCCATGACGAGCTGGGCCGCCACCAGATCCACCGCCACCACGACCGCCCAGCTGAACCAGAAGTTCCAGCCCAGGGCAAAGCCCAGGCCTTCATCGACATAGCGCGCGGCATAGGTGGCAAAGGAGCCGGGCACTGGCATGAAGGCGGCCAGTTCGCCCAGGCTGGTCATGATGAAGTAGACCATCAGGCCGAGCACGAGGTAGGTAAGCAGCGCGCCGCCGGGGCCGGCCTGGGCGATGGTGGCGCCGGAGGCCACGAACAGCCCCGTGCCGATGGCCCCGCCGATGGCGATCATGGTGAGATGGCGCGGTTTGAGCACCCGCCGCAGATGCGGGGCCTCGGCCTCGAAGGGCTGCGGCCCGGGCGAGTGGGAGGCGGACATATCGGTGATTCCTTTGCGTACTGATTCCGCCGCAGGCGGAAAAGAGGCGAAAGTGTATCGCGCGGGCGTCGGCCGGCTCTGTCCCCATTGTCTGAAAACCATGCGCGCCCTCTCGGGCCACAGTAAATCCATGCCAGCGCATACACTGTGGGCCGACACTGTTTTCCGGGCCTGCCCCATCGTGACTGATACGTCTTTTTCTTCCCTGCCCCTGTTGCCAGCCTTGCTGGAGAATCTGCAAAGCCTGGGCTTTGAACGCATGACGCCGATCCAGGCGCAAAGCCTGCCCCTGATCCTGGAGGGGCGCGATCTGATCGCGCAGGCTAAGACCGGCAGCGGCAAGACGGCAGCCTTCGGCCTGGGCGTGCTGCAGCGTCTGGATGTCGCGCGGCTGGCGCCGCAGGCCTTGCTGGTCTGCCCGACCCGCGAGCTGGCCGATCAGGTGGCCCAGGAGCTGCGTCGCCTGGCCCGGCTGATCCCGAACGTGAAAGTGCTGACGCTGTGCGGCGGGGCGGCCGCGCGTCCGCAGGCCGAGTCCCTGGCCCGGGGGGCGCATCTGGTGGTGGGCACGCCCGGACGACTGCAGGATCATCTGGCGCGCGGCAGCCTGGACCTGTCGGCACTCAATACCCTGGTGCTCGATGAGGCCGACCGCATGGTCGACATGGGCTTCTACGATGACATCGTGGCGATTGCCTCGCATTGCCCCGTCAAGCGCCAGACGCTGCTGTTTTCGGCCACCTATCCGGACAACATCCGCAAATTGTCGGCGCGCTTTCTGCGCAACCCGGCCGAGGTCAAGGTCGAGGCCCAGCATGACGCCAGCCGCATCGAGCAGGTGTTCTACGAGATCGAAGAAGAGCAGCGCCTTGACGCCGTGGCAACGCTGCTGGCGCATTACCGCCCCGTCTCCACGCTGGCTTTCTGCAATACCAAGGTGCGCAGCCACGATCTGGTCGAGCGCCTGCAGGCCGGGGGCATCAGCGCGCAGGCGCTCAATGGCGACCTGGAACAGCGCGAGCGCGACGAGATCCTGATCCAGTTCGCCAACCAGAGCTGCGCCGTGCTGGTGGCCACCGACGTGGCCGCGCGTGGGCTGGATATCCAGAACCTGGGCGCGGTGATCAACGTGGATGTCACCAAGGACACCGAGGTGCATGTGCATCGCATCGGCCGCAGCGGCCGGGGCGAGCAGAAAGGCCTGGCGTTGAGCCTGTGTTCGCCCGAGGAAATGCGCTGGGCCAATCTGATCGAGGAGTATCAGGGCCGGCCGCTGAAGTGGGCCGACATCAAGGCGCTCAAGCCCAAGGCGGATCGTCCGCTGCGTGCGCCCATGATCACCCTGAGCATCCAGGGCGGCAAAAAAGACAAACTGCGCCCCGGCGACCTGCTGGGCGCGCTGACCGGCGATGGCGGCCTGACCTTCGAGCAGGTGGGCAAGATCAACATCACCGAGTTCACCTCCTACGTGGCCCTGGACCGCCAGGTCGCCCGGGCGGCCTTCGAGCGCCTGTCCAACAGCAACATCAAGGGTCGGCGCTTTCGCATGCGCTTCCTGGAAGACGTATAGGCCTGTCGAAGGCGCGGCTTCAGACCTGGTGGGCGGTGCTGCCGGGGTTCCCGTTGCTCATGACGGATCCGGCTGATTCCCGGGGCGCGGGAGGTGACGCTGGTGCCGCGGCTTTGCCCTGGGGAAATACCTGGCCTGGGAGCAGGCCTACATTGTCTTAGTACGAATTGTCGTCACGCCGGGGCCGCCGGGCAGCGAACCCTCACTACACTGCATCAAGGGTTCCGCGCCCGGCCCGGGGCGGGACCGACAGACAGTGTTTGTTCCTGGTTTCTGGATAGGGGGATGGCTATGTTCGGCTCGAAAGTCAATGGCAAGGTCGTGCTGTGGACGACGTTGGTGGGGGGCTTCATGAGTTCGCTCGTCAAGTGGGGGTCCGAGGTCAATATGCCGCCCCGGGTGCCGGGCGAGGTGTCGCCGCCGGGCGCCAATATCGATGCCTGGCTGGGCTGGCTCGGATTCAACTCCCACTCCCTGGACTATGTCTACCAGGGAGCGACCATCCCCGGCGCCGTGACGCTGTATCACTGGCTGTTCAGCTTCGTGTTCGCCTTCGTGTATGTGGTCGGCTCGATCTACTGGCCCCGCATCCGGCTCTGGTATGGCGCGTGGTACGGGATCCTGATCACCGTGGTCATGCACGGCTTGCTCATCCCTCTGTTCGGCTTCCGCAATCCGGTCTATGCCAATGGCGCGGTCGGCTGGCTCTGGAATCTCAACGGCTATGAGCTCTGGAGCGAGTTCCTGGGCCATATCTACTGGTCGGTGTCGATCGAGGTGTCGATGATCGCGGTGCTGGCGTATTTCGGGCGCCCCATCGCCGGGCGCTGGCTGCTCAAGCCCGGCGAGGCGCCAGCCTCGTGAGTGCATCCGGGCGCAGCCTGCCCGAGAACCCGCAGACGGCCGTCTGCGGGTTTTTTTATTCCCGCCAGAGAGGGATGTAGGCCTGCCGCAGGCGTTCGTGACACTGTGGCATGATGCTTTTCCGTTAAGCAAGGAGAAAAAAATGGGGGAAACGCAACGCGCCCGCATGGTGCCCGAGCTGCTGGTGAGCGACCTGCCGCGCAGTCTGGCGTTCTGGCGGGATCTGTGTGGTTTCGGGGTCGTCTATCAGCGCGAGGAGGAAGGCTTCGTCTTTCTCGATCTGGAGGGCGCGCAGTTCATGCTCGAAGAGGTGCGCGGCGGGGAAAACTGGATCACCGGCCCGCTGGAGGCGCCGCGTGGGCGGGGCATCAACTTCGAAATCAAGGTGGCGTCCATCGATGCGCTGCTGGCGCGGTTGCAGGCAGCAGGCTGGCCTCTGTACCGTGCCCGCCAGGAGCGCTGGTATCGCAGCAATGATATCGAGATCGGGGTGCATCAATTCCTGGTGCAGGACCCCGATGGCTATCTGCTGCGCTTTTCTGCCTGGCAGGGAAACCGGCCCATCTGAGGCAGGCGTGCGGCGTCAGGGGCGGGGCTGGCTGCGGCGCTCGCGCTTGACGTCGTACATGCGCATGTCGGCCAGGCGCAGGGCCGCGTCCGCATCGAGCCCGGTGTCGGGCAGGATGGCGATCACGCCCGTGCTGGCCCCGGCGTAGCGCAGTGTCACCCCGGGCAGGGTGTAGTCGCCGCAGGTGGCCTCCAGGATGCGCTGCTGCAAGATGGCCGCCGCCTGGGCTGCGTTGCCTTGCGAGCCGGTGGCCAGAACGAGGAATTCATCGCCGCCAAGCCGTCCGGCCATGTCGCCCGCGCGCAGGATGGCGGCGATGCGGGCGCCGACGGCGCAGAGCAGGGCATCGCCGGCCTGGTGCCCATACTGGTCGTTGATCTGTTTGAAGCCGTCCAGATCCAGCATGCCGACCAGCACGGCGTTGCCGTCCAGCGGCGCGTGCTGCAGCAGGCGCACGAGCTGTTCGTAGAGGGCACGGCGGTTGGGCAGGCCGGTCAGGGGATCTCGCAGGGCGGCATCCAGCAGCTGGGTGTTGGCCGCCTGCAGCGCCCGCATCAGCATTTCGCGTTCGATGAAACCGGCCACCAGGCTGGAGAACAGGGCCATGATGGCCGGCGCGTCCTGGGGCAGGGGCAGGCGGCGGCCGCTGGCCGCGCAGAGGGTGCCCAGCAGATGGCCGTCTTCGGAGCGCACGGGTGCGCTGAAGTAGGTCTGCAGACCCAGCGCACGAGCCGCATCGGAGTCTGCCCAGCGGGTCGCGACATCCTGGGTGTAGGTACAGTTTTCATCCAGGGCGCGTTTGCACAGGGTGTCCGACCAGGTGACTTCCAGCCCTTCCGGTATCACCATGTCGCCGTCGTTGCGGGCGTAGCACACGCGCTGCACGTCGCGTTCCAGGTCGATGGTGGTCAGGTAGGTGGACTCCATGCCGGTGACCGCGCCCAGCATGTCGAGCAGGGGGCGGGTCAGTTGTTCGAGCGATTTGGCGGCCGGCAACGAGGCGGCCAGCCGGGAGATGAGAGGGTCCATGCTCGGGTCTCGTCGTTGGGCGAACTCCGATCCTAGCCTGGGGATTCTCGGGCCGGCAAGTGCCGGCCCGAGACGCTCAGAACTTGAGCGTCAGGCCGCCGTCGACGACCAGTTCGATGCCGGTTACGTAGCGCGCCTCGTCGCTGGCCAGAAAGAGTGCGGCATGGGCGACATCCCAGGCGTCGCCCATGTGGCCCATCGGCACCTGGGCATCGCGCTCGCGCCACATGCGCTGCACGTCTCCCTCGCCATACTCCTGGGCAAGGTTGGCGGCTTGCTCGACCATGGGGGTTTTCATCAGGCCGGGAATGATGGCGTTGACCCGCAAGTGGTCGGGAGCATACTGCGCCGCCGTCACCCGGGTCAGGTGGTTGAGCGCGGCCTTGGTGGTCGAGTAGGTGACATAGGGCACGCCGGTGTAACGCAGCGACGCCACCGAGGAAATATTGATGATGGAGCCGCCGCCCTGTTCGCGCATCGCGGGGATGAACTGCTTCATGGCGAGGAAGGCGCTTTTCAGATTGATCGCGTAGACGCGGTCCCATTCCTGTTCGTCGATGTCGAGCACGCCGCCCACACTGACGATGCCGACGTTGTTGTTGAGGATATCGACGCGCCCGAAGGCAGCCTGAGCGGCGTGCTGCACGGCGGCAATGTCGGCCTGCCGCGTGACGTCGGCCTGCAGCGCCAGGGCCTGGCCGCCTTCGGCCTGGATGAGGCGGGCGGTTTCCTGCGCCGCCTCAAGGTGGATGTCCACGCACACGACGCGGGCGCCCTCGCGGGCGAACAGCACGGCGGCCGCCTTGCCGTTGCCCCAGCCTGGGCCGCTGGAGCCGGCCCCCATGACCACGGCGGTCTTGCCTTGCAGTCTTGCGCTCATGTTTGATCTCCTTGCCGGGGCTTTATTTCCCGAGCATGTTGTCGGGCAGCCAGGTCACGATGATGGGAAAGAAAAACAGGATCAGCGTGGTGACGATTTCCATGATCACGAACCACCAGGCGCCCCGGAAGATCTGCGTGAGCGGAGTCTTCCTGTCGATGCCGGCGATGACGTAGACATTCAGGCCCATGGGCGGTGTGATCAGCCCGATCTCGCACATCTTCACCGCCAGGATGCCGAACCAGATCGGGTCGTAGCCCAGTGACACCACGGTGGGAAACATGATGGGCAGGGTGATGACCAGCATGGAGAAGGCGTCGAGAAACATGCCCAGCGGGAAGTAGATGGCCAGCAGCAGGAAGATCACCGCCAGCGGCGGGACGTCGGCCTCGACCACCGAGCTGGCGATCATCTGCGGGATCTGCGCCAGGCTCAGGAAGTAGCTGAAGATTCCCGCTCCGATCATGGTGAAGAGGATCATGACCGTGGTGGTGATCGACGAGCGGCAGCTTTCGATCAGCTTGGCCCTGAGATCCGGGCGCGCCTGACGCGAGGCCAGCAGCATCACGAAGGCCACGAATGCGCCGACTGCGCCGGCCTCGGTGGGCGTGACGAAGCCCAGATAGATGCCGCCCAATACCACCAGGAACAGCAGCAACACCTGCCAGGCATCGGCCAGCGAGGCGATGCGCCGGCCCCAGGGTTCGGGCGGCAGCGTTGCGCCCGCCGTGGGGGTGGCGCGGCTGATCACCCAGATGCCGGCCATGAAAATGATCGTCGACAGAATCCCCGGGATCACGCCGGCCACCAGCATCTTGCCGGCCGAGACTTCGGTCAGCGCGGCGTAGAAGATCAGCAGCACGCTGGGCGGGATCAGCACGCCCAATACGCCGCCGGCGGCCACGGCGCCGGCGGACAGGCGGGGGTCATAGCCGGCGCGCCGCATCTCCGGGATGGCGACCGAGCCGACGGTGGCGGCGGTGGCCACGCTGGAGCCCGAGGTGGCGGCAAAGCCGGCGCAGGTCAGGATGCTGGCCATGGCGAGACCGCCGGGACGGTGCCCGACCCATTTGCGCGCCACGCTGAACAGGCGCTGCCCCACCCCGGCATGGTGAGCGAAGGCGCCCATCAGGATGAAGAGCGGGACCACGGTCAGCAGGTAGGAGGCCGATTGGTGATAAGAAAACGCTTTCAGGCGGTTCAGGACGAAGTTGAGGTCTTCGATCATGACGATGCCGGTCACGCCGGCCAGGCCGAGTGCGGCGAAGACCGGGGTGCCGATCGCCATCAGGACGAAGATCAGGCAGGTGGCGACGGTGGTCGCGACGACGTAGTCATCCATGGTTTTTCCTTCAGGGCTCGATGCGCAGGTCGCGCTCGGGCGTGTGGCGCGGGGCGCCGCGCAGGGCTACGTACACGGCGTGAAAGGCCAGTTGCAGGCAGCCGAACCACAGGCCGATGGCCAGCGCGATCTTGGCCCACCAGATCGGGAATTCGATGTGCCCCCAGCGGAATTCGCGGATGGCGAAGGAGTGCACCGCGTCCTGGCTGGCGGGCATGGCCAGGATCAGCAGGAACAGGGCGGCAAACAGCCAGGACAGTGTCTCGGCGACGCGCGCGAGCCCGGCAGGCATGCGCTCGACCAGCAGGGTCACGCGGATATGGGCGTTGTCCAGCATGGTCCAGCCCAGGCCGAGGAACACCACCATCACCATGCTCAGTTCTGCCAGTTCGAACACGCCGGAAATGGGGCGGCCCCAGAGGCCGCGAGCGGCGGCGTCGACCGTAGTGCCGAGCATCAGGAACATGAGGAAAATCAGTGCCACCGCGCCGAATACGTTGGACACGCTGCGGAAGAAAGTTTCGATTGGCCGCATGCGGCTCTCCCATCAAGGTTGCGTGCGCCCGGGACGGCCGCCGCGCCCGGGTGGGGCGCGACGGCCAACGACCTCGGCGCGAACGCCGGGGTCAGGTCTTGTTGGCGATTTCGGACGGCCGCAGCAGCGTGCCCTTGGGATCGTGCCGGGCGATGGCCTGGTCGATCAGCGCCTGCATGCGCGCGCCGTCGATTCCGGCCGGCTTGGCGACCTTGTCCACCCAGCTGTTGACCTGGGCCGGCTGGATGAGCGTCTTGGCCGCCTGTTTCTGGGCGTCGTCCAGCACATGGAACTTCACGCCCTCGGCGGTGGCTTTCTTGACGTAATCCTGCAGGGCCTGATTCATGATGGCCGAGTACTGGCCGCCGTAGATCTCTTCGACGATCTCGTTGCAGTTCGCCTTGACGCTTTCCGGGAAGGCTTCCCAGGCATCGACGTTGATCACGGTGGCGGCCGGGCCATGGGGGCCGTCGCCGATGTCGGTGAAGTGCGGCGCGATTTCATGCAGCTTGTACGACACGGCGGTGATGAAGTCGAAGCCGTAGACGCCGTCCAGCACACCGCGCTCCAGGGCGGTGTAGACCTCGGGGGCCGCCATCGGCACGGCGGTGCCGCCCAGGCGCTCGATGACGTCGGTGGCCACGCCATAGCCGCGGATGCGCTTGCCCTTGATGTCTTCCAGCGACTGGATCGGCTTGCGCGTGATGAGCGGCGCGTAGTTCCAGTTGGTCCAGTACATGACCTTGGCGCGATGGCGCTTTTCCCACTCGGTGCGCAGCGGCTCGAACTCGGCGTAGACGTCGCGGCAGACTTGCAGCAACGCATCGGCGCGGTTCATGCGGAAGTACCATTCCAGTCCGCGCGTGACCGGCAGATCGGCCTGGTAATAGCCCGGGGAGATCAGGCTCATTTCCGAAGTGTTGTCGCGCACGGCTGGCAGGTGTTCACCGACCTTGTTGAGCGAAGCCGACCAGTAGCGGCGGGCCTTGACCACGCCGCCCGAACGTTTTTCCAGTTCGCTCAGAAACCAGCGGTCCAGCCAGGACGGTCCGGCGGTCTCCGAGACATAGCTGTCGAACTTGAATGAAACCTTGTCTTTGGCAAAAAGCGTGCCCGGCAGGCCGCCCAGGGCGCCCGCGCCGGCCAGCATGCCGCTGACCTTGATGAATTCACGACGTTTCATGACTCCTCCTTTTATGGGCGCGTGGCGCCTTATATGCGGCCTGTGGCAGGCCGGTGTTCCGCCGGGGCCGAAGGCGCCCGGCGTTGCGCGTGTTCAGTTGCCGGCAGCGGCAGCCGCGCGCGCGCGCAGTTCGGTCTTGAGTATCTTTCCGTAGCTGTTCTTGGGAAGGTCGGCGCAGAACACATAGCGCCGTGGTTTTTTGAATGACGCCATTTCGGCCCGGCACCAGGCTTCCAGCAGGCCGGCATCCAGCGCCTGGGCGTCGTTGCGCGGCACCACGAAGGCGACCACTTCTTCGCCCCACTCAGGGTGCGGCGCGCCTACCACCGCGACCTCGAAGACACCGGGGTGGCTGGCCACGACCTCTTCGACTTCGCGCGGATAGATGTTGCTGCCGCCGGAAATGATCACGTCCTTGGAGCGGTCCGTGAGGGTGAGAAAGCCGTCTTCGCTCAGAAAGCCGATGTCGCCGGTGCGCAGCCAGCCGTTGACCAGGGTCTGCCCGGAGGCCTGGGGATTGCCCCAGTAACCGTGCATCACGGCCGGCCCGCGCGCGACCACCTCGCCGCACTGGCCGGCGGGCAGGTCATTGAAGCCGGCATCCACCACGCGCAGGTCCATGCAGGATTGCGCGCTGCCCACCGAGGCGATGCGGGCCTCCCAGCGGGGATGGCTGCGATCGGCAATGGCCTCCTTGCGCATGGCCGTGATGGTCATGGGGCTTTCCCCCTGGCCGTAGATCTGCGCGATGACCGGGCCCAGCGCGTCCAGGGCCTGGATCATGTCGGCCGCATACATGGGGGCGCCGCCGCAAATCACGGTGCGCAGGCCGGTGACCCGGGGCGGGGCCTCGCGCACCATGCGCTTGACCATGGTGGGGGCGGCGAACAGGCAGACGTTGTCGAGCTCGCGCGCCAGCTGGAAGATCTCGGCGCTGTCGAAGCCGCGCGACAGCGGCACCACGTGGCGCGCGCCGCTGCGCACGGCAATGAGGTTGTAGAGGCCGGCGCCGTGCGACATGGGGGCGGCGTAGATCCAGGCGTCGCGTTCGCTGACGCTGTCCACGTCGTAGGGGTAGCACAGCGTCATGGCGGCCAGGTTGCCGTGGCTGAGCATGACGCCCTTGGGACGCCCGGTCGTGCCCGAGGTATAGAACAGCCAGGCCAGCTGGCCGGTCTCGGCAAGACAGGGGGCGCTCAGGACGCCGCCGGCCTGGGTGGCGCGGGCAAAGGGCGCGCTATCGACGCCCAGCTCGCGGCAGTCGGGCGGCAACAGCTCGCGGTCCAGCGGCTCGGCGCCGTCGGTAAGGATGAGGCAGGCCTGCGCGTCGCGCGCGATCCAGGCTGCCTCCTTGGCGTGCAGTTTGTAGTTGATGGGCACCACCACCGCGCCTATCCACCAGGCCGCGTACATGGCGGTCAGGTATTCGATGCGGTTGGGCATGTAGAGCGCGATGCGTCCGCCCGGCTGCACGCCGTAATCATCGCGCAGGGCGGCGCCCAGCGCCGCCGCGGCGCAGGCGAACTGATGGTAATCGGCTTGGCAGCGCACGCCCTGGAACAGGGCCGGCGCGGTGGGGGTCTGCAGGGCCCGCGCGTGGAGCCAGTTGGCGACGTTCATCTTAGGCTCGCTTGGCCTCGAGTACGGAGGCGTAGTTGGCCACGGCCGCGCCGCCCATGTTGAATACCAGGCCGAAGGTCGGGGCCTGCTCGATCTGCATGTCGCCGGCGCGGCCCGTGAGCTGGCGGAATGACAGCGCGTGCATGGATACGCCGGTGGCGCCGACGGGGTGGCCCTTGGCCTTCAGGCCGCCCGACAGGTTGACCGGCAGTGCGCCGCCGCGCATCACGGTGCCGGCCTCGAGCGCCCGGTGGCCCTGGCCGGCGGGGGCCAGGCCCATGGCTTCATAGATGAGCAGTTCGGCGATAGTGAAGCAATCGTGCACCTCGGCGAAGTCCAGGTCCTGCAGGCCGATGCCGGCGTGTTCGAGCGCGCGCGCAATGGCCAGGCGCGGGCCTTCAAAGGCCAGAAAATCGCGCTTGGACATGGGCAGGAAGTCGCTGACATGGGCCAGGCTGCGCAGAACCACCTCGCGTTGGAACTCGCGCGCGCGGGCCGCGCTGGTGAGGATCACGGCGGCCGCGCCATCGGAGACCAGCGAGCAGTCGGTCAGGCGCAGCGGCGGGGCGATCAGCGGGTTGCGTTCGGAAACGGTGTTGCAGGCCTCGACGTCCAGCGCACGCTGCATCTGCGCCAGCGGGTTGCGCAGGGCGTTGGCGTGGTTCTTGGCGGCGATGGCGGCCATGGCGGGCAGGGGATCCTGGTAGCGGCGGGTGTACTCCTGGGCGGCCAGGCCGAAAACCTGCGGAAAGCTCAGGGCAGCCTCGGCTGCGTCGTTCTGGTAGCCGGCGCCCGCCAATGCGCGGGTGACGTCGGCGGTGCTGTTGTGGGTCATTTTTTCGGCGCCCACCACCAGCACGACCTCGGCCTGGCCGGACTGGATCGCGGCCACGCCGGCCGCCAGCGCAGCCGCGCCAGAGGCGCAGGCGTTCTCGCAGCGCGTGGCCGGCGTGAAGCGCAGCTCGGGCGAAGCCTGGTGGATCAGCGAGGAGGCAAAGCCATCGCTCACCATGCCGGAATTGAAGTGGCCGAGAAACACCGCGTCGACATCGCTGGCGGGCAGGCCGGCGTCATCGAGCGCTTCGCGCGCCGCGCTGACGATCAGGTCTTCCAGGCTGAGGGCGTCCAGGCGCCCGAACTTGGTATGGCCGCTGCCGACCAGCGAAACCGGTTGTGTGTGCATTTGCTCCTCCTCGGATAGGTTCTTTTGGCATATGATCGTCACTAGGAATACGTACGTCTATAAGTGCACCCACGTACTCATGTACGTAGTTCTACGCATATCATGAACACACAACTCGAAGAACTTGCCTTCCGCGAATCGCCCTCGCCGCAGATCATGACCGAACACCGCAGCATCCTGCGCTGCAACAAGGCGTTTGCCTCGCTGTTCGGCTATGCCGTGGATGAGCTCACCGGCGAGCTCATCCTGAAGCTCTATCCCTGCAGCGCCGACTACTACGAGATCGGCGAGCGCTGCCTCAATGCGCTGCGGCACAACACCACCTACGAAGACGAGCGCTTCATGCAGCACCGCAGCAAGGAGATCTTCTGGGCCCGGGCGCGCGGGGTGACGCTCACGCCTCAGGATCCGTTTGCACTGATGATCTGGAATTTCGAGCGCATCCAGCACCGTCCCAGCAAGACCGCCACGCTCACGCCGCGCGAACAGGAGATCGCCGGCTTCATCGTCAACGGCCTGACCTGCAAGGAAACCGCCGCCGAACTGGGGATTTCCTATCGCACGGTCGAGGTGCATCGCGGACGCCTGATGCGAAAGCTCAATGCCAAGAACACCGCCGAACTGGTGTCGCGCATCATCCTGGTCACGCACGGCGAGTAGTGGACGGCGGCAAGTTGCGGGCTGAGCGATACTGAGGCCTTGTCTGCTCAGGGGAGGCCTGTCGTGTCCAGAGTCCATCACGTTGTCAGCGGCCAGGCCCGTCTCGCCCTGGAGACCGCAGGCCATGGTCTGCCGGTGGTGTTTCTGCATGCCAATGTCGCGGACCGCCGCATGTGGCAGACGCCCTTTGAGCGTCTGGCGGCGGCGCATCAGGTGATTGCCTATGACCGGCGCGGCTTCGGCCAGAGTCGCGCGGCGCTTCAGGCGCACTCGGCGGTGGCCGATCTGATGGCCGTACTGGATGCGACCTGTGGCGCGCAGCCGGCGGTGCTGGTGGGGTGCTCGCAGGGCGCCAGAATCGCCCTCGATGCCGCGTTGATGCATCCCCAGCGCGTCCACGCGCTGGTGCTGGCTTCGGCGACCATTGACGGGGCGCCTGCGCCCGAGCCCGGCGCGCCAGGCCTGGACCTCCTGCAGCAGCAGGCCGAGGCGGCCGCCTCAGGCGATGCGCAGCGGCTTATACGGCTGCGCGCGCGGCTCTGGCTGGACGGCCCGCTGGCCGCCGAAGGCCGGGTCGCCGGGGCTGCCCGAGGCTTGTTTGAAACAATGAACGCGCAGGCGCTGGCCTTGCCCGCACCGGGCGCCAGCACGGATGCCACCGATGCCTTCGCGCGTCTGGAGACGCTGCAATGTCCCGCGCTGGCGCTGTGGGGCGCCTTGGACTTCCCGCACATCCAGGCGCGCACCGAGTTGCTGGCGCGGCGTCTGCCCCAGGTCCGCGGGCAGTGCCTGCCCCAGGCCGCACACTTGCCCGGCCTGGACCAGCCCGAGGCCACGGCAGACCGCATCCGTGATTTCCTGGCCGGCCTGGCGGGCTGAGCGCGCCCCGGGGCGAGGGGGCAAGGCTTCCGAAAGACGTACGCCGCCGACGGGGCAGCCCTGCTACAGTTGGCGGTCAGAGCGTCCGGGGGGCTGTCGCGTGGGGCGGCAGGACGGTGCGGCGCTGCTTTCCAACATCATCTTCAGTCACACCATGACCGTATTCCAGGGTATCGGGGTTTTATTTACGATCGTCGCGCTGTGCGGCTTCATCAATTACAAGTGGATCAAGCTGCCGGATACCTTGGGCATCACGGCGGTGGGGCTGGCGTTGTCGGCCATCGTGACTGCGATCGGGGTCACGAATCCGGGCATGACCGAGGGCGCGCGGGCGCTTATCCAGCAGATCGATTTCACCGATGTGGTGTTCCATGGCCTGCTGAGCCTGCTGCTGTTCGCCGGCGCGCTGCACGTGGACCTGAGCCGCCTGAAGGAGCAGCGGGTCTCGATTTTCCTGTTGGCCACGGTGGGGGTGCTGATTTCCACTGCGGCCGTGGGGGCGGGCCTGTATTACCTGCTGGCGGCCATCGGGATGCCGATCAGTCTGCTGGTGTGCCTGATGTTCGGGGCCTTGATTTCGCCGACCGACCCGATTGCGGTGCTGAGCGTGCTGAAGAAGGCCAAGGTCAATCCGGTGCTGGAGTCCAAGATCGCGGGCGAGGCGCTGTTCAACGACGGCACCGCCGTGGTGGCGTTCATGACGCTGCTGGGGCTGGCCATGGGGACGGCTACGCTGAGTGCCGAGGCCATCGCACTGTCGCTGGCGACCGAGGTCATCGGGGCCGGCGTGCTGGGTTTGATCGCCGGGTATCTGGCGACGCTGATGCTGCGCCAGCTCGACAGCTATGCGGTCGAGATCCTGATCACGCTGTCGTTGGCGACGGCCGGCTTCAGCCTGGCCGAGCAGCTGCATGTGTCGGCGCCGCTGGCGGTCGTGGTGATGGGACTGGTGATCGGCAACCTGGGCCGTCAGTCGATGTCCACCAAGACGCAGGAGCATCTGTTTTCTTTCTGGGAGCTGCTCGACGAGTTGCTCAACCTGGTGTTGTTCGGGCTGATCGGTCTGGAGGTGATCGCCCTGACGATGGATTGGGGCGTGATCTGGGTCGGCCTGCTGACGGTGCCGGTGGTGCTGGTGGCGCGCGCGGTCAGCGTGGGGATTCCGTTCTTCGTGCTGCACAACTTCCGCAAGCGCACCAGTCCGCATACGGTCGAGATCATGACCTGGGGCGGGCTGCGCGGGGGCATCTCGATTGCACTGGCCCTGTCGTTGCCGATGACGATGGAAGGGCGCGACATGATCGTGGGCATCACCTATGTGGTGGTGATCTTCAGCCTGCTGGTGCAGGCGACGACCCTGGGCCGCTTCATGGCCTTCCTCAAGCGCAAGGACGAGCTCTAGCGCGGCGCGGCGGCGGCGTCACGCCGCCGCCCGGGGGTTACATCACGCGCACGGTGTCGACATCGAATTCGACGCCGTTGCGGTCGCGATCGATTTCGCCCTGCAGTTCGACCTGGGTTTTGTCGTCGATGGCGACCCCGGTGGGGAAGCGCTTGGCGTCGATGTCGGCACGGATGCGGCCGGTGCCGTCATCGAAGGTGTAGTGCTTGCCGCCATCGTGAGAGACGATGCGTCCGCGCAGAATGGCCTTCTGGTCGTCACGGCCGTTCTTCAGCACTTCCTGCACGGTCATGACCGGCACGCTGCTGGGGCCGGCGTAACCCTGTTGGGCGCTGCTGGGGGCCTGGCTCGGCCCGGTGTAGGAGGGGGCCTGGGCTTGCGCGCCTGCGGCCAGCAGGGTGGCGCTCAAGGCGGCGGCCCCGAGCAGGGTGCGTTGGCGGGTCATGCGTGAAATGAAGCGGGTCATGGTGGGGCTCCTTGCGCCGCGAGGCGCATCAGGTTGAACACGGCGTCATTACAGCGGGTGAAGATGAAGGGAGTCTGAAGTCAGGGTCCGGCTTCGGGCTGGCCGGGCAGGATCAGTTGTGCGCCCAGGCCCAGGCCATCCAGGCCGCAGGTGAACTGCAGGGCGCCGCGATGCAGCTCGGCCACACGCGCCACGATGGACAGACCCAGGCCGCTGCCCGGCGCCTCGTTGCCCAGCACGCGGAAGAAGCGCTGCCCCAGGCGTTCGAGGTCGGGCGGCGCCACGCCGTCGCCGTCGTCCCTGACGGCCAGCACGATGGCCTCGCCCTGGCGGGTGGCGGACAGTTCCACCCGGCCGGCCGCACGGCCATAGACAATGGCGTTGTGCAGCAGATTGCGCAGCGCGGTCAGCAGGGCCTCGCGGTTGCCCACCATGCTGTCGACCCGGCAATCGAGGGTGATGGTCACGCCCCGGGCCTCGGCGTCGGCGGCATAGGCCCGCATGGCTTCGCGCATCAGCTCGGCCACGTCGATGCGGTCGGTCAGCAGCGCCTCGGCCGACTGCGGGTCCAGGCGGGCCAGTTGCAGCAAGCTGTGGACCAGGGCGGTGCTGCGCGCCACGTCGCTGCGCAGGCGGCGCAGATGGGGGGCGGCAGCCTGGGCGCATTCGGGCGGCAGGCTGCGTTGCAGCAACTGGATGCGCGAGGCCAGCGCCGCCAGGGGCGTACGCAGTTCGTGCGCGGCGTCGGCGGTGAAGCGCCGCTCGCCCTCCAGGGTATGCGTGACGCGATCCAGCAACTGGTTCAGCGCCGAGACCACGGTCTGGATCTCGCGGGCGCGGCCGTCGTAGGCAAGCGGGGAGAGATCGCCGGCAGAGCGCGCCTGAAGATGGCTCGCCATGCGGCCCAGGGGCGCCACCAGCCGGTGCACCAGCCAGCCATTGACCAGGGCCAGCAGCAGCCACAGCCCGGCCAGGGGCCAGGCGAGCGATCCCAGCGTGTCGAAGATGAGGTCGTTGCGGTCTTCCCATTCCTGGCCGATCTGCACCGAAAAGCCCAGCTTGTCGTGCACGCGCACGTAGACGCGCCAGCGTTCGCCCTTGACGCTCACATCGTAGAAACGGTCGTGGCGCGCGCCTTCGGACACGAAGGGTTTGCGCGGAGCGTCGTGTCCGCGGGCGAGGATGCGGCCGTCGGGCGACAGGATCTGGTAGTCCAGGCGCAGCGCCGAGGAGGACGCACGCGGGTCGGCCTGCGGATCCTGGCCGGTGGCGCCCTCGCCGAGCGCCAGCACCAGGCGGGCGCCTTCTTCGAGGAGGTCGTCGAACGTATCGTTGACCTCTTTCCAGGCCAGCGCCAGCACGATGGCGGTGCTGATCAGGCCGACGGCGATGCTGGAGCCCAGCGTGGTCCAGATGAGGCGGTTGCGCAGCGAATAGCTTTTGGGGCGCGAGCGGTGAGCAGAGGTGGGCATGTCAATCCGCCAGCCGGTAGCCCTGGCGTCGAATGGTCTTGATGACGCCGGGGGCGAGCTTGCGGCGCAGGTGGTAGATGTGGACTTCGATGGTGTTGCTTTCGACTTCGTCGCCCCAGCCGTAGAGCGCGTCTTCGAGCTGGGCGCGCGACAGCACGCCGCCGGGACGGCGCATAAGCGCATGCAGCAAGGCGAATTCGTGCGCGGTGAGATCGACCGCCTGGTCGTGGAAGGTCACGTGCTTGGCGGCCGGGTCGAGCATCAGCGCGCCATGGCGCAGCACCGGTTCGGGCTGGCCGTCATGGCGACGCAGGGCGGCGCGGATGCGGGCTGACAGTTCTTCCAGATCGAAGGGTTTGACCAGATAGTCGTCGGCGCCCAGGTCCAGGCCTTCGATGCGGTCGCGTACCGCGTCGCGCGCGGTGATGAAGATGACCGGCAGGGCCGCCCGGCGGGCCCGCAGCGTGCGCAGCAGCGCATCGCCGCTCAGTCCGGGCAGGCCGCGATCGAGCAGCAGGCATTGGTAGTCGTGGGTATCCAGGGCGGTCTGGGCCAGGTCGCCGCGGGTGACGCGGTCCACGGTATAGCCGTCCAGGGTGAGCCAGGCTTCGATGGACTCGCCCAGCGAGACGTCGTCTTCGGCCAAGAGGATGCGCATGTCGCGACGATAGGGGGAGGAGATGAAGGCAAGCTTAATGCATGCGGGCGGCTGGGGATAGAATGCGGCTCACTGCCGGGACGCTGCCCGGCGTCACGCCCGCCCTCTCGGACCATGACCCCTTCGATGATGTTGTTCCGTTGCCTGCTGATCGCCGGCATGGCTTTGCCGATGCCCGCCAGTGTGCAGGCCAAGCCACGCAGCCCGGCCGATCACGTTGCCGGGGAGAGCGTGGTGGCGCAATGTCATGCCCTCATGGCGGCGCATGATTTCGACAACGTCAGGCCGGTGTGTCAGCAGGCCGTGGCCGTGCTGGCCGCCAGCGCCGAAGGCAAGGCGCAAGCGCTCGACCTGCAGATCGAACTGGGCGCCCTGATGGAGAGCCCGTCCGCGCTGCGCCACGACCTGGCGCGGGCGCGGTCTATCCATCCGTCCGGCTCGCCTGAGCTGGGCGAACGGTATCTGCGGCTCGGGCATGCCGAGAATCTCGCCGGCGACCCGATGGCGGCCCGCGCGGCGCTGGCGCAGGGCCTGACCTATCCGGGCTTGCCGGCCGCGCAGCGCGCGCGCGCCGTCCACCTGCTGGCGGCGCTCTACGAGCGCAACCAGCAGATCGGGCAGGCGATTGCCGTCCTGGAGGGCGAGGCCGGCCCGGACGGCAGCTTGCCGGCAGGCATGGCGAAAGCCGCCAGCGAGCTGTGGCTGACGCGCATCCGCCAGGCGCAGCAACAGGCGGGCAAGGCCGAGGTTGAGTGGCTGCGCCGGCGCTGGGCGCTTTTGGAGCAGATGGTCGCTTCCGGCGAAGCGCGCCGTTATCGCAACGAGGGGACGATGGACTGCATCCTGCCCGATCCCCCGCCTCCACGCCGCCTGTCAGAAGAGGGTGACACCCTGCTGGAGTTCCAGATGGGCACCGATGCGGCCACGCTGCCGCAGTTGCATGTGCGGCAGACTTCCGGCGTGGCCTCGGTCGACCGGATCGCCTTCGGTATCGGCGAGCGCATGCAGTGTCTGCCCGGAGTCAAGGCGATCCGTTTCAGACTGCCCGTCGCTCTGCGGCTGCCGTCGGCGTCCGGGACTGCGGCTGCTGCACCCTGACCCTGCATCCGCCGCCGGCCCGGTTGGCGGGCGGCGTTATACTTTTTCGTCGCTTTTCCGCGCCGGGACGTTCCGTCCGCGGCCTTGAACCATGCGCTTTCTCCCGTCCTTGTTGCGCCCCTTGGCCAGGGCGCTGTTTTGCGTGTGCGCGATGCTGGCCGGCGCCATCGCGCAGGCCGGCGCGCCCGACTGCCATGGCATCCGCGATCTGGTGTTCGTGGCGCATCTGGATGATGACCTGCTGTTCATGAATCCGGATGTCAACGCCAACATCGAGGCCGGCGGTTGTGTCCGGGTGGTCTACCTGACGGCCAGCGACGCCGGCGAGGGCGAGGCATATATGCTGGGGCGGGAGCGGGGCGTGCGCCAGGCCTATGCTTTCATGGCGCGCCAGCCCGATATCTGGGACGAGGGTATCGGCCTGGTCCAGGAGCGCCGCATCACCCGTTTCGTGTTGCGCGGCAATCCCCGCGTGGAGCTGTGGCATATGCGTCTGAAGGATCCCTGGCTGGGGCCGGGCTGGGGCAGCCTGACGCCACTGAGCCGTGCCGAATCCGAGGCCGGGCAGGATGTCGACACGCTTGGCTCCCAGCGCGAGACGTATACGCGCGACGGCCTGGTCCGGGCGCTGGCCGGACTGATACAGCAGTACCATCCGAGCACGGTGCGTCATCTGGATGACACCATCAGCGTGCCCTATACCCAGTTGTGCTGGCGATGCGCCGGCCATGGTCATCCCGACCATATCGCCAGCGCGCGCCTGGTGCGCGAAGCCATGCGCCAGGCGCCGGGCAATTATGCCGAGATGGGCTATATCGATTACCCCAGCCAGGAGCGCGCCAGCAACCTGGGCGAGGCAGAGATGGCCGGCAAGTCGCTGGTCTTTCAGCATTACGCCTGGAACGACTACCACTATTGCGCCGGCCCCAGCGGCTGTCGCGAGCCGGCCGGGCCGGCGGCTGCCTGGGTGCAGCGTGCCTATTACGTGTCGCGGCAGGACATTGCGCCGCAGCTGTATGCCGACGGACGTGGCGGGCTGGTGGTCTTTGCGACCGGAGAAACCAATGGCGCAGCCAACCACTGGGATCTCAACCAGCATCGCTGGCAAAGTCTGGGCGGCAGGACGGGCGAGCCGCTGGTGTCCTTTGCCTATGCGGACGGCACTGCCGGGCTGATGGCGCGCGATCCGCTGGGCGGGGTGTGGGCCAACAAACAGCGCCATGACGGCAGTTGGCAAGGCTGGCAGGCCCTGGCCGGCACGCGGGTGCTGCAAACGCCGGTAGTGGCGCCGCTGGGCGAGGCGGCGGCCGTGGCGCTGGGATATGACGGCCGGCTGCATTGGGTGGCGCCTACCGGGATCGACGGCAGCTGGGGCCCTTGGCAGGCCTTGCCCGTCCTGGCCCGGGCGGCTGGCACGCCCGCCGTGGCGCGGGGCGCCGATAGCCGCTACGTGGTGTTTGCGAGCACCCGCGCCGGCGAGATTTTCTACACCCGCCAGCTGCCTGGTCAGGCGGGCTGGCAGGCGTGGCGGCGCATCCCGGCGCCGTCAGCGGCAGGAGGCCTGCCCGCCATCCGCAACCCCAGGCAGCAGGTCGAGCTGTACTTCCGCCAGCGCGGCAACAACCACCTGACTCGGTTGCTCGAAAGCGGCGACACCGCTGACCTGGACATGAGCTGGGGCGAGCCTGAGGATCTGGGCCTGCCTTATGTCGGCCAGGCCGCGATCGATGCGGACGCGCAGGGCTGGCCGATGCTGGCGGTGCTGGAGCGTCCGGGCGGGGCGCTGTGGCTGGTGGAACAGGGGAAGGCGGCCAGGCTGCCGGCCGAGGCGGCGTCGCCGCCCGCCATGCTCCGGGTCGACGACAGCCTGTATCTGGTGGCGCGCAGCCCCGGGCGTGTGCAGCGCTATCAGGTGCTCTCGCGCACCCGGGGGCAATGGAACGCGCCGCTGACGCTCGATGACCTGCCTGCGGGCGGGGGCGGGCCGTTTGCAGCGCTGGCCGCCCGGCCGCAGGACGTGCCCAGACTGGGCAGCGGCGCGGGCGAGCCGGCGCGGGTCGTGCGACCGTCGGCCAGCCAGCCTGGCTCCTTGACGTTGGAGCGCCTGCCGGCGCAGACCACGCGCCCGGCGGCGCCCTGAGCTCCGGCTTGCCCCTGGCCGGCCCTAGCGCGCCAGGAAATTGCGCTCGGTATAGCGGGCGCTTTTGCGCAGCATGGCCTGATTGAGCGCGCCGGCCAGAACGGCATCGCGTTCCTGATAGGCCTCCACGACGCGCAGGCGGTCGCGACCCATCTCGGCCAGTTGCGCCGGGCTCAGCCAGCCCAGGCGCCGGAACCACGCGATGCGCCATTGCAGCGATGCCAGCACCTGCAGGATGAGCGCGTTGCCGCCCAGGCGGTATTCGGTATCCAGGTAGCGCTCGATGCCGCGCAAGTGATCCTCGAGCGCGAGCTGTGCGCCGTGTTGGGCGAGCCATTGCGCCTGGGCGTGCAGATCCGCCAGGTCGGCGTCGCTTGCCTGGTGCACGATGATGTCGGACAGGTGCGCGTGCAAGGCCATGCGCAAACCATACAGATCACGGATGGCCTGCACGGAGACGGGCGCCACGCGCGGACGCTTGTGCGTCTCCAGAATCACCAGACCATGATGTGCCAGCACCAGCAGCGCTTCGCGCACGGGGGTGCGGCTGGTGCCGAAGCGTGCGGCCAGTTCAACCGAGTTGATCACGCTGTCGGCCGGGATGCGCCCGGCGATGATGTCGCTGCGCACGGCATCGACAATGGTCTGCACGGCAATGTCTTCCTTGTTCTCAAGCGCTTTCACGGCTGGCCTCCTTTTTCCGAGCATAGTACCCACTCGTTAAAGTGTCGACATATTGTCAGGGTAATTCCGGTATTACGCGGATTTATGGGTGTATTTATATTAAAGTGCACACACTATTAGAAAAGGAGAGGAGATCATGGCTACCCTGGACGCCTCAGCCCGCCTGGAGCGGCTGCCGTTTCGCGGCCCGGTTCTGAGGCTGGTGCTGATCATTGCGCTCGGCGGTTTTTTCGAGCTCTACGATCTGTTCCTGACGACCTATATCGTGCCGACCCTGCTTAAGGACGGCATCTATAGCCTGAAGACCGCCAATGTTTTCGACATGCATGCGGTGGCCAGTTTCGTGGCGGCGCTCTTTCTGGGGATGTTCGTCGGGGCGGGCCTGCTGGGGCGGCTGCCCGACCGCTTCGGGCGCAAGGCGGTCTTTACCTACGCCCTGATCGGCTACAGCGTCTGCACCCTGGTGATGGCCTTCCAGACCGAGGCTCTGTGGATCAACGTCTGGCGCTTTCTGGCGGCTGTCGGGATCGGGCTGGAGCAGGTCACCATCGTGACCTATACCTCGGAGCTGGTGGCCAGCCGTTATCGCGGCCGCGCCATCGCCCTGACGCAGACCATTTCCTTCGTGGCCATGCCGGTGGTTGCCACCGTGTCGTGGCTGTTGATCCCGCATGCCTTTCTGGGCCTGGAGGGCTGGCGCTGGGTGGTGATCCTGGGCGCCCTGGGGGCGGTGTTCATCTGGGTGCTGCGTCGTGCGTTGCCCGAGTCCGCCCTGTGGCTGGAGAGCAAGGGCCGCCATGCCGAGGCCAGCGAGGTGCTGGACCGGCTAGAAAGTCAGGTGTATGGCGACCGTTCGCCGCCGCCCGCGGCCGTGCCGCGGGATGCAGCGGGCGCACCGCCGGCGCCATTGGAGGGCAGGCGCTGGGCGGCCCTGTTCGGCCCGGGGGTGCGCCGGCTGGTGTTGATGATGGTGGTGGTCAATGTCTGCATCACGGTGGGCTATTACGGCTTCGCCTCCTGGGTGCCGACCCTGCTCGTCTCCAAGGGCATCACCACCGTGAAATCGCTGGAGTACAGCCTGTTGATGGCCGTGGCCGCGCCGTTGGCGCCCCTGCTGTCCATGCTGGTGGCCGATCGCATCGAGCGCAAGTTGCAGGTCATGCTCAGCTGCACCTTCTGCGCCGTGCTGGGGCTGGCCTTTGCTGCCCAGAGCGTGCCGGCCGTGGTGATCGTGCTGGGCTTTCTGCTGACGCTGAACAACGGCTGGATGTCCTCCAGCTATCACACCTATCAGGCCGAACTGTTCCCGGTCGCCATCCGCGCCCAGGCGGTGGGTTTTGTTTATTCGTGGAGCCGTTTTTCGGCGGTGTTCTGCGCCTATGTCATTTCCTATCTACTGGCGCGATACGGCAACGCGGGCGTATTCGCGTTCATCACCGGCAGCATGTTGTTGATCGTGTTGACCTTGTGGCGCTTCGGTCCCAAGACCAACCGCCTGGTGTCGCGATGAGGCGGGAGGCGCGCAAACCATGATCTGTCTGGATCGTATCGAAGGCTGGCATGTGGGCGGCGAATTGCGCCGCCTGGAGGGGTTTTCAAGCCAGGCGCATGCCAGCACCGGCCTGTCTTTCGAGGGCAATGGCTGGCATATGGTGGGGCAGATGTACGCCCAGTGTTTTCACGTGGCGCAGCCGCGGCTGTCGGTGCCGCTGGCGCTGTGGCATGGCGGCGGCATGAGTGGCGCCACCTGGGAAACCACCCCCGATGGCCGGCCAGGCTGGCTGTCTTTCTTCCTGCGTGAGTCCTTCAGCGTGGTGCTGTGTGACGGTTTCGAGCGCGGCCGGGCTTCGTTGCCGGCGTGGCCGCAGGCCTTTGATGGCGTGCCGGAGTATCGGGCGCTGGACGCCGTCTGGCATCACTTCCGTTTCGGGCCGCCGGCTGGGGCGGGGCTGCCGCTGGCGGCTCCCCGCGCAGCCGCCTACGCGGGCCAGCAGTTTCCGGTGGAACAGCTGGCCCACTTCGCCCGCCAGTTCGTGCCGCGTTTCACCAACTCCGATGATTGTGCGCGGGCCGCCTATGGCGCCTTGCTGCAGCGCCTGGAGGCGTGTGCCGTGATCGGCCACAGCCAGGGCGCAGCGTATGCGCTGGATGCGGCCCTGGCAGAACCGCGCCGCGTGGCGGCGGTGGTGGCGCTGGAGCCGCCGGTCAGCCAGGCCTGCCTGCAGCGGCTGAAGAGCGCGCCGCCGGGCCCGTTGCCGCCGCACTGCCTGATCTTCGGCGACCATATCCGCCAGCGTCACGCCACCTGGGAGCCTTTCCTGCACAACGCCATGGCGTATTGCGAGGAGCTGGCCGCACGCGACGTGCCGGTGAGCTTTATCGAATTGCCCGAACGGGGCATCCGGGGCAACAGCCATATGCTGCACATGGACGCCAACAGCGATTGCATCGCTGCGCTGGCGCGCGACTGGCTGCTGGGCCTGCCGGGGCTGGCGCGCGGTTGAACGGGGCGTGCCGCTTCAGTCTTCGAGCGCTTCGTGCACGCCGTCGGCGCCGCGCTTCCAGTAACTGGAGGCGCGGATGCGGCTTTTGTCGATCTTGTGCTGCTCCACCATGACTGCGCGCACAGCTTTGGCGTCAGCCGATTCGGCAGCCACCCACACATAGCCCTCGCCTTGCGGCAGTTGCAGCGCGGCGGCGGCTTCGGCCAGGCTGGGGTCGCCGGCATCGCGCGCCAGCCAGCGGATGCTGGCGTTGGCGCGGGTGGTCAGCGGCATCTGGTTGATGGCCGACGGAACTTCGATCACTACCAGCGCCCGGGCGCCGGCCGGCAGTTCTTCCAGCCGGCGTGCAATGGCGGGCAGGGCCGTTTCATCGCCGATCAGCACATGCCAGTCGAACGCCGCCGGCACCACGAAAGAGCCGCGCGGGCCGGCGATGGCGAGCGGCTGGCCTGGTTGCGCCTGGGCGGCCCAGGCGCCGGCCGGCCCGTCGCCGTGCAGCACGAAATCCAGCACCAGTTCACGCCTGCCGGCGTCGTAGAGGCGCGGGGTGTAGTCGCGCGCAGCCGGGCGTGGGGCGTCTTCGCGAAAGCGGGCGCCGTCGGGGCCGATCTCGGGCAGCGCCACGGGCTGTCCGGGTTCGGGGGCGAAGAAAATCTTGACGTGATCGTCGAACGAGGCGGTCACGAAGTCCTGCAGGTCATCGCCCTGGACGGTGATGCGGGCCAGCAGGCCGCCGGCCAGGGGCTCGACCCGGGTGACGGTGAGCTGACGCAGCTTCAGGGGGTGGCGCACGCGTTCGACGCGCAGATCAGGGGTATTCATAGGCACTCCGATTGGGGTTCAGGGACAGGCCGGATCGGTGATGGCCTGAACCGCCTGGCGCAGAATGTCGGCCACGCGGCGTTGCTCGGCCGGAGCAGCGCTGCTGGTCTTGAGCAGGGCCTGACGCAGGGCCTTGTGCGCATCCACGTATTCCTGGACCCAGCCGGTGGCGAGATCTTCGCCCTGTGATCCGGTCTGGCGGGGTTCTCCGCTCCAGGCCTGGCGCATCCACTCCATCTTGCGTCCGATGTGGCGCAGCTTTTCAAGCAGCAGATCGACGTGTTCACGGTGGGCCTGCAGGCGCGCTAGGCCGTCGGGGGCAAGGTGGTAGCGCTTCTTGCTGCCTTCGCGTTCGACGGTGGCCTGACCGAGCTCTTCCAGATAGGTCAGCGCCGGATACACCATGCCGGGGCTCGGGGTGTAGTAACCGTTGCTCAAGGTGCTCAGGGCCTTGATGAGTTCGTAGCCGTGGCTGGGATGCTGTTCAAGCAGGCTCAGCAGCAGGAGCTGCAGGTCATCGGCGCCGACTTTGCGGCCACGTGTCCATTCGGCGCCGCCGCGCCCGCCGTCGTGGCCGTGGCCATGTCCGGACTCGGCCCCGGCACTCTGGCCGCGGTGACCGGACAGCGGGCGCGCTGCATGGCGGCCGCCCTGTGCGGGGCGGCCGAGACGGCGGCGGGGAAGGTCGGAGAGATACTGAGGGGGGCGCATGGCGATCCTCCTGGCAAGCGGGTCGGGCTGCCGCATCCCGGCGGCAGACGCCGCAGGAGGCGGATGGATATATCTTAAGATATATATCGTACGATATAGGCTGGTCTGCCGTCCGTCAAGGCCCGAGGACGTGGATTGCCAGGAAAGTGGGCAGCAAACGCTCAAGGCCGAAGCGCGGGCGGGGAGGCCATGCCGCCAGGACATGCCCGAGCAGCAAGCCGGCGCGCAGCGCGGCAAAGCTGGCTTGCCACACCGGTGCGATGTCGGGGATTTGCCGATTGGAAATGGGGTGGACGGCGATCTCGAAGGCGCCCGCGCCAGAGCGCGACGGCTCGCGCACGTCGTCCGGGCGGGCGGCGGCCATCATTTTCAGCCGGTCGGCACCCTGGGCAGGGGCGACAGGCAGGGTGTTTGCCTGTGAAACAGGCAAAACCGCCTCGGCGCGGGCCGCCATGGGCGCGCCGACATCCTGGCGCGCCCGGCCGGCCAGGCGGCCGGCCGGGCGCCGGGCCTTAGCGGCCCAGCAGGTTTTCCTTGGCGAGGTCCAGCACCTCGTCGCCGCGCCCGCTCATGACGGCGCGCAAGGCCCACAGGCCGAAGCCCTTGACCTGGGCCGCCGTGACGGTCGGCGGCATGGACAGCTCCTGCTTGGCGGTCAGCACGTCCAGCACGGCCGGGCCCGGGTGGGCCAGCCATTCGGCCACGGCCGCCGGCAGGTCGGCGGCATCCTCGACACGGATGCCGTGGATGCCCATGGCACGCGCCATGGCGGCGAAGTCGGGGTTGTCCAGATCGGTGCCGACCTCGACAAAGCCGCTGGCCTTCATTTCCAGCGCCACGAAGCCCAGCACGCCATTGTTGAAGATGGCGATCTTGGCCGGGATGTTCTCCTGCTTGAGGGTGATGAGATCGCCCATCAGCATGGAGAAGCCGCCGTCGCCCGACAGCGAAATCACCTGCCGTTGCGGCTGGGCGGTCTTGATGCCCAGCGCCTGCGGCATGGCGTTGGCCATCGAGCCGTGCACCAGCGATCCCACCAGGCGGCGCTTGCCGTTCATCTTCAGGTAGCGCGCCGCCCAGATGGTGGGCGTGCCCACGTCGAAGGTGAACACGGCGTCGTCATCGGCGGCCTCGGAAATGGTGCGCGCCAGATACTGCGGATGAATGAGCTTCTTGCCGGGCGAGGCGACGGCGAGGTCATCGAGCGTTTTGCGGGCGCGTTGGTAGTGCGCGCGGCTGTCTTCCAGATGCTTGCCGTCCTTCTTGCCGTCGAGCTTGGGCAACAGGGCCTGCAACGTGGCGTTGACATCGCCCACCACGCCGAGATCCAGCTTGGCGCGGCGGCCGAGCTGCTCGGCGCGCAGGTCGACCTGCGCGATCTTGATCCCGGTGGGCAGGAACTGCTTGTAGGGGAAGTCGGTGCCCAACATCAGCAGCACGTCGCAGGCGTGCATGGCGGCGTAGCCGGAGGAAAAGCCGATCAGCCCGGTCATGCCGACGTCAAAGGGGTTGTCGTACTCGACGAATTCCTTGCCGCCCAGCGCATGCACGATGGGGCTTTGCAGCGCCTGGGCCACCTGCATCAGCGCGTCGTGTGCGCCAGCGCAACCCCGGCCGCAGAACAGCGTGACGCGCTTGCCGGCATTGAGCAGGTCGGCCAGCGCCTGCAGTTCGGGCTCGGCCGGCACCACGCGCGGGGCCTTGGGCAGCAGCCCGGCCGGCGGCGAGGGCGCGCGCGCCGGCGCCTTGGCCAGCAGGATGTCGCCCGGGATGACGATGACGGCCACGCCGCGCCGGCCGACGGCGGCGCGGATGGCATTCTCCAGCACATAGGGCATCTGGGCCGGATCGGAGACCATCTCGCAGTACACGCTGCATTCGCGGAACAGGTTCTCGGGGTGGGTTTCCTGGAAATAGCCGCCGCCGATCTCGGAAGACGGGATCTGCGCGGCGATGGCCAGCACCGGCGTACGGCTGCGCTGCGCGTCGAACAGGCCATTGATCAGGTGCAGGTTGCCGGGGCCGCAGGAGCCGGCGCAGACCGCCAGCTCGCCGGTCACCTGGGATTCGCCGCTGGCGGCGAAGGCGGCTGCCTCTTCGTGGCGCACATGCACCCAGCGCATGGTCTTACTGGTGCGCAGGGCTTCGGTCAAACCGTTCAGGCTGTCGCCGACGACGCCATAAATGCGTTGAACGCCGGCTTGGTCAAGCGTCTGGATCATCAGGTCAGCGATGTTTTGCGACATAGATTCCTCTTGGGTGCGGGAGATGGGCGGTGCAGGAAAGACATTGCCGGAAAAACCGGCGCTGCCCTGGGCCATTGCCCTCGGACGGGTCATGCTGTGGGCGGCGCGCTCAGACGTTGTGGCGGTTGACCCGCAACGTCCGGCGGCCTGGTGCTGGCGCTTGCTTGCCCTATTATGAAGCGCATCAGACTGATTTACTATGACGGGGCGCAAGCCGTCGGGACGGGCTGTCGGGCGACTGCAAGTGAAACGCCGGGCGGGTTGCCGTCAACCGGGGCTCCTGTATCGACGGGCGCCGCTCTCGGGCGGGCCATTGACATGACCATGACCGAAGATCGTTTCACGACCTATCTTTCCCTGGGCGGCGTGGCCGCGTTGCTGGTGGGCGCCGCCATTCTGGTGGCCCTGTTCAAGCGGCGGGGCCGCAAATGGCACATGAGCATCACGCTGCACCTCATCCAGCTTGCCCTGCTGTGCACGCTGGTGCTGACGTTGCGGCATCTGGCACTGTTGCTGGTGCATGACGAAGCCGCCGACCTGGGCTTCATCTCGGAGCGGGCGCTGAACCTGACGGCATCCTTTGCCATCATCTGCCTGGTGCTCAACCAGCTGTTCGAACTGATCAACCGGCTGGTGCGGCGACAGATCCAGAAGGGGAGCGACCCGACGTCTTCGCGGGTATTGTCGCGCGTGCTGAAGGTCGCCATCGCGCTGACCTTTCTGTTCCTGTTCGGCGAGCACTTCGGCATCGGGATCTCGGGCCTGCTGGCCTTCGGCGGGCTGGGCGGCATCGCCATCGGCCTGGCCGGGCAGAACATCCTGAGCAATTTCTTCTCGGGCATGATGCTGTACTTCGACCGGCCCTTCAATATCGGCGACTGGGTGCGCTCGCCGGATCGCAAGATCGAGGGCGTGGTTTCCGAGATCGGCTGGCGGATCACCAAGATCATCACCTTCGACAACCGGCCGCTGTACGTGCCGAACTCGCTGTTCACCTCGATCAGCGTGGAGAACCCCAGCCGCATGACCAATCGCCGCATCAGCACCACGCTGGGTTTGCGCTACGAGGATGCCGACAAGATCGGCCCTATCATCGAAGACGTGCGCAAGATGCTGCAAGGCAACGACAAGATCGACCAGACCCAGGACCTGCTGGTGTATTTCAATGCCTTTGGCGAGTCGTCGCTGAACATCATGGTCTATTGCTTCACCAAGACCACCGGCTGGGCGGCCTGGCTGCAAGCCCAACAGGAGGTCTATCTGAAGCTGATCGAGATCGTGCATGGCCATGGCGCGGATTTCGCCTTTCCCTCGCAGACGCTCTATGTCGAGGGCGAGCCGGCAACGCGCCCTGCCGCGCCCTTGTCCCAATGAGGTCCGCCATGGCTGCACTCCGTTCCCTGTCCGTCCTGCTGCAAGGCTGGCGGCTGTTGTGCCTGGCCTGTCTGCTGGGCTGGCAAGGGCTGGCGCTCGGCGCTCCCGGCCTGCTCGAGCCGATCAACCGGGCCAGCCCGAGCGAGACCTACCAGTCTTTCCTGGCTGCCGCGCATCGGCTCGAAGAAGACTACACCCAGTATCTGCACGATCTCGATCCGCAACGCATCGTCACGCTGCGCCGCGAACTGGCGCGCATGCGCCTGCTGTTCGACCTGAGCGAGGTGCCGCCGGCCAGCCGCGCCAAGGTGGGCAACGCGGCCATCGGCTATCTCTACGATGTGCTGGCGCGCCTGCCGCCGGTGGCGCCCGACAGCCTGCCCGGCCACGATGCCGCTTCGTTGGCAGACATGCCGGCGCGCTGGTCGATCCCGGGCACCGATATCCAGTTGCAGCGCATGACCGAAGGGCCGCAGGCGGGCGACTATCTGATCTCGGCCGAGAGCGTGAAGAATCTGCCGGAGTACTACGAAAGCGTGCGCAAGTTGCCGGTGCTGGCCGACAGACGCTATCCGGACTTCCACATCGAGCAGATCAACGTGGCCGGCCCGTGGATCCCCGCAAAGTGGGTCAGCACCTTGCCGCAATCCCTGCGCAAGCCCTATCTGAGCACACCGCTCTGGAAGATCCTGGCTGTCGCGGCGGTCGCCCTGCTTGGCACGCTGGTGTTTCTGCTGTGGGCCCGCTTTGCGTGGGCGCGTTCGCGCGGCCACACCGAGCTGTCCCTGCTGGGGTGGCGGCTCAGCATTCCGCTGGCCCTGCTGCTCATCTCGACCGTGTGCGAGTGGCTGGTGCGGGCCCAGGTCAATCCCTCCGGGATCTTCGCGGCCAGCGAGAACCTGCTCGCCTCGGCCATCTATCACCTGGGCGTGGCGGGCACGGCCTGGTACGGCGTGTATTTCCTGTTCGAGCTGGTGATTCGTTCGCCACGCATCCCGGCCAACAGCTACGACGCGCACTTGCTGAGGTTGTCGGCCAGGGTGCTGTCGATCTTCGCCGTGGCCACGACGTTGGTGCTGGGCGCCAACGATATCGGCATCCCCGCCGTTGGCGTGCTGGCCGGCCTGGGCGTCGGGGGGGTGGCACTGGCGCTGGCGTCGCAGGCCACGATCGAGAACCTGATCTCGGGTGTCTCCCTGTTTGCCGACCGTCCATTCCGGGTCGGCGACTGGATCGAGTTCGATGACAGCGCCGCACGCGTGGAGCGGGTCGGGCCGCGCTCCACGCGTCTGCGCATGCGCGCCGGCACCTTGTGCACGGTGCCCAATACCGATCTGCTCAAGATGCACATCACCAACCTGAGCGAGCGCAGCAATTGCTATCTCGATCAGGTGCTGCCCTTGCATGGCGACAGCCCGGCCGACGCGGTCGAGCTGCTGATGGCGTCGCTGCGCGAGTTCCTGCTGCAGGAGCCGCTGGTCGAGCAGGACAGAGGCTGGCCGCGCATCCATGTGGTGGCCATGCAGCCCGGGCGCATCGACCTGCGCCTGAGCGCCACGGTGCTCACGCCCGATAATGCGCAATTCCTGGCCTTCCAGAGCCGGCTGATCCTGCTGGCCAGGCAGCGCATGGATGAGCTGGGCCTGCGCCTGGCCGTGCCGCTGCCGACCGCCGCTCAGGGCTGAGCGCTGCGCGGCCGCGCCGGCTATCGCCGGCCGGGTGTCTCCCGGCCGGGCCGGCGCGTCCCGCACTCCACCGATCCCGCCTTGCTTGTCCCGCCCGCCGGGATCCAGGCCCCTGTGCGCCTGCCCGGTAGACTGGCTGCCTGGAATCATTTTTTCACCAAACGGCTGGATTTCACGTTTACTAGGGTATTCCCGCCCCTATATTGTGGTGAAAGTGAAATTTACTTATTATTTTTTAAACCTGAGTGAAATCAGGAGGGCTATTTCATGAAAAACGCTAAACCCGAAGACAGCCAGATCTCTGCTGATGAGCACGACAAGGCCCTGGGCGAGCGCCTGCGGGCAGCGCGTCTGCAGCAGGGGCTCAAGCTCAAGGACGTCGCCGAGCGCACGGAGATGTCGATCGCCCTGATCAGCCAGGTCGAGCGCGGCATCAGCTCGCCGTCGATGCGCACGCTGCGTGCGATCTGCCGCGCGTTGGGCATCGACGGCGCCAGTCTGCTGGCTCCGGCCCCGGGCGCTGCGCCCGGCGATGAGCAGAGCGAGTTCACCGTTCGGGTTGCGGCGCGCACGCCGCTGAAACTGGGCAACAACGGCGTGACCAAGTACCGGATCACGCCCGCCAGCTGCGCCACCCTGGAAGGCTTTCTGATGGAGCTTGAACCCGGCGCGGCATCGGACCCCGGGTTTCTGGTGCAGGCAAGCGACAAGATCGGCTATGTGCTCAGCGGCAAGCTGCAGGTTTTCGTGGATGACAAGTCCTTTCTGCTGGAGGCCGGCGACAGCTATGGTTTTTCCGGCAGCCATCCCTACCGGTGGCAGAACGGCTGGGATGAAAAAACCGTTTTTCTGGTCGTCAACAGCAACCACTTCTATGTCTGACGGCCGGGTTTTCATGTTTCACCACTTCATTCCAACCAGCACCAACAGATAAGGGCCGCACAACGGCCCGGCAAGGGACATCTCGCAATGAACTCGTCTTCCACTTCGATAGGCATGCGCGGGGAGCGCGCCGCAGCCCCCCAGCGCACAGGCAAGCTGCGCGATATCGTGGCCGCCAACATCGGCGCATTCTTCGAGTGGTATGACCTGTTGGTCTACGCGTTGTTCGCTCTGCCGATTGCGCGTCTGTTCTTTCCCTCCGACGATCCCCAGACGGCCCTGCTGTTCAGCTTTCTGACCTTTGCCAGTTCCTATCTGATCCGCCCGGTGGGCGCGGTGCTGCTGGGCATCTATGCCGACAAGAAGGGGCGCAAGGCGGCCCTGTCGCTGACGGCCACGCTGATGCTGATCGGCACGGCCTTGATGGCGCTGATTCCCACTTACGCCAGCATCGGCGCGCTGGCGCCCGTGGCCCTGGTGGCGGGCCGCCTGCTGCAGGGCTTTTCGGCCGGCGGGGAGTTCGGCACGGCCAACTCCTATCTGACGGAGCAGAATCCACGCCTGAAGTCCTTCCTGGCCAGCCTGCAGTTCTCGACCACGGGCCTGGCGCTGGTGGTATCGGCCCTGTTCGCCTATCTGATCAACCATTATCTGAGCGATGCGCAGATCGACAGCTGGGGCTGGCGCCTGCCTTTCCTGTTCGGCTGCCTGATCGGGCCGGTGGCGCTGTACATCCGTTTCAAGATCGATGAAACGCCCGAGTTCGACGAAGCAAAGGCGCAACGCGCCGCGCCCCTGCGCGAGACTTTCCGGCTGCACAAACGCTATCTGCTGCTGGGGGCGCTGATCGTGGCGGCGGGCAATGTGGCCAGCTACCTGAACATCTACATGCCCACGTTTGCCATCAACAATCTGGGCATCTCCCGCGACGACGCCTTCGTGGCCTCGATCTGCAGCGGCCTGGTGTGCACCTTTCTGCCCATGCTGGGCGGGCTGGCTGCCGACCGCTTCGGAGCGGTCAAGACGATGGCCGCCGCCCTGGTGGTGGGCCTGATCATCATCGTGCCGGCGTTCCGGATGCTGACCGGCGCGCCCTCGTTCGCCTCGCTGGTGGTGTTCCAGTGCCTGATGTCGCTGGTGTTCTTCAGCTTCTATTTCGCGCCGGTCGGTTCGCTGCTGGCCCAGCTGTTTCCCACCTCCTGCCGCACCACGGGGGTGTCCATCGCCTATGTGGCCTCGCAAACCTTCTTCGGCGGCGTCACGCCGGTGGTGGTGGGTTTCCTGGTGACGCGCACCGGCACCATCATGTCGCCGGCCTACTACCTGATCATCATCGGCCTGGTGGCGCTGTGCGCGCTGGCCAGCGTGCGCGCCAAGGTGCGCTGAGTTTCCGCCCATCGTTCTAGAAGGTATGCGAGGCATGCAAAAGCAACTTCCCAACAGCGTCGATGTCGCCATCATCGGCGCCGGCATCATCGGCATCAGCACGGCCTGGGCGCTGGCCCGCGCAGGCCTGCGGGTTGCCGTATTCGAGAAGGGCGCGATCGGGGCGGAGCAGTCCTCGCGCAACTGGGGCTGGATCCGATCGGTCAAGCGCGATCACTGCGAGCTGCCGCTGGCCCTGCGCGCCAATGCCTTGTGGCAGGCGCTGCAGCAGCAGGTCGACGTGGGCTATCGCCAGCGGGGGCTGGCCTACCTGGCCGCCAGCGCCGCCGAGATGGAGGGTTATGCCAAATGGCTGCAAGCCGCGCGTCCCTATGGCATCAGCGCGCGTCTGGTCGAGGCGCAGGCGCTGCCCGCCTTGCTCGGCGCACCCAGCGCGCGCGATTGGCAGGGGGCGCTCTATAGCGCCGAGGATGGCGTGGCCGAGCCGCAATTGGCCACGGCCGCAATCGCCGGGCTGGCGCGCGAGGCGGGCTGTCAGATCTTCGAGCACTGCGCGGCGCGCGGCCTGGATGTGGCCGCCGGGCGCGTGCGCGGGGTGGTGACCGAGAGCGGGGTGGTCGCCGCCGCGGCCGTGGTGCTGGCCGGCGGCGCATGGTCGCGCCTGTTCTGCGGCAATAGCGGGGTGTCCTTTCCGCAGCTCAAGGTGCATGCCTCGGTGCTGCGCACCACACCGCTGGAAAGCGGCATGGACCTGGCCATCAATGGTGGCGACTTTACCTGCCGCAAACGTGCCGATGGCGGCTACAGCGTTTCGCAGCTGGGGGCCTCGACGGCCGACCTCACGCCGGACAGCATCCGCCTCATGCGCCAGTTTCTGCCGGCCTGGATGGCCGAACGCAAGTATCTCAAGTTGCGTGTGGGGCGGCGTTTTCTCGAAGAGTGGCGCATGCCGCGCCGCTTCGCGCTGGATGCGCCCACGCCCTTCGAGCAGCACCGCATCCTGGACCCGCAGCCGGGCATGGCGGCGATTTCTACTGCCCTGGAAAAACTCAAGGCGGCCTTTCCCGCCTTCGGCGCGGCGCAGGTCGCCGGCGCCTGGGCCGGCATGATCGACGTCACGCCCGATGCCCTGCCCGTGATGTCGGCCGTGGATGCCGTGCCGGGTTTCTTTCTGGCATCGGGCTTCTCGGGCCATGGCTTCGGCATCGGCCCGGCTGCCGGCGAACTGATGAGCGAGCTGGTCCAGGGCAAGCCGCCCAGTGTGGATGCGACGCCCTTCCGGCTCTCGCGTTTCGCCTGATTTTTTGTCACTGTTTTTTTGGAGAGACCTTAGTGCCTGATACCAACATGCGATTGATCCGTTTCAATGGCGGTCCGATGCGCCAGCCCACGGCCGGCAAGCCCAAGCATCCCCTGACGGGCGACGCCGCCTTTCTCAGCGAGAAGGCATTCGAGAGTGCGGCCGGGCGCGCCGGCGTCTGGGAAAGCACGGCCGGTACGTTTCAGGCCAACAATGCCGGCTACATCGAGTTCGGCTACATCGTCGAAGGCGCCTGCCGCCTGGTCGACCCGGATGGCACGGTGCACGCCCTGGCCGTGGGCGATGCCTTCGTCATGCCGGAGGGTTACAACGGCCGCTGGGAGATCGACGCGTTCGTAAAGAAGATCTTCTTCATCAGCATGACGCAGTAAGTCCGCGCGCCGCGTGGAAAGCGCAACGGCCTGCCTCGCGGCAGGCCGTTGCGTCTGGTGCGTGCCGCAAGCAGCCGGGCTCAGTGCGCCTGGCCGGGATGACGCAGGGCCCGGCCGATCGCGCTCAGGCGGGCGTCGCTGTCCGCCAGCGCGGCCTGCAGCGCTTCGGCCTGACGCCGCAGTCGTGCCAGGGCGTCGCGGGCCTGCGCCAGGGCGTCTTCGACATACTGTGTCAGTTGCCTGTGCAAGCCGTGTTCGAGCTGGCGGTAATGTGCCAGGGGGTCCGCCGCGGCGTCGGCGGCGTCGAGATCTTCGAGTGCCAGTGCCGGGGCCGCCAGCGTGAGCCGGTAGTCGCCCAGCAAGATCTCGCGGGCATGGCGGCAGGCCTGCTCCAGGGCGGCGTTGAGGCCGTTGGCCAGGGCCTGCGGATCCGGGTGGTCGGCCTGGGCCTGCAACTGTGCCGCCAGCCCGGGCAACAGGTCGCGCAGACCTGCCTTGACGAAAGCCGGCGCAAGTGTCTCAAGGTCGGCGCTTGCCGTGTCGCAGGCCGCAAGCAGCGCCTGCAGTTGCGGTTGCAGAGCCTGTCGCTGGGCGTGGCTGAGGTTTTCCTCGGCGTGGTGCAGCAGCACTTCGGCGGGCTTGCGCGCCTTGTAGGCCAGCACCGGCTGCATCAGCGCGAGCAGCGCCGCGTACAGGCGACCGAAGCCGGCTTCGGCCAGCGCTGCCGGCGTCTGCTCGTGTTCATTGGCCATGCGGGCCGAGACGGACAGCGGGGGGTGCAGGCGCGTCGCATCCACGCCGAGCGTGGCCAGCTTGTCGGCGGCGCGTTGCCGTACATCCTGTTCCTGCTCCTGGCGGTTGGCGGGTGTCTTGTTGCACAGCACCTTGACGATCTCGCCGTCGAGCTCGTCTTCCTCGTAGCGGTCGCTGCGGGTGATGATGGGCAGCAGGGGCTTGCCACGCAGCAGTTCGCGACCGAGCTCGTCGAGCTCCTGCACCTGGCCGGGCGAGGCCGAGCTGGTCAGCCACAACACTCCGTCGGCGCTGTCCAGATAGCGGCGGGTGAGTGCGGCGTTGTCCGCGTCCATCGAGTGCAGGCCGGGCGTGTCCAGCAACACCAGGCGTTCGCCCAGTTGCACGCCCTGCAGTTGCTGGGTGGTTTCGGTGGCGCCTTCCTGCAAGGGGGCGGACAGGGTGTGCACACCCTGGGCGTCGCAACGGAAGTAGCGCACCGGCAGGCCGTGGGCCTGCAGGCGGGCGGCCAGCAGGTTGCACAGCGAACTCTTGCCGGCATTGAATTTGCCGAAGAGAAGCAGGATGACCTGCTCGTCGAAGTGGGCGGCGACCTGGCGGGCCGGATCGAGCGCGGCCAGCTGCCCGGCTTCCCGGGTGCTCAGTTCATGCAGGCAGCGCACCACGGCTGCCGCCAGCCGGGCGGGCCCGGCCTGGGCATCCAGGCCGGCCTCGTGCAGGGGATGGGCGGCCGCGAGGGCCAGGCGGTCCCGGCGCCAGGTCTGCAGGGCGTCGATGGCGGCATTGACTTCGGGGCCGGCGCCGGCGCGGCTTTGTACCGCGCTCAGCAGCGCGGTTTCCAGGTTCACATCGCCGGGCATGCCGCGGCCTCCAGCTGGTCCAGTTCGGTCAGGGCGCGGCGGGCGGTGTCGATGGCTGCGCCGGCGGCCGCGATGCGCGCGGCCAGCGCCTGCTGATCGTCGCTCAAGGGGAAGTAGGCGCTGAAGTCGCGGTGCAGGCGTTCGCGCCCGGCCGCCTCGCAGAACATACGGCGCAACTGATGGCGGCCTTTGACCGACACGCCCAGCACCGCAATCATGACGGTGTTCAGGCTGGGCGCAAACGTTTTCCGGGCCGCGGGCAGTTCGTGCACTCCATGGCCGGCCAGGAAGCTGTCGATCTCGATGCAGGCGCGCGAGTAGGCGATCTGGATGCGATTGCGTTCGGCCTTGCCCGCCGTGAGCACATAGGCGTCGCGCGCCTGGTCCGGCACGCTGGCGTGGTCGGCGCCCAGGCTGTCGAGCAGCTCGGCGATGCCGGTGGCGGCTTTTTCGATGACCGCCTGCAGGCCGGCGGAGAAGGCCTGCCGTTGCTGCGCCTGGGTGTGCAGCAGATGCGACTGCAGCGCCGTATGCTGCGCCAGCGCGTCCTGCAGCGCGCTGCGCAGCGTATGGCAGCGCGTCGCGACCTCATGGCGGCGGGCCTGGGGCACGCCAGCCAGCGCCTGTTCAAGCGCCTGGCGCAGTTCGGGCAGCCCGCTGCGGGCCTGCAGCAGGGGTTTGTCGCCTTCGATGCCCTGGCGATGGCGCGTGGCCGACACGGCATGGATGACGAGCTGCGGCACTTGCGCCAGCAGGGCGCTCTCGATGGCCTGCCGTTCGGCCTCATCGCCGAGCTGGTCGATCTGGGTGAGGGCGAATACGGTCTGACGGTGCGTCAGCCGGGCGTCGGCCAGCAGCGCCTGCAGCAGGTCGCGCTCCTGGCCGTCGAGTTCCCCGGCCTTGGCGGCATGCACGAAAAGCCGGATGTCGGCCAGCAGCCAGCTTGCCTGATGGGCGTGGTCGTCATCGGCGCGGGCCACGTCGGCGTCCAGGCCCGGCGCGTCGAGCCAGCGCGCCTGAGCATGCTCGGCCTGCGCCAGCGCGACGGTTTCGCGCCGGTCGGCCACGGCGAAGACATCTTTGCCCAGCAACTCGTTGAGCAGGCGGCTCTTGCCGTGGTTGTACTTGCCGGTCACGGCAATGATGGGCGGGGTGTGCCGCGCCAGCTGGCGCAGGCGGGCCAGATCGTCGTGACGATCGGGCAGGATGGCGGTGATGGCGCAGGATGGCTGCGCGAGGGATTGCTGAGTCACGCGTCTTCTCCTGAATGGCCCGCCGGCCCCGGCAGGGCGGGCGGGCCGGGCCGCGCCGGCTGACGCGGCGGCGGGGGTCAGCCCTTGTGGCCGCCAGCCACGAACATCACCTGGCCGGTGATGTACGAGGCTTCGGGCGCGGCCAGGAAACAGATGGCCGCGGCGACTTCGTCGGTGCTGCCCATGCGATGCATGGGCGTGGTGTCCAGGCAGTCGGCATACATCTCGCGGTTCCAGGCCTGATCCTGCTCTGACGGCGCTTCGGTATTGCGTGGAATGGCGCGCACGCCATTGTCCAGCGCTCCGGGCGAGACGCAGTTGACCCGCACGCCGCTGTCGGCCAGTTCGAGCGCCATGCACACGGTGGCCGCGTGCACGCCGCCCTTGGAGGCCGAGTAAGGCACCCGGTAGATGCCGCGGGTGGCGTTGGAGCCCACGTTGACGATGGCGCCGCTGCCCTGGCGGCGCATGACCGGCACCACTTCGCGGCAGGACCACAGGGTGGGCCACAGCGAGCGGCGCACTTCGCGTTCCATCTGCTCCGGGGTGTACTCCCAGAAGGGTCTGGTCCAGATGGTGCCGCCCACGTTGTGGACCGACACGTCGATGCGGCCATGCTGATCGAGCGCGTACTCGACCATGCGCTGCGCCCCGGCGTGGGTTTCCAGGTCGGCGTCGATGAAGGAGGCCCGGCCGCCCTGCGCCAGGATTTCCTGGGCCACGGCCTGGCCTTGCTCCACGGCGCGGTCGACCAGCACCAGCGTGGCGCCTTCCCGGGCCAGGCGCAGCGCGGTTGCACGCCCCACGCCTTGCGCCGCGCCGGTGACCAGGGCGATCTGCTTGTCGAATCGGTTCATGCTTGCTCTTCCTTCTTTCAGGCGCTGCGCGAGGTCGCGGAGCGGGTATTGACGGCCAGCACGGCCAGCAGCGCGCCGATCAGCGGCACGGCCAGCACCATGAAGAAGCCCGACGGACCGAACCAGGCCAGGAAGCTGCCGCCGATGGCCGAGCCGATGATAGCGCCGGCGCGGCCGATGCCGATCGACCAGCCGGTCGCCGTGGCGCGCAGCGCCGTCGGATAGGCGTCGATGATGAGATAGTTCAAGGCCAGTTGCTGCCCGCCGATACCCAGGCCGGCCGCACCCACCAGGATGAAGACCAGGGTCCAGTCGGTGCCGGCGTAACCCAGGCCCAGCGCGACCACGATGCCCAGCGCGAACATGGCGATCAGCAGCGTGCGGGTGGGCACGCGCGGCATCAGGTACGACAGCGGGAAGGCGCAGATGATGAACACCAGGTTGACCGTGAAGGTGCCCATGGGCGCCTGTTCGGCCGGCAGTCCGGCGGCCTTGAGTACGGTGGGCAGCCACGACAGCAGCATGAACCAGGCGACCCAGTTCAGCAGGTACACGGCCCAGATGGCCAGCGTCTGGCGGGCGTAGCCGCCGGTGAACAGCGCCTTGACGCTGCCGCGCACCTTGGCCTCTTCGGGCACGGTGAAGACGGTGCCGGCCGGCTGGGCCTGGCCGGTGATCTTGGCCAGGATGCGGGCCACGTACTGCTGGCCGCCGGCGTCGCCGCGCACGGCCTTGAATTGCAGCGACTCGGGCAGGATGAAGGCCAGTACCACCAGCAGGGCCAGGGGCGCGACGCCGCCGACCACGAAGATGCCTTCCCAGCCGATCACGGGAAGCATGCGCGCGGCCAGCAGGCCACCGAGCATGGCGCCGGCCGGCAGACCCAGCAGCACGCCGGTGATGACCGTGCCGCGCAGGCGCGAGGGCGAGTATTCCGCTGCCAGCGCCAGCACGATGGGCGTGCAGCCGCCCATGCCCAGGCCGGCGATGAAGCGCAGCACCAGGATCTGCCAGGTTTCGGTGGCGCCGGCGGTCACCAGGGTGGCGACGCCGAAGATGGCCACGCCGATCATGGCCGTGGGCCGGCGGCCCAGGCGGTCGCCGATCAGGCCGAGCAGCATGGCGCCGACGGTCATGCCGACGATGCCGGCGGTAAGAATGGGGGCCAGCTCATTGGCCTCAAGCTGGAATGCGGCAAGAATGGCCGGGCCGGTAAAGGCCATGGCCTGGGTGTCGAAACCGTCGAACAGGGCGATCAGAAAGCACAGGATGAGGACGCGCCATTGAAAGGCGCCCATGCGTTCTTTGTCGATCAGGGTCGGAATGGAGAGTGCTGCTGCCATGAGTGTCTCCTCGCGCGGATGCGGAGTCGGATCTTTATAAGGGGGCCGCCGTGCCGTGTGGCGCGACGATTGGTGCAATTCGCAATCAGGGGGGCTGGCCTGCCGGGCGTTTCCGCGCGGCAGGCCGGGGAAGGGGATTGGGGCGTGATCAGGCCTTGGCCGAAGCGCGCAGACGGTTGACCAGCTGGTTGTCCTGGCCCTGGACCAGGCCGGTCAGCACGAAATCGAACACGATTTCCTTGTACGCGTCTTCCTTCAGGCCCAGTCCGGCGCCACCGGTCTTCTCGGTGACGGGCGGGATCAGGTCTTCACGCGTGGCATAGGCGAAGTCGTCCCAGATCAGCGGATCGCCCTCGATATTGAACTGGGTCGTCAGCTTGCGGTGCTGCTCGGAGGTCACGAAGAAGTGCACGTGGGCCGGGCGGTTGCCGTGGCGGCCCAGGCCGTTGAGCAGTTGCTGCGTGGCGCCATGCGGCGGACAGCCGTAGCCGACCGGCATCAGGGTGCGGAATTCGTACTTGCCCTGGGCATCGGTGCGGACTGCGCCGCGCAGGTTGAAGTCGGTCTGCGCGCCGGTGGGGTCGAAGTGCGAGTAAAAGCCCTTGGAGTTGGCGTGCCAGCATTCGACGATGGCATTGGCCACCGGCTTGCCGTCCAGGTCGGCCACGGTGCCGCGGATGACCAGCGGGCCCGCATCTTCGTCGGGATCCAGGTCCATCTTGCACAGGCCGTCCTTGACCGGCGCGCCGGCCACGTAGAGCGGGCCTTCGATGGTGCGCGGGGTGCCGCCCTCGATGCCGGCCTGCTTGTCCTCGGCGTCCATGCGGATGTCGAGCAGCTTTTCCAGGCCCAGGCCGGCAGCCAGCAGCGCGGCTTCGCCGTCGCGGCCCAGCTGGTTCAGATAGTTCACGCCGGCCCAGATTTCATCGGGCGTGATGTCCAGGTCGTCGATGGCCTTGAACAGGTCGGCCAGCAGACGGTTGATGATCTGCTTGACGCGCGGGTTGCCTTCTGCGCCTTCGATATTGGTGGCTGCCTTGAGCAGGTCCTGGACTTCCTGGGTGTCGAAAACCTTGATGGTCATGGTCGTTGTCTCCGGGGGAAATGGAATACGGGCACTTGTCTTCAGTGCGAGGTGTGGGTGACCTTGGTCAGGCCCGCCCGGGTGAAGCGCTTGATCTTGTCTTCATCCAGTTCGATGCCCAGGCCGGGGCCGTTGGGGACGGTCAGCTCGAAGTCGCTGTAGTCCAGGGGCTTGGTCAGGATCTCTTCGGTGATCAGCAAGGGGCCGAACAACTCGGTGCCCCATTGCAGGTTGGCGAAGCTGGCGAACAGGTGGGCCGAAGCCAGGGTGCTGACCGCGCCTTCGAGCATGGTGCCACCGTACAGTTCGATGCCGGCAGCGTCGGCGATGGCCGCCACGCGCTGGGCGGCGAACAGGCCGCCGCTTTGTTCAATCTTGATCGCGAAGACGTCGGCGCCATGGCCGCGCGCGATCTCGAAAGCGGTGTCGGGGCCCTGGAGCACCTCGTCGGCCATCAGGGCCACCGGGAAGCGCCCCATCAGGCGCGCCAGCGCGGCGGCGCTGGCGACCGGCTGTTCGACCAGTTCGCAGCCGGCCTCGGCCAGCGCCGGGATGGCCCAGGCGGCCTGGGTTTCGCTCCAGGCCATGTTGACGTCCACGCGCACGGCGGCGCGCTCGCCCAGCGCCCGCTTGATGGCGGCCACGTGCTGGATGTCGCTGTGGGGGTCGCGCGCGCCGATCTTCAGCTTGAAGATGCGGTGGCGGCGGGTGTCGAGCATTTTCTCGGCTTCGGCGATGTCGCGCGCGGTGTCGCCCGAGGCCAGCGTCCAGGCGACCGGCAGGCGGTCGCGACGTCGTCCGCCCAGCAGTTCGCTGAGCGGCACGCCCAGGCGCTTGCCCTGGGCATCGAGCAGCGCCGTCTCCAGCGCGCTCTTGGCGAAGTGGTTCACCTTGACCAGCTTGCCCAGGTGGGTCATGAGCGCCTGGATGCGGGTGGCGTCCTGGCCGATCATGGCCGGGCCGAGGTAGGCGTCGATCGCCAGTTTCATGGCTTCCGGGCTTTCCGGGCCGTAGGCCATGCCGGCGATGGTGGTGCCCTCGCCGATGCCCGTGACGCCGTCGCTACAGGTCACCTTGACCAGCATCAGAGTCTGGCCGTACATGGTGGCCACGGACAGCTTGTGAGGCCGGATGGTGGGCAGATCGATCAAAGAGGTTTCGATGCGTTCGATGGTCACTACAGACATGGAGCAAGCCGCGAAGTTGAAGGTTACAGGGGCGATTTATAGGATTCCGGCCCCATCCGCGTCCAATACTTTTGCGGGGTCGTTGATACCTTAAAGGTATTGAAATGCCTGCGGGTATACCCGTAGAGCCGCGCGAAAAGCCATACTTTCCAGGCACTTCCGAGCCTTGCCTGCGCGGCACAGCCAGGCCTGTCCCGCAGCGCTCGGGCGGCGTGTGCGGCGCGGGCAATGCGTGTCTTCCTGTAACAGCGCGTCGGCCCGGGCGGGCAGCGGCAGCGCCGGGCAGGGCGCTGCCGAGCCGGGTAAACGGCTTGTGCGGCACGCCTGCCGCGGCCCTGCCGGCGTGAGAATTTGAAACGCTTTGGCGCGCCGTCACGGCGGGGCGCCACCTTGGACACGTAGAATCAGCGCTGTTACGGTCCTCGAAAAAGGTGAATACGATGCAAGGAAAGGCTCTGTTGGCCGCGACGCTGGTGGCGTTGTTGCAGGCCTGCGCCCCGGTTTCCTCCCCCGACGAAGGATCTGCCATGACTCCAACCGCCACGGCGCCGGCTTCGGCGCTTTCCCTGACCGCCTACGAGTGGTATCTGACCTCGGCCACCGACAAGGCGGGTCAGCCGCTGGCGGCATTGCAGCCGGGCCTGCAGCAGCCGTTGAAGCTGTTGTTCAATCAGGACGGCATGAGCATCCAGGGTGGTTGCAATACCCAATTCGGCGGGTATCGCCATCAGGGCGATCTGCTGCAGGTGGCCAATCTCGCTTCCACCATGAAGGCCTGCGAGCCGACGCTGATGAAGCTCGACGCCGAAATGGGCCGCCTGATGAAGGGCGACATGCAGGCCCGGCTGGAGGGGCAGGGCAGTGATCCGCGTCTGGTGCTGGTGGCGCAGGATGGCAGCGTGCTGACTTTCACCGGCGAGCCCACGCCGGAAACCCGCTACGGCAGCCCGGCCGAGCGCATCTTCCTGGAGGTTGCGCCTGATCGCGTCGCCTGCAACGATCCGCTGATCCGCAACCGCCAATGCCTGCAGGTGCGTGAGCGCAAGTACAGCGAAGCCGGCGTACTGCTGCCGGCCCAGGGGCCGTGGGAACCCATGTATGCCAACATCCAGGGTTATACCCACCAGGATGGCGCGCGCGCCGTGTTGCGCGTGAATCGCTACGAATGGAAAAACCCGCCGGCCGACGCTTCGTCCAAGGTCTACGTCCTGGACATGGTGGTCGAGCAGCACGCCCCCGGGCGTTGATGCGCAGCGGGCAGCCACTGGCTGCCCGGCCTGCCCCGCCAGACCCCGGCCACGGTGGAATCCCGCTTCCCCGTGGCTTTTTTGCGCCCTCATTCGTCGCAGCCGCTGCCGGATCCACCGCCGGGCAGTGCGCCCTAAAGCCGGCCTTGCAGTTTGTCCAGTTCGCGGCGCAGGAGGCTGGCGGTCTCGGCCTGACGCTTGATGGGCATGCGATCGGTGATGGCGCTCACGCTCATGGCCAGCATGGCCTGGCCGTCGGGCCGCGTGAGCGCACAGCCCACGCCCAGCGCGCCGCGCACGGCATAGTTGGGCATCACGGCGTAGCCGCGTTGCCGGGTGTTGAGCCGCAGGCGATGAATCATTTCGGTGGAGATGCCGCCGTATTGTTCATAGGTGGCCGAGTTGGCCTGCACGATGGCGCAGGCCTGGGCTTCGGGCAGCGCCGCCAGCAAGGCCATGCCCGAAGAGCCCACGCCCAGCGGATGGCGCTTGCCGGGATAGCTGGCAAGGATCTGCATCGGATAGTCGCCGATCTCCCGATGGATGCACACCGAGTGCACGCCGTCGATGCCAACCAGGAAAAAGGCATCGCCCACTTCGCGCGCCAGCCGGCGCATGCCTTCGACGGCCTGTTGCAGCAGGCTTTCGCTCAGGCCGGGCGGCGTCCAGGGACGCGCCGGCGCGCGCTCGGCGGCCTCGCCGATGAAAAAGCGCTTGCCGGCTTCGTTGCGGCGCACCCAGCCGCGGGTTTCCAGGGCCAGGAAGATGCGCTGGACGGCGATGCGGTCAATGCCGGTGTGCGCGGCGACCTCCGTGGCGCCCATGCCCTGTGGCGCCGCCGCGCGCAGGGTGTCCAGCACCGTCAGGCCTTTGAGCAGGGTGCTCGGGCCGCGTGTCTGCGTGGCAGGCATCATTATCCTCAATGGTTATATCGTTCATTATTTGAACATCATCTTACGGCGTGCTGTTCATTGTTTCTACTATCCGCCTGCCAATAACAATTCGGAGGCAGACAACATGCAGCACGCTTTTCTCGGGCGTTTGCCCGTTTACGCATATCGGCTGGCGGTTGCGCTGGCCCTATCGGCCGGACCTGGCGCCGCTGCCCAGGCGGCCTATCCCGAGGCGCCGGTCTCATTGGTGGTGGGATTTGCCGCGGGTGGCCCGACCGACGCCATGGCGCGCGTCATCGCCACCGAATTGTCGGAGCAGCTTAAACAATCGGTGATCGTGGAAAACAAGCCGGGCGCAGGCAGCAATATCGCCGCCGCCCAGGTCGCGCGCGCCAAGCCGGACGGGCACACCTTGCTGATGGTCGCCGTGACCAGCGCCATCAACCAGACGCTGTATGCCAAGCCCGGCTTCAATCTGGGCCAGGATTTCGCGCCCGTGGGCCTGGTGGGCAAGGTCCCCAGCCTGCTGGTGGTCAACCCGTCGCTGCCGGTGCATAGCGTGGCCGAGCTGGTCGACTACGCCAGGCAGCATCCCGGCAAGCTGACCTTCGCCTCCTCGGGCAACGGTACCTCCATCCACATCGCGGGCGAGATGTTCCGCAGCGCAGCCGACATCGACGTCACCCATGTGCCCTTTAAAGGCAGCGCGCCGGCCGGCGTGGCCGTGATGGGCGGGCAGGTCTCCTACATGTTCGACAACGTGCCCACGGTCTGGCCGTTCGTGCAGTCCGGCCGCATGCGGGCGCTGGCCGTCACGACCCGCGATCGCCTGGCCAGCGCGCCCGATCTTCCGACCATGGCCGAATCGGGCTTTCCCGAGTTCGATGTCGCGTCCTGGTATGGACTGATCGCGCCGGCCGGCACGCCGCCGCAAGTGATCAAGACGCTTGATCAAGCCTTGCAGGCCGTGATTGCGCGGCCGGATTTCCAGCAACGCATGCAGGGCATGGGCGTGCTGGTGCAGCCGGGCTCGCCGGCCGAGTTCGGCGCCTTCATGAATGCCGAAACCGAACGCTGGGCGCCCATCGTGCGCGCCTCGGGCGCTCGCATCGACTGACGGAGAAGACATGACGATGGTAGTTGGCAAGTCCGCCCTGGACGGGGTGGTGGTGCTGGACGTCTCGCGCGTGCTGGCAGGGCCCTTTGCCGCCCAGATGCTGGGCGACCACGGCGCCGAAGTGATCAAGCTGGAATCTTTCGACGGCGACGATACGCGTGGCTACGGCCCGCCCTTCGTGGACGGCGATGCGCCGTATTACCTCGGCCTGAACCGCAACAAGCGGGATGTGGCGGTGGATCTCTCGGGTCCGTCCGGGCGTGAGCTGCTGTTTCGCATGCTGGAGCAGGTGGACGTGCTGGTGGAAAACTTCAAACTGAGCACCTGGCGCAAATGGGGCATCGCGCATCCCGGCGAGTTGCTGGAGCGCTTTCCCCGCCTGATCCACTGCCGCGTCTCGGGCTTTGGCGAGACGGGCGAGTTCGGCGGTCTGCCGGGCTATGACGCTGCGGTGCAGGCGCTCTCGGGGCTGATGTCGATCAACGGCGATCCCGCCCTCGATCCGGTGCGCATCGGCATTCCGCTGGTCGACACCAGCACTGGCATGAATGCCGTGATCGGGGTGTTGCTGGCGCTGTACGAGCGCGAGAAGTCCGGGCGGGGCCAGTCGGTGGAGATCACCCTGTTCGACACGGCGCTGGGCATGCTGCATCCCCATACGGCCAATGCCCTCAATGGCGGGGCTTCGGCGCGCACCGGCAACGGCCATCCCAACATCGTGCCGTATGACCTGTTTCCGACAGCCACGCAGAAGCTTTTCATCGCCATCGGCAACGACCGCCAGTTCGGCCTGCTGTGCCAGGAACTGGGGTGCCCGGCCCTGGCCGAAGACGTGCGCTATCGGCGCAATCGCGATCGCGTGGCGCATCGCGACAGCCTGCGCGAAACCCTGGTGCAACAGTTGGCGCAGATCGATGGTCAGGCGCTGTTTCATCGGCTGATGGCGCTGGGCGTGCCGTGCGCGCCCATGCTCTCGGTCGAGCAGGCCCTGGCGCTCGATCACACCGCCACCCGCCAGATGCAGGTGAGCGTGGACGGGGTGTCCATGGCGGGCATCCCGATCAAGCTGCAGCGCACGCCGGGCGGCGTGCGGCGCGGTCCGCCGCGTATCGGGCAGCACAGTGAGGAGGTCATGCGCCGCTTTGGCTTTGCCCCCGAGGAAATCGCCCAGGCCCTGGCCAGCGGCGCGTTGCGTCAGGCCTGAGGCCGCAAGGAGGAGAACACCATGATAGACATCCAGGAAAGCGGCCCCTTGGCCGTCATCACCTACGACCGCGGCGAGCGCCGCAACGCACTGTCGCTGCAGGCCATGGAGGCCCTTATCGGCGTGGCCCAGCAGTATCAGGGTCGTTTCGACATTTCGGCGATCGTGCTGGCCGGCAGCGCCCAGGCCTTTTCGGCCGGGGTCGATCTGAAGGATCCGGCCCGCTGGGCGCTGGAGGGGAAATCGCTGGACGAGCGGCGCCACATCGCCGCCACTGGCGCGCGTCTGTGCCAGGCCTGGGAGAGCCTGCCGCAACTGACCATCGCCGCCGTGGAGGGCTGCAACGTCGGCGGGGGAATCGCGCTCACGCTGGCCTGCGATTGGCGCGTGATGGCCAATGACGCCTTTCTGTATGTGCCGGAAGTGCAGATCGGCATCCCGCTGGTGTGGCACACCGTGCCGCGGCTGGTGGCGCGTGTGGGGGCTTCGCGCGCCAAGCAGATCATGTTGCTGGGCGAGAAGATGAGCGCGGCTACGGCATTGGATTGGGGCTTGGCCGACTGGCTCGCCGAGCCGGGTCAGGCGCTGGCGCGCGCCCGCGCGCTGGCCGGGCGCGTGACGCAGTCGCCCGGGCATGTGGTCAAGATGAGCAAGCAGAGCGTCAACGCCTACGCCAACGCGCTTAACTATGTGAGTACCTATATGGACGTGGATCAGGCCTTGCTGTGCGGCCAGAGCGCCGAGGCCAGTCAGGCGCGCGAGCAATTCCACACCGGAGAACCGCGATGAACAAGCTGATACAGCGCGCCGTGACGGCGCTGGCGCTGGCCGGTCTGTCGGCCGCAGCCCAGGCGCAATGGCCCGAGCGGCCCATCACCTGGGTGGTGCCGTTCGCCGCCGGCGGGCCGATGGATACGGTCTCGCGGCCCATCGCCAAGAAGATGGGCGAGCTGCTCGGCACGGCCGTGGTGGTCGAGAACCGGCCGGGCGCGGGCGGGGCCATCGGCATGAATCACGTCTCGCGCGCCGCGCCCGATGGCTACACCATCGGTATCGGCAGCGTGGGCACCCAGACCATCGTGCCCAACATCACCCAGCCGGCGCCCTATGATCCCCTGACCTCGTTCTCCAATATCGGCCTGCTCGGGCGCTATACCAACGTGCTGCTGGTGCCGGGCGGCTCGGCGCTGGGCAGTGTGCCGCAACTGCTGGCGCAGGCGCGCGATCCGCAGGCCAACGTCACCTATGGGTCGGCCGGCGAAGGCTCGTCCAATCACCTGTCGGGCGCGCTGCTGGGCGCGCTCAGCGGGGGCGCCATGACGCATGTTCCCTATCGTGGCAGCGCACCGGCGCTGACCGATCTGCTGGCCGGACGCACCACTTTCATGTTCGACACGCTCAACACGACCATGGGGCGCATCAAGGACGGCAGTCTGCGGCCGCTGGCCGTCTCGGGGCATAAGCGTTCGCCCTTCCTGCCGGACGTGCCCACGCTGGATGAGGCCGGCGTGCAGGGTTACGGCGAGGCGGGCGGGGAACTCTGGTGGGGCGTGGTCGGCCCGCCGGCCATCCCGGCGGCCACGCGGGACAAGCTCAACGCGGCCCTGCGCCAGGCGCTCGATTCGCCCGACGTCCAGGATCAGCTGCAGCGCCAGTATGTGGAGATCTGGAGCAGCACGCCGCAAGGCTTCGAGGACGTGGTGCGCGCCAGCCACGACAAGTGGCGCGGGCTGGTGGCGCGCTCGGCCAAGCCGGCCACGCCCTGAAACCGCGGCGGCGGCATTGGCGATGCCGCCGCCCTGCCCGGCGTTCGCGCGGCCGGCCGCCTCTGGCATACTCGGGCTGTCCGGCCGAGGATGGCGTGGCGGGTTTTCAAGGAGTATGACGGTGAAGCGCGAACAATACCTGGTGGCGGGGATCCCCGCCGTGATCATAGTCGGCCTGCTGGCGCTGTATCGACCCGAGGCATTGACCCTGCCGGTTTACATCATCATCGGTTTCGTCTGCGGCGGCCTGGCCGCGGCCGTGTCGGTGTTCGGCAAGAAGAAAAAATAAGGCCCGGCGGCCATCATAGGGCCGCCTGATTCATGCGCCGCGAGAGCGCCTGGGCACTTTCGCGGCGCTCGCTGTATCGATCGGCCAGGTAGGGTGCTGCCGCTCGCGTGAGCAGGGTGAACTTCACCAATTCCTCCATGACATCGACGATACGGTCGTAATAGGGCGAGGGCCGCATACGGCCAGCCTCGTCGAACTCTTGCCAGGCGCGCGCGACCGACGACTGATTGGGGATGGTGAGCATGCGCATCCAGCGACCCAGCACGCGCATCTGATTGACGGCGTTAAAGGACTGGGACCCGCCGCTGACCTGCATCAGGGCCAGCGTCTTGCCTTGCGTGGGCCGCATGGCGCCCTCTGTCAGAGGGATCCAGTCGATCTGGGTTTTCATCAGCCCCGTCATGGCGCCATGGCGTTCGGGAGAGCTCCACACCATGCCTTCCGCCCACTGTACCGCTGCGCGCAGTTCCACCACCTTGGGGTGGTCGGCGGGCGCGTCGTCCACCAGCGGCAGGCCGGCCGGGTTGAACGTGCGGGTTTCGGCGCCGAAGGCGCGCAACAGACGAGCCGCCTCTTCACTGGCATAACGGCTGAACGAGCGCTCGCGCAAAGAGCCGTACAGCAGCAGGATGCGAGGGGCAGGCGCCTCGGGCAGGCCCAGGCCTTTGGCGATGTCGAGGTCGGCAAGTCCGGGGTCGAGATGGGGAAGATCGTTCAGGGAAGGGGGGACAGCATTCATAGTGAAATCTCCCGGGCCAGGAAGTCTGCTCCGGTGGATGGTTTCAAGCTGGCAGGCGGCAGCCCGGCGCTGCGCCAGCCGCCCGAGGTCATGGCCGGTCCGGCCTGCGAGGCGTTCGTCCAGAGCTGGCGAGCGCCCCGGTCAAAGGCGCGTCGGGATGCCAGCGCCAGGACGCCGGCCATCGTGCCGGCGTCGCGCCACACCGGCTCAGGTGCGATGCCGTGCAGCCAGGCATGGCCGTCGGCTGTCGAGACGGCGGCATGGGCGACCCTGTCGCCGTCGGTGGTGGCATAGCGATAGGCAAGGGCGCCGGTCGGCAGGTCGGGCAGGCCGGCGGCCCGCCACGCCTGCTTCAGGCCCGGATCGTCCAGCTCGACGAGGCTGTCGCGCAGCAGAGGCGTGCCATCCTCTTTTTCGAGCCGCAGGCCAGCGGCACCGGGCAGCAGGTCCAGCATCAGGTCGGAGGGCCGGCACAGGCGCACACCCGCCGGGCTTTCCAGCAGGGGGCGATTGATCAGGATCGGATGACGTTGCATGTGTTCCAGCCGTTGCGCGTCGCTCCAATGGGGCGCGTCCAATCCCAGCGCGTGATACGGCGAACCCTTGATGCGCAACAGCTCTTGCAGCCGCAGCCCGCTGGCCTGCGCCAGCCGCAGCAGCTGGGCCGGGGGAGGGGGCTGCTCCAGGTAGAGGATGACGACGGGCTTCAGGCCCAGGCGCAGGAGATTGTGCAGCACATTGCGCGAAGTCCCGCAGTCCGGGTTGTGATAGAGGGTCAGCATGAGAGCGTGTGTGGCAATTTTGATTCGATATTACGACGATTATCAAAACATTGACAAGTGTCTAGGCATCGCCGGTGGGGACTGCATTAGAATCCCCGCATGGCTGCCATTGCCCCTTGGGGTCTTGCTTCGCTGTTAGGCCACGTCCGCGCCGCCCTGCCGTTGTGGGGCTTGCTGGCGGCCGTGCTGCTGCGCGGCCTGATCCCGGCCGGCTACATGCCGGACCCGGGTGCGCTCAAGCTGGGCCAGCTCGAACTGACCCTGTGCACGGCGAGCGGCGAGCGGCTCGCCTTTTCGCTGCCGGCGGAGGGCCTGGCCACGTCAGGCGCGCCGCACGACCATGGCGTGGCGTCGGATCCGGACTGCCCCTTCGGCCTGCTCTCGCAGGTGACGCCGGCCTTGCTGGCACTTGCCTTCTGGTGGCCCTGGCGCCCGTCGCAGCGCCTGGCGCGCCGCCGGGCCTGGGCTGCGCCACCTCCCGCTATCCGCCTGACCGGCCCCGCCCTGGGGCCACGCGCGCCTCCCTGTTGAGATTGCCGCGCGCTGCCCTGCTGGGCCGCGCGCCGAGACCCGGAGGGCCGGCCCTGTGCGCGCAGGCTGCGCGCAGCGCATGGCTCACTTGATCATCGGGTGTCCGGGCATGGCCCTGCCGCGAGGCGGCGGGCCTGCCGGGCTCAGGAGCGATCCATGTTGCGTAGACGATTATTGGCCAAAGGGGGCGGCGCCGATCGCCAGGCCCTGGCCGCAGGCTTGTTCGAGTTTCTGGGGCTGGTCGATGAAATCGGCCGGGGGGTGATGTTGCTCAAGCCCATGCTGCCGGCGGGTCGACGCCTGCTGGCGCAGGTGCTGGAAGAAATGGGACTGCCCAGACTCAGGGGCCGGGGCGGCTTTCAGCTGATGGGCGGGCGCACCGTCAGCATCCGGGAGCTGTCGGGAAAACCATTGGGCAAGGTCGGGCCGGTGATCTTCGGGCTCGATCTGGATGCCGAGGATCTGCGTTATCTCGAAAGCCTGCCGGACTGGCATGCCCTGGTTGAGGTCAGCACGGCCACGGGGCGCCTGCCGGCCCGGGCCGGGCAGGCGCCGGTAGAGATCATCTACGACGCCAGCCCGGCCTGAAGCCCGTGTGCGCCGCGCACGGCGTGGCGCACACGGGCGGCGGGTCAGCCGGGGATGCGGACCCAGCCTTCCATCAGCACGCGCGCGCTGCGCGACATGATGGCCTTGGTGACGGTCCACTCGCCATCGACCAGCTTGGCTTCGGCGCCCACGCGCAGGGTGCCCGAGGGGTGGCCGAAGCGCACGCCGTCGCGCTCGCCGCCGCCGGCGGCCTGGTTGACCAGGGTGCCCGGTACGGCGGCTGCCGTACCGATGGCCACCGAAGCCGTGCCCATCATGGCGTGATGCAGCTTGCCCATGGACAGGGCGCGCACCAGCAGGTCGACGTCGCCGGCGGCGATGGTCTTGCCGCTGGAGGCGACGTAGTCGGTGGGCGGGGCCACGAAGGCGACTTTGGGCGTGTGCTGGCGCGAAGCGGCTTCGTCCAGGGATTTGATCAGGCCCATGCGCAGCGCGCCGTGCGCGCGAATGGTTTCCAGGCGCGCGAGTGCGGCGGGATCGCCGTTGATGGCCTCCTGCAGTTCGGTGCCGTTGTAGCCCAGCGCCTCGGCCTGCAGGAAGATGGTCGGGATGCCGGAGTTGATCATGGTGGCCTGGAAGCTGCCCACACCCGGCACTTCCAGGGTGTCGACCAGATTGCCGGTGGGGAACATCGAGCCGCCTTCTTCGCCATCATCGGCCGGATCGAGGAACTCCAGGCGCACTTCGGCGGCGGGGAAGGTCACGCCGTCAAGCTCGAAATCACCCGTCTCCTGCACCGCACCGTCGGTGATGGGCACGTGGGCCACGATGGTCTTGCCAATATTGGCTTGCCAGATGCGCACCACGGCCACGCCGTTGCGCGGCACGCGGTCGGGGTCGACCAGGCCGTTGGTGATGGCGAAGGGACCCACGGCGGCCGACAGGTTGCCGCAGTTGCCGCTCCAGTCCACGAAGGGCTGGTCGATGGAGACCTGGCCGAACAGATAGTCCACGTCATGGTCGGGACGGCTGCTCTTGGCCAGGATGACGGTCTTGCTGGTGCTGGACGTGGCAGCGCCCATGCCGTCGATCTGTTTGCCGTAAGGGTCGGGGCTGCCGATCACGCGCAAGAGCAGGGCATCGCGCGCTGCGCCCGGGACCTGCGCGGCTTCGGGCAGATCCGTCAGTTTGAAGAACACGCCTTTGCTGGTGCCGCCGCGCATGTAGGTGGCGGGGATCCGGATCTGGGGTGCGTGGGCCATGCTGGCCTCCTGATAGCGGGGTTCGTAGGGGGGGCAGGCGGGCCGGCGCGATATCGCGCCCGCCCGCCCGGGATCAGCCTGCCTGGCGGGCTGCGTCGGCTTCCAGGAAGTCCTGGGCGAAACGCTGCAGCACGCCGCCGGCCTCATAGATCGACACTTCTTCGGCGGTGTCCAGACGGCAGGTCACCGGCACTTCGACCGTCTGGCCGTCGCGGTGATGGATGACCAGCGTCAGGTCGGCGCGCGGCTTGCGCTCGCCGATCACGTCATAGGTCTCGGTGCCGTCCAGGCCCAGCGTCTTGCGGTCGGTGCCGGGCTTGAACTCCAGCGGCAGCACGCCCATGCCGATCAGGTTGGTGCGGTGGATGCGTTCGAAGCCTTCGGCCACGATGGCTTCGACGCCGGCCAGGCGCACGCCCTTGGCGGCCCAGTCACGCGAGGAGCCCTGGCCATAGTCGGCGCCGGCAACGATGATCAGCGGCTGCTTGCGTTCCATGTAGGTTTCGATGGCTTCCCACATGCGCATGGTCTTGCCTTCGGGTTCGACGCGGGCCAGCGAGCCCTGGCGCACGTTCCCCTGCTCGTCGAGCACCATCTCGTTGAACAGCTTCGGGTTGGCGAAGGTGGCACGCTGCGCGGTCAGGTGATCGCCGCGGTGGGTCGCGTAGGAGTTGAAGTCCTCCTCGGGCAGGCCCATCTTGGCGAGGTATTCGCCGGCGGCGCTGTCGGCCAAAATGGCGTTCGACGGCGACAGGTGGTCGGTGGTGATGTTGTCGCCCAGCAGAGCCAGCGGACGCATGCCGCGCAGCGTGCGCTCGCCGGCCAGCGCGCCTTCCCAGTACGGCGGGCGGCGGATGTAGGTGCTTTGCGGACGCCACTGGTACAAGGGGCTCACGCTGCTGCGGCTTTCGGCGCGCACGGCGAACATGGGTTCGTACACCTTGCGGAACTGCTCCGGCTTGACCGAGGCCGCCACCACGGCGTCGATTTCTTCATCGCTGGGCCAGAGGTCCTTCAGGCGGATCTCCTTGCCGTCGGGGCCGACGCCCAGCACATCCTGCTCGATGTCGAAACGCATCGTGCCGGCGATCGCGTAGGCCACCACCAGCGGGGGCGAGGCCAGGAAGGCCTGCTTGGCATAGGGGTGGATGCGGCCATCGAAGTTGCGGTTGCCGGAGAGCACGGCGGTCGCATAGAGGTCGCGGTCGATGATTTCCTGCTGGATCACGGGGTCCAGCGCGCCCGACATGCCGTTGCAAGTGGTACAGGCAAAGGCCACCACGCCAAAGCCGAGTTTTTCCAGCTCGGCGGTCAGGCCGGCTTCGTCCAGGTACAGGGCCACGGCCTTGGATCCGGGAGCCAGCGAGGTCTTGACCCAGGGCTTGCGGCTCAGCCCGGCGCGGTTGGCGTTGCGCGCCAGCAGGCCGGCGGCGATCACGTTGCGCGGGTTGCTGGTGTTGGTGCAGCTGGTGATGGCGGCGATGATGACGGCGCCGTCGGGCATCAGGCCCGGCTCGTGCTGCACCGGCGCGGCGATGCCGCGTTCGGCCAGGTCGGACACTGCCAGGCGGCGATGCGGGTTGGACGGGCCGGCCAGGGTGCGCACCACGGAGGACAGGTCAAAGCGCAGCACGCGCTCGAATTCTGCCTTCTTGAGCGTGTCCGACCACAGGCCGGCTTCCTTGGCGTAGGTTTCGACCAGGCGCACCTGGGCATCGTCGCGGCCGGTCAGCTTGAGGTATTCGATGGTCTGGCTGTCGATGGAGAACATCGCCGCCGTGGCGCCGTACTCCGGCGCCATGTTGGAGATGGTGGCGCGGTCGCCCAGCGTCAGGCTGGCAGCGCCCTCGCCGTAGAACTCCAGATAGGCGCCCACCACCTTTTCCTTGCGCAGGAATTCGGTCAGTGTGAGCACGATGTCGGTGGCGGTGATGCCCGGCTGGCGGCGGCCGGTCAGTTCGACGCCGACGATATCCGGCAGGCGCATCCAGGACGCGCGGCCCAGCATGACGTTTTCGGCCTCCAGGCCGCCCACGCCGATGGCCAGCACGCCCAGCGCGTCGACGTGCGGGGTGTGGCTGTCGGTGCCGACCAGGGTGTCGGGGTAGGCCACGCCCTGCTGGGCCTGGATGACCGGCGACATGCGCTCCAGGTTGATCTGGTGCATGATGCCGTTGCCCGGCGGCACGACTTCGACGTTCTCGAAGGCTTCGCGGGTCCAGTCGATGAAGTGGAAGCGGTCTTCGTTGCGGCGGTCTTCGATGGCGCGGTTCTTCTCGAAGGCGTCGGGCTCGAAGCCGCCGTGCTCCACGGCCAGCGAGTGGTCAACGATCAGCTGCACGGGCACGACCGGATTCACCTTGGCCGGGTCGCCGCCTTTTTCGGCGATGGCATCGCGCAGGCCGGCCAGGTCCACCAGGGCGGTCTGGCCCAGGATGTCATGGCACACCACGCGGGCGGGGAACCACGGGAAATCCAGGTCGCGGCGACGTTCGATCAGCTGACGCAGCGCATCGTCGAGCATCGCCGGGTCACAGCGGCGCACCAGGTTCTCGGCCAGCACGCGCGAGGTATACGGCAGGCGCTCGTAGGCGCCGGGAGACAGCGCCTCGACGGCGGCGCGTGCATCGAAATAATCCAGGCTGGTGCCCGGCAGGGGCTTGCGATAGTTGGTGTTCATGCCTCGGTGCGCTCCAGGTTGCCCTGTGCGATCTGGTTTTCAATGTTGAGACGCGATGCGCGGATGTGGCGGCGCATCAGGAGTTCAGCCAATTCACCGTCGCCATCGCCGATGGCGTCGAGAATGCGGTGGTGCTCGGCGTAGGCCTGCCGGGGTCGGTGTGGCGTGGCCGAGTACTGGATTCGGTACATGCGGGCAAGCTGGTAGAGCTCGTCGCACAGCAGGCGGATCAGCATCTGGTTGCCGCTGGCCTGCACGATGCGATAGTGAAAGTCGTAGTCGCCTTCCTGGAGGTAGTAGCCGCGCCCGGACTGGAAGGCTTCGTCGCGTTCATGGGCCTGCAGCACGCGGCGCAGCTCATCCATGGCGGCCGGCGTGATGCGTTCGGCGGCCAGGCGGCAGGCCATGCCCTCGAGCGACTCGCGGATCTGGTAGAGCTCGCACAACTCCTGCTGCGACAGCGACACCACGCGCGCGCCCACGTGCGGCACGCGCACCAGCAGCTTCTGTCCTTCCAGGCGGTGGATGGCTTCACGCAGCGGCCCCCGGCTGATGCCGTAGGTGCGCGAGAGCTCCAGCTCCGAGACCTTGCTGCCCGGCGCAATCTCACCCTGGACAATGGCCGACAGGATCTGCCGGAAAGCCTGATCCGAGAGGGTTTCCGATTCACCGCCGCTGGGCAGGGGGAGGGGCAGGATTTTGGACTTCATGTCGACAATCGCTAAGCAGTTGGCCCTCGGATTATAGGAAAAACGTCCTGCAAAAGCTAGATTGTCAACAATCCGGGGCCTGGGGGGATGGTGCCGTGGCGTTGTGCGATACGCATGAGCAGGGCGTTGAGGTCGGCGATCACGCTGCGGGTGTCGTCGGCCCGCCAGGCCAGCGCCGAGGGCATGGCGGGCAGGTCGATGGGCACGAAGGCGATGTTGGGGGTGTCGTAGTAGCGCTGGGCGCGACGGGTGATCATGAAGACGCCCTGGCGCGAGGTGACGACCGAGATGGCTTCGCGGATGGTGCGCACGGTCGGGCCGTCGGCGATGGGGCGGCCGCTGGGGGTATAGCGCGGGAAGTGGTAGTCGCTCCACTCGTTGCTGACCGAGCCCGGCACCAGGCGCGCCAGTTTCTCGTGGGCCAGGCATTCGGGGCTGATCAGGGTTTCGCCGGCCAGGGGATGATCGCGCGGCACGCAGAGCATGCGCTGATCCAGCATCACGATGGGTCCGCGCCGCAGGCCTTCGCCGCCCAGCGGCAGGCGGCAGAAGGCGACATCGACTGCCCCATCGGTGATGGCGGAGAAGTGGCTCACGTAGGTCAGCTCCACAAACTCCAGGTTCACGCCGGGATAGAGCGCGGTGAATTCGCTGACCAGCGGCTGATGCAGCTCATAGAAGCCGCCGCCCAGAAAACCGATCTTGAGTTCGCGCTTGCGCCCGGACGCGATCAGCCGGCATTCCTGCCAGGCGGTGTTCAGGCGCAGCACGGCCGGCCCGGCCTCCTGGCGCAATGCCTCGCCCAGCGCAGTGAGCGCCACGCGCCGGCTGCTGCGATCGAAGAGGGCGCCGCCCAGGGCGTGTTCCAGATTGCGCACGGCCTCAGACACGCTGGACTGGCTCATGTGCAGGCGCTGGGCGGCATTGCCGAAATGCAGCAGTTCGGCCACGGCCAGAAAGCACTCCAGTTGTCGTAGTTCCATGAGATTCCTGTCGGGAGAGGGAAAATGATTGATCGGCAAAGCCGATCGATCGGGGTGTTTTTTCTGCTTGTTCGCCTTGGGGCCGCCTCGCATACTTTCGCCAGGAATTTTGAATCCTGGAGCGTGAAGTATGCAGTCTGGAAAGGGTTCCCGAGATGCCGGGAAAGGTCAAGCCATGTCGGGTGATCAATCGGTCGAATCGATTGAATTTACGGTGGCGGGCGACACGATCAGGGGGCGGTTCTATTTGCCGGCTGCAGGCGACGGGCCTTGGCCGGTGGTGGTGCTGGCGCATGGCTGGGCCATGAATGCCGGCGGCGACCTGGAAGACTATGCCGCCGCCTTCGTGGCGCGCGGCTGCGCGGCGTTGACCTTCGACTTCCGCCGGCTGGGCCGCAGCGACGGCCTGCCGCGCCAGGAAATCGATCCCTGGGCGCAGATCGAGGATTTCCGCGCGGCCATATCGTACGTGCGCCGGCGTGCCGAGGTGCGCCCGGACAAGGTAGGCATCTGGGGGTCGAGCTACAGCGGCGGCCATGTGCTGGTGGTGGCGGCTCTGGACCGTCGCGTGGCCTGCGTGGTGAGCCAGGTGCCGACCATCGATGGCCATGCCGCCGGGCAGCGCCGCGCCGGCGCCGCAGCGCTGCGCCAGCGGCTGCAGGACGACCGCGAGCAGCGCGATGCCGGCCTGCCGCCGGGCGAGATCGGCCTGATCGATCCGGACAGCACTGCGGCGGTGGCCTATCCCGGAAGAGACTCCTATGAGTACATGAGCGCCGAGGCGCGCCGTTGCCCGGCCTGGGAGAACCGCGTGACCCTGCGCTCGCTGGAGCTGGCGCGCGCCTATCTGCCTGGCGCCTATATCCGCCGCATCGCGCCCACGCCATTGCTGATGATCGTGGCCGACGACGATGTGCTGACGCCGACCGATCTGCAGCAGCGTAGTTATCAGCAGGCCTTTGAACCCAAATCGCTGTTGCAGCTGCCCGGCGGGCATTACAGCGTTTACCAGGAACACTTCGCGATCACCAGCCAGGCGGCCGCGGATTGGTTCGAGAAGCATCTCAAATAAATCATTCATCAGGAGGGGACACTATGGAACACCTACAACGCGCAACCGAGGGGCAGAAGAAATCCCTGCGCGCCGCCGCCATCGGCAATGCCCTGGAGTGGTTCGACTGGACGCTCTACGGCACCTTCTCGGTCTATCTGGCCGCCAATCTGTTTGAACGCGCCGATCCCAAATCGGCCCTGCTGGCGACGCTGGCCGTCTTTGCCGGGGGCTTTATCGCCCGGCCGGTCGGCGGCTGGCTGTTTGGCAAGGTGGGCGACACCATCGGGCGCAAGCGAACCCTGGTCATGACCATGATGCTGCTGGCGCTGAGCAGCGTGGGCATCGCCCTGATCCCGACCTATGACAGCATCGGGCTGGCCGCCTCGGGGTTGCTGCTGTTCTTTCGCCTGCTGCAGGGTCTGGCGCATGGCGGCGAGTCCGGCGTGTCGTATACCTATGTGGCCGAGATCGCGCCCAAGGAGCGGCGCGGCCTGTGGTCCAGCTCGGTGTTCGTCAGCGTGTCCATCGGCGTGATGGCGGCCACGGCCCTGGCCGCCGCGCTGGCCTCCGCCCTGGGCAGCGAGGCCATGGCCGACTATGGCTGGCGTATCGGCTTCGCCATGGGCGGGGTGGTGGGGCTGTATGCGCTGGTGCTGCGCCGCAGTGCCGAGGAGTCCGAGGTGTTTGCCGAGCAGCGCAGCGAGGCGGCGCCGGTCAAGCTGACGATGCGCCAGAAGCTGCGCATCGCCGTGAACATCGTGATGATTTCGGCGGCCTCGAATATTGCCTATTACACCTGGGTGACTTTTGCGCCGGCCACGGCCATCGCCCAGGGCATGGACGCCGCCGGCGCCTACCGGGCCAGCCTGATGGCGCAGTTGCTGTGCCTGTTCTGGCTGCCTGTCTGCGGCTGGCTGTCGGACCGCTTCGGTCGCAAGCCGGTGGTCATCGCCTGGGGCCTGTCGGTGATGGCCGTGACCTACCCGATCTCGGTGATCGTCACGACTGAACCGATGTCGTTGTTCATTGCCCAGGGGCTTGGCCTGGCGGCGTGGTCGCTGATCGCGGCGATCTATCCGGCCATCGTGTCCGAGCAGGTGCCGACGCAGGCGCGCGCCCAGGGCGTGGGCCTGGTGTCTTCGCTGTCGGTGGCCATTTTCGGCGGCACCGCGCCCTATCTCAATGCCTACCTGTCCGGCAGCGGACAGCACCACGTCTACCTCATCTACGTGATGGTGCTGGGCTTGCTGGCGGTGGTGGCGGGCTTCCTGATCCGTGAAACCAAGGGAGTGGACCTGGCCGATATCCGTGCAGACGGATCGCTGGCCACGGACCGCTGAATCGACTTCTCTACAACGTGGCTCAACGATGGAAAAACTGAATAGTCTTATCGACCTGTCCGGCAAGGTGGCCGTGGTGACCGGGGCGGCCGGCGGTATCGGCGCCCGGATCGTGCAGACGCTGCGTGCGGCGGGCGCCACGGTGGTGCCCACCGACATCCAGCCGCAGCCGGGGCAGGACGACTTCATGACGCTGGATGTCGGCGAGGTGGCGCAGATCGATGCGCTGGCCGCGACGGTGGCGCAGCGCCACGGACGGCTGGACATCTGGGTCAGCAACGCCGGCATGCTCGCACGCTCGCCGGCCCTGGAACTGACGCCGCAAGCCTGGGACCGGAGCCTGAACGTCAACCTGCGCTCGGCGGTCTTCGGCGCGCGGGCGGCGGCGCGTCATATGGCGCCGGGCGGCGCCATTGTGAACCTGTCGAGCTATGCCGGGCTCAAGGCGAGGCCCAATTGCGTGGACTACGCCGCCGCCAAGGCGGGTGTGCATCACGCCACCAAATGCCTGGCGCTGGAGTTCGGCGAACGGGGAGTGCGCGTCAACGCGATTGCGCCGGGCTACATCGACACCGTGATGAGCAGCTGGATGCACGCCGATGCCGCCCTGCGCGATCAGTACCTGGCCAAGATCCCGCTGGGGCGCCTGGGCGAGCCGCAGGAAGTGGCCAATGGCGTGCTGTATCTCGTCAGCCCGCTGTCTTCGTATGTGACCGGCCATACGTTGGTCATCGATGGGGGATGCATGCATGGATGACTTCTGGAGCGGCCGCACGGTGGTCGTGAGCGGCGCGGCGCGCGGTCAGGGCGCCGCCGAGGTCCGGGCGCTGTTCGATGCCGGGGCCTGCGTCATCGCGCTGGACCTGGACGACGATCTGGCTCACTGGGAGGGGCTGCGCGAGCACTGTCGCAGCGATCCGCAGCGCCTGCGCATCCAGGCCCTGGATGTGGCTGACGAGGTCGCCTGGGCTGCGCTGGCCGGGCGGCTGCGCGCAGAAGGCGTGGCCCTGCACGGGCTGATCAACAATGCCGGCATCACGCTGCGCAAGACCGTGACGCAGACCTCGGCGCCCGAATGGGAGCGGGTGATGGCCGTCAACCTGTCGGGGGCGTTTTTCGCCATCCATCACCTGGCCGGCCTGATGCCGGCGGGCGCGTCGATCGTCAATATTTCTTCCACGGCCGGCCTGACGGGGTATTTCAGCGCCGCCTACACCGCCAGCAAATGGGGCTTGCGCGGCTTGACCAAGGCGGCCGCCATCGAGCTGGCCCAGCGCCAGATCCGGGTCAACTGCATCTGTCCCGGCCTGGTGGACACGCCCATGACGCGCACGCCCAATGCCGAACACGATGCGGCGCGCGCGGCGCAGTTCTATGAGGGCAACCGCCTGGCCACGCCGCTGGGCAGGGGGGCCGATCCGCAGGAGATCGCCCAGGTGGCGCTGTTCCTGCTAAGTCCGCAGTCCTCCTACATCACCGCCGCGGACATCCCGGTCGAAGGCGGCATGATCGGCGGCGGGCTCTATTGGCAGATCGGTTTGCGCAGCGGCAGCCTGCAAGCCGGCGCCTGAACTGGCGCAGCCTGTCCGCAGGCGATAGAGTGGCGGCCTGGGCGGCGCGATGGCGCCGCCCAGGCCTGTTGTCTGTCTGGAGCCTGCGCATGTCTCTGTCTTCCCCCTCCCCGGACGCTGCCGGGTCCCCGGCGGCGCGTGGCTCGCCGCTGGAAGTGCTGCTTGCCTTCTTCCGGCTTGGCCTGATGTCCTTTGGCGGGCCGGTGGCGCATCTGGGATATTTTCGCAACGAATTCGTGGCGCGCCGGCGCTGGCTGGACGACCAGGCCTATAGCGATCTGGTCGCCTTGTGCCAGTTCTTGCCGGGGCCGGCCAGCAGCCAGGTGGGCTTTGCGCTGGGTTTGCAGCGCGCCGGCTGGCTCGGAGGGCTGGCGGCCTGGGTGGCTTTCACGCTGCCCTCGGCGCTGTTGCTGATGGCCTTCGCCTATGGGGCCATGCATGGCAGCGGCCCGCTGGCCGCCGGCTTGGGGCAGGGCCTGATGATCGCCGCCGTGGCCGTGGTGGCCCAGGCGGTATGGGGAATGGGGCGTGCGCTTTGCCCGGACCGTCCGCGCGCCGGGCTGGCCGTGGGCGCGGCCTTGCTGGCGCTGGCCTGGCCAGGGTCGGGCGGGCAGCTGGCCGCCATTCTGGGCGGAGCGGTCTTTGGTGCGTGGAAGCTGGCGGGAGCGCCGGCGCCGGCCTTGCGCGAGGCGGGCTGTCCGGTGTCGCCCCGGCAGGGCGTCGCGCTGCTGGGCGTGTGCGCGCTGTTGTTGCTGGGCCTGCCCTGGCTGGCCTTCTGGCTGGGCGGGCTGGCGCTGCCTGCGGTGGCCACGGTGTTTCAGGCCGGCGCGCTGGTGTTCGGCGGCGGACACGTGGTGCTGCCTCTGCTGGAGGCCGGCGTGGTGGAAACCGGTTGGGTGGGCGAGGCCGTGTTTCTGGCCGGCTACGGCGCGGCGCAGGCGGTGCCCGGGCCTTTGTTCAGTTTCGCCGCCTATCTGGGAATGGTGATGCCGGCGCCGTTTGGCGGCTGGCTGGGCGGGCTGGTCCTGCTGGTGGCGGTGTTCGCCCCGGGGCTGTTGTTGGTCGCGGGCGTGCTGCCGTTCTGGGAGCGCTGGCGTCGTCATGCGCTGGCGCCGCGCATCCTGGCGGGCGTGAATGCTGCGGTGGTGGGGATTCTGCTGGCCGCACTGTACGACCCCGTCTGGACCAGCGCGATCACTGATCGTGCCGCGTTTGCCGTGGGGCTGGCCGCGTTCGGGCTGTTGGTGGTGGGGCGTGCGCCGCCGCTGCTGGTGGTCGCCGGCTGTGCGCTGGCGGGCGTGTCGATGGCGTTGGTATGAGCGCCCGGGCCGGCGGGCCCGGGCGGAGGCGGCGGCGTGACAGCGTGCCGCCCGCCAGGCCGGCTTACTTGTTCTTCAGGCCGGCCTTTTCGATGATGGGCGTCCAGGTCTGGAAGTCCTGGGCGATGGTTTCGGTCAGCGCCTGACCATCGGCGAACTCGATCTGCATCAGCTTGTTCAGCTTGGCCTGGATGGCCGGTTCCTGCAGGCTGGCGCGCACCGCCTCCTGCACTTCCTTGACGAAGGCCGGGTTTTCGCCGCTGCCGGCCACCACGCCGTACCACAGCTCGCTTTCGACGTCGGTCACGCCCAGTTCGTTGAGCGTGGGGATCTCCGGCATGATGTCGGTGCGATTTTTGCCGAAGGTGGCCAGCACCTTGATCTTCCCGGCGCGGTGGCGCTCTACGTAATCGGAGATGGTGTCGATGGCCGCGTCGATCTGGCCGCCCATGAGGTCGTTGGCCATGGGGGCGCCACCCTGGTAGGCGATCGGGTTGGCTTCCAGGCCGGTGGCCGCCGCCAGGCGCAGGCCGCTCAGGTGCGAGAAGCTGGCCGGGCCGTTGGTGCCATAGGCAAAGACCTTATCGGTCTTGTAGCCATCCAGGAATTCCTTGAAATTGTTTGCCTTGTTCTGCGGCGACACAGCCAGCGCCATCGGCACCTGGCCGACCTTGGCCACGCCGACGAAGTCCTTGCCGAAGTCGAAGTTCGAGCCCGTCTCGAACACGATCGAGGTGATGACCATGCTGGTCAGGCCCAGCAGCACATAAGAGCCGTCGCGCGGCGCGTTCTTCAGCGCGATCAGGCCGACACGTCCGCCGCCGCCGCCGCGGTTTTCCACCACGACCGTGCGCTTGAGCTTGTGCTTGAGGTCTTCGGCCAGCAGGCGCGCGATCACGTCGGTGCTGCCTCCGGCAGGGTAGGGCACGATGATGGTCAGCGGTTTGCTCTGGGCGGTGGCTGCCTGGGGCAGGCCAAAGGCGGCGCAGGTGGCCATCAGGGCCATGGCGAGTTTGCGGCGGAGAAGATTCATGTGTGTTCCTTGAACAGAGATTTCGCGGCTGGGCCGTGAGAGAACTGCAAACAAAAACAACAATGGCAGGAAAATCGCCCGCAAGACAGTGCCGCGGGTGGCGATCCCGGCATGGCCAGGATCTGGAAAGCTTCGGGAAGGCGGGAGCACGGTGCGACGGCTTTCCGTCAACTTCGGCAACGCATTTTTTGAGTTGTTCGAGGCCGTGATGGGGCCGCTCGGGCAAGCCGCCAAGGATAAGCAAAAATTACTATTTAATGATTTTTATGCATTAACTATATGTACCCGCCTCATGTAACGAGGAGCGGATTTTGCATAAAAATCGTCATTTGGGCTTCAGGGGATAACCCTGGTATGCCTGGATGCCCTGTCCGCAGGGCCAGGCAGGCCACGCCGTCCGCCGGCGGGCAAAGCTTGCACTTGGCTTGCAGGCAGGGTCCGGCCCGACGCCTGCGGCGTGTGGGCAAAAAAAAACGGGCGGCCTGCCGTTGTCCGGCAGGTCGCCCGTCGGGCTGCGGCATCCGCCCGTTCAGAGCGCGTAGGCCACGCCGTCGCGTCCGGGGTCGGCTCCGCCTTCGAGTTCGCCGTCCTCGCGCAGCCTGATGGCATGCACCCAGCCGATGGTGTAGCCGAAGGGGTTGCGCGCCACTGGATAGCCCGCCGCTTGCAGGGCGTCGGTGGTGCGGCGCGGGATGCGGTTGCAGACGTCGATCATGTCACTGGTCGACGAAAAGCGCGGCGCCGACACGGCCTGCTGCATGTCCATGCCGAACTCGAACACATTGAGCAGGGTCTGCAACACGCCCATGGCGATCTGGGTGCCGCCGGGCGCGCCCAGCACGATCTCCGGCCGGTCATCCTTGAAGACGATGCTGGGGCAGGAGGACGTGAAGCGCGACTTGCCCGGGGCGATGCTGCCGGCGCGGCCCGGGCGCGGATCGAATACGCCCATGCAGCCGTTGTACATGAAGCCCAGCCCCGGCGTGATGACGCCCGAGGGCATGCCCAGCGAGTGGGTCAGCGCGACACAGTTGCCGTCGTTGTCCACCACCGAGAGGTGGGTCGTGTCGCGCGGCACCACGGCTGCGCTGTCCAGGCGCGTGACGCGGGCGCGCTCGCCGGCCCGTATGGCGGCGGCGGCCTCGGCCGCATACGCTTTGGAGAGGATGCGTTCCAGCGGCACCTCGACAAAGGCCGGATCGCCGATGAAGCGGTCTTTGTCGGCGGTGGCGATCTTCATGGCTTCGCAGACCGCCTGGATGTACTCGGGGCTGTTGTGCGCCAGGCCCTGAAGCTCGAAGGCTTCGAGGATGTTCAGCATCTCCAGCAGCATGGCGCCGCCGCCGGGCGGCTGGTTGGTGGTGATGCGGCGGTTCTTGTAGCTGCCCAGCAGGGGCGGCGTGCAGCGCACGTCGTAGTGCGCCAGGTCGTCCAGGCTGAGGATGCCGCCGGCACCCTGGATGTCGTCGATCATGCGGCGCGCGATGTCGCCGCGATAGAAGCTGTCGTGGCCCTCTTGCGCCAGCTGCTCCAGCGTGTCGGCATAGTCGGGGTTGGACAGGGGCGCGCCGATGGGCTTGGGCGAACCGTCGGCGCGGCAATACATCTGCCGGCCGCTGGCGCTGTAGGCCAGGCGTTCGCGGTTAGCCGCCCGCCCGGCCATGGGCTCATCGCTCCAGAACAGGTGCATGGCGGGCCGCACGAAATAGCCCTCGCGGGCCCAGGCGATGGCCGGTTGCAGCAGTTCGCGCCATGGCATCGTACCGTGACGCTGGTGCAGCCGGCTCAATCCCATCAGCGTGCCGGGCACGCCGATGGATTGGGGGCCCAGGTCGTTCAGGCGGCCGCGGATGGAAAAGCCGAAGCCATCGCGCGCCTCGCCTTCCAGCAGATGCTCCCACATGTCGGGGCGGGCCGCCGCGGGCGCCGGGGCGTGGAAATCGACATACTCGTGCTGTCCGCTGCCGGGGCGGTAGACGGCCGCCGTGCCGAAGCCGGCGATGCCGCACATCAGCGGATCGACGACGGTCTGCGCCAGGGCGCAGGCCACGGCGGCATCGATCGCGTTGCCGCCTGCGCGCAGCACCTCGATGCCGGATTCGGCAGCCTCGGGCTGCGGGCAGACGACCATTCCTTTGCGCTTCATGTGGGTTCCTTTGCGGCGCGTTGCGTCAGTTCAGTTTGATGTCCAGATCGCCGATGGCCTCTTGCCATTTCTGCGTGTCGCGTTCGGTCAGCGACTGCAGCATGTCGGCCGGACCGGGCATGGGCTGGGCCTGCACGGCGCCCAGCGTCTGCAGCACCGCGGGCTGCGCCAGGAAAACCTGGGTGGCCTGGTGCAGCTTCTCGATGGCTTCGGGCGGCGTGCCGCTGCGTGCGGCGATGCCGCTCCAGCCAATGTTCTCCAGCCCCTTGACGCCGATCTCGGCGGCGGTCGGCACGTCCGGCAGTTCCGGCAGCCGGGCGTCGGCGAACACCAGCAGCGGCGTGATCTTGCCCTGCTTGATCAAGGGCAGCGCGCTGGTGACGACCGGCGCCATGACGTCCGTGGTGCCGGCGATGGTGGCCATCAGGCCGTCGGGTTCGCCGCGAAAGGGGATGTGCAGCATCTGCATGCCGGTCTGCTTCATCAGCAGTTCGACCACCAGATGGGTCGAGTTGCCGTTGCCCGAGGAGGCGAAGGTGATGGCCTCCGGCTTGGCGTTGACCTTCTCGCGCAGTTGATCGAAGTTCTCCAGGCCGCTGGCGGGGCTGGAGACCAGCACGAAGGGCACGGTAGTCAGCATGCCTACGCTGCTGAAGTCTTTCTCGGGCGAGTACGACAGCGGCTTGTAGACGAATTTGTTCAAGACCATCTGCGACACGCCGGCCAGAAACAGGGTGTGGCCGTCGGCGGGTTGCGACAGCACGAACTGTGCGGCGATGGTGCCGCCGGCGCCCGGGCGGTTCTCCACGATGACCGGCGTGCCCAGTGTTTTGCCCACGCTCTCGGCCCACATGCGGGCGGTCTGGTCGGTGGCGCCGCCGGCTTGCTGGGACACCACGATACGGATCGGGCGGGACGGGAAGTCGGCTACGGCGGCCGAGGCGGCAGTCAGGCCGCAGGTCAGGGCCAAGGCCTGGGCAAGGCGAGGAAGGGTGAAGGAAAGTCTCAAGGTCGTTCCCCTGTTCTGGTTCTGAAAGCGGCGAGTATATCTTTGTATTTACTGGTAAATTTGCAAAAACCCGGATGAAATTTTTTGCTTGGATCATGAATGGAAGCTCATAGTTTCGACGCCACCAGCACCGCCTGGGCGCGCAGCCTGAAGATGCGGCACCTGGAATATTTCCTGGTGCTCGACAGTTCGGCGACCCTTTCGGAGGCGGCCCAGAAACTGCACATGACGCAGTCGGCGATCTCGCATTGGCTCAACGAACTGGAGGCCATGGCCGGCATGAAACTGGTGCAGCGCGGGCGGCGCGCGCGGCTGACGCCGGCCGGCCAGGCCTTGCGCCAGCTGGCCGTGCGCGTGCTGGGCGATGTGGCGCGCACCCATACCGAACTGGAGTTGCTGTCGGCCGGCTCGGCCTCGAGCATTCGCGTGGGCAGCGTCACGGCCGGGCTGGCCTATCTGCTGCCGCGCGCGATCTGCGCATTCCAGGCGCGCCATCCCGACGTGTCGATCCACATCACGGAGGCGGTCTTTGCGCAGTTGCTGGCCCAGCTGGAAGCGCGCGACCTGGACATCGTGGTGGGCGTGATGGATGCGCGCGCCCATGCGCCGGGGCTGCGCCACGAGGTGCTGTTCGAGGACCGCACCGTGGCCATCGTGCGCCCGGGCCATCCCCTGTGCACGCGCCCGGCGGTCGGCTGGAGCGATCTGCTGGACTATCGCTGGATCATGCCGGCCGGGCAGACCATGATGCGCAGCCAGCTCGATCGCGTGCTGCTGGAGCATGGCGGGGCAGGCGTGCTGCCCGCCATCGAGACGGCCTCGGTCGTCACCGTGGAATCGGTGCTGCGGCGCACGGACTACGTTGCCGTGTGCTCGGCGTCGCTCGGGCGGCATCTGCACCAGTTGGGGCTGGTGCATGCCTTGCCGCTGAGCACGGGCTTCGGGCCGGTGGGGGCGGTGTATCGTGAAGGCGAGGCGCAGCCCCGCGTGGTCGAGTTCCTGCAGGCCTTGCGCGCCTCGGCCTTGCGGGTGGATGACGACGCCGAGGCCTGAGGCGCGGGGCGCAAATCCGTGCTGCGGCGTGGTGCGCCCGAATGACGCACCCCATGCAAACCCCTGCTCCCCAGGCTGCGATGTGTACTAGAATGCGCCGCATGTCTACCTCCCGGGACCTCGCGACGCCGCAAGCCGGCCTGGCCTGGCGGATTCTGATCTGCCTGGCGCTGGCCGTCTTCGTGATGCGCGCGGCGGTTCCCGGCGGCTATATGGCCGCCGAGCCCTCGTCTCCGTTGCTGATTACGCTGTGCAACGGTTCGCAGGCCATGTCCGTGCCTTTCGAGTTGCCCGGACCGGCGCACGATGCGCCGCAGCACGCCGGCGATGCCGCCTGCGTTTTCGGTTCTCTGGCCTTGCAGGCGGTGCTGCCCGACAGCGGCCTGGTGCCGGCAGCGGGCCTGCTGCGGATGTCCGCCGTTGCGTCGTGGCCCCAGCCGCGTGCGCTGCCGGCCATGCCTGCCCAGGGCCCGCCGCTGGGCTCGCGTGCCCCGCCTGTGCTGCCTGCCTGAGGCTATCGGCGGCATGCCTGAGCGCATGCCCGGCCAGGAGCACGCAGTTCATGCCGGCGCCCGCGCGCCATCTCCTTCGCCGACGCCATAGCCGTCACGGGCGCAGTCTGCTGCGCCCCGGGCGCCCGCCGTCTTCCTGGCGGCAGGCTGGCACGAGGGTCCGCCATGCAACGCGGCCCTTGGCAATGCGTTTTGCAGGGGGAGAATGATGTCTACCCAAACCTATCTGTTGCAGGCGCCGGTCGCGGCCGGCCGCCGTCGCTGGCTGCGTGCCGCCGCCCTGCTGGCGGGCGGGCTTTGCCTGGCCGCGTTGACGGGCTGCTCGTCCGGCGAGCCGGACATGAATGGCCTGGACATGTCCAAGGCCGATTTGGGCAAGGATTTCTCGCTCATGGGCACCGATGGCCAGCGCCATCGGCTGGCGGATTTCCGCGGCAAGGCGGTCCTGGTTTTCTTTGGTTTCACCCAATGCCCCGATGTCTGCCCGACCGCGCTCACGCGCGTGCTGCAGGCCAAGGAAATGCTCGGCGCCGACGGCGACCGTCTGCAGGTCATCTTCATTACCGTCGACCCCGAGCGCGACACGCCCGATGTGCTGAAGGCCTATGTCGAAGCCTTCGACCCCGGCTTTCTGGGCCTGTACGGCAGCCCCGCCGAGATCCGCGACACCGCGCGCGAGTTCAAGGCGTTCTACCAGAAGATCCCCACGGGCAGCTCTTACACGATGGACCATTCGTCCTTCAACTATCTGTATGACCCGCAGGGCCGCCTGCGCGTGGCGCTGCAGCATACGCAACCGGCGCAGGCCTTCGCCAGCGACATCCGCCAGGTGCTCGCCACCGACAGGCCCGCTTCCTGACACCCCGACCCGGCGTTCGTCAAGGACGCCATTTTGATACGACTTTCAAGGAGAAAACGATGCAGACTTTTTGGCAACGCATGGCAGTGTGTGGCGCGGGCATGATGCTGGCCGGCGCGGTTCAGGCGCAGGTGACGGTCAGCGACGCCTGGGTGCGCGCCACCGTGCCCGGACAGAAATCCACCGGCGCCTTCATGACGCTGCAGGCGGCCCAGGACGCCAAGCTGGTGGGAGCCAAATCCGACGTGGCGGCGGCCACCGAAGTGCATGAAATGAAGATGGAAGGCGACATCATGCGCATGCGCGAGGTCGACAGCGTGACGCTGCCGGCCGGGCATGCGGTCGAGCTCAAGCCGGGCGGCTACCACATCATGCTGCTGGACGTGAAGCAGCAGATGAAGGCCGGCGATCATGTCGAGCTGACCCTGGAGACCGAGGACGCCAATGGCAAGCGTCACAGCCAGCAGGTACAGGCCGAGGTGCGTCCGCTGACCGCCGCCGGCGGTGGCGGCCATGGCGGCCATGGCGGCCACGGCGGCCATGGCGGCCACGGTCACTGAGTCATGCGCCGGGCGGGCTCGCCGCCCGGCCCGGCGTGTCATGTCGCCAGTGAATAAAGGCGCAACTCGGCGCGCTCATGCGCGCCGCTTGCCTGCCAGAAGGCCCTGCCTTCGGCGTTGTCGGCGAACACCATCAGATGGCATTTCTCGATGCCGCAGGCGCGCAGCGCCGCCATGCCGGTCTGCACCAGAGCCTGACCCAGGCCCTGGCGGCGTACCCGCGTGTCCACGGCCAGGTGGTGGATGAGGCCGCGGCGGCCATCATGGCCGCACAGCATCGTGCCCACCAGGTCGGTGTCGCGCCATGCCGTCAGGCTCAGGCCGGGGTTGCGTTCCAGATAGCGCAGGATGGCCGGGCGTTCGTCGGCGCTGCTCAGGCCGACGCCAGGGGTGCGCTGCCACAGCGCACAGGCGGCGTCGTAGTCGGCCGGGCCGAAGGCGGCCAGGCGGATGCCGGCGGCAGCCAGCGTGGACGGGGTGGGGGGAATCGCGCTCATGGGGTCTCCAGGGGTGGGGCCTCGGTCCCGTGGCCGGACACCGCCCGGCGTCCATCAAAAAAGCCACGAGATATCTCGTGGCCGGCAGGTGGCGTCAAAGACGCCGGTCAGCACGAAACCTCTCAACCGTGAAGGCGAGAGGGGCGTCGCAGTGCGAAGGAGCAAGGCCGCGTGCTGATCATGGCTTGGAGCATACACCGTGGGGCGGTGCTGAGGTCAAGCCCGGGGCATCAGCGCAGGCTCATCGACGTGTAGCGGTAGCGGACCTGCCGCTCGGCGGTCTTGCTGCGCAGGGTCACGCCCACGCCATAGTCCAGCAGCACGGCCACCTCGGCTTCGAGGTGTACAACGCCGGCGTTGTTGCGGCTGCGGCAGGTCAGCACGATCATCTCGCCGGACCGCCGCCGATGCGGGCGCGGCCAGGCCCGAGCGGCATTCGATGGCGATCTGATTGCTGCTGGCCAGGGGGCTGCGGTAGCCCAGTTTGTAGGTATACCCGTAAGTCGCGTTGCGTTTCAGGGGAAGCAGGCTGTCCCAGCGCGTGATATCGCTCGCATAGCGGGTGGCCGGCGCGTGCGCACCGGACAGGCCTGCGTCCTGATAGGCCAGCGGCACCAGGCCGTGGTAGGTGTACTCAAACAGATACGAGATCGGGATGCCGTTGGAGTCGATCCGTTTGACCGAACGCAGCATGCCGCTGTCGTCGTCATTGAACAGTTGCAGCTCCAGGCTGAGCTCGTGCCCGGGCGTCGGTTTGGCGGGTTCGGCCACGCCCTTGAGCGTCAATTGCCTGAAACCCATCGCTACGGTGCCCACGCCGGGCAGGGCGGGCCCGGCCTGGAAGGGAATGTTCGCGCGCGAGAAGTTGCCGGCCGAGTAGGCGCCGGGATCCTTGGCGATGGACTTGACCGGGACAGGATTGGCGCAGCCTGCCAGCGCCAGCGCGGCGGCGAGAAGTGCGGATGTGCAGAGAGGAGACATGGCGACCAAGGCTGGGCTTATTGCTGTTCGAGACTGTGGTAGAAAAAGTCGATCTGCTTCGAGGGCAGGCGAAGTTGGCGCAGCACGGCCAGCCCTTGCTGTTCCAGCCAGAGATAGCTCGCTTCCCGGCTCTTGACGCCGTTGTCATTGGTGTAGCTGCACGCCATCGGGAAAGCCCGGCCCGTTGCGGCGGGAATGGTTTCGCTTGCCGCCTGCGCGGCGAGTACCTTGCAATCGATCTGCATCTCGTAGGTCACGTCCAACGGCGAACGGGAGCCCAGGCGCATGACATAGCGATAGCGTTGCCCTTCGCGAACGCCGTCCAGGGGGTCCCACTGGCTGGCAGACAGTACATACTGGATCGGGATGGCCTGGCGTTGGGCCACGCTGCCGGTCTGGAATGCCAGATTCACCAGGCCATGCGACTGCAGCGCATAGCCGGCGGTGGCCGGCAGCCCGTTGATATCGTGGCGCTCTATCATGCGCACGTTGCCGCCGTCGCCGTCCCGGATGTAGGTGGTCTCGAAGCGGCTCAGGTCGGGCGCGTCCTTGTTGCCACTGCGAACCGAACGCATCTCGCCGGTGAGGGTGAGGCGCTCGAAAGGCAGGGCGTTGCGCCCCGCTGGCGTCAGGGCGGCGGCAGGGGGCATCACGGCCTGCTGGGAGAAGCGTTGGCGCGAATAGGCTTCGCCGTCGTTGAACAGCGGGCCCAGGTCTACCGGGCCGGCGCAGCCGGCCAGTCCGGCCAGGGCGAGGGCGGCGAGCGTGCGTTGCAGTGCTTGCATGTTCCGGATCTCCGGGGGACGGCTACCGGACCTGCACGCGGGTGTAGCGCGTCTGGGTGATGCCGTTGGCACGGGTGACCCGGGTCTGCAGCGCGACGCCGTAGTCGCTCAGCCAGGCGTAGCCGACTTCGCGGCCCGTCACGTTGTTGCTGTTCTGATCCACGCAGACGAGGGGGATCGACTGGCCGGTCAATTGCGGCGCGACGGTCGAGGCAGCCACGGCCGAGCCGGCCGTGCAGCTGCGTCGCCACCCGGCGCCATAGTCCAGGGGATCGCGCGTGGCGTTACGGGTCTCGAAGACGTAGACCTGCCCTTCTTCAACGGTTTTGAGCGATTGCCAGGCCTTGGCGCCATGCAGGTAGTAAGCCGGGTTGGTCATCGTGAGCGCAGGGTCGGCGTCTTGCGAAGCCAGTCCGATCAGGCCGTGATACGTGGCAGTAAACGACTGCGCGACCAGCAGGCCGTTGCTTTCGCTTTTGGCAATGCCGCGCAGCATGCCGTCGTTCTGGTCGTTGATCAGGATTTGTTCGTATTGCAGAGTCAGGCCGGGCAGGCGCGAAGCGCTGATTTCGCCTTGGGCGATCAGCTGCCCGCCGCGGGCAGCGGCTCGCTGCCCGCGGCGGGCAGCAGCGCCTGGGCGGCCCTGGGCAGGGCGGCGCGCGAGAAGTTCTGTGCCGAATACCCGGCCGGGTCGGTGGTCATCGGCTTGACCTCCATATTGCCCATGCAGCCTGTCAGCAAGAGGCTGGCCGAGATCCCGATCCAACGCGACGGGGGGCGAGAGAGCATGACGTATCCTGATTCATGTAAGTGTTTGTAAATGGCTGCTGATTCTATTCCTCCTGTGCCGAAGGCGTGGGTTTTTTTAAGAGCGGCGGCCTTGTTGCCTGGGCACGACGAAAACGGCGCAGCCGGGGGTGCCAATGAAAAAGCCACGCGCGAACGCGTGGCCTGGCATCGGGCCGCTTGCTGCGGCGGGAGGGGATACCGGCGTCAGTCGCCCTGGCAGCGCGTCAGCCATCGGGCGTATTCGCTTTCCGGCACGCGGGCGCCGCCAGTGCTCCAGATCACGTGGGTGGCCTGGTCCATGTGCGGGGCGAGGCCCTGTTCGTCGAGATAGCGCCGGCCGGCCTCGTTGTCGCGCAGCCACAGCGGGCCGCGCACGCCGGCTGCCGCCGACGGCTCGACGCGGATCTGCTCATGCCGGTGCAGGCCGCAGAGGTCCTCGAACAGGGTGTCGTCCTTCACGGTGAACACGCCCGAGAGCATGGGCAGCATGAGGGGGGCGACCAGCGGCGAGGCCTGGGCCACGGCCAGGCCGTCGGCTTCGGTCTGGTTGCTCAGGCCATAGTCGTAGACCGACACGGGGGCTGCGCCCTCGCCACGCATCAGTTGCACCAGCATGCTGGGCGCGGCGACCGGCTCGGCGAAAAAGCAGTGCACATGCTCGCCGAACAGCTGGGTCAGTCCGAAGGTGATGCCGCCCGGCGCGCCGCCCACGCCGCAAGGCAGATAGACGAAGAGCGGGTGGGTGGCATCGACCGGGCGGCCGGCATCGGCAAGCTGTTGTTGCAGCTCGATCGCCGCGACGGCATAACCGTAGAAAAGCGCTGCCGAGTGTTCGTCGTCGACGAAATAGCTGTCCGGGTCGCCTTCGGCCACGCGCCGACCGGCCTGCACGGCGCTGGCGTAGTCGCCGCTGTGTTCGATGACTTCGACGCCCGCATCGCGCAGACGGGTCTTTTTCCATTCCTTGGCGTCGGCCGACATATGGACGATGGCGCGAAAACCCAGGCCGCGCGCAATCAGGCCGATGCTCATGCCCAGGTTGCCGGTGCTGCCGACCACCACGGTATGGCGCGCAAACAGTTTTTGCGCCTCGGGGCTGAGCAGGCGCAGCCGGTCGTCGTCGGGCCCGAGCAGGCCGGCCTGCGCGGCGAGGTCCTCGGCCAGGGAAAGCACTTCGTGAAAGCCGCCGCGCGCCTTGATGGAGCCGGCCACCGGCAGTGCATCGTCGCGCTTGAGCATCCACAGGCCCTGGCTTGCCCCCAGGCTTGCCTGCAAGGCCGGGATGGGCTGCAGGGGGGAGCGGACATGGCCTTGGGCAGCTTGCAATTCGGGGAAGACATGGGCCATCAGCGGCGCGCAGCGTTCCAGGCGGGCCCGCGCCTGGGCGAAGGCCACCGGCAGGCTGGTTGCCGGCGCGTTGCGCAGGCGTTGCGGGTTGATCCACAGCAGCGGTCGGGCGTCGCGCAATGCATCCTGGGTAGGAAGGGGCGCGCGGAGGGAAACATCGGGCATGGCAGCAGGGCGGTGATCAGGCAAAGTGGGACATCCATTGTCTGGGCAACCCGGGTTGCGCACCAGCGATAATTGCTATCGGTACTGTGAGGAAAACTATAGGCATGTCGTTGAATGCGTCGTTATTGGGCGCGCTGCGCTGTTTCGAGGTTGCCGCCCGGCACTGCAATTTCACCCGGGCGGCAGCCGAGCTGAACCTGACGCCGGGCGCGGTCAGTCAGCAGATCCGGCAACTGGAGCAGCGTCTGGGGCAACCGTTGTTCCGGCGACTGCCGCGCGGCCTGGCCCTGACCGATGCCGCCCTGGACCTGTATCAGGCGTGCCAGGAGGCGTTCGGCCGCCTGGAGCAGGCCTGCCAGCGCCTGGGCCAGGGCCGCCCGCCCCTGACGCTGAGCTGTACGCCCACCTTTGCCATGATGTGGCTGATGCCGCGGATGCAGGCTTTTCATGCCCTGCATCCGGGGATTGAGATCCGCATGGTGGCGGAGTTTCACGACGTGGGCATGGCGGCGCTGCGCAGCCGCGGCATCGATCTGGCGATCCGCTACAAACCCTTGCAGATGGAGGCCGGCGAACGCCTGCTGATGCACGAATGGCTGTTGCCGGTGGGCGCGCCGGGCGGCAACTGGGAGGAGGCGCCGCGCCTGTACGACTCCAGTGCCTGGGCCGGTGCGGCCCGGGATGAAGAGTGGCGCGCCTGGTTGCGCGCCAGTGGTCAGGTATCGCTGGCGCACGGCGGTGAACAGGAGTTCAGCCTGTTCATGCTGGCCAGCAGCGCCGCGCAGCGTGGCCAGGGCGTGGCCATGGGGCGGCTGGCCATGGTGCTGGACGGCTTGCAGCGAGGCGAACTGGCAGCGGCCAGCCCGCTGGCGCTGCCGTCGCCGGCGGGCTACTGCCTGCTGGCTCCCGAGGGCGGGGACGCACGGGTCGCGGCCCTGACGAGCTGGTTGCTGCAGGCCGGTACGGCCTGCGACGAAGCCTGTCGCGCCGCGCTGGCCGCCGGCAGCCCGGCCCGCACACCCTGAGCCGGGCGGCGTTTCAGGCGGCCTGCGGGCGTTGTGCCAGGAAACGCATCGGCGGCTGGCCCATGGCCTTCTTGAACATGGTCACGAAGGCGCTGGCGCTGTCGTAGCCCAGGTCGAAGGCCACGGTCTGCACGGTCTGGCCGGCGGTCAGGCGTTGCAGGCTGGCGATGATGTGCCACTGGCGGCGCCAGCGGCCCAGGCTCATGCCAGTCTGTTGCCGGAACTGGCGGCTCAGGTTGCGTTCGCTCATGCCGATGCGCGGGGCCCATTGCGCCAGCGTCAGAGGCTGGGCGGGGTCGTCGATGATGGCCTGGGTGAGCCTGCGCAGCCGGTCGTCGGCCGGCCAGGGCAGGTGCAGCGCTTCCTGGGGCGCGGCGGCCAGCTCATCGAGCAGTACCGCCATCAGACGCCCGGCCGGCCCGTGGTGCGCATAGAGTTTGGGCAGGCGGGCGGACTGCTCGATCAGGGCGCGCAGCAGTGGCGAGACAGCCAGACTGGTGCAGCCTTGCGGCAGCCCGTCGACGGTGTCCGGCTCGATGAACAGAACATAACCCTGGACGGTGTCGCTGGCGCCGGCGCGATGGCGCATGCCGCCCGGTATCCAGATGGCGCAGCCGGCCGGCACCAGCCACATGCCTGCCTCGGTTTCACAGGTGATCACGCCGCTCAGGGTGTACAGGACCTGCGCCTTGTGGTGGCGGTGCGGCGGGGCTTCTTCGCCTCCGGTCACCATGGCAATGCCGGTGGCGACGACCGGGCGGTCGATGTGATGCAGATCGGAGCGGTCGGGGGCGTGGAAAGACATGGCGCAGGGCAGAGAGTGAGCCAACCTACCTTACTCCATGATCCTCGTGACCGCATTCTTCGCCAGGGCCAATCGATTGCTTGTGCCGGACGGCCAGGCATGGCCGGATTGAGCAATCGAATGGCCCCTGGTTGGCGTGACGGCAAGGCGGGCCGGCTAGAGAATGACCGTGTCGTCGCGCTGCTCCGGCATGGCGACACGGCGGCGCGGGCCGGGTGAGGCCGGCGCCGGGTTTATAGGTGTCGTGCCGCTGTGACGGCGGCGCGCCGTTCTCCGACTCTGGAATCATGATTCGCTGTTTTTCCACCGGGCTGCTTGCGGCCCTGCTGGGCCTGGCCGGTTGCGCCGTCGGGCCGGATTTCGCGGCCCCGCAGACCGCATTGCCGAGCCAGGACTTCGCGCCGCGTGACGGGCGGGATCTGGCGGCCAGCCTTTCGCCCGAGCCGCCGCCGGCGGCGTGGTGGGATCTCTTGGGCGACCCCTTGCTGACCGCCTTGCAGCAGGAGGCGGTCGGCGGCAACCTGGACTTGCGCGTGGCCGCCAGCCGCCTGGCTCAGAGCCGCGCCCAGTTGCGGATCGCCGGGGCGGCGCAGTGGCCGGCGCTGTCGGCCAGCGCTGGCTATGCCCGCGAGGGCGAAAGCGCCAACGGCAAGATGGCCGCCTTGGGCGCGCCCAGCCATTCGCAGAATTACTGGCAGGCCGGCGTCGATGCCCGCTGGGAAATCGACCTGTGGGGCCATGCGGCGCGCCTGCGCGAGCAGGCTGGCGCCGAGTTCCAGGCCAGCGTGGCCGAAGCGCGCGGCCTGCAGGTGATGGTGGCGGCCGAGATCGCGCGCCAGTATGTGCTGCTGCGCGGCATGCAACGCCAGATCGACATCGCGGTTCGCAACGAGGCCATCGCCAGCCAGGTGCTGCGGCTGGCGCACAGCCGCGAGCGCTTTGGCACGGGTACGCGCTACGACACGGCCGCTGCCAGCGCGCAATGGGCCAGCGTGAAGGCCTTGCGGCCGGATCTGGAGCGTCGGCGCGATCTCCATCTCAATGCCCTGGCGCGCCTGCTGGGCCTGGCGCCGCGTGCGCTCGATGCCCGGCTGGGGCCGCCGCGCGCGCTGCCGCGCCCATTGCAGCAGGTGCCGGTGGGCGTACCGTCGGAGCTGGCCCGGCGCCGCCCGGATATCCAGCAGGCGCAGGCGCGGCTGCATGCCGCCACGGCCGCCGTTGGCGTGGCGCAGGCCGATTTCTATCCGCGCCTGACCCTGGGCGGGAGCCTGGGCAGCGCCGCCTTCCAGAGCGGCGATATCGCTCACTGGGCCTCGCGCCAGTTTTCTTTCGGGCCGGCGCTGTACCTGCCCATATTCGAAGGCGGCCGCCTGCGCGGCACGCTGGCGCTGACGCAGGCGCGCGAGCAGGAAGCGGCCATCGTGTTTCAGCAGACCGTGCTGCAAGCCTGGCATGAGGTCGATGACGCGCTCAACGCCTGGGCGGCGCAGCAGCGTGGCGAACAGGCGCTGACCCAGGCCGAGGCCGACAGCCGGCGCGCCCTGCATGCGGCCCGGCGGGCCTATGAGCAGGGCCAGGCCGACTATCTGCGGGTGCTGATGGCCCAGCGCCAGCAGCTCGACAGCGAATTGGCGCTGGCGCGCAGCGCGGTGGCCGGCAGCCTGTCGGTGGTGACTTTGTACAAGGCCCTGGGCGGCGGCTGGCAGGAGAGCGCCCCGCTGCCGGAGGCGGGGGCATGAGCGCAGCGGCTCGCGGCGAGCGCCAGGCCCGCCACTTCATCGCCCTGGCGGGCATCTTCGTGGCGGCCATGACCGCCGGGCTGAACAACCGGGTCGGCGCCATCGCCCTGGCCGACATCAGGGGCTCGCTCGGCCAGGGGCTGGATGCCGCGTCCTGGCTGAGCACGGTCTACACGGCCGGTGAGCTGATGGCGATGCCGTTTGCTTCCTGGTTCGCGATCACCCTGGGCCTGCGCCGCTTTCACGTCGGGATGGTGGCGCTGTGCGCCTTGCTGGCGCTGGCGCTGCCCTTTGTCGGCAATCTGCAGTTGCTGCTGGTGTTGCGCGGCCTGCAGGGACTGGCAGGCGGCGCGCTGATCCCGGTGCTGATGATGGCGGCCTTGAAATTCCTGCCGCCGCCCATCCGCCTGCATGGGCTGGCGCTCTATGCCATGACGGCCACCTTCGCGCCCAATATGGCGATCTGGATGGCGGGCCTGTGGAGCGACTCGCTGGGCGATCTGCGCTGGGTCTATTGGCAGGCGATTCCGCTGTTCGCGCTGGCCGCGGGGCTGGTGAGCTGGGGCCTGCCGAAAGCGCCGTCGCAGGCCGAGCGTTTCGCGCTGGCCAACTGGCCCGGCATGGCGCTAGGCCTGGTCGGGCTGGGAGCGCTGGCGGTGGGCCTGGACCAGGGCGTGCGGCTGGACTGGCTGGCTTCGCCGCTGATCCGCAGCGCGCTGTTGCTGGGTGGCGTGCTGACGGCGGCCTATCTGGTGAGCGAATGGCGTCATCCGGATCCCTTCATCAAGCTGCGCCTGCTCGGGCGGCGCAACCTGGGGCTGGGTTTTTCGGTGTTCGTGCTGCTGCTGATCGTGATGCTGTCGGGCGGTTCGGTGCCATCGGCCTATCTGGCCAAGGTGTGGGGTTATCGCGCGCCGCAAAGCGCGCCCATCGGCCTGATGATCGCGCTGCCGCAGCTGCTGCTGGGGCCATGCGTGGCAGCCCTGCTGTACCGCCGCTGGATCGATGCGCGCAAGGTGTTCGCCACCGGCCTGGCGCTGATCGGCCTGTCCTGCCTGATGGGTGCGCAGCTCACCGCGCAATGGCATGGCCCGTCTTTCATGCTGGTGCAGGCCATGCAGGCCCTGGGCCAGCCGATGGCGGTGGTGTCGCTGCTGTTTCTGGCCACCAGCGTGGTGCAGCCGCCGGAAGGGCCTTACGTGTCCGGCACCATCAATGCCTTGCGTGTCTTCGGCACGCTGGTGGGCGGCGCGGCCATCGGCCAGCTGAGCGTGGTGCGCGAGCGCATCCATGCCGATCAGCTGCTGGACCATGGCGGCCTGCTGCAGGACGGCTGGAGCAGTCTGGCCACGCCCGGCCGGCTGGTGGCCGCCCTGCACGAGCAGGCCTTTGTGCTGGCGACCGCCGACGTCTACCGCGCGCTGGGCGTGCTGGCGCTGCTGCTCATCCCCCTGGTGCTTTGCCTGCAGTACATCCCGGCGCCTGTGCCGGCTCCTTCTTCGCAACCGTCTCACGGATAAACCGATGTCTTTGCTTCGTTCACGCAAGACCGCCATGGTCGTCTTGCTGCTGGCTGCCCTGGCGGCCGCTCTTTTGTATGTCAACCGTCCGGAAAGCGCGGCCCGTTCGCAGGCCACCGACAACGCCTATGTGCGGGCCGACTTCACCCTGGTCGCGCCGCAGGTCGCCGGGCGTCTGGAACAAGTGCTGATCGAGGATGGCCAGGAGGTCGTCGCAGGCCAGCTGCTGGCCACCATCGACGCGCGGGATTTCGTCATCGCGGTGGATGATGCACAGGCGCGGGTGCAGGGGGCCCAGGCTTCGATCGCCCGCCTGAAGGCGCAGATCGCGCGCCAGGACAGCGAGATCGTCCAGGCGGCAGCCGCCGTCAAGGCGGCGCGTGCCGCCCTGACCCTGGCCGAGGCGGACCGGGTCCGCTACCGCAACCTGGCCGCCGATGGCTCGGGAACGCGCCAGGCGCTGCAGCAGGCCCAGGCCGACGCCATCGCGCGCAGCGCCGGACTCGAGCAGGCGCAGGCCGCGCACACGGCAGCGCTGCATCAGCGCGATATTCTGCTGGCCGAACAACAGCAGGCCCGGGCCGCGCTGGCGCAGCGCCGGGCACAGCGGGATGCGGCCCGGCAGAACCTGGCTTACACCCGCATCGTCGCGCCGGTGGCGGGCACCATCGGGCGGCGTTCGCTGCGCGAGGGGGCCTATGTGACCGTCGGCCAGCCCTTGACGGCCATCGTGCCGTTGCAGCAGGTGTATATCGTGGCTAATTACCGCGAAACCCAATTGGCGCATGTACGCCCCGGCCAACCGGTGGAAATCGAGGTCGATGCCTTGCCGGGCGTGACCCTGAACGGCGAGGTCGACAGTCTGGCGCCGGCCAGCACAGCCAGCTACGAGCCCCTCGGCCCGCTCAATGCCAGCGGCAACTTCACCAAAGTCGTGCAGCGCCTGCCGGTGCGTATCCGTCTGTTGCCCGGGCAGCCCGAAGCCGAACGCCTGCGGGTCGGCATGTCGGTGCGTCCGCGCATCGATTCGCATGCCTCATCGCAGGCAAGCGTCAGCCTTGCGGACGGCCCGTCTCTTTGAGTACGTCCAGAAAGCGGTCCACGGCTGGATTGGTCGGGCCGGGGCTGCGCGCGGCCAGCAGTTCGGCGCGCAGGGCGCCAGGCCCGCGCAGGCCGACATAGGCCAGTTTGTCTGCCCGCAGGCGCGCCAGTGCCGCCGGCACCAGGGCCAGGCCGAAACCCGCTTCCACAAAGGTCAGAACCGTCGGGATCATGCTCTCGACCGTGATGCGGGCGGGTTTGCCGGCCTGGGCCAGCATCAGCTGCAGCACCTGGCTGAAGTAGCGTGAAGTCTGGCGCGCATAGCCGACCATATCGTGTTCGATCACCTGCGCCAGCGTGAGCCAGCGGCGCTGCGCCAAGGGATGGTCCTTGCGCATCGCCACCACCATGGGTTCCTCGTAGACCCGCAGCGGAGCCAGATCCGGGTCGGCGAAAGGCGGGCGCAGCACGGCCAGGTCGAGCTGGCCCTGGTGCAGCGCCTCGGGCATCTGGCTGGAGTTCATTTCCCGCAGGTCCAGACGCACGGTCGGATAGCGCTGGCGAAAGCGGTACAGCACGTCGGGCAGGTTGGAGTAGGCCGCGCTGGGCGTCAGGCCCAGGGTCAGGCGGCCGGATTCGCCCTTGGCCACCTGTTGCACGGCATGGATCATGGCGTCGGCTTCCTGCGAGAGGTGGCGCAGCCGTCGCTGCAGCTCGGCGCCCGCCGTGGTCAGCTTCACCGAGCGGGTGGAGCGCTCTAGCAGTTGCACGCCCAGGGTCTGCTCCAGCTTGCGTATGGTCTTGCTCAAGGGGGGCTGACTGAGGTGCAGCCGTTGTGCGGCACGGCCGAAGTGCAGTTCTTCGGCCACCACGGAAAAGGCTTGCAGCAGGCGGCTGTCGATCATGATTGTTTCTCTGAAAGAATCAATAGTGGTTTTATTGAGCATTAGACAGCATAAAAACCGGATCCTAGAATTTCCTCGCATATCGACCCGTGGTTTTCATTTTCCAAATTCGAGCAAGAGGTAGGTCCATGAGGGCATCGCCGGTTTTCAAGAAATGTCTGTTGGCCGTGGCCAGCACCCTGGCGCTGGCTGCGGCCGTGCCCGCAAAGGCTCAGGACAGCTATCCGTCCAAGCCCATCACGTTCATCGTGCCCTACGCGGCCGGCGGCAGTTCCGATACGCGCGCCCGCCAGGTTGCCCAGCAGCTGGGCAACCGCCTGAACGTGCCGGTGGTGGTGGAAAACAAACCCGGCGCCAGCGGCAACATCGGCACGGCGCAACTGGCGCGTGCCAAGCCCGATGGGTACACCATCGGCCTGGGCAATTTCGCGCCGTTGTCGGTGAACAAGTCGCTGTATGGCAAGAACCTCGGTTTCGATCCGGCCAAGGTGGCGCCCATCGTGCTGATCGAGCGTGGGGCGCTGGTGCTGGGCGTGAACGCGCAGGCTCCCTACCAGAGCGCCAGCGAACTGATCGCCGATGGCCGGGCCAATCCCGAGAAACTGAACTTCGCCTCCACCGGCGCGGGCAGCGCATCGCAACTGGTGAGCGAGGCCCTGAAGCAGAGCACTGGCATGGGCGCCACGCACGTGCCCTATCGGGGGGGCGCGCCGGCGGCCAATGACCTGATGGCGGGCAATCTGGATTTCTATCTCGAACTGGCCAGTCTGTTCATTCCCTATGCGCAGGGCGACGAGCCGCGCCTGCGGCTGCTGGCCGTCACCGGCGACAAGCGCCTGCCGGCGTTGCCGCAGGTGCCGACTTTCAGTGAGCTGGGCATCAAGGACATGGTGGCCTCGAACTGGTTCGGCGTAGTGGCCCCGGCCGGCACGCCCGAGGACATCATCGAACGCCTGAACAAGGAAATCAACGCCGTGCTGCAGGATCCCGAATACCGCAAGATCGTGGACATGCAGGGCGCCGAAGTCGCTGGCGGCACGCCCCAGGAGTTTCAGGCTTTCATCGACAGCGAGGCCCAGCGCTGGGGCAAGCTGATCGAGGCCAACAATATTTCTATCCATTAATCGTCGCCGCTGTGGCTCCGCGTGGGCGCATGTCCGCGCGGGGCCGTTTTTTCGTTGTATCGGCTTCATCAGGCATGGCGCACTCTTTCTATACGGATTCCCTTTCTCCTCAGACCCGCGTGCAGGCGGCCTTGCAGGCCATCGCCCAGCGCGATCCGGTCATCGAGGCTTTCTGCTGGCGACAGACGCCGGCCGACCCTTTGCCGGCGCCTGCCGCCGGCCCCTTGCAGGGGCTGGCCTTCGGAGTCAAGGATGTGATCGACGTGGCAGGCATGCCGACCCGCTATGGCAGCGCGGCGGGCGAGCCCGAGCCGCGCGCCTTCGACGCGGCCTGCGTGGCGCAGTTGCGCGCCGCCGGCGCGCAGCCGGTGGGCAAAACGGTGACCGCCGAGTTTGCCTTCACCACGCCTGGACCGACCCGCAACCCGCGCAACCCGGCCCACACGCCGGGCGGCTCGTCCAGCGGTTCGGCCGCGGCGGTGGCGGCCGGTATGGTCGACATGGCCCTGGGCACGCAGACCGGCGGCTCGATGATCCGGCCGGCGGCATTCTGCGGCGTGGTCGGCTTCAAGCCGACGTTTGGCCGCGTGCATCGCGGCGGCATGCAGGTGCTGTGCGATTCGCTCGATACCATCGGCTGGTTCACGCGCGACACGGCGCAGTCGCGCGCGGTGGCCTGCGTGTTGCTGTCGCAGTCCGCGCCGTTGCAGCCATTCTCGCGCGCGCCTCGCGTGGCGGTGCTGGCCTGTGCCGGGCTGGGCGGGCTGAGCCCGGCGGCCCAGGCCGCCTTCGATGGCGAGATCCGTCGTCTGCAGCAGGCCGGCGCGCAGGTGCGCGCCGTGGCCCTGGATGAAGAGGTGGCCGAACTGACCCGGATTCACGGCCGCGTCATGCGCTACGAAATCGCGCGCGGCCTGCTGCCGGTGCTTCAGCAGCGCGCCGCGCTCATGAGCCCGCCCTCCCGCGAGGTGGTGGCGGCGGGCCTGGCCATCGACCAGCAGGAATATCTGGCGCAGCAGCACCGTCGCGCGGCGCTGGCCAGACGCTGGCAGGATCTGTTCGGCGATGTCGACTTCATCGTCGCGCCCAGCGCCCCGGGCGAAGCGCCGCCAGGCCGTCAGAGCACCGGTTCGTCGGTGTTCAACCGGCTCTGGTCCCTGTTGGGCTGGCCTTGTCTGCACCTGCCGACCGGGCTGGGCGAGGGCGGCCTGCCGGTTGGCGTGCAATGGATCGGCTTGCCCGACGGCGACCTGGCCTTGCTTGAGTGGGCACAGGCTTTGCCGAGGTAGTCGCCTGCGCCTGCCCGATGGCGGCAGGATGGGGGCGGATGCAGGCCGGATGGCAGGGGCTACAGTAGAATGCGCCCCTGAGTCTGGCTTTTTTGCTTGGAGCACGTGAAACCATGCGTCGTATCCGAACGCCCAGTATGGCGGCGCTGAGCGCCTTCGAGGCGGCCGCAAGGCACGAGAGTTTCACGCTGGCCGCGCGCGAGTTGTCGCTGACCGAGAGCGCGGTGTCGCGCCAGATCGGCCTGCTCGAAGAAAGCCTCAACGTTTCCCTGTTCACGCGCGTGAAGCAGCGCGTGGTGCTGACCCGCTCGGGTCGCCTCTACAGCGAACAGGTGCGCGATGCGCTGCGCGCCCTGGAGCGCGACACCATGTCGATCGCCGCGCACGGCAGCGGCAAGGGCAACCTGGAGCTGGCCGTGCTGCCGACCTTCGCGGTCGAATGGCTGATCCCGCGTCTGCCGGCCTTCTATGCGCGCTATCCGGCCATTCGCATCAACATGGGGGTGCGCAGCCATCCCTTTTCCTTCGAAGAAGAGCACTTCGATGCCGCCATTCACCACGGCAAGGCGATCTGGCCGCATTCCTCGCTGGACCTGTTGTTTGGCGAGCGCATGATTGTGGTGGCGCGGCGCGACCTGATCGGCGAGTCGCCGCTGGAGCCGGCCGACCTGCTGCGCTTTCCTCTCTTGTATTCCACCACGCGACCTGAATCGTGGCGCCAGTGGTTCGAGGCGGCCGGCCTGGCCGATGAGCCGCGCGCCGCGCAAAGTGCGGGCTTCGAGCTGCAATCGATGGTGGTGCGGGCGGCCGAATCCGGCCTTGGGGTTGGGCTGGTTCCTGAGTTTTTCGTGCCGCAGGCCGCCTGGAACAATGGCCTGGTGCGGGCTCATCCGCTGTCGCTGCCGGCCGAGGACTCCTATCATCTGGTCATCCCCAATGACATGCGCGACAAATCCCCGGTACAGTGCTTTCGTGACTGGATCATCGACGAAGCCAAGCGTTTCGCCGCCGATCTGAATCTCCCGGCCTGATCCCGCCAGGCCCGCTGATTTTGCCCTATCCCGAATTTTAGGAAAGATATAGGGCATTCCCTTACTTTGAGCGTGTTTCCATGTTGATGACAAAAAGTCATCACGTGGCAATTTTTAATCGCTTTACGACGGCCCGGGTCGGGGCAAGAATACCAAGCTCGCATAACTGGAACCTGTTTGCGCCGGTCCGTGTGTCCTTGCGCTCAGCCTGGGCCGGGCGCCGGCAACGGGTTTCTCACTTCGTCGATCCCTAGCCGGCTACAGGCCCATGTACTCATTCTCCCGCGCCTTCGTCCATCCCCAGAGCTCCCCCATCCGTGATCTGTTCAAGTACCTGAGCGATCCGGAGATGATTTCCTTTGCCGGCGGCTATCCCGATCCGCGCCTGTTCGACGCCGAGGGCCTGCAGCAGGCCAGCGAACGCGCCTTCCAGGACAGCCTGGTGTGCCTGCAGTATGGCAGCACCGAAGGCACGGCCCGGCTGCGCACGCAGATCCAGGCGCTGATGGCCGAACGCGGCGCCCAAGTGGCGCTGGACCAGATTCAGGTGACCACCGGTTCGCAGCAGGCCTTTGACCTGCTGCTGCGTGTCATGCTCGATGACGGCGATCTGGTCTACGCCGAGAGCCCGGCCTACCCGAACAACATCCAGGCCCTGCGTGTGCTGGGTGCGCGCATCGAAGGCGTGCCGGTCGACAGCGACGGCCTGGTGGTCGAGCGCCTGGAAGAAATGCTGCGCGCCGGTGGCCGCCCCAAGCTGGTCTATACGGTGCCGACCTTCGGCAACCCGACGGGCGCGACGCTGTCGCTGGCGCGCCGCCGCCGCCTGCTGGAGCTGGCCGTCGAATTCCGTTTCCTGGTGGTCGAGGATGATCCCTACGGCGACCTGCGTTTTTCCGGCGAGCCCCTGCCGTCGCTGCTGGCCCTGGCGCCGCAGATCGAAGGCGCCAGCCAGTGGCTGGTCCACCTGGCCAGCCTGTCGAAAATCGTCGCCCCTGGCCTGCGCGTGGCCTGGAGCATTGCGCCGGTCGAGATCACCCGCCGTTGCACCATCGCCAAGCAGAGCGCCGACGTGGGCAGCTCCCCCTGGACGCAGTCGATTGCCGCCGAGTACCTGGCCAGCGGACGCCTGCCGGCCCATCTGGCGCGCATCTGTCAGGCCTACGGCGAGAAGTGCGCCGTGATGGCCGACGCCCTGCGCGAGAAGATGGGCGAAGGCATCGAATTCCACGCCCCGCAGGGCGGCATGTTCCTGTGGGCGCGCCTGAAGGACGGCGTGACCTCGGCCGACCTGATCAAGGCCTGCATCGAACGCAAGGTGATGTTCGTGCCCGGCACGGGCTTCCATGTCGGCCAGGCTGACGCCAGCACGCTGCGCCTGTCGTTCACCGCGCCGTCGGCCGACGGCATTCGCGAAGGCATCGACCGCATGGCCCGCGCCTGGCAGGCCGTGCGCGCGTCGGCCTGACATTTCCTTCTCCGGAGCGCGCCGCGAGATGGCGCCTCCGCATCACTATCTATGGGAGATACAAACATGAACGGTGCCAAGAGTCTGGTCAAAACGTTGCTGGCCTCCGGGGTGGATACCTGCTTTGCCAACCCGGGCACGAGCGAAATGCACTTTGTGGCCGCGTTGGACCAGGTCCCCGGCATGAAGTGCGTGCTCGGCCTGCAGGAAAACATCGTCACCGGCATGGCCGACGGCTATTTCCGCATCGCCCGCAAGCCGGCCTGCACGCTGCTGCACTGCGGCCCCGGCCTGGCCAACGGCATGGCCAACCTGCACAATGCGCGCCGCGCGCGCAGCGGCATCGTCAACATCGTGGGCGATCAGGCGATCTACCATCGCCCCTTCGATGCCCCTCTGACCGCCGACACCACCAGCATGGCGCATACCGTGTCGCAATGGGTGCGTTCGAGCAACGCGCCGGCCGAGCTGGGCCGTGATGCGGCCGAGGCCGTGGCTGCCGCCATGCAGTATCCGGGCCAGGTGGCCACGCTGATCCTGCCGGCCGACGTGTCGTGGGGCGAGGGTGGCGTGGTGGGCAATCCGATTGCCGTCTCGCCGCCGCCGTCCATCGATGGCAATGCCATCGAAAGCACGGCGCGCACGCTGCGCAGCCACGGTGCGGACACCCTGATCCTGCTGGCCGGCCCGGCCGTGCTGGCCGAAGGCCAGAAGCTGGCCTGGCGCGTGGCGCAGGCCACCGGCGCGACCGTGATGGCCGACTATGTCACGTCGCACCTGGCGCGTGGCCGTGGCCGCCTGCAACTCGAGCGCGTGCCGTATGGCATGGAAGCCGCCATCAAGACGCTGGAGCGTTTCAAGCACATCATTCTGGTCAACGCCAAGCCGCCGGTGGGCTTTTTCGGCTATCCGGGCATGCCGTCGACGCAGTACTCGCCCGATGCGCAATTGCAGGTGTTGTCGCGCCCCGACCAGGATCCGGTCGAAGCGCTGGCCGCGCTGGCGCAGGTCCTGAACGCCCCGCAGGTCGACATGCCCGACCCCGGTCCGCGTCCGCAGGCCGCCAGCGGCGCACCGTCGCCGGAAGGCCTGGCCCAGACCGTGGCGGCCCTGATGCCGGAGAACTCCATCATTTCGGATGAGAGCGTCTCGTTCGGCCGCGGCTTCTATCGCTTCAGCCATGCCGCGCCGGCCAACGACTGGCTGCACCTGGCCGGCGGCGCCATCGGCGACGGCCTGCCGGTTGCCACCGGCGCGGCCATCGGCGCCAAGCGCGAGCGTCGTGTCATCGGCCTGCAGGCCGACGGCTCGGCCATGTACTCGCTGCAATCGCTGTGGACGCAGGCGCGCGAACAGTTGCCGGTGACCACCATCATCCTGAACAACAGCAAGTACAACATCCTGATCGGCGAGTACAAGAACGTCGGCGCCACGCCGGGCGAAACCGCCATGAGCATGCTTGATCTGGGCAATCCTTCGCTGAACTGGGTCGGTCTGGCAAACGCCATGGGCGTGGAAGCAGCCCGCGCCACCACGATGGAAGAGTGCGCCGATCTGATGACGAGCAGCTTCGGCAAGACCGCGCCCTTCGTGATCGAACTGATGATCTAAACGCGGCAGGAGAACAACATGACTTACCCCGATACCCGGCTGTTCATCGACGGCCAGTGGTGCGACGCCGCCGATGGCCAGACGCTGCCCGTGGTCAACCCGGCCACCGGTGCGGAGATCGGACGCGTGGCCCGCGCCGGCAAGGCCGACCTCGAGCGCGCCGCACAGGCCGCGCAGAAGGGCTTTGAAGCCTGGCGCGCCATGACGCCGGCCGCGCGCGCCAAGATCATGCGCCGGGCCGCCGCTCTGCTGGGCGAGCGTGCCGATCGCATCGCCAGCATCATGACGCAGGAACAGGGCAAGCCCCTGGCCGAATCGCGCGGCGAAGTGCTGGCTGCCGTGGACATCATCGAATGGTTCGCCGATGAAGGCATGCGTGTCTATGGCCGTCTGGTGCCCTCGCGCAATGACCTGTCGATCCGCCAGATGGTGATCAAGGATCCGGTCGGCCCGGTGGCCGCCTTCACGCCCTGGAACTTCCCCATCAACCAGCTGGTACGCAAGCTGGGCGCGGCCCTGGCCGCCGGCTGCTCGGTGCTGGCCAAGGCGGCCGAGGAAACGCCCGCCGCGCCTGCCGCGCTGGTGCGGGTGTTCGAGGAGGCCGGCGTGCCGGCCGGCGTCGTCGGCCTCGTGTATGGGGATCCGGCCGAGATCTCCAGCTACCTGATTCCGCATCCGGTGATCCGCAAGGTCACCTTCACGGGATCCACGCCGGTGGGCAAGCAGCTGGCCGCGCTGGCCAGCGCCCACATGAAGCGCGTGACCATGGAGCTGGGCGGCCATGCGCCGGTGATCGTCTGCGAAGATGCCGACGTCGAGCTGGCCGTGCGTTCGGCTGGCGCGGCCAAGTTCCGCAACGCGGGCCAGGTGTGCATCTCGCCCACCCGGTTCCTGGTGCACGAGAGTGTGGCGACCCGGTTCGCCGAAGCCATGGCCGCGCATGCGGCCGGGCTGCGCGTGGGTGACGGTCTGCAACCGACGACCCAGATGGGGCCGCTGGCCAACAGCCGCCGTCTGAGCGCCATGCAGGATCTGGTGCAGGATGCCCAGGCCAAGGGCGCTGCCCTCATGACGGGCGGCAAGCAGATGGGCGAGGCAGGCAACTTCTGGGCGCCGACCGTGCTGGCCGATGTGCCGCTGGATGCCAAGGTGTTCAACGATGAGCCCTTCGGCCCGGTGGCCGCGATCCGTCCGTTCTCGCGCCTGGAAGACGCCATTGCCGAAGCCAACCGCCTGCCGTTCGGTCTGGCCGGTTATGGATTCACCAGTTCGCTGAAGAACGCCGATCTGCTGGCCCGCCACGTGGAAGTCGGCATGATGTGGATCAACATGCCGGCCATCACGAGCGCAGAGCTGCCCTTCGGCGGCCTGAAAGACTCCGGCTATGGTTCGGAAGGAGGGCCGGAGGCCCTTGAGGCCTACCTGAATGTGCGCACGGTGGCGGTGATGAATCGCTGAGCGCGTGCAAGGTCAAGGTGTGGCCCTGACGCCGCCGCCGGTTCTCCGGCGGCGGCGTTGTGTTCGACAGCGCGGACAGTCCGTCGTTGTATACACGCCTGAATGCAAAAACGTAGTATCTCTGTATCCATTGCGCCGCCGTACCGCTTGCCCCACCCGGGCTTTCGCGTTGCGTTTGCGTTATGTCTCTGAGACGGCCGGTCCTGGATGACCCCGCTCAGAAATTCTCATGCCCTACTGGAGACAAGCACAATGAAAAACTTCTCGATCCGCAAGCTGCTCAGCGTGGCTGTGCTGGGTGGTCTGGCGTTCAGCGCCCAGGCTGACAGCTACCCTTCGCGTCCGATCACGCTGATCGTGCCCTATCCGGCCGGCGGCACCACCGATCTGGCAGCGCGCACCATTGCCCAGGGCATGGCGCCTTTCCTGAAGCAGTCGATCGTGGTCGACAACCGCGCCGGCGCGGGCGGCAACATCGGCATGGGCGTGCTCAAGCGCGCCGCACCGGATGGTTACACCATCGCCATGGGCACCATCGGCACGCAAACCATCAACCAGTTCATCTATCCGGACATGCCCTTTGATCCGGCCAAGGACTTCACCCCGCTGTCGATGGTGTTCACCGCACCCAACGTGATCGCCGTGGCTGCCGATTCCGACATGAAATCCATGCAGGATCTCTACGCCAAGGCGCGCGCCAACAAGGACAAGCCCCTGACCTATGCCTCGCCCGGCATCGGGTCGTCGGTGCATCTGACCGGCGCCTACCTGGAGCAGGCTGCCGGCATCGACATGCTGCACGTACCGTTCAAGGGCGTGTCGGCCTCCATGCCCGCGCTCATCGGCGGTCAGGTCGATATCCTGCTGGACAACGTGCCCAGCGCCCTGGCTCACCTGAAGGACGGTTCGCGCGTGCGCGCCCTGGCCGTCACCTCGGCCGAGCGTCAGCCGTCGCTGCCTGATGTGCCCACCGTGGCCGAAAGCGGCCTGAAGGACTTCGACGTGACGGCCTGGTTTGCGTTGTACGGCCCGGCCGGCATGACGCCCGAGGTGCAGCAGACCCTGATCGACGCCGCCCAGAAGGCCCTGGCCACGCCGGCGGTGCAGCAGCAACTGGCCTCCCTCGGGGCGACGGGTGGCAAGATCTCGGGCAAGGAGCTGGCCGAGTTCGAAACCGCTGAACGCGCCCGCTGGAGCAAGTTGATCACCGAACAGAAGATCAAGCCCGAATAAAGCCTGCGCCTTGCGCGCAAGCCAGCAAGGAAAACGCCGGCATCATGCCGGCGTTTTCTTTGCATCGCCGCGGCGCCGCATTGGCGGCACGCGGCGTGCGCTGCCGGCCTATTGCCGGCTGCAGCTGCGTACGCCCAGCAGTGTATAGAGCGGGCAAAAGCGGAACAGCCCGCTGGCCAGGGGCAGCACGCCTATCCATCCCCAGGGGCCGATGACCTGTCCCAGAACCAGCCCGATCAGCAGGGCGCCGATCAGGATGCGCAGCAGGCGGTCGAGTCCGCCGACGTTGGCTTTCATGGCAATGCTCCTTGAGAAGGCCGTGAAGAGACGGCCATGGACTTGCGGTTCCACGGCATCTTCAACAGCAGACGCGCCAGGCCGCAAAAGCCGGTCAACCCGGCAAAGACGAAGCCCGCGCCGAAAAAGGCCGGCACGGCCAGCAACCAGGGCGAAACCGTCACGCCCAACAAGGTGCCGAGGAGGATGAGTGCGCCGGCCGCTATCTGCACCTGGCGTTGCAATTCCAGGGGTTGGCGGGCGTCGCGCGCCACCGGCAGGCCGGCGCGTTTCCAGGCGTCCAGGCCGCCTTCGAGCACATAGGCTTCGCAGGCTGAGCGCTCGGCCAGCTGCTGGCGGCTGAGGTGGCTGCGGTTGCCGGAGCGGCAGTGATAGATCAGCACGCGGGCGTCTCTTGCGGCCGGGTGGGTCGGGTCGACCTGGGCCAGCGGCACGTGGCGTGAGCCGGGGATGTGTTCGCGCGCATATTCGTCGGCATCGCGGATGTCGATCAGGATGGCGCCGCGGGCCAGCAGGGCCTGCGCATCCAGGGGGGAAAGCGAAGAAAGCGGCATGAGGCGTCCTCAGGGGCAGAACAGGGTTTTGAGCGTGCCGATCAGGCGGGCCACGTCGGGATTGTCGATGCGGTAGTACAGGGTCTGGGCGTCGCGCCGATAGGTCACCAGACCTTCCTCGCGCATGCGGGCCAGGTGTTGCGAGAGGGCCGACTGGCTCAGGGGCAGGTAGTCGCGCAGCGCGCCGACCGGCAGCTCTTCGTGTTCGATCAGCAGGCACAGCACGATGAGGCGGTGCTCGTTGCCGACCGCACGCAACAGCGCCGCGGCCTTGGCGGCGCCGGCCTGCATGAGCTGCATGGCGTCGGAGGGGCCGTCCTGGGTCATATTGACGTTTTCATTAATTTAGACGATTCTAATTTAGCATTTGCTAATTTAATGTCAAGTGACCGGCCATCTGGCGGTCCGCATTCTCACGGGAGTTCGTCATGTTGCAGACATCCGGTTTCGTCGCCACCCTGTTCCACGGCCCGGCCCAGCCCGACAAGGTCACAGTGGCATTGACCATGGCCCTGGCCGCGCGCCGCAAGGGGCACGACAGTTGTCTGATCCTGATGGCGGACGGGGTGACGCTGGGCGTGCCAGGGGCTGCCGACGGCGTGGATATCGGTCAGCCTTTCGAGCCGGCCGCCGCGCTGCTGCGCGAGTATCTGGAGCTGGGAGGGAGGGTGGCCGTGTGCAAATCCTGCATGCTGCATCACGGCCTGAACGCGGCACAGATGGACAGCCGCTACGCAATCATCGGCGCGCCCGATGTGATCGATCTGTTGATGGGCGCGCGCGGCACCTTGCAGCTGGCCTAGGCGGCCTGAACCAGCAGGTTGACGTGGGTGGCGATGCGATCGCGCTCCACGCCATAGACGTGCAGTGACACGGCCACCGTCTCGCTTTCATTGCCCAGACGATGAATGGCGGTCAGGCCGGCGGGAGCGCTGACCACATCGCCGCTGCGCCGCTGCACGGCGCCGCGGGGTTCAGCCAGGCCGTCCGCATCGTTCCAGTGGTAGTGATGTTCGGTCAGGGTGCCCTGCAGCACCTTGTAGGTGCACCAGGTCTTGTGGCCGTGCACCGGGCTGTGCTGACCCGGGTGCCAAACCAGCAGCATGGCGGAGTAGCTGCCATGCTCGTCGGCGCAGACCAGATGGCGCGTGTAGCTGGCGCTGCGTGTGGTGAGCGCCTCGGGCGGCACCAGCGCGAGCAGGGCATCGGCATCGTTCATGAGCGCCGACAGCCCATCCAGCAGGGCCATCTGCTTGGCCTGCATCAATTGCGAGACGTTGGCGGAAAAGCGGCGCACCGGGGTGCTGTGATCAATAGGGGCGAGCATACGTATCCGTCGACGAAGAAAATCAACGGTCAGGATACGGTCTTATGCTTAGAAGTTATTTGCATATGCCGCCGCCAAATGTGGCCTTGCAGGAAATATTTTTCACTTCCGGGCCGCCGGGCGCCTGATACCGGGCGGCCCGGCACGAGTCTGCGGCCGGCTGCGCTCCCCCGGCGCAGGTCGGGGTAGTCCGCGAACGCGGCGGGGAGGCGGTCATGGCGGGCGTCCTTACGCAAGCGTGCTGCGAAGAGAAGAGGATGCTGCGACTTCGGCGAATTCTGGGAAGAAGCCATCATTGGAGATAAAAGTTCTATCAACTGGAACTCCATTGAGGGACGGCCTGATGCTTCCAGGCAGGCTGATGGCGTTTTTCATATTTCCATATTCTGGAATTTGTATTCCTGTTTGCGGAAAATTTGAGCTGCCTGGATCAGCCTGGTTAGCATGAGGCCTGATTGCCCGGGCGCCGGCCGCGGGCCTTGCATGATCTGCCTTGCGATCTCGAGAGTCCGTTGCCATGAAGACCTATACCTCGGCCCACTGGGGAGTCTATGAAGTCCACTACCAGAAGGGGGAGGTCAGCCATCTGGCGCCGATTCCGGAAGATGAGTCGCCGTCGCCCATCGGGCTGTCGATGCTCGATGCCTGCCGCGATGCGGGGGTGCGGGTGGCTCGTCCCAGTGTGCGCGAGAGCTGGCTGCGGCATGGGCCCGGTGCGCATCCGGAGCGGCGCGGGCGCGAAGGCTTCGTGGAGGTGCCGTGGGACGAGGCGCTGGACATGGTGGCCGCGGAGCTGGACCGGGTGCGCAAGGCGCACGGCAATGCGTCGATCTTCGGTGGCTGCTATGGCTGGTCCAGCGCCGGGCGTTTTCATCATGCCCAGAGCCAGGCGCACCGCTTTCTGAACGCCATCGGCGGCTATGTCTCCCATCGCGACTCCTACAGCCTGGGGGCGGCGCGGGTGCTGATGCCCCATGTGGTGGCGCCGATGGAAACCCTGATGGCCAGCCATACTTCCTGGGATGTGCTGCGCGAGCATACCGAGCTGTTCGTCACTTTCGGCGGCGTGCCCGAGAAAAACGCCCAGATCAGTGCTGGCGGCCCCTCGCCGCACCGCATTCCCGGCGGGCTGCGCCGCATGGCGCAGGCCGGCACGCGTTTCGTGAACATCAGCCCCCTGCGCGATGACCTGGCGACCGGCGCGGGCTTCGAGTGGTGGGCCATCGTGCCCAACAGCGACACCGCGCTGTTGCTGGCGCTGGCCCATACCCTGTATGCCGAAGGCCTGCATGACGAGGCCTTCCTGCAACGTTACTGCGTGGGTTTCGAGGTCTTCGCCGCCTATCTGCGCGGCGAAGAGGACGGTCAGCCCAAGAGCGCCGAGTGGGCCGCGCCGCTGACCGGCATCGAGGCTGCGCGCATCCGCGCGCTGGCACGTGAGATGGCTGGCAGCCGCTGCATGATCAATGCGGCCTGGGGGCTGCAACGTGCCGAGCATGGTGAGCAGCCTTACTGGCTGGTGGTGACCGTGGCGGCCATGCTGGGGCAGATCGGCCTGCCGGGCGGGGGCTTCGGCGTGGGTTACGGCTCGGTCAACATGATGGGCAGCACGGTGCCCAAGTTTTCGGGGCCGACACTCTCGCAGGGCCGCAACGCGGTGCGTGACTTCATTCCGGTGGCGCGCCTGTCGGACATGCTGCTGTCGCCGGGCCAGCCTTTTCAGTACAACGGCGTGACCTATCAGTATCCGGACATCCGCCTGGTCTATTGGGCGGGCGGCAATCCCTTTCACCACCATCAGGATCTCAACCGCCTGGAGCTGGCCTGGCAGCGGCCCGAAACCATCGTCGTCCACGAGCCATTCTGGACCTCGACCGCGCGGCGCGCCGATATCGTGCTGCCGGCCACCACCACGCTGGAGCGTGATGACATCGGGTATTCCAACCGCGAGCGTTTCCTGGTGGCCATGAAGCGGGTGATGCCGCCCTACGGCGAATCACGCGATGACTACGCGATCTTCACCGAGCTGGCGCGGCGCCTGGACGCCGAGGAGCTCTTCACCGAATCGCGCGACACCATGCAATGGCTGCGCGCCCTGTACGCCGACTGCCAGCCCAGCGCGGCGGGCGCCGGCGTGACCCTGCCGGACTTCGATCGCTTCTGGGAGCAGGGGCGCATCGATCTGCTGCCCGAGCCGGAACGCGCACCCGGGGTCATCCTGCTGGAGAGTTTTCGCCAGGATCCCGAGGCCCATGCCCTCACTACGCCATCGGGCCGTATCGAGATCCACAGCGAGCGCATCGCCGGATTCGGGATCGCCGACTGCGCCGGCCATCCGCGCTGGTATGAGCCCAGCGAGTGGTTGCGCGGCGGGCAGGGCGAGGACGGCCTGCTGCACCTCATCTCCGACCAGCCGCAGACCCGGCTGCACAGTCAGCTGGACAATAGCGCCTACAGCCGCGGCATGAAAATCGGCCTGCGAGAGCCGGTCCGCCTGCACCCCGAGGACGCGGCCGAGCGTGGCATTGCCGAGGGCGACATCGTGCGCCTGTGGAATGCGCGCGGCGCCTGCCTGGCGGCGGCGGTGCTGTCCGATGGGGTACGCCGCGGCGTGGTGGCGCTGTCCACGGGCGCCTGGTTCGACCCGGTGGTCGCTCCTGACGGGTCGTCGCTGGACAGCCATGGCAATCCCAACGTGCTGACCCAGGATGTGCCGTCTTCTGGGCTGAGCCAGGGGTGCGCAGCCCATTCCTGCCTGGTCCGGCTGGAGCGCTACACCCAGGCTCTGCCGCCGGTCACCGTGTTCGAGCCGCCGGCGCTGCGCAGCGTAGCCTGAGCCGCCTCAGGGCTTGGCCGCCACCATGCGGCGGGTCACATGGGCCAGGGTGGGCAGCGCGGCATGCCCGCCCAGGCTCTGGGTAATGCCCTCGGTGGCGCGCCCGAGCTTTTCGGCAAACTGCTTGATCTGGGTCGCGCGAAAGCGTGTCGACGGGCCGGACAGGCCGAGCGCGGCGATCACCTGGCCGGAGCCATCCAGGATGGGGGCGGCCACGCCGTAGACGCCCTCGCGCCATTCGCCGCGATTGACCGCGTAGCCCTGCTTGCGGATCTTCTCGATCTCCTGAAGAAAGCGCTTGGGCTGGGCGATGGTGGCCGGCGTGATCTGCACCAGCGAGGCGGTCACGCGTTGCAGCGTTTCGGCCGAGCGATAGGCCAGCATGGCCTTGCCGGTGGCCACGCAATAGGCCGGCACGCGGCCGCCGATCTGGGTGTAGGCCCGGATGGGATTGTCGCTTTCGATCTTGTGCACGTAGACCACCTCGTCGCGGTCGAGCACCGACAGATGCACGGTTTCGCCGGTCTGGTCTTTCAGGGTCGACATCCAGTGTTCGGCATGGCGCTTGAGATCCAGCTTGCCCAGCACCGCCGAACCCAGTTCCCATAGTTTGATCGAGGCGTTGTAGCGGCCCGAGCCCTCGTCGCGGATGACGTATTTCAATTCCGACAGTGCGATCAGCAGGCGGTGCACATTGCTCTTGGCCAGCCCGAGCCGGTTGGCGATGTCGGTCAGGCTCTGGGGGGTGTCGCTGTGGGCCAGCAGTTCGACCACCTGCAGACCCTTGATGAGCGTGTTGTTCATGAATGGGTTTCCAGAATATGGAATTGTTTTATTTTAAAGTGGAACATCCCTAGAATGCGCTTCATCCCCGGGAAATGCGGCCGGGAGCCGGGCGCCCGGCTTGCGGCGGTCTGGTTTCCATGCGCCGCAGCGCAGTTTTCCCATTCTGTCGTTCAGGTTTGCGCCGGCTTGGCCGGTGGGCAGCACCGCAGTGCGCATGGGTCGCAGCGGGCAAGATGCCGCTGAGTCCTGTCTTTCCGATTCGGATTCATCCAGGGACTTCACGATGGAACACGGCAGCAATGCGTCCGGGCTGGACGCTTACATGAACCCGCGCAGCGTGGCGGTGATCGGCGCCTCGGAAGATCAGAGCAAGTTCGGCGGGCGCCTGTTCCGCATGTTGCTCAAGCACGGCTACGACGGGCGCATCTATCCCATCAATCCGGCCCGCGACACGCTCTTCGGCGTGCCGGCCTATCCCTCGGTGGCGGCGCTGCCGTCGGCGCCGGATATGGTGGTGATGGCGATTCCGCAGGAAAAGGTCAGGGACACGGTGGCGGCCTGCGCGCAGCAAGGCGCGCGTTGCGGCATCGTGATCACCTCCAAGTTCTCCGATGCGGGAGAGGCCGGCGCGGCGGCCGAACGCGAGGTGGTGGCCGCCGCGCGGGCCACAGGCATGCGCCTGATCGGCCCCAATTGTCTGGGCGTGATCAGCCCGGCCAACCGCCTGGTGCTGTGCTCCTCGCCCGCCCTGGAGGTGGATGCGCTGCTGTCGAGCCCGATCGGCTTCGTCAGCCAGAGCGGGGCGTTGATGGCAACGTTGTTCGACCGGGCGCACGAGGCGGGCATCGGTTTCAGCCACTGTGTCTCGGTAGGCAATCAGGCGGACCTGGAGTTGTGCGATTTCGTCGAGTGGCTGATCGACGATCCGGCCACGCAGGTGATCTGCACCTACATCGAAGGCGTCAAGTCGCCCGCCCGGCTTTTGCAGCTGGCGCGCCGGGCGCGCCAGGCGGGCAAGCCCTGGCTGGCCGTCAAGGCGGGCAAGACGCAGGCCGGCAGCCAGGCCGCGTTTTCGCATACCGCCAGCCTGGCCGGGGACTACGCGGCGCTGCAGGCCGTCTTCGAGCGGGAGAACATCGTATTGATGGAGGACCCGGCCGCCATGCTGCTGCTTGCGGCCGCGATGGCGCGCCATCCCGCAAGCAAACTCGACGAGGTGGCCATCATCACGACCTCGGGCGGCGGCGGCGCGCTGAGCGCCGATCGCCTGAGCGAGGCCGGTGTGCCGCTGGCGCGCTTTGGCACGGCCACACAGTCCGCTCTGGGCGAGCTGTTTACGGAAGGCCAGGCCCACAACCCGATCGATCTGGGCGGCCGCCGGCACGAGGTCGGCAGCAACGCGGCCGACGTGTCGCGCCAGACCGCCGCGCTGGCGCTGGCCGATCCCGCGGTGGATGGCGCGCTGGTGGTGCTGACTACGGCGCCGGCCTTGCATGACGTCACCGCCTATCTCGCCGAGGGCGTGCGCGAAGCCGGCAAGCCGGCGCTGTTCGTGATGCAGCCGGGACGCGCCGCGCAGCGTGCGCGCCAGGCGCTGGTGGCGGCCGGCCAGCCTTTCACCAACAATCTCGCCGAGGCGGTGCAGGCGCTCTCGGCCTGGCGGCGCTGGTCAGCCTATCGCGAGCCCGGCGTGGCGCAGCGCCCGGCGGGTTGCGCGCCGGCCCGGCCGCCGTCGGGCGAGCTGGGCGAGCAGGCCGCCAAGCAATGGCTGGCCGGGGCCGGCATCCCGGTCAACCGCGAGCGGCTGGCCGCCGATGTCGCGCAGGCGCTTGAGATGGCACAAAGCGTGGGCTTTCCGCTGGTGGCCAAGGTGGTGTCGCCCGACATCGTGCATAAGTCAGAGGTGGGCGGCGTGTTGCTGGGCGTCGACAGCCCGGCGCGGCTGCGCGAGGGCCTGCAGGCCATGCAGGCGCGTATCGCCCGACTGCGGCCGGACGCCCGGCTGCAGGGCTTTTCGTTGCAGGCCATGGAAGCCGGCGAACTGGAATTGCTGGTGGGCGCGCGTTGCGACCCGCAGTTCGGCGCGCAGGTGGTAGTGGGCAGCGGCGGCGTGCTGGTCGAGACATTGCAGGACATCGTCGTGCTGCCGGCGCCCTTCGATCTCGAGGCGGCCCGCCAGGCCCTGGCACGCCTGCGCAGCGCGCCTCTCATGCAGGCCTATCGGGGGCGCGGGGCGCTCGATGTCGACAGCGTCGCGCAGGTCATGGTGCGGCTCGGGTGGCTGGCCAGCGATCTGGCCGGACAGGACTTCGAGATCGAGATCAATCCGCTCAAGGTGCGTCTGCAGGGGCAGGGCTGCGTGGCCGTGGATGCGCGCGCCCGCCTGGCCTGAGGCGTTCAACATCCCGCACAAGGAGGGAGCATGGCAGTCGTCGAGATCGATACCTTTGGCGCGGTGACGCTGTTCACCATCAACCGGCCCGAGCGGCGCAATGCCATTTGCCGCGATACCGCCCTGGCGCTGCAGGACGGCTTTGCCGAGTTTGACCGTTCCGGGCAGCGCGTGGCGGTGATCACCGGCGCGGGTGACGAGGCCTTCTCGTCGGGGGCCGACGTGGCCCGGTTGCCTGAGCTGTGGCGCTGTATCCCGACCGTGGGCATCACCACCGAGAAACCCATCATCGCGGCGACGGCCGGCTGGGTGGTGGGCGGGGCGCTGGTGATGCACATGATGTGCGATCTGGCCATCGCCGCCGAGAACTCCCGGTTTTCCTATCCCGAGGCCAAGCTGGGCTTCACCGGCGGGATGATCGCCGGGCTGGCCGCGCGCATTCCCTACAAGATCGCCATGGACGTGATGCTGTGCGGCGCCACGCTGGATGCCGGGCGCGCGCGCGAAGTGGGGCTGGTCAACCGGGTGGTGCCGGTTGGCCAACAGGTGTCTGAGGCGCTGGAGATGGCGCAGCGGCTGGCCCGGATGGCGCCCCTGGTGCTGAGCACCCTCAAGCGCTTCGTGACCCGCGACGTGATGCCGCGCGGCCCCGCCGAGGACATGGCGCGGGTGATTCGCGAGCTGGGCGTGGTGCGCGACAGCCACGATATCGAAGAAGGCCGTCAGGCCTTTCGTGAAAAGCGCGCGCCCGTCTATCTGGGGCGCTGACCTATCCGGAGGAGCAGGCGCATGAATCGCAGACTGTGGTTGCAATCCACCCTGGCCGGTCTGGCGCTGGCCGCCGGCGGGCGGCTTCGGGCCGCCGAGGCGCCGGTCTCGGTGGTGGTGCCGTATCCGGCGGGCGGCAACGCCGACCGCATTGCGCGTTTGTTCGCGCAAGGCCTGGGCGAGACGCTAGCGCGCACTACCGTGGTGGAGAACAAGGGGGGCGCCGGCGGGGCCATCGGCGCGCGCCACGTGGCGCAGAGCGCGCCCGATGGCCGCACGTTGCTGCTGGCGCCCACGGCCATCATGGCCATCACGCCCTACCTGCGCGAGGTAGGCTACGACCCGGTGCGGGATTTCACGCCGGTCGCCAAACTCAGTTCGTCCATCGGCATCGTGACGGCGCGCAAGGATTTCCCGGCCGACGACATCGCCGGCCTGGTGGCTTATGGCAAGCAGCATCCGGGAGCGGTGACCTATGGCTCGGCCGGATTGGGGACGCTGACGCACATGCAGGCCGCCGCCCTGATGAAAACGCTCGGCATCGACGCGCTGCATGTGGCCTACAAGGGGTCGGGCGAGGCGCTCAACGATCTGCTGGGCGGGCGTATCGATCTGATGGTCGACAGCATTGCGCTGTCGCAGGTGCAGAACGGCAGCGCCAAGGCGCTTGCCGTGATGCCGCGCAATCGTTCTTCGACGCTGCCTGGCGTGGCCACGCTGGCCGAGCAGGGTGTCGCGCTGGGCATCCCGAGCTGGTTCGGCATCTATGCGCCCGCCGGCACGCCGGCGGCGCTGGTCGAGGAGCTGGGCGCGGCGGCCGGCCGCATCATGGCTGCGCCCGAGATCGATCGGCGGCTGGCGTCCATCAGCATGTACGCCAGCTTTCAGGGGCCGGCCGAGTTCACCCGGCAGATGCAGCAGGACACCGAGCAATGCCGCGCGCTGATCGCGGCGCTCGATATCCCGATGCAATAGGCGACTCAGATGCGGCCGTCGTAGGCGCGCCTGGGGAGGTCGCAGGCGATCACGCTGTAGCGATCTGCCGAGAGGGCCTGGCCGATGGCCGCCCGCAGGCTTTCGCGCGAGTCGACCCGCCATCCATAGCCGCCCAGGGCCTGGCCGACGGCGGCAAAGTCGTTGCCGCCGAAGTCCACGCCCAGGTTGGGCTGGGCATTGGCGCGCTGTTTGATCTCGATCAGGGATAGCGAGGCGTCGACAAACACGAACACGATCACCGGCGTGCCGGCGTCGCGCGCCGTGGCCAGTTCGCCCAGCGTCATTTCCAGGCAGGCGTCTCCGGTGAAGACGGCCACCGGACGTCCGGGCGAGGCCAGTTGCGCGCCGATGCCCAGGGGCAGGGAGCAGCCCATGGTGCACAGGCCGCTGGACTGCATCAGGGCGCGCGGCTCGTAGCATTGCCAGGCCTGCGACAGCAGGATGCGGTGCGCGCCGCTGTCCACCGAGGCCAGGGTGTCTTCCGGCAGGGCGCGGCGCGCCTCGTCGATGATGGCGCCCGGCCCCCAGGGCTCATCCAGCCGATAGCGCTCGCGCAGGCGGGCCTTGATCGCTTCGGTTTCTCCTGGCAGCCAGGTCGAGGCGCCGCTCACACCGTGCCGCAGGGCTTGCAGGCCGGCACGGACATTGCCGACGAAGCTGTGGCGGGCCTGATGCATGTAGTGCGTGTTGGGGGTGGCGCAGAACTCGACCACGCGGGCGCTGTCGCTCCAGATGTTGCGCCAGCCGCTGCGCATCTCGATCGGGTCATAGCCCGCCAGCAGAATGAGGTCGGCCTCGCGCAACAGCGGCAGCAGGACTTCGTCGGCCCGTGGCGACAGTCCGGCGCCACCCAGCGCGAAGGGGTCGCGTTCGTCCAGGATGCCCTTGGCCTTGTAGGTGGTGATGAGCGGAATGCGCAGCGTGCGGGCCAACTCGGCGACCTCGTGCCCGGCCTGGTGGTAGACCGCCTCCACGCCGGCCAGCAGCACTGGCCGGCGGGCCTGCGCGAGCCATTGGCGCGCCTGCTCGAGCGCCGGGCCGGGCGCCGGAGCGCTGGGCGCCGGCCGGCTGCGGCGGGTGCCCGGCTGCCGCCCGGCCACGGCGCGCGCCACCGAGATGGGCACATCGATATGCACCGGCCCGGGCGGGTCGTCCAGGGCGATGGCCAGCGCCTTGTCGATCAGCGCTTCGGCGGCGCCGGCGCTCATGCGCAGCGAGGCCTTGGTAATGGGGCGCAGCAGCGCTGCATGGTCGAACACCTGATGGGTATAGGTGGCCGCCTCGTCCTCATCGACACAGCCGGTGAGAAAGATCAGCGGCACCCGGTCTTGCAGCGCATTGGCCACGGCGTTGACGGCATTGGCCACGCCGGGCCCCAGCGTGGCGATCAGCACGCCGGGCGCGCCGTCGCGATGAAAGACGCCTTCGGCCATGAAACCGGCGGCATTCTCGTGTTTGACCAGGGTGAAAGCCAGGCCGGCCTGCCCCAGCCCTTCCATGACGGAGAGCACTTCTCCGCCAGGAATGCCGAAGGCATGGCGGCAGCCGGCTTCATAAAGACGCTGTCCTAGGATTTGGGCGACGGTTTGCATGGAGGTTCCTGTGGCGCGGTGAAAGAGGGGTTGTTATTGTTGAGTCTATAATCCATCAATATCACGTTCAATTGAGTGATCGCTCAATATGGAATCCCCTTTCGGCGCGACCCCGCCCACCTTGCGCCAGCTGGAACTGTTGCTTTCCCTGGCCAGTGCGGACGGCATTGCCAGTGCCGGCGCCCGCATCGGCATGACGCCCTCGGCGACCAGCCATGCCCTGCGCGCGCTGGAATCCGCCATGGGGACGGCGCTGGTCGACCGCCAGGCGCCGGGCCTGGCCCTCACGCATGCCGGCCAGCAGGTGTTGCCGCATGCGCGTGACCTGTTCGCGGCCCTGCAACTGATGATGACTGCGGCGCAGGCCAGCGCCGGCCTCAAAAGCGGGGTGTTGCGCCTGGGTTCGTTCGGCGCGAGTTCATCGCTCAAACTGTTGCCGCCGCTGCTGAAGTCCTTTCGGCGCCATTACCCCGGCATCGTCCTCAGCGTGGTGGAGCGGCCCGACGCGCAGGTCGAACAAGACCTGCAGGAGCGTCGCCTTGAACTCGGTGTGGTGACCTTGCCCCGGCCCGGCTTTGAAACCCTGTCGCTGGCCCGCGACGAACTCATGGCCGTCCTGCCGGTCGATCATCCCCTGGCGCGCGCCAGGACCGTGACTCCGCAGGCCCTGGCCGCACAACCGCTCATTCTCACGCGCGCCGGCTCACAGGGGCTGGTGGCGCAGATGTTCGCGCGGGCCGGGCTGCGCCCGCAGGTCACGCACGAGCTGTCGCAGTTGCTGTCCATCCTGGCTTATGTCGCCGGCGGGGAAGGGGTATCGGTGGCGGCGGCCTTGGCCCTGCCCGCGGACTATCCGGGAGTGGTTTACCGGCCGCTGGCTCCCGGCGCGCAGCGGCGCATCGGCCTGGCTTGTCTGGACGTCACCCGTCTGTCGCCGGCGGCCACGGCGTTCTGGCGGCACGTGCAAAAGAGCAAACGGCCTGTCTGAGGCGGACCAGGCTAATGGCTGGCCCGGATGCGGGCTTCTTCCATATCCAGCAACATGACCTGCTCGCGCGCCAGCGAATCGGAGATCTGGTGCCGGCGCGCCAGCTGATAGATGGCCTGGCGCGCGGCGGCCACGGCCTGCAGGCGCAGCTGGCGTTCGATGTACAGATCGCGTGCATCGGGCGGGGCGCTGGCCTCGGGGTCGCCATAGGCGCAGGCCTCGCGGCGCAATTCCAGGCTGACGCGCTCGGCCACGTCGCGATAGAGCGCGGCGTCGGCCGGCGAGGCCTGGCCGAACTGGGCCGCGGCCTCCCGCACGCCCTTGAGCGCGGCCTGCAGGCGGGTGCGGTGCAGCGTGGCCTGCTCGCGCCGGTCGCGTTCGCTGGAGGGCACCTCCAGGCCCTTCATCAGCGGCGGCAGGCCCAGACTGGCCAGTAGCAAGGAAAACAGGATCACCAGGGCGGCCAGGCAGATGGCCAGGTCCCGCGCCGGGAAGGGGGATCCGTCCAGCAGCGCGAACGGCAGCGTCATCACGCCAGCCAGCGTTACGGCCCCGCGCACGCCGGCCAGCGCCATCGCCAGGATCAGGCGGGGGTGAGGCGCGATCGTCGTGCGGCCCAGACGGCGGGCCCGCAGGGCGGCGATCTTGAGCGATACCGTGACCCACAGCAGGCGGCAGGCGATCAGGCCGGCGCAGACCGCCAGGCCATACACCGGCAGCCAGTACAGGTGCTGAGCGCCGCTTTCGCTGGCCGCGCTCGACAGGTTGTCGATGAGGGTGGGGAGCTGTTCGCCCAGCAGCACGAACATCATGCCGTTGAGGGTGAATTGCAGCAGGTTCCAGACGGCGTGGCGTTCGACGCGCGTGGCGGCGGCCAGCCTGCCGGACATCTCGGCATAGCTCATGGTGATGCCGGCGGCCACGGCGGCCAGGATGCCCGAGGCCCCGATCTGTTCGGCCACGTAATAGACGAAAAAAGGGGTGATGAGGCTGAGCAGGACATCGCTGCCGGGCTCGGCGCCGAAGCGGCGCGTCAGGCGCGCGCGCGTGCCCATGAGCAGCCAGGTGATGACCATGCCGACCACGATCCCGGCGATCGCCAGCCAGAGAAAGCTGCCGATGGCCTCGGCCCAGGAAAACGCGCCGGTCAGGGCGGCGGCCGCCGCGATGCGAAAGGCCACCAGTCCGCTGGCGTCGTTGAACAGGGCTTCGCCTTCCAGGATGGTGCGCATGCGGCCGGGAATGCGCACGCGGTGCGAGATCGCTTCAAGCGCCACCGGGTCGGTGGGCGAAACGATGGCGGCGATGGCAAAGGCCACCGGCAGCGGCACGGCGGGGATCATCCAGTGGATCAGGTAACCCACCGCGGCCACCGTGAGGAACACCAGGCCGAGCGCCAACTGGGCAATGGACGAGGCGTCGCGCAGCACGGCGACCTTGGAGACGCGCCAGCCATCCAGAAACAGCAACGGCGGCAAAAACAGCAGAAAGAAAATGTCCGGTTCGATCAGCACGCCACGCTGGAACACCGCCGCAATCAGAAAACCCAGGCCGATCTGGATGAAAGGCAAGGGGATGGCCAGCGGCAGCAGGCGTACCAGCACGCCGCTGAGCATGACTGCCACCAGCATGGCCATGATGACGGCAACGGTAGTCATGGGTACCTGGGCCTCGAAGGAAATCAGCGCATGGAGCCGGCCGGGGCGGCGTCCAGCCGGCCCAGCGACAACGCCAGCGTGGCCGCGGCGATCTGGGCGGCCGCGCGCGCATCGGCGCGCGCAGTGCGCGCGGTGAGCAGACCGTTGGCGGCCTCTGTGGCGACCGTGACCGTGCCCATGCCGACGCGATAGGCGTCCAGCGCCGCGTCGTAGGTGACCGTGGCGGTCTGCACCAGCGTCTCGGCGGCCTCATGGGCCTGCAGCGCCGTCTCCAGCGTATTGCTGGCAAGAATGATCTCGGTCATGGCCGTGTTGCGCAGGCGTTCCAGCGAAGCCTGTGCGGCGTGCACCCGGTCATGGGCGTCGCGCAGCCGCGAGCTGCGCATCCCGCCGTCGTAGAGCGGCAGCGACACGCCCAGCAGCACGCCGCGCGTGACGGCATTGTTCGACAGCCCCGAGACCGGCCCGATGGACAGGTCGTTGTGGCCGCCGATCAGAAAGCCGGCCAGGAATACCTTGGGCAGGAAATCGGCGCGCGCCATGTCGACCCCGCTCTCGGCGGCCTTGAGCGAGGCGATGCTGGCCATGATGTCGGGCCGTTCGGCCAGGGCTCGGCGCAGCACCGCGCCTTCGGGCAGCTCCTGCGAGGACGGCAGGGGAGCGGCGTCGCTGGCGGCGATCCGGACCACGGCGCCCGGCGCCAGCCCGAGGTGATCGAGCAAGGCCTGGTAGGCGTTGCGCTCGGCGCCGGTGCTGCGCACCTGGCGCAGGCGGGCCTGCGCGACCAGTTGGCGCACCTGCGCTTCTTCGACCGAGGTGGCCAGACCGGCCTTGCGCTTGGCCAGCACGGCATCCTGCACGGCCAGGCTGTTGGCGAGGGTTTCCTCGCTGATCTGCCGCCCCTGGCGGGCCGCGCCATATTCGTAATAGGTGCGCGTGACATCGAAGACCAGCTTCTGGTGCACCGCATTGAACAGGAAGTTGGCCCCCAGCGAAAGATTGTGCGCAGCCTGGTTGGCGGCCGCGCGTTGGCCGAAGTCGAAGAGCAGCCACTCCAGCGTGAGCATGGGTACGGTGCCGCTCAGGGAGGTGTCGACCTCGGGCCGCTCGCCCAGGATGCGGGGCAGTTCATGGCGCGTCTTCAGGCGTCCGGCCACGGCGCGCGCGGAAATCATCGGCAGGAAGGTGGCCTCGGTCAGGCCCACCGCCGAGGCGGCCTGGCGGGCCTGATTCCAGGCCACCCGGGTGGCCATGTTGTTGCGCTGGGCCAGATCGATCAGGGCGGGCAGATCATAGGTCTGGTCGGCTTGCGGCGCGACCGTCGGCGCCAGGGCATTGTTGGCGGCCGCGGCCGGCCCCTGTTCGGCAAGGGAGCGCCAGTCGGCGGGGGTGGGTGGCGGCGCCCAGGCTGTCTGCGCCTGCGGCGGCGCATCGGCCGTGCCGCTGGCGCAGCCGGCCAGCAGCAGCGCGGCGCCAGCCAGCAGGGCGCAGCGCAAGGAACGAAGGCGGGCCCAGTCAGCGGCCATTTATCAAGGTCTCCAGGCGTTGCACGGTTTGGGCCGGCGTGCCGGCGGGGGCGGGCATGGCCGGCGGGCAAGGCGCCGCCGTTTCGGCGGGGCTGGCCATCGCCTGCAGGCGATGGGCCAGGGCGTCATCGGAAGGCGGGGCGAGCAGCAGCTGATGAGACAGCTGCCGGGCGCGGTGGTCGATGGTCATGATGCGGCGGATGGCGGCGGCCGAGGGGCGGCGGCGATACACCTCGAACAGGGAAAAGCCCAGCGCCAGGCGGGTCTGGGCAATATTGTCGGCCACCTTGGAGGCTTGCGCCAGCCGCAGGTCGCGGTCGTCCTGGGGCGTTTTCCCGCCAGGCCAGGCCATGAAAGCCAGTTGTCCCATCAACTGGCGCACGCTGTCGCGGGCGCGCACGATCACGCTTACCGGCCAGAACTGGGTGAACATCACATACATCACGCAGTTGCCCAGCAGCACGCCCATGATGCGGTCGCGCGCGGTGTCCATGTCGAAGGTCGGGCCCGAGCCCTGCAGCACGGTCAGCAGGAAGGCCAGGGCCACCTGCACGCCGGCGTACGACACCCGCTCGTTGCCCACGCCGATCCAGGCCGACAGCAGCGTGCCGAAGAACACCAGCAGCATCAGGCCGCCCACGGTGCTGAGGTGGGGCATCAGAAACAGGATCGAGCCGATGCCCAGCGCGGCGCCGACCAGGCAGCCGCTGATGCGCAGCACCAGCTTGTGGGTGGTTTCGCCCACCGACCCAAGCGCTGCCACGTAGCAGGTGATCATGGCGGTGTGGATGCCTTGCCACTGGAAGGCGGTGTAGGCCAGGTAGCAGATGATGGCCGCTGCGGTGGTCTTGATGGCGTAGCGCACATGCACCGGGTTGCGCCAGGCGTCGGCCCGCAGAAAGGGGTCGCCGGGCGGCTGGGCCGGGTAGCCCTGCGGATCGCCGGCCATGTGGCGCAGGGCATCGCTGGCGGCGGCCAGCGCCGGGTCCGTGCAGCCGGCGGTGTCGGCAGGCACCGGCTTGCCGGTGGCCAGCGCCTGGGCAGCGGCCCGGATCTGGCGAGCGAGCGCCTGGGCCTGGGCGGGCGCCGGGGGCTGGCGCAGGGCCAGCAATGCCAGCGTCAGGCGGTAGCTCTCCAGCAGCGCGCGCGCCAGGCGCTGGCGCTCGGCGCTGCGGCCCAACGCCAGCAAGCGCGTCAGGCCCAGGCGCTTGAGGGCGTCTTCCTGGCCCTCCTCGATCTGCTCGCGCAGGTGCTGGCGCGCGGCGGCATCGGGGCGCTCGAGCCAGCCGGCGGCCGCCTGCAGCCGCATGGCGACGGTCTGGCGCAGCAGCGCGACGGGCTTTCTGCCCATGAAAAGGTTGACCCCCAGCACGCAGGCCATGGGCATCGTCGCCATCAGCCAGGCATAAAGGATGCCGCGCGTGGCGGCCTCGCCAAAGGGCACGAAGTCCAGCAGCGTCAGCACGAAGGCGATCACCAGGGCGATGATGCCGCCCAGCTCGCCCAGTTTGCTGGCCGATCCCAGAAAGAGCAGCACCAGCGACGTGGCGGCGATGGCCAGGATGCGCAGCGCCGGCACATCGATGGTCCAGCGGGTAAAGAGAAACAGCAGCACCACCACGATGGCCACCAGCACGGTCAGGCCGACGGCCAGCAGACAACCTTCGGCTGCGTCCGGCTTCATCACGAAGAAGATCAGATAGCAACTGATTGCCGGTTCGGGGATGCCATAGACGGCCGCCATCATCGCCGTGAGCGCGCAGGCCAGGGCGATGCGCCAGGATTGCGCAAAGCGCCCCGGGAAGGCCTCGGTCAGGTCGCGCCAGGTCTGGCGCAGGAAGGGCGGCCAGGCCTCAGCACTGCTCATCGGTATGAAGAATGACGGTCGCCGAGGCGCCGGCGCGCATCAGGTCGGGCGGCGGGTCCTTGAGCAGGATGCGCACCGGGAAGCGCTGTCCCACACGGACCCAGTTCAGGGTCTTGGGCACATAGGGCAGGCTGCGCGGCAGTTGAATCTGGTCTTCCGAGGCCACGCCCCAGCCGATGGACTCGACCGTGCCCTGGATGGTGCGGCTGCGGTCGGCCGCCACATAGACGCGTGCGCAGCTGCCGATCTTGATGTCCTGCAGCTCGGTTTCCAGGAAACCGGCCGACGCATACCAGTGGGTGGTGTCGATCAGCGTGAAGGCCATCTGGGCAGGAATGATGTAGTCGCCGTTGGCCACGTTCAGCCCTGCGATGCGCCCGTCGTTGGGCGCGCGGATCTCGGTGTCGCGCAGCTGGCGTTCGGCGATGGCCAGGGTGGCCTTGCTTTGCGCCACCAGCGCGATCGCGGCATCGGTGTCGCCCACCAGCGCATCGGCGGCGTGTTGCTGGGCCATGGCTTCTTTCAGGCTGGTCTCGGCGTTGCGCTTGAGCGTGCGTGCGTCGTCGACCTGCTGGGTGGTGACATAACCCTTGGGTTGCAGGCTCTGCAGACGCTGCAGGGTCTGCGTGGTCTGCGCCAGGTTGATCTGGGCGCGCGAGACCTGCTCGGCCGCAATCCGCGCATTGGCGCCTTCGGCCTGCAATGTGCGCTTGCGCGTGGCCAGCGCGGCCTCGGCGGCTTGCAGTCCGGCCAGGGCCTGGTCGCGCTGCAGCCGATAGAACTCGGGATCGACGCTGAACAACAGATCGCCCGCCTTGACCGTGCCGTTCTCCTGCACAGCGAGATTCTGGATGCGGCCTGGCACCGAGGAGGCCATGCGCGCCATGTTGGCGGTCAGGACGGCGTCTTCGGACAGGGGCCTGGCGGCAATGCGGCTGAAATAGGCCCAGCCCAGACCGACGGCCAGCAGCAGAATCACGACGAACAGCACGATCGCGATACGGCGTTTGCGGTCGGTTTTTTCGGGAGAGGTCGGCATGTCAGCGGGCGAAGATGGTCAGCGAGAGCAGGAACATGACGGCGGCGGCAACGGCCAGATAGGTCAACAGGTGTAGCGGCAGGTATTCATCGATGCCTTTGCGCACCAGCACCACGCGCAGCACCAGGGCGGCAATGCAGCCGGCCACCGCGCAGGCGATCCAGGAGGGGAAGTAGGATTCGAAGATGACCACATAGGGGGGCTGCACGGTTGCGCTGCAGCCTGTGAGCAGCGGCAGCAGCCACACCGCCATGGGCAGCAGGCGCCGGCCCGGGGACTGTTGCAACGTCGTCAAGAGCTAACCTCGGTGATCATCGGGCGCACGGGCGCTGGTGAAATGCCGGCGCTTGCGATGCGCCAGGGTGATGTGCGGGAATTTATACCATTTGACCCGGGAAAGCACGACGCTGCAGGTCAATGAAAAACCGCCGCACGGTAGGGTGCGGCGGCCGGGCATGTCGGGCTCAGTGATGAAAGCCGCCCGATTCGTCTTCCGATCCCTGGACGGCCACCGGGTGGCGCGCGAAATACGCCAGCGCGCGCTTGAAGTCCTCGATCAGCAGCGAGGCCAGGTCGCGGCTGACGCCATGGCGCACCAGGATGCGTTGCACCACCAGGTCTTCGCGATGGGCCGGCATCGAGTAGGCCGGCACCTGCCAGCCGCGCGAACGCAGCCGGTCGGCCAGATCGTAGAGATTGAAGCCGAGGTCTTTCTGGCCGTCCTTGATCTTCCAGCACAGTGCCGGAATGCCCTTTTGCGGATTGCCGTCGAACAGCATCTCGAAGGGCCCCAGCCTGGCGATCTCGTCCGCCAGGTACTGCGCCGTGTCGTAGCAGGCCTGCTGGATGCGGGTGTATCCCTCGCGGCCCAGACGCAGAAAGTTGTAGTACTGGGCCACGATCTGGCCGCCCGGTCGCGAGAAGTTCAGCGCGAAGGTGGGCATGTTGCCGCCCAGGTAGTTCACGTCGAAGATCAGTTCCTCGGGCAGGTGGGCGGCATCGCGCCAGACGATCCAGCCCACCCCCAGCGGCGCCAGCCCGAACTTGTGGCCGGAGGTGTTGATCGACACCACGCGCGGCAGGCGGAAGTCCCACTCCAGATCGGGGGCGCAGAACGGGGCCAGGAAGCCGCCGCTGGCGCCATCGACGTGAATGGGGATATCCAGACCGGTGTCCTGTTGCAGTTTGTCGAGCGCATCGTGCACGGCCTTGACCGGCTCGTAATCGCACGAGAACGTCACGCCCAGCGTGGGTACCACGCCGATGGTGTTCTCGTCGCAACGCTTGATGACTTCTTCCGGGCTCATGATGAGCCGGTCTTGCTCCATCGGGATCTCGCGCAGCTCGACGTCGAAGTAGCGCGCGAACTTGTGCCAGCAGATCTGCACCGGGCCGCAGATCAGGTTGGGCCGGTCGGTCGGCAGGCCGGCGGCCTGGCGTTTTTTCCGCCAGGCCCATTTCATGGCCAGTCCGCCCAGCATGGCGGCTTCGGATGAGCCCGTGGTCGAGCAGCCCAGGGTGTTCATCGCATCGGGCGAGTGCCACAGGTCGGCGATCATGTGCACGCAGCGCGCTTCGATTTCCGCTGTCTGGGGGTATTCATCCTTGTCGATCATGTTCTTGTCGATCGACTCGTCCATCAGCTTGTGGACTTCCTCGTCCACCCATGTCTGGCAGAAGGTGGCCAGATTCTGACGCGAGTTTCCGTCCAGCATCAGTTCGTCGTGCACGACCTGATAGGCATGGCGCGGCGCATGTCCCTCGGCCGGGAGTTTGTACTTGGGCATGGCTACCGAGAGATCGCTCGACGCGTAGACGTCATCGAGCAGGTCGGCACGGACCGTGTCCTTGGCGTGCAGTGGCATGGGGGATCCTTTGTGTGGAGCAGACGCGGAAAGCGGGGGCTGAAATGACAGGCGCCACGGCAAACCGTGGCGCCCCTAGCGCATGAATCAGAGAAGCGGATTACTTCTTGATCTTGCCCCAGCTTTGCACCAGCGCGTCGCGCAGGGCGATCTTGGGGTTTTCCTTGCAGTACTGCAGCAGTTCCGGCTTGACCTTGGCGATGCCATCGACGTCCAGTACTTCGGCTTCGGGCTTGCCGCTGCGGTTGAGCGCTTCAGCGAAACCGAGCACGGTCGGCTGATAGGACTCGTCCACAGCCAGGTAATCACTGCACAGCCACAGCGGCACGGGCTTGGCCGCGTCGGCATGTGCCACGCCGCCCATAGCGGCGGCACCGAAAATGCTCATAGCCAGAATAGCTTTTTTCATTTGAAGTCCCTCGATCTGAGTTCAAGCTATATAACAATCAGGCTCCACGTCGTTGACTTTCCCGGATTGGGTGGAGCCTTCGCAACCCGGGATATTCCAGAGCCTAATACAAGGCCGGCTCGGGGGAATCTGATTTCAATCAATACTTGACCTGAATTCTGTTGCGGCGGTCCGCAGGCGCAATGGACATGCGGCTTGCAGGCCGATTATCAGCCTATCAGGTTAGCGGGAGTTTGAGGTTTTTTTATTTCAAAGTGTATGCGTTGTTTTTCCGGAAGGGAATGTCATTCTCTTTTCCGATTCATTAGCATAGCGCAGGGTTCGTGATTTTTTTCCCGCCATAGGAAAAAATGGAAAACCCCCGCGATTCTTTCCTATTCTTGCGCCGCATTTTGCATGTTTGCAGTGATGTTCGTGGCGCGTCATCGCCGGCCCGGGGACGATGCCGCCCGGATTCTGACAATGCCGCTCAGGCCCGCTCGGGATGGTGACGACCGGTGCAAGGCAAAAAAAACGCGCCAGGCCGGCGCGTTCGTATCGGTCCGGCAACGCCGGCTCAGTTCGGTGACCAGAACACGTAGTCTGCCTGGAAGGGACTGTCCACGCGTTTGCCCACCTGGCTGGCGTCGCAGGTTTCCTGGGGCGCGCCGCCACCGCTGCGCACCAGACGCTGGATGTAAGTCACGCCGCTCAGCAGGCCGGCCGTGGGTGCCGGGTTGGCGATCACCAGCTGGTCCTGGAGCTGGTTGGCGCCGGAGCTGGCGCGGATGCTCTGCAGACCGGTCAGCGAGGAGCCGTCGGCGGCACGCCAGGTGTCCGGCGGGCTGGTGTAGCTGCCGTTTTGCGCGGCGTCGCCCAGCCGGGCCTTGCCGGCCACGATGGTCCAGGCGGGCGCTTCTGCGCCGTCCAGGCGATTCTGGCATTGATAGGTGATGACGCCTTCGGCCGGGGCGCGCCAGGTGACATAGTTGCCCGCCGGGACCTGCACCAGCGGCGGGACGCTGTCGGCAGCCTGTGCGGCGGTGGCGGCCAGGGCGAGGGCCAGCAGCGAGATGAGTCGGGTGGGCGTAGCCTGCAAAGCGTGCTTCATGCGTACTCCTGTGCGTCGAGCCGGAAATAGAATTTCAATAGCATTAATGCTGATTCTACAGGGGGCCGGGCCGCCCTGCTCCCCGGGGGAGTGTCGGGAAGCCACGGCAGGCAGTAGGATGGCGAAAGTCCTGGGCAAGCATTCCTCAGTCATCAAGGGAGCAGTTTCGATGTTTATGGCAAGAACAGAGTCGCGGCCGTTGCAGAGCCGGCGTGGGCGTGCGGCGGGCGCGGCGCCGGCTTGCGGTTGTGTGGCCCATGGGCCGGCCATGCGTTGGGCGCATCGTCGTCTTGAAAACGATCTGCTGCACCGCATGGCCGCAGGCGGGCCGGCCGAGGCTGCCCGGCCTTTCGGCGCCTTTCGCGCCGACAGCGCCTTCATGGGTGAACCGCTGGCTTGCGCCAAACCTCTGGTGCTGACCAATATTCGTCTGTTCGATGGCGTCACGGCGTCCCTGCGCGACGGGCTGTGCGTGCGTATCGAAGGCAATCGCGTGGCCGACATCCAGCCGGCCGGGCCGCGCCAGGAAGGCGTTGAGTCGCTCGATTGCGGCGGGCGCGTGCTGATGCCGGGCCTGATCGATGCGCACTGGCACTCGATGCTGTGCGGCATCAGCCAGCTGGCGGCCATGACCGCCGATACTCCCTATATTCACCTGAACGCTGCGCGCCAGGCCCAGAACACCCTGATGCGCGGTTTCACCAGCGTGCGCGACGCCGGCGGGCCGAGTTTCTCGCTCAAGCGCGCGATCGACGAGGGCCTGGTGCACGGCCCGCGGATCTTCCCTTCCGGCGCCATGGTGTCGCAGACCGGCGGCCACGGCGATTTCCGCATGCCCTATGAGGTGCCGTCGCGCCCGGATATTCTCAGCCATCCCGAGGCGGCCGGCATCTGCGCCATCGCCAACGGGCGCGACGAAGTCCTGCGCCGCGCCCGCGAGCAGCTCATGCTGGGCGCCTCGCAGCTCAAGCTCATGGCTGGCGGCGGCGTGACCTCGCTCTATGACCCGCTCACCAGCGTGCAGTTCACCGAAGACGAGTTGCGCGCCGGCGTGCAGGCCGCGGCCGATTGGGGCACCTACGTCATGGTGCACGTCTACGGCGCCCAGGGCATACAGCGCGCCTTGCGGGCCGGGGTGCGCTCCATCGAGCACGGCCAGCTGGCCGATGAGGAAACCGTGCGCATGATGGCCGATCACGGCGCCTGGTGGAGTCTGCAGCCCTTCTTCGGTGACGACGACGCCAATCCGCACGCCGATCCGCGCAGCCACGCCAAGCAGCAGATGGTGGCCGAAGGCACCGAGCGCGCCTATGCGCTGGCGCAGCGGTTCAATATCCAGACCGCCTGGGGCACCGATATCCTGTTCGCGCCGGACAAGCTGGCGCGCCACGGCCACATGCTGGCCAAGCTGACCCGCCTGTATGCGCCGCTGGACCTGCTGCGCATGGCGACTGGCCAGAACGGCCAGCTGCTGGGCATGTCGGGCGCGCGCAACCCCTATGGCGCCAGCGTCGGCTGCATCGCCGCCGGCAGCCTGGCCGACCTGCTGGTGGTCGACGGCGATCCCTCGCGCGATCTGGACTTCCTGACCGACCCGCAGGCCAATCTGCGGCTCATCATGAAGGACGGGAAAATCTACAGGAACGCCCTGGCCTGACGCTTCTGCGCGCCGGTCGATTTGGAGTATGGTTACGCCGGGCGCCCCTTGGTGGGCGCCCGGCGTGTTTGCGTCCGCCGCCCGGCCCGAATTCCCGTATTCCCGAGTTTCTATCCCGTTCCCCCCATCCATCCCTGCGGAAGGAGAAGCAGATGAGTGATTCCAACAAGAACTGGCGCCTGGAGACCATCGCCGTGCACGGCGGTTACCGTCCGGATCCCACCACGCGCGCCGTGGCCGTGCCCATCTACCAGACCGTGGCCTACGCCTTCGACGACACGCAGCATGGCGCGGATCTGTTCGACCTGAAGGTGCCGGGCAACATCTACACCCGCATCATGAACCCGACCAACGACGTGCTTGAGCAGCGCGTGGCTGCGCTCGAGGGCGGCATCGCCGCGCTGGCGCTGGCCTCGGGCCAGGCCGCCGTGACCTACTCGATCCTGACGCTGGCCGAAGCTGGAGACAACATCGTTTCGTCCAGCACGCTGTATGGCGGCACCTACAATCTGCTGGCGCACACGTTGCCGCAGTACGGCATCTCCACCCGCTTTGCCGATCCTTCGGACCTGGCCAGCTTCGAGCGCCAGATCGACGCGCGCACCAAAGCCATCTTCGCCGAGTCGGTCGGCAACCCGCTGGGCAACGTGACCGACATCCAGGCGCTGGCCGATCTGGCGCACCGCCACGGCGTGCCGCTGATCGTCGACAATACCGTACCGTCGCCCTACCTGCTGCGTCCCATCGAACATGGCGCCGACATTGTGGTGCAGTCGCTCACCAAATACCTGGGCGGGCATGGCACCAGCCTGGGCGGCGCGATCATTGACTCGGGCAAGTTCCCCTGGGCGCAGCACAAGGAGCGTTTCAAGCGCCTGAACGAACCCGACGTGAGCTATCACGGCGTGGTCTACACCGAAGCCTTCGGCGCGGCCGCCTACATAGGGCGCGCACGCGTGGTGCCGCTGCGCAATACCGGCGCCGCACTCTCGCCCTTCAATGCCTTCCAGATCCTGCAGGGCATCGAGACGCTGGCGCTGCGCGTGGACCGCATCGTCGAGAACGCCGTCAGGATCGCGCAATACCTGAAGCAGCACCCCAAGGTCGAATGGGTCAACTACGCCGGCCTGCCCGAGCACCCCGACCATGCGCTGGTGCAGAAGTATCTGGGCGGCAAGGCGCCAGGCCTGTTCACCTTTGGCGTCAAGGGCGGCCGTGAGGCCGGCGCCCGCTTCCAGGATGCGCTCAACCTCTTCACGCGCCTGGTCAATATTGGCGACGCCAAGTCGCTGGCCACGCACCCGGCCTCGACCACCCACCGCCAGCTCAACCCCGAAGAACTGGCCAAGGCCGGCGTGCGCGAAGAAACCGTGCGCCTGTCGATCGGCATCGAGCACATCGATGACCTGATCGCCGACCTGGATCAGGCTCTGGCCCAGGTGTAAACGGCAACGGCCCCGGCACGCTTCCCGGGGCCGTTGTCAGCCCTTAGTCGGGGTAATAGCCTTGGCGCTGATCGTAGGCGATGGCTTGTGGCGCGCGCAGCGCCGGATCGCCATAGCCACCGCCGCCTGGCGTATAGACTTCGATCACGTCGCCGGCCTGCATGACGATGCCCTGGTCTTTGGATATGTGCGCCGGCACATACGGCTGGCCATCGCGGTAGATGGTCACGCGCGTGCGTCCGCCTTCCTCTCCGCCGGCGGCCCCGGGCGGGCCGAACTTGCCGTGATCCATCACCATGGAGGCGCGGGCCGATCCGGCGCGCAGTCGGATGCGGTAGTGCACCCCCATGCCGCCGCGGAACTGGCCCCTGCCACCGGAGCCCTCATGAATGGCATAGCGCTCGAACAGTATCGGGTAGAGCTGCTCCTGGACCTCGACCGGAGCTGCTTTGGAAATCCCGATTGTGGAGCAGCCATTGGTCAGGCCGTCGCCTCCGGGGTGACCGCCGTAGCCGCCGCCTGAAATGACGTACATCACATAGGCGCTGCCTCGGTCGGGATCGTCGCCGCCGATGGCCAGGTTGGCCGTGGTGCCGGCAGGCGCCGCGAACAGGCGGTCCGGGATGGCTTTTTGCAGTGCATCGAAAACGGCTTCGGCGATGCGCTGACTGACTTCCGCCGCGCAGCCCGAGACGGGTTTGGGATAACGCGCGTAGAGAAAAGTGTTTTCGGGATCGATGATGTCCAGGGGCTCGAACATGCCCGCATTGATGGGCAGTTCGGGAAAGACATGCTTGATGGCAAGGTAAATCGAAGACCGGGTGGTGGCGATCACGCTGTTCATGGGTCCGGCGCAGGGCGGACTTGAACGGCTCAGGTCGAACTCCATGCGTTCGCCACGCTTGCGGATGCGTACCGAGATCGTCAGGGGTTGGTCCACGACGCCATCGGAGTCCATGAAAGCTTCGCCGTCGTAGTCACCATCGGGGATGGCGGCGATGACTTCGCGGGTTTGCTGCGTGGCTTGTTGTTTGAGTTCTTCGATAGCCTGATCGACGATATCCTGGCCATAGCGGTCCAGCAGCTGTGTCAGGCGGCGCTCCCCCACAGCCAGTGCGGCCGCCTGGGCCTTGATGTCGCCGATGCGTTGCTCGGAGATGCGGATATTGGACATCAGAATGGCCAGGATTTCCTCGTCCAGCTTGCCACCCTTGTAGAGTTTGACTGGCGGCAAGCGCAAGCCTTCCTGCTCGATCTCGGTAGCGTGCGCGGAGAATCCGCCCGGCACCATCCCTCCCATGTCCGGCCAGTGGCCGGTGTTAGCCAGCCACGCGTACAGCTTGCCTTGGTAGAAAAATGGTTTGACGAAGCGCACGTCCATCAGGTGCGTGCCACCCAGATAGGGGTCGTTGACGATGAAGACGTCGCCGGGCGCAATGTCGCGGGCCCGCGCTATGACGGCCTGGGTGGAAAACTGCATGGTGCCCACGAAGATGGGCAGTCCCAGTTCGCCCTGCGCGATCAGTTCGCCGCTGTCGCGATGATAAATGCCGTTGGAGCGATCCTGGGATTCGGAAATGATGGGGGAGAACGCGGCGCGACAATGCGTCAGGTCCATTTCGTTGCAGACCTGATGCAGTCCGCTCTGAATGACGGTGAGCGTCACCGGATCGATGATTGCCATGATATGCCTACAGAGAAATGATGAGGTTGCCGCAGGTGTCGCTGCGCGCCCTCGTGCCGGGGTCGAGAACGATCGTCGCGTCCAACTGCTCGATGATGGCCGGGCCGGCCAGACCTTCGGCCGGGATGTGCTCGCGCGTGAGCACGGGCGTATCGGTCCAGCCCGTTTCGGCGAACCAGACCGGGCGCTGGCGGGGAGCGGGAGGATCGTCGCTGCGAGTGGCCAATGCTGCCAGCGCCACTTCGTGGCGCTTGCCGACCAGACTCGTGTCCAGCGTGACGAGCACCGGGCGCAATTCGCTTAATTCCACCTGGAAACGTTGCCAGTAAGCCTGTGCAAAGGCGTCCTGCAGTCGTGCCACGCTGATGTCGCCACTGTCGACGGGCACGGTCAGCAAATGGCTCTGCCCTTGATACTGCATCTGGGCATGGTGGAAGACCTGGATTTCCGATACGGGAATACCGTCTCGCGCGATCGCCTCGCGCCCTTGCGATATCTGCTCCTGCAGGCAGGCACGTAGCATGTCGTCGCTCAGATCTTTGAGCGGGCGATTGAAGGCGCGCACGAAGTCATGACGCACGTCGGCCACCAGGCAGCCCAGCGCGTTGGTCAAGCCTGGGCGTACCGGGATCAGCACCGTGGGGATGGCCAGTTCGCGCGCCAGCGCGACGGCATGAAGGGGGCCGGCACCGCCAAAGGCAAACAGCGCAAAGTCGCGGGGGTCATAGCCCCGCGCCAGGCTGACCAGCCGAACCGCTCCGGCCATGTTGTGATTGCCGACGCGCAGGATGGCGGCTGCGGCCTCGACCGCATCCAGCCCCAGCGGCCTCCCGATGGTCGCCTCGATACGTGCGGCGACCTCAGCGACGTCGACGGGGCGGTCAACCGCCAGCAGGCGTTGCGGATCCAACCGTCCCAGTACCAGGTTGGCGTCCGTCAGGGTGGCTTGTTCTCCGCCGCGTCCATAGCAGATCGGGCCCGGCCGGGCCCCCGCGCTGTCCGGCCCGACGCGCAACAACCCGCTGCCCTGCACCCGCGCGATCGAGCCGCCGCCGGCGCCAACGGTATGGACATCGACCATCGGAACATGCAAGGGCATGCCGTACTCCAACTCCAGTTCGCTGGATACCTTGGGCACACCGTTCTCAATCAGTGCGACGTCGGAAGAGGTGCCGCCCATGTCATAGGTGATGAGGTTGGGGTAGCCGGACAGGCGGCCGGAATAGGCGGCCGCCATGACGCCGGATGCTGGCCCGGACATGACGGTATTGATCGCGTTGCGTCCGATGGTGCGCGCCGAGACCGTGCCACCGTTACCCTGCATGACTAGCAGGTCGCTACGAAAGCCTGCTTCGGACAGCTTGGCCTGCAGGCGCTGCAGGTAGCGATCCAGAATGGGTTGTACCGATGCATTCACGGCAGCCGCGGTGCCGCGTTCGAACTCGCGAAACTCCGAGATGATGGTGTGGCCGGCAGTCACGTACGGGTTGGGCCAGTGTTCGCGCGCCAGGGCTAGGGCTCGCTGTTCATGGGCCGGGTTGGCGTAACTATGCAGAAAATGGATCACCAGTGCCTCGGCGCCGGCTTCACGCAGAGCATGCACGGTGTCCAGCAGGGCCTGTTCATCCAAGGGCGTGAGAACATTGCCCTGGGCATCCATGCGTTCCGGCACCTCGCGGCGCAGTTCGCGCGGGATCAACGGCACGAAGCTGCCGGTCAAGCCATAGGCTTGTGGCCGGGTGCGCCGGCCCAGTTCCAGAATGTCGCGAAAGCCCTGCGTCGTGATCAGGCCAACTTTGGCCAGCTTACGCTCGAGTACCGCGTTGGTGGTGGTGGTGGTGCCATGCACGATGCTGTCTATCCGCTCCAGCGGCATATCGATGCGACGCAGCGCTTCGAGCACCCCGAAGGCCTGGTTGTCCAGGGTGCTCGGCACCTTGGAAATGCGGACTTCCCCGGTCGCGTCATCGACCAGGATCAGGTCGGTGAAGGTGCCACCGACGTCGATGCCTGCGGTGATGCTCATGCTTGCTCCTCCGTGCGGCGCAAGGCCAGCAGGGCGTCGTGGGTTGCCTCGGCGATCTGTTCGATGTCGGCATCGCTCATCGCCGTTGACAGGGCCATCAAGCCATAGCCGGCCATCAGTACGCCCCGGTTGAGCATTTCCACATTCAGGCGCTGCATCGCGCGAGCCTGTATCGGGTCCGGCCAGGCATCACGGTAGCTGGTCAGCGGGCCGGTCTTCATGTGCAGCTTGATGAGCGAGCCCAGGCCAGTGGCCTGGCCGGCCACGCCGCTATCTTCGAAGGCGCGGTTAAGGGCATGGCGCAGGGTCTCGCCCATGCGGTCCAGGTGGGCGTGGCTGGCCGCATCCAGCAGGCGCATGGCGGTCAGGCCCGCAGTCATGGTGACGGGGTTGGCCGAGAAGGTGCCGCCATGCGGCACGGCTGGCCGCCCCTGGCTGGGGTCGAATACGGCCATGATATCGGCGCGTCCGCCCACGCCGCCGACCGGGAAGCCGCCCCCCATGATCTTTCCCACCGTGGTCAGGTCGGGGGTGATGCCCAGTCGGGCCTGGGCGCCTCCCAGGCCCAGGCGCAAGGTGATCACTTCGTCGACGATCAGCACGATGCCCAGTTCCGTGGTCACGCGGCGCAGCATGGCCAGGTAGTCGGGGCTGGCCGGAACCAGGCCGGCACGGTTGGGCAGCAAATCGATCAGCACGCCGGCCAGGCTGGCGCCGTGCTCGCGCAGCAGCGCCTCGGTGGCGGCGGTGTCGTTCAGCGGGAGCACCACGACGTCGTCAAGCACCGCCGGCGGCGTTCCTTTGGCATAGGGAATGCTGACAGGTGCCCGGGCGGGCCCCCAGTTCTCCGGCCGGGCGTCAAGGCTGATTTCGGCATAGTCATAGGAGCCGTGATATGCCCCTTCCACCTTGGCGATGCGCGCACGTCCGGTATAGGCGCGGGCGGCCTTGAGCGCCATCATCACCGCCTCGGTGCCGGAGTTGGTGAAGCGGATGTGCTCAATGCTCGGCACCCGTTCAGCCAACAGTTCGGCTAACAGGATCTCGCTTTCGGTGGGCATGCCGAAAGCGGTGCCGCGTTCGAGTTGGCGGCGTACCGCCGCATTCACGTCGGGCTGGACATGACCGTGGATCAGTGCGGTGAAGTTGTTGATGCAGTCGATCAGCACGTTGCCGTCTACGTCGTGCACGCGGCAGCCTTCGCCATGCGAGGCATAGACCGGGTAGGGCGACAGGTAGACGGTGGTGCGTGTGTTGCCGCCAGGCAGCGCGGCGCGCGCGCGGGTATGCATGGCCTGGGAGCGGGAGGATGAGTCAGGATACATGGATGTCTCTGCGGAAAGGATTAACGGCCCAGGTAGGCGTCCCGGACACGGGGGTGGTGGCGCAGCGCCTGGGCGCTGTCGGCCAGCACGATGACGCCGTTCTCGATGACATAGCCGCGGTCGGCCACGCCCAAGGCCAGTACGGTGTTCTGTTCGACCAGCAGCACGGTCATGCCGCCTTCGTTGATGCGGGCGATGCGGGCATAGACCTCCTCGGCCAGCCGTGGCGCCAGGCCCAGGGAGGGTTCGTCCAGCAGCAGCAGGCGGGGGCGTGCCATCAGTGCGCGGCCGATGGCCAGCATCTGCTGTTCACCGCCGGACAGCGACCAGCCCAGCTGGCCGGCACGCTCCTTCAGGCGTGGGAACAGGTCATAGACGCGCTCGAAATCCTCACGCAACTGGGGCCCGCCTGCGCGGATGGAGGCGCCGACCTCCAGGTTCTCGCGCACAGTCAGGCCAGGAAAGATGCGCCGCCCTTCGGGGACGTGCGAAATGCCGGCGCGTACGCGTTGCTGAACCGACAGGGGTATCAGTGAGCGCGCTTCCAGCGTCAGTTCGCCATTCGTCGGGAGCAGCCCCGAAATCGCGCGCAGCAGCGTGGTTTTGCCGGCCCCGTTCACGCCGATCAGCGCGACCGCTTCGCCAGCCTGCACGTCCAGGTCGATGCCGCGCAGGGCGACGATGTCCCCGTAGGCCGCCACCAGATTTCTACACTGCAACATGTTGGTAGCCTCCTCCCAGATAGGCCTCGAGCACGGCCGGGTTGGATTGAATCTCGGCGGGCGTGCCTTCGGCCAGCTTGGCGCCAAAGTTCAGCACGGCCACGTGTTCAGCCAGGCGCATCACCATGCCCATGTTGTGCTCGATAAGCACCACGGACAGTCGATGCTGCTCGCGCAGGCGGCGCAGCAGCGTCATGAGCTGCTCCACCTCGCCCGAGTTCAGTCCGGCCGCCGGTTCGTCCAGCAGCAGCAGGCGTGGCCGCGCGACCATGACGCGCGCCATTTCAACCATGCGCCGGTTCCCATAGGAAAGCGACCCGATGGGCCGATCGGCCATCAGGTGAAGGTCAAACTGGCGCAGGGTTTCGTAGGCCGTCTCGCGCGCCCGGCTTTCCGCTAGAGCGGTGGCGAAGGGGCGCAACAACAAGCGCGCCAGCGAACGCGAGTCCTTCATCGCGGCGCCCAGCATGACGTTCTCCAGCACGCTCAACCGCGTGAAGAGACGACCGCTCTGGAAGATGCGGCCGATGCCTGCGCGGATGATGTCGTGAGTGGGGCGTCCGGTCAGCGTATGACCATCGAAATCGATCGTCCCGGTGCTGGGCGGAACCAGGCCGGTCATGACGTTGAGCAGCGTGCTCTTGCCCGCGCCGTTGGGGCCGATGATGGCGTGAAAGCGATCGGCGGCAATTTCCAGCGAGACGTCCGAGAGCGCCTGGACGCCGCCATAGCGTTTGCTGATGCCGCGCACGTGCATGAGCGGGGTCATGGGCGGTCTCCTTGCGCGTTCGGAACGACAGCGGATTTGCGCCGCAGCAGGCGGCGGTAGGTGCTGCGATCGGCCAGGCTGATCAAGCCGCGCGGCAGGATGATCAGGATGAGCAGCACCAGCAGGCCGAAAACCAGCAGATAGGCGTTGCCCACGCCGCGCAGTAACTCCGGAAGGAGCGTCACGCCCACTGCGCCCAGGATGGCGCCGATGATGCTGCCTTCGCCGCCGACGACCAGCATGGCCAGAAAAACGATCGAATGCGAGAAGTTGAAGTCCTCGGGGGAGACAAAGCGGATGTGAAACGCAAACAGGCAGCCGGCTACACCGGCGTAGATGGCCCCCAGCGTGAAGGCCGCGACCTTGACCCGGGTGACGGGCAGGCCAGTCATGGCGGCGGCCAGCTCATCGTCGCGCACTGCCATGAAGGCCCGGCCGGCGTGCGAACGACGTATCCGGTTGGCCAGCAACGCAAGCAAGGCCAGCACCGCCAGGGCGAACCAGTAGAAGCTGCGTTCGGTGTCCAGTGCCAGACCGCCCAGGCTCAGTGCCGGAATGCCCGAAAGGCCATTGGTTCCGCCGGTCAGTTCCAGCCAGTTGGAGGCCACGATGGTGAAGCTGACGTTCAGCCCCAGCGTAGCCAGCGCCAGGTAATGGCCCTTCAGGCGCAGCAGGATGCGACCCGTGCCATAGGCGAACAGCGCCGTGGCCGCGAGCGCGGCCAGAATGGCCAGCCAGGGGTTCCATTGCTGGGCGGTGGTCAGGATGGCTGCCGCATAGCCTGCCATGCCCATGAACGCGGCATGGGCCAGCGAGATCAGCCCGGCATAGCCGAACACGAAGTTCAGCCCGATGACGGCGATGGCGGAAATGACGGCCGTGTTCGCGAGCCGGTTGCCATAGCCCTGGATCGCCAAGGGCAGCAAGGCCGCCAGCAAGAGGGCCAACGAGGCATAGAGCAAAGGGTGCTTCTTCATAGTCAGCCTCGCTCGGCGATGCGTTCGCCAAAGATGCCCTGTGGCCGCAGCAGCAGGAACAGGATCATGATGCCGAATGCCAGCAGATCCTTGTAGGTGGACGACAGATAGGCGGCGCCCAGGATCTCTATGAGCCCGACCACCAGGCCTCCGGCGATGGCGCCCGGCACGCTGCCGAAGCCGCCGATGATGGTGGCTGCAAAGGCCTTGAGGGCGACGGCGTCGCCCATGTTGACGTCGGCGAACCACATTGGCCCGACCAGCAGCCCTGCAAAGCCGGCAAATACCGCCGCCAGCACCCAGGCAAAGCCCAGCAGCAGGCGCACAGGCAGGCCCATCAGGCTTGCGGTTTCGACGTCCTGGGCGACTGCCCGCATGGAGCGGCCGATCGATGTTCGATGAAGCAAGGCATACAGGCCGGCGATCAGCATCAGGGTGATGCCGATGGTGGCCAGAGCATGGACCGTGATGACACCGCCTGCGATGCTGAGCGTGCCGTCGCCAAAGGGCGAGGGCACGCGAAACGGCCAGGCGTCCCAGATCAGCAGGGCCGCGTTCTGCATGGCGATGCCGGCGGCGACCGTGCCGATGATCACCGACACCACCGGACGGTTCTGCAACGGTAGGTGCACCATCGCGTAAAACAGCAGCCCGAAGGCGGCCATCATGGCGATGGCGGCCGGGTAGGCCACCGCCGCCGGCCATTCGGCCTGGATCAGTGTGGTCACGCCAAAGAAAGTGCCCAGCATGACGAATTGCCCGGCGGCAAAATTCACCACGCTGGTGGCCGAGTAGACGATCACGAAGCCCAGCGCAGCCAGGGCGTAGACGCTGCCCAATGCCACGCCATTGACAAGAAGTTGGATCATTTCCTGCATGGCAGTTCCCCGGTTTCGGTGACCATGTTCAGTCAACCTGGATAGCGCGGATGAACTGCATGTCCTTGCTGCCGTCGGCGAACTTCACGACAGCCACGTCATGCACGCCGTTGCCCTGGTCGTCGAAGCGATAGACGTGCGAGACGCCCGGATAGTCCTTCACCTCGCGCAAGTACTGCTGCAGTTTGGCGGGGTCCGTGCCGACTGCATTCATGGCCTGGGCCATCAGCATGGCGCCGTCGTAATAGGCTGCGCCGTAGGGGTCGGCATCCATGGAAAAGCGTTGCTTGAAGCGCTCGGCGTAGTGCTTCCCTTTTTCGGTGGCCGGCAGGTAGGTGTCGATCACGCCCCAGACGTTCTCGAGGTCTCGCGGCGACAGCAACTGCATGGCCGCCGGCACGAAGGCGGCCGAGGAGGCCACCACGGGCTGCTTGATGCCGAGCATCTTGATCTGGCGCAGCAGCATGGCGCCATCCTGCGGGTAGACGAAGGCCAGGATGACGTCGGCTCCTTTGTTCTTCAGACTCAGAATCTGAGCCGACATGTCCTTGTCGTTCTGGCCGTACGCTTCCATGCCAACGGGGGTCAGGCCTTGTTCCTTCAGGAAGGCGGCTGCGGCATTGGCTCCACCTTGGCCGAAGTCGTTCTGGATGTAGAGGATGCCGGGCTTGGCCAGTTTGAGATCATCTTTGACGAAGCGGGCCATGGCTACCGCTGCCGTGCTGTCCTGGGGGCGGATGCGGAACAGCCAGGGATTGCCCAGTTCCGCCACGCTGTCTGCACCGCCCGCATACATGGCGGGCAGTGCGGCCTTGGCTACCTCCGGGGCGACGGCCACGTTCTGCGTGCTGTAGCTGGTCAGGAAGGTGAAGGCCGGCTTGTTTTCCTGCACCAGCTTGACGTAGGCGTTGACGGCGGTGCCGTTGGAGGCCTGGGCATCCTCGAAGACGAACTTCACCGGCTTGCCCTGCACGCCGCCGGCCTTGTTGATGTCGTCCTCGGCCAGTTTGAGGGAGTTGTAGTACTGCTTTCCCGTTAGGGACAAGGGGCCGGTAAGGGGGGCGGTCGCGCCCACCACGACCTGCTGGGCATGCGCTTGCGCAGCCAGCCCGACGAGCATGGCGCCTGCGATACAGCGGCGAAGAAGAAGGGAAAAAGTGTGGTGTGACATGGTGCGGCGCTCCTGAGAGTGAGGCGGGGCACATTCCCCTGGTTGTTCCGGTTTTCGGTACTTAGTTCTGTTTTTCGGTACACTATAGAAAACCACGGAACACCGGGGCAAGGCGGGTTTTCCCGAGATCGTCTGCGCCGCGCCCTACAATGCCGGTCAAGGAACCCCACATGAGCCAAGACTCCCGACTCTCTCCGCTTGAGCGCTACACCCGCATCCTCGAACTGTTGGCGGCCTTTCCTGAAGGACTGGCCCTGACCGAGATCACCAAAATGCTGGCATTGCCAAAAACCAGCGTTCATCGTCTGCTGGGCACGATGCAGGAAGCCCGTCTGGCAGATTGCGCCAACGGATCGACCTACATTCTGGGTGAGCGCGTCCGGCGCCTGGCCTATGCCGGGGCAGATGCGGGTTGGCTGGGGGCGGTGGTGCAGCCGCACCTGGCGGACCTGGCCGCCGAGACGAACGAAACCTGCTACCTGGCGCGCTTGCATGCCGGCCATCGCGTCTCCTCCATCCTTATGGAGGCGCCGGATACGCCGTGGCGGGGATTCGTGCTGCCGGGCAAGGGAATGGCGCCCCATGCGGCTGCCTCGGCAAAGGCCATCCTGGCCTTTCAATCCGAGGAAGTGATTGCAGCCGCGCTGGCTGAACCGTTGCCTGTACTCACGGCCAATACCTGCGTGGATGCCGGGCGCATCTTGCAGGAGTACGCTGCGATCCGCGAGCAGGGATACGCCACGTGCATCGGTGAGATCGATGAGGGGTTGGCTGCACTGGGCGTACCGGTGCGCCTGCCGCGGGTGGGGGTGGTTTACAGCCTGGGCGTCACGGGTCCCTTGCAACGTATGTTGGGCAAGGACCTGGCGGCACTGGCGGAGATCATGCAGCGTTATGCCGAGCGGGTGGCACAGGCTTTGGCGGCCGGCTATGTGCGGCACGCCGATGCGCTGCCGCGTTGAATGAGGGGCCCGCGTCAGACGCGGGCCGGCTGAGTTACGGCAAGATGGCGCTGGGCGTCGGGGCGCTGATCAGTTTCTGGAGGGCTTCCAGTGCGCCGTCGTGCATGGGCACGCTCAGGCCGACCAGGGCATTGACGGGCGAAACCTGCGCGCCCTGGGCCGAGCCGGCGGCCAGCATGTCCTGGCCTCTGCGATAGATGACATTGACCACGTGCGCGGCCTCGTCGCGGGTGAGGTCGGCGGTGGTCACCAACAGGGCGGCCATGCCCACGGTGGGGATGGCCTGCGGTTGGTTGGGATAGGCGCCGGCCGGAATGTCCAGCGCCAGCAGCACCGGGTTGGCCTGTGCCAGCGTGGCGATGGCGCTGCGCTCCAGCGGCACCAGTTTCAGCCCGGCCTGGGCGAGCGCGGCGCGCAGCGGCGTGGCAGGAATGCCGATCACCTGGGCGACGGCGTCCACGGCGCCTTCGTTCAGCAGGGGCAGGGCGGCTGCGGCCGGGGTGTCGTTCACGGTGTAGTCCCGGCCGGCCTGCAGGCCGTGCGCGGCAAGCACGGTTTCGAGCGTATTGCGCACAGCCGAGTCGAGCGGGCCCAGGGCAATTCGTTTGCCCCGCAGATCCTGCACGCTGGCGACGCCATCGTCCTGGCGCGCCACGATATGCACCAGCTCGGGGTAGAGGCTGCCCAGCGCCCGCAGGCCGGTGAATGGTCCCTGGTTGGCGAAGGGGCCGGTGCCGTCGTAGGCCTGGCCGGCGGTGTCGGCCTGGGCCAGTGCGGCCACGGCGGCGCCATTGCGCAGCATGGCGATGTTGTCGACGCTGCCTTCGGTCAGCAGGGGAATCACGCGCACCTGTTCGTTGCGGGCGACCTGCGCCAGGGCCTGCCCGAAGGCCAGGTACTCACCCTTGTCGGGGCCGGCGGCCAGCGGGTAGCCGTTCTGCAGGCGCGCCAGGCGTCCATTGATGCGGGCCACCGAGCGCTCCAGCTCCTGTTGCACGACGCGTTGCGCGGTGCTGGATGCGCTGTAGGGAACCGAGCGGGTGATCTGCTCCAGGGACTCCAGCAACTGGCGCGTCACCGGGGCGGGCGCGCCGTCCTCCAAAGCCGGCGCCTGGGCAGCGCGAAACGCCGCCGGGGTGACCAGGGTCCAGTTGCCATCCTGCTGGCGGTAGATGGCGCTGCCGTGCGCAATGATTTCGTCGCCGGCGGCGTTGCCGCCGGATTTCACGCCGCGGATGCTGCGCGGTCCGGCGCCCAGCAGGGTTACCAGGGAGGCGGCGCCCGGCTGGTCCCAGGCACCCAGCGTGATGGGCTTGTTCACGCGCAGCACCAGGTCGTAATAGACCACCCGGCGGGTTTCGCCGGCCGGCGCGCCGCTGTCGGCGGCCGAGCCCATGCGGCGCAACTCGACGATGTCAAAGGGTTGGCCGCCATAGGCGGCATCCAGCTGCCGGGCGACGTCCTGGCGCAGCGCCTCGGCGTCGGGCGCGCGGCCGCAGGCCGCCAGCAGCAGGCAGAAAGCGAGAGTCAGCCAGCGGAACATGATTACATCCCTCCCACGAAGGGCAAGGCGATGAAGGACGTCAGTACGATCACGTTGAGGATGTCCACCAGAAAGGCGCCGGTGACCGGCACCACGATAAAGGCTTCGGGTGCCGGGCCGTGGCGTCGGGTGAGGGCCTGCATGTTGGCGATGGCCGTGGCGGTGGCGCCCAGGCCGAAGCCGCAGAAGGCGGCCGAAATGACCGCGCCTTCGTAGTCGCGCTTGAGCACGCGAAACACCACCCAGGCCGAATACAGCGCGCAGACCAGCGCCTGCACTGCCAGCATCAGGGCCAGCGGGCCGGCCAGGCTGATGACGCTGGAGAGGTCCATGGTCATCATGGTCAGGCCCAGGAACAGCGACAGCGCGATCGAGCCGACGATGTCGGTGACCCGGTCATTGAGGTGAAAGCCCACTTTGGGGCCGAGGTTGCGGATCAGGATGCCGGTGGCCAGGCACCACAGGAAGTTGGGCAGGCTGATCGGCGCATTCTCGACCAGACCGGCCAGGTAAGAGCCTGCCACCAGCGTCACGAAAACCGCCGTCAACGACGTGATGAAAGCCGTGGTGTCGGGCGCTTCGGCGGCGACCTCGGCCGCCTGTTGCGGCTGGGCGTTGCGGGTTCGGGCGCCCGCAGCCAGCGTGTTGCGCTTGATCAGCCACTCGCCGACCGGCCCGCCCAGGACCCCGCCCAGCACCAGGCCGATGGTCGAGGCCGTCATGGCCAGCGCCATCACATCCTGGATGTTGTTGATGTCGGCGAAACGCGCCGCGTAGGCCGCGCCGGTGCCGTGGCCGCCCAGCAGCGTGATGCTGCCGCCGATCAGGCCCATCAGGGGATGCAGGTCCAGCAGCCATGCCAGGCCCAGCCCGACGGCATTCTGCAGGATCAGATAGGGCACCAGCACCAGCAGCAGGCCGATCAGTCTGGGGCCGCCGCGCGCCAGCAGTTTCAGGTTGGCAGTCAGGCCCACGCAGCCGAAGAAGATCAGCAGCAAGGTGGGCCGGATGGTGGTTTCCAGGGCGACCTGCACGTTGCCCCAGGCGGCCAGCATCGTGGCCAGCACGGAAAACAGCAGGCCGCCGACGATCGGCACGGGGATGCTGTAGCGCTCCAGCAGGCTCACGCGGGTCGTCAAGACCCGGCCGACGACCAGCACCAGGCAACAAGCGAGTAAGGACTGAACAGCAGAAAGGGACATCATGCGAGCCTTGGATCTGTCCGGAGCGGCGAAACGGAGGGGAGCGGCCAGACGCCGGATCGGCTGGCCATGGTGCGGCGCGCACCCGGCGGTATTGTGGTCTGAGTGACGCGCCCGCTCAAGGGGAACGCGCGCCGGCGTTGCGGCGTTGCTGCGCCTGGAGGGTCTGCATGGTGTCCAGCAGCCCCTCCAGGGTCCGCGCGAAAGACTCGGCGGGTGCGTCGGGGGTGTCGGCCTGAGCCAGCATGAAACTCAGGCCGGCGGCCAGCGCCGGGTGGCTCCGCCGGCAGTGGTCGGCATAGTCTTGCAGGGTCTGGGGCCAGCCGGGCTCATCGCCGGCGCACAGGATATGGGTGGCGCGGATCCATTGGCGGGCTGCCTGTTTCTGCAGCGCGGCGTCGCCGCCTGCTCGCCGTATCCTTGTGGCCAGCGATCGAAGTGCGGCGTCGTAACCCTCGTTGACCGCCAGGGCGATGTCGCGCGACGGCGTGAAAGGCGCAATGCGCGCAGCCAGGTCCGGGCCGGCGATGCAGCGGCAATGGTGCTTGAGCCAGTATCCCCAGCTCAGGCGGTGGGCCGGCGCCAGGGCGGTGGCGGCGTCGCCCAGGTCGATATCCACCTTGGTCACGATCCCGGCACAGCGGGTCTGCAGATCCGCCCGCAGCGCGTCGATCTGCGCCTGTTGCGCCGGCGTGGCAGGCGTGTGCAGCAGCAGGCATAGATCCAGGTCGGATTGCCCGACGCGGGCGGTGCCGCGCGCTACGCTGCCGTACACATAGAGGCTGTGAATCGAGGGCCCCAGTGCTTGCTGCAGGGTGTCGCCCGCCGTCTTCAGCAGGCAGTCGAAGGGAGCCGGGACAGGGGTGTCGGGAAGCTGGGCGATACGGCCTTGCGCATCGACGCCGCGGGGTTGTGGCATGGGACGACAGCGAAGAAAGGTCAGGCCTGAGCATAGCAACAGCTTGCCGGCAGGTGCAGATTGACAGCCTCTGCTGCGGCTGGAGAAAATGCCAGGGTCGTTCCGGAGTGATTGATGACCGCAAGTTCCACCGCAGGGGTACGCCTGATCGACTGCACCGAAGCCGGGCACTCGGCCGAGATCCTGGCCATCCTCAACGACGCCATCCTCCATTCGACGGCCATCTACGACTACGCGCCCCGGCCTGCCGAAGCCATGATCGACTGGTTCGCCGCCAAGCGGGCGGGCGGGCATCCGGTCGTGGGCGCGGTCGATGCGCAAGGCCGCCTGCTGGGGTTCGCCACCTGGGGCGCCTTTCGTGCCCATGCCGCCTACCAGTACACCGTCGAGCACAGCATCTATGTTCATCCCGAAGAACGGGGCCGGGGCCTGGGCGGCCTGCTGCTGCGCACCTTGATCGCACGTGCGCGCCAGGCGCAGCGACATGTGATGATCGGTTGCATCGATACCGCCAACCAGCGCAGTATCGCCCTGCATGAGCAGGCGGGCTTCACCCATGCCGGCACCGTGCGCCAGGTGGGATTCAAGTTCGGTCGCTGGCTCGATGCGGCTTTCTATCAATTGGTGCTGGACACGCCGCGGGATCCCCGCCAGGCCTGAGCCCGGGGGCGTGGCCGGACAGTGCCGGCGTTTGCACGTATCATGTGGGCCGGGTCTGGCGGCCCGAACTACCCCCTTGCAGCGCCTGTGGCGGCCGGATGCGGCCGGGGCGCGTCGCGAGCGGAGCAGGGCAGCCCACAAGGCGCGCCATGCGCCGCCGCAAGCCCTTCCTCTCTTTTTCTTCGACGTGTCATGACCATGAAACGCATTCTCGCCGGGCTGTGCACCGGCGTCGTTATGGCATCGGCCAGCTTTGCCGTCCATGCCGCCTATCCCGAGCGCCCGGTGCGCCTGATCGTGCCTTTCCCGCCCGGGCAGGCTACCGACATCTTCGCCCGCGCGCTGGCCGAGAAGCTCAGCGCCGAGCTCAAGCAGCCCATCATCGTGGAAAACCGCGCCGGGGCCGGCAGCAACATCGGCATGGCCGAAGCCGCCCGCGCCACGCCCGATGGCTACACGCTGGTGGTCGCCGGCAGCGCCGCGGCCGTCAACCAGACGCTCTACAACAATATCGGCTACAGCCTGACCAAGGATTTCGCGCCGGTTTCGGGCGTGTTCTCGGTGCCGCTGGTATTCCTGGCCAATCCGGCCGCCGGCATCGACAGCATCAAGAGCCTGGTCGAGCAGGCGCGCGCCAAGCCGGGTGACCTGGTGTACGCCAGCGCCGGCATCGGTGGCACCCAGCATCTGTCGGCCGAGATGTTCAAGGCCGCCGCCGACGTCGATATCCGCCACATCCCGTACAAGGGCAGCGGCCCGGCCCAGGCGGATTTCCTGGGCAACCAGGTGCCGCTGATGGTCGACTCGGTCACCGCCGGGCTGCCCCACATCCAGAGCGGCAAGGCCGTGCCGCTGGCCGTGACCACCGCCAAGCGGCTGGAACAGTTGCCCCAGGTGCCGACGGTTGCCGAAAGCGGTTATCCGGGCTTCGAGGCCATCGGCTGGGCTGCCGTGCTGGCGCCCGCCGGTACGCCCGCCGAGATCACCGACCGCCTGAGCCAGGACATCGGCAAGGTGCTCGACGCCGAGGGCATGCGCAAGTTCTTCTCCGATCGCGGTGCGCAGGCCATGCCCAGCACTCCCAAGGCGACGGGCGAATTCGTGGCCGCCGAGGTCGAGAAGTGGGGCGACGTGGTACGCCGCTCGGGCGCGCAGGTGGACTAAGCCGCCTGCGTCTGCCCTGAGCAGGAACGGCCGCAAATGCGGCCGTTTTTTTCATGTCGCCCGGCTGTGCGGGGATGCCACGCGGATACCGGCCCGGTCCCCGGGGCTGGCGGCGTGTCTGGCGGATCTCTCTCCCGCCGTCGGCGAGCTTGGGAAAGCGGCTGCACTCATCTGGCAGGCACGGCGCGTCGGCGCCGTCTGGCGGATGGGGCGCCGGTGGATTGACGCGGGATAATGGCTTCGTGCGGCAGTTGCAGGCCCGGCTGCTCGAGCGGCCGGCCTTCGACGATGTCCACCAACATGGACGTGGCCTGGTACCCCAGCCTGTCCAGCGGAAAGCGCGCTGCGGTCAGCGATGGCGTGAGCAGCTCGGCGACCATGCCATCGGAAAGGCTGGCCAGCGAAAGATCCTGCGGCATGCGCAGTCCCAGCGCGTGGGCACTGGCCATCGCGCCAGCAGCCACGATCTCGTTGGTGGCCAGAATGGCCGTGGGCGGTTCGTCCAGGGCCATCAGCTGGCGCAGCCCGGTCTCGCCGCCATGCTTGTAGTAACCGGCGTCGATGACCAGTTCTTGCCGCCACGGCAGCCCGGCCTGCTGCAGTGCGTCGGCGTAACCCGCCACCCGGCGTTCGCCGACGGTGCGATGCACCCCTCCCAGGAAGGCGATGCGTTGGTGCCCCAGTGAAATCAGGTGCCGGGTCAGCGCGTCGGCCGCAGCACGTTCGTCCAAGGTGGCGTAGGGGTGCGCGTCATCCAGATAGCGGTTGACCAGCACGAACGGGGCGCTGAGTGTCTTGAGCTCCTGCAGCATTTGCGCTTCATGGCGGCCGGTGGTCACCAGCAGGCCGTCGATACGATTGCTGCGCAGCAGGCGCGCGGCGACTTTCGGGTCCTCCTCCTCGCCGCCCATGCCGCCCACCAACAGGGAGTAGCCCCGCTCCCAGGCCGCTCGCTGGGCTCCCTGGATGATGACCGGGAACACCGGGCTGTTGAGCTCGGGGACGATCATCGCCAGGGTATTGGAGCGTGAGAGCCGCAGGCCGCGTGCTTGCGGATTGGGGATGTAGCCCAAGGCTTCTATGGCTTGTTGCACGCGCGCGCGCGTGTCATCGCGCACTACCAGTTTGCCGTCGTTGCTCAGGATGCGCGAGACGACGGCCGGCGAGACGTTGGCCGCGCGGGCGACGTCCACGATTTTGACCGTTTTGGGCTTGTGTGGCGCCGTCACGGAATCACGTGCGAGGGACGGGAGTCATGCGCTGAATTATAGGCGCACAACTCCCGGGTTCGCGGCTGTGTCAGGCAGCCTTCAGGCTACGCTGCGCTACGAAAGGCGGGACGCTGGCCAGCAGTTGACGCGTGTACTCGTGCTGCGGATGGCGCATGAGCGCGCCGGTCTGGCCTTGTTCGACGATGACGCCGTGGCGCATGACCACGACGCGGTCGGCGATCTGCGAAACGACGGCCAGATCGTGGGATATGAACAGCATAGCAACGCCCAGCCGGTCGCGCAGGTCCTGCAGCAGTTCCAGGATGGCCGCCTGCACGGAGACATCCAGCGCCGAAGTCGCTTCGTCGCATACCAGAACCGAAGGCTCCAGAGCCAGCGTGCGCGCGATGCCGACTCGTTGCTTTTCTCCGCCGCTCAGTTGGTGGGGGTAGCGGTCCACGTAGTGGCGCGGCAGACGCACCAGATCCAGCAGCTCATCGATGCGGGCCTGCTGGCGCGTGCGAGGCATGCCCAGCAGTTGCAGGGGGCGGCGCAGGACCTCGCCGATGCGGTGGCGAGGATTGAGCGATGAGTCGGGGTTCTGGAATACCATCTGCGAGCGGCGTCGCAATTGCCTGGCGGTGGCGCCGCGGGCCGCGTAGATGTCGTGTCCCTCGAGCTCCACCTGGCCCGAGTCGGGTGCCTGCAGGCCGATCAGGCAGCGCCCAAGCGTGGATTTTCCCGAGCCGCTTTCCCCCACCAGGCCGACCACTTCGCCAGGGTGCAGTGACAGCGAAACCCCGGACAGCGCCGCAACGCTGGGGGGCTCGGGCAAGCGGAGCACCCGCGCCAGTCCGCCCAGCGGATGGACGCTGCGAAAACTCAGGCTGACGTTGCGCGCCTGGGCAATGACGGCTGCGGGTGCGGGCGCAGGCGGTTGGTCGTAGCGCAGGCGTGGAAGCGCGGCCAGCAGCTTGCGCGTGTAAGCATGGCGAGGCTGCCACAAGACCTGTGTGGCAGGCCCGCTTTCCTGTACCTTGCCATGGCGCAAGACGGTGACGCGTGAGCACATGCGTTCGACCAGGCCGATGTTGTGGCTGATGAACATCATGCTCAGTCCACGGTCCTTGCGCAGCTCGTCGAGCAGGTCCAGGATGCGCGCCTCGACCGTGACGTCCAGTGCGGTGGTGGGCTCGTCCAGCAACAGCAGTTCCGGGGAACAGGCCAGTGCGGTGGCGATGACTACGCGTTGCTTCATGCCGCCGGACAACTGGTGCGGATAGGCGTGCAGCAGCGTCTCGGCGCGCGGCAGACGCACTTCGTCCATGAGCCGCAAGGCTTCGGTGCGGGCCGAGTGGGCGTCGGCCAGGCCGCGCTCGATGAGCACTTCGGTGATCTGACGTCCGATGGGAAGGCTGGGGTTGAGCGCGGTAAAGGGATCCTGGAAAACCATGGCGATGCGCCCGCCGCGCAGCGCGCTTGCCGGTCTTCCAAGGATGTCCTGGCCGTTAAAGCGCAGGCTGCCGCCGCTGACGACCCCGCCGGGCGGAAGCAGCCCCAGGATGGCCCAGGCCAGCGTGCTTTTTCCTGAGCCGCTTTCGCCTACGATCCCCACCGAGTCGCCGCGCGGCAATTGCAGATCGACGCCGTGCAGTACGGTCTGGGAGCCGTAGCGGACATCCAGTTTTTCGATATCCAGAATAGGGTGATGCGTCATGTCAGCTCCTGTGTCGGCCGCGAGTGTCCAGGGACTGGCGCAGTCCTTCGCCCGTGAGATTGACCGCGATGACGGTCAGGCAGATGGCCAATCCCGGGGCGAGCGCTACCCACGGGGCGCGCTCCAGATAGGGGCGGGCTTCAGCGACCATCAGTCCCCAGTCGGAGGAGGGCGGCTGGGTGCCGAGACCGAGAAAACTGAAGACGGCGCCCAGCAGAATGGCGAAACTCACGCGCAAGGAAGCCTCGACGATGAGGGGAGGCAGCGCATTGGGGAGGATCTCGCGCAACAGAATCCAGGGGAGGCGTTCTCCCCGCGCGCGCGCGGCGGTGATGAACTCTTCGTGTGTCAGCGAGAGCGTCATGCCGCGCGCCAGTCGGATCATGATGGGGATGTATATGATCCCGACGGCCAGGGCTGCTTTCCACAGGCTGGGATCCGTGGAGGCCAGGATCAACAGGCCCAGCATGACTGGGGGCACGGAGATTACGATGTCGACCATGCGCATCACCGCATCGTCCACCCAGCCGCGCAGGTATCCTGCCAGCAGGCCCAGTGGCACGCCGATTGCGAAACTCAGCGCGGTGGCGCACACGCCCAGGAGAATGGAGCTGCTGCCGCCGTACAGCACCCGGCTGAATACATCTCTACCGAATTCGTCCGTGCCCAGCCAATGTTGCATGCTGGGCGGCTGCATGCGCGCCGCTGCATCCATGGCCTCGAAACTGTATGGCGCGATCCAGGGCGCGGCCAGCGACACGGTCAGAATGATGGCCAGCAGGATGACGCCCGTCGTCAGGGCCCGGGGGCGGTGAGGCTGTGGGAGTCGGTCAAGCGCTGCGGAGGTTGCCATAGCGGATCCTGGGGTCAAGCACGGCATAGACGATGTCGGCCGCGAGATTGGCAAGGGCGTAGATCACGGTGACCGCAAGTACGCCAGCTTGCAGGACGGGCAGGTCTTTCTGCTCCACGGCGAAGATGAGCAAGCGACCCAGACCAGGGTAGGAAAAGATGGTTTCCACCACCACGATGCCGCCCATGAGAATGCCGAAATCCAGCGCGAGAACTGTGACGGTCGGGATAAGGGCATTGCGCAGGGCGTGCCGGAAAATCACGGTTCGTTCCTTCAATCCCTTGGCGCGGGCAGCCCGCACATAAGGAGCGCTCAGGACTTCCAGCATGCTTGAGCGCTGCAGCATGGCCACGTGTGCGAGCAATCCCAATACCAGGGTGCAGACCGGCATGACCAGGTGAGACAGCCAGGCGCCGATTCCGGCCGACAGCGGCGCATAGCCCGTGGCGGGTAGCCAGCCCAGCGTGCCGGCCACCACCAGCACCAGCACGATGGCGATGAGAAACTGCGGCAGCGAAATGGACAGCCAGGACAAGCCCAGCACCGCCCGGTCGGGCCAACGGCCATGCCAGATGGCGGCGACCACGCCCAGGGTGATTCCGCCCAGGGCCGTCAGCGCCAGGGCGGCGACGGCCAGCTGGGCCGAGTGCCCCAGCGCTTCCGAGATGAGGGGGCCGACCGGACGCCCCATGACCAGCGAGTCGCCCATGTCGCCGCGCAGCGCCCCGCCGGCCCAGCGCCAGAACTGGGTCCATAGCGGATCGTGCAGGCCCAGGCGCTGTTCGACCGCAGCGACCTGCTCGGGCGATGCAAAATGGCCGGCGATGCTATAGGCCACGTTGCCTGGCATGGCCTGGGTGATCAGGAAGATCAGCACGGCCATGACCGCGACCACGAAGACGACATGGCCCAGTCGTCGGATGAGATAGGCCCACATGGCTTATTTCCCGTCGTCGGCGATCTCCACATCGAACAGGTCGATCCAGAGATAGGGGTTGGTGCGGTAGTTCTTGAGATTGCTGCGATAAGCCGATGCCACATTGGTGACGTAGGCGATGATGCCAGGGACATCCTCGACGACGGCTTGCTGGAACTCCTGGTAATGGCGGTTCTGCTGGGCGGCATCGGTGGCCGCACGGCCGGCGTCCAGGGCCTGGTCGGCGCGTGGGCTGGAGAAGTGCCACATACGCGAGTTCCATGAGCCGGTGCTGTGAAACCAGGGCGTGGTCGCTGCGTCGATCACCGGGTTGGCGAAAAAGCCGTCTACATACATGGGCGCGATACCGGATACGCCGGCGGCGTAGCGGTTGTAGGGTACGCGCTGTACGTTCAGCTTGATGCCCAAGGGTCGCAGCAGTTGTTGCGCTGCCACGCCCAGGCGTTCGCGCGACGGACGGCCCGCCGGCACAAAGATGTCGACCGAAAAACCGTTGGGATAGCCCGCTTCGGCCAGCAACTGGCGCGCGCGTGGCAAGTCGGTTTCAAACCCGATGTCATGGTTGAAGGCCGGTGACGAGGGCGGGATCGGCGTGTGGGTGGGCTTGCCTTCGCCGAACAGCGCAAACTGCACCAGTTCCTTCTTGTCCAGCGCCAACCTTACGGCGCGGCGCACCCGGGCATCGTTGAAAGGGGGCTTGGCATTGTTCAGCACGATGCCGTCCCAGCTGGCGCTGGCCACGGAGTCGATCGTCACGCCGGGGTCGCCTTTCAGGTCGGGGATGGTCTCCAGCGGCAGGTTCCAGATCAGGTCGATGCTGCCCGAGCGCAGCGCTGCCACGCGCGAGGCCGCCTCGGGCATGACGCGCAGTACAACGTTGTCTATCTTGATGCGGTCGCGATCGTAGTAGTCGGGGTTGCGCTCCATCACCAACTGGTCGCCGGGGGTATAGCGCAGGAAGCGATAGGGGCCGGTGCCGCTGGGTTCGGTCTTGAGGGTGCTGGCACGATCCTTGGCCACAATGCGCATCTGACGCCCGGTAAGCAGCCCCGGAAAGTCCGCATAGGGCTGCGAGAGCGTGAAGCGCACGGTTGCCGGGTCGAGCGCTTCGACCTGTTTGAGCACCTCGATCTGGCTGCGCCCGGCCGAACCTGTGGCTGGATCCATGATGCGCTCGAACGAGAACACCACGTCTTCTGCCTGTAGCGGTTTGCCGTGGTGGAATCTGACGTCCGGTCTGAGCTTGAAGGTCCAGGATTTAAGGTCTTCGGAGGGCGACCATTCCGTGGCCAGGTCGGGCACCACGTTGGAGTCGGCGTCGATCCGTGTCAGGCCGCTGAAAACCAAGCCATTGAACACGTATTCCTCGCCCAGCGTGGTCACGTTGGGATCGAGGCTGTTCAGGCTGGTTGTCAGGGCGACCTGCAAGGTCGACCCGGCCTGGGCGGCGCCAAAGCCGATGAAAAAGGCCCCCAGACTGGCGACCAGTATGCGTTTGATGCTCATGTCTTTGTCCCCTTGTTATGTGTGCTGTGCAGAGTAATGCCGTACTCAGTCCTGGCCGTCGAGGTAGTCCCAGGCAGCTGCGGCGTGAACCTTCACCACGGCGATGAAGTCTTCCAGATCGACGGATTCATTGGCCATGGCCATGCGTCCGGGCGGCGGACCGTAGACATAGGCGGGCACGCCAGCGCGTCGCCAATAGCGGCAGTCCGTCGAACCGATCGAGGGCACTGCGACCGGACGCAGCCCCGTGATGGCTTCGGCATTGTTCGCGATCAGGTCGATCATCGGATGATCGTGGGCGCAGACGTTGGGTGGCGTGCTGTGCCATTGCTGGACTTCCATCGTCGCTTGCGGGAAGTCCTGCATGATGGTCTCGATGCAGGCCAGCACGGTCTGCGGCTCAGTGCCCACCGGCAGACGGATGTCGACTTCGAAATGGCAGCTGTCGGGGATCATGTTGATCTTCAGGCCTCCCTGCAGCACGCCGACATTCAACGTGGTGCGCGTCACCACATCGGCGGCGCCCTCTCCCATGGCCACATCCAGCGCACAGCGCACCTCCTCGCGCTGCAGGTGCGCGCGCAAGGCCGGCGGCAGTGCGGGCTCGATGCGCTCGACCTCAGCCAGGCGATAGATCAGGGCCGCGGCGATGCGGGTGGGGCTTTCGCTACGGTGTACGTAGGCGCCGTGGGCGCCCGCGGCCAGCACTTCAAACTTCAGCCGCAACGTGCCTTTCTCGGAAAAGCGAATGGTGGCCAGGCTGCTCGGTTCACCATTGAGTACGCAGTCGCCGCGCCAGCGGGTGTCGTTCTCGAGCAGCCAGCGGGTGCCCCAGCGACCGCCGGTTTCCTCATCGGAGACCGCAGTCAGCGCCAGGCTCCCCGCCAATGCCTGACGACGTGCATAGAGGTAGCTGTAGGCTATGACGGAGGCGGCCGTTCCCGTCTTCATGTCGCAGGTGCCGCGGCCATGCAGGCGGCCGTTCTCGATCTCGCCGGACCAGGGGTCGCGCTCCCATCCCCGGGCCTCGCCAACTGGAAAGACGTCGATATGGCCGTTGAGTATCAGGCGCGGCCCGGGGCGCGCGCCTTCACAGTCGCTCACCAGGTTGGGCATCGTTTCTTGCGCAGCGATGATCTCTGTCGGTACGCCACGCGCGGTCAGGAAATCCTGCAGGACTGCCGCGGCGGCGCGCGTGTCGCCGGGTGGGTTGGGCGAGGGCGCTTGCACGAAAGCCTGGAGGAACTGGATGAGTGTGTCGCGCTCGGATTCGATGGCCTCGAGCATGGCTTGCTTGGTCATGAGCTATCCCTGATTGGGTCGCGCCGGGGCGTGGCGCGAACATTGGTAAAACGATTTAATGAAATCGTATGGGTCACCCATAACGCAGTCCATCATGGTTTTCCCGGTCGATTCTTCCGTACTCGCCAGACGCAAAAAAACCGTGCTTTGCACGGTTTGCGGATGTGACCGGGGCGGCCGCAGGGGGTACGGACTTCGCGTCCGTGTCCGCGTGGCAAAGCCGCTCGGGCGGCAATCCGGCTAGGCCGGCTGTGGCGGCGTTCGCGTCAGTCGGGTGCCGCGTTGGACCGGGCGCCGGTCGGCCGGCCCCGGGGTCGCGTCAGGCGCGGATATAAGCCCAGCCTTCGGCCTGGCGGCGTGCCAGGTGGACGATGGCGGCCGGCACCACTTGCAGCGCGGCTGGCGCCTGTGCGCCGGTGTTCTGCAGCGTGTTGCCGCAGAGCCGCAATTGCGCGTCGGTGGCGTGCGGTTCGGCCAGGGCGGCGGCCACGGCGGCGGCGTTGGCGATGATTTCCACTTGCGCCTGGGGTTCGGCCTTGATCAGGTTGGCGGCGTTGTTGCGGGCGCGGCGCAAGGCGTCCGGAGTGGGCGCGTGAATGAGGACGTGCAGGGTGTCAGGCATGTTCGAGGATCCGTGAAACAGCAGCCACCGCCTCGGCGAAGGCGGGCTGGCCGCGATCGCGTGGGCGGGCGAGCCCTACATCGTACACACCTGCAATGTTGGCCGGGCGGCCGCCCAGCACGACCACCCTGTCGGCGAGAAAGACGGCTTCCTCGATGTCGTGCGTGACAAACAGCACGGCCGCGCCGCTGGCCTGCCAGGCGCGGATCAGTTCGCCCTGCAGCATGCGGCGGGTGATCGCGTCCACGGCGCTGAAGGGTTCATCCATCAGCAGCAGGTCGGGCCTGACGGCCAGGGCCCGGGCGATTCCCACGCGCTGGGCCTGGCCGCCGGAAAGCTGGTGCGGCCAGCGGTCTTCGAAACCGGCCATGCCGGTGAGCGCCAGCGCGTCGTGGGCGCGCTGGCGGCGTTCGGCAGCCGGCAGGCCCAGGCCTTCCAGGCCATAAGCCGTGTTGGCGGCCACGCGCCGCCACGGCAGCAGGCGGCTGTCCTGGAACACTACGGCGCGGGCACGCCGCCCGGGCGTGGAACGCGTCTCGAAGTGCACACTGCCCGTGCCGGCCTCGGTCAGGCCGGCGGCAGCACGCAGCAGGGTGGATTTGCCCACGCCCGAGCCGCCCACGATGGCCACGAAGCTGCCCGGTTCGATATCCAGCGTGAGACCCCGGATCACTGGCAGGTCGGCGCCGGGATGGGTGTAGCCGAAGTTCTCGAAACGCATCACGGGCGCCATTGCAGCATCCTTTTTTCCAGCCGTCCGTAGACGAAGTCGCACAGCGTGTAGACCAGCGAGATGGTCAGCATGTAGACCACCACGGCGTCATAGGCGCCGACGCCGGCAGCCGCGTTCATTTCCTGGCCCATGCCCGGCACGCCCAGCAGTTCGGCGGCGATCAGCGTCATCCAGGCCTGGCCGATGCCGGCGCGCACGCCGGACAGCGCGCCGGGCGCGATCGCCGGCAGCGTCACGGTCCAGGCGCGCGCCAGGTAGCCGCCGTGGCCGAAAGCGCGGGCCAGCTCATAAAGTCGGGGGTCGACGTTGCGTACGGCCGCGTAGGTGGCGAAATAATTGACCCAGAACACGCCGATGGCGATCACGAAGGCCGCGCCGGCATGGCTGACCTTGAACCAGGCAATCGCGAAGACCACCCAGGCCAGCGGCGGGATCGGCCGCAGCACGCGCGCCAGATAACCTTGCAGCATGTCAAAGCGAGGCAGGGTGGCAGCCAGCAGGCCAACGCCAAAGCCCAGCAGCGTGCCCAGCGTCAGCCCCCAGAAATAGTGCACCAGACTGGAGCCCACGGCCGGCAGCAGACGCCCGTCCTGCCATTCGCGCAGCAGCGCTTCGGGCAGGGCGAAAGGGTCGGGCAGCGTGCCGCGCGGCGCCCACTCCCATACCTGGGCGGCCTTCCAGAGCGCCACGAACAACGCCACGCCGGCCAAACCGTAGACCAGACGGCGCGGCCAGCGACGGGGCATGCGCGGCATGCTCAGCCGCAGGGCCTGGGTATTCATCGCGCCTTGGCCTCGTCATAGAAGCGGGTGTCGAACAACGTGTCGACATCCACGCGCTGCGCCTGGGTGCCCAGGCTGGCCTGGAAGTCCTGCAGCTTGGCAGTGGCCTCGATGATGGCCTTCGGGTCGGCCTCGAACTGGTCGTGCGAATTGCGCACAGCCTGCTCCACGATATCGGCAGACAGGCGACCGCCGCCGACGTGTTTGCGTACATGCGCGGCCGCCTTGGCCGGTTCGTCGCGCAGCAGGTCGGTGGCTTCGATCTGGGCGCGCACCAGGGTGCGCACGGCTTCGGGGCGCTCGGCGATCAGCTTTTCGCGCACCAGCAGTACGGCGCCGGGCTGCTTGGGAAAGAGCTGCGAGCCGCGCGCCACCACGCTGGCGTCGGGCTGGCGGGCCAGCACGCTGGTCGTGGTGGGTTCGAGCACGGCGGCGGCATCGACCGCGCCGGTCATGAGGGACTGCTGGATCTGCGCTTCGCCCTGGTAGACGAACTCGATGTCAGCCAGATCGGCCTTGAGCACATTGCGCAGCCAATACTGCAGCGCGGCCTCGGGCACGGCGCCCTTGGGGTAGCTGGCGATCACGGCCTTGCGGCCTTTGTCCTTGGCAAAGCGGGCAAAGGCGGTGGCAGGGTCGCCCGAGGCGAAATAGGGCGCGAGCGCGGGCAGCGCCAGCACGCCGACCTGCTCGACGATGTTTGAGGCGACGACCTTGATGTCGGCGCCCTTGGCGCGCGCCACCAGGGCCGGGCCGATGCCGACATAGGCGGCGTCGAGCTGGCCGGCGATCAGGGCCTGGGTGAGGGCTGGCCCGCTCTGGAATTGCACCAGTTTGGGGGCGGCCAGCCCGCCTTTCTGGAGGGCGCCGCTTTCCAGCGCCACGAACAGCTGGGCGTCGGGCAGGATGGGCAGGTAGCCGATTTCCAGTGGCGTATCGGCAGCGGCGGCTGCGCCGTGCACTCCGGCGGCCAGCAGGGCGGTGGCAAACAGCTTGCGCAAGATCATCTTCGGTATCCGGTGGGCTCCGTCGGGCCGGAGCGGGTAAGGTCATTTCTAAATAATTTTAAGGAACTTAATCCTCGTCCTATATTCTTTCTGGTTATATCTATAGAAGTCCCGGCGCGCTCGCCGCCGGGCCCAACGTACTATCAGGGCTTCTTTTCGTCGGAAGCCCAAGCATGTCCTCTGTCGCGATTGAAGATCATCTGATTGAGACCCCGGCCGGTGCCCTGTTTGCACGTCGTTGGCGTCCCGCGGCCGGTGCCGGCGCAGCGCCGCTGGTGCTGATGCACGATTCCCTCGGTTGCGTGGCCTTGTGGCGGGACTTTCCGCAGCAGCTGGCCCAGGCCAGCGGACGCGAGGTGGTGGCCTATGACCGGCTCGGTTTTGGCCAGTCGGCGGCGCACCCGGCGCGCCTGCGGCCGGATTTCGTCAGCGCCGAGGCGCGCGAGGATTTCGCGCGGATGCGCGCGCAACTGGGCATCACGACGTTCGTGGCGCTGGGTCACAGCGTGGGGGGCGGCATGGCCATCGCTTGCGCGGCGGCCTGGGGCGAAGATTGCCGGGGGCTGATTACCGAGTCGGCTCAGGCTTTTGTCGAGCCGCGCACCCTGGCGGGGATCCGCGAGGCGCGTGCGGGTTTTGCCCAGCCGGGGCAGCTTGACCGCCTGGCGCGCTACCACGGGGACAAGGCCGCCTGGGTGCTGAGTGCCTGGATCGATACCTGGCTGGCTGAGGATTTCGCCGGCTGGAATCTGGATCATGAACTGCAGCAGGTTCGCTGCCCGGCGCTCGCGTTGCATGGCGACCAGGACGAGTATGGGTCGCTGGCGCATCCGGATCGCATCGCCACCCTGGCGCGCGGGCAACAGCATGTGTTCGCCGGCTGCGGTCATGTGCCGCATCGCGAGCAGCCCGAGGCCGTATTGGCCGTGATCCTGCCCTGGCTGGCGGCAAGGGAGTGAGCGCGCACAGCCTGGAGGGGGGCGGGCATGAGCCGGGATTGGGTTCATCAGTAGAACAATCCGTCTTGCCAAAACCCCCGTTTTTTTGAGGGTAAACGCTAGCCCCTGCCCCGCGGCCCTGGGTAGAATCGCTTCAACATCTTTTTTGATTCTTTCGCCGCGAGGTACACCAAATGAACAATGCGTATATCGACGCACTGAAGCAACGCCGCACGCAATATGCCCTGGGACGCAATCTGTCGCATGGCAAGCAGGAACTGGCCACGATCATCCAGGAAGCCGTCAAGCACAGTCCGTCGGCGTTCAATTCGCAGAGTTCGCGGGTGGTGGTGTTGTTCGGCGCCGAAAGCGAGGCGCTGTGGGACATCGCCATCGACGAGGTGCGCAAGGTCGCGCCGGCCGAGACTTTTGCCCAGACCGAAGCCAAGCTCAAGAGCTTTGCCGCCGGCGTGGGTACGGTGCTTTTCTTTGAAGACCAGGACGTGGTGCGCGGCCTGCAGGAGCGTTTCGCCGCCTATGCCGCCAATTTCCCGATCTGGTCGGAGCAGGCCAGCGGCATGGCGCAGCTGTCTGTCTGGACCGCGTTGTCCCAGGCCGGCGTGGGCGCCAGCCTGCAGCACTACAACCCGCTGATCGATGCGGCGGTGGCAGCACGCTGGGACATCCCGGCCTCCTGGACGCTGCGCGCCCAGATGCCTTTCGGCTCGCATGAGGGCGGCTTCGGCGAGAAGGCCTTTATGGAGGATGGCGCGCGCTTTCGCGTGATCGGCTGATCCTGCCGGGACGCCAGCCATGCAAACGGGGCCGCAGGCCCCGTTTTCTATTTACCGTTTGCCTTGCGCCATGGCGGCGGCCCCCCCGGCGCGATGGGCAAGAGCGGCGGTGCGGGGCCCGGTGAGATGGCCGCGTCAGTGGGCTGCCAGCCGGGTCTGCCAGGCTTGGGCGCCCTGGGTCTGCGCCAGTTGTAATGCCTGCTGCAAGAGCGCCGCGGCGGCACTGCGGCTTGCCGCGTCGTGCTGCAGCGCTCTGGCCTTGACCCGCATGAGTTCCGGCGCGTTCCAGTGCTGTCCGGCGTCGGCCTCGCGGCCCAGGCGGGTGTCGATGAGTTCGCGGGCTTCCCGGCTATGCCCTTGTTCGATCATCGCGTCTGCAAAGTCGGGCAAGAAGACGGAGTAAGCCGGGTCGAAGCCATGCGACTGCAGCCTGTGCAACGTTGCCTGGAGTTCGGAGAAAGATACCGCAAGGGGGGTCTGCACGACCCGCGCCCACAGGGCAAAGGCTGCACCGTAGAGCGCCCAGAAATGCAGGCCATGGCGGGCAGCGGCTTGATTCAGCTGCTGCGATACGCGCAACACCTCTTGCGCGTCGCCGGAAAGAGCCGCGACCGTGCAGCTTCCCTCCACCAGGGCGCAACACAGCGAGCAGGCGTGGTCCAGCGCCGTGGCTTCGTCAATGGCCAGCTGAGCCGCGCGTCTCGCCTCGCTTGCATTGCCCATCAGGCAGTGGATGCGGGCAAGAAAAGCCCAGCCCGCCACGCGCTGGTCCAGACCGAATCTGAAGTTCGAGCCCTGGGGCGTGTCGCGTACGTAAGCCTCAAGCATGGATTCGATTTCAAGCAAAGCCTCGGCATGGCGGCCCAGGAAGTGGTAAGCCGTCCCGATCAGCCGGCGCGCGGTCAGCAGCGCATCCTGATCGCCAAATTCCGTGGCCAGATCGGCCATGGCTCTGCCGTGCTGCAGCGCCTGAGCATTACGGCCGCCCCGCAGATGAAAGAGCCATAAGCCATACTCCGCTTGCAGGCGCATCTCCTGGTCGCCGAGCCGCAATGCCAGAGCGGCGGTCCGGGCCCACGCCTGCCCGTTGGCTGGCAGGGGCCCGCGAGACCAGGTCAGGGAGGTCGCCAATGCGGCCTGAATCATCATTTCCTGATGGGCCTCCATGGAAGGGCCTTCCGCCTTTTCAAGCGCTGCCGTAATCCGCTGGCGGCACTCATCATGCAGCGACAGCTGTATCCAGAAAGGGGCGGATCTGGCCAGGATGCGCAAGCCCAGTGGGCGGTCGTGGCCTGCCTGGAAGGCCCAGGAGAGCGCCGAGCGGATGTCATCGATGTGATGTTCGTACTGTCTTCCCCATTGTGTCGTGGGCAATGAGGTCCAGTCCCGCTGAGCCTGGGAAACCCGCCTGTCGACGAAGTGCGCATGCTTTTCGGCCAGGCTGTCCGCCCTGCTTCCCAGCTGCTCCAGGGCGTATGCGCGCAGCATGCTCAGATAGCGGTAGCGGCCTGGCCGGGTGCCTGCCTGCAACGTGATCAGGGACTTCTCGGCGAGGCCGTAAATGACATCGAGCAGTCTAGGGGCGTGGCCCGGCTGCAGGGATACGAGCTGTTGCGCATCCGGAAGCGTGAAATCGCCAGGGAAAATGGCCAACTCTTGAAACGTCGTCTGTTCGGCCGGGTTCAGGAGCCGGTAGCTCCATTTCATGGCGTCGCCGAGCGTGCGGTGGCGTGCGGCGTTGCGGCCTGCCGCTGCGGCGGGCCATTCCGATGAAAGAGCCAGGTCTTGCGTGATGGCGGCGAGCCCCAGCGACGGCACCCGGGCTGCCGCAATCTCCAGCGCCAGGGGAATTCCGTCGAGCGCCCTGCATATTGCGGCTATCTGCGCCAGTTTTTTTTCAGTCAGCTCGAAATGATAGTCAGCGGCCATGACGCGGCGGACAAACAGTTCGACGGCACTGTATTCCCGCGCGCGGGCGGCCGCTGACGATGGCGGGGGCACGGCCAGAGGGCGGACCCGGTAGACCTGCTCGCCATCGAGTCCCAGCGGGGTTTGGCTGGTGAGCAGGATGTTAAGGGCGGGCTCGGCTTGCAGGAGCGGTTCAATGGCATCGGCACAAGCCGATGCCAGGTGTTCGCAATTGTCGACAAGCAGCAGGGCTGCTCCGCGCTCGGGCGCCAGCGGCGCGCCGCTGGCGCTGAAACCCGCCAGCACACTGGACAGGACCGCCGCCACCGAACTGGCGCTGCCAAGCTGCGACAAGTCGGCGAAATAAACCCCGTCCGGAAAACAGCGGCTGGACGCCGAAGCGACCTCTATGGCCAATCGGGTCTTGCCTACACCGGCGGGGCCTGCGAGCGTCAGCAGCCGCCGGGTGGCGAGCAGGCGATTTAATTCCTGCAACTCCCTTGCCCGACCGACCAAGGGCGATCTCGGGCGGGGCAGCCCGCTGCGTCCGGGGCTGGCGGCAAAGGAAGCCGTCACCGCGCGATGAGACTGTATGGAACCCGTGAAACGGTAGCCCCGGCCGAACTCCGTCGCAATGAGATCGCGATCCGCGCCCAGGATTTTCCGCAGCGACGAGATCTGCGCTTGCAGGCTGTTCTCCTCGACGGCTTCTTTGGGCCATATCCGGGCAAGGAGGGCGTCTTTGGAGAGCGGTTTCCCGGCAGCGCCGACCAGCTGGATGAGCACGTCGAGAGCCCGGTCGCCCAGCTTCAACCGTACCCCCTCCTTGAGCAGGAGCCGCAGCCGTGGAAACAACTGGTACGGGCCAAAGGCCACCATATCGTCGTCGCGCGTATCGGCGCGGGCATGTGGCCTGGAGGGGCCTGCCTGGTCAGCGTTGGACATCCTCATCACAGGGCAAGAGCCGACGGGCTTGGGGATTTCAGACATCTGAAATTCTAAGCCAAAGACTTTGCCTGCCCCCTCGGCCACCATGGCGGCCTGTCTATTACTTTGTGAGCCGTCCATGAGTCGGGAAACCGTTGCGAGCGGATCTCAGCCGCAGAATGAGGCCAGGACGCCGCCCGGCCGCCTCGATACGGCCTTGCTGGCGGCAATGGCGCTCGCCTGCGGCATCTTCGTATCGAACGTCTATTACAACCAGCCGTTGCTGGAGTTGCTGCACCAGGCCTTCCCGCAGGCAGGCGGCCTGGTCAGTGTGGCTCCGACCGCGACCCAATTGGGATTTGCCTGCGGCCTGTTTTTCCTGGTGCCTCTCGGCGACCGGGTCGATCGCAGAAAACTCATTCTTGGCCAGGCCGCGGCCTTGGTGGTGGCCTTGATCGTCCTGGCTGCCACGCCGAATGCCTGGGGGCTGGTGCTCGCCTCGGCGTGTGTGGGCATCTCGGCCTCGGTGGCGCAGCAAATCGTGCCGTTCGCCGCAGAGCTGGCTGCGCCCGATCGGCGCGGTCAGGCCGTCGGCATCGTGATGAGCGGAGTGCTGTGCGGGCTTTTGCTGGGCAGGGCTGTTGGCGGAGTTGTCGGCGACCACTGGGGTTGGCGCGCGACGTATTGGCTGGGTGCGGTCCTGACGGCGCTGGCCTGGCTGGTGTTGCGCGTCAAACTACCCCATAGCGAGCCTCAGGCCGGGCATGGTTACTTCGCACTTATGAGGTCGCTGATCGGTCTGTGGCGCGCGGAGCCTTTGCTGCGCCGGGCAACGTGTATCCAGGCCGCCCTCTTTGCGTCCTTCATGGGCTTGTGGACCATTCTGGCCCTGCATATGCACCAAGCCTATGGCTTGGGCGCCGATGTTGCCGGCCTGATGGGGGTCGTGGGGGCGGCGGGAGTCTTGATGGCGCCGCTGGCGGGGCGCATGGCGGATCGTCGCGGCCCGCAGGCCGTGATCGGGGGCGCCTGCCTGATCATGTTGCTGTCGTACCCGGTTCTGGGCCTATGGGGCAGCATGGCCGGGCTGATTGCCGGCATTCTTTTGCTGGATATCGGTGAGCAGCTGGCGCTCATTTCCAATCAGCACGTGATCTATGCCCTGCAGCCGCAGGCGAGGAGCCGGCTCAATACGCTGTTCATGAGCGGCATGTTCGTCGGTGGCGCAGCAGGCTCATGGGTAGCCGGCCTAAGCTGGCGCATGGGGGGATGGCATGCCGCCTGCACGGCGGGCGGCATGCTGGTGCTGACCGGCTTGATACTGCACCGCAGCGGCACCCGGGGCGATGCGCATGACCCTTCTTCCCCGCAGGCTTGAGCAGGCGGGGATCGAATCTCGCGGCAGGCCCACGGGAGGTCCGATCCCCGGCCTTTCCTAGCCCTGCAGCTTGTCCTGCGTACGGGTGTCGAAGTCGCTGGCGTCGTGGCGTTCGTGCAGTTGCTGCGAGAGTTCGCCCGAGGTGCGATTGACCATGCGGCCGCGCTGCACGGCGGGGCGGGCCAGCAGTTCGTCGGCCCAGCGTTGCACCTGCGGATAATCCTGGGCCGAGATGAACTCGGCGGCGTCGTACAGCATCCCTTTGACGATGCCGCCATACCAGGGCAGGGCGGCAATGTCGGCGATGGTGTACTGCGCGCCGGCCAGATAGGGCGACTCGCTCAGGCGGCGTTCCAGCACGTCGAGCTGGCGCTTGGTTTCCATGGTGAAGCGGTCGATGGCGTACTCGATCTTCACCGGCGCGTAATGATAGAAGTGGCCGAAGCCGCCGCCCACGAAGGGGGCGCTGCCCATCTGCCAGAACAGCCACGACAGGGTGCGCGCGCGTCCGGCCGGGTCCTGCGGCAGCAGGGCGCCGAACTTCTCGGCCAGATACAGCAGGATGGCGCCCGACTCGAACACCGGGATCGGCTGTTCGCCCGAGCGGTCCATCAGGGCCGGGATCTTGGAGTTGGGATTGATGTCGACGAAACCGCTGCCGAACTGGTCGCCCTGGCCGATGCGGATCAGCCAGGCATCGTACTCGGCGCCCTGGTGGCCCAGTGCCAGCAGTTCTTCCAGCATGATGGTGACCTTCTGGCCGTTGGGCGTGCCCAGCGAATAGAGCTGCAGGGGATGGCGGCCGACCGGCAGGACCTTCTCATGCGTGGCGCCGGCCACGGGCCGGTTCAGCGAGGAGGCCGGCGAGGCGGTGCTGGCGCCGCCCTGGTTCCAGGTCCAGACTTTGGGAGGGGTGTATTCCATGACTATGCGGTTCCGGTAATGACGAGCAGCCATGATTGTGCCGCGTTTCCCCCGACGTCAGCGACCGCGCCCTCCTGTCGTGGGGGATGTTCAGGGTTTTCCCCTGTGTTGTGTTATTGCAGCCGGATTCCCAGTTCGCGCACCAGCGGGGCCATCTCGGCGCGCTCGGCGGCGATCGTCTCGCGCAGCGCCCGGGCATCGCCGCCGATCGGGATCATGCCCAGCTGCTGCATCTGCTGGCGCATGGCGGGCTCCTGCAATACCTCGGCCACGCTGTCGCCGATGAAGGCCGCCTGTTCGGCAGACAGGCCGGCCGGCCCCATCAGCCCGATCCAGGGCTGGGCCGCATAGCCGTCCATGCCGGCTTCCTGCAGGGTGGGCGTATCGGGCAGGTTGGCAAAGCGCTGCGGGCTGGTGATCGCCAGCGCCCTCAGACGGCCGCTGTCCAGCAACCCCTTGGCGCTGGAGGGGGCATCCAGCGCGATGTCGAGCTGGCCGCCGATCAGGTCGTTGAGGGTCTTGCCCGAGGATGACGACGGCGCATACAAGGCCTGGATGCCGGCGCGCCGCGCGGTCTGCTCCCATACCAGGTGAAAGGCGGTGCCGATCGAAAACGAACCCAGGTTCAGTTCGCGCGCCTTGCTGGCGGCCACGAAATCCTCCCAGCTGCGCAAGGGGCTGTCGGCGGCGACCACGAACACGAAGGGGGTGCGTGCCACCAGCGAGATGGGCGTCAGCGCGTCGACCGGATCGAAGTTGCTGACCGCGAACGGCACGATGGTGACCGTGGAGGCCACCACCAGACCCAGGGTATAGCCGTCGGGGGCGGCCTTGGTGAGGGCATTGACGCTGATCATGCCCGAGGCGCCGGGACGGTTCTCGACGATGACGGGTTGTCCCCAGCGTTCGCCCAGGCGCGTGCCCAGCAGCCGGGCCATGGCATCGACCGGCCCGCCGGCCGGGTTGTTGATGATCAGCCGCAAGGGTTTGTCGGGATAGGCGGCCAGCGCCAGCGGCGCGAGCAGGGTCAGGGTCAGCGCGAGCAGGGCGCGTCGTAGCATGGGGTGTCTCCTCCGTCGATCTTCAAAGTGCGGCCTTCAGGCCAGGATTTCCTCTTGCGGCGCCGGGGCCCAGCCGGGGCTGCCGCCACGGATGAAGGCAATCCAGGCCTGGCGCACGCGTTGCGACAGCGCCTGCCCTGCGGCCGGCGACAGGCCGGCCAGCATGGGGGCGTTGGCGTAGGTGTCCAGCGTGCCGAAGGTAAAGGGCAGCTCGATGCAGTGGCAGGCGCCGAAGCGTTCGCTGGGCCCGACGTCAAAGCGCGCCAGCCAGGACTGGCGGCCGTGGGCGGCGGCCGCGCTGGCCCAGTCGCGCGCCGGCTGGCCGAACAGGCGCCCGGTTTCGGCCTGGCTGTGGCGGTCGTGGCCGGGGAAGGCCGCCATTTCGTCACGGGTGTAGCTGACCAGCACATCGCAGTGGGCCTGTGCGCGCGTGAGCGCGGCGTTCATGTCCCGAGGCAGAATCTCGCCATCGCACACGGGAGCGGCCAGACTGCGGCCCTGGCCTTCCTCCTGCAGGGCCAGCAGCACGGCAGGATGGGTGCCGGCCTGCAGCCAGGCGGCCGCCGGCAGGGCGCGGGCCTGGCTCAGCGATTCGATGCCGCAGGCGGCATAAAGCGCCCGGCCCAGTCGTGCGCTGTCTTCGGCGCTGCGCCAGCCCCTGCCCAGCGCCGCGCTTTGCAGGATGGCGCGCGAGAAGCGCGGCTGGCGCGTAAGCAGGGCAATCAGATTCGAGGCGCCGGCCGATTGACCCATGACGGTCAGCGCCGAGGCATCCCCGCCGAAGGCGGCGATGTGGTCATGCACCCAGTCGATCGCCAGTTCCAGGTCGAGCAGGCCGGCATTGGCCGTGCCGCCCGGCAGGGGCTGCCAGCCCAGCGCGCCCAGGCGGTAGTTGACGGCCACCACCACGATATCGCCCTCGGCGGCCAGCCGCGCGCCGTCATACCAGGGCAGTACGCCGCCGCTTTGCCAGGCGCCGCCGTGCACCCATAGCACCACGGGGCGGCGGGCTTCGTCGGCTACCGGCGTCCAGACAGTCAGGTGCAGGCAATCCTCAGCCTGCGCGGCGCGAAAGCCGCCCATGGCGGCTTCCAGGCGCGAGGGCAGCTGAGGCGCCACCGGGCCAGGCAGGCGGGCGTCGAGCTCGCCCTGCCAGAGAAAGGGCCGGGGTGGGGCAAAGCGCAGCTCGCCCACCGGCGGTTCGGCATAGGGGATCGCGCTGTAGCGGCTGACTGCGCCCTGGCGCAGCCCGCGCACCCGGCCTTGCGGCAGGGTGGCGTAGACGTTCTGGGTCATGGATCAGGCCTGCGGGATGTCGGATGCGGCTATGGTACGAACGAAACCCGGCCGCCTTCATGCGTGTGGCGATTCAGGCCATGCGCAAAGCGAATGGCTGGCCGGGCGGCAGGTCGTGGCGGATGGCCTGCGCCATGCGGGCCGTGAAGGCGCGCGCCGGCCGGCTGCTGGGCCGGTCGCGCCGCCAGATGGCCGCCAGCGGCGAGGGTTGGATGCCGGGCAGCACCGGCAGCACGGCCAGTTCGCCGCGGGCCTGGTGCACGGCGGCCACGCTGCCGGGCAGCATCCAGAGATAGTCGCTGTCCCGCAGCAGTTCGCGGCTGAATTCGGGCGAGAGAGCGCCGATCATATCCGGCACGGGCAGGCCGGCTTGCACCAGATTCATTTCCAGCTCGGCGCGGATCCGGCTGCCGGGCAGGGCGGTGATCCACGGGTAGCGCGCGTAATCGGCCAGCGTGGCGCCAGGGCGTGTCGTCAGCGTATGGCCCGGCGCGCAGGCCAGCACCACCGGGTCATTGAGCAGGGTGACCGAACGATAGATCTGCGGATTGACGGCGGCCGAGTAGCGGCTGACCAACAGATCGATGGCGCCCGCATCGAGTTGTTCGATCAGTTGCTCATGCGTGCCGACCTCGATGCTCAGGGTGATGCGGGGGAAATCGGCGCGAAAGCGCCGCGCCGCCGGCGCGGCCGGCCAGCCGCTGAAAAGCGCGAAGCAGCCGACCGTAAGGCTGCCCTGGTCGCCGCGCAGCAGCGCGGCCATGTCGACCTCGGCCTTGCGGAAATCGATCAGCAGCTGGCGCGCGTGGCGGCACATGGCCAATCCCAGCGGGGTGCAGTGGCTGCCTTTGGCGGTGCGCTCGAACAGGCGCGCGCCCACCAGCTCTTCGATCTCGGCGATCGCTCGTGACAGACTGGGCTGGCTGGTTTGCAGCTGGGCGGCCGCGCGCGACAGATTGCCGAGTTCGGCCACCGCCAGCACGATTTCCAGATGTCGCACGCGCAGCTTGCCTTTGAAGGGAGTCATGTCTTGCCTGTCGGGATGAAGCCCCGATTATTCTCGGCTGGCACGTCTTCTGGCAATGCGGGATCGGTAAAAGCCCTTATTACGTTGCGGTGCAGGCTTCATTATCGTATCTGAGAATTTTCCGATAATAGAATTCTCGTATCCGATACCCATGAGCAGTGATCTTGTATTCGACTACGCGGTCATCGGCGCCGGCATTGCCGGCTCGTCCGTGGCCTGGCGTTTGAGCCAGCACGCCAGCGTGATGGTCCTGGAGCGCGAGGCCCAGCCCGGCTACCACTCGACCGGCCGCTCGGCCGCGATGTTCATGGAAACCTATGGCACGCCGCAGATCCGCGCGCTGACGCGCGCCAGCCGTGCGTTCTATGAACAGCCGCCGCAAGGGTTCAGCGAGCATCCCTTGCTGATCGAGCGCGGCGTGTTCTACCTGGCCACGCACGATCAGCGCGAGCTGCTGCAGCAGACCTACGACGACTTCCGCCAGCAATCCGACAATGTGCGCCTGATCGATCCGCAGGAGGCCGCTCGTCGCGTGCCCTGTCTGCGGCCGGCCGAGCTGGCCGGCGTGCTGGAGGAGCCCGATGCCAAGGATATCGATGTGCACGCCTTGCACCAGGGTTTTCTGCGCGGCCTGCGCGCGCGAGGCGCGCAACTGCGTAACAACGCCGAAGTGGTGGCGGCCCGGCATGAGGCCGGCGTCTGGAACCTGACCCTTGCCGACGGCGCCACGGTACGCGCCAGGGTCGTCATCGATGCGGCCGGCGCCTGGGCCGACCAGGTGGCGGCCGTCTGCGGCGCGCAGCCGGTGGGTTTGCAGCCTTGCCGGCGCACCGCCTTTACCTTCAGCGGCCCGCAGGAGGTCGATTTCAGCGGCTGGCCGGCCGTCGTCGGAATCGATGAGAGTTTCTATTTCAAACCCGATGCCGGTCAGTTGCTGGGTTCTCCGGCCAACACCGACCCGGTCGATGCCCACGACGTGGTGCCCGAAGAGCTCGACGTCGCCACGGGCATCTATCGCATCGAAGCGGCCACCACCTTGCAGATCCGCCGTCCGCGCCATACCTGGGCGGGTTTGCGCTCCTTCGTGCGTGACGGCGATTTCGTGATCGGCTGGGACGATGCCGCGCCTGCGTTCTTCTGGCTGGCCGCCCAGGGCGGCTATGGCATCCAGACGGCTGCCGCGGCTTCGGAGCTGGCGGCCGCGCTGGTCAGCCGCCAAGCCCTGCCCGACACCCTGACGCGCCATGGCGTGCAGGGCGATGCGCTGTCGCCGGCGCGGCTGCGCTGACGTTTTTCCCTTTCCTAATTTCTTGCCGGAGGCTGTCTTGAGCGCCATCACCCGTTATCCGAGTTCCCTGCCGCTGCCTTTCTCGCGCGCCACGCGCGCCGGCGGTTTCCTGTTCCTGTCGGGGCAGATTCCGCTGGATGCCAGCGGGCAGGTCGTGCGCGGCGATATCCGCGAGCAGACCCATGCCGCCATGGAGCGCATCAAGGAAACCCTGGCCCTGGCCGGCGCCAGCCTGGACGACGTGGTGCGCGCCACGATCTGGCTGACCGATCTGGCGCAGTTCGCGGATTTCAACGAAGCCTATCGCAGCCACTTCAAGGACGGCATGTTCCCGTCGCGTTCCACCGTGCAGGCTGCGCTGGCCATGGGCGTGGATGTGGAAATCGAAGTGCAGGCCTGGCTGGGCGAATCGGCCTGAGCCGTCGCCCGCTGCCTGGCGCAACGGGCGCTTGCGGGCCTTACTGAGAGGACAGCATGAGAATCTTTTCCGGGTCGCTGGCGACCGAAACGAACACTTTCTCGCCCATCCCGACGGGGCTGGGCGCCTATCGTGCGCGGGGCTATTTCCCGGCCGGGCAGCACCCGGACCGCATGCAGATGTTTACCGGCCCGCTGTGGGCGGCGCGCCAGCGCGCCCAGGGCAAGGACTGGACGCTCATCGAGGGCATGTGCGCCGGCGCGATGCCGGCCGGCATCACGACCCGCCATGCTTACGAAACCCTGCGCGACGAACTGCTGCAGGACCTGCGCGACGCCGGCCCGGTGGATATCGCGCTGTTCGGCCTGCATGGGGCGATGGTGGCTGATGGCTATGACGATTGCGAAGGCGATCTGCTGCGCCGCGCCCGGGAAATCGTGGGCCCGGACACGGTGATCGGCGCCGAACTGGATCCGCATTGCCACATGACCGAAACGATGACCGAGGCGGCCGACTTCCTGGTCTGTTTCAAGGAGTACCCGCATACCGATATCCTGGAGCGCGGGCTGGATCTGGTCGATCTGTGCGTGGCCCAGGCCGAGGGCCGCATTGCGCCGGCGCTGGGCGTGTTCGATTGCGAGATGATCTCCATCATGCATACCAGCCGCGAGCCGATGCGCAGCTTCGTGGACCGGCTGCTGGACATGGAAGGCCGCGACGGCATCCTGTCGGTATCCATCGCCCACGGCTTCCCCTGGGGCGATACGGCCGACATGGGCGCCAAGGTGCTGGTCTATACCGATGGCGATGCACGCCTGGCCGAGCGCCTGGCCCGTGAACTGGGCGAGGAACTGATCGCGCTGCGCGATCAGCTCTCGCCGGCCTATCCGCCGACCGACCAGGCGCTGGACGAGGCGCTGGCCTTTGGCGATTTCCCGGTCGTGCTGGCTGATTCGGCCGACAACGCCGGCGGCGGCGCGCCCAGCGATTCGACCTTCATCCTCGAACGCGTGCTGGCGCGTGGCATCGAGCCGGCAGCCATCGGCCCCTTCTGGGATCCGGTGTCGGTGCTGTTGTGCTTCGAGGCCGGCGAGGGGGCGCAGATTCAATTGCGCGTGGGCGGCAAGGTGGCCGCGGTGTCGGGCCAGCCGCTGGATCTGGCCTGCGAGGTGCTGGCGCTCAAGCGCGATGCGGTGATGACCGGCCTGGCCGGCACGCCTGCGCAATTGGGCGACGTGGCGGTGGTGCGCTGCCAGGGCGTGACCCTGGTGCTGACTTCCCTGCGCGTGCAGGCCATGGGCACCGACCTGTTCACGCAGTTCGGCGTGGATCTCTCGGCCATGCGCATCATCGTGGTGAAGTCGTCGCAGCATTTCTATGCCTCCTACTCGAAGGTGGCCAAACATGTGATCTATGTCCAGACGCCGGGCGCGATCACGCAGGACTACAACGCCTTGCCCTATCGCAAGGTCAAACTTCCGAAATGGCCCTTGGTGGCCTGAACGACCGGGCGCCGGGCGCCCATTCCTGGGGAACGATAATGATGAAACGATTGACGCTGCTGGCTGCGGCGGCCGCGATGCTGGCTGCCGGGGGGCAGGCGCTGGCCGAGGGCAAGACGCTGCGCGTGGTGCCGCATGCCGACCTGAAGACGCTGGATCCGCACTTCAACACCGCCTACATCACGCGCAACCATGGCTACATGGTGTTCGACATGCTGTTCGCGCAGGACAGCCAGGGCCGGGTGCAACCGCAGATGGTCGACACGTGGTCGCATTCCGAGGACGGCAAGCGCTGGGAATTCAAGCTGCGCCCGGGCCTGGCGTTCAGCGACGGCAATCCCGTGACGGCCGAGGACTGCGTCGCGTCGATCCAGCGCTGGGCCAAGAAGGACACCATGGGGCAGGCCCTGATGGCCGCGGGCGCCAAGTTCGAGGTCACCGGCCAGGACAGCTTCGTGCTGACCCTGGACGAGCCCTTCGGGCTGGTGCTGGAAGCCTTGTCCAAGCCCTCTGGCCTGCCGCCGTTCATCATGCCCAAGCGCCTGGCGGAAACGGATCCCAACACCCAGGTCACCGAGGTGGTGGGCTCGGGCCCCTTCCTGTTCAAGCGCGATGAATGGGTGCCGGGCAACAAGGTGGTCTACGTCAAGAACCCCGATTACAAGCCGCGCGCCGAGGCGCCGGACGGACTGGCCGGCGGCAAGAACGTGAAGGTCGACCGCGTGGAGTGGATCTACATTCCCGATGGCAATACCTCGACCGCGGCGCTGATGAACGGCGAAGTGGACATGGTCGAGCAGGTCGCGCCCGATTTCCTGCCGGTGGTCGAGTCCAACAGCGACATCCAGTTGACCCCGTCGGTGTCGACCCAGGGGATGGTGGTCATCAACTCCCTGCATCCTCCCTTCAATGACGAGCGCGCCCGCCAGGCGCTGTATCACCTGGTGAGCCCGGCGCAGATGCTCTCGGCCATGGGCTACAGCGAAAAATACCGCGTCGACGATTGCCGCACGATGTACATCTGCGGCTCGCCGCTGGCTACCGACGCCGGCTCGCAGGCTTATGGAAAGCAGGACTTCGAGCGAGCCAAGGCGCTGCTCAAAGAGGCGGGCTACAAGGGCGAGAAGGTCGTGGTGCTGCTGCCCTCCGACCACCTGAGCGCACCGGCCACCATGGTGCTGGGCCAGACCCTCAAGAAGGCCGGCGTCAACGTGGACATGCAGTCCATGGACTGGTCCTCGATGGCTTCGCGCCGCCTGAAGAAGGATGCGCCGGATCAGGGCGGCTGGAACCTCTTCCTGACCTGGGGCGGCTACTACGACGCCAGCACGCCCTTGACCAACCCGTGGCTGTCGGCGGCTTGCGGCAACAGTTTGCCGGGCTGGCCCTGCGACAAGGAGCTGGATGCCTTGCGCACTGCCTGGCTGCGTGAAACCGACGCCGACAAGCGCAAGGAGCTGGCGGCCCAGGTCCAGGCGCGCGCCTACCAGACCGTGCCCTACGTGATGTGGGGCGAGTTCAAGCCGGTCTTCGGCACGCGTGGGCTGAAGGACATCGGGCTGCTGCAAAGCGGCATTCCGGTGATGTGGAACATCGATAAGCCCTGAACGCCGGGCCCCAGGGGAAGTCAGCGTGAAATTTATTCTGCGCCGCATTGCGGCGGTCATACCCGTCATGGCGGTCGTCGCCGTGGTGGTGTTCCTTCTGATCCACATCTCGCCGGGCGATCCGGCAGCGGTGATCGCGGGTGACAACGCCACGGCCGAGGACGTCGAGAAAATCCGTCAGAACCTGGGGCTGGACAAGCCCCTGCTGCAGCAGTTCGGGATCTGGGTCGCCAACATCGTCACCGGCGATCTGGGCACCTCGATCTCGACCCAGATGCCGGTCTCGGAACTGATAGGCCAGCGTCTGGGGCCGACTTTCTCGATCGCGGTCTTCACCATGCTGTTCGCGGTGATCCTGGCCATTCCCCTGGGTGTGCTGGCGGCCTGGTTCGCCGGCCGCTGGATTGACCGGCTGGTGATGGTGATGGCGGTCTGCGCCTTCTCCGTGCCGGTGTTTCTGATCGGCTACAGCCTGGTCTACGGCTTTTCGATCAAGCTGGGCTGGTTGCCGGTGCAAGGTTACCGGCCGCTGGCCCAGGGCGTAGTGCCCTACCTGCGGCATCTGGTGTTGCCCTGCGTGTCGCTGGGCCTGGTGTACATGGCGCTGCTCACGCGCATGACGCGCACCACCATGCTGGAGGCGCTCTCGGAAGACTACATCCGTACGGCGCGCGCCAAGGGGCTGGCTCCGGGCGCGGTGATCTGGCATGCCCTCAAGAACGCCGCCAACCCCATCGTCACGACCATTGGCGTGGGCGTGGCGCTCTTGATCGGCGGCGTGGTGGTCACCGAGACGGTGTTCGCCATTCCGGGCCTGGGCCGTCTGACCGTGGATGCGGTGCTGCGCCACGACTACCCGGTCATCCAGGGCGTGCTGCTGGTCGCCTCGGGCATCTATGTCTTGATCAACCTGCTGGTCGACCTGAGCTACCGGCTCTTCGACCCGCGCATCCGCTACTGAACGGGGCCGCGATGACTGCTACTTCCCTGCCTGCCGACGCCAGGCGCGCGACCGGCCCCCGCTGGCTGCGCGCCCTGCGCCGACATCCGACGCTTTATCTCGGCGTGGCCATTCTTGCGCTGCTGGCGATCGTCGCCCTGGCCGCGCCCTGGCTGGCGCCCTACGACCCGCAGGAGATCGACCCGCTGGCGCGCATGAAACCGCCTTCGATGGAGCACTTTTTCGGCACCGACGCACTGGGCCGCGATGTGTACTCGCGCACCTTGTGGGGCGCGCGGGTATCGCTGCTGGTCGGCATCGCGGTGGCGCTGGTGGCCACCGCCATCGGCGTGCTGCTGGGCATGCTGGCGGGCTACTTCCGCCGTGTCGATGCGCTGATCATGCGTTTCATGGACGGCCTGATGGCCATCCCCGGCGTGCTGCTGGCCATTGCCCTGATGGCAACCCTCAAAGGGGGGCTGGGCACCGTGATCGTGGCCATCATCATTCCGGAGGTCCCGCGTGTGGTGCGACTGGTGCGGGCGCTGGTGCTGACGCTGCGCGAGCAACCCTATATCGAGGCGGCAGTGGCCAGCGGCACGCGCGTGCCGGCCATCCTGTGGCGCCACATTCTGCCCAACCTGTTTGCGCCGCTGATGGTGCAGGCCACCTTCATTGCCGCTTCGGCGATTCTGACCGAAGCCGTGCTGAGCTTTCTGGGTGTGGGCATTCCGCCGCAGATTCCCAGCTGGGGCAACATCATGGCCGAAGGCCGGAACTATGTGGCGGTGGCCTTTCACATCATTCTCTATCCCGGCCTGTTCCTGGGCGCTGCCGTGCTGGCGGTCAACCTGGTGGGCGACGGTCTGCGCGACATGCTCGACCCGCGCCTGGCCCGCAAACTGTAGGAACATCCATGGCGACCCATAACGATCCCGTACTGCGCGTGCGCGACCTGCGCACCTGTTTCGAGGGCGAAGACACCACCGTGGTGGCCGTCAATGGCCTGTCGTTCGATCTCATGCCGGGCGAAACCCTCGGCCTGGTGGGCGAGTCCGGTTGCGGCAAGAGCGTCACCTCGCTGTCGATCATGCGTCTGCTGCGCGCGCCCGGCCGGGTGGCCGGCGGCAGCATCGAGTTCGACGGCCGCGACCTGCTGGCCTTGCCCGAGCGGGTCATGCGCGATATCCGCGGCAATCAGTTGTCGATGATCTTCCAGGAGCCGATGACTTCGCTCAACCCGGTGTTCACCATCGGGCGGCAGATCAGCGAATCGCTTGTGCTTCACCAGGGCTTGTCGCGGCGCGAGGCGTTGGCGCAGGCGGTCAAGCTGCTGGAGCTGGTGCAGATCTCCGACCCCGCGCGGCGCGTCAACGAGTATCCCTTCCAGCTGTCGGGCGGCATGCGTCAGCGCGCCATGATCGCCATGGCGCTGGCCTGTCAGCCCAAGGTGCTGATCGCCGACGAACCCACCACGGCGCTGGACGTCACCATCCAGGCGCAGATCCTGCACCTGTTGCGCGATATCCAGGCGCGCCTGGGCACGGCCATCGTGCTCATCACCCACGATCTTGGGGTGGTGGCGCAGATGTGCCAGCGCGTCATCGTGATGTATGCCGGGCGCAAGGTGGAGGAGGGCAGCGTCGATGATGTGCTCGACCGTCCGCAGCATCCTTATACCCAGGCCCTGATCCGTTCGCTGCCCGCCTTCGTCGACGGGCAGGGCCACGATACCCGGCTGGCCGAATTGCCCGGCATCGTGCCGGTGATCACCCCGGCGTCGCGCGGCTGCGCGTTCGCGGCCCGTTGCGATCAGGCCCTGCCGCGTTGCAGCGAGCAGGAACCGCCGCCGGTCGAGGCCGGCGAGCGCCACCGCAGCTGGTGCTGGGCGCGCGTTGAATCGGTCCAGACCGCATGAAGAATCCTATGCAAACCCAGAATTCCAGTGAGCCGCTGCTGCAGGTCATCGGCCTGAAGAAGCACTTCGCCCTCGAGGGCGGGCGCGTGTTGCGCGCCGTTGACGGCGTGTCGCTGTCGGTGCCGCGCGGGCGCACCCTGAGCCTGGTGGGCGAGTCCGGCTGCGGCAAGTCGACCACCGGCAAGTGCCTCATCCGTCTGACCGACCCGACCGAAGGCCGCATCCTGCTCGAAGGCCGGGACCTGGCCGAGATGAAGGCGGCTGAATTGCGGCAGATGCGCCAGCGCATGCAGTTCATCTTCCAGGACCCGTTTTCCTCGATGAATCCGCGTATGCGGGTGCGCGACATCATCGGCGAACCCTTGCGCAATTTCGGCCATGACCGCGCCGCCATCCGCGCCCGCGTGGCCGAGCTGCTGGCGCGCGTGAGCCTGCGCCCGGATGCCGCCGAACGCTATCCGCACGAGTTCTCCGGCGGCCAGCGCCAGCGTATCGTGATCGCGCGCGCGCTGGCCCTGGACCCGGGCCTGATCGTCTGCGACGAGCCCGTCTCGGCGCTGGACGTCTCGGTGCAGGCGCAGGTGATCAATCTGCTGATGGATCTGCAGCGCGACATGGGCCTGACCTACGTGTTCATTTCGCACGACCTGAGCGTGGTGCGGCACATCAGCCATTATGTGGCGGTGATGTACCTGGGCCGCATCGTCGAGACCGGGCCGCGCGACGCGGTGTTCCAGCGTCCCGCCCATCCCTACACCCGCGCCCTGATGGCCTCGGCGCCCTCGGCGCGCGACCGTCAGCCGGCGCAGGTGCTCAAGGGAGAGATCCCCAGCCCGCTGTCGCCGCCGTCGGGCTGTGCGTTTCGAACCCGTTGCCCGATGGCGCAGCCGCGTTGCGCCGAAGTCGCGCCTTTGCCGCGCGAGGTGGCGCCCCAGCAGGAAGTGGCCTGCCATTTCGTTTGATACCCCGTGGCGCCCTGGCGCCTGAACCGCCGCAGCAGCCCTGCCGGCCTTTTTTCGGAGCACCCAATGTCCCAAGCAGCGAGTGAAGTCCTGGATTATGTTCTGGCCGGCGGTACGGTCATCGACGGCACCAATACCCCCGGGCGTCGCGCCGATGTGGGCGTGCGGGGCGATCGCGTGGTGGCCGTGGGCGACCTGAGCCAGGCCGCCGCGCGCGAGCGCATCGACGTCAGCGGCATGGTGGTCGCGCCAGGCTTCATCGACTCCCATACCCACGACGACAACTACCTGCTGCGCAAGCGCGACATGACACCCAAGATCTCCCAGGGCGTCACCACGGTGGTGACCGGCAATTGCGGCATCAGCCTGGCGCCGCTGGCCGATGCCGCGCCGCCGGCGCCTCTGGATCTGCTCGATGAGGGCGGCTCGTTCCGCTTCACGTCTTTTGCGGCCTATCTGCAGGCCCTGCGCGAAACGCCGGCGGCGGTCAATGCGGCCTGCATGGTGGGCCATTCGACCCTGCGCGCCGCGGTCATGCCCGAGCTGCATCGTCCGGCCAATGCCGGCGAAATCGATGCCATGCGCGCGCTGGCCGACGAGGCGCTGGCCAGCGGCGCCATCGGCATTTCCACCGGCACCTTCTATCCGCCCGCCGCCCAGGCCACCACCGAGGAGATCATTGAGGTCTGCCGTCCGCTGGCCGAGCACGGCGGCGTCTATGCCACCCACATGCGCGACGAGGGCGAGCACATCGTGGCGGCGCTGGAGGAGACTTTCCGCATCGGCCGCGAGCTCGACGTGCCGGTGGTCATTTCCCATCACAAGCTCGCGGGCAAACCCAATTTCGGTCGTTCCACGGAGACGCTGGCCATCATCGAACGGGCCATGACCGAGCAGTCGGTGTCGCTCGATGCCTACCCCTATGTGGCCGGCTCCACCATGCTCAAGCAGGACAGCGTGCTGTTGGCCGGGCGCACCCTCATTACCTGGTGCAAGCCTTTTCCCGAGCTGGCCGGGCGTGACCTGGATGAGGTCGCGGCCGAGCGCGGAAAATCCAAGTTCGACCTGGTGGCCGAACTGCAGCCGGCCGGGGCCATCTATTTCATGATGGACGAGGACGACGTGCAACGCATCCTGGCCTTCGGGCCGACCATGATCGGCTCCGACGGGCTGCCGCATGACGAGCGCCCGCATCCGCGCCTGTGGGGGACCTTCCCGCGGGTGCTGGGACATTACAGCCGCGACCTGGGGCTGTTCCCGCTGGAGACGGCGGTCTGGAAGATGACCGGCCTGACCGCCAGCCGCTTCGGCCTGGCCGAGCGCGGCGTGGTGCAGCCGGGCTTTTTCGCCGATCTGGTGGTGTTCGACCCCGAACAGGTGGCCGATGCGGCCACCTTCGACCGTCCCACCGAGCGCGCCGCGGGCATCCATTCGGTCTATGTCAATGGCGCGCCGGTCTGGCGCGAACAGGGGTTCACCGGCGAACACCCCGGCCGGGTGCTGAACTGGAGCGGACAATGAGCGCGCGCAAACTGCATCTTGCCGTGGCCCAGATGGGCCCGGTGCAGCGCAGCGACAGCCGCCAGCGCGTGGTCGCGCGGCTGCTCGAGATGCTGCGCGAGGCCCACAGCCGCGGCGCAACCTGGGTGACGTTCCCCGAGCTGGCGCTGACCACGTTCTTCCCGCGCTGGTCGATGGAGGATCCCGCCGAGGTCCACGCCTTTTTCGAAACCGAGATGCCGGGGCCGCTCACGCAGCCTCTTTTCGACGCGGCGCGGGCGCTGGGCGTGGGGTTTTATCTGGGCTATGCCGAGCTGGCTGGCGGGGTGCAGTACAACACCAGCATCCTGGTCGGGCGCGACGGCGGCATCGTCGGCAAGTATCGCAAGATCCATATTCCGGGCGAAGCCGCCACCCGCGAGGGCCAGGCCGTGCAGCATCTGGAGAAGAAGTACTTCGAAGTGGGCGACCTGGGCTTCCCGGTCTGGCAGACCCCCGATGCGGCCATCGGCATGTGCATCTGCAACGACCGCCGCTGGCCCGAGACCTATCGGGTGATGGGCCTGCAGCGCGTGGAGGTGGTGATGGTGGGCTACAACACGCCCTCCGGCTACACCCAATGGGATGAGCCCCTGCACCTGCGCATGCACCACCATCTGCTGTCGCTGCAGGCCGGCGCCTACCAGAATGCCTGCTGGGTCGCGGCGGCCGGCAAGGCCGGCGTGGAAGAGGGCAATCCCATGATCGGCGGATCCTGCATCGTCGCACCCACCGGGGAGGTGATGGTGCGGACCTTCTCCGAGGACGACGAGGTCATCAACTTCGTGTGCGATCTGTCGGCCAGCGAGAACTACCGCGCCAATATCTTTAATTTTGCGGCTCACCGGCGTCCGGAGCATTACGGGATGATCGTGTCCCGCAAGGGCGCCCAGGCACCCGATGGCGGCGCCTGAGGCCGGCAAAGTTACAATCTCGGCGGCGGCCCGGCCTCACCGGGCCGCCTTCCTGACCCACTCTTTGCTAGCGGAACATGCCATGGCTGCTGCCGACCCTTCCGTCTTGCCCGCGATCGTCGGCAAGGAAGAAATGGGCGCGCGTCTGCGCGCCGAGCGCAAGGCGCGCAAGATGACCCTGCAGGCGCTGTCGGATGCCTCCGGCATCGCCGTGTCGACCTTGTCCAAGGCCGAGCTGGGGCAGCTGGCGCTCAGTTATGAAAAATTCGCCGCGCTGGCGCGTGCGCTGGGCATCGAAATGACGCGCCTGTTCATGCCGTCGGGCTGCGCGCCGACTGCCGCCGCACCGACCTTCGTGAAGAACACGCTGGCCGACGTGCGCAACTACGTCACGGACAACTATCACTATCGCCTCATGATGGGCGACTTTCCCGGCAAGCAGATGATCCCCATGTGGGGCACCATCGACGCGCGTGCGGTCAACGAGTTCGATGACTACATCCGTCATCCGGGGCAGGAGTTCATCGTGGTGCTGTCGGGCAAGGTGCGCATCGCATTCGAGAACGGCGAACACGTGGATCTGGCCCGCCACGAGTCGGCCTACTTCGACAGCAGCCAGGGCCATGTCTATCTCAGCACCGGCCGTCGTCCGGCAGAGATCCTGGTGGTGTGCAGCAACGTCGACGCATTGCCGATCCGGCCCAGGCGCCCGATGCGGCGTCGCCTCACCCCGCGCGGCTGACGGGCGCCACGCGGGCCCACTCCGCGTCGCTGTACAGGCGCGAACGCAACAGGAAGCGGCGGCCTTCGGCGCTGTCCAGCGAGAAGGCGCCGCCACGTCCCTCGATGGCGTCGATGATGAGTTGCGTGTGTTCCCAGTAGGCGAACTGATCTTCGCCGATATAGAAGGGGCAGCCCTGCAGTTCGCCCAGCAGCAGGTCCGAGCTGCCCACCAGGAACTCGCCCAGCGGATAACACATGGGCGCGCTGCCGTCGCAGCAGCCGCCGGACTGGTGGAACATCAGCGGGCCGTGCTTGGCCTTGAGCGTGGCGATGAGATCGCGCGCGGCATCGGTGGCGACCACGCGCGGGGTGACATCAGTCATGGCGATCTCCGGGGGCGAAGGCCTTGCGGCCTTCGCCGTTCAGGGTCAGAAAAAGCCCAGCGCCTTGGGCGAATAGCTCACCAGCAGGTTCTTGGTCTGCTGGTAATGGTCAAGCATCATCTTGTGGTTTTCGCGGCCGATGCCCGACTGCTTGTAGCCGCCGAAGGCGGCATGGGCAGGGTAGGCGTGATAGCAGTTGGTCCACACCCGCCCGGCCTTGATGCCGCGCCCCAGGCGATAGCAGGTATTGATGTCGCGCGACCAGACGCCTGCGCCCAGCCCATAGAGCGTGTCGTTGGCCAGCGCGAGGGCGTCGTCGGCATCCTTGAAAGTCGTCACCGCCACGACCGGCCCGAAGATTTCCTCCTGGAAGATGCGCATCTTGTTGTGGCCCTTGAATACCGTCGGCTTGACGTAATAGCCTTCGGCCAGGCCGCCATCCGGCTGTGCGCGCTCGCCGCCGGCCAGCACCTGGGCGCCTTCCTGCTTGCCGATGTCCAGGTAGGAAAGGATCTTCTCTAGTTGCTCGGCCGAGGCCTGCGCGCCGATCATGGTGTCGGCATCCAGGGGGTTGCCCTGCTTGATGGCGGCCACGCGCTTGAGCGCGCGCTCCATGAAGCGGTCATAGAGCGATTCCTGGATCAATGCGCGGCTGGGGCAGGTGCAGACCTCGCCCTGGTTCAGCGCGAACATCACGAAGCCCTCTATGGCCTTGTCCAGGAAGGCGTCATCCTGCGCGGCCACGTCGGCAAAGAAGATGTTGGGCGATTTGCCGCCCAGCTCCAGCGTGACCGGGATGATGTTCTGCGACGCGTACTGCATGATGAGGCGGCCGGTGGTGGTCTCGCCGGTGAAGGCGATCTTGGCGATGCGCTTGTTGGAGGCGAGCGGTTTGCCGGCCTCCAGGCCGAAGCCCGTCACGATATTGAGCACGCCCGGCGGCAGGATATCGGCGATCAGGTCGGCCAGGATGAGGATGCCCAGCGGCGTCTGTTCGGCAGGTTTGAGCACCACGCAGTTGCCCGCCGCCAGAGCGGGCGCCAGTTTCCAGGCCGCCATCAGGATGGGGAAGTTCCAGGGGATGATCTGGCCCACCACGCCCAGCGGTTCGCGAAAGTGATAGGCGACGGTGTCGGCGTCGATTTCCGACAGGCCGCCCTCCTGGGCGCGGATGGCCGAGGCGAAATAACGGAAGTGGTCGATGGCCAGCGGAATATCGGCGGCGCGCGCCTCGCGGATGGGTTTGCCGTTGTCCCAGGTCTCGGCCGTGGCTAGGGTTTCGAGGTTGGCCTGCATCACGTCGGCGATGCGTTGCAGCATCTGGGCGCGTTCGGCCGCTGGCGTGGCGCCCCATCTGGGCGCGGCGCGGTGGGCTGCATCCAGGGCGGCTTCGATGTCGCGCTCGCCGGAGCGCGCATGACGCGACAGCAATTGGCCGGTGACCGGCGTGACGTTATCGAAGGTGGCGCCATCGGCGGCGGGCTGCCATTTGCCGCCAATGAAGTTGCCATACTCCGCCTTCAGGGCCAGGCGGGTGCCGTAGGTGGCGGGGGTGATGGGGGTGGCGTGGTTCATTGCTTGTCTCCGTATCCGGCTGTTGTGGGAATCGCCAGGGCGGCCGGTCGGGCCGGCCGCCTGCCTGTAAGGCTCAAGCAAATCCCGTGCCAGCTGTGGGGGTCGCATGGACAGCGCCGGGCTGCCGTGCGAAAGTAGGACAGCGTCATCGCGGCAACGGCCTGTGGCCCGGGCTGGGTGTCGCAATCCGCGACAGTGTCGCGCGACAGGCGTCGCAGAACGCCGGGCAAGGAGACATCATGGTCTATCGACAACGGGCGTTGAACCAGGCCCGCACTCTTTTTACCGAGCAGGGCATCGAGCCGGTCGGCCTGCTGGCCGATCCGCTGCTGCGGTCCTGGCGGCGCTGCGCCGAATCGGGCCTGGACATGCGCGCACGTCAGGCGCGCGACCCCCTGACCGATGCCGAGTTACGCCAGGCGCGTCAGCGCAACGAGGACCTGCGCGCCCGCGCGGCCGCGGCGATGGCCGCATTGCGCGGCCCCGGCCGGCTGCTCATCCTGACCGACGAGCAGGGGCTGGTGCTGGATTGCGAGGGCGACACCGGCTTTGCCGAGAAGGCTGCACGCGTGGCCCTGCTGCCGGGGGCGCATTGGGGCGAGGAAGCTGCCGGCACCAATGCCATCGGCACGGCCCTGGCCGAGGGCCGTTCGCTCGTGGTGCGCGGCGGCGAGCACTACCTTGAGGCCAACCGCATCCTGACCTGCAGCGCGGTGCCGATTTTCGACAGCCTGGGGCGGGTGCGGGGCGTGCTGGACCTCTCCCACCCTGCCGCGCAGGCCAGCGCCGAGTCGCTGGCCGCCTTGCGCGCAGCGGTTGCCCGCATCGAGCGCGCCTTGTTTCAGGCCGCCCACGGCGACCACGAGGTCTTGCGATTGCAGGCGGGCGATCACGAGGCCTGGCTGGCCTTTGACGGGCCGCGGCTGGTGGGGGCCGACCGCGATGCGCGGGCGCTGCTGGCGCTGGACCGTTCGGCTATCGGCGCGCTGCGCTATGGCGATCTGTTCGACGGCGAACCCCGGGACGGCCAGGCACGCACGCGCCAGGGTCGGCTGCTGCGCCTGTGTGATCCGCTGCCAGCGGCGCGCCGGCAGTCCGCCGTGCCTGCGCCGCCCCGGTCCGCGCCCCGGCCGGATAGGGCGACCGGCGAGCCGGCCGGCTGCTTCGAGGCCGCGACGCTGGCTGCGCTGGCCCGGGCCGTTCATCTGAGCGACGCCGGCGTGGCGGTGCTGCTGCAAGGCGAGACCGGCACCGGCAAGGAGGTTTTCGCGCGCGCCCTGCATGCCCGCAGTGCGCGTGCTGGCGGCCCCTTCGTGGCTGTCAATTGTGCGGCTTTGCCCGAAAGCCTCATCGAGGCGGAACTGTTCGGCTATGAAGAGGGCGCATTCACCGGCGCGCGCCGTCAAGGCAGCAAAGGGCTGCTGCGCCAGGCGCAGGGCGGGACTTTGTTCCTCGATGAAATCGGCGACATGCCCCTGCCGCTGCAAGCCCGCCTGCTGCGCGTGCTGCAGTCTCGCGAAGTGGCGCCGCTGGGTGCCGGCCGGCCTGTCGCGGTGGACTTCGCGCTGGTCTGCGCCACCCACCGTCCGCTGGCGCGCGGGCCTGGGCAGGCGCCGCTGCGCGATGACCTCTATTACCGGATTGCCGAATACACCGTGGCGTTGCCGCCGTTACGCGAGCATCACGATCGCCTGGCGCTGTTGCGCCGGATGTGGGGGGAGGGCGAGGCGCTGCCGCCGGCCATCGAAGCCGAGCTGGCCGCCTACGATTGGCCGGGCAATTACCGCCAGCTCGATGCGGTGCTGCGCACCCTGCGCGTGCTGGCGCGCGCCAGCGGCGGCATCGAACGCGACATGCTGCCGGCCGAGATCCGCCAGGCGGCGCCGCCCGGGCCGGCGCTGCGCGAGCAGGCCGATGCCGCCATCGAGGCGGCACTGCGGGCGCACGGCGGCAACGTCAGCCGTGCCGCGCGCGCACTGGGCGTGCACCGCAGCACCCTGTACCGGCGGCGCGTGCACTGAAGGCTAGACCGTGGCCACCGGGGTGGCCGGCGAGCCGACGGCGCCCGGCAGGTTCAGCGGCGGGGCGGTCAGCAGGAAGTGATGGCGACCGTGCTCGGCCAGCCAGCGCGCCAGCTTGCCCAGATACCACATCTCGCCGATGGGCATGCCCAGCTTGAAGATGCAGTGATGGTGCAGCGGCAGGGCGGCGCAGCAGGCGTTGGGCTTCTGGGTCGGATAGATTTCCAGCGCATGGTTGTCCGACGCCATGGCGGCCACCTGGCTGTCGCTGATCCATTGCAGCAGCTTCTCGTCGCTGCCATCCAGGCCGGCGGCGACCCGATGCATCTCGTGCTCGTCGGGCTGGCGGTTCTGCTCCAGGAGCCAATCGCCGAATTCGGTATGGAACAGCAGGATGTCGCCGCGCCCGATCTCGATCTTGTCGGCATCCAGGATGCGCATCAGGTCGTCGTAGCCCACCGACTTGGCGCTGCGGCCGTAGTGGCGTGCCAGGTCGATCATCACGCCGCGCGTCTGCAGGCAGGATTCGGCCAGCTGGGTGATGTCCAGCTTCTTGGCATTGGAGGCCACGCCCTGGCCCAGGTCGGTTTTGGCGAAACCCTGGTCGACGTCATAGTCGACCGGGCCGACGATATCGTCGTTGGGGCGGAAACCGTTGTAGTAGACACGCTCGGGCAGACCGTCGCCGTTGGCGTCGAACAGGGCGCCCACGTGAGCCAGCGAATCCCACTGGGTCGAGTACTGCAGGCTCATCTCGACGATGTCATCGCTCAGCACGTCGACGCAGCCCGGACGCAGCCGCCCGAGCGGGAAGTTCAGATAGAAGTCGCCGTCGCGCTCGGTGGGACGCAGCTTGGGCGGATGACGCCGCACGTTGACTGCGTTGCCGCCCGGATAGTCCAGCGGCAGCGACAGGCAGAAGCTCAATCCTTCCTTGACCTCTCGTATACCCTTCAGGACATTTTCGGGCGTGATGTAGTTCAGGCACCCGCGCTGATCGTCGGGGCCGAAGTCCCCCCAGTTAGATCCTTCGGGACGATTTTTCCAACGCATACGTCATGACTCCTTGTGGTCGTGGGATTTGACTCAACTTTATCATGTATAGGATACTTTCATCATGGACGTGAAAACAGCCGGCCGTGTGCTAGACGTGCTCAACCTCTTTGCCGAGGAGCAGAAACCTCTGCTCTACAGCGAAATCGCCGCCCAGATGCAGATTCCGCTGTCCAGCTGCCATGGGCTCCTGAAGACCATGGTGGCGCGCGGCTATCTGTATGAGATCGGCAAGAAACTGGGTTATTACCCGACCCAGAAGCTGATGCACGTGGCCAGCCTGATCTGCCATGCAGACCCCCTGAATGCCTTGCTGGCGCCCTTGCTGGATCAGGTGCGCAACCTGACCGGCGAGACCGCCATCCTGGCCAAGCTGGCCGACTCGCAGGTGGTTTACCTGATCGTGGCCGAGTCCCGCCAGACAATCCGTTTCAGCCATCAGCCGGGCGGATTCAAGGCGGTGCACGCCACCAGTTCGGGCAAGGCGCTGCTGGCCATGCTGAGCCCGGCCGAGCGGCAGAAGTGGCTGCAAGGCTACGGCGAGCTGCAGGCCTATACCGAGCGCACGCTGGCTTCACGCCAGGCCCTGCTGGATGACCTGAACGAAGGTGTGCAGCGCGGCTGGCAGCGCTCGGTAGGCGAGCACGTCGAGGACGTCATGTCGCTGTCGCTGGGGTTCCGGGCGTTTGAACAACCGTTTGCCATTGTGGTGGCCGGCCCGCTGGGCCGCATGCTGAAGAACGAAGCCACCATCGGGCGCCAACTGGAGGAGGTCAAGGCCTGGCTTGCCCAGGCGCTGCCCTCGGCCAACTTAACTTTTCTGGAAGGAAGCAGTAGATGAACAAGCGTAAGTTTCTTGTGACGGCGTGCGCGGCAGCCCTGCTGGCCGGTTCGCCGCTGACGGCGGCGGTGGCGGGCGACTACCCCGACAAACCCATCCGCGTGATCATGCCCTGGGCGCCGGGCGGCCCGACCGATGTGGTCGGCCGCGTGATCGCCGTGCAGATGGGCGAGATCCTGGGCCAGCCCCTGGTGATCGAAAGCCGCCCGGGCGCCAGCGGCACCATCGGTGCGGCCACGGTGTCCAAGTCGCCGGCCGATGGCTACACCCTGCTGATGAACCCGTCGGTGCAGGGCATCTATCCGGCCCAGTTCAAGTCGCTGTCTTTCGACCCGATCAAGGACTTCCGCATGGTCGGCGTGCTGGGCACGGTACCCATGGTCGCCGTGGTGCCGGCCGACTCCCGTTTCAAGGACTTCGCCGAGCTGCTGAAGTACGCCCAGGCCAACCCGGACAGCCTGTCGTTCGCCTCGCCCGGCGTGGCGACCCTGCCGCATCTGGTGGGCGAGCTGATCAACTCCACCGCCAAGACCAAGATCGCCCACGTGGGCTATCGCGGCAGCAGCCCGGCCCTGACCGACGTGGCCGGCGGGCACGTGGATGTGATGTATGCGCCGCTGGCGCCGGCCCTGCCGCTGATCGAAAGCGGCCGCGTCAAGCCGCTGGCCGTGACCACCAAGGAACGGCTGGCCGAACTGCCGCAAGTGCCCACCCTGCATGAAACCGTGCTGCCGGACTTCGACATCGTCACCTGGTACGGTCTCTGGGCCCCCAAGGATACGCCCGATGCCGTGATCGAGAAGCTGAACCAGGTCATGGTGCAGGCTGCGCAATCGCCCAAGGTGGTCGAGGCGCTGAAGTCGCAGGGCACCTTGCCCAGCGCCATGAGCCCGCAGGAGGCCGAGGCTTTCAACCTGGCCGAGAGCAAGCGCTGGATCAAGGTCATGCAGGACGCCGGTATCCAGCCGGAATAAACCTGCAGCCGGGCCTGGCCCGGTGATCGTTTGCGCGTGCCGCAGGCCCTCCGACGGCGCGGCGAGGCTGGCGAAGCCCCCGCGTCCGGTAGCCCATGCCGGGTCTGCCACGCGTTTTTTATCCTGGCCCCGGGCCGGGGCGGTCTGCACGGCCGCCCCGGCCCGGCGCATTTGCGGACGCGCCATGCTTTCTGGGGCCGGGATATTGGCGTTATCCTTGCCGGCATTACCTTCGCGCGACACTCCGTTCGCCATACCCTGACTGCTGGAGACAACAATGAGTCAAGACAAGCCCACCATCCTGATCGAGCGGCGTGCGGATGCCGTCGCGCCGGCCGAACGCGAGCGTCTGTTGCAGGACCCCGGGTTTGGGCGCATCTTTACCGACCACATGGCCACTATCCGCTTTCATCCCGAGCGCGGCTGGCATGACGCCAAGGTGGTGGCCCGCAGCGAATTCGCGCTCAATCCCTCGGCGCTGGTGCTGCACTATGCCCAGGAAATCTTCGAAGGCATGAAGGCCTATCGTCTGCCCGACGGCGGCGCCACCCTGTTCCGCCCCGACGCCAACGCGCGCCGCTTCCGCAGTTCGGCCGCCCGCATGGCCATGGCCGAGCTGCCCGAAGATCTGTTCATCGCTTCGGTCGAGGCGCTGGTGCGCACCGACAGCGACTGGATCCCGTCGGCCGATGGCGCGTCGCTCTACCTGCGCCCCTTCATGATCGCCACGGAAGTGGCCCTGGGCACGAAGCCGTCGGCCGAGTACCTCTACGCCGTGATCGCCTCGCCGGTGGGCGCCTACTTCAAGGGCGGCGCCGCGGCCGTGACCATCTGGGTCTCCGACAACTACACGCGCGCGGCGCCTGGCGGCACGGGCGCCGCCAAGTGCGGCGGCAACTATGCGGCCAGCCTGCAGGCCCAGGCCGAAGGCGCACGCGAAGGCTGCGACCAGGTGGTCTTCCTGGATGCCGTCGAACGCCGCTGGATCGAAGAGCTGGGCGGCATGAACGTGTTCTTCGTGTTTGCTGACGGTTCGCTGCAGACCCCGCCCCTGACCGGCACCATCCTGCCGGGCATCACCCGCGACTCCCTCATCACGCTGGCGCGCGACATGGGCCTGACGGTGCGCGAGGAGCCGTACTCCATCGACCAGTGGCAGGCCGATGCCAAGAGCGGCAAGCTGACCGAGTCGTTTGCCTGCGGCACGGCTGCCGTGGTCACGCCCATCGGCCACGTCAAGGGTCGCAAGCACGCCTTCACCATCGGTGACGGCAAGCCCGGCGCGGTGACAGAGCGTCTGAAGGCCGCCCTGCAGGATATCCAGCGCGGTCGCGCCGAAGACAAGCACGGCTGGCTGCACAAGCTGGGCTGATCGGCCGGCGACTCCGTACGCAGCCCGCCCGCAGGCGGGCTGCGGTTTTTCCGGGCCGCCAGTCGGCCCGGCATCATTGTCACGCGGTATGGCCGTGCAAAGCTGGCCGTTTCCGCCCGCGGCCCCGGCGCATGCCAGCCGGCTCATCCATCCCCGACTCCCGGCGCTCTTGAACACGGCGCGCCAGGCCCGGTCGCCGCAGGGTGTGCATGGGGCGGCGGTATCATGCCGGCATGATTCCTATCGCCGTTCCCTCCCTCTGGTTTTATCTCCTGCCCTTGCTGACCTGGCCGGCGCTGCTGGCGCTGGCGGTATGGGCGGTGGGCTTGTGGCGGCGTCCGGGCTGGCGGGCCAGGCTGCGTGCGCATCCCTTGCGCGCGCTGCTGTTGTTTCTGCCCCTGGCCTGGATCGCCGTCCAGGGCCTGCGGTTCTACTACTTTCTCTGGGAGTTCGAGCGCGAGCAGGCCCTGATCGAGGCCCAGCGCCACATCGTGCTGGACGAGGCGCGTGAGCTGCATGGGCTGGCGATGCCTGCCGGTACTGCCCTGACGCTGCGGCGCGAAGGCCGGCCCGAAAGCTTCATCGAGGCGCGTTTTCCGGCGCCGGTCCTCATCGAGGGCCTGCAGGTCGGGCGGCTGCAGCGCCACGTGTCCTCGCGCTACGACCCCAAGACCTATGACGAAACCGGCTTCGACTGGAACAGCCTGATCGTCTATGGCGAAGACGCACAGCCGGTGCAGGGCTGGCTGTGCGACAGCAGCCAGGGAGTGGGGTTCGAGCCCGATGAGGCCGGGCTGCCGCGCTTCGAGCGTTGCATCCTCGCGCCGGGCAATGAGGGCGCGCTGGCGCAGGCTGGCGTCGAACTGCGCGCCAGCACCGGGCTGGTCTATATCGACGGGCATGTGGATCCCGATCGCTGGACGCTGCGCTGGCAGGACGGCGCCCTGCTGTCCTTGCAGGGCATGTGGCTGGCCGGGGCCAGCCTGCGACTGGATGCGCAACGGGATTTCTATGCCCTGGACGCCGGCGCGCTGGTCTGCCCGTACCGGCTGGGGCCCATGGCGTATCCGGCCGGCACCCGGGTGAAGACCGTCGCACGTGAGGAGCCGGGCCGGCCCTGGGTTTTCCGCGCCCCGCCTGAGACGCCTGCCCGCCAGGATGGTCACGGCGATGTCGACGCCAGCCAGGGCGTGATTCAGGATGCCGGGGGCCAGGTGATCAGAATCGCTCCGGCCGCCTCTCTCGGTTTGTTCGACAGGATGCAACTGGGCGATCCGCCGCCGCGTCCTGCCTGCCCGCGTTAGCGCTCGCCGCCCGCTTCATCGGGCGCCGCTTCGGCGACGGTCTTGCGCGGCTTGCGGGGTTTCGCCGCTGCCTTGGCGGCCGGCTTGCCGGCGTTTTTGGCGCCGGGCTTGCCGTCCCGGGCCGGGGCGCCGGGCGCCGGGCTCATCCGCTCCAGCCAGGCCAGGGTCTCTCCGTACACCATGAAGTGATGCAGGTAATCGGGCGATAGCTCGCGCATGTGCGTCAGGGCGCGCAGCACCACATGGTCGGAATTCAGCGGGCCGGCGTTTTCGGGCAGTTGTTCGATGGACTGGCGCAGCTGTCTTTCGGCGTTCAGGCGGCCCCAGATCGCGCGCACTTCGTCCAGCAAGGGCAATTCGGGATAGGCCAGGCTGCCGTCGTCAGGGGCGTCCTGCAGCACGGCGCGCGCCCGGGCGTGCGCCAGAAGATCGGTGAGCGGGCCGGGGGCGCCCGGCCGGGCGGGCCGCAGGGCGGTGTCGGCTTGCAGCCGTTGCGCATGGCGCTCAAGCTGCGCCTGCAGGCGCGCCTGCACGGCTTGGCGGGCGCTGCCCTGCAGTGTCGGCAGGCGTCGCGCCAGGGCCTGCATGAGGGCGAAGGCGGCCGGGTCCGGCGCCTGTGCCTGCTGCGCCTGCCACTGCTCCAGCTGTTGCGTTGGCGAGAGGGATTCAGGGTTGTCCATGCGGGCTTTCCTGGCCGTTGCTCAGGCGCGGCACCGGCGCGATCTCGACCCGCCGGTTCTGGGCCTGGCCGTCGGCGTCCTCGTTGGAGGCCACGGGCTGCTCGGCGCCGAACGCCGCGGCGAAGACCAGGCGCGACGGCACGCCGGCCTCGATCAGCGCACGGGTGACGGTCAGCGCGCGCTGCGCCGAGAGCTCCCAGTTGTCGGCAAAACGCCGGTTGTGCTCGCTGATGGGGCGGTCGTCGGTAAAGCCGCTGACCATCAGGATTTCGTCCCGGCTTTGCAGATAGCGCGTCAGCGGCTCGACCAGGCTGTCGAGGACTTCGCGCCCTTCGGGTTGCAGGCGGTCGGAGTTCAGCGCGAACAGGACGCTGCCGCTGATGCCGATGCGGCCGTCGACCAAGGTGACGCGGCCGGCCGCCAGCGGCGCGGCCAGCGCCTGCTCCAGGGTTTCGCGACGCTGGGTTTCGGCCTGGCGTTCGCGCACTTCTTCTTCGAGCTTGGCGGACAGCTGCAATTGAACGCCGACCGTCCCGACCAGGATGAGCACGAACGCGCCCAGCAGCACCGACATCAGGTCGCCGAAAACGGCCCAGGCCGGGGTCGGGTTCTGTACGCCGTGGTCCAGGTCGTCGTTCATGCCGCGTCGCCGCCTTCACGCTTGATCTGTTGCAGTTCCTGCAGGATCTGTTTCTGCGACAGCATGGACAGATCCACCACCTCACGTGCCTGCGCCACGTAATAGGCCAGCTGCTCGTCGCTGCGGGCCAGCGACTGGCCCAGCGCGCCCTCGATGCGTTCGAGTTGGATCAACAGTTTTTCATTGGCCTGACCGAAGTGCGCGACGGCTGCGCCGAAAGCCTCGCCCAGGCTGGCGACCTCGACCGCGGCCCCCTCGATCTGGCCCGCCGTCTCGTTCAGTTGGCGGGCCTTGTCTTCCACCTGGGCGGCGAATTGTTCGCTGGCGCGTCCCATCAGTTCGGCCGAAGCGGCCACCAGCGCGTCGATGGCCTGGCGTTGTTCGCCGCTGGCATGGTTGATGGCGGCCAGCAAGGTGTCCACGGTCTGCAGCAGATGGCCGCGCTCCTGCAGCATCGCGTTGTCGCGCGCCAGGCTGTCGCTGAGCTGCTGGCGCAGTTCCGCGAGCATTTCGGTGGCGGCCTTGGGAGCCTGCGAGGCGGCTTCCAGCAGGCGTTCGATTTCGCCGATGGTCTGGCGCGACTGGTGTTCGGCCTGGGTGGTGATGTCATGCACGGCGGCGGCGAAACGATCGCAGATTTCCTGCTGGCGCGCCAACGTGCGGGTGCCGGTGTCTTCCCATTCGGTGCGCAGCGCAGCGGCCACGCCGGCCAGGGACGTTGTCCAGGCCGACAGGCGCGCCTCATCGCGGGCGGCCAGTTCGCCGTGCAGACGTCCGTGAGCCTGGTCGACGGTGGCCAGCAAAGCCTGCGACTGTTCGGCAAAGCGATCTGCGTTGGCTTGCTGCGCCAGTTGCTGGGCTTGCAGCAGCGCCTGCCCCGCGGCTTCGTGGCGCGCCAGCGCCTGCTGCCAAAGCTCGGCCAGCTGGCCGGCGCTCTGGTCCATGCGGGCCGCGATCTCGGCGGCCATCTCGGCCGAACGCGCGGCAAAAGCCTGGGTGTGAGCTTGCAGCGCGTCGCGCTGAGTCTCGGCCTGGGCCTGCTGGGTCTGTTGCTGCGCCTGCAGGGCAGCATGCCAGTCCTGCAGGGCGCCGGCGGTGCCTTCGGCCACGGCGCGGGCCGTGCCGTCCAGGCGGGCGCTCATGTCCGTCAGCAGGCTGGCCGATCGCTGTTCGAAATCGGCGGCGACCTGCGCCAGGGCCTGAGCCATCCGGTCGGTCAGCGCGCCTTGGTTCTGTTGTTGTTCCTGCAGCGCCTGCTGCCAGCTGTGCAAGGCCTCCTGCACCTGGCCGGACACCGTGGCGGCGCTGTCATCCAAGCGTTGCGCCACGCGCTGCACCAAAGCCTGCGAACGCTCCTCGAACTGGTTGCCAAAGCGCGCCAGCGCGCCTTCCAGGGCCTCGGCCTGCGCCTGCTGGGCGGTCTGCTGGCTGTCCAGCGCCTGGCGCCAGTGGCCCGTCATGGCGGCCGTGGCGGCGGCGATCTGTGTCGTGCTGTCGCTCAGCTGGCTCGACACCGTGCCGACCAGAGCGCTCGTGCGGGCGTCGAAGCCGCTGGCGAACTCTTCCAGCGTGCCGCGCAGGTCCTGGTTGAGGCTCTGGTGGGCGGCCTGCTGCGCGGCCAG